>JBNJKT010000009.1:0-164770 GCA_051751285.1 Pseudomonadota bacterium | reverse complement strand
CAGCAGGTCGTGTTGCCGCAGTCGGGGCAGACGAACCCCTTGGGCCAACGAGCGCCGCCCGACATTGCGCTTCTGTGCCGTACTGCTCGAGGAAGGCTGGCAGCGACAGGCCGGGCTGGAACTGGATAGGGTTACGTGCCATGACGTCGGCTCCTCTGCTGGATATAACCTCAGTATAGGACAAGCTGACGGGATGGTGGCTGATCAACATGAGTAATCAAATAAAATGATCAAACGATTGCCCCTATTTTTTTTTCTATTACTATTCCCTTTCTTGTTTTTCTATAGTAGCGCTGTGGGGGCGCGCCTTATCCCGCCTGTTCTCGGAGGTGGGTTTGGGGCTTTCACTGCCGTCGCCCTAGCGGCGCTTTTACCGCTTGTGTTGACTAATGCTGTAAAGTTAAGAGGAGCTGGTTTAGTTCTAACATTGCTGTTCTTGACTCTAGTCATATACTGCACAGTTTGGCTTGCGATGCATCACCTATTTGGAGATGCCACTCAGGGGCGCAGCGATGTCTTGTTACAATGGTTAACCCTTATAGCAGTCTGGCTTGCACTGTTCAGCATTGGGTACTCCTGGCCACCGGTTCTTAGCAATAGGTACGTATACATCCTGTTGATCTGTATGGTGGGAATCAGTGCTGCAGTTCTTCTTAATGTTGACTTTCGGCGCCTTATTTTCCTTTACGGTTTGAGTGACGCAGAAGGGTCGCTTACTTATCAAGGTCTCGCGCGTTCAGCTGCAATGACAGGTTTGGTGTTGCTTGCAGTCATCAGAAATATTCGCCTTGCGGTAGCTGTAGCCTTCCTCCTGTTGATTACATTGTTCTTAATAGGTGCACGTTCTGAGTTGGTTGGGGTAGTGGCGGTTTTTCCATTCATTGCCTATCTACACTTCCGCGAGAGGCCGTTATTAACAGTTATGGCTGCTCTGGTAGCCAGCCTGATTGTCATTGGTTCAGTTGCCTATTACTACGATTCAATTTCAACCTCTCGGCAATTCCAGCTCTTAAATATATCGGAATCTACCTCGGGAATGGCAAGGAGTGACCTCCTGGTAAAAGCATTTGAAACTATTAAAGAGTCACCATTGCTGGGGGATTTTGCTGGGCACGCCAGGAATAGTGACAAGGTCGGTGCTTATGCCCATAATATTTTCTCGGTGTGGAGACAACTGGGGGTAGTTGGATTTTTTTTATACCTGTCACTTCTTTTCTCATCGTTTGTCGTTAGTCTCAAGCAAGTACGGAAAAACCAATATAATCACACTGATCTTCCAAGAATCGCCGGAACTTTATCTCTATTTTTCTTGATACTCATGTTGGGAGCTAAATCGGTTTTTTGGGGTTTCCCGGCATTTGCCTGGGGTTTGGCCGTCGCCTGTTACCGATACAAGGCGGTTGCCACTCCCAGAGCTGCTATCCCGCCGCTCCCCGCACGCACAAAAAGGTTTCATTGATAAACATGCTAAAAGTCGCCCAACTAACCTCCGTACACCCTCGCTTTGACACCCGCATCTTTCTTAAGGAGTGCACCTCCCTAGCCAACCACAACTATTCAGTATCTTTGGTCGTAGCGGATGGCAAGGGTGATGAAGAGAAAAACGGTATTGCTATCTACGACGTTGGCGCATCCAAAGGCCGATTAGACCGCATCCGCAACGCGCCGGGGCTGGTGTTTAGTAAGGCGCTTGAGCTGGATGCTGATGTTTATCATCTGCATGACCCTGAGTTGATACCGATAGGACTGAAGCTGAAGAAGTGTGGCAAGAAGGTTATCTTCGATGCCCACGAAGATGTACCTAAACAGCTGCTGGGTAAGCCTTACCTGAATAAGCCTGCAAAGTGGGTGCTTTCAAAGAGTTTTTCCGTTTATGAGAATTGGGCCTGCCGAAAGCTGGATGCTGTAATAGCTGCAACGCCGTTTATCCGCGATAAATTCGCCGCTATGGGGGTTCGTTCAGTTGATATCAACAACTACCCTTTGCTTGGTGAACTTTCTGCTGGTAGCGTCGATTGGTCTCGAAAAAAGGACCATATTGCCTATGTGGGCGGGATCGGCAAAATTCGAGGTATATCTCAAGTCGTTCAGGCGATGGGGCTAGTAAAATCAAAGGCACGCCTCCAGTTAGCAGGTGAATTTAACGAGCCTCATGTAGAAGAAGCAGCACATGCAGATAGTGGCTGGAGCCAAGTAGACGCATATGGCTTTGTTGGCCGTGAAGAGGTGCGTGATATCTTGTCACACTGTATCGGAGGGGTGGTAACTTTTCTGCCATCGCCAAATCATATTGATGCACAGCCCAACAAAATGTTCGAATACATGAGTGCGGGTGTTCCGGTCATTGGGTCTCACTTTCCCCTCTGGAAAAAAATGATCGAAGGTAATCAGTGCGGCATCTGCGTAGACCCGCTGGACCCTCAGGCTATTGCTGATGCCATTGATTATCTGATTGCCAATCCTGATGAAGCTGAAAAGATGGGGCGCAATGGTCAGCGGGCGGTCCAGGAAATGTACAACTGGAGCGTCGAAGAGAAGAAGCTTTTCAGCCTCTATGATTCACTAGACAAGTAGCGAGTCTCATGCAGCGTATACTTACCATCATCGGCGCACGCCCTCAATTCATCAAGGCGAGCGTCGTTTCGCGTGCTATTCAGGAAGCTGAGGGTATCCAAGAGATTCTCCTTCATACTGGGCAGCACTTCGATGCCAATATGTCGGCGGTATTCTTCGATCAGTTGGGAATTCCGCGCCCTGATATCCAGTTGGATATCCACGGAGGAAACCACGGCGCGATGACCAGCCGCATGCTGGCTGAGATCGAGCAGGCGATACTGGCGCACAAGCTTGATCGGGTGATGGTGTATGGCGATACCAACTCCACGCTGGCGGGTGCGCTGGCGGCTGTCAAGCTGCATGTCCCGGTGGCGCACGTAGAGGCGGGGCTGCGCAGCTTCAACATGGCCATGCCGGAAGAGATCAACCGCATCCTGACTGATCAAATTAGCGACCTGCTGTTCTGCCCGACCGAGACTGCCGTTCGTAACCTGGAGAATGAAGGTTTCGCTCATAAACCGGCCCAGGTTCTTCAGGTCGGTGATGTGATGCAGGATGCGGCCCTGTTCTTTGCCAGACGCGCCGCAGCGCCGGTCGGGCTCGATGTACCGGATGCCTTCATTTTGGCCACCCTGCACCGTGCAGAGAATACCGACGATCCTCAACGCCTGGCCGCCATCGTGGAAGGGCTGAACCGCGTCCACCGTGAGGTGGCACCGGTGGTGCTGCCCCTGCATCCTCGCACGCACGCCGCCATCGAACGTCATCACCTCAAGCTCGATGTGATGTTCATCGACCCGGTTGGGTATTTCGAGATGGTCTGGTTGCTCGACCACTGTGGTCTGGTACTTACCGACAGCGGTGGCGTGCAGAAGGAAGCGTTCTTCTTCGGCAAGGCCTGCGTAACGATCCGCGACCAGACCGAATGGGTGGAGCTGATCGAGGCGGGCGCCAATGAGCTGGTGGGTGCCGGCCAGGAGAAGATCATAGAGGCTGCCGAGCGCCATTTTAGGCGCAAGGTGCAGGATAATGCTCAGCTCTACGGCGGCGGGCAAGCCGCCGAACGGATAGTGGATGAGTTGATCAAGGCGGGTTCATGAGCAAGACGGTCTGGATCGTCAACCAGTATGCGTCTACGCCGGAGACTGGTGTTGGCGGTCGTCACTACTATCTTGCACGAGAGCTGGCGAAGCAGGGCTATAATGTCTATCTGATTGGCTCTTCATCGCATCACCTTCTGCGTAACCCTCCTGTTGTAGATGATCCCTTCGTTCTTGAGTCGCATGAGGGATTTTCGTTTGTATGGACAAAAATGCCCCATTACGAAGAGGCCCACAGCAAGAAACGAGTGCTCAATTGGTTCCTTTTTTCCTGGAAGCTCCGGGGGCTGTTAAGTTTTATCCCTGATAAGCCCGATACCATTCTTGTCTCTTCTCCTTCACCCTTTGCGTTTCTTGGCGCTCAACGGTTGGCGAAGGCGTTCGGAGCTCGCCTTGTCTTTGAAGTGCGTGATATCTGGCCGTTGACCTTGACAGAGATCGGTGGCTACTCGCCAAGCCATCCTTTTATCCGCTTGATGCAATGGGTAGAGGGTAAGGCTTACCGAGAGTCCGATTCCGTGGTGTCTAATCTGAAAAACGCCGTTGAGCATATGGTTAGCCGGGGAATGGATCGTGATAAGTTTTCATGGGTTCCCAATGGTTTCTCTCTGGCTGAGGTCAACCAGAAGGTGCCGCTGAATACGGATGCTGCCAGCCAGGTTCCTGAACAAAAATTTATTGTTGGCTATACAGGCACCTTTGGTGTGGCGAACTCCCTGGAGACTCTCATTGATGCTGCCGATTCGTTAAGGTCGTATACTGAGATTGCCTTTGTCTTGGTGGGTGATGGTAAAAGCAAGAAGGCGTTAAAGGAGCAAGTCGCTGAAAAAGGGTTGGATAATGTGTATTTCATTGATCCTATCCCCAAGGTAGAAATTCAGGCGATGCTGAGCCGTTTTGATGCGTGTTATATCGGTCTTACGAGGGATCCGCTGTTTCGTTTTGGTGTTTCTCCGAACAAGTTGTTCGATTACTTTTATTCAGGTAAGCCGGTAATTTATGGTATTGATTCTGGTGAATATAGGCCGGTAGAAGAGAGTAAGGCGGGCGTTCAGATTTTAGCTGAGGATCCCCAGCAACTCGCTGATGCCGTGCTGAAACTCTATAACTTACCTGTTGAAGAAAGAGCGGCTAGGGGTGGCAATGGGCGCAAGGCAGCCATGGAGCAGTACGAATATGGACAGTTAGCCGAGAAACTCGCAAGTGTTCTTTTCCAGGAATGAGTGAGTCTTGATTAAACGATTATTCGATGTGTTGGCAGCAATCATCGCGTTTTTACTGCTTTCCCCTGTGTTATTTATTGTGGCCCTGCTGATCCACCTTAAGCTCGGCTCCCCGGTGCTGTTTCGCCAAGTGCGCCCTGGCCTGTATGGTCAGCCATTCGAGATGATCAAGTTCCGTACCATGCGCGATGCGATAGACAAGCACGGTAACCCGCTGCCAGATGAAGAGCGAATGACACGACTGGGTAGCATTCTGCGCGCCACCAGCCTGGATGAGTTACCGGAGCTTTGGAATGTGCTCAAGGGCGATATGAGCCTGGTGGGGCCGCGTCCTCTGCTGATGGAGTACCTTACGCTCTATAGCCCCGAACAGTATCGCCGCCATGAAGTACGCCCCGGAGTGACTGGCTGGGCTCAGATCAACGGGCGAAATGCGATTAGCTGGGAAGAGAAGTTCAAGCTGGATGTGTGGTACGTGGACAACCAGTCATTCCGGCTGGATCTCAAGATCCTGTTACTTACCGTGAAGAAAGTTTTAGGGCGTGACGATATTAGTGGTGAGTGTGAGGCTACCATGTCAAAGTTTACTGGCAATCAAGGAAAAAAGGGAGAGTGATATGGCTAGGAAGCTAATTGGAATATATGGAGTAAGCGGGTTCGGTCGTGAAGTAATGCCTGTTGCGCGTGATAGCTACGCCGCTGAAGACTGTGAGTTGGTTTTTATAGACGATAACTATGATTTTGATGAAGTCAATGGGGCTAGAGCACTGACTTACCAAGAGTTTCTTGAGGAAGAGGTGGAAGAGAAGAGAGTTTCTGTCGCCATAGCAGATGCCAAGGTCCGTCGCAAAATTGAAGAACGCTGTTACGCAGATGGAATTAAACCGGTTTCAATAATGGCCCGGAATAATTTAATTTTGGTTGAAGTGGTGATTGGCTCGGCGTGTATTCTTTGCCCTTTTGTTACGCTGACATCCAACATCACTATCGGTCAATCATTTCATGCAAACATTTACAGTTATGTGGCACACGATTGTGTGATTGGAGATCACGTTACTTTCGCGCCGGCAGTAAAATGTAATGGCAATGTAGTAGTAGAAGATTATGCCTATATCGGAACCGGCGCTGTCATTAAGCAAGGAAAACCTGGGGAGCCATTGGTGGTAGGCAAGGGCGCTGTTGTAGGAATGGGCGCTGTGGTCACTAAGAGTGTTCCTCCTGGTGTTACGGTAATTGGGAATCCGGCGAAACCTATTTGATTCACTTACGCAACCTGCATGTCGCCCGCTTTTGGTGGTCAGACCCCGCAGGTATCAAATACTCAAGGTTGGCAGGTGCTGTGCTTTTGCAGTGCCTTGGTGGTCTGACCCCAAAAGCTAGCCGTGGTCATCTTCCAAGGTGGTTTGATGCTTAACGGACCTTTTTCGCCCTGGCCCTCTTTTACCGAGGAAGAGGCGCAGGCGGTGCAGCGTGTGCTGCTCTCCAATAAGGTGAACTACTGGACCGGCCAGGAAGGCCGCGAGTTCGAACGCGAGTTCGCCCAGTTTTCTGACAATGCTTTCGCCATTGCCGTTGCCAACGGCACTAATGCATTGGATTTGGCTTTGAAGGCGCTGGGCATCGGCGAAGGCGAGGGCAGAGGGCAGGATGAAGTGATCGTCACCTCGCGCACCTTTATGGCCTCGGTCTCCAGCATCGTTACCGCTGGTGCCGTGCCGGTGTTTGCCGATGTGGACCGCAACTCCCAGAACATCACTGCAACCACCGTGGCTGAGAAAATTACCCCAAATACCCGGGCGATCATCGCCGTACACCTGGCCGGCTGGCCCTGCGAGATTGATGCGCTGATGGCGCTGGCCGAGCAGCACGGCCTTTACGTGATTGAGGACTGCGCCCAGGCCCATGGTGCCACCTACCGAGGCCACAGCGTAGGCAGCATCGGCCATGTGGGTTGCTGGTCGTTCTGTCAGGACAAGATCATGACCACCGGCGGTGAAGGGGGGGTGGTCACCACCAGCGATGAAGCGCTGTGGCGCAAGATGTGGGCCTACAAGGACCACGGCAAAAGCTGGGAGGCGGTGTATGAGCGCGAGCATCCTCCGGGGTTTCGCTGGCTACATGAGAGCTTCGGCACCAACTGGCGGATGACCGAAATGCAAGCCGCCATCGGGCGAATCCAACTCGGACGTATGCCCGAATGGTCTGCAGCTCGCCAAGCCAATGCCGGGCGCATCTGGCAGGCGGCGAGCGAGTGTCAGGGCCTGCGTGTGCCAGCGTTTCGATGCAGTACGCAGTGCGACAGTCAGTGCCCCCAACGCAGCGGCTGCGAGCATGCCGCCTACAAGTGCTATGTGTTCGTGGAGCCGGAGCAGTTGGCAGAAGGCTGGGAGCGCGACCGCATCCAGGCTGAGATAGTGGCTCGCGGCGTGCCGTGTTTCTCCGGTTCCTGCTCGGAAGTGTATCGAGAGAAAGCCTTTGATGGAACCGGCTGGCGGCCGGAAGAGCCTTTGCCCATTGCCAAGGAACTCGGCGAAACCAGTTTGATGTTTCTCTGCCACCCGACGCTGACCGAGGCGGAGATCGACAAGACGTGCCGGGTTATCCAGACAGTGATGGAACATGCAGCGCGGTAATGCCGCCCCCAGTTCCTAGCTACCCCCGCACGGGCCTGTCAGTCGCCTGTATCTTGCTCGACTCACCTACAGGCTCATCCGGTAGAGGATCAGGTTGGCCAGCAGCGACTCCGAAAGAATGTCAGCCATGTCGCCCTGGGGCAGCACGATATGAAAATCGGTCTGGCGTTGGTTTGGCCAGCGCCGTGCGCCCTGCACGACCCGCGTGGTGATGCGCTGGAACAGCTGCTCTTCATCGATGACCAGAAGGCCCGAATTCTCGTTGTGGTCGATGCCTTGCAGGGCGGTTAGGGCGGCGTCTTCGCTGCTGGCGTGCTGGTGCTGGGCCCATAGCGTGCGTACCTGGGCGGCATCTATCGGTAGCTGCAGGAAGAAGAACAGCTCCGGCTTGCCGCAGCGGCGCAGCTCTCGGGTCACGCCCAGAAAGCTGGCCTGTGCCAGGTAGTGATGCAGCGGTTGGGGAAGGGCCTCCGAGGCGGAGGCCAGAAACGGCAGCTCCTCGACAAATTCCTGGGCGAGCCAGGCCAAGGGCGAGTAGCCGCAGGCTGGGTCGCGGCAGGTCGACATGTTGGCGGCGCCCGACACGCTGGGTGAGAGCTGCCCCTTGAACACATTGGTGTGCTGGCTGCGCCTGGGAATGATCAGCGCGCCATCGCGGGTACGCAGCAGGCAGCTGAGGCCGAGGTGGTTTTCCGGCAGGGCGCTGTGGAGTTCGCTGAGCTGAGGGCCCGGTTCCAGCAAATCCCGGTAGGTCAGCCCACCCGGCAGGCTGAATTCCGGCAGCAGGTTGGTGGCCAGGTAGTTGTAGTAGAACGATTTCTGAAACGTCAGCGTGAAGTGGTCCGGTGCGGCCTGCCAGCGGTGGGTCGCCAGGGTCAAGCCGTTGTAGTCGTAGCGGTCCACCGCGTTGAAGCGTTTGAGAATGGTATCCAGGCCGTGTTCGGCGACGATCCACGGCAGTTCGTACCAGTCCTCCTGCAGTTTGAAGCGAATCTCGCTGATGGGGAGAGGGCGCTCGGGGGCCCATTCCAGCACGCTGTGGCTGATGATCAGGTCGTGCCGTGTGGTCAGCCGCGCGAGCCCGCTTGCGCTGCCTATATCGAGCGGCAGGCCGTGAAGGGCCTTGAGCTTGCCGGAGGCCTGGCGCTGCAGGGCCAGAAAACGATGGCGTTCGTCGCGGTACTGCTTGAGATAGAAGCGGGTATCGAGCGAGTAGCGCTGGCCTTCCTGCTTGCTGGTGTTGCGGTAGAGCAACATCAGCGCCGCCTGCACCAGAGCAAACTGCACGGAATTGATGATCAGCGATAGGTCCAGGCCGCGGGTAATGTCGGCCACCAGCGCATAGGCGCCGAGCATCAGATGCAGCGACAAGGCCGCCAGCAGGGTGTGCCGCCAGCGCTGCCGAGAGAACAGGATGCCGAGATAGTGGGTGATGGACACGGCGCTGCCTCCTTGCAAGCGGGGTGGGTCGCGCGATTGTACTGAGTCGGCTGGCAACTAGCGAATGGAGGGCGCGATGGGGCGGTTGCGGCAGGTGGCGGGTCTCTGCGCGGCGGGTAACCCACCGGGTAACGAAGACCTTTACGTGGTCAACGAGCGGCTCGCCTGCGTGCTGGACGGGGCGACCGGGCTGGGCGAGCCGCTGCTGGCTGGGGTTTCGAGCGATGCGCGCTGGTTCGTGGCGCGTTTTGCGGAGCGGCTGCAGCTCAGGTGGCAGGAGGCCCCGGTGGTGCTATCGGCATTACGGCGCGCCCTGGCCGACGTGACGCTGGAATGGCAACGCCTGTGCGACAAGCCGGTTGCCGTGCATCGGCTGCCCTCGGCGGGCCTCGCCTTGGTCGCGTTGGAAGAGGATGAGCTGGTGATGCTGCGCCTGGGGGATTGCGAGGTCTATTGCCTGGGAGTGTCTGGCGCCCGGCGCGTGTTCCCCGATTCGCCCCTGCTGGCCTATGATCAGCGCGCGATCGAGGCGATGGCGCAGCGCCGCCGGCAGGGGCAGTCGTTCGCTGAGGCGCTGGAAGGGGTTCGTCCCATGCTGGTGGCGCATCGGGAGCGACTGAATACCCCCGAGGGCTATTCGGCGCTGAGTGTGGCACGCGCCGAGCAGATGCTCCCCGAGATAGTGCGCGTCAAGGCGAGTGACGTCAGCCGTGTGCTGCTGACCAGCGATGGCTTCTCGGCGGCTTGGCAGGGATATGGGCTGGAGGCCCCGCCGGACTGGATTGCCGATGCGGGCATCGATGCGCGACTGGAGCAGCTGCTGACCCAGCTGCGTGCCCTAGAGGACGCCGACCCCGAGGGTGAGCGGTTTGCCCGCCTCAAGCGACATGACGATGCCACCGCCGTGGTTGTCGATATCCTTCCGGACCGTCGGGGTCAGACCCTTAAGCAGGATTAGGCAAAAGGCGCGCCTAAGTCTGCTTAGGTTTCTGACCCCTGCCACTATGGCCTCCGCAATTAAAGGAACGCCATTAGTGTTATGAAACCGTGCAGGCTGAGCATGCCGCCGAGCTGGTGGCCGCCAAGGACGCCGGGTGACGAGCTTCGTCTATGCGGCCTCGAGCTCCACCTATGGCGACCACCCGGCGCTGCCCAAGGTGGAGGAGCGCATCGGCAAGTCGCTCTCGCCCTATGCGGTGACCAAGGTGGTCAACGAGATGTATGCCGATGTCTTCGCCCAGACCTACGGCTTCAAGGCCACCGGGCTGCGCTACTTCAACGTGTTCGGTAAGCGCCAGAACCCCAACGGCGCCTATGCGGCGGTGATCCCCAAGTGGGCCGGCGCGATGCTCACCGACGAGACGCTGTTTATCAACCGTGACGGCGAGACCAGCCGCGACTTCTGCTATATCGCCAATGCCGTGCAGGCCAACCTGCTGGCCGCCACGGCGGACGACGCGGCCCAGGGGGAGGTCTACAACGTGGCGGTGAGCGGGCGCACCACCCTGAACCAGCTGTTCGAGTACCTGCGCGGTGCCCTGGCCGAGCAGGGGGTGCGCTACGCCCAGACCCCTACCTACCGGGATTTCCGCCCCGGCGACGTGCGCCACTCACGCCCCCAGCCATACCATCGTGGAAGGCATCAGTGAGGCCATACCGTGGTATATTGACCACTTCCGCCAGGGATGAATGCCCCGGGGTCAGACCCTTAGGGGGATTTAAGGGTCTGACCCCAAAGGTAGTGAGGGTCTGACCCCAAAGGTAGTGTTTTTAAGGTAGTGTTTTTAACTAAATCTCCTGGTGTTTGCGTGTTGATTTAGTTAATCTGCCGAGCAGGGTAGCGGAAGAGGGCGCCACGTGAGCTACACGCGACTCGAACTGGAGCAGGCCAGGGTGGCGACCAATGCGATTCAGCTCTTCGAGGCGCTGGAGTCGCATCGGGGGCAAGCGCGCCAGGTGGCTGGATCCATGCACTGGAAGCGTATCGCCGGTCGAGAATACCTCTACCGTGCCTATTCCCACGGCAAGAACCAATCGCTGGGGGCGCGTTCAGCCGAGACGGAATCCATCAAGGCGTCGTTCGATGCCAGGAAGGCAGCTTACAAGGCGCGGGAAGAGGCCCTGAAACAGCAGTTGAAGACGCATGCGGCCTATGTGCGGGCCAATGGTTTGCACCGCTTCCCGCTCACCGCTGCGCGGGTTATTCGCGCCCTGCAGCGTCAGGACGTGCCCTTTCGCATTATCGGCACTCATGCGCTCTACGCCTATGAGGCGCGGGCCGGTGCGCGGATCGAGCCTGAGCATCTGGCCACGTCGGACGTTGACGTGTTGATGGATGCGCGCCAGGGGGTCCGTATCGCGGCCCAGGTCAATCCCGAGGGGCTGCTCTCCCTGATCAGGCGGACCGACAGGACCTTTCAACCCTTCGCGGACTCGACGTTCATGTTCTGCGCGGTCAACGACGCCGGTTATCGTGTCGACTTCATCACCCAGGGGGGCGGTGACCCTCTGCAGATGAACGATTTCGAGCGTCTGCTGGACAGCCAGGACCTGACACCGGTGACCATTACGTCACTGAAATGGCTGATCGCATCGCCCCGCTTCACCGCGGTCTTGTTCGACGAGCGGGGCATGCCGCTTCGGCTGTCGACGGTTGATCCCCGGGCGTTCGTGTTACACAAGTGGTACGTGAGCCAACGCGCGGATCGCGAACCACTCAAGCGACACCGTGATGAAGCGCAGGCCAGGCTGGTGGCCAGCCTGTTGCATCATGAAATACGGGACCTGCCCACCACGCGGGCGGTAGCTCGGGCCTTTCCCCACCTGCTGCATCAAAACGCCAGCGACGAGCTGGATGACTTTGATGTGTGACGGAGGAGGCCCGGCGCTTGGACGATATCTGCCCCCGCGCTCCCCAGGGGGTCAGACCCTTAAGGGGATTTAAGGGTCTGACCCCCGGGATGGTGATGACATCGACATGTCCACCCCCCGGCTGCTGGCGGAGACCGACCAGAAGATGCTGCAGAGCCTGACGGTGGCGGCCTATTTCCGCTACATAGTGATGACCGTGACCGGCAAGGGCCGGGGGGATCGCGTCAGGTCATGACGGCACTGCTTGAGTTGGTCATGTCTTGGTGACTGGAGATGGTGGATACGCGGGCGCAGCCCCTTGGGTCAGACCCCGCCTCGTGGCAGTCATGTGTTGGTGCCTTTGGTTGGCGGGGTGTCCTCCGCCGGGGTCTGACCTGCGGGGGCGGGCTTCCCCTGCCAGGCGGTGATCGCATCCCTGCTAGTGACCCTCGAATACCCAGAGTAGAATTCTCCGTTGATATCTCTTCAACACCTGACTCGACAGAAAGGCCGCGGACCCGGCCATATTTGTCTGAAAACTCAAGGAATTGAGTATGAACCGATCTGACAGCATGCATAAGCGGATCACGACCCTGAGCCGTTCGCGGAAGCGAATGATCATGGTCGCAGCGGACCTCGTGGCGCTGCCGCTGGCACTCTGGTCGGCCTATGCGCTGCGCCTGTCCGAGTGGTGGCCAGCGCGCTACATCGAGCCCTTCTGGTGGCTGTTCCTGGTGGTGCCGGTGGTGGGGGTGTTCATCTTTGCCAAGCTGGGCCTCTACCGCGCGGTGGTGCGCTTCATGGGCCCCCAGGCGATGTGGGCGGTGATCAAGGGCTCGTCGCTGCTGGCGTTGATGATGTGGGCGGCAGCGTACTTCTATCAGTGGCAGGATTTCCCCCGTTCCGTGCCGGTGAACTTCGCCCTCGTCACGCTGGTATACGTGGGCGGTACGCGTCTGCTGGTGCGGAGTTACTATCAATGGTTGATCCGTTATTACACCGAGAAGCAGGCGGTAGCGATCTATGGTGCCGGGGGGGCCGGGGTGCAGCTGGCGATGGCGCTGGGCAATGGTCGCGAGTTCTATGTGGCGGCCTTTCTGGATGATCATTCGGCCCTGTGGGGCAGCACCATCAAGGGGGTCAAGGTCTATTCCCCGGAACGGGCCGCACAGATGGTCGACGAGCTCAAGATTCGTCGTGTTCTGCTGGCCATGCCGAATGCCACCAAGGCCCAGCGCAAGCAGGCGCTCGATAAGCTGACGGAGCTGCCCGTGCACGTGCAGACGGTGCCCTCCATGCCGGAGATCGTCTCCGGCGATGCCCGCCTGGACCAGCTGCGAGAGGTAGAGCTGGAAGACCTGCTGGGCCGGGATCCGGTGCCACCTCAGGAAGATCTGTTGAACGCCAGCATCCGCGACCGCGTGGTGATGGTAACCGGCGCGGGCGGCTCCATCGGCAGCGAGATGTGCCGCCAGGTAATGCGCGGCGAGCCTCGGGCGCTGGTGCTCTATGAGATCAGCGAATACGGGCTGTACACCATCGACCGGGAACTGGAAGCCCTGAAGCATGAGATGGGTCTTGAGTTCCCTATCTATCCCTTGCTGGGCAGCGTGTGTGACCGGACGCGAGTGGAAGCCACGCTGGGCAGCTACGGCGTGCATACCATCTACCACGCGGCGGCTTACAAGCACGTGCCCATCGTCGAGAACAACGTGCTGGAAGGGGTGCGTAACAATATCCACGGCACCCGGGTGGTAGCGGAGAGCGCAGCGAAATGGGGTGTGGAGCGCTGCGTGTTGATCTCCACCGACAAGGCGGTACGGCCCACCAACGTCATGGGTGCCACCAAGCGCATGGCCGAGCTGGTGCTCCAGGATCTGGCCGCCCGCCATGGCCAGGCAGATGAGCATCGCACTATCTTCTCGATGGTGCGATTTGGCAATGTGCTGGGCTCCAGTGGGTCGGTGGTGCCGCTGTTCCGGCACCAGATCGCCAATAGCGGGCCGGTCACGGTCACCCATCCCGAGATCACCCGCTATTTCATGACCATCGCCGAGGCGGCGCTGCTGGTGATTCAGGCCGGCTCGATGGCCCGGGGCGGGGATGTCTTTGTCCTCGACATGGGCGACCCGGTGCGGATCTACGATCTGGCACGGCGCATGATTCAGCTTACGGGGCTGGAGGTGAAGGACGAGGCCAACCCCGATGGCGATATCGAGATCCTGTTCTCGGGCCTGCGACCCGGCGAGAAGCTCTATGAGGAGCTGTTGATCGGTGACAATGTGATCGGCACGTCGCATCCGAAGATCATGCGGGCCCAGGAGGAGGTGCTGCCGACAGCGACCTTACGGGATTTGCTGGAAGCCCTGCACCAGGCCGAACAGCAGCTGGACAGCTACCTCGCCTGCGAGAGCCTGAAGCAAGGCGTGAGTGGGTTCGCTTATAGCGGTGAATCCTTTGACTTGCTGACGCCCGCCAAGCCGGGCGGTAAGGTGGTGCAGGTCAGGGCATGGCCAAGAAAAAAGCTGGGCACTAGCTGACGCCTACTCGTCAGTGCTCTGGTGGAGCAGGAGACCCGGCCCTGGTGCCGGGTCTCCTGCGTTATCCGTTCGCTTCGCTTGAGAACAGTGACGGTGCTGCTGGCTCTGGTATGGTTTCGCCCCGACTGAAAAGGATGACCATGGATGGGTAGGGAACCTCCTAACATCGAGGGCGTCTTGCCCGAGGCTGCCTGGTCGACCCCGGCGCCGCTGACGTGGGTTGCCCTGGCAGCGCTGCTTGCCTATGCCACGCTTCGCTTGCTGTGGCCGGCCGTGGGAGAACCGGCCGGGACCCTGATGGCACTGCTGGGGCTTGTCGCGGTGCTTGGCTGGGGAAAGGATATCCGGGGATCGGCGCCCCTGTGGCTGTTGCTGATGGCGGTGCTGGTGCAGTTGATCTCCTGGGCAGGCGGCTATGTCCATCACCCCGAGTGGATATCGAGCATCCCGCAGCTGGATCGCCTGGCCAAGCTGTTCCTGTTCATCGGCGTGGCCTGGTGGCTGGGCGGTAACACGCGGTTCACGTGGTGGCTCTGGGGGCTGGCGGCGCTGGGGGTGGTGCTGGTGATGCTGCCGCCCTTTACCGACTGGTCGGTATGGCAGCGGGGGCTTGCTGGCGGGCGGGTCGGTCTTTCCAACCGCAATGCCCAGCATGATGCCATGTTGCTGGGCACGGTGCTGCTCGGCCTGGTGACCATGTCGCCTCGTTTCCTGGGGGCCGGTCCGTGGCGCCCCTTGCGGGTGATCGGCTGGTCGCTGGGGCTCGGCATCTGCATCGCTGGCGTACTGGTGACGCAGACACGCGCGGCCTGGCTGGGTTTGCTGCTGGCGCTCTGCACGGCCGGCCTGTGCTGGGGGGTATATGTATGTGCTACCGGCCATCCCCGGGCTATCAGACGCATGGCCGCTATCATGGGTGGGATAATACTGCTGGTAGTGCTGGTGGGGAGCTATTTCCACGAGACTCTTGAGCGCCGGTTGGGGCAAGAGCGGCAGGTTATCGGTCAGATTATTGCCGGTGAGCTGGCGCAAGTGCCTGATACCAGCATCGGCATACGCATCCATTCCTGGCGGGCCGCCGGGGAATGGATCGCCGAGCGCCCGGTGATCGGGTGGGGCGGGCAAGCCCGCGGGCTGGTCATGGACCATACCGAGTGGCTGCCTCCCCTTTACGAGGAACGCTTTGGTCACCTGCATAACAGCGTCCTCGAGCTGTGGGTGGCCTACGGACTGTTGGGCGTGGGAGTCTTCGTGGCACTGGCCGCCTGGGTAGGCTTCGGGACTTGGAACGCCTGGCGCGCGAGGGTGATGCCGGGCGACATGGCGCTGTTTGCCGTGGTGTTCTTCGTGTTCTGGCTGGTGGTTAACCAGTTCGAGTCGTACATGGCATTCGGCAGTGGCGTCTACGTGTTCGGCATGGTCGCCGGAGGGCTGGTAACGCATATCTGGCGCTGGCAGGCGGAGACGGGAAAGCGCGTCTTTGCTATTTTTCGCAAGAATTCAGATGGGTCGGGGTCAGACCCTTAAGCGGATTTAAGGGTCTGACCCCCCAAGCATGACCCCCAAGCATAAGGAGCAGTTGTGAAAATTGCCATTGCCGGTACCGGCTACGTCGGCCTCTCCAACGCCATGCTGCTGTCCCAGCACAACCATGTGGTGGCGCTGGATATCGTCCCCGATCGGGTGGCCCAGCTCAATGCCAGGGTCTCACCCATCGAGGACGCCGAGATCAGCGATTTTCTGGCCCACCATCCGCTGGACTTCACGGCGACCCTGGACAAGGCGGCCGCCTACCGCGATGCGGATTTCGTGGTGATTGCCACCCCCACCGACTACGACCCGAGCACCAACACCTTCGATACCCGCAGCGTCGAGTCGGTGATTCAGGACGTGATGGCGATCAACCCCGAAGCGGTGATGGTGATCAAGTCCACCGTGCCGGTGGGCTACACCGCGGAGGCTCGCCGGCGCTTCGGCACCGACAACCTGATCTTCTCGCCGGAGTTCCTGCGCGAGGGCCGGGCGCTCTTTGATAACCTGCATCCGTCGCGGATCATCGTCGGCGAACACTCCGCGCGCGGCGAGACCTTTGCCGGGTTGCTCAAGCAGGGCGCGCTGGATGACGAGGTGCCGGTGCTCTTCACCAACAGCACCGAGGCCGAGGCGATCAAGCTGTTTGCCAACACCTATCTCGCCATGCGGGTGGCCTACTTCAACGAGCTGGACAGCTACGCCGAGACCCACGGCCTGGATACCCGCCAGATCATCGAAGGGGTGGGGCTCGACCCGCGCATCGGCAAGCACTACAACAACCCCTCGTTCGGCTACGGCGGCTACTGCCTGCCCAAGGATACCAAGCAGCTGCTGGCCAACTACCAGGATGTGCCGAGCAACATGATCCAGGCCATCGTGGAGGCCAACCGCACCCGCAAGGACTTCATCGCCGAGTCGGTACTGCGGCGCAAGCCGCGCGTGGTGGGGATCTACCGGCTGATCATGAAGACGGGGTCCGACAATTTCCGCGCCAGCGCCATGCAGGGCGTGATGAAGCGCATCAAGGCCAAGGGCATCGAGGTGGTGGTCTATGAACCGGTGCTCGAAGAGGAGACCTTTTACGGCTCACGTGTGATGCGCGACTTCGAGGCCTTCAAGGCACTTTCCGACGTGATCCTCAGCAACCGCATGGCCATCGAGCTCGAGGATGTTCGCGACAAGGTCTATACCCGGGACCTGTTTGGCAGTGACTGACCGTGCCTGGCGGAGCAGCGCTTGTTCACACGCCCTGCGCATTGCGTCAACCCCTTTAATCTACTTAAGGGGTTGACCCAGTCCATGACCCCCAACTAATGAGGAGCCTCCGTGTCCGATCCCCGCCTTGCCGATCACGCCAAAACGATGTTCGTCGCTCTCCATCAGCTCGACTGGCAGAGCTTCTTCGATGCGGGTTCGCTGGAGCGCGGCCGGCGCTATGCCAAGCAGGGACGGGTGCTGGATGGCGTTGGTCTGGAACTCGATGGCGATATGGTCGTGCTGACGGCGGAGGTCATGGGGAGCCGGAAGCAGGCGTATCATGCCGAAGTGTCGCTATACGCCGATGGCGCCGATGACGAACTCTTCACCGACTGCAGCTGCCCGGTCGGCGTCGGCTGCAAGCATGCGGTGGCGCTGATCCAGACATTCCTCGACGAACTGGGTGCGGGAGTTCCAGCGGTGGGCGATGACATGTCGGCGCCCCCTGCGTTGCCCGGGGCGGTCGAGGCTGCCAAGGATAATGAAACGCTGAGGCGTAGCTGGGAGGCCTGGCTGGCACAGTGGGAGCAATCTCCCGCCGCTGTGCGAGAAGGCGAGCGTGTCGGCGAAGCGCATCGCCTGGGGCTGTTCCTGGACACCACCACCCGTTACGGCATCGAGCCGGTGCTCAAGGTGTTGCCGGTGTGGCTGCGCCCCTCGCGCCAGAGCAAGCGCCACGGCGGCTGGGTTTCACCGCGGGTGATCGAGGCGCGCGGTTCGGGTGAGCTGGTGCCGGCGCCCGAGGGCGGCTGGAACCCCGAGCAGGAGGAGGCGCTCGACCTGCTGTTGCACGGTGAAATCGATACCCTCTGGGGGAGCGATCATCGCCGCTGGGCGCTGATATCCCACGCCTTCCAGGCGCGCGCTCTCTGGTCGCTGCTGAAAAGCGAGGTGCCGCCGCTGCTGTTCCTGCGCAAGCAGACCGGCCAGCAACTCGAACCGGGACCCGACTGCCAACTGGCACCGAGCTGGCAACCCGATGCGCAAGGCGTGCAGCACCTGCAGGCCGATACCTCTCCGCAGGGGCTGCTTTCGGCGGAAGCGATCATGGCTCGGGCGGGCCGCGGGCTCTGCTATCTCGACCCCGGGCATGGCCGATTCGGTCGCATGGCGGGCGACCCCGCGCTGCTGATGAGACTGCGTCGATCGCCGCCGTTGCCACCCGAGATGAGCGACTGGCTGAATGATCGGCTGCGCAGGACCTCGGCGCTGGCCGGCCAGTTGCCGACGCCGAAGCGGGTGGAGGAGCGGGTGCTGGAGGGGGTTTCGCCGCGTCTCAAGGTCACCATGCGGGTCGCCGAGGGCCAGCTGGGTTTTCGCGACGGCGCGCCCCTGCCGCGCTGGATCCGGGTCGGTGCCGGGGTCGTGAGCTTCGACTATGACGGCATCGAGGTGCCCCCCGAGCCGGGTGATACCGCCCAGGCCTTTCGTGATAGCCAGCGGCTCACCATCAAGCGCGATCCCGAGGCGGAGTTGGCGCTGATTCACGGCCTGCCCCCGGGCATGGTCACCCTGGAGCGGCTGCAGGAGACCGAGGCGGTGCCGGCCCATCTCGACCTGCCGCCCTGGACGCTCTTGCTGCCCATCCGCGGCGAGCCGCCGACCCGTGCCGCCGAGTGGCCGACCCACCTGGCCGGAACCGATGGCTGGTGGGAGATGATTGCCAGGCTGCGCGAGGCGGGTTGCCTGGTGGAGCTCAGCGAAGCCTTCCCCCCCGAGCCGCACTATCTCGAGCCGGAGACATGGCACGGCGAACTGGAGCCGGCGGGCAACGGCTGGTTCGACCTGGCGCTGGATATCGAGGTGGAGGGGGAGCGCATGAACCTGCTGCCGATCCTGCGTCAGCTGCTCAAGGACCCGGATTTCCCGCTGGAATCCCCGGATGATGAACCCGAGCAAGCGAGCTGGTCGGTGGCGCTGGATGACCAGCGCCACCTGGTGTTGCCGCTCGCCCGGCTGCGCGGGCTGATGGCGCCGATTCTCGACTGGCTGGGCGACGAGAGCGACCCGGAGGCGGCGCTGCAGCTGCCGGTGACCGCCGCCGAGCGGGTGGCGCCGCTGGCCGAGCACGAGCGCTGGGCGGGGCGAGACGATGTGGCGTCGCTGGCGCAACGGCTCAAGGCACTGCCCGCCAGCCTGCCGTCGCCCCAGGGTTTCGTGGGCGAGCTGCGCGATTATCAGGCCCGCGGCCTGGCCTGGCTGCGCTTTCTCTCCGAGCTCGACACCGGCGGCATCCTGGCTGACGACATGGGCCTGGGCAAGACCGTGCAGGTGCTGGCCCATCTGCTCGACGAGCGCGCCCGCGGGGTGCTGGAAGGCCCGGTGCTGGTGGTGGCGCCGACCAGCCTGGTGGGCAACTGGTGCGCCGAGGCGGCACGCTTCGCCCCTGAGCTCACGGTGGTGGCGCTGCAGGGCGGCAAGGCCCAGCGCCAGCGTCAGATCGAGGAGGCGCTGCCCAACGCCGACCTAGTGGTGACCACCTATCCGCTGCTGATCCGCGATGTAGAGCGGTTGCGTGAGATCACGTTCGGCCTGCTGGTGCTCGACGAGGCCCAGGCGATCAAGAACGCCGCCAGCCAGACGGCACGCGCGGTGCGCGAGCTCAATGCCGGACGGGCGCTGGCGATGACTGGCACCCCGCTGGAGAACCACCTGGGCGAGCTGTGGGCCCAGCTGGATGCGGTGGCGCCGGGCGCGCTGGGCAGCCAGCAGTGGTTCGGCCAGCATTTTCGCACGCCCATCGAGAAGGAGGGCGACGCGACCCTGAGCCAGCGTCTCTCGCGACGCATCGCGCCCTTGATGCTGCGGCGTACCAAGCAGCAGGTGCTGGGGGAACTGCCCGACAAGACCGAGACCCAGCGCGAGATCACCCTGAGCGGCACCCAGCGCGAGCTCTACGAGAGTCTGCGCCTGGCCCAGCATCAGCGGGTGCAGCAGGCCATCGCCGAGCGCGGCCTGGCCGGTTCCGGCATCGTGATGCTCGATGCGCTGCTCAAGCTGCGCCAGGTCTGCTGCGATCCGCGTCTGGTCAAGCTGGACAGCGCGAAGCAGGTGCGCCGCTCGGCCAAGCTGGAGCAGCTGCGCGAGCTGCTGCCGCCCCTGATCGAGGAGGGGCGGCGCATCCTGGTGTTCTCGCAGTTCACCGAGATGCTCGGCCTGATCGGCAAGGCCCTGGAGCGCGATGGCATCCCCTTTACCACGCTTACCGGCGACACCCCGGGCAAGACTCGCACCCAGCGGGTGGCGCTGTTCCAGCAGGGCGAGATTCCGGTGTTCCTGATCAGCCTCAAGGCCGGCGGAACGGGCCTCAACCTCACTGCGGCGGACACGGTGATCCACTACGACCCCTGGTGGAACCCTGCGGTGGAGGCTCAGGCCACCGGCCGCGCCCACCGGCTGGGGCAGCAGAATCCGGTGTTCGTCTACAAGCTGGTATGCGCCGGCACGGTGGAGGAGCGCATCCTCGATCTGCAGGCACGCAAGGCGGATCTCGCCGCCTCGATCCTGGAAGGCGGCGCCGAACGCCAGGGCGAGGGCCCGCTGTTCAACGAAGACGACCTGGCGCTGCTGTTCGCCCCCGTGGCATAGGAAGGCTGGCCCACATCCCCGTTACGGAAGGCGCGCAGTGCAGTACCCTGTCACTCGGGACCGATCATCAGGGAGAGGCCATCGTGGGGTTTCGCTTCCAGCGCCGCATTCGTCTCGCACCCGGGGTGCGACTCACTACCTGCAAGCTGCGCCCCGGGCTCTCGGTCGGCCCGCCGGGCATTCACCTGCAGCTGGCAAGCGGGGAGGGCGGCGAAACCCTGCCGGTGCATCTCGATATCGCCGCCAACGGGGAGATCCGCTATCGCCATCCCGATGGCCGTCGGATTCCCGATGCCGAGGCCCGCGTGCTGAGGCGCCACGGGGAGGAGGCGATACGCGAAGCGCTCGAGTCCCACTGTGAGCGCCTCAATGCCGAGCTCGACTGGCTCGACCGTCTGCATGAGCAGACGCCACCGCCGACGGCCACCGGCTATCAGCCGCGCAGCTACCCGGTGTCGCCTCCCGCGCCGGTATCCCCGGAAGCGCCCAGCTGGTGGCACGCCCTCCTGCCGAATGCCCGGGAACGGCTCGAGCGGGAGAATCAGCGCCGCGAGGCGTCGCATGCCGAGGCCTATCGTGACTGGGAGTGGCAGAAGGCCGCGTTCGATGCCCGCGAGTTCGAGCGTCAGCAGCGCGAGGAAGTGGCGGCCTGGGACGATCCCGATGCCATGCAGCAGACGCTGGACGAGCGGCTGGACGAGCTCGGCTGGCCACGCGAGACGCTGATCGACTTCGAACTGAGTGATGACCTGCGCACCATCGCCCTGGATATCGATCTGCCGGGCGAGGAGGAGCTGCCAGACCGTTACTGGACCATGCCGGCCAAGCGGCTCAAGCTCTCGCCGCGCAAGCTGGGCGCCACGCGGCAGCGCGAGCTCTATCGGCGCCACGTGCATGGCGTGGCCTTTCGTGTGCTGGGTACGATCTTCGCGCGGCTGCCGCGAATCGAACGCGCGCTGGTCGCCGGCTACCGGCAGGTCGAGGCGCCGGACGGCAGCGCTGCTCGGGTCCAGTATCTCTTCAGCGCCAAGGTGTCCCGCGAATCGTGGGAGCACCTCGACTTCGAGCGACTGGCGCGACTCGACCCCATTGATGCCCTGGCGACCTTTCCCCTGCGACGCGAGATGGCCCGCTCCGGCGCCTTCCGCGACATCGTGCCCTTCGAGCTGGACTGGCGCTGGCGCTGAAGCCCGCCGCCGGGCGCATCGCCGCGCCCGGCTCGCAATGATCGGTGTTCAGTCGGACACGGCCTGGGCGGCGCTGAGGATGTGGTGCAGGCCGTCGCAGCGGACCATCGGGTCGTCGCAGTTGACCACGATGTCGGAGCGGGCCAGTACGTAGCTCTTGCCGGTGATGGTGTTCTCCACCACCGTATGCGGCCCTTCATGACGCATGCCGGTGAACTCGCCGATGAAGCCGGTCTCGCGCAGCGAGACGGTTTCCAGCCTGTCGCCGGGCTGAATGCGTCCTTCATGGTGCATCAGCGCCAGGCGCGCCGAGGTGCCGGTGCCGGTGGTGCTGCGGCAGATCACGCCGGGATGCACATAGGTGGTCGAGCGCGAGCGATAGAAATGGTCGGCGACCTGCTCGACGGGGCCCATGAAGTGCAGGAAGGGCAGCGGGCCTACGTCGCCCAGGGTGTAGTGGGAGAAGCCGCGCTCGGCCTGTATCGCCTCGACGATCTGGTGGGCGCAGTGGGCCAGGTCGCGCTCCTCGTCCCGCGTCAGATGAAAGCCCAGCTCGGCGGCATCCACCAGGGCATAGAAGCCGCCGCTGTAGGCGATGCTGTAGGTAATGTCGCCCAGATTGGGCACATGAATGTTGGCGCGGTAGGTATCGATATAGCTGGGCAGGCCCCCGCAGGTGATCGTTTCTACCACGCCGTTCTCGATAAGCGCCTCGATCTGCACCAGGCCGGCCGGCGACTCCAGCTTGAAGCGCTGGCGGCCCTCCTGCTTGGGCACCAGCCCGCTTTCCAGCACCGCGGTGGCGGTGCAGATGGTATTGGAGCCGGAATAGATCGGATAGCCCATCACCTCCATGATGATGTAGCCCACTTCGGCGGCGGGGTCGGTGGCGGGCACCAGCAGGTCCACCGACATCTCGGGGATGCCGTAGGGCTCCTCCAGCAGCAGCTTGCGCAGGCCATCCGCATCGTCGCGCAGGTAGTGCATCTGGTCCCTGACGGTGGCGCCGGGCAGGGGCTCGATACCGCCGACCACGATGCGGCTGACGTCGCCGCCGGCATGGGTGTCGATCAGTTGCAGGGTCAGTTCCTGGCTCATCAGTGTCCCTCGTGGGCGAAGGGCGCGCCATGCTCGTCCCACTGGCTGTCGGGGACGATCACGATCTTGCCCAGGAAATTGCGGTCGCGGCTGACGAAGTAGCGCTCGGCCTGGTGCAGGTCGGAGAGCTTGAAGGCGGCATGCAGCACCGGCTTGAGTTCGCCGGAGCGTATCCAGGCGATCAGCTGCTCGGCTTCCTCACGGGTGCCGTGGGAGACGCCGAAGATCTGCACCTGGTAGAGGTAGATGCGCGTCCACAGGATCTCCGAGATGTTGCCGCCGCTGGCGCCGGCGATGGAGAGCCGCGGGTAGCTGCGGCGCGCCTTCATGTCCTGGATCATGGTGTCGATGAAGCAGTCGGTCATCTCGCCGCCGACCAGGTCCATCACTGCATCGATGGGCGCGCCGCTGGTGGCCTCGAGCACGCGTTCGGCGAAGCCCGCCAGGTCGCCACGGTCGATGACCGCTTCCGCGCCCAGCGCCTTGAGTGCCTCGGCCTTCTCCTGCTGGCTGACCGCGTAGGGTACCGCCCCGACGATGCGGCACAGCTGGATCAGCGCGGTGCCCACGCCGCCGCTGGCGCCGGATACCAGCACTTTTTCGCCGGCCTTGACCCCGGCGGAGGTCATCATATGGTAGGCGGTCTGGTAGGAGCACATGCCCATGGCGGCGAGCTCGGCGTCGCTGAGCTCGGGGTTGGGCACGTGGTGGAACTGGTCCGAGGGCACGGCGACGTACTCGGCGAAACCGCCGTCGGCGCCGTGGCCGTAGTAGTCCGGGGTCAGGTTGATATCGCGCCGGTCATCGGGATAGAGGTTGAAGTCGAGCAGGCCGCGCTCACCGATCCGCGAGGCGTCGACGCCTTCGCCCACGGCGGCCACGCGCCCGGCGATATCGGCCCCCTGGATGCGCGGGAAGGTCAGGGTGGGCTCGCCGCCCATGGCAAAGGACGTCACCTCGCCCTTCTTGACCGGGTAGAGTCCCTCGCGGGCCTTGCG
Organism: Pseudomonadota bacterium; assembly: GCA_051751285.1. GTDB lineage: Bacteria > Pseudomonadota > Gammaproteobacteria > Pseudomonadales > Halomonadaceae > Halomonas. The sequence continues at coordinate 140,767 of JBNJKT010000009.1, read as the reverse complement.
GTCGGTGTTGTTCTTGGCCGTCGCCGTCACCCGCACCAGTACCTCGCCGGGTCCCGGCTGCGGGGTCGGCACGTCGTCGCGGTAGACCAGCGCGTCAACATCGCCATGCCCGGTCAGCAGCATGGCGGCCATGGTGTCAGGAAGGGTCTGGCTGCTCACTGGAAACCTCCTTTTGTCTCAAAGAGATCAGCTGATGCAGACGATAACAGACTTCCCCGCCATGACGTTATCCCCGCCCCAATTCTGATGAGAACGGACTGACGCCATGAACAACATCATGGTCACTCTCAGGCAGTCACTTCCTTCTCGTCCTCAATCTCCAGCTCAAGGCGAAAGTGGGCCGGTCCCGTCAGGTTGACCAGAGCGTCCAGGCTGAACTTGTTGATGCGGCCGTTCAGCAGGTCGTTGAGACGGGGCTGCGTAATGCCCAGGCGGTGGGCAGCCTCTTTCTGAGTGATTCTCCACTCCCTGACACGGTCGGCGATCTTCGCCATGAGCTCGGAACGCAGACGCATGTTCAGCGCCTCCTCGGGAGTGTCCTCGATGGCGTCCCACACGCTGTCGTAATACTCGATGGCCATGATCTCACCTCGCTTGGTGACCGGGCTCAGGGCAGCTCTTTGTATCGCTGCTTACCCAGGTCGATATCTTTCTTGGCGGTCCTTCGAGTCTCCGACGAATGCGACGGGTTTCTTGCGCGCCACATCTTCCCCTCTTGGCTATCGCGGATCTATATCAATACAGATATAATAAACCTCTCAACCGAAAGGTTCAAGCTCAGCAGTTGAGGCTCCATCTAGCTTGACAGTGGGGGACGGCGTACAGGCCTTGGTCGGCGCGCTTGATCGCCGGCTTCAGGCTGGTTTCTCCGGCACTTACCAATGTCACGCCCAGTAAACGGCCAAGAAGTGGATCGCTCCACGATCCTGCCGTCGGCATTCGCCCCGGTGATAACCTGGTCCGGTTACGTCAGCAGTCGGTAGAGAGCCCGCAACAGCTGAAAGGCATGATGCCAGGTGGTGTGGGCGGATGAGGGCCAGTCCCTCTCCGGCCCGATCATCGCCCTGAATTCGCCTGGTGGCCGCGTCGGGCTTATCCGCCGTCGCGGTGCCAGAAGGGCTGTCCCACCGTGGGCGTGCTGGGGCTGGCGGTCTGGCGCTGCTGCATCAGCCCGGCCAGATGGGCCTTGCGCCCGGCGTGGATGGCCTCGGCAAAGGCCTCGGCCATCAGGGCTGGACGCTGGGCACGCGCCACGGCGGTATTGAGCAGCACGCCGTCGAAGCCCATCTCCATGGCCTCGGCGGCCTGGGAGGGGGCCCCCAGGCCGGCATCGATGATCAGCGGCACGTCGAGACGCTGGCGCAGGGTCGTGAGGGCGTAGCGGTTCATCAGGCCGAGGCCGGTGCCGATGGGCGAGCCCCAGGGCATCAGCGCCTCGCAGCCGGCGTCGCGCAGCCGCTGGCAGAGGATCAGGTCATCGGTGCAGTAAGGCAGCACCTTGAAGCCCTGGTCGATCAGTTCCCGGGCCGCCTCCAGCAGGCCGAAGGGGTCCGGTTGCAGGTTGTAGTCGTCACCGATGACCTCGAGCTTGATCCAGGGCGTGTCGAACAGCTCGCGGGACATCTGGGCGAGGGTGATCGCCTCCCGCGCCGAGCGGCAGCCGGCGGTGTTGGGCAGCAGCCGGCAGCCGCTGTCGCGCAGGATCTGCCAGAAGGCATCGCCGTCGCCGGAGGCGGGGTTCTGGCGGCGCAGCCCCAGGGTGACCATCTCGCAGCCGGATGCCCGGATGGCCTCCTGCATCACCGTGGGTGAGGAATAGAGGGCGGTGCCGAGCAGGAAGCGGCTGGCGAAGGTCTCGCCGTAGAGCGTCAAGGTGTCATCCTGTGCAGCGTTCATCAGCCACCTCCCACCGGGGCCACGATATCGATGCGGTCGTCGTCCCGCAGGAGCTGTTCGGCGTAGCCGGAGCGGGGCACGAACTCGCCATTGACTGCCACGGCGACCCGGCGGTCGGCGTAGTGCCAGGCCTGCAGGGCATCCGCGAGTGATGTGCCGGCGGGAAGACGGACGGGCTCGTCGTTGAGGCGCAGGGTGATCTCGTTCATGCAGCATTCTCCTGCGGCGGTCGTGCCGCCAGGGTATCAGCAAAGGGGCGGTCGCCGTGGCCGCGGATCCCGGCCAGCAGGTGGCAGACCACCGCCGGCGCGAGCAGGTAGCCGTGGCGGAACAGGCCGTTGGCGGTGATCAGCCCCTCCTGGTGGGTGACATGGGGCAGGTTGTCGAGGAAGGCGGGACGCAGGTTGACGCCCTGCTCCAGGATGCGGGCCTCGGCGAAGGCCGGCGACAGGGTATAGAGGGCGCTGCCCAGCTCCAGCGAGGACTGCAGCGACATGGGGGAACGATCCTCGCTCTCGATCTGGGTGGCACCGATGACGAAGCGATTCGCAGGCTTGGGCACCACATAGAGCTGGTAGCGAGGGTGCATCAGCCGTACCGGCCGCGAGAGCTGGATCTCGGCGGTCTGGACATGAAGGGTCTCGCCGCGTACGCCGCGCAGGCTCGGGTGGCGCGGCCGGGCGCCGGTCCCACGGCAGTCGATGACCAGGTCGAAGTGCCGGGGGCCCTCGGCGGTGACGACCTCGCCGGGGAAGGTCTCCACCGGGCAGTGGGCACGGCACTCACCGCCCAGGGCGCGGATCTCGTCCAGCAGGCGTGTGAGCAGGGCACGGTTGTCCAGGTGGGCCTCGTCCGGGAGGAACAGTCCCTGGCGGAAGCCGGTTGCCAGGTCGGGTTCCAGGCGTTGGACCTCATTGGCATCGAGCATCCGGCAGGGGGAGCCGCCGCCCAGGGCGTGATCTAGGTCGCGGCGAAACTGGGTGAGCTCGCCCAGGTCCTGGGGATGGGCCACCATCAGGCTGCCGTTGTGCTGCCACAGCGACGAGGCGTCGAGGGCCTCGAGCCAGCGTGGCCACTGGGCCAGGGCGAAGCGGCCCATGTCGTAGACGCAGCGCTCAGAAATCGCCGTCTCGCACAGCGGGGCGACCATGCCGGCCGCGGTCCAGGCGGCGGCTGGCGGGACCTCCAGGTCCCCGGCATCATAGAGGGTGACGGCGTGGCCGTCGGCGAGCAGTTGCCAGGCGACGAGACGCCCCAGCAGGCCGGCGCCGGCGACAGCGATGTGATCGTTGGAGGGTGTCAAGATATCGGCCATCCAGCAGGAGACATGGCGGATCAGGCGGGATGGCGGCAGGGGGCGAGCAGGCGTGACACGCGCTTGTTCCCTCCGCAGGCATCAACCTGATCAGGTTCAACGGGTTCGGCCGTACCGATCTCAGCCCCCGTGTACGTCGCATTGGCGTACCGGGGCTCCCCGACAAGTCCTGCTAACATAACTAAAGATGCCCGGGCACGCAATCTCGTTGCATGGCCGGGCATTTAGTGGGGCGTGCGGTCTGGCTCAGGCGCAGTCGGCGGCGCCCTCGCCGTACATGTCGAACATCAGCTCGCGACCCAGATCGGTCAGCACGAAGCATTGCTGTTCATTCCAGGTGGCGGCCCGGCTGGTCTCGAGGATGTGCTGGCAGGCTGCCCAGTCACGGTCGGCCTTGTCGAGTGCCTTCAGGTCACTGCGATCGAGGCCGCGATGCGGAACGGTAACCGTTTCCAGCACATAGCCGTGACGATAGAGCAGGGCGGCCATGTTGGAGAGGCACTGGCGCAGGCTGCGTTGCATGCCGGCGGTGCTGTCGCTGTCGTGTGTCATGCTGCCGCATCTCCTGGTTAGGTATGCTGCAGCGCATTATACATGAGACGAAGGTCGATGTCATACCAAGGTCTAAGATGCCATCCCTTTCACCCTTCCACACGCCCCAGCAGCAGGAATTCGATCAGCGCCTTCTGGGCATGCAGGCGATTGCCGGCCTCCTGCCAGACCACGGCACGCGGGTCATCGAGCAGGGTGGTGCTGATCTCTTCACCGCGGTGAGCCGGCAGGCAGTGCAGGAAGAGCACGTCGTCCTTCGCCCGGTCGAGCATGGCCTCGCTCACCTGGAAGCCGGCGAAATCCGCCTCGCGGCTGGCCTGCTGCTCTTCCTGGCCCATGGAGGCCCAGACGTCGGTGGTGACGAGGTCGGCGTCCGTCACGGCCTGCTGGGGGTCGTGGAGGAGGGTCACGCGGTCGCCGGCGGCCGCAGGGATATCCTGTCGCGGCTCATAGCCCTCCGGACAGCAGATACGCAGCTGGAAGTCGAACTGGCGGGCAGCGTTGATCCAGGAGTGGCACATGTTGTTGCCATCGCCGATCCACACCGCGGTGCGGCCCTTGACGCTGCCGCGCAGCTCGGTCCAGGTCATCACGTCGGCGAGCAGCTGGCAGGGGTGGTAGTCGTCGGTGAGAGCATTGATCACCGGCACCGCGCTGGCCGCAGCGTACTCCTCGAGGCTGGCGTGGGAAAAGGTGCGGATCATCACCGCATCGACCATTTCCGCGAGCACCCGCGCGGTATCGGCGATGGGCTCGCCACGGCCGAGCTGGGTGTCGCGGGGCGAGAGAAACAGCGCATGGCCGCCGAATTGCGCCATGGCGGTCTCGAAGGAGACTCGGGTACGGGTCGAGGACTTCTCGAAGATCATCGCCAGGGTGCGGTTGGCGAAGGGGGTGTAGGTTGGCCCGTGGGTCTTCAGGCCGTTCTTGATCGAGATGGCGCGCTGGATCAGATAACGCAGCTCGTCGGAACTCAGATCAAGCAGGGTGAGGAAATGGCGAGTGGCCATGGTATCGCTCCACGGGAAAAAACGACCATCCTAGCCAGGCCACGGGGGATGCGCAACGCGTTCGTCATCAGTAGAATGGCCCTCATTCATAAGGCCGACCAGCTTACTCGGGTATTCCCCGCACGCCGGACGGCTTCGATCCATCGAGGCCCGGTCTACCGAGACCCTGACACACGAGAAAAGGGAGATGTCATGAGCACCACCGTCGAGAACATCGAGCGCCAGATCGGTGAGAACCCCATCCTTATCTACATGAAGGGCACCCCCCAGCTGCCCCAGTGCGGCTTCTCCGCCCAGACCGTCCAGGCACTGATGGCCTGTGGCGAGCGCTTCGCTTTCGTCAATGTCCTGGACAATCCGGACATTCGCGCCGAGCTGCCCAAGGTGGCCAACTGGCCGACCTTCCCGCAGCTGTGGGTCGACGGCGAGCTGGTCGGTGGCTGCGACATCGTGGTCGAGATGCACCAGAACGGCGAGCTGGAGAAGCTGGTGAAGGAGACCGCGTCCAAGCACAAGGATGATGCTTGAGTAGCTAAAAGCTACAAGCGCCGAGCCGCCAAGCTGTTCGGTGACGGCCTGCAGGTAGCATGGCAGAAACGTGAAACCCCACCAGATCAACTTCTGGTGGGGTTTCTTGCTATTTGTCATTCTTCTGGGGTCAGACCCTTAAGCAGGCTTTGGAGCGGAGCTCCAAAGCCTGCTTAAGGGTCTGACCCCGTTTGCTTGGCCGCTTGGCCACTATGGCTCCTCGTCCAGCCCCTGCTCTCTCTGGGCCAGGGCCCAGCCGCCCAGATCCTTGTAGCGGTTGACCATGGCGCAGAACAGCTCGGCGGTGCGCTCGGTGTCATAGCGCGCCGAGTGGGCGGCGCTGTTGTCGAACTCGATGCCCGCGGCGCGGCAGGCTCTGGCCAGCACGGTCTGGCCATAGATCAGGCCGCCGAGGGAGGCCGTGTCGAAGCTCGAGAAGGGATGGAAGGGGTTGCGCTTGATGCCGCAGCGGTTGACCGCCGCGTTGAGAAAACCGTGGTCGAAGGCGGCATTGTGGCCGACCAGCACGGCCCGGGTGCAGCCATGGGCCTTGATGGACTTGCGCACCGGGCGGAAGATCTCACCGAGGGCCTCGGCCTCGCTGACGGCGACCTGGCGGCGCAGCGGGTCATCGAGGCGGATGCCGGTGAAGTCCAGCGCCGACTGCTCCACGTTGGCTCCCTCGAAGGGCGTCACGTGGTAGGCGTAGGTGGCGTCGGGGATCAGGTTGCCCTCCGGATCCATGGTCAGCGTGACTGCGGCGATCTCCAGGATCGCGTCGCCCTCGGGGTTGAAGCCTCCGGTTTCCAGGTCCACCACCACGGGCAGGAAGCTGCGGAATCGCTGCGCCATGAGTTCACGGGCGATCGCCTCGCTCATGCACCTCTCCTTGTCTGGGCCATCTGTCTCGAAACCGCGAAAGTCTAGCAGCTTGCCTTCAGTGAGTCGCGTCGCCGGTATTCGCTGCAGGCTCGCCGCGCTATAATCGGCGTTTTGCGAATGTTACGAGAGGAGCCTCAGCATGTCCGATGTCAAGAAGGTGGTGCTCGCCTATTCCGGCGGCCTGGACACGTCCGTCATCGTCAAGTGGTTGCAGGAAAGCTATGACTGCGAGGTCGTGACCTTCACCGCCGACATCGGCCAGGGCGAGGAGGTCGAGCCGGCCCGTGCCAAGGCCGAGGCGCTGGGCGTCAAGGAGATCCACATCGAGGATCTGCGCGAGGAGTTCGTGCGTGACTACGTCTATCCGATGTTTCGGGCCAACACGATCTACGAGGGCGAGTACCTGCTCGGTACCTCCATCGCCCGTCCGCTGATTGCCCGTCGCCTGATCGAGATCGCCAATCAGACCGGCGCCGACGCCATTTCTCACGGGGCCACCGGCAAGGGCAATGACCAGGTGCGCTTCGAGCTCGGCGCCTACGCGCTGAAGCCCGGCGTCAAGGTGATCGCGCCGTGGCGCGAGTGGGATCTCACCTCCCGCGAGAAGCTGATGGCCTACTGCCAGCAGCACGATATCCCGGTGGATTTCTCGTCCAAGAAGAAGTCGCCCTACTCGATGGATGCCAACCTGCTGCATATCTCCTACGAGGGCGGCATTCTCGAGGACCCCTGGGCCGAGGCCGAGGAGGAGATGTGGCGCTGGAGCGTGTCGCCGGAAGCCGCGCCGGATACCCCCACCTACATCGAGTTGACGTACGAGAATGGTGACATCGTGGCCATCGACGGCGTGCCGATGAGGCCCCATGAGGTGCTCGAGAAGCTCAACAAACTGGGCGGCGACAACGGCATCGGTCGTCTCGACATCGTCGAGAACCGCTATGTGGGCATGAAGTCTCGCGGTTGCTACGAGACTCCGGGGGGCACCATCATGCTGCGTGCCCATCGCGCCATCGAGTCGCTGACGCTGGACCGCGAGGAAGCGCACCTCAAGGATGAGCTGATGCCCAAGTACGCCGAGGTGATCTACAACGGCTACTGGTGGAGCCCGGAGCGTCGCATGCTGCAGGCGGCCATCGACGAGACCCAGAAGAACGTCTCCGGTGTGGTGCGCATGAAGCTCTACAAGGGCAGTGCCACCGTGGCGGGCCGCCGCTCCGACCAGTCGCTGTTCGACGAGTCCATTGCCACCTTCGAGGACGATGCCGGCGCCTACGACCAGAAGGATGCCGAGGGCTTCATCAAGCTCAACGCCCTGCGCCTGCGCATCGCCGCCGGCAAGGGCCGCAAGCAGGACTGAGCCAGACCTTCATGGCCTCCTCGACGCCGGCTTGCCGCCGGCGTCTTCGGTTCGAGGCCTACCCTCTGCGAGGAGAGCACGATGCTAAAGAAACTGTTTTCCGGCCTGCTTGGCGGTGACGACGGCAAGTCCGGCAACGCCGCTGCCGCCGACCCGGTGGAGTACAAGGGCTATCTGATCATCTCCGAACCCGCCGACCAGGGCGGCCAGTACCGCGTCAGCGGCTGGATCCGCAAGCCGTTGCCGTCCAGTGACGGAGAGGGTGGCGAGATGCTCGAGCATCGCTTCGAGCGCTCCGACATGCTGCCCGGTCGTGAGGCCTGTGACGCCCTGATGGTCAGCAAGGCGCAGCGTTACATCGATCAGGTAGGTGACGAGATGTTCTCGCCGCGCTGAGACGCACCTTATACTTCAGGACATGCCGATCCGTTCCGCGATCCGGAGTCTCCATGCGCCTGCTGCACCGACCTTCCCCCTGGCGAGCGCTCTTTGCCGACGACGCGCTGCCCGACCCCAGCGACTGGCCGGTGCTGCTCGACCCGCTGCGCCAGGCCCTGGTGAACCTGGGACCTGCCCCCGCCCTGGCCGAGGCCCACGCCTGGCAATGGCAGTTGGTGGAGGCCCTGGACAGGCTCGACCTGCCCGCTTGGCGCATCAGCCAGCTTATCAGCGACCACAATGATTGGCTCTATCGGCGAGCCATCGGACTTTCTCTCGAGGAGATGCGCGGCCAGGGCTGGGGGGAGCCGCCGATAGGTTTCTGTGTGCTGACCCTGGGCTCGGGGGCACGCCACGAGAGCCTGCTGGCGCCGGACCAGGACAACGCCATGATCATCGCCGACTATCCCGACGACCGGCATACCGAGATCGATGGCTACTTTCAGTCGCTGGGCGAGCGTTTTACCGAGCGCCTCGATGCGGCCGGGATTCCGCTCTGCCAGGGGCATGTCATGGCCCGCTGGCCGATGTGGCGCAAGCGCCTCTCGGAGTGGCTTGCACAGCTGGAGATCTGGACCGCGGAGCGCCGCGTCAAGCGCGTACAGCAGGCCAACATCCTGCTCGACTTCCATCCGGTCCTTGGCGAGGCCGCGCTGGCCGAGGCCCTGACCGAGCGAGTGGCCAGCCTGCTGCCGGAATCCAACCTTTTCCTCGACGAGATGGCCAGCCTGCTCGATGACCTGCCGGTGGCCCTGGATCGGCTCGGCCGGCTCAGCGGCGTCAGCGAGGACGCGCCCCATGAGCGGGCCATCAACCTCAAGCACCAGGGGATGCTGCCGCTGGTGAACGCCGTGCGCCTGCTGGCCCTGCGCCATGGGGTGCGTCCGCCGGATACCCGCTCGCGGCTGGTGGCACTGGTGCTGCGGGAGGTGCTCAGCCCCGAGCGTGCCCAGGCCCTGACGGCGGCGTTCGAGCGGCTGCAGGCGCTGATGCTCGACGAGCAGCGCCTGGCCCTGACCGAGGTGCGCACCCCGGATGGCTGGGTGGACATCGCCCGGCTGGGGGAGGATCAGCGCCTGCTGTTGCGTCACGATCTGCAGCAGATCCGCGCGCTTCAGAGAAGAGCGCGCCAGAGTTAAGCCCTGTTTGGGGTCGTTTGGGGTCAGACCCTTAGGCAGACTTAGGCTCATAGAGCCTAAGTCTGCCTAAGGGTCTGACCCCAGGGGGATCACCCTGGGGGATCTTCCGCCGGCGCCTCGGGCAGTTCCATCACCAGGCAGGCACCGCCCAGGTTTGGCGCTTCCTCGACCCACAGTCGTCCGCCCAGGTGGGCGACGATACCGCGGCTGATGGGCAAGCCGAGCCCGCTGCCGCGCGGGCGACCGCGGGTCTCGCCACCCTCCTGCTGCTGGATCTGGTGGAACTTCTCGAAGACCCGTTCGCGCTCGTCCTCGGCGATGCCGGGCCCGTTGTCCTCCACGGCGAGACGATAGTTTTTCTTGTAGCGCTCGAGGTGCAGCAGCACCTTCGGGTCATCGTCGGCGGCAAACTTGCCAGCGTTGTCGAGCAGGTTGATGATCACCTGTTCCAGGCGGTCCGGGTCGCCGATGACCATCGCCGTCTCGGGCGTGATCTCGACCTCCAGGCTCACTCCGCGGTCCTCCTGCAGCCGCTGCACCGCATCCACGCTGTGGCGGGCCAGGGCGACCAGGTCCAGGCGCTGGGGCTCGAGGGTGAGGCGGCCGCTCTCCAGCCGCGCCAGGTCGAGGATCTCCTCGATCAGCCGCGAGAGCCGCTGGCTCTCGCGCACCACCACGTCGAGGAAGTGGCAGCGCTTCTCGTCGGGCAGGTCGTCGCTGTCGCGCAGGATCTCGGCAAAGGCGCGGATCGAGGTAAGGGGCGTGCGCAACTCGTGGCTCACCATGGCCACGAACTCGTCCTTGAGGCGGTCCAGTTCGCGCAGCCGCTCGTTGGCCGCGCGCAGCTCCTCGCTGGTACGCGCCAGTTCGTTGGACTTCTGCTCCAGGCGACGGTTGACCTCCAGGGTCTCGGAGGTGGTGTCGAGGATGCTGAGGATCGATTCGAGGTTCAGGGCCTCGCCGCGTACCACCGAGTCGATCAGCACCCGCGCCGAGGCGCTGCCCAGCGAACCGGCCAGGGCCTGTTCGGCGCGGGCGGTCAATTCCGGTGGTGCCGGCTGGCTGTCGTCGGCGGATTCGTCGGGGTGGGCGGCGAAGACGCGCGCGGTGGCGGCGCCCCCCAGGTAGCGGTCGAGCAGGGCGCGCAGTTCGCCACGCGTGGTCTGGCCTTGCCACAGCGAGGTCTCCATCAGCCCCGGGTGCATGGCCTCGGTGAACAGCGCCGCCTGGGTCTGCTCCAGCGGCGACTGGCGGGTGAACAGCGAGATCCCTACCAGCAGACCGGCATTGGCCCCCAGGCTCCACAGCAGCGAGTGCGTATAGATGTCCCAGCCCTCGAGTCCGAACAGCGCATAGGGCCGCAGCCAGGCGAGGCCCCAGGGGCCCTGGGCGAGGAAGCCGGCATCCAGCCAGCCTGACTGGGCAAAGCCCGGGATCAGCAGGGTCCAGGCCCAGATCACAAAGCCCGCGATCATGCCCACCCCGGCTCCGAGCCGGTTGGCGCCGCGCCAGTACATGCCGATCAGCAGCGCCGGGGCGAACTGGCAGGCGGCGGCGAATGAGACCAGGCCGATGGTCACCAGGCTGTAGGCGTCGCCGATCAGCGCATGGTAGAGGTAGCCGAGCAGCAGGATCAGCAGGATCGCCACCCGGCGGATGCGCAGCAGCCAGCCGGCGAGCTCGCCCCGGATGCTCAGCTGGAGATGGCGCGAGCGCAGCAGCAACGGCATCACCAGCTGGTTGCTGACCATGGTGGAAAGCGCAATGGTCTCGACGATCATCATGCCGGTGGCCGCCGAGAGCCCGCCGATGAAGACCAGCAGGGGCAGCCCTTCCAGCCCCGCCGAGAGGGGCAGGGTGAGCACGAAGCTGTCCGGGTCGCTGCTGACGTCACCCAGCAGCAGCCCAGCCATGGCGATGGGGATCACGAAGAGGTTGATCACCAGCAGGTAGAGCGGGAAGAGCCAGCTGGCGCGCTTCAGGTGGCGCTCGTCGACGTTCTCGACCACTAGCACCTGGAACTGCCGCGGCAGGGTGAGAAAGGCCAGGAACGCCAGCACCAGCATGCCCACCCAGCCCAGGGCGCCGCCGGGCACCGCCTCCAGGCTCATCAGTCGGGTGAGTTCCGGCTCGGCGGCGACCCGGGCGAAGAGATCCGCCGGGCCGTTGAAGAGCACGAAGACGGTGAAGACCCCGACCGACAGGAAGGCCACCAGCTTGACCAACGACTCGAAGGCGATGGCCGCCACCATGCCTTCGTGGCGCTCGCTGGCGTCCAGGTGACGGGTGCCGAAGAGGATGATGAACACCGCCAGCACCAGGGCCACCCAGAAGGACTTGTCGGCCCAGAAGCTCTCGTCGGCCAGGCGCAGCTCGGCGGCCTCGGGATAGTTGACCAGCACGGCGTGGCTGACGGTGATGGCCTTCAATTGCAGGGCAATATAGGGGGTGATGCCGATCAGCGCGATCAACGCCACCAGGGCCCCCAGGCTCGAGCTCTTGCCGTAGCGGGCGCTGATGAAGTCGGCGATGGAGGTGATGCGCTGCGCGCTGGCGATGCGCACCATCTTGCGAATCACGAAGGGCGCCATCAGCATCGCCAGGGTCGGCCCCAGGTAGATCAGCAGAAAGCTGGGGCCATACTGGGCCGCGCGGCCGACGCTGCCGTAGAAGGTCCAGGCCGTGCAGTAGACGGCAATGGAGAGCGCATAGACGGTGGGCGAGCCGATCAATGAGCGGCCCTGTTCGGCGCGGCGATCCCCCCAGGCGGCGATGACGAAGAGCAGCGCCAGGTACCCGAAGGCTACCGTCAGGACCACGACGCTGCTTCTCATGGGATATCAGCCTGCATCCGCCATCACTCCTTGTGCCGGCGTTCCATCAGCCAGGCCATCAGCGCGATCACGGCGCCCCAGGCCAGGAACAGGTAGACCACCAGCCAGCCTGGCCCCGCCGAGGCACCCTCGGCGATCAGCAGCAGGGGCGGAGTGAAGAGCAGGGCCGCCAGCACGATCAGTGCGACCAGTCGCTCCTTCAGGCGTGGCGTGTTCACGAGGCGAAGGCATCCTCCTTGTCGAAGGCGCTGGCCTGCAGGGCCAGCGCCTGCTCCAGGGTCTCGACGCCGCGCGCCTCCAGCCGGGGCAGCAGCGAGAGCCACAGCTCCGCGGTGACGCGCGCATCGCCCAGGGCGGTGTGGCGGGTGCCGGGCGGAAAGCTGAGGTCATAGCGGTCGGCCAGGCTGTCCAGGTCGTGGCCGTCGAGGCTGTCGTCGAGTGCCCGCGACAGCAGCAGGGTATCGAGAACCGGCATGTCGAAGTCCACGCCGCCGCCGGGTGGCTGGATGGCCAGCAGGTCGAAGGCGGCGTTGTGGGCCAGGATCACCGCCTCGCCGATGTAGTCGCGAAAACGCGGCAGGGCCACGTTGAGCGGTGGCGCACCGGCCACGTCGTCATCGGTGATGCCGTGGATGGCCGTGCTGGCGGGGGGAATGGGCCGTTCCGGGTCGACCTTCAGGTCGAAGATGTCGCTGGCCAGCAGTCGCGCATTGACGATGCGGCAGGCGCCGATGCTGACCACGGTATCACCGCGGCGCAGCTCGAGCCCGGTGGTCTCGGTGTCGAAGGACACGACCTCCAGGGTCCTCAGGGGGCGGGCCGCCAGCTCGGCATCCGGCGACGGCATCTCGGCGATGCCGAAGTCGTGGAATTCCGGACGCGGCGGGGTGCGCGGGCGCGGCGCGCCGACGCGCTCTGTGGCCGGCAGGGGCAGGCGCAGCCGGGCGTGTTCGCCGTCTTCGTCGGCAAGGCTCCAGGCATCGCTGGTGTGCTGGCGCAGGACATCGCTGATCCGGGGCGCGAGTGGCAGGGCGTCCAGCCGTTCGGCGCGCCACTCGTCGAGCACCTTCTCGCCCAAGGGGCGCCCCCGCCAGATCAGGTCGAGGTAGACGCGACGGTTGCCCAGGCAGACTTCGCCTTCCAGTTCGCCATGGCCGGAATGGGCCGACAGCCGCGGCAGCAGGGAAGCCAGCAGTGCCAGCAGGGCCGGGGCATCGCCTTTCAGCCAGGCGGGCATGCCGATGGGGGTGATGCGCAGGGACTCGCGCTCCTGGCGCTCGTTGAGTGACGACCAGAGGTCGTTGGACCACAGCGGGACCAGTCGCTCGCCCTCGCGATGCATGTCTTCCATCAGCCGGCCCATGCGCTCGAGCTGGGTGGCCAGGGCGCGACTCTCCTCGTCGATCACCGCCTCCAGGCGTTGACCGAGTTCTCCGGTCGGGGCGTCGTCTCGCACGCCGACCAGGGCATCGGCTGCGCTGGTCAGGCTGGCGCTGTGGCGGCGCAGTACCGGCAGCATCTCGGCGATATCGGCGCGGGCGCCCATCTCGCTGGTCCAGGCCGCCGTGGTGTCGGTCAGGGTCAGGAGGGTCTCGTGGTTGCTGTCGGGGACGCGACGCAGAATCACATGCAGCCAGCGTTCGTCGCAGGGGACCAGGATCTCTCGCGGGGCCCCATCATCGGGCAGCTGGCCCAGCGCATCCTGAAGGCTCGAGATCGGCAGCAGGGTGTCGAGGCGCTTGCCGAGCCCCAGGCCGGGGTGGCCGTCGAACAGCGTCTCGGCGGCCTGGTTGAAGAGCAGCAACCGGCGATGGTGATCGCAGAGCAGCAGCGGGGTGTCGAGTACCTGGAGCAGGGTCTCGAGCTCCTGGCGGATGCGTGCGGCACTGCGTGCGCCTTCGGCATGGGCCGTGGCCAGGCGCTCGCGATCGGCACGCCAGGCCTCGCGAACGCGCATGAGGTCGGGACCCAGCCCGCGCAGCCACCCCTCGGGCGGATAGTCCTGGCGGGCATCCGGGTTGGCCACCAGGCGGGCCAGCTGCACCTGAAGATGGCGCAGCGGGGTGAACAGCTGACGCTCGAGCAGCAGGCCGACCAGGAAGATGGTGCCGCCGCCGGAGAAGCAGCCCAGCCACAGCAGCAGGCGCGCCGTGCCCTCGAGCCCTGCGAGGCTGTCCAGCCACAGGGCGAAGACGGCACCGCCGAAGATACTGATACCACTGAGCAGCAGCCAGAGGCCGATCAGTCGCTGGCGACGAGGCAGGCGGGAACCACGCGTGACCATCAGGAGACCTCGGCGAGCAGCGTCTTGACCTTGTCGACCAGCGCCTGGGTCGAGAAGGGCTTGGTGATGTAGTCGTCGGCGCCCAGGGCCAGGCCCTTCTCGCGCTCCACCTCGCGTCCGTGGGCCGTGAGCATGATGATCGGCAGCTTGGCATGGGCGGGGTCGCCCCGCAGCCGCTCGAGGACGTCGAAGCCGCTGATGCCGGGCAGGCTGATATCCAGCAGGACCAGATCCGGGGGGGAGGCCTCTATACAGGCCAGGGCACTCTCGCCATCCTCGGCGGTGTCGACCTGGAAGCCGGCCTGTTGCATCAGAAATTCCAGGGACAGAACGATGTTGGCTTCGTCGTCCACCACCAGCACCTTGGACATGGTGCCCTCCTATGCGTGTGCGATCTTTTTATGCAGGGTTACCGATCAGTCTAGTGGCAGGCCGGGCGGTGGCAAAGACGACCTTGGCAGGAGTCGAGGGCTATCGCAGATGGAAGTAACGCTTGAGGCTGTTCCGGTGACAGGCCTCCGGGGAGGCGCTGTGAACCCCTCCCTGGGCGCTACCGACGCCCTGCTGCGCTCTCGCGTCCCGCTCCGCTTGCAGGTCCGGTGCTGGCCATCCATGGCCAGCCCGTTCGGAGCAGTGCTCCTCACCCCTGGCGTAGGACCTCCCCTACGACCTGTCCTCGGCGCCTCTCGCGTCGAGTAAACTGCGATTGCCCTTGGCAGGAGTCGAGGACGTTGGCGTGCTAGGGTGCGGGAATCGCCCCCGATGGCCGGGGGCTTATCGAGGAGGCCGCCATGATCAAGGTCCATCATCTGGAGAACTCCCGCTCTCAGCGAATCCTGTGGCTGCTGGAGGAGCTCGGCGTCGACTACCAGGTCATCACCTATCCTCGCGATCCCAGCACCCTGCTGGCGCCCGCCTCGCTTCGCGAGATCCATCCGCTGGGCAAGTCACCGGTGATCAGCGATGAGGCACGGGACGGTCGCGTTGTCGCGGAGTCCGGGGCGATCGTCGAGTATCTGGTCGAGCATTACGATGCGCCGGGCGACCTGGTGCCGCCGGCGGGCAGTGACGCCCGCGAGCGCTACCGTTTCTGGCTGCACCACGCCGAAGGCTCGGCCATGCCGCCGCTGGTGATGCGTCTGGTGTTCGCTTCGCTTGGCAAGCCGCCGGTGCCGGCACTGGCCAGGCCGCTGGGCCGGCTCTTCGCTCGCGGGGTGGAGAAGCAGTTGCTGGGGCCACAGATCCGCCAGCTGTGCGACTACTGGGAAGCCGAGCTCGGACGAGACACCTGGTTTGCCGGGGAGGCGTTCACGGCGGCGGATATCCAGATGAGCTTTCCGCTGCTCGCCCTGGAAAACGGCGGCGGCCTTTCCGGTTACCCCAGGCTCAAGGGCTTCATGGCGGCCTGCCGCGAGCGTCCGGCCTATCGCCGTGCCGTGGAGAAGGGCGGCGAGTTCTCGTTGGGATGACGCTGGTTGGCTTACTCTCGATGCTTCGGCCTTCGCCTCGGTCCCAGTGGTCCCAGCCATAGCCAGATCTGCAGGATCACCAGCACCGGCAGCCACCAGACTGGGGCGCCGGTCACCCGGTTGAGCACCAGGTGGATAAAGAAGGCCGTGACGCCGGCGACAAGACCCACCAGCGGGAAGAGCAGCGAGCGCTCGCGGCCGGGCCAGTTCGTCAACCGGAAAAGCGTGCCGATCAGGGCGCCGAAGGCAGCGGTCAGCAGCAGGGGAATCAGCAGGTCCAGCATGTCGAGCCTCGTGTCGAGTGGGACGGAACGAAGCGCCCAGCGTAGCGCCTCACGGCAGACATGGCGCTTCGACGTTGGGGTCAGTCGCCGCGGCGCAGCAGCCGGTTGCGCAGTGCCAGTTCGGCCCGTCCCAGCCATTCGTGCAGGGCGCGAGTGCTCTGTTGGAGGTGGTAGGCGCGGGGGATCCAGGCATGAACGCCCGGCGGTGAGGCGTTCGCGAACTCGGTCGGCGCGGCCGTGACGGTCAGGCCGGCACGCTCGAATTCCGCCACGGCCCTCGGCAGGTGCCAGGCCTGTGAGACCAGGGCGACATGCTCGATACCATCGGCTCCCAGCATCTCGGCAGTGTAGCGAGCATTCTCGGCGGTGCTGCTGCTGCGTCCCTCCATCCAGCGCACGGGCACTTCGAAGACCTCGCGCAGCGCCGCGGCCATCAGACTCGCCTCGGCGCTGTGCTCGTCATGCACGCGCCCGCCGCTGACCAGGATCGGCAGCCCGGTCTGGCGATGCAGGTGGGCGCCATAGGCCAGCCGACGCCAGCTGGCATTGGAGGGAGCATCGCCCCAGCCGAATTCCGCGGAGGCGGGGTCGCGTCCGCCACCGAGGATCACGATGGCCTGGGCCTGGCGCAGTTGGCCGGGGCCGGCCAGGGGGGCAGGTTCGAGCCCCTGTCGCAGGGCATGGCTGACCAGCGGGGTGGAGAGGGCGAGCAGGCTGGCAAGGCCCAGGGTGACCAGCAGGCCGCCGGTGAGGTGGCGCGCGCCAAGAGCGAGGCCGACGAGGATGAGCAGGGCATTGATAACGGGTGGCAGCAGCAGATATTTCATCGCTTCCATGGGCGTGTCTCGTTGGCGATCATGTTGCCAGTGAACCAGCCGGCGAGCACTTGTGCCAGCCGGGACGCGTCAGGAGCCGTGTGCGTTGTCGCTAAATCCGACATGATCCCTTGTCACAACTCGGTCTTCTCGGGGTACTCGCAGAGGTCCTCGATGACACAGCTGCCGCAGCGCGGCTTGCGGGCCAGGCAGGTGTAGCGCCCGTGAAGGATCAGCCAGTGGTGGGCATCCTGGCGAAACTCCCGGGGTACATGGCGCAGCAGTTTCTTCTCGACCTCGACCACGTCCTTGCCCTTGGCGATTCCGGTACGGTTGGCCACGCGGAAGATATGGGTATCCACGGCGATGGTGGGTTCGCCGAAGGCGGTGTTGAGGATGACGTTCGCGGTCTTGCGGCCGACGCCCGGCAGCGCCTCGAGGGCCTTGCGGGTGCGGGGGACCTCGCCGCCGTGCTGCTCGACCAGGATCCGGCAGGTCTTCATCAGGTTCTCGGCCTTGGTGTTGTAGAGGCCGATGGTCTTGATGTGCGCCTTGAGGTCGTCGATCCCGAGATCAAGAATCGCCTGCGGCGTGTTGGCGACGGGGAACAGCCGGGCGGTGGCCTTGTTCACTCCCACGTCGGTGGCCTGAGCCGAGAGCAGCACGGCGGTGAGCAGCTCGAAGGGGGTGGACCAGTTCAGTTCGGTGGTCGGCTCGGGGGTGTGGTCACGCAGCCGCGCGAAGATCTCTTGGCGTTTCTGGGCGTTCATGGCGTAGGACCTCCTCTTCGACCTGTCCCCGGCGCCCCTCGCGTGGGTACTAGCTGATTTAGCAATCGTTGTTTTACATCATTCGGCTGTGGCGGCCTATTCCAGTGCCTTTCGTGCCTCAGCGAGCAGCCTTTCGGCTTCCGGCAACTGGGCCAGGGCGGTGGCCTCGGCGTCGGCGTCGGTTCGGCGGCGGGCACTTTCCAGCTGATGCCTTACGCGTTTCAGGGCCTGCTCCGCGGCCTTGACGGCCATCTGTCTCTGTCGGTCCTGGTGGGCACCGGCAGCGCTGCCCGAATCGGAAGCCGAGCCCGACTGCTGGCGCAGGCGTATCAAGCGCTTCTGGCGATCCATGCGCTTCTCCCGTGCCTGGCGGGCCAGTCGGCGATTGCGCGCCTCGAAGCGTTGGCGACCGAGTTCGGCGCGGCGTGCCAGGTAGGCATCGCGCTCTTGATCGGTCTCGGCGGCCTCCCAGGCGGGATGAGGCAACAGGTCGATGCAGTCCACCGGGCAGGGTGCCACGCACAGCTCACAGCCGGTGCACTCCTCCACGATTACCGTGTGCATGCGCTTGGCGGCCCCCAAGATGGCATCCACCGGGCAGGCCTGGATGCACTTGGTGCAGCCGATACACTCGGCCTCGCGGATCCAGGCCACCAGCGGTGACTGGGCGGGCTCGGCCAGGGGCGGCGCGGGGCGACCGGTCACCTCGGCGAGCCGCTCGACGGTGCGCTGGCCACCCGGCGGGCAGCGATTGATCGCCTCGCCCTCGACGATCGCCTCGGCATAGGGGCGACAGCCGGGCTGGCCGCACTTGCCGCACTGGGTCTGCGGCAGCTCGGCATCGATGGCCTCGATCAGCATCGCCCGGGAGCTGGTGGTATTGGTCTCCGTCACGTGAGCGGCTCAGCGAACCCGCTGACCCGGCTCGGCACCGGCATCCGGGCTCAGCAGGGTAATGCCATTGTCGTTGCCGGCGGCAAGCACCATGCCCTCGGACACGCCGAAGCGCATCTTGCGTGGCGCCAGATTGGCGACCATCACCGTCAGGCGGCCCTCCAGGGCCTCCGGCGCATAGGAGGCACGGATGCCGGCGAAGACGGTGCGGGTCTCGCCGCCCAGGTCCAGGGTCAGCTTGAGCAGCTTGTCGGCCTTCTCGACATACTCCGCCTGAGCGATGCGGGCAATACGCAGATCGACCCTGGCGAAGTCGTCGAAGCTGATCTCGTCATCGACGGGATCCTCGGCCAGGGGCCCCTGCGCCGTTTCCTTGAGTTTCTGCTCTTCCACCAGATCCTCCTTCGATGCGCTCATCATGGCATCGATCTTGTCGCGTTCCACGCGGGTCATCAGCGGTTGGAACTTGGCAATCTCGTGGTCCACCAGCAGGGTGTGGCGGCTGTGCCAGTCGAGGGTGTCGAGCTGGAGAAACGTGCGGGCCTGCTCGGCCATGGCCGGCACCACCGGCGCCAGGTAGACCATCAGCTGGCGGAACAGGTTGATACCCACCGAGCAGATCTCCAGCACCTCCTGCTCGCGGCCCGGCTGCTTGGCCAGCACCCAGGGCTCCGCCTCGGCGATATAGGTGTTGGCTTCGTCGGCGAGTTCCATCACGCGGCGCATGGCGCGGCCGAACTCGCGGGCCTCGAAGTCCTCGGCGATGGCGTCACCGGCAGCGATGAAGCGGGCTACCCTCTCGGGCTCGCTGCAGTGGCCGGCGAGGCGACCGCCGCCGAGCTTCTTGACGAAGCCGGCGCAGCGGCTGGCAATGTTGACCACCTTGCCCACCAGGTCGCTGTTCACCCGCGCCGCGAAGTCCTCCAGGTTGAGGTCCAGGTCGTCGACTCCCGAGGTCAGCTTGGCGGCAAAGTAGTAGCGCAGGTACTCCGGGTTGAGGTGGTCGGCGTAGGTCGCGGCCTTGATGAAGGTGCCGCGGGACTTCGACATCTTGGCGCCGTTAACCGTGACGAAGCCGTGGCAGTTGACCGCGGTGGGGGTGCGGAAGTCGGCGCCGTGCAGCATGGCCGGCCAGAACAGGGCGTGGAAGTAGACGATGTCCTTGCCGATGAAGTGGTAGACCTCGGCGTCGGAGTCGGGTGCCCAGTAGCTGTCGAAGTCCATCCCCTGGCGGTCGCAGAGGTTCTGGAAGCTGGCCAGGTAGCCGATCGGCGCGTCGAGCCAGACGTAGAAGTACTTGCCCGGCGCATTGGGAATCTCGAAGCCGAAGTAGGGGGCGTCGCGGGAGATGTCCCACTCGTTGAAGCCCGACTCGAACCACTCCATCAGCTTGTTGCGGATCTGCGGCTGGACATGGTCGTCGTCGATCCACGCCTTGAGGAAATCGGCGAAGTCCGGCAGCTTGAAGAAGTAGTGGGTGGAGCTTCTCACCTCGGGGGCGGCCCCGGAGATCGCAGACACCGGGTCGATCAGCTCCGCCGGCGTGTAGGTCGTACCGCAGGCTTCGCAGTTGTCGCCGTACTGGTCTTCGGCCTTGCACTTCGGGCAGGTGCCCTTGATGAAGCGGTCGGCCAGGAACAGGCCCTTCACCGGGTCGAACATCTGCTCGATGTCGCGGGTGGCGATATGACCCTTGTCGCGCAGCCGGGTGTAGATCAGCTCGCTGAAGTGGCGGTTCTCCGGGGAGTGGGTCGAGTGATAGTTGTCGAAGGCCACTCCGAAGCGGGAGAAGTCGGTCTGGTGGTCGCGGGAGACCCGTTCGATCAGCGCCTCGGAGGTGATGCCCTCCTGCTCCGCACGAAGCATGATCGCCGTGCCGTGGGCATCGTCGGCGCACACGTAGTGGCACTCATGTCCGCGGCTTTTCTGGAAACGCACCCAGATGTCGGTCTGGATGTACTCCAGCAGGTGTCCCAGGTGGATGGCACCGTTGGCGTAGGGCAGGGCGCTGGTGACCAGGATCTTGCGCGGATGGCGTGCGGTGTTCGACATGTCGGCTCTGGAAATCCCAAGAAAATCAGACCCCCGATTGTAGCCATCTTCGACGCCCACTGCACCCGGCGGGATGATCCCCGCGCGTGCGGAGGCCTGCTCAGGAGGCGTGGCGCAGGACGCCGAAGTGGGACATGCCGCGATCCATGAGGTGCAGGGCCTGCATGCGGCTCATCACCCCCTGCTCACAGTAGAGCAGGTAGTCGCGGTTGCGGGGCAGGGTCTCGGCCTGATCCTGCAACTCGTAGAAGGGAATCGCCAGGCACGGGGTCTCGTCAAGCTCGAGCGGCGCCGCCTCGCGCTCTTCAGGAGGGCGGATATCGATCACGCTGACCGCCGGCATATCGGCCAGCCCTGCCAGCGAGTCGACCACGGTCACCTCGCCAGGTGGCCGCTGGCCTTCCAGCAGGCGGCTGGCTCGGGTCATGGTAGCGGCCTCGACGGCGGCGTCGAGGACAGTGAAATCGAAGTCGGCCTCGGCGGCGAGTACCTTGTCGGTGGGCGCACGGGTGTGGGGGCGACGCGAGATGACCCCGCAGTATTCGGGCATCTGCTCGGCGAAACGCGCCGTATCGATCCGGCGGGCCGCGTCGATGATCTGCTGCTTGTCCTCGGTGACCAGCGGCCGCAGGATCGGCAGATCGCTGGCCGCATCGATCAGCGCCAGGTTGTCCAGGGTCTGGCTGGAGACCTGGGCGATGGCATCGCCGGTGACCAGTACCGGGATGCCCTTGCGGGCGGCGACGCGACTGGCCGCTCTTGCCATCATGCGCTTGAGGATCACCCCCATCAGGCCATCGGGGATGCTGCGCAGGATCTCCGCCACCACGTCCTCGAAGGGCACGGAGGTAAAGTCGACGTTGTGGGAGGCACTGTAGCGCTGCCAGAGATGGTGGGTGACCTCGCGCACGCCTGTCTCGTGGGCCGGGCCACCCAGGTTGAAGAACAGATAGTGCGTCTTGATGCCGCGCCTCAGCATTCGCCAGGCCGCCACCGGCGAGTCGAACCCTCCCGAGATCAGCGCCAGGGCCTGTCCCTGCACCCCCAGCGGGTAGCCCCCCAGACCCGGACGGCGCGAGCGGATCAGCTGCAGCCGCCGGTGTTTCAGCTCCACCGACACCACCACCTGGGGATGCGTCAGGTCGACCCGTGCCGAGGGCTCGGCTGCGAGCAGGGCGCTGCCCAGATGACGTTCGAGATCCATGGAGGTGAAGGCGTGGTCGCCTCGGCGCTTGGCGCGAACGCGGAAGCGGCGGCCGGCAATGGCGCCCTTCCAGTGCGGAACGATCCAGGCGGCAGCTTCATCGAGCGAGGTGCAGGGCACCGCCTCGGTGTCCAGCACCTCGTGAATGCCGGGGATGCGGGTCAGCGTTTCTTCCATCTCCCGTACCCTATCGGCGGGAAGGGCCTCAGGCAGACTCACGAGCAGGGCGTCCCAGCCGCCCTTGACCCGCACGCCCTCATCCAGCTGGCGTAGCGTACTGCGCACATTGCTGGTCAGGCAGCGGACCATGTGCTGACGGACGGAGCGGGACTTGATGGTGATCTCGGGATGGAGCTTGAGCAGATAGGTCATTCGACAGGCAAGGCGGCAACGACAAGGGGCAGCATTGTACCAATTGCAGGCCATCGAGGGCAGGCCAGGAGCGACATGCGCGCTGCGACGAGTTCGCCACGGGACGTTGGCTGGAGAGCCGCCTCTCCCGGCAAGGCGCCGGGAGAGGCAGGACCGGCAGGAGCGGCGCCGGGCCTCAGTAGAGCGCCTGCTCTTCCTTGACCACTTCTTTGAGCAGCTCCAGGAAGAGCCGGTCGGCCTCCGAGTGCTCCTGGGGGTCCTCGGGGATGTGCACGCTGGTGGTGTCGGAGATCTCGTTGGCGATCCGTGCCATCACCCCTTCACCCGGCTCGGCGAGCTGGCGGCGGGTGATATCCAGTGACTGCTCGAGAATCTTCGGATCCTGCAGAAGTTTCTTGATGAAGCCCCGCAGCTCGTTGATCACACGGGTCTTCTGGATTTCCGATGAGGCCATGACGTTCTCCTTGAGGTGACCATACCGTTTCGCGGAGACGATACCACGTTGGCGGCGGACGTGGCTTGCCGACTATTACACCAGTTTGCGAGTTCGGTCTTGTGGGTGAACCCGCCAGCTCTTCAAGCTGGATAGAGCAAAAAAAGATCACCGTTTGATCGATTTGTCGACTTCAAGACGCATTTTCCCTCACCTCCGTTGTTTTGTGTCGGGGAAAGCACGATGTCGATCACCCCGGCACCCGCTTCTTGCTTGAATTCAGGGCTCAGCGGCAGCGGCCGGCCTTGTTGAGCACGGGGTTGGCGTACTGGGTCAGCCACCAGTGGCGGAAATCGTCGGGCACCGTATGCAGACGCGCCTGGAAGCGGGCGCGGTCGGCGTCGCTGACCTCGCTCAGGTCCAGGAGCTCCGGGGCCTCGCCCAGGGCCTCCAGGGCCAGGTAGTGGCTGGGAAAGAGGTGATAGCCGGCAAGCACCTGGCGATCGATCTCGGCGGCCGCGGCGTCGGGGTTGTCGAACGCCGCCGTCAGCGGGGTGCCGAAGGTGAGCTGCACCCGGCCCTTGTGGCCGGTGATGCCGGCGACGATGGAACTGATGTCCTCGAACTCGCTCTTCTCGTAGTTGCCGCTGGTCTGCATGGCGTGCAGTTCCCGAGCCTTCTGCAGGTCGCAGGGGTCGTACTCGTAGCTGATCGACACCGGCACCAGGCGCAGTTCGGCGATGGCCTCGCCGATGCTTGCGTCCCGCGACTTGCCGCGTCGGGCCATGGTCAGCATCTTGATGATCGCCGGGTCGGTGCGGTCGATGCCATCCTTGGCGCGCCCCTCGCGCTGGGCCATCCAGATGGAGTGGTTGTCCTCGAGGATGGAGTGGCGGATATAGGCCGAGAGGTTCTGGTAGGCAACCAGCATGGCCCGCTTGCCCCGGGCGCTGCGCGGCACGATGAAGCTCTTGTTGAGCCGCATCAGGTCGTTGACGTAGGGCTTCTTGAGCAGGTTGTCGCCGATGGCGATACGCACGGTATCGCGCCCGGCCAGGTAGAGGGCGTAGTTGACGAAGGCCGGGTCCAGCGAGATGTCACGATGGTTGCCGATGAAGAGATACGCCCTGTCCGGGTCCAGCGAATCGAGCCCCTCCACCCGAAAGGTGTCGGTGGAGGTGCGGATCATGCGCTGCATGTAGTGGGCGATGCGCATCTGGAAATCATTCACGCTGGTGACGTCGCTTACCTCACGGCGGATGGCGACGCTGGCCAGAATGCGTGATAGGCGCGGCATGAAGCGGCTCAGTCGCGGCAGTCGATAGCGGGTGAGGGCATTGAGCAGTTCGGGATCATGGGCCAGGCGCGCGAGAACCTCGGCCACCTCGTCGTCCTGGTAGGGCCGGATCTCGGCCCAGGGGTCGGCTGCGGGGGTGTCGTGAGTCGTGGTCATGGTTACCAGGCTGTGGTCGGAAGCGGTCAGGCGCTGCGGGCGTCGCCGGCACTGCCGGCCTCGCCACCCAGCCACTCGATCAGGCGCTCGATGCTTTCCGCCAGCGCCTGGGTCATCAGGATGAAATCGGTCTCCAGACGCACCAGGGCATCATCGCCATCATCGGTCTGGGACGCCTCGTCGATCAGGGCGTCGTCGAAACGCAGCGACTTGATCGCCAGATCGTCATGTAACACGAAGCTTAGTCGCCCTTCGATCGACAGTGCCAGTTTGCTGGCCTGGCGACCGCTCTCCAGCAGCTGCTGGATTTCGTCGCTGTCGAGGTCGACCTGGCGGGCACGCAGCACGCCATCGTCCCCCTTGGCCTTGAGCTCGACCTGGTCGCCCAGCACCAGATCAGCGGGGCGCTCGCTGGGGTCGCCGAGCCAGGTGGTCATGGCCCGCATGGGCAGCGTCTGGCTGGCCAGCGGGGTGACCTTGAGGCTGCCCAGGGTCTCGCGCAGCAGGTCGAGGAGTTCCTCGGCGCGCTTGCGGGAGCTGGCGTTGACGGCGATCAGCTGGCGGCGACTGTCCCACCACAGGTCGACCTTCTGGCTGCGCACGAAGGCACGCGGCAGCAGCTCCTCGTAGACCTCTTCCTTGATGGCCAGCTTCTCCTTGCGGGGCAGCTTGCGGCCCTCGCGGGTCTCGATGGCTTCGCTGCGCTCCTCGACCTCCTCGCGGACCACCGAGGCGGGCAGGATGCGTTCCTGGCGCAGGGCGGTCATCAGACGCTGGCCCTGCAACTCGTGCAACAGCTGCCTGCCGGCCCGGCCGGCCGGGGCGGACCACCCGAGGCGGCGAGCTTCGCTACCCCCCAGAGGGCGAAAGGCCTGTTCGCCCAGGGCCGTTTCCAGGCTGTCGGCATCCAGCTCCGGAGCGTCGTGCAGGCGATAGAGATGCAAGTGCTTGAACCACATGGAGCATTTCCCGAGAGAAAAGGGGGCACATTATGGCCAAAGGGAGGCGCCTGTGCCAGCGCATGAGAGAGCAGTGCAAGATATCGACGTTCAAACGATGGTTTGAACAAAACCCTGCCGCATTCTGCGATTCGATTCTTTGAATGAATCGTCAGTCAAGGCAGAGCAAGGCGTCAGCCTTGCTTGTTTTTAGTACTGGATGAATATATAGTTTTCGTATGCCGATTATCCGTTCCGACACCCTGACACTGCAGGTCACCAATGCTGACCAACGGGCCGCCCTAGCCCGGAAATTGCACCAGACATGCAAAAAGCGGCTGAAAATCGGTTATAATTCAAGCTCCTACACAAGAATCAACCGCATCAGCCGCCATGACAAAATGTACCACGCCGACTGCTTCCTTTCCACGCTGTAAAGGCCGCCAGGTCACCGCCGGTTTCGACGGGGGCGAGATCACCTCCGATGGCGGTGTCCTGTTGCTTCGCCAGCTCGATCGCGAGATGGGGCTGACCCGTACCATCGCGCGCCGCCTCGATGACGCTCGGGCCGCTCGCCGTTGCCACCACCGAGCGGAGACTATGCTCCGGCAGCGCGTCTTTGGCCTGGCGCTGGGCTACGAGGACCTCAACGATCACCACGCCCTGCGCCGCGATATCGCCTTGCAGACCGCGGTCGATACCGATGGCGTGCTGGCCAGCCAGTCGACGCTGTGTCGCTTCGAGCAGCAGGCCAGTCGCCAGTGGGCAGTGGCCATCCAGGAGGAGATCGTCGAGCAGTTCATCCGCTCGTTCCGCAAGCCGCCGACGAAGCGCTTGATCCTCGACTTCGACGCCACCGACGACCCGGTGCATGGCGAGCAGCTCGGCCGGCATTTCTCCGGCTTCTACGACGGGTACTGCTTCCTGCCGCTCTACGTCTTCTGTGGCCAGCAGTTGCTGGTCAGCTACCTGCGCCCGGCCTATCGCGATGCGGCCCATCATGCCGGCGCGATCCTGGCGTTGCTGGTGCGGCGGCTGCACCAGGCCTGGCCCGAGGTGAAGCTCGTCTTCCGTGGCGATAGTGGCTTTTGCCGGCCGTTGATCCTCGCCTGGTGCGAACGCCATGGTGTCGATTACATCGTCGGCCTGGCCACCAACAGCCGTCTCGAGAAGCTGTCACTGGACATTCGCTATGAATCCGCCATCCGCTGGGAGGCCGAGCGCACCAAGCAGCGCCACTTCGGGCGCATCGACTATGCCGCCCACAGTTGGAGGCGCCCTCGACGCAAGGTGGTGGTCAAGGCCGAGACCAGCCACCGAGGCTTCAATACCCGCTACGTGGTGACCAACCTGCGTGGCAGCCCCCAGTGGCTCTACGACAGCCGCTATTGCCCGCGTGGCGACATGGAGAACCGCATCAAGGAGCAGCAGTGGCTCTTCTCGGATCGCACCAGCTGCCATGAATGGTGGCCCAACCAGTACCGGCTGCTGCTGGCAGGCCTGGCCTACCTGCTGCTGGAACGGCTGCGTCGCGTTTATCTTAAGCGTACGGCATACGCCACGGCCCAGGTCACCACGCTGCGCCTGACGTTGCTGAAGATTGGTGGCGTGGTGATCCGCAATACCCGGCGCGTCCGGCTGATGCTGAGCAGTCACTACCCCGACCAGGACCTCTTCCTCAAGCTGGTCAAGAAACTGGTGCCGGGATGACCGGCATGGTGCTGTCCCCGGCACGGAATAAACAACGGGGGTAGGGGGAAGTGTGTCTTGAAGGCGGGAAATCGATCACAAAGCGACCAAATCTCGCTCCATCCAGCATGAAGAGTAGGCCTGCTTACCCAGCAGACCGAGCTTGCGACACTGGTGCAATATGCAGGCTAGTGGATACGCTAGCGTTGTACCGGCGCTTGGTGCGCGATCTCATGACCGTGGCGTATACGCACTGGCCACAGGTTGGCGCTTGCCAAGGGAACGCGGTGGTCGAGGTCATAGAACGGCTGATACATCCCACCCAAAAACGGCCACAGGTACGTTACACGTACTTTGCTAAACGCTACTACAAGTTTCCCTCGTACCTTCGCCGTGTCGCCATTATGGATGCGGTGGGGCAAGTGCGTTCCTTCGTGACACGGTTTGAGGCGTGGCGTAGCGGTGATCGTCAATACCCGCACGCCAAACCACCGCGCCTGACATCCAGCACTAAGACCTTTCCGAGCCTTTACGGAAACCAGTGCGCCAAGATCAATGCCGATGCCAGCCATTCCTTTATCAAGGTGCGCCAGCACAATGATTGGGTCTGGATGGGCTTTCGGCTCAAGGGAACATGTCGGTTCAGGGGAAAAGGCAAAGCAAAGTCCCCGCTACTGACCTGTCACGGGCGACAGTGGAAACTGTCACTGCCCGAGCAGTTCGATCCACCAAACCTCACCAAACGCGCCCCTGATCGGGTGCTGGCGGTGGATGTCGGCATTAACACGGCGGCGACCTGGGCCGTTGTCGATACTCAAGGCACTGTCCACGCACGCGGATTTATTTCGCGCACGGATAAAGACCGGGAGTATCGGCTGATGAGCCGCATTCGCCACGCTGCAAAGCAGCAAACACGGCACGGGAGCCGGTTGCCACCAGGCTTCTGTCGCCGTGATCACCAGCGGCTAACTGATCTGGCAGATAATCAGGCCCATCAGATCAGCCGGCAGCTGGTAGATCTCGCGCTCGACCACGGTTGCCAAGCCATCGCGGTCGAAGACCTGAAAGGTTGGCGCCCTAAAGCGGGCAAAAAGCGCACGCCGATGAAGGCGCGGTTCCATCGCTGGTTTCATCGCCAACTCGTGACGCGCATCGAAAGCAAAGCTGTCGAAGTTGGCCTGCGTTTCGTGGGGGTTTATGCCCGTGGTACGTCCCGCCAAGCCTTCGACGGGTCGGGGCGGGTAAAGCGCGATGAAGAGAATTACAGCCGTTGCGAATTCAAGAGTGGCAAGCGCTATCACGCCGATCTTAATGCCGCCTATAACATCGCCGCCCGCGGCCATGTATTTTTCCAAGGGCGTGGCCGTAAGGCTAACGCCCGTGTGATCTCGCAAAAGCCGAATCACGCACCGCGAACCCCGGTCACGCTCTCCACGCTTTGGTCAAAAAGCGCGTGAGAGTGATGGGAATCCGCGATTCTATTCTGTGAATGAATCGTCGGAGGGTTCAATATCGATTGCCACTTTGACTAGACTCGAGGCTTTTCCTGTCAAGGAGCAAGCCAGCATGGATTCCCGCGTCTCTCGCAGTACCCTGCGTGTCAGAGGCTATCACCTGGATGGTTATGGCCATGTGAACAATGCTCGCTATCTGGAGTTCCTGGAGGAAGGCCGCTGGGCCTACTTCGACGACCGTCCCGGGCTGGCCGCCTTCCTGCAGAAGGGCGACGTGGCCTTCGTCGCGGTCAATCTCAATATCGACTATCGGCGTGCCGCCGTTGCCGGCGACGATCTGGAAGTCCTGACGCGGCTCGCCGAGCTCGGGTCGCGACGTGCTCGCATGCACCAGGAGGTCTGTCGCGTGCGGGACGGCAAGACGGTGGCCAGCGCCGACGTCACCTTCGTGTTGCTCGATGTGTCAACGAATCGCGCGACCGAGATCGACGGCGAGATTCGCAAGGCCATGGCAGCGCTGGTCTTGCCGTAGCCCCCCAGGGCAATCGCGGTTACCCGAAGCGAGAGGCGCCGGGGACAGGTCGAAGGGGAGGTCCTACGCCAGGGATGGCGTCGGTAGCGCCCAGGGAGGGGTTCACAGCGCCTCCCCGAAGGCCTGTCGTCGGATGAGCCTCGAGCGTTACTTCCAACTGCGATAACCCTGCGTAGCCCCTTGCACAGCTCCCTTTGCACCCGCCGGGATGGTATGATGTCAGGCTGATATTGCGCGCCATGTCTCGGCCACGTGACGCGCCAACCTGTTGCAGTGCAAAGGATTCGACGACCCATGGGTGACATCGCCAGAGAGATTCTGCCAGTCAATATCGAGGACGAGCTCAAGCAGTCGTACCTCGATTACGCGATGAGCGTGATCATCGGCCGTGCGCTGCCTGACGTGCGCGACGGCTTGAAGCCGGTGCACCGGCGCGTGCTGTTTGCCATGCACGAGCTCGGCAACGACTGGAACAAGCCGTACAAGAAGTCCGCCCGTGTGGTGGGCGATGTCATCGGTAAGTATCACCCGCATGGTGACAGCGCTGTCTACGACACCATCGTGCGCATGGCCCAGGACTTCTCGATGCGCCATGTGCTGGTCGACGGCCAGGGCAACTTCGGCTCCATCGATGGCGACAGTGCCGCCGCCATGCGTTACACCGAGGTGCGCATGGCCCGGCTCGCCCATGAGCTGCTGGCCGACCTGGAGAAGGATACCGTCGACTGGGTCGACAACTACGACGGTACCGAACGCATTCCTGATGTGCTGCCGACCAAGGTCCCCAACCTGCTGATCAATGGTTCCTCCGGCATTGCCGTGGGCATGGCGACCAACATCCCGCCGCATAACATGGCCGAGATCATCAGCGCCTGTCTGGCGCTGATCGACGACTACACCCTGACCGTCGATGACCTGATCGAGCACGTGCCCGGCCCGGACTTCCCCACCGCCGGCATCATCAACGGGCGTGCCGGCATCCTCGAGGCCTATCGCACCGGCCGCGGGCGCATCTACGTGCGGGCCCGCCACACCATCGAGCATGACGACAAGACCGGTCGCGACCACATCATCGTCAACGAGCTTCCCTACCAGGTGAACAAGGCGCGACTGATCGAGAAGATCGCCGAGCTGGTCAAGGAGAAGAAGATTGAGGGGATCGCCGAGCTGCGCGACGAGTCCGACAAGGACGGCCTGCGGGTGGTGATCGAGGTCAAGCGCGGCGAGTCCGGCGAGGTGGTGGTCAACAACCTCTTTGCCCAGACCCAGCTGCAGACCGTCTTCGGCATCAACATGGTGGCCATCGAGGATGGCCAGCCAAAGATCATGAACCTCAAGGAGATTCTCGAGGCCTTCATTCGCCACCGCCGTGAGGTGGTCACACGGCGTACCCTCTTCGAACTCAAGAAGGCCCGCGAGCGCGGTCATATCCTCGAGGGCCTGGCCGTCGCCATCTCCAACATCGACGAGGTGATCGCGCTGATCAAGGCCTCGCCGAACGCCTCAGAGGCCAAGGAGAAGCTGCTGGCCCAGTCCTGGCAGCCGGGACAGGTCACCGCCATGCTCGAGCGTGCCGGGGCCACGTCATGCAAGCCGGAGAACCTGGAGGAGGGCTTCGGTCTCAATCAGACCGGCAGCGAGTACCGCCTGTCGCCGGCCCAGGCCCAGGCCATCCTCGAATTGCGCCTGCACCGCCTGACCGGCCTCGAGACCGAGAAGCTGCTCGACGAGTACCTCTCGATCCTCGAGAAGATCGCCGAGCTTACTGCCATCCTGGCCTCCGCCGAGCGGCTGCTTGAGGTGATCCGCGAAGAGCTGAACGCTGTACGCGACCAGTTCAGCAATCCGCGCAAGACCGAGATCCAGGCCAGCCACCTCGACCTGCGCCTCGAGGACCTGATCGCCGAAGAGGACATGGTGGTCACCGTATCGCGCACCGGCTACGCCAAGACCCAGCCGCTCTCCGACTATCACGCCCAGCGCCGCGGCGGGCGCGGCAAGTCGGCCACGGCCATGAAGGACGAGGACGTCATCGAGCACCTGCTGGTGGCCTCGACCCATGACACCGTGCTGCTGTTCTCCAATCGCGGCAAGGTCTACTGGCTCAAGGTCTACGAGATGCCCGTCGCCAGCCGCGGCTCGCGGGGCAAGCCGCTGGTCAACCTGCTGCCGCTGGAAGAGGGCGAGGCGATCAACGCCATCCTGCCGGTGCGTGACTACCATGCCGACAACTACATCTTCTTCGCCACCGCCCGTGGCACCGTCAAGCGCACCAGCCTCGAGCAGTTCTCGCGGCCGCGTAGCGTCGGCCTGATTGCCATCGACCTGGATGAGGGCGACCGCCTGGTGGGTGCCGCCATTACCACCGGCAGCGACCACGTCATGCTGCTCTCGTCCAACGGCAAGGCGATCCGCTTCGAGGAGTCCAACGTGCGCGCCATGGGCCGCACCGCCCGTGGCGTGCGTGGCATGCGCTTGCTCGGGAAGGCCGAGGTGATCAGCCTGATCATCCCGCAGAGCCAGCAGATCGATGCCGAGGCCGATGTCGAGGTCGAGGCCGAGGAGGGGACGAGCGTCGAGAACGGCAACGGCGGCCAGATCTATATCCTCACCGCCAGCGAGAACGGCTATGGCAAGCGCACCCGCCTCGAGGAGTTCCCGCTACGCGGGCGCGGCGGCCAGGGCGTGATCGCCATGCAGACCAGCGAGCGCAATGGTGCTCTGGTGGCGGCCATGCAGGTCTACCCGACCGACGAGATGATGCTGATCACCGACCGCGGCACCCTGGTGCGCACTCGCGTCGAGGAGGTCTCGATCACCTCGCGCAACACCCAGGGCGTGATGCTGATCCGCCAGGGCAACGACGAGAAGCTGGTCAAGACCGTGCGTATCGACGAGCCCGAAGAGACCGTGGCGACGGCGCCGGAGGCGATAGACGAGACCGACCAGGCCAACGGCACGACGTCATCCGACGAGGGGGCGCCGCCGGCCGGTGCGGAAGATGCCGACGGTGAGCCAGACCAGGAATAAGGACGGGCAACGCTGATGACACGTCACTATAATTTCTGTGCCGGCCCGGCCGCGCTGCCCACGCTCGTTCTGGAGCGAGCCCGGGACGAGTTGCTGGACTACCAGGGTCGCGGCCTCTCGGTGATGGAGATGAGCCATCGCAGTGAGGCGTTCGTCGCCATCGCCGAGCGGGCCGAAGCCGACCTGCGCGAACTGCTGGCCATACCCGACAACTATCGTGTGCTCTTCACCCAGGGCGGGGCCAGCCTGCAGTTTGCCGCGGTGCCCTTCAACCTGCTGGGGGCCGGCGGCACGCCCAACTTCCTGCATACCGGTATCTGGGGCAAGAAGGCAATCAGCGAGGCCCGCCATCTGTTCGGCGCTGTCCACGTGGCCGCCAGCAGCGAGGAGAACGGCCACAGCGCCGTACCGCGTCAGGAAGACATCGTTCTCTCCGAGGATGCCGCCTACCTGCACTACACCGCCAACGAGACCATCGGCGGTCTCGAGTTCGACTATATTCCCGAGGCGAGGCGGCCGGATGGCACGCCGGTGCCGCTGGTCTGCGACATGTCCTCGAGCCTTCTTTCCGGGCCCCTTGATGTCTCCCGGTTCGGCGTGATCTATGCCGGCGCCCAGAAGAACATCGGGCCCGCCGGCCTGGTGGTGGTGATCGTGCGCGACGACCTGCTGGACCAGGCCCGTGGCGACATGCCGTCACTCTTCGGCTACAAGACGCTCAGCGATGCGGGCTCGATGGTCAACACCCCGGCGACCTACAGCTGGTACCTGGCGGGGCGCGTCTTTGACTGGTTGAAACGCGATATCGGCGGGCTGGCGGCCATGGATGCCATCAACACCCGCAAGGCGGCCCGCCTCTATGCGGCCATCGACGGCAGCGGGCTCTATGCCAATCCGATCACGCTGCGCAACCGCTCGCGGATGAACGTGCCCTTCGTGCTCGCCGATCCCGGACTGGATCGTCCCTTCCTGGAGGAGGCCGAGGCGGCGGGGCTACTCAACCTCAAGGGGCACCGCAGCGTCGGTGGCATGCGGGCCAGCCTCTACAACGCCGTGCCCGAAGCCGCCGTCGAGGCCTTGATCGACTTCATGGCCGATTTCGAGAAACGCAGGGGATAAACCATGACCGAGCCTACCGTCAGCCTCGAAGCGCTCCGCCAGCGCATCGATGCCCTGGACAACGACATCCTGCGCCTGATCAGCGAACGGGCGGCCTCCGCTCAACAGGTGGCCGAGATCAAGGCGGATCATGAACCCGGTTCGGTCTTCTACCGGCCCGAACGCGAGGCTCAGGTGCTGCGCCGGATCATGGAGCTCAACAAGGGCCCCCTGGACAGTGAGGAGATGGCGCGGCTGTTCCGCGAGATCATGTCGGCCTGTCTGGCTCTCGAGCAGCCGGTCAAAGTCGCCTACCTGGGGCCGGAGGGCACCTTTACCCAGCAGGCTGCCATCAAGCACTTCGGCGAGAGCGCGATCAGCCTGCCAATGGCCGCCATCGATGAGGTGTTCCGCGAGGTAGAGGCCGGCGCCGTCAACTATGGCGTGGTGCCGGTGGAGAACTCCACCGAGGGAGTGATCAACCATACCCTGGATTCCTTCATGGACTCTTCGCTGCGCATCTGCGGCGAGGTAGTGCTGCGTATCCACCACCATCTGCTGGTGGCCGAGACCACGCGCCGGGACAAGGTGTCACGGATCTACTCCCATCCACAGTCCTTCGCCCAGTGTCGCAAGTGGATCGACGCCCACTTTCCCCAGGCCGAGCGTGTACCGGTCTCCTCCAACGCCGAGGCCGCCCGCCTGGTCAAGACCGAGTGGCACAGCGCTGCCATCGCCGGCGACATGGCCGCCAAGCTCTACGGGCTCGCCAGGCTGGCAGAGAAGATCGAGGACCGGCCGGACAACTCGACCCGCTTCTTGATCATCGGTAACCAGGATGTGCCCATCTCGGGCGAGGACAAGACCTCGCTGGTAGTCGCGATGCGTAACCAGCCGGGGGCCCTGCACGACCTGCTCGAACCCTTCCATCGTCATCAGATCGACATGACGCGCCTCGAGACGCGCCCGTCGCGCACCGGCGTGTGGAACTACGTGTTCTTCATCGACTTCAAGGGGCATCGCGAGGAGCCGCGCGTCGCGGCCATGCTCGAGGAGGTCCAGCTGCGTGCCGCCGAGGTCAAGGTGCTCGGTTCCTACCCGGTGGGCGTGCTCTAGGCATGACAGTAGCGCTTCGCGAGTCACGCATCCTGATCGTCGGCCTGGGGTTGATCGGCGGCTCGCTGGCCGCTGCCCTTCGACAGGCAGGCTTCGGACGCCTCGATAGCGATGATGCCGTCGAGGGCGGGCCGGTGAAGAGAGCCGAGATCCTCGCCTGCGATCCGGATGTCGACGAGATCGCCCGCGGCATCGAGATGGGGCTGATCGATCGCGGCGACACCCGTCTCGAGACGATGGTCGAGGGCGCTACCCTGGTGGTGCTCGCCGTGCCCGTGCTGGCCATGGCCGGCGTCATGAAGGCCCTGGCCGCCTGCCTGGATCGCGCCGCCCCGACTGTCGTTGTCACCGATGTGGGCAGCACCAAGGCGGCGATCCGCGAGGCCGCCGTGGCCGCCTTCGGATGCATGCCGGCCAGTCTGGTGCTCGGCCATCCCATCGCCGGCTCGGAGAAGAGCGGGGTCGCGGCGGCGGATGCCGAGCTCTATGCAGGCCACAAGGTGATTCTCACCCCCGAGCCGGATACCGACCCGGCCGCCACGGCCAGGGTGCGTGCGCTCTGGGCAAGCGCCGGGGCCGAGGTGTTGGAGATGGACGTGGCGCGCCATGATCAGGTGCTGGCACGGACCAGCCATCTGCCGCATTTGCTGGCCTTCTCGCTGGTGGACACCCTGGCCCGCCAGGACGAGCGCCTGGAGATCTTCCGCTATGCCGCCGGCGGCTTTCGCGACTTTACCCGCATTGCCGGCAGCGACCCGGTGATGTGGCGGGATATCTTCATCGCCAATCGCGACGCCGTCCTCGCCTCGCTTGACGACTTCGACGTCGGCATTGCCCGGCTGCGGCGCGCGGTGGAGCGCGGTGACGGCGATGCCATGCTGGCGACTTTCGACCGGGCGAGTCACGCGCGACACTATTTCGAATCCCTGCTCAACCAGACCAGCTATCAGGCGGAGTATCAGATGCAACAACACGGCAAGCTGCGCTATCGGGTGAGTCCCGGCGGTGGCGTTATCGGACGAATTCGCGTGCCCGGTGACAAGTCGATCTCCCACCGCTCCATCATGCTCGGGGCGCTGGCCGAGGGCGTCACCGAGGTGAAGGGCTTTCTCGAGGGCGAGGATAGCCTGGCCACCCTGCAGGCCTTCCGCGAGATGGGCGTGGCCATAGAAGGCCCGCACCAGGGGCGGGTCACCGTGCATGGCGTGGGCATGCTGGGCCTCAAGGCGCCTTCCGGCCCCCTCTACGTGGGCAATGCGGGCACCGCCATGCGCCTGTTCGCCGGGCTGCTGGCCGGCCAGGCCTTCGACACCGAACTCACCGGTGACGCCTCGCTGACCAAACGCCCCATGGGGCGGGTGGCCGACCCGCTGCGACTCATGGGTGCCGAGATCGATACCGCCGAGGGAGGGCGTCCGCCGCTGCATATCCACGGTGGCAAGGCGCTCAAGGGCATCAGCTACGACATGCCCATGGCCAGCGCCCAAGTGAAGTCCTGCCTGCTGCTGGCCGGTCTCTATGCCGAGGGCGAGACGCGGGTGCGCGAGCCGGCACCGACCCGGGACCATACCGAACGCATGCTGTCAGGCTTTGGCTACGAGGTGCATCGCGACGGCGACACCTGCTGGCTGCAGGGCGGGGGGCAGCTGATCGCCGCGCCCATCGACGTGCCCAGTGACATCTCGTCTGCCACCTTCTTCCTGGTGGCAGCGGCCATCACCCCGGGATCGGACCTGGTGCTCGAGCATGTCGGCATCAACCCGACCCGCATCGGCGTGATCAATATCCTCCAACTGATGGGCGCTGACCTGCGCCTGGAGAACGAGCACGAGGTGGGCGGCGAGCCGGTGGCGGACTTGCATATCCGCCATGCGCCGCTCAAGGGCATCGAGATTCCCCTGGATCAGGTGCCGCTGGCCATCGACGAGTTCCCGGCGCTGTTCATCGCCGCGGCCAATGCCGAGGGTACGACTCGCCTGCGTGGCGCCGAGGAGCTTCGCGTCAAGGAGTCCGACCGCCTGCAGGCCATGGCCGATGGCCTGACGACACTCGGCGTCGAGAACACCCTGCATCCCGACGGCATCGATATCGTCGGCAGTGGTAGTGAGAGAGTTAGCTATGGCGGCGGGCGGATCAACAGCCTGGGGGATCATCGCATCGCCATGGCCTTCACCGTCGCCGCCCTGCGCGCTGGCGGTGAGATCGTCATCGACGACTGCGCCAACGTGGCCACCTCCTTCCCCGGCTTTATCGATCTGGCACGTCGAGTCGGGCTGAGCCTTCTCGAAGAATCGTCCAGCGAGGAAGGCACATGAGCATGACTTCCCTATCGAGCGCGCCTCCCATCCTGACCATCGATGGGCCGGGCGGGGCCGGCAAGGGCACCATCAGCCGCCTGATTGCCGAGCGGCTGGGCTGGCACCTGCTGGACAGTGGGGCGCTCTATCGGCTGACCGCGCTGGCCGCCGTGAAACATGAGGTGCCGCTGGACGACGAGGCCTCCCTGGCCGAGGTGGCGCGCGACCTCGATGTGGTCTTCGTCGCCGAGGAAGATGCCACCACCGTATTGCTGGAAGGGCAGGATGCCACGACCACGATCCGTACCGAGCAGGTGGGCGATGCGGCTTCGCGGGTCGCCGCGCTGCCCGCGGTGCGCCAGGCGCTGTTGCAGCGTCAGCGCGACTTCCACCAGGCGCCCGGTCTGGTCGCCGACGGCCGTGACATGGGCACCGTGGTATTCACGGATGCACCGCTCAAGATCTTCCTCACCGCGAGCGCCGAGGAGCGGGCCCACCGCCGTCAGCGCCAGTTGCAGGACGCCGGGGTCGATGCTAGTCTATCGAGTCTTTTAAAGGAGATTCAGGCGCGCGATGCACGTGACACGCAGCGCAGTGTGGCCCCGCTCAAGCCGGCCGATGATGCCATCACGCTTGACACCACGCGCCTGACGATACCGGAAGTGGTGGATCGGCTGACGGAACTGCTGACCGAGCGCGGTCTGGCCCCCGACACCTGACTCTCCCTTGCGGCGCCTCCGGCAGGATGTAATGGCGTGATCCGGCAATTCCTGGTTGTACAAAATTAGCCGTGAGCCGGGTCAGGTCGAACCAGCGCTAACATCCCCGGGGGCTTGGTAAATAAGGCCCGCACTCGCTGGTGGTGCGGAGAAGGCGGTAACGCCGTACTCAACGTTGATCACGTAGGAACATCATGAGCGAAAGCTTTGCTGAGTTGTTTGAACAGTCTCTCCAGGACATCAACATGGAGCCGGGCGCGATTGTCCCGGCAACTATCGTCGACATCGACGGTGACTGGGTCACCGTCAATGCCGGCCTGAAGTCAGAAGGTCAGATCCCCGCGGCCCAGTTCCGCGATGACAATGGCGAGCTGACCATCGCCATTGGCGATGAGGTTCATGTCGCCCTGGAAGCCGTCGAGGACGGGTTCGGCGAGACACGCCTTTCTCGCGAGAAGGCCAAGCGCGCCGAAGCGTGGAAGGTGCTGGAAGCCGCCTTCGAGAAGGAAGAGATCGTCAAGGGCGTGATCAACGGCAAGGTCAAGGGTGGCTTCACCGTCGACGTCGACTCCATCCGTGCCTTCCTGCCGGGTTCTCTGGTGGATGTCCGCCCCGTGCGCGACACGACCCACCTCGAGAACAAGGAACTCGACTTCAAGGTCATCAAGCTCGACGCCAAGCGCAACAACGTCGTCGTGTCCCGTCGCGCCGTGCTCGAGGCCGAGAACAGCGCCGAGCGTGAAGCCCTCCTGGCGACCCTGCAGGAAGGCCAGCAGATCATCGGTATCGTCAAGAACCTCACCGACTACGGCGCCTTCGTCGACCTGGGTGGCGTTGACGGCCTGCTGCACATCACCGACATGGCCTGGAAGCGCATCAAGCATCCGAGCGAGATCGTGGCAGTCGGCGACGAGATCAACGTCAAGGTGCTCAAGTTCGATCGCGAGCGCAATCGCGTTTCCCTGGGCTTGAAGCAGCTGGGCGAGGATCCGTGGGTCAACATCAAGGATCGTTACCCGGAAGGCACCAAGGTGCATGCTACCGTCACCAACCTCACCGACTACGGCTGCTTCGCCGAGCTGGAAGAGGGGGTCGAGGGCCTGGTCCACGTTTCCGAGATGGACTGGACCAACAAGAACATCCATCCCTCCAAGGTCGTGCAGGTCGGCGACGACGTGGACGTCATGGTGCTGGACATCGACGAGGAGCGTCGCCGTATCTCCCTGGGTATCAAGCAGTGCACCACCAATCCCTGGGAAGACTTCAACGCGCGCTACAACAAGGGTGACCGCGTCACCGGCACCATCAAGTCGATCACCGATTTCGGCATCTTCATCGGCCTGGAAGGCGGCATCGACGGCCTGGTGCACCTCTCCGACATCTCCTGGACCGACACCGGCGAGGAAGCCGTTCGCCAGTTCAAGAAGGGCGACGAGGCGGAAGCCGTTATCCTCTCCATCGATCCGGAGCGTGAGCGCATCTCGCTGGGCATCAAGCAGCTCGATACCGACCCGGTGTCCGAGTTCCTGGCCGTCAACGACAAGGGCTCCATCGTCACCGGTCGCGTGATCGAGGTCGATGCCAAGGAAGCCCAGGTCGAGCTGGCCACCGATGTCGTCGCCGTGCTGAAGGCCTCCGAGATCAGTGCCGACCGCGTCGAGGATGCCCGCAACGTGCTGAGCGAAGGCGACAGCGTCGAGGCCCGCATCATCGGTGTCGACCGCAAGAATCGTCAGATCGCCTTGTCCATCAAGGCCAAGGATCAGGACGACACGCGTCAGAACCTCAAGAAGCTGCGCGAGGAGTCGCCCGAGAGCGGTGGTCCGACCACCATCGGTGACCTTATCAAGCAGCAGATGGGCCAGGACTGATAGCCGCAGGGACTCTGATCCTCCTGCTCGGCTCTGCTTGGCAAGTCAAGACGCCGCCCCTCGGGGCGGCGTCTTTGTGATCGTTAAATGTCTTTCATGCGGCGAAACAAATCTCGGCACGCGAATTGCCGTTGCTCTTGTTCGATCAGTTTCCGGAACGACTTGTTTTCATGTGTTCCCATTGATAAACATGCCGCTGGATTTCCTGAATCCTGTTAGACGAATTTCGAAACCATGTGCATAATGTTGCCAATGAAGTATTAAAAGGCAATAATGCCGCTGCATCCCGTCATCCCCGGAGGAACTATTTATATGTCATCACTGCTTAGCAACTATATGCAGATGGAACAGCAGCTCAAGCAACTCCAGTCGGAGCTGGACAAGCTGCAGAACGACGACCGCCTCAAGGCCGAGCTCGAGTTCAAGGAAAAGCTCGAAGCGCTGATGCGCGAGTACAACAAGAGTGCCGCCGACGTCATCGCCCTGATCGACCCCAAGCCGGCCACGTCGAATCGAAGCAGTGCCGCGGCCCCGGCGACCGGTGGTACTCGCCGCAAGCGCAAGCTGAAGATCTACAAGAACCCCAATACCGGGGAAGTCGTGGAAACTCGCGGCGGTAATCAGAAGACCCTCAAGGCCTGGAAGGACGAACATGGCTCCGATACCGTCGAGTCTTGGCTAGTGCGTGTCGAGGAGTGACTTGCCATACTTGAAGGCGCGACGCCGCTCTTAGGGGCGGCGGCGTTGTTCCCGAGTACTGACGGAGGCCTGTTTCTCTCTTCCCGCCAAGGCCTTCGTCTCGACACGATTGGAAGCCAATGAAATCACCCAATCAGCGACAGCCCATGGATGAGCGCGAGAAGTTGCGCAAGTTTCGCGAACTCGACGATGCCTTCTCCGATGCGCTGCGCGAACTCGAACGTCCCGATAGCAAACTCGATATTCCCACCGGCCCGCCGGTTCGCTCACTTGAACGCCTCGAACAGATGGAGCGGGCCGCGCGTCAGGACGAGCAGGCCCTCCAGCGTGCCTTCGAACAGCGTCTCAAGGCGCTGATGACCGAGTATGCCCAGCCGGCAGAGAGCGTCAGCTGCCTGCTGCGGACCCTCGAATCCCTCGGCCGTCAAGCCTGACGAGCGCCTTCCCCATGCCGTCAGTGTTCGTTACCGCTAGTGCCTGCCACTCACCTGTATCGATAGACGCGCAGGCTCGGCAGGAAGGCCGTGTCTTCCAGCCGCTCATCGCTGCGCCGGGCCCGAGTGCGGGTGGCAGGCGGGTGAGAAGGCGGCAGGTTGTGGTCGGGTAGCCGGCCGTCAGGGCTCGGCACGAACAGCGGTAGGGCGATGTTCATGGCCCGCCGGCTGCGGCCATCCTCCAGGGGTT
Organism: Pseudomonadota bacterium; assembly: GCA_051751285.1. Taxonomy (GTDB): domain Bacteria; phylum Pseudomonadota; class Gammaproteobacteria; order Pseudomonadales; family Halomonadaceae; genus Halomonas. The sequence continues at coordinate 100,659 of JBNJKT010000009.1, read as the reverse complement.
CGCGATAGAAGAGGTTGGCACGCATCAGTGGTGCCTGGCTCTGCACCTGGGCGAGCGGCTCGCCATCGGGAATACCGGCCAGCTGGCGCAACTGGATACGCACGTGAGGGGCGTCACTGTCCAGCGCCAGCAGCTTTTCCTCGGCCTCGCGCACCGTCAGCCGCTTGATCGAGCGCCCGCTGGCATACCAGGCCAGGCGCACGCGGGCCACGGGGGCCTCGGCCAGGGGAACCGTCCGCCAGCACTGCTTGAGATGCAGCCTGGCGAGCCCCGTGCCTTGCAGGTGTTCGTGCAGGGTCGGATGCCGGAAGGGCAGCACCGCCTTGACCTCCGGTATCAGCGATGGAACCTCGCTGCGTATCTCGGCCAGCAGGGCGGCGAAGGCCTTCTTGGTGGCGTTCACCCGGGCGACCGCCTCCATCACCGCCTCGTCGGCCGCCACCAGGCCTACATGGCTGCGGGTGACGCGGCCATCCTGGCCATCCTGGTACCAGACGTCGAGCAGGGCATGACGCAGCCAGGCAGCATCGGCCGTGTCGTCTTCGAAGGACCAGGCCGAGCCATCCGAGGCCTGCCAGGTCGCCACCAGGGTATCGGTCTCTTCCACCAGGCGATCGAAGAGGGCTTCAAGCTCCGCCAGCAGGCGATATTCCGGGCGCTGCCCGTCGCGGCTCACGACGACTCGCCGTCCCTGTCCGCGCGTGCCAGCAGGGCGTCAAGGTCGCTCTCGTCCATGGCGGGCTCCCCGGCGATGCGATGGGACTCGTCCGCCCAGGCGCCCAGATCGAGCAGGCGGCAGCGCTTGCTGCAGAAGGGGCGGTAGGGGTTGTCCTCGCGCCACAGTACCTTCTTGCGGCACTGTGGGCAGGCGACTTCCAGAGGGCGCGTGGTGTCATGCGTGTTCATGCGATGTCGTCTTCGGCAGAATGTCGGGGAAGGATGACGAATCAAGACTCGGGAGGCAAACCGACGGCTTGTCGGTACTGACGGTCGAGCTTGGCCACCTGCTCATCCAGGCCCGTTTCGTCGGTGGAATTGTCGATGACGTCATCGGCCCGCGCCAGGCGCTGTGCCCGTGGCATCTGAGCCGCGACGATGGCACGCGCCTGAGCCTCGTCGACTCCGTCGCGGGCCGATGTGCGGGCAATCTGGGTGGCCTCGGGGACATCGATGACCAGGCAGCGATCAACCATCCTGTCCTGGCCGGACTCGAACAGTAGAGGTGAGATCAGCAGCACGTAGGGGGCGTTCTGAGCCTGTAGCCGCTCGAGATGGGCCGCCAGCCGCTCGCGGATCCGCGGGTGAGTGATCCGCTCCAGCCGTTTGCGCGCCTCGGCATCGGCGAAGACGACCTCGCGCAGCGCTCGGCGATTCAGGCTGCCGTCGGGCGCGAGGACATCCTGGCCGAACTCCTCGATGATCTCGCCGAGAGCCGGGTCGCCCGGGGCCACGACCTCTCGCGCCACCTCGTCGGCATCCACCCAGGGGATGCCCCGCGCGGCAAATGCTCGTGCCACCGTGGACTTGCCCGAGGCGATGCCGCCCGTTACGCCGATGATCATCCTTGCCTCCCTGATCGTTAGGTTGTCCAGGCCATGATGAGCTTAATACAGCAGCCCGGTGTAGAGCGCCATCAGCGGCTCGCCGGCTAGCAGGGCAATCAAGCCGGCCATCACCAGCCAGGGTCCGAAGGGCAGGGGCGCCCCGCGCAGGCGCGGGATCGCCAGCTGGATGAGGATGCCCACCACGGCCCCCGCCCCGGCGGAGAGGATCAGGACCAGGGGCAGGAATTGCCAGCCCAGCCAGGCGCCCAGGGCCGCCAGCAACTTGAAGTCCCCGTAGCCCATGCCCTCCTTGCCGGTGACCAGCTTGAACAGCCAGTAGAAGCTCCACAGCACCAGATAGCCGGCCATGGCGCCGACCACGGCCGAGGGCAGCAGCAACGGCTGGAACAATAACTGGTAGAGCAGGCCCGCCCACAGCAGGGGCAGGGTGAGCAGGTCCGGCAGCAGCTGGGTGCGCAGGTCGATTACCGCCATGGCCAGCAGGGCCAGGCAGGCACCGAGGATGAACAGGGCCTCAAGCGTCGGCCCGTAAAGTGCCAGCACCGACACGGCCAGCACGCCACCGGCGAGCTCCACCAGCGGATACTGGGGGCTGATGCGTGCCTGGCAGCTGGCACAGCGTCCGCGCCGCTTGAACCAGCCCAGCAGCGGGATGTTGTCATGCCAGGCGATGGGGGCCTCGCAGCGTGGACAGAGCGAACGGGGCGTCAGCAGGTTGAAGGGGCGTGTGTCTTCCGGCTCGAGCTCCAGGGCCTCACGGGCCTCGGCGCGCCAGCCGAGCATCAGCATCACCGGCAGGCGGGTGATGACCACATTGAGGAAGCTGCCGAGACACAGGCCCAGGACAACCGTGAGGGGCCAGAGCAGAAAGGGGGGAAGGTCGGCGAGCAAGGGGGTAACTCCTGTCCAGTCGGATCCGGCCCAACATTGTATCGGGGGATGGCAACGATTGCCCGGATACTCCGTGATGCAGGCAGGCTGTCCTGCGCTACGGCTTTGGTCTAGAATCGGTTCCCTTTCATGTTTCAAAGGCACGATCATGACCCAGATGCTCGGACCGGTGATGCTGGATCTGGAGGGCCAGAGCCTGACCCCCGAGGAGCGCGAGCTGCTGGTGTGTCCCGAGGTCGGGGGCGTGATCCTGTTCGCCCGCAATATCGCCTCGGCCGGCCAGGTCCGCACCCTGTGTGACGAGATCCGTCGCGTGCGTCCCGACCTGCTGCTGGCGGTCGATCAGGAGGGAGGACGAGTCCAGCGGCTGCGCGAGGGGGTTACCCGTCTGCCGGCGATGGGACGCCTGGGTCGCGACTTCGCCCAGCAGCCCGAGGTAACGCTGCGTCTCTCTCAGGATGCCGGCTGGCTGCTGGGAATGGAGCTGGCGGCCTGTGGCCTCGATCTCTCCTTCGCGCCAGTACTGGATGTGGACGGTGGCACCTCCAGCGTGATCGGCGATCGCAGCTTCTCCTCGGATCCGCGGGCGGTGGCCCGCCTGGGCCGCGCCTTCCTCGATGGCCTGCACGAAGCGGGCATGGTGGCCGTGGGCAAGCATTTCCCGGGCCACGGCTCTGTGGCGGCCGACTCGCATCATGAACTGCCAGTGGATGAACGCTCGCTTGAAGCGTTGCGCCGCCACGACCTCCTGCCCTTCGCCGAGCTAGCGCCCCGGCTCGATGCGGTGATGCCCGCGCATGTCGTCTATCCCGATTTCGACTCGCGTCCGGCGGGCTTCTCACCGGCCTGGCTGGGCATGCTGCGCCAGAGCCTGGGCTTCAAGGGTGTGATCTTCTCCGACGACCTGAGCATGGCCGGTGCAGCCGTTGCCGGCACGCCCGCAGAGCGGGCCCGGCTGGCGCTGGCGGCGGGGTGCGACATGCTGCTGGTCTGCAACGATCGCAGCGCCGCCCGTGAAGTGCTGGATGCTTGCCGAGGACGCCAGGTGCGTCGCGCCACGCGCCTGCGCTACGGCCGCGCCCGTCCCGACCTCAAGACGCTGGAGGCTCTGTCACGCTGGCGTCGCATCCACGCGCGGCTCGAGGCGATGGCCGCGGGCTGAAACGTTTTCCCGAGTTTCCGACTCCCTTCAAGAGCCGAAAGATGATGTCCCGACTCGATGCCGATTCCCTGACGTCTCTGAGCAACATGCGCGATGTCATGGACAATGCCGACTGTCTCATCTCGCAACCCGAAGTCGAGCGTGCCCTGGACCGCATGGCCGACGAGATCACCCGCGACCTGGGTGATCGCCTGCCGGTCTTCTACTGCGTGATGAACGGTGGCTTGATCACCACCGGGCACCTGCTGACGCGACTGGGCTTTCCGCTGGAGGTCGACTATCTCCATGCGACGCGCTACCGGGGTGGCCTGAGGGGTGGCGAGCTGTTCTGGCGGGTCTCCCCTGAGGTGCCCATGGCCGGGCGCCATGTGGTGATCGTCGATGATATTCTCGACGAGGGTGCCACCCTGGCCGCCATTCTCGACTACTGCCGGCAGGCGGGAGCGGCGAGCATCTCCACCGCGGTGCTGGTCGACAAGCAGCACGCGCGCAAGGCGGTACCCGGACTCCGGGCCGACTACTGCAGCCTGGAAGTCGCCGACCGCTATGTCTTCGGCTTCGGCATGGACTACAAGGGCTACTGGCGCAATGCACCGGGGATCTACGCGCCGAAGGGGCTGTAAGCGCCAAGCAGCCAAGCAGCCAAGAAAAACCTCCAGCAGAGTAGTCTGCTGGAGGTTTTGTGTTGTTGCCATGGTGGTGCGCGAGCACCATCCTGCTCGGCGCTCGGCGCTCGGCGCTCGGCGCTCGGCGCTTAGGCCAGCCCCAACTCGTGGGTGGCTTCCTCGCGCATCTTGAATTTCTGGATCTTGCCGGTGACGGTCATCGGGAAGTCATCGACGAACTTCACGTAGCGCGGGACCTTGTAGTGGGCGATCTGGCCCTTGCAGAAGGCCTTGAGCGCCTCCTCGTCGAGCGACTCGCCCTCGCTCAGCTTGACCCAGGCCATTACCTCCTCGCCGTACTTCTCGTCGGGAACGCCGATCACCTGCACATCCGAGATGGCCGGATGGGTGTAGAGGAAGTCCTCGATCTCGCGGGGATAGATGTTCTCGCCGCCGCGGATGATCATGTCCTTGATGCGCCCGACGATCGACACATAGCCCTCTTCGTCCATGGTGGCCAGATCGCCGGTGTGCATCCAGCCGGCCGCATCGATGGCCTTGTCGGTCGCTTCCGGGTTGTTCCAGTAGCCGAGCATCACGCTGTAGCCGCGGGTGCAGAGCTCGCCGGTCTCGCCGCGGGGCACCACGGCACCGGTATCCGGGCTGACCAGCTTGACCTCCAGGTGGGGGTGGATGGTGCCCACCGTGGTGACGCGCTTCTCCAGCGGCGCATCGGTCTGGGTCTGGGTGCTCACCGGACTCGTCTCGGTCATGCCGTAGCAGATGGTGACGTCCTGCATGTTCATGCGGTCGATCACATTGCGCATCACCTCGATGGGGCAGATGGAGCCGGCCATGATGCCGGTGCGCAGGCTCGAGAGGTCGAAGTTTTCGAACTCGGGATGTTCCAGCTCGGCGATGAACATGGTCGGCACCCCGTAGAGGGTGGTGGCCTTCTCCTCGGAGACGGCGCTCAGCGTCTGCTCGGGCTCGAAGCCGTCGCCGGGATAGATCATGGTGGCGCCGTGGGTCACACAGCCCAGGTTGCCCATCACCATGCCGAAGCAGTGATAGAGCGGCACCGGGATCACCATGCGATCCTTCTCGCTGAGGTTCATGGTGCGGGCCACGAAGAAGCCGTTGTTGAGGATGTTGTGGTGGGAGAGGGTGGCTCCCTTCGGCGCGCCTGTGGTTCCCGAGGTGTACTGGATGTTGATCGGGTCATCGAACTGCAGGCTGGCCTGGATATCGGCAAGGTGCTCGGCTGAGACCTCGTCGGCGTGGGAGAGCATCGATTGCCAGCTGAACATGCCGGTCAGGGCGCGCTCCGGGTCGAGGCAGATCACGCGCTTGAGGTCGGGCAGCCTGGCGCTGGAGAAGGTGCCGGGCCCACCATCACGCAGTTCCGGGGCGAGCTCGGCCAGGGTGGCGACATAGTCGGACGCCTTGAAGGAACCCTGCAGGATCAGCGTGGAGGCGCCAGACTGCTTGAGAGCATACTCGAGCTCGTGGGTGCGATAGCTGGGATTGATGTTGACCAGAATGGCGCCGATCTTCGCCGTGGCGAACTGGGTGATGGTCCATTCGGCACAGTTGGGTGACCAGATGCCGACTCGGTCTCCCTTGTCCACTCCCAGGGCAAGCAGTGCCCGGGCCGCTTCGTCGACGGCCTGCTGTAGCGCCTTCCAGCTGTAGCGAAGCTCCTGGTGTCGGCTGATCAGGGCGTCGCGCTCAGCGAAGCGCGCTACGGTATCGTCGAAGCAGTCACCAATGGTCTGGCCCTTGAGGGGGGTGTTGCTGGTGCCGCTGACGTAGCTGATCGATTGATGTTGGCGTGTCATGATGTTTCTCGTCTTGTTGTCGCCTGTGGCGGTGTGCTTGAAACGGGTGATGACGTCGTGGATCGCTCGGGTACTCGCGTCTCAGTCTTCCTGGCCGAGGCTGCGCAGTACCTCCCGGGCACGGTGGTCCACGTCGTCGAGCTCCATGCGCATCAGGCGGATATCCTCCAGCTGCCGGTCGAGATTGGCCCGCTTGTCGGCCAGTATCTCCAGCAGACGCCACAGCTGGCGCGCGTTGCCGTCGGGCATGGCGTCGTACATCATCACCACCTCGCGAATCTCGGCCAGCGAGAATCCCAACCGCTTGCCACGCAGGGTCAGTTTCAGGCGCACCCGGTCCTTCTCGCGGTAGATGCGCTTCTGCCCTTCGCGTCGCGGGGCCAGCAGGCCTTCCTGCTCGTAGAAGCGGATGGTGCGCGGCGTGACCTCGAACATCCTCGCCAGCTCACCGATGGTGTAGTGTCGGTGCTGGCGAGGCAGTGCCTCCTGACTGGCCTCATTGGCCGGAGCGGTTGGCTGTGTCATGACCTGGATCCTGTGGCCGGGTGGTGAACCGGCGGTTTTCCACCTCGTCTGGCAACACTAGACGAGCTTTACGTTAACGTAAAGTGCTTGTTCGACCATGGGGTGATATGGGATAAACCTAGCAAGTGCTAGGTTGGTGTCCAGTCGCAAGAGGCAATTATGCCGCCGGGATGTGCTCGCGACCTGTCCTGGAACCGAGCGGCCGGACAATAACCACAAGACGTTACCCACTCATCGCTGAACAAGAGGAATCCCCATGGACTTCTCCCTGACTGATGACCAGAAGGCGCTGGCTGAGGCCGCCGCCGATTTCGCGAGGGCCGAACTGGTCGAGCATGCCGCCGACTGGGACGCGCAATCCCATTTCCCGGTGGATGTCATCCGCCGGGCAGGCGAGGCAGGGTTCCTCGGCATCTATACCCCCGAAGAACACGGCGGCCTGGGCCTTTCGCGCCTCGAGGCCTCATTGATCTTTGAGCAGCTCGCCCAGGGCTGCGTCTCCACCACCGCCTATCTGACTATCCACAACATGGTGACCTGGATGATCGCCAGCTGGGGCGATGATGCCCTGCGTGAAGCCTGGGTCCCTGCCATGGTAGCTGGCGAGGCGCTCGGTTCCTACTGCCTCACCGAGCCGGGTGCCGGTTCCGATGCCGCCAGCCTGCGCACCAAGGCCGTGCGCGAGGGGGACGAGTATGTCCTCTCCGGCAGCAAGATGTTTATCTCCGGCGCGGGGGCCACCGAGGTACTGGTGGTCATGGCCCGTACCGGCGAGCCCGGAAGTGGCGCCGGTGGTGTCTCGGCCATCGTGGTTCCGGCCGATGCCGCGGGTGTCGAGTACGGCAAGAACGAGGAGAAGATGGGCTGGAAGAGCCAGCCGACATGCCTGGTCAGCTTCGACGGCGTGCGGGTGCCGGTCACCAACCGCCTGGGCGCCGAGGGGGAGGGCTTCAAGTTCGCCATGAAGGGACTGGATGGCGGACGCCTGAATATCGCCAGCTGCTCGCTCGGTGCCGCCCAGCAGGCCCTGACCCTGTCGCGTGACTACCTTGCCGAGCGCAAGCAGTTCGGTCGCGAGCTCTCGAGCTTCCAGGCGCTGCAGTTCAAGCTCGCCGACATGGCCAGCGAATTGACGGCTTCGCGGCTCATGGTACGCCATGCCGCCTGGCGGCTCGACCAGGGCGACCCCGAAGCCACGGCCCACTGCGCCATGGCCAAGCGCTTCGCTACCGACATGGGCTTCACTGTCTGCAACGAGGCTCTCCAGCTGCATGGCGGCTACGGTTACATCCGTGAATATCCCCTGGAGCGTCTGGTCCGTGATACCCGCGTGCATCAGATTCTCGAGGGCACCAATGAGATCATGCGCCTGATCGTCGCCCGTCGCCTGCTGGCCGACGGCGTCATCGAATCCCTGCAATAGGAGACCTCAGATGTCGGACCTTGCCGTACTCTTCGACGAGCTGCCCACTCGCGATGGTGGCCGCATCGGCGTGGCCACCCTCAACGCACCGAAGTCGCTCAATGCGCTGTCACTGGAGATGATCCGCCAGCTCGAGGCCAAGCTCGAGGCCTGGGCCGTCGATCGCAGCGTGGTGGCGGTGTGGCTCGAGGGCAGCGGCGACAAGGCCTTCTGTGCCGGCGGTGACGTGGTAGCCCTCTATCGCTCGCTGACCGAAGAGGGCGAGAACCGCGGAGCCGGACCCGACGGCCTCTTCGCCGAGACCTACTTCACTGCGGAGTACCGCCTCGACTACCGAATCCACACCTACCCCAAGCCGCTGATGGTCTGGGGCGACGGCATCGTCATGGGGGGCGGCCTGGGACTGATGGCCGGCGGCTTCCAGCGCCTGGTCACCGAGACCACGCGCATTGCCATGCCGGAGATTACCATCGGTCTCTATCCCGACATCGGGGCCAGCTGGTTCCTGGGCCGTATGCCCCCCGGCGTGGGTGTCTATCTGGGCCTGACCGGAGCTCAGCTCAATGCTCGGGATGCCCTGGATCTGGGGATGGCTGACCGCTTCATCCCCCGCGAGCGCCGCGAGGCGTTGCTCGGTGCCCTGGTCGAGGCCGATTATGGCGACCGCAGCTTGCCGACCCTGCGTGCCGGCGTACAGACGGCGCTCGATGACCACGAGGATCGCCGCGCCGCCCCCGCCGGCCAGGTGTGGCCGCACCTCGATCATCTCCAGGCGCTGGTGGGGCGGGTGGATGCTGCCACGGCTGTCAAGCGAATCCTGAGGGACGCCACCGACGACGCCTGGCTCGCCGCCAACCGTTCGCGTCTCGAGGCCGGCTGTCCGATGAGTGCCCAACTGGTCTGGCGAATGCTTGAACGTCATGCCCATACCAGTCTTGCCGATGCCTTCCGCGATGAACTCGGCCTGTCGGTGCAGTGCTGCCGTCAGGGGGACTTCGTCGAGGGGGTGCGTGCGCTGCTGGTCGACAAGGACAAGGCGCCTCGCTGGCAGCACGACAGCGTTGCCGGGGTCCCCCATGCCGATATCCAGGCCCTGATGACCCCGCCCTGGTCCGGCGAGTCACATCCCCTGCGCGACCTGGGGCTGGGGCACCGGGTCGGCTAAAGGCATCACGCCGTCCTTGAACAACTCATAACGCAACAGGAGACATGCCAATGAATATCGCCTTTATCGGCCTCGGCAACATGGGTGCGCCCATGGCCATCAACCTGGTCAAGGCCGGCCATGACGTTACCGTCTTCGATCTGGTCGAGAGCGCCATCCAGGCCCTGGAAGCCGAGGGTGCCAAGCGTGCCGCCAGCGCGGAGGACGCCGCTAAGGGGGCGGATGTGGTCGTCTCCATGCTGCCGGCCGGGGTGCACGTCAAGGGGCTCTACATGGGCCGCGACGGCAACCCGGGGCTGCTCGATGCCCTGGAAGGCAAGCCGCTGCTCGTCGATTCCTCGACCATCGCCCCGGACGATGCCCGACAGATAGGCGCCGCCGCCGCCGAACGCGGCTTCACCTATCTGGACGCCCCCGTCTCAGGCGGGGTGGGCGGTGCCAAGGCGGGCACCCTGACCTTTATCGTCGGGGGGGCGGAGGAGGGATACGCGCAAGCGAAGCCCCTGCTCGAGGCCATGGGCAAGAACATCTTTCATGCTGGCGAGGTGGGGTCGGGGCAGGTCGCCAAGATCTGCAACAACATGCTGTTGGGCATCCTGATGTCGGGTACCGCCGAGGCCCTGGCGCTGGGCGTGAAGAACGGCATGGACCCGGCCGTGCTCTCCGAGATCATGAAGCAGAGCAGTGGCGGCAACTGGGCGCTCAACGTCTATAACCCCTGGCCCGGGGTGATGGAAGGCGCCGCTGCCTCTCGTGATTACCAGGGTGGCTTTCTGACCGATTTGATGGCCAAGGACCTGGGGCTGGCCTGGGAGCTGGCGCTGGGCTCGAAGTCCACCGTGCCCATGGGCTCACAGGCCCGCAATCTCTTCGCCCTGCACAGTGCCCAGGGCAGCGGTCAGCTCGACTTCTCCAGTATCCAGACCCTCTATCGGCAGGGCGAAGACAGCTGAATCACGCTCTGTTGCAACACCGCGCCTCGCTTCAAGCGCGAATCGAAAACGGGCACAATCCAGTGCCCGTTTTCCGTCGAGAGCCTCCATGAGCGCACCCGCTTCTCCATCCTCGCCGCCCGCATCCCGCTCCCGTCCCGCTCGCCGCGAGCTGCTTGAAGGCCCCATCGGCCTGACCCTGCTTCGCAAGAGCCTGCCGGTGGTCGGCGGCATGATCGCCATGATGAGCTTCAACCTGGTGGATACCTGGTTCATCTCGCGCCTCGGTACCGAGGAGCTGGCAGCGGTGGCCTTCACCTTTCCGGTGGTGTTCACGGTGATCAGCCTGGCCATCGGCCTGGGGATCGGAACCTCGGCGGTGGTGGCACGCCGGCTGGGACAGGGCGAGTTCGGCACGGTACGGCGGCGCGCCACTGATGCGGCCCTGCTGGCAGTGGTGGTGGGGCTGTGCATGACGCTGCTGGGGTTGACCACCCTGGAGCCGCTGTTCCGCCTGATGGGTGCCGATGACCTGCTGATGCCGCATATCCGCGACTACATGGGCATCTGGTATCTGGGGGCGGCGGCGGTGATCGTGCCGAGGGTGCTCAACAGCATCCTGCGCGCCCACGGCAATACCGCTACCCAGGGGCTGACGATGGCACTGGCGGCTGGCGTCAACGTGCTGCTGGACTGGTGGCTGATCTTCGGCATCGGGCCCTTCCCGGCCTTGGGAGTCTCCGGTGCGGCGCTCGCCACGGTGATGAGCTGGGGGCTCATGGCCGTTGTGCTGGTCTTCCAGCGCGAGCTGCGCGAGCTCTTCGATCTCGCCGGTCTGACGGGGCGAGGTCTTCTCGATTCCTGGCGGGAGCTGGGCCGCATCGCAGGCCCGGCTGCCGTCACCAGTGTCTTCACGCCCATCGCTCTGGGGCTGATAACTCGCATCATGGCAGGTCATGGTCATGATGCGGTAGCAGGCTTTGGCGTCGGATCGCGCATCGAGGCCATCTCCCTGATCGCCGTGCTGGCACTCTCCATGACTCTGTCACCGCTGGTCAGCCAGAATGCCGGCGCCGGCCAGCATGACCGGGTCCGCCGGGCAATCCTGGGCTGCTTTATCTTCGTGATGGCCTGGCAGTTGCTGGTCTGGGGCGTACTGCAGCTATTGGCGCCCTGGCTGGTGGCTGGCTATGCCAAGCGCGATGCGGTCGGGGAGGTGCTGCGCAGCTTCCTGTGGCTGGTGCCATTGGGGCTCGGCGCCCAGGGCGTGGTGATCCTCGCAGTCTCCTCCTTCAACGCCCTGCACCGTCCCGCCCGCGCCATGCGGCTGTCGGTGATCAGGCTCTTTGCGCTGACCGTGCCGCTGGCCTGGCTGGGTGGTCGGTTGGCCGGCAGCACCGGCGTCTTTGCCGGTATGCTTGCCGCCAACCTGCTGGTCGCCTTGCTTGCCTGGTGGCAGATTCGCCGCGTATTGGCCCGTTATCCATAAGTCGCCCGCGGCGCCCTGACCAGGACGGTCAGGGGAATTTTTTCGAGGGGAGGCTTGGCAGACCTCTCTTGTTGGTCTACATTTAATAAAAATATAGACATTTTTAAGCGCGCCAACCGAGGATGCCCCATGAGCCAGATCACTCCCGTTACCTGGGACGACCCCTTCCGCCTCGTCGACCAGCTCTCCGAAGACGAGCGCATGGTCCTCCAGACCGCCCATGACTATTGCCAGGAGAAGTTGCTGCCGCGCGTGCTGGAAGCCAATCGTCACGAGCATTTCGACCGCGAGATCATGAACGAGATGGGCGAGCTGGGTCTGCTCGGCGCGACCATCGATGGCTACGGCTGCGCCGGGCTCAACTATGTCAGCTATGGCCTGATCGCCCGTGAGGTGGAGCGCGTCGACTCCGGCTACCGCAGTGCCATGAGCGTGCAGTCGAGCCTGGTGATGTACCCGATCCATGCCTTCGGCAGCGAGGCTCAGCGCGAGAAGTACCTCTCCAAGCTGGCCAGCGGTGAGTGGGTGGGGGCCTTCGGCCTCACCGAGCCGGATCACGGCTCCGATCCAGGCGGCATGAGCACTCGTGCCACTCGCACCGACGGCGGCTGGCGGCTCAACGGAACCAAGACCTGGATCACCAACTCGCCCATCGCCGATGTCTTCGTGGTCTGGGCCCGGGATGACGAGGGAGTGGTCAACGGTTTCATCCTCGAGAAGGGCATGAAGGGGCTCACGGCGCCCAAGATCGAGGGCAAGTTCAGCCTGCGCGCCTCCATCACCGGCCAGATCGCCATGCAGGACGTGGAGGTCTCCGACGAGCAGCGACTGCCCAACGTTACCGGACTCAAGGGGCCGTTCTCCTGCCTCAACCGTGCCCGCTTCGGCATCGCCTGGGGCACCATGGGCGCCGCCGAGGCGTGCTGGCATGCAGCCCGCGACTATACCCTGGAGCGCAAGCAGTTTGGCCGCCCCCTGGCCGCCAACCAGCTGATCCAGAAGAAGCTTGCCGACATGCAGACCGAGATCACCCTGGGCCTGCAGGCCGCGCTGCGCGTCGGCCGCATGATCGACGATGGCCAGCTTGTGCCCGAGACGATCTCGCTGATCAAGCGCAACAACTGTGGCAAGGCCCTGGACATTGCCCGGGTGGCCCGTGACATGCACGGCGGCAACGGCATCAGCGACGAGTACCACGTGATCCGCCACGTGATGAATCTCGAGGCGGTGAATACCTACGAGGGCACCCACGACGTTCATGCCCTGATCCTCGGACGCGCCCAGACCGGCATCCAGGCCTTTACCGGGTAATGGGAGGCTCGAGATGAGCGGACCGCTTGAGGGCATCACGGTGCTCGACATGTCGCGGGTACTGGCCGGGCCCTGGGCCGGCCAGTTGCTCGCCGATCTCGGGGCGCGGGTGATCAAGATCGAGCACCCGAAGCGGGGCGATGACACCCGCGGCTGGGGGCCGCCCTGGCTGGCAGAAGAGCTCGAGAAGGGGCAGGACGATGGCGAACGGGTAGCGGCCTACTTCCTGTGTGCCAACCGCGGCAAGCAGTCACTGGCCGTGGACATCGCCACCGAGGGCGGACAGGAGCTGGTCATGGCCCTGGCGAAGGGTGCCGATATCCTGCTCGAGAACTTCAAGGTCGGCGGCCTCGCCAGGTACGGACTCGACTACGCCAGCCTCAGAGCGATCAACCCGCGTCTGATCGGCTGTTCCGTCACCGGTTTCGGCCAGGACGGTCCCTATGCCCATCGGGCCGGCTACGACTTCATGATCCAGGCCATGGGCGGGCTGATGAGCCTCTCCGGCGAGCCCGATGGCATGCCCATGAAGACCGGCGTGGCGATCACCGACGTGATGACCGGTCTCTATGCCACGGTGGGCGTGCTGGCGGCCCTGCAGGAGCGTGCGCGCACCGGCCGTGGGCAGCATATCGACCTGGCGCTGCTCGATGTTCAGGTAGCTACCCTGGCCAACCAGGCACTCAACACCCTGGTCGAAGGCCAGTCACCCCAGCGCCACGGCAACGCCCACCCCAACATCGTGCCCTATCAAGCCTTCGCCTGCGCCGACGGCCACCTGGTGCTCACGGTGGGCAACGATACCCAGTTCGCGCGCTTTGCCGATATGCTCGGCCATCCCGAGTGGGCCGAGGATCCCGCCTATGCCACCAATGGTGCCCGGGTCGGCAATCGGGAGGTGCTGGTCTCGCTGATCCAGCCGATCCTGCTCGAGCGCAATCGCGATGACTGGCTGAACGAAATGGAAGCGCGCGGGATCCCTGCCGGCCCCATCAATACCCTGACCGAGGTCTTCGACGACCCCCAGGTGCGCCATCGCGGCCTGCGGCGGACGTTGCCGCGTGGCGATCTCGACGTCCCACAGGTTGCCAACCCGCTGCGTTTCGACGGTAAGTCCGCAACCAGCGAGGTGGCCCCCCCTCGGCTCGGCCAGGACAGCGATGAAATACTCGCCGAGATGGGGCTGACGGCCGAGAATATTGCCAAGCTCAGACGGGCAGGCGTGGTGAGATAGCGCCAAGCAGCCAAGCAGCCAAGCAGCCAAGAAAAACCTCCAGCAGTGTCGCCTGCTGGAGGTTTTTCTGTGTTGCCATAGTGGCGCTCGGCGCTCGGCGCTCGGCGCTCGGCGCTCGGCGCTCGGCGCTCGGCGCTCGGCGCTTATCGCGGCGAAAACCGCCGTGTCAGGCCGGTCTCGGCGATCATCCGGGTGGAGATCTCCTCCACGGAGAAACGGGTCGTGTCGATATAGGGAATATGCATCTGGCGATAGAGCCCCTCGGCCTGCTCGACCTCCTGGACGCACTGGTCCATGGAGCTGTAGCGACTGTTGGGCCGTCGTTCGTGGCGAATGGCGGCCAGCCGTCGCGGGTCGATGGTCAGCCCGAACAGCTTGTGGCGATGCGGTGCCAGGGCTTTCGGGAGCTTCAGGGTGCCGTTCTCGTCCTGGTCGTCCTCGGTCAATGGGTAGTTGGCGGCGCGGATACCGAACTGCAGGGCCAGGTAGAGCGAAGTGGGCGTCTTGCCGCAGCGTGAGACGCCGACGAGGATGAGGTCAGCCTTGTCGTACTGGTGGGTGCGGGCCCCGTCGTCGTTGTCCAGGGCGAAGTGCACCGATTGGATGCGATCCATGTAGACATCGTCGCGACCGATGGAGTGGGTACGACCGACGCTGTAGGAAGAGTGCGCTTCCAGTTCCTCCTCCAGTGGCTTGAGAAAGGTAGAGAAGATGTCGACCTTGAAGCCCGGGGCCTGGCGGATCACCTCGCGAATCTGCTCATCGACGATGGTGTCGATAATGATCGGCTGCTCGCCGTCGCGCACCGCCGTGGCCTCGATGATGGCTACCAGGGTCCTGGCCTTGTCGAGGGAATCGATATAGGGCTTGGTGAGCATACGGATCTCGACGCTTTCGAACTGGGCCAGCAGGCTGCGTCCCAGGCTCTCGGCGGTGATGCCGGTGCCGTCGGAGATGAAGAAGGCGGTGCGCGTCATGGCGAGTCGCTGTGCTCCAGTACGAAGTTGGAGCCCATTGTCGGTGCTGGTCGGGGCCGGAACAAGAGGCGGGTTTTCTGTTGATTCGGCCTGGTGTTGTAAAAATCCTCCAGTGACTTCGATGTTAGACTAATGGCGAATATGGCAAGGGCGCGGTAGAGTCGCCAGCATCTCTTTCATGCCCGAGTCCTTCCTGACCTGCCGGCATGATGCATCCGTCATCGATATCCCTGGAGGTCTCATGGACGATTATATTCAGTGGTTTGATCAATTGGGCATGGACGATGTCGAGCGAGTCGGCGGCAAGAATGCCTCGCTCGGCGAGATGATCTCCAACCTGTCCGGTGCGGGCGTCACCGTCCCCGGCGGGTTCGCCACCACGGCCCATGCCTATCGAGAATTTCTCTCCCACGAAGGGCTCAACGAGCGAATCAACCGCCGGCTCGCCACCCTGGATGTCGACGACGTGGCCGAGCTGTCGCGGGCCGGTGCCGAGATCCGTCAATGGGTCATCGACACGCCGCTGCCGCCGACCTTCGAACGCTACCTGCGCGAGAGCTACGAGGCGCTCGCAGCGCTGCATCCCAACCTCAAGGTCGCCGTGCGCAGTTCGGCCACCGCCGAGGATCTGCCGGATGCCTCCTTTGCCGGTCAGCAGGAGACCTTCCTCAACATCGAAGGCTTCGACAACATCAAGCGTGCGGTGCATGAGGTCTTCGCTTCGCTGTTTAACGACCGTGCCATCTCCTACCGGGTGCACCGCGGCTATGCCCACGAGAACGTGGCGCTCTCCGCGGGTATCCAGAAGATGGTGCGCTCCGAGACCGGTGCTGCGGGTGTCATGTTCACTCTGGACACCGAGTCAGGCTTTCGCGATGCCGTTTTCGTCACCGCCTCCTGGGGGCTGGGCGAGACGGTGGTTCAGGGGGCGGTGAACCCTGACGAGTTCTATGTCCACAAGTCGACCCTGGCCGCGGGGCGACCCGCCGTGCTGCGTCGCAACCTCGGCTCCAAGCTGATCAAGATGATCTATACCGACGACACCAGCGCCGGCAAGTCGGTGGAAACCGTCGATGTACCGCTGGCCGACCGCGCGCGCTTCTGCATCAACGACGAGCAGATCATGGCGCTGGCCCGCCAGGCGATGACCATCGAAGATCACTATGGCCGCCCCATGGACATCGAATGGGCGCTGGATGGCGACGATGGTGAGCTCTACATTGTCCAGGCCCGCCCCGAGACCGTGGTTTCCCAGCAGGAGGGCGGCAAGCTCGAGCGTTTCCAGCTCAAGGAGAAGGGGCGCACCCTGGTGGCCGGTCGGGCGATTGGCCAGCGCATCGGCAGCGGTGCGGTCAAGGTGGTGTTTTCCCCCGATGACATGGGGAAGGTCAACCCCGGCGATGTCCTGGTCACCGACATGACCGACCCGGACTGGGAGCCGATCATGAAGCGCGCCTCGGCCATCGTCACCAACCGCGGTGGCCGCACCTGCCACGCGGCGATCATTGCCCGCGAGCTGGGGATTCCGGCGGTCGTCGGCTGCGGTGATGCTACCGAATCCTTGTCCGACGGTCGCGACGTGACCGTTTCCTGTGCCGAAGGGGATACTGGACACGTCTATGAGGGACTGCTGGCGTTCGATCGCCGCGTGACCAGCGTCGATGCCATGCCCGAGATTCCCTTCAAGATCATGATGAACGTCGGCAATCCGGATCGTGCCTTCAGCTTCGCCAGCCTGCCCAATGCCGGGGTCGGCCTGGCACGGCTCGAGTTCATCATCAACCGCATGATCGGGGTGCATCCCAAGGCGCTGCTCGAGTACGACACCCTGCCCGCCGACCTGCAGCAGACCATCGACCTGCGGACCGCCGGTTACAGCGACCCGGTGGAGTTCTACGTCGACAAGCTGGTCGAGGGCATCTCCACCCTGGCGGCTTCCTTCTACCCGCAGCGGGTCATCGTGCGCCTGTCGGACTTCAAGTCCAACGAGTACGAGAACCTGATCGGCGGCAAGCTCTACGAACCGGGAGAGGAGAACCCCATGCTCGGCTTCCGGGGGGCCTCGCGCTACATCTCGGACTCCTTCCGGCCCTGCTTCGAGCTGGAGTGCCGTGCGCTCAAGCGGGTGCGCGAGGTGATGGGGCTCGACAATGTCGAGATCATGGTGCCCTTCGTGCGCACCACCGAGGAGGCCCGTGAAGTGGTCGAACTGCTGGCCGCCAACGGACTGGCCCGCGGGGAGAATGGCCTCAAGGTGATCATGATGTGCGAGTTGCCGGCCAACGCCCTGCTGGCCGAGGAGTTCCTCGAGTACTTCGATGGCTTCTCCATCGGCTCCAACGACCTGACCCAGCTGACCCTGGGTCTGGACCGCGACTCCGGCATCGTCGCCCATCTGTTCGACGAGCGGAACCCGGCCGTGAAGAAGCTGCTGGCCATGGCCATCCAGGCCTGCCATGCCCAGGGCAAGTACATCGGCATCTGTGGCCAGGGTCCTTCCGACCACCCGGATCTGGCCAAGTGGCTGATGGAGCAGGGCATCGACTCGGTCTCGCTCAACCCCGATGCGGTACTGGAAACCTGGTTCATGCTGGCCGGCGAGACCCTGGGCTGATCGGCGTCTGCCTCCATTGACCGACGACACCCGGCAAGCCAGGGTGTCTTGGTTTGTGCACGGCTCTTGCACGATGCCGGACTAGACTGTGGCTACATCCCGTGTCAGGAGGTCTGTATGAAGACCCGTTTCCCCCTTTATACCCTGGTGGTTGCCGGCGCACTCGGCCTGGCCCTGGCGGCATCCCCGCTTCTGGCGCAGCCTGGCAACAGCCAGGGCAAAGGGCAGGGCGCTGCAGCCTGGAAGGAAGAGGGCCAGCATCCTCGCGGCCAAGGGCAGGGTCGCCGAGAGGCCCGCAGCCAGGGCTCGCGTCAGCTGGAAGAAAGGAGCCCGCGAGACCGCCGCGCGGACCGAGACACTGTGCGTGACGGCTCCCGGGAGCGGTATTTCGACGAGGCAAGGGGGCCGATGATCGATGAGCGCGAGATTCGCGACATCTTCAGCACTCGGCGCGACGTCATCCGTCAGTACGACCGGGACAGTCTGCCGCCCGGCATCCGCATGAACCTGGAGCGCGGCAAGCCCCTGCCTCCCGGCATTGCCAAGAAATTCGACACGCGCGTGCGGCGTGATCTGCCCGATTACGACGGCTATGAGTGGCGTCGCGTCGGCACCGACGCCGTCCTGGTCGACCTCACCAACGACATCATCTACGAGGTGATTCACGACATCTTGCGGTGATCTTCGCCGACGGGCACGACCGTGCTTGTCGGCCTTCCTGCGTCTGCTCTTCTTGACCTCTGTCAGGCAAGACACTGCTCCTTGTCGCATACTGCCGGTGTCTGCAAAGGAGAACTGCCATGGTGGAGCCCCTTGGAGTCGCGCAGGTGTATCGGACCTGTTCGACCGATGCCTTCGATTTCGAGGTCACCAGCGAGCTGGAGTCGCTGGACCTGCTCGTCGGCCATGAGCGTGCCCGGGATGCATTGAGCTTCGGCACCGCGATCCGCAGCGACGGCTTCAATCTCTTCGTGCTCGGGCAGCCGGGACACGACCGGCACAGCCTGGTGGGCAGCTTCCTCTCCGAGAAGGCCCGGTCTGCCTCGCCTCCCAGCGACTGGTGCTACCGTTACAATTTCGACGACCCCGCCGTGCCATTGGCCCTCGCGCTGCCGCCGGGCCTGGGCCGGCGGCTGCGCACGGACCTGGAGTCGCTGGTCGAGGAACTGCGCAGTGCCATCCCGGCCGTGTTCGAGAGCGAGGAGTACCAGAACCGTCTCCACGAGCTCAAGCAGGTCATGGGCGAGCGCCAGCGCGATGCCGTCGAGGCCGTGCGACGCGAGGCTCGCGAGCACGATATCCTGCTGCTCTCCACCCCCAACGGCTTCACCTTCGCGCCGGCCGACGGCGACAAGATGATGGCGCCGGAGGCCTTCGAGAAGTTGCCGAAGGACGAGCGCGAGCGCATCGAGGCCACGGTCGAGAACCTTCAGCGCAAGCTGACCCAGGCGATCCGCCAGATGCCGCGCCTGGCCAAGCAGGTGCGCGACCAGGCCAATGCCCTCAACGCCGAGATGCTCGAGTCGGCCATCGGCGCCCCCCTGGAGGAGCTCAAGGAGCGCTATGCCGAGCACGAGGGCATCCTGGCCCACCTCGACGCCATCCGCGAGGCGATCCTCTTCAATGTCGACTCCTTTATCGCCGATGAACCCGATATCCCCGCGGAAGCAGTGTTCAGCCGCTTCCAGGTCAACCTGCTGGTGGATAACGCCGAGACCCAGGGGGCACCGGTCATCTACCAAGACCTGCCCACTCATCAGCACCTGGTGGGGCGCATTGAGCACCATGTCCATAACGGCACCCTGCTGACCGATTTTTCGCTGATCCGCGCCGGTGCCCTGCATCGCGCCAACGGTGGCTACCTGGTGC
Source organism: Pseudomonadota bacterium (assembly GCA_051751285.1). GTDB lineage: Bacteria > Pseudomonadota > Gammaproteobacteria > Pseudomonadales > Halomonadaceae > Halomonas. Next base: position 81,056 of record JBNJKT010000009.1, on the reverse strand, counting down.
TGGACGTTCGTGGCGTGCTCACCCAGCCGGGGGCCTGGGACACGCTCAAGCGTGTACTCAAGGCCGGTGAGATACGCACCGAGTCGCTAGAACAGGCCTACGGCCTGATCAGCACCGTGACCCTCGAACCGGAGCCGATACCGCTGGACGTCAAGATCGTGCTGCTGGGCGAGCGTCTGCTCTACTACCTGCTCTGCGAGCACGACCCCGAGTTCCTGGAACTGTTCAAGGTACAGGCCGACCTGGAGGACGAGCTCGACCGTGACCCCGAACACGTGGCCTTCTATGCCCGCATGGTGGCGACCCTGGCCCGCGAGGCGGCCCTGCGCCCGTTGGACCGCAGCGGCGTGGCCGCGGTGATCGAGCGGGCCAGTCGCCTGGCCGACGATCAGCGCAAGCTCACTGCGCGCCACCGCGATCTTCATGACCTGGTGCTCGAGGCCGATCACTGGGCCGGCGAAGAGGCGGCCGACGTGATTGCCCGACGTCATGTCGAGAAGGCGGTCAGCCAGCAGCTCTGGCGTTCGGGGCGCATCCGTGAGCGCAGCCACGAGATGATCACTCGCGGCACCATGATGGTCGCCACCGAGGGTCGCGTGGTCGGCCAGGTTAACGGCCTCTCCGTGCTGCAGCTGGGCGAGTACGCTTTCGGCCAGCCGTCGCGCATCACCGCCACGGCGCGGCCCGGCAACGGCCAGGTAGTAGACATCGAGCGCGAGGCACGCATGGGTGGGCGTATCCACTCCAAGGCGGTGATGATCCTGTCGCGTTACCTGGCCAGTCGTTACGCGGGGGAGGAGCCGCTCTCGCTTTCGGCGAGCCTGGCCTTCGAGCAGTCCTATGGCGGCATCGAAGGCGATAGCGCCTCGGTGGCAGAGATCTGCGTGCTGGTCTCGGCCATCGCTCGGGTGCCCCTCGATCAGGCCTTCGCCGTCACCGGCTCCATCGATCAGCACGGTCGAGTCCAGGCGGTGGGCGGCGTGAACGAGAAGGTCGAGGGCTTCTTCGATATCTGCCTTTCCCGCGGCGACCTGGAAGGACAGGCGGTGATCCTTCCCGCCACCAATGTCGAGCATCTGATGCTCAAGCTGGAGGTTCGTCAGGCCATCGAGCAGGGGCGGTTTCGGGTCTTTGCCGTCTCCCGGGTCGATGAGGCACTGGAACTGCTGACCGGTCTGCCCATCGGTGCCCCCGACGCCCGGGGCCATTTCCCTGCGGGCAGCCTCGGTGCCCACGTGGCCGAACGGCTGGTGCAGTTCCGCGAGGTGGTGAAGCATGCTCGCCAGGCGGAGCAGGGCGGTGATGGCGACATGCAGAAGGAGCAGGGCGGTGATGGCGACATGCAGAAGGAGCAGGGCGGTGATGGCGACATGCAGAAGGAGCAGGATGATGAACGCTGACGTGTCCCGGTCAGGCCCGGCAGAGCCAGTGGGGGATGACGGGATCCCGGTGATGCGGGTGCTGGCGCTGCTCGACGCGTCCCGCCACAGCCTGGCGGCATTGGCCGCCGCGGTGGACCTCGCGGTGATGCGCCGCGCTGAGCTGGTAGCCCTCTACGTGGAGGACCAGGACCTGCTGGGCAGCGCCGGCTTTCCCTTTGCTCGAGAGATCGGCGCCGCCTCGGGCCAGGTGCGCCGGCTGTCGAGGAGCGACCTCGAGGCGGGCATGGTCTTGCAGGCCCGCCGAGTGACGGAGGCCCTGGAGGCCGCAGTGGCCGGCCGGGCGCTGCGCCACCAATTGCAGGTCAGTCGCGGTCAGGTGGTCAGCGAGGCGTTGTCGCTGGCCGGCCCCGGGGATCTGCTGGTGCTCGGCAAGGCCGGACTCTCCGGCCACTGGGGCGTGCGCCTGGGATCCACCAGCCGTGCCCTGATCCTGGAGGCGCCCTGCACGGTGATCATCTGGGATGAGCGCCGGTCGTTCGCCCGTGGCATCCTGCGTATCCTGGATGACACCGGGACGAGCCGCGATGAACTTCGCCCCGTTGCCGAGGTGTTGACCCGCCTCTTCGACGGCAGGGAGACCCTCCAGGCGCGTGATGTCCGGCAACTCGAGCAGCAACTGGCCCACGTGGACAACGGGGCCTTGCTGCTCCATCGTCCTCAGCTCGCCCGGCTGGTCGACCAGGATGCCGATCTGCTGGCTCGCCTGCCGATCCCGGTCATTGTGGTCCCGTGAAGCGACCGAGCGATTCTGGCCCACGGAACGGCGATAATTTGGCAAGATAGCACCTCCAACGAGCCGAAGGGGGGATCTGCCGGAATGGCATACTTGCTGGTGATGGGGGGACTGGCATTGTCTGTCTTCTTTACGCTGGGCTGGGGCCTGGTCTGCGCCGTGCGTTGGCTGGCGCGCCGACTACCGGGCGCGAGCCGCAAGCCGGCGCGGCGCTCGACGCGCCGGGCGCCCGCCAGGCCCAAGGCCGCCACACGGTCCAGGACTCGCCAGGCCCCGTCCGCCAAGGGGCCGTCGGAACCCTGGCGACTGACCTGTTGGCTCGCCCGGTGGCGCTCTCCGCTACCGCTGGGCCTGCTGGCGCTGCTGCTCTACGGCGGGGGCCGTCTGGTCGATTACGGCATGACCTATCGTCCGCAGGCCGCCCCCGGAGAGTTCCATGGCCTGGTCAGTTCCCTGGGCTGGGCCGCCGCCGCCTTGCTGATCCTTGCCGGCATGAATCTGCTGGCTCTCTGGCGCTGCCGTCACCAATGAGAGTGGTGCAGATCCGCGCCGTGGAGGCGCGGTCATGGGGGATCAATTTCTCAGCCAGTTGCGCAGCTTGACCAGCAGCAGGGCGCCGTCGCCCAGGCGCCGGCGTTCGGCGATCAGTTCGGCGAGCATGGCCGGCCGATCGGTGATGATGGCATCCACCCCCAGGTCGATCAGCTGCGACATCCGGGTACGATCATTGATGGTCCAGGCGTGCAGTTCGTAGCCGTAGTATCCGGCGAGGCGTACCTCCTCCTCATCGATCCGGTTATGACGCAGGGCCAGGGCATCGAAGCCCTGGCGCTCCAGGGTGCCGGACATCACCAGCTGTGCCAGCAGGCTGGTGCGCAGCTGGGGCTCGAGACGCGTGGCCTCGCGCAGCAACCAGGGCGACATGGCGGCGACAAACATCTCGCTCATGATATCTGGATCGCCGCAGGCGAGTGCGGTCACCCGATCCTCGGCGCGGTGGCGACAGGCGCGACGCACATCCCGCTCCCTTTCCAGGTCGTCGAGGACCGCCTCGACCAGCTCGAGTTCGCGCCCGGGGTCAGGCTTGAGTTCGATCATCAGGCTGGCGCGTCCGCGCACCGCCGCCAGCACCTCGTCCAGCCCGGGAATCGGCTCGCCGATGAAGGGGTCACCGAACCAGCTACCCACATCGAACTCGGCAAGTTCCGAGCGCGTCAGGGTGCCGACCCGGCGGTTGTCGCCGGCCAGTCGCCTGAGGCTCTCGTCATGGTAGAGGACCACCTCGCTGTCGGCGGTGAGGCGCACGTCGATCTCGATGCCATCGGATCGGTCCCGGATCGCCTGTTCCACTGCCGCCATGGTATTCTCCGGCGCCTTCAGCGAACTGCCTCGATGGGCGATGATAGTGACCTCGTCGCGAATCTCGAAGCGGTTGACGATCAGCCAGGCCTGGCCAATGGCAAACAGCACGACGGCGAGTTCGACGGCCCAGGCCAGTCGGCCTGGGTGGGTGCCGGGCGGCGGTGGCTCGGGCCTTGGCTCACGATGGGCCAGGTGCAGGTAGAGGCAGGTCGCCTGCAGGGCGTTGGCGGCGATGCCGCCGAAGGTGATGGCCAGGGCGATCAACAGGTAGGCGGTCAGGTAGGCGAGCATGGCCGGGACCAGCACCGCGTGGCGCTCGGGAAGCCACCACAGCAGCGGCGTAACGATCCAGTCGAACAGTGCCGTTGCCAGCAGGGGCAGCAAGATGATGCCCAGCAGCAGCAACACCACGGCTGCGGCAATGTGGTGTCCGCGGCCTCGGGTCAACTGCACGCTGCGCACAAGGGCCGAAGTGGGCGAGAGCCCCTCCAGTGTCAGCGCCGGCAGGGCCAGGTGCCAGCGGACATAGAGGGTTCCGGCGAGCAGGATCCAGGCCAGCAGCGGTACCAGGCTGCTGCCGAGGAAGGCCCAGAGGGCGGGGGGCCGCGTGTTCTGCACGAAGTAGGGGTCCAGTCCCCCCAGGAAGAGGTCATGCAGCCAGGCCAGGCTGAGTGCCAACGGGACCAGCAGCAGCAGCTGGCTCCCTACCTGGAGTACCACCAGACCGCTGATGGCCGGCAGACGGCGTAGCGTGGCCCACAGGGCCTCGAAGGCCAGACGGACATGGTGGTCCCGTGGGCGTACCGCCACCAGGATCATGCCGGATTGCTGCAGGTAGAGCACCAGAAAGGTCAGCCCCACCGCGACCAGCAGCCAGAGCAGACCACCCGGGCTCATCAGCAGCTCGATCAGCTCGCTGTTGGTGATCACCGGACGGCCGAACTGGGAAAGCAGGCCCGAGAGGGTCCAGCCCACGGCCGGCAGCAGCAGGCTCGAGGCCAGCAGCGTGAAAAAGAGGTGATAGGCGATCAGCGGGCGCAGATGCTCGCGCAGGGTGCGCAGCACGTCGCCGCTCAGTCGTGGCAGAGATTGCATGGACAGGCGCGTGAAGGGAACATGATGTCAGGGTGACAGCCCTTGCCTGCCACGGGCAAGTGGCTGTTATTGCCGGCTTCGGTTCTGTTCAGCGCTCCAGGTCCAGCTGCTCCTCGGCGACCAAGATGCCGTTGTTGTCGGCATAGAGCCACTGGCCTGGGGTCAGGGTGACGCCGGCGAAGCTGACCGGGATGTCGCGCCGCCCCTCGCCGCGTTTCTCGCTCTTGCGCGGATGAGCGCCCAGGGCCTGGATGCCGAGCTCGGTCTCGGCGAGTATGTCGACGTCACGCACGCAGCCGTACATCACCACCCCGGCCCAGCCGTGACCGGCGGCCTGTTCGGCCAGCATGTCGCCCAGCATCGCGCAGCGGGTGGAGCCGCCGGCATCGACGACCAGCACGGCGCCGTCGCCGGGCTCGGCTACCGCCTGCTTGACCAGCGAGTTGTCCTCGAAGCACTTGACGGTGCGGATCGGCCCGGCGAACGCCTCGTGGCCGCCAAAATTGACGAAGATCGGATCGAGCACCTGCACCTCGGGATAGGCGTCGCAGATGTCCGGCGTGACGATATGGCTCACGATCTGGCTCCTTGTAATAAGGGTGCTGCGGTGATGATGCCATGACTCGGTCAGAACGGAAGCCCCCTTTGGTGGCAGAGGCTGCCTGGAGAGGAAAACAAAAAAAGCGCCCCGGATGGGGCGCTTCGTTCATCGGCTCCGGCCGCCGCGGACAGCGGCCTTCGATGTTGCGAGCATCGGAGTCGAGCTCTAGCTTACCAGATAAGAAGGGTATCAGGCTTCCTGCGCGATCGGAATCACGTTGGACGCCGCGTTCTGATACTCCTCGATCTCGTGGAAGTTCATGTAGCGGTAGATCTCACCGGCCATGGCATCGAACTCGCTCATGTAGCGGCGGTATTCATCGACGGAAGGCAGGCGGCCTTCCACGGCGGCCACGGCCGCGAGTTCCGCGGAGGCGAGGTAGACATTGGCGCCGTCACCCAGGCGGTTCGGGAAGTTACGGGTCGAGGTGGAGACCACGGTGGACTTGGCGGCCACGCGGGCCTGGTTGCCCATGCACAGCGAGCAACCCGGCATCTCCATGCGAGCCCCGGCCCGGCCGTAGATGCCGTAGTAGCCCTCCTCGGTCAGCTGGTGCTGATCCATCTTGGTGGGCGGCGCCAGCCACAGGCGGGTCTTCAGGCTGCCGGCCGGCTGTTTCTCGAGTAGCTTGCCGGCGGCGCGGAAGTGGCCGATGTTGGTCATGCACGACCCGATGAATACCTCATCGATCTTCTCGCCGGCCACATCCGACAGCAGGCGGGCGTCGTCCGGGTCGTTCGGCGCACAGAGTACCGGCTCCTTGAGCTCCTCGAGGTCGATCTCGATGACCTCGGCGTAGTCGGCATCCTGATCGGCGCGCATCAGGCTCGGGTTGGCCAGCCACTCCTCCATGCCCTCGATACGGCGCTCGATGGTGCGACGGTCGCCGTAGCCGTTGGCGATCATCCACTTGAGCAGGGTAATGTTGGACTTGAGGTACTCGGTCACGCTGTCCTCGGACAGGGTGATGGTGCAGCCCGCGGCGGAGCGCTCGGCCGAGGCGTCGGAGAGCTCGAAGGCCTGCTCGACGGTTAGGTCTTCGAGGCCCTCGATCTCCAGCACGCGACCGGAGAAGGCGTTCTTCTTGCCGGACTTCTCGACGGTCAGCAGCCCCTGCTGGATGGCGTAGTAGGGAATGGCATGGACCAGGTCACGTAGGGTGACGCCGGGCTGGCGCTTGCCCTTGAAGCGCACCAGTACCGATTCCGGCATGTCCAGCGGCATCACGCCGGTGGCGGCGGCGAAGGCGACCAGGCCGGAGCCTGCCGGGAAGGAGATGCCCAGCGGGAAGCGGGTATGGGAGTCGCCGCCGGTGCCGACCGTATCAGGCAGCAGCATGCGATTCAGCCAGCTGTGGATGATGCCGTCGCCCGGGCGCAGCGAGACGCCGCCACGGTTCATGATGAAGTCGGGCAGGGTGTGGTGGGTGTCCACGTCCACCGGCTTTGGGTAGGCGGCGGTATGACAGAAGGACTGCATCACCAGGTCGGCCTGGAAGCCCAGGCAGGCGAGATCCTTGAGCTCGTCGCGGGTCATCGGACCGGTGGTGTCCTGGGAGCCAACGGTGGCCATCTTCGGCTCGCAGTACATGCCCGGGCGAACGCCCTCCAAGCCACAGGCCTTGCCGACCATCTTCTGGGCCAGGGTGAAGCCCTTGCCGGTGTCCTTGGGCTGCTCGGGCAGGCGGAAGACATCGGACGGCGCCATGCCCAGGGATTCCCGCGCCTTGGTGGTCAGGCCGCGGCCGATGATCAGCGGGATACGGCCGCCGGCACGTACCTCGTCGAGGATCAGCTGAGTCTTCAACTCGAAGGTGGTCAACACCTCGTCGGTGCCGTGCTTGCACACCTTGCCTTCGTAGGGATAGACGTCGATGACGTCGCCCATCTCGAGCTTGGAGACATCCATCTCCACGGGCAGGGCGCCGGAATCTTCCATGGTGTTGAAGAAGATCGGCGCGATCTTGCCGCCGAAGCAGAAGCCGCCAGCGCGCTTGTTGGGCACGTTGGGGATATCGTCGCCGAAGAACCAGAGCACGGAGTTGGTGGCGGACTTGCGCGACGAGCCGGTGCCCACCACATCGCCCACGTAGGCAACCGGGAAGCCCTTGGCCTTCACCTCTTCGATTTGCTTGAGCGGGCCCTTGACGCCCGGCTGTTCCGGCTCGATGCCGTCGCGCTCGTTCTTGAGCATGGCATTGGCATGTACCGGGATATCGGGGCGCGACCAGGCGTCAGGCGCAGGGGAGAGGTCGTCGGTGTTGGTCTCGCCGGGCACCTTGAAGACACTCAGGGTGATCTTCTCCTCCAGGGCCGGCTTGGAGAGGAACCACTCGGCGTCGGCCCAGGACTGGATGACGTCCTTGGCCACGGCGTTGCCCGCCTTGGCGCGCTCTTCCACGTCGTGGAAGGCATCGAACATCAGCAGGGTGTGCTTGAGCTGCTCGCCCACTTCCTTGGCGAGCGCGGCGTCGTCGAGCAGCTCGACCAGGGAGACGATGTTGTAGCCGCCCTGCATGGTCCCCAGTAGCTTGACCGCGTGGATCCTGTCGATCAGCGGCGACTCGGCCTCGCCCTTGGCGACGGCGGTGAGGAAGCCGGCCTTGACGTAGGCCGCCTCGTCGACGCCGGGGGGAACGCGATTAGTGAGCAGGTCGAGGATGAACTCTTCCTCGCCGGCGGGCGGGTTCTTCAGCAGTTCGACCAGTGCGGCGACTTGCTCGGCGTTCAGCGGCTTCGGCGGCACGCCCTCGGCGGCGCGCTCCTCGACATGGTGGCGATAGGCTTCAAGCACGTTGGGGCCCTCATCGGTGGTGGTGGCCGAAGTCGGCAGAGCTTGTCGCACATCGATAAGTCTGGCGTCGACGACAGGCAGGCTTCGGCGCGGAAAACGTCTGGCAGAGTCTTCTTGTTACCAGGGTGTCAGCGGTGCCGCGATCATAGAGGAAACTGTCGACAATGTTAAGTTTGGCCCGTGATGGCGGCCTTGAACTTTGGTCGCCGGCAACTTCGGGCTGCCAGCCCGGCGGCGTCCGCGTTACTATGTCGTCCTATCAGCGAACGTTAACGTCAACGGGAGGGGACATGGGAGAGCGCATCACCTCACCGTGTGTCGGTCTCTGCTCGACCACCCTGGGTGACCGGGTTTGCCGTGGTTGTCAGCGCGTCGACAGTGAGATTCGCGACTGGCCGGCCCTGTCCGGCAAGCAGCGACGGTGGCGCATGGTCGAACTGGACCGGATGCGGGCCGAGGTCGCCGGGCGTTTCCTGGAGATCTTGGACCCTGTAAGCCTGGAGGCTCAGCTGCGCCGCCATCGGATCCGATTCCGCGACGAGCAGCCACCGCTGTCTCGCGCCGTGGAACTGCTGCGAGTGGGCCGTGGCCGGATTCGTGACCTGTCGCGCTATGGACTGGCCGGTCATGATGACGAGGATGCTGACACGCTCCATGAGCGTATTACCGCCGCCCTGCTGGCTGCCGCCGAGCGGCGACAGGCCCTGCTCCCCGACCGCCTTGACTCCCTGACACTGGATCCATGATGCCCCCGATGCCGACCCTCGAGACGACCGATTGCCGGGACCTGCTGCCTGTCGAACTGCTTGAGTTCCTGCCCTGTGCCACCCCGGAGGCCTGGGTGGACTGGGCCCTGGCCAACCCCGAGCTGTTGCTGATCGATCATGCCCAGTGTGAAAAGAAGGCGGCCTCCACGGCCATGAGCCTGCTCTACCGCTATGTGGACCAGCCACTGCTGCTGTCCAAGATGTCGCAGCTGGCCCGGGAGGAGTTGCTGCACTTCGAGCAGGTCGTCAAGCTGATGGAGGCGCGGGGCATCGCCTATCGCCAGATCAGTGCCTCGCGCTACGCCGAGGGGCTGCGTCGCCACGTCCGGGGTCAGGAACCGGAGCGCCTGGTGGATATCCTGATCATCGGTGCATTGATCGAGGCACGCAGCTGCGAGCGCTTTGCCCGCCTGATTCCGCATTTGGACGACGAACTTGCCAAGTTCTATCGCAGTCTGGTTAAGTCGGAAGGTCGCCATTTCGAGGATTACTTGATGCTGGCGCGCCGCTTGGCCCCGGCGTGCATCGATGCGCGTATCGCCTTCTTCTCCGATCGCGAGGCCGAGCTGGTCACCATGCCGGATACGGCCTTTCGTTTTCACAGCGGCGTGCCGGCCTGAGGCCATCACTTCCGCCACGCAGGAATGATCACCATGCGGGATGCTGCCGACGACGTACACGACAACGACCGGGACCACCTGGCACTCTTCGGCCACTTTTCCCTGAGTCTGGGCGACGATGTTCTGACCCAGTTCAGCTACGACAAGGTCAAGGCGCTGCTGGTCTACCTGCTGCTCCACGACCAGCCGGTCAGCCGCGCCACCCTGGCCGAACTGCTGTGGCCCGACCAGGGGCTTTCGTCCGGGCGTACCAACCTGCGCCATGCCCTGCACTGCCTGCGTCAGTCCCTGGGCGATGAGGCCGAGCGGGTACTGGCGGTGTCACGCCAGACGATTGCCTTCCGGCTTCCGGAGCGCTGGCACTTCGATATGCATCAGCTGCAGGGCCTGCTCGATGGCCCCGCTGAAGTGGCCACGCTCGAGGCGGTGCTGGCCTGTTATCGAGGCGATCTGGCCGAGGAGCTGCATCTTGCCAGCTGTGCCGAGTATCAGCGCTGGCTGGTTCAGGTCCGCAATGAGTGGCGTCAGCGGGTGATCCGCTTCGCCGAGAGTGTCCTGGAGCGTCAGGATGCGCTGCCCGGGGGGGTGCTGGAGTCACTGGTCAGCCGTTTTTCCGGCTACGGGCCCTTCCATGAGCGCCTGGTGCGCCAGTTGGCAGAGCAGGGGCAGCTGGCCGCCGCCCATGAGCAGTACAACGCTTACCTTCAGCTGCTGGCGCTCTCCGGCCAGCAGCCGGAGCCCTCCTTCCTGCAGCTGGCCAGCTACTGGTCTGACGTCCAGGCCGAGGGGGCTCATATCGGCCCCAACGGTGCCTTCTCACGCACCCTGGCCATGGATAGCGCCCCGCTGCGTGAGGACGAGATCGAGCAGCGCCAGCTCTCGGTGATGGCCATTCGTCTGCGCCTCAAGGCTGATCTGTCGGCCCGTGCCGATGCCTGCGCCTGCCTGACATTGCAGGTTGAGCTGATGCGCTGGCTCGAGCAGCAGTGCCACCACCTCGGCGGCTTCTGGCTGCCCGGGGCGACCGGCGGCCTGGGACTGGCCTGCTTCGGCACCCATGGCCCGGCGCACCAGCTGGCCGAGCTGGTGGCGCTCTACGAGCACTGTCGGCGCGTATTGCCTGACGAGTCACAGCGCCACTGGAGCGGCGAGGGCGAACCGCCGCGCATCGAGCTGGCCGCCGGCCTGGACAGCGGCCGGGTGGTCTACCTCCCTGAGCGGCACCTGGTCGACCCTCTCGGCCAGGTGACCCAGGGAGCCCTCGACCTGATGAGCGCCGCCGAGGGCAGCGAACTGGTCATCTCCCAGGACGCCAGCCAGCACATGCCGCCGGCCCTCGACCTCCAGCCGCGGCTCTCCACGCGGCTGGTGGCAAGCGACGGCCGGGTGCGCCTGCGCGCGCTCGTCCTGGGTACCAACGAGGGCGGGCGCGAGGCGCCGCCGCCCAGCCTGGTGGGACGCGAGGGCTCCCTGCGGACCCTGCGCGATGCCCTGGCCCGGGCCGGCATCGGCCTGCGCCAGAGCGTGCTGGTGCGGGGGCCCTCGGGGCTCGGCAAGTCGGCGCTGCTGGTGGGCTTTCGCCAGCTCGAGCAGAGCCGCGAGGCGGCGATCTGCTGGCAGCCCACCACGCGGCTCTCCGTCCAGGAGCCCTACGGCGTGGCGCGACAGCTGTTGCGCTGGCACCTGGGGGGGCGTATCGACGCCGAGGCGCTGTCGCACCTGCTGAGCACCGATGATGCCCTGGCCCCCGATACCGAACACCGCCTGCTGCTGGAGGAGGCCCTCGGCGTGCGCGAGCCCCGCGAGTTGGCGGTACTGGCCCAGAGCGGGGAGGCCGTGGAGCTGGTCGTGGGACTGATCCATCGTCTGATCCGCGAGCTCTCCAGCGAGCGCACCCTGGTGCTGATGATCGATGACCTGCAGTGGCTCGACGAGCCCTCCTTCAAGGTACTGGCCGGCCTCCAGGCGCGGCTGCCGATCAACAGCCCCTTCCTGCTGGTGGCCAGCCACCACGGTCGGGAGGCGCTGCCGGCGAAGCTGCACTGGGATCAGCAGATCTCCCTGGGGCGGCTGGATGCCATGCAGTCCTCGCGCCTGCTCTCCCAGCTGGCGCGTCGTTACCGTATCCATCTCAGCCCGCGGCTGCGCGGCCAGATCATCGAGCGCTGCGATGGTGTGCCTCTCTATCTTCAAGAGATCTGTCGCCGGGTCGACATGGATCGCCGTGAAGGACGCAGCGTGCAGCTCGACGAGCTGCCTCGTGGCTTGCTGGGTCTGCTGGCCAGCCGTATCGATCAGCTCGATGCTGACCGCGAAGTGGCCCATCTGGCGGCGGTGCTCGGACGACGTTTCCGTCTCGACTTCCTGGCTGAATGCAGCGGCTGGGAGATGAATCGCCTGGCATCGGCGTTGGAGCAGATGCGTCGGCTGGAGATCATCGAGCCGGTAGAGGGTGAGGAGGGGGAGCGTGAGTATCAGTTTACTCACCAGCTGCTGCAGGAGGCCGCCTATCTCTCCTGTCCCCGGGACGTGCGGGTGAGCATCCACCGTCAGGTGGTGAGCCTGATCGAGGAGCACTTTCCGATGTGGATCAGCCGTCACCCCGGCGACTTCGCCACCCATCTGCGACGCAGCGGGCATTATGCCCGCGGTGCCCGCTACTTCGAGCTGGCCGCTCGGGAGGCGCTCAAGGTCAGTGCCAACCGCACGGCGCTGAAGATGGCCGACTTCGGTCTGGCCAGCCTTCGCCACGTCGAGGGCCAGGCCGAGCGTGAAATCAGCCTGCTGACCGTGCGGGGGCAGGCGGCCTTCGCCCTGGAGGGGCATGGTTCGCCCACCGCCCACGAGAGTTTCGTGCGGGCTCGCGAGCTGCTTGCCCAGGAAGAGACCACTCCCGAGGACGGCGGGGACCTGGAGCAGGCGTTCCTGGTCCAGTGGGGGCTCTGGGTAGGCTGTAGCCAGCGCCACGCCCACGCCGATGCCTTTTCGCTGGCCTCGCGCCTGGCGAGTCTCGCGGACTGCCTCGAGGACCCCCGCTACCGGCGCCTGGCCGACTTCGCTCGAGCCAGCTGCGAGTATTGGGCCGGGCGCATCTCCCAGGCCTATGATCACCTGGAAGAGATCGATCCGCTCAATGTGCCGATGATGATCGAGTGGCTGCCGTTCTCCGACCATCCCCAGGTCGCCGCGGCCTGTTTCCAGGGCTGGACGCTCTGTCTGCGGGGCGACTACCAGCGTGCTGAACGGCAGGTAGAATCGGCCATCCGGCTGGCCGAACGTATCGGCCATCCCGGCAGCCTGGCCATGGCGCTGATGTATGCCGCGGCCCTCTATCGCCAGCTGGGCCATGTGCACCTGGCCACCATGCGCGCCGAGCGGGCCTTCGAGCTGACAGGCACTCCTGACCTGCACCTCTGGCAGGTGGCCTCGCGTAGCGTGCTGGGCTGGCAGCGGGCCCTGGCCGGCGACCGCGAGGGACTCGCCCAGATCGAGTCGGCCCAGGAGGAGCTGGCCGAGGTCACCGGGCGTGACCCCTACCAGCGGCCGGCCCTGTGGTACGTGGATGCCTGCCTGGCCCTGGGGGAGCTTTCACGGGCCGAGGATTACCTCGACCAGTGCCTGATGATTGCTCGTGAGCGAACCACCCTGTTCGTGCCGGAGCTTGCCGTGCACCTGGCGCGCGTCCGGCAGCGTCTTGGGCATCCCCTCGAGGAGGTCAGGAATCTCGTCGAACAGGCGCTGTTGCAGGCCCGAGAGGACGGCAATCTTCATCAGCAGCTTGCTGCACTGGAGCTCTGGTTGACCTTCATCGCTCCCCGCGACGAGGCCTCCCGGGCGGAGTTCCGCGAGTTGCTAGGTGAGGTGAGCCACAGTGATGCTCCGGTTCTTATGCGCTGGCGCACCCTGCTCGACCGGCGTTTGCCCCATGCCGCGGACCTCTCCTCCTGAAACGCAGCTACGCGACCCCCATACGAGAACGGCACCCTTCAGGGGTGCCGTTCTCGTTTCGAGGCGCTGACTTCAGGTGGCCAGTTCCAGGGCCTCGATACGCCTGAGCGCCTCGTCGCGATGCTCGCCGCACAGCTCCGGGTCGTAGTCGAAGCGTGCGCAAACGTCGGGGCGGCGCGGATCACCGAATAGCCGGCAGAGGTTGGCCTCATCGAGCTGCGTGCAGCGTACCCCCGCCGGTTTTCCGCCGGGCATGCCGGGAATCGGTGAGCTGATCGACGGCGCTATGCAGCAGGCACCGCAACCGGGGCGGCAGTCGTCTATCATGGCGTTGACCCTGTGCAGAAGATTCGAAGGGGTCAAGCCTACTTGACGCCGCCCGTCGCGAAAACATGTGACAGCTCGGCGCGCGGCGCTCCGCGCTGTTATACTCCTGCCCCCTTTACACCCTGCGCCGTCGCGCGCCATCGTCCTGACAACGGTGACCTCAGATGCAAGCTCCCGAACTGCTCTCCCCGGCGGGGACGTTCAAGAACATGCGCTACGCCTTCGCCTACGGCGCGGATGCCGTCTATGCCGGCCAGCCGCGTTACTCGCTGCGCGTGCGCAACAACGACTTCAAGCTCGACAACCTGCACCGTGGCATCGCCTATGCCCATGAGCGTGGCAAGCAGTTCTACGTGGCCTCGAACATCGCGCCGCACAACAGCAAGTTGAAGACCTACCTTCGCGACATGGAGCCGGTGATCGAGGCCGGCCCGGATGCGCTGATCATGTCCGACCCCGGCCTGATCATGATGATCCGCGAGCGCTGGCCGGAACAGGTCATCCATCTCTCGGTGCAGTCCAACGTGGTCAACTGGGCCGCGGCGAAGTTCTGGCAGCAGCAGGGCATCAGCCGCATCATCCTGTCGCGGGAGCTGTCGCTGGCCGAGATCGCCGAGATCCGCGCCGAATGCCCGACGCTGGAGATCGAGACCTTCGTCCACGGTGCGCTATGCATCGCCTACTCCGGCCGCTGCCTGCTCTCAGGCTACTTCAATCATCGCGATCCCAATCAGGGTACCTGCACCAACGCCTGCCGCTGGAAGTACAACACCGTGGCCGCTGCCCAGGACGAGACCGGCGATATCGTTCCCGCTAACTCGGCACGTGCCCACGCGGGGAGCGGGATCTGGACACCGGGGAACGGGCATCAGCAGGGCGGGCTGATCGCCTCCGGCGGCGGCAGCACCGAGGTGGCGAGCACCGCGACCGCGGGTGGCGTGGAGGGCCAGGACGAGCTGTCGGCGCTGATCGAGGATCGCACCCGGCCCGGTGAGCTGATGCCGGTGTTCGAGGACGAGCACGGCACCTACATCATGAACTCCAAGGACCTGCGCGCCGTGCAGCACGTCCCGCGGCTCACCGAGATGGGGGTCACCTCGCTGAAGATCGAGGGGCGCACCAAGTCGCACTACTACGTGGCGCGCACCGCCCAGGTCTACCGCCGCGCCATCGATGATGCCGTGGCCGGCCGGCCTTTCGACATGCGCCTGATGGACGAGCTCGACAACCTGGCCAACCGCGGCTACACGGAGGGCTTCTACCGCCGCCACGTCCACGACGAGTACCAGAACTACGAGCAGGGTAACTCCGTGGGCGTGCATCAGCAGTTTGTCGGCGAGGTCACCGGCTATGACCCCGATCGAGGCGTGCTCGAGATCGACGTCAAGAATCGCTTCGAGGTAGGCGACGGCATGGAACTGATGCTGCCCGGCGGCAACCGTCGCTTCATGCTCGAGCAGATCGAGAACCGGCGCGGGGAATCCGTGGGTGCCGCCCCGGGTTCTGGCCATGTGGTGCGCATTCCGGTGCCGGGCGAGGCGATCGCGCCGGAGAGAATCGAGTTCGCCCTGCTGATGCGTGATCTCTGACTCGGAAGGCGGCTGGACATACACGGGCGCCGGCGACATTGTGGATACCGATTGATCAGCGAACAGGGAGCGGCATGGCCACCATCGAACACAGCGCGATTCTCAAGGCATCCCCTGAGCGGGTCTTCGCCCTGCTCGAGCGGGTCGAGGACTTTGCCGACTACTCGGATCTGATCCAGGCCATCGAGCCGTTGGGGAACGACCGCTACCGCTGGCATGTCCACGCGGTCGGCATGGACTGGACCTTCGATGTACAGATCACCGAGGCCCGAGCCCCGGAAGTGCTGGCTTGGGAATCCTTGGACGGGGTGCACAACCGTGGCTGTTACCGCCTCACGCCCGTCTCGGGGGGCACCGAGGTGGCCCTGACGCTGACCTATGCCATCCGCAACCGGCTCCTCGAGAAGGCGGTCAACCGGGCCGCCAAACCTCTGGTCAGCAAGGTCAGTCGGCAGATCCTAGAAAGAGTCGAAGCGCGGCTATGAAGTCACGCTTCGTGGGCGCACGTTTCTCGATCGGCGGTCTCGTGCACCGCCGTTGAATCAGCCCTTGCGCAGCGAGGTGTTGAGGTGGTCGACGACCTCGGCCCAGTCGGCGTCCTCCTCCAGGGCCTCGCGCAGGAACTCCGACTGGCCCTCGTTCCAGCAGGGCGCGTCGGGCAAGGCGATGTCCTCGGGAATGGGGGCGTGGCGATCGATGAAGCGCTTGATCGCTTCGGGGGACGAGGCAAGGCCGAGCTGCTCGAAGAGCTCGGTGAAGGGATGGTCGGGATGTTCCATGATGGGGCTCCTGCTGTCTGTCGAGATACGTCCCACCTTAGCGATTTTCGTGACGCTATGCTCGGGGCACGTCAACGCTGCAGGCAACGCCTCAACGCTCTCCGACGAGCGGTGTGAGAAAGCGCCGTCGCCGCTCGCTTTCGGGGAGCGGCAGGGCCAGCAGATGGACCAGCTTGGTCAAGGTGGCCTCCGGCGTCATGTCGTCGGCCGAGAGCACGCCCGCATCGGTGAGGCCCTGTCCCGCGGCATAACTGCCGAAGGCCACCGGACCGTAAGGGCATTGGCTGAGCGCTGCGAGCAGCTTGCCCTCGCCGCTGGCTCGGGCGAGCGCCCCGATCAGCGCCGGATCTTCCGGCAGGTTACCGCCTCCCCATGCCTCCAGTATGGCGCCGTGGACTCGATCGTCTCGCAACCAGGCTTCCAGTTGCCAGGCCTGGATGCCCGGCCAGAGGGAGAGACGTACGACTCCTCCCGTTTCTAGCGCCGAGTAGTCGACAAGTTCGAAGCGCGGGGCGCCCCGCTGATGGTCTGCCAGGCTGCGTCCCGGGTAGAGCACCACCTCGTCATCGACCCGCTCCCCGAGCACTGCTTGGTTGGGGCTTTCGAAGGCGTCGGCCGCCTGGGTCTGCCACTTGCGGGTGCGGCAGCCTCGCAGCAGGCGTCCGGCGAAGCAGATCGCCACTTCCTGCAGGCGTGGCATGACCGCGAAGCGCAAGGCATCCTCGACATTGGTGGCGGCATCGCTGCCTTCTGCTTCAAGGGGGTGCATGGCACCAGTGAGGATCACCGGGCGGTCCAGCCCCAGCAACTGGTAGGCCAGGCTCGACGCCGTCCAGGCCAGGGTGTCGGTGCCGTGGAGAACGACGATACCGGCATGCTGACGGTAGTGGCGCGCCACCTTGGCAGCCAGACGCTGCCAGTCTCCGGGTGTGGCACTGCTGGAATCGATGGGACGATCGGTCTCAAGCACCTCGAAGGCGGGCAGGCTCCCCCGGCGGGCCGGGGGTAGATCAGCCAGGGCGCGTCGCAGGCGAGTCTCGATATCACCGCCCGGGATCAGGCCGCGTGAGGAGTCGATCATGCCCAGGGTGCCGCCGGTGTAGATCACCAGCACGGAGCGCTCTGTGAAAACCGGGACGGACATCGGGGCTCCTGTCGGCGAAGGTGCGTAAACGGGATGGCGCCATGATACTGGCTGGCCACGCGGCGGCAAGATTGACCTGGTTCGTCGGTGGCCGCAAGACGGTGACTCGCTAACGGGTGACCAGGCGTCCCGTATCGTCGATTTCCAGACGCCGGTTGCGGCCGGCGAACAGCGCGAAGCTCATGCTGACGGCGATGATTCCCAGCAGCACCAGGGTCAGGGTGGTCAGCCCTACCTCGAACTGCAGCATCACACCGATGGCCAGCGGTCCCATGGCGGCCAGGGTATAGCCGCCCCCCTGGACCAGCCCCGAGAGCTTGCCGGCGAGACGCGAGTTGGCGGTACGCAGCACGATCAGGGTGAGGGCCAGGCTGAAGCCGCCGCCCTGACCGAGGCCCAGCAGCACGACGCCGGGCCAGCGCCATACCGCCGGTGCCTGCAGCAACAGCCAGAAACCGGCGGCGACCAGGCCCAGCACGATCAGCAGGGCAGGCCGCTGGTCGCGACCCAGCCTTGCCAGCCAGGGTGCCGTCAGGGCGGAGATGAGCTGTACCATCACCGAGGCGCCCATCATCCAGCCGGCCTGTGCCTCACTGAACCCCCGAGCCACCAGCAGGGTGGGCAGCCAGCCGAAGACTATGTAGGCCAGCGACGACTGGCTGCCCATGAACAGCATCACCTGCCAGGCCAGTGGCTGGCGCAGCAACTCCCGGGTGGACCCCCCACCTCCGGGCAGGCTCGTGGCGGTATCATGGCGTGGCATCAGCCACTGCCAGGCCACCAGGGCGATCAGCGCCAGCAGGGACCAGCTGGCCAGCCCGACAGGCCAGCTGCCCAGGGCGTCGGCCAGGGGGATGCTCAGGCCCGCGCCCAGGGCGCCGCCGAGGCAGAGTGCCATGGTGTAGACGCCGGTCATCAGATCGGCACCGGCAGGTAGCTCGCGCTTGACCAGCGCCGGGAGCAGAGTGCCGGCCACGCCGATGGCGGCGCCGACCATCAGGGTACCGCCGAACAGGGCGACGACGGCCGGCACGCCACGCAGCAGCAGGCCGCCGGCCAGCAGCAACAGGGCGGCGGCTAGGGTGTTCTCGGGGCCGAAGCGCTTGGCCAGCCAGGGCGCCAGTGGGGCAAAGATCCCCAGACAGAGTACCGGCAGGGTGGTCAGGCCGCCGATGGCCAGCGGTGAAAGCCCGGTATCCTGCTGGATGCGCGTGAGTACCGGGGCCAGGGTGGAGAGGGCCGGGCGCAGGTTGAGCCCGACCAGCATCATCAGGCCGATGAACAGCGCCAACTGGCGGGAAGCAGGCCGAGACACCTCAGTGTCGTTCATCATCATCGCGTCGGGTCGTCGGGCGGATGAAGCGGCGCTCGTCCCGCTGCTTGTTGGCCGAGGGGGGCTCGAGTTCGTCGTCCGCACGGAAGGTCGTCGCGCCAGGCGGCTGCGGGGCGTTGCGGTCCACGCGGCCGCGAATACCGGAGACATCCTCGGTACTGACCAGGGCCGGTCCTTGGATAGTGCCCCCGGGCTGGGCGTTCAGCCTGCCTTCGAAGCCCCAGCAGCGCTGAGGCACCTGGGAGACGCGCCACAGACGCCCCTGCCAATACGCCTGGCCGTCGTCGGTCAGCGTCAGGCCTTCCAGCGTTACCAGGGCAGCGAACAGCCTTGCGTTCAGCACCAGGCCACCGCCGGCCATGCGTACGCCACCCTGGAACTGGCCCTTCGCCAGGGATGCAAGCACCGCCTTGCGACTTTCCCGACTTTCGAGGATACCCTGGCCGCAGAGATGCACCAGGCCATCGTCGACCTGCTTGATGACCCACACCTCCACGGGGGGCTTGCCGAACAGCTTCTTGAACATGATGCCGCGCTACTGCATGTGGCGACGCAGATCGCCTCGCACGGTATCCAGCAAGGTAATAAAGCGGGTGTCACGGTTGCCGTCGATGCGATCGACACGCACCACGCTGCTCATGCCGCGGTCGATGCTCAACTGGTCGAAGATCTCCAGGGTAACTTTCTCCGCCGGATGGCTACCGGGCTCGATGCGGCCCTCCTCGAGGGTGAAGGTGGTCAGCAGGGTGGCACGCACACGCGTCGAGCCTCCCTCTGCCAGTACCCGGCGCACGAACAGCCAGCCCTCGCAGGCCAGTGCCGTGTCGTCGTGGTCACGCAGGAAGAGGGTGCGATAGCTCGCGCCCTCGCTGGCAGCCTTGGCGGCCATGCTGCGGTAGGCCTCGGTCATGCGTGTCGACGACACCTTCGATTCCTCGAGCTTCTGGCGGGCGCCGTGATGTTCACGATCCAGCCGGGCCTGCTGCTGGAAGGTCAGCCAGCGCCGGTAACTGGTGACAAGATTCTTTTCATCCATGGAAGTGTCCTGCCTTGCATGGTGGAAGGAGTGCGGGGATCAACGGGCGACATTCACACATTGCGATGCAGCCCGCCAATCGCACGTATCAGGCCTGACGTGAGCCGGAGCGGCCGTCGCGCCGACGCCGCGGGGCGCGTGCCTCGTCGCCGCCACTGCGCTGGCTTGCGGCCTGCCCGGGGCCTCGCTTGCCCTGCCCGCCGTTGCGTCCCCCCCCGGAGCGCTTCCCGCGACCGTTCTCGATGGGCTCCGGCTTGGCATTGGGGTCGGGTTCGAAGCCCGGCTCGATGCGCTTCTCCAGGTCGCGCTTGATCAGCCGCTCGATGCCCTTGAGCAGACCGTGCTCGTCGACGCAGACCAGGGAGACCGCCTTGCCTTCGCTGCCGGCTCGGCCGGTGCGGCCGATGCGGTGGACATAGTCCTCGGCCACGTTGGGCAGCTCGAAGTTGACCACGTGAGGCAACTCCTCGATATCGAGGCCGCGGGCGGCGATGTCGGTGGCCACCAGCACCTGGAGGTCACCGGTCTTGAAGGCGGCCAGTGCCTTGGTGCGGGCCGACTGGCTCTTGTTGCCATGGATCGCCATGGAGGGGATGTCCTGCTTGGAGAGCTGCTCGGCCAGGCGGTTGGCGCCGTGCTTGGTGCGGGTAAAGACCAGCACCTGCTGCCAGTCGTGGCGGGTAATCAGATGGGCCAGCAGGTCGCGCTTCTTCTCGCGGTCGACGCGGTAGATCGCCTGGTCGACGAGTTCGGCGGTGGTGTTGCGCCGTGCGACCTCGATCATCTCCGGCTTGTCGAGCAGCTTGCCGGCCAGCGCCTGGATCTCGTTGGAGAAGGTGGCCGAGAACAGCAGATTCTGGCGCTTCTCGGGAAGCACGCGCAGGATCTTCTTGATGTCATGGATGAAGCCCATGTCGAGCATGCGGTCGGCTTCGTCGAGCACCAGGATCTCGACCTTCGACAGATCCACGTGCTTCTGCTGGTGAAGGTCCAGCAGGCGGCCGGGGGTGGCCACCAGCACGTCCAGGCCGGCGCGAATGGCGTCCACCTGAGGCTGCTGGCCGACGCCGCCGAAGATCACGTGGGAGCGCAGGGTCAGGTGGCGGCCATAGTCGGCCACGCTCTCTCCGACCTGGGCAGCGAGCTCGCGGGTCGGGGTCAGTACCAGGGCACGGATCTGGCGCTTGGCAGGGCGCGGGCCGTCGGCCAGGCGCTGCAGCATCGGCAGGGTGAAGCCGGCGGTCTTGCCGGTACCGGTCTGGGCGCTGGCCAGCAGGTCACCGCCCTTGAGCACGGCGGGAATCGCCTTGAGCTGGATCGGGGTCGGAGTCGTATAGCCCTGTGCCTCCACGGCACGGAGCAGTTCGGCACGCAGGCCGAGATCGGAAAAGGTCATGCGGTCTCCGCAGAGACGCCTCGGTCGCGCCGCGTCGAGATACGACGTGGTCAGTCCCTGGCCAAGGCGTGTAAAAGGAATCTGGCGCGGCAGGAGGGACCAGCGATCGCCGCGTGCCGATAGTATGCCACAGTGCGCGACTTAGCGCAGCCGTTTGATTTCCGCGGCGATCTCGCCGGCCACCTGGTCCCAGCTCCGGCCCAGCGCGCGTACCAGGGCAGGGTAGCCGTCGGCCTCGAGCTCTTGCTCCACGGTGAAATCCTTCAGTGCCAAGAGCTCACCAGTACCATCACGCAGCTGCCAGCGACCGGCGGCCACGGCCAGCCCGTCGGCGTGACCCTGGAAGCGGTCGATCTCCACCTTTAACCGGTAGGCATCGGCATCGCGCGGCTCGCTTTCGGCGAGCACCACCCGGGTGTCCGCCAGCCGGTCGGTGAGGCTGTCCCGCAGGCCGCGCCCGAGCTGGTCACCCAGGGGATCTGCCCAGCGGTGCTCGCGCGCCTCGACCAGGGTGATGTCGTCAAGTTGATAGACGATACCCTCCACGTCCAGGAAGCGTGCTACCTGGGGGGGGCGAATCAGCAGCAGGTGTTCGGCATCGATACCTGCGGTCCCGCTGGCCAGATGTCCTGTCGGGAGCGCGTAGCGGCTCGCGGGAGGCGTAGGGCTGGCGCATCCGCTCAGCCACAGGATTGCGGCCAGGGCGGCGAACCAGGATGTCATCCTCATGGCGTCTCCTGTGGGGTGTTGGCGCTCATCGAGAGGCCCCTGAACTCTTGCTGGGCGCCCGGGGTATCGGATCCCGGGTGTCGAGGCTGTCGAACAGCAGCGCCCGAGGATTCTCGTCCAGGGTTCGCGCAACGGGCTGAAGATCGCGCATCAGCCGTTCCAGCTGCGACAGGGTGGCGGTCAGGTCGCGGTAGGCGCTCGACTCGGGGGACACTCCTTCCAGTGTACCCTGCAGTGATTCCAGGGTCCTGTTCAGGTTGCCGGCGACGGCCCGGGTGTCGGGGTCGTCGATCAGGGCGCGCATGCTGGCGGTGAGCTCGCGCACTTCGGCGAGCATGGCCTCGGACGTCGCCAGGTTGCGGTCTAGCCCCTCCAGCAGGGGTTCGACTTCCAGATCGTTGAGCTTTCCGAGCAGTGCGGTTACCTGTGCCTCGATCTGGGCGAAGCCGCCCGAGCTGGTGGGGAAGACACGGCGTTCGGCAAAGGTCTCAGCGTCATGCTCTCCGGCCAGGTCGCGATGGAAGTTGATATCGACGAACATCATGCCGGTCAGGAGGTTGCCTGTCTTGAGTGACGCACGCAGGCCCAGATTGAAAAGCCGATCGAAGCGGTCCCGCCATTCGTCGATATTCAGGTCCTGGTTGTCGATACCCAGGCGCTGAGGCTCGATGCGCATCAGTACCGGGATGGCGAAGCTCGAGCGTGAACCCGGCTGGGGCGCGGTGAAGTTCCAGGGTACTGCCGCCACGGTGCCGATGCGCACGCCACGGAACTCCACCGGGGCACCGCGGTTCAGGTCGCGCACGGAGTCTTCCACCAGCAGCACGTATTCCAGATAGCGGTTGAAGGTGCCCTGCTGCGCGCTGTCCTCGTCCGGATAGAGGTCGAAGCTGGTATCCGGCCCCACGGGCTGACCACGCATCAGGTCCTCGGGTACGCCGAAGGTCGCCCCGCCGCCAAGCAGCACCTCCAGGGATTCCAGATTGGCGCGGAAGCCCCCCGAGTCCACCCGCAGATCGAAACCGCTGGCCGTCCAGAAGCGAGTATTGTCGGTCACCAGCGTATGATAGGGACTCTCGATGAAGATGCGGTGGTCCATGCGGCGCGTCTCGACATCGAAGTTGGCTTCCTCGACGCGACCCACGATGAGGCCCTGGTAGGTGATCGGATCGCCCACGCTCAGGGAGTTTCCCAGCTGGCTGACCAGATTGATGCGCAGCCCCTCGGCCCCTGCCGGAGAGACCGGCGGCTGGTCGCTGACCTCGAACTCTCGGGCGTCGATCGCGCTCTGGCCCGGTTCGAGCTGGATGTAGGCGCCGGAAAGCACCGTGCCAAGCCCGCTGATACCCTCACGGCCGATGCGAGGCTTGACCACCCAGAAGCGGCTGTCCTCGACCAGCATGTCGTCGCTGTCGGGGCTCATGCGCGCGGTGATCACCGCGCGGGACAGATCCTCCGAGAGCTGGACCTGTTCGACTCGTCCCACCTCGACGTTGCGCGTCTTGATCAGGGTGCTGCCGGCCTCGATGCCCTCGGCGTTGTTCATGACCAGCGTGATCTGCGGGCCGCGACTGCGGTAGTTGTCGTAGACCAGCCAGGCGCCTATCAGGATTGCCACGAGGGGCACGATCCAGATCGGCGACAAGCGTGCCTGGGGAGTGGCGCGGGCGCGGTGGCTGTCCCGTTCGGGGGTCTCGGGTGAATCGGTCATCGCGGGCTTCCTTGTCCTTTCACGGCGCTTGCGGAACGGGACTCACGGGGCAGAGGAGGGTCCCAGAGCAGTCTCGGGTCGAAGGTCATGGCAGCGAGCATGGTGCTGATCACCACGGCCCCGAAAGCGAGAGCGGCAGGCCCCGGGGTGATCGACATCAGCGCGCCGGCCCGTATCAGGGCCACCAGGATCGCCACCACGAAGACATCGACCATCGACCAGCGGCCAATGAACTCGGTGAGACGGTAGAGGCGGGTGCGGGTCGCGGCGTTGAGTTCGTCGCTGCGCCTGACCACCAGGCAGAGCCAGGCCAGTGCTACCAGCTTGCCTACCGGCACGATCACGCTGGCCATGAAGATGACCGCGGCCACCGGCCAGGAGCCCATCTGGGCCAGTTCCACCACGCCGCCGATGATGGTGGAGGGGCTGGCATGACCCAGGCTGGTGGTGGTCATGATCGGGTAGAGGTTGGCCGGCACGTACATGACCGTGGCAGCGGCCAGCAGGGCCCAGGTGCGCTGCAGGCTGTGGGGCAGACGTGCATGCAGGCTCTCGCCGCAGCGTCGGCAGCGACCCTGGCCGCGGTGATCCAGGCGGTTGACCAGCCCGCAGGTGGCGCACCCGGCGAGACCCTGGGGAGAAGCGGGCTCGCCGGTGCGGGCCCCCTCCGGCGCGAGCGGTTCTCCGGCCAGTGAGAACCACATCCAGTCGGCGTCCAGTGACTGGGTGGTAAACAGCAGCAGCAGAGCGAAGGCACAGAAGGCCCAGAAGGCGATGCCCAACTCGATATCGGCCATGCCGGCGATCTTGATCAGGCTCACCAGGGCACCGACGATGAAGACATCGGCCATCATCCAGGGGTGAAGGTGGGCCAGCGAGCGTGCGATGCTCCGGCTGGCTGGCAGCGGGGCCTGGCGCATCAGGCCGAACTGTAGCCAGATCACGCCGGCGAGGTAGACGGCGGGCAGCACGGCAATGGTCAGCAGTACGGCGATAGCCACCAGCGGCTGGTCGAAACCGATCAGGGTGGTGGCCGTCTGGGAGAGCTCGATGCGGTTGCCGACTCCGCTGACGCTGAAGCTGACGAAAGGAAACGAGATCGCCAAAGCAAGCGCGACAAGAGCGGCGAGGGCCAGTGCCATGCTGCGCTGGGCCGGACGGAAATGACGGCTGGCCAGCGTATGGCCGCATCGCGGGCAGTCGGCCTTCTCGCCGGGGTGCAGCGGTGGCAGGGCAACCATCCAGTCGCACTCGTGACATGCCCGCAGTCGACGCCGTGAGGTGCGCGTCTCCGGTGGCGAGCGATCCACCAGCGGTTCTCCCCGAGGAAGCAGAGCAGGGGCACGAAAGACAGGCCTGGGCACCGCGAACGGATCTCCTTCAAGCGAAAAACTCGGATCATCAGTCTGGCATGTTGACGCAAGCGACACCATAAACAAACATGCGATCCTGAATGTTCCTGAGGAGACGACATGTTACTTCCCGCCGTGGCGGTCTTGGCAGGCCTGGTCCTGCTGGTATGGAGCGCCGAGCGCTTCGTCGACGGGGCGGCGGCTACGTCTGCCCGTCTGGGCCTGTCACCGCTGCTGATCGGCATGCTGGTGATCGGATTCGGCACTTCCGCTCCCGAGCTGGTGGTCTCGGCTCTGGCGGCCGGGCAGGGCAATCCCGGTCTGGCGCTGGGCAATGCCTACGGCTCCAATATCGCCAACATGGGGCTGATCCTGGGTCTGGTCGCGCTGATCTCGCCGCTGGCGGTGCATTCCGGCGTCGTGCGTCGGGAACTGCCGGTACTGGGCGGTGTGACGCTGCTCTCTGCGCTGTTGCTTTGGGGCGGCATGATCGGCCGCCTCGAGGCACTCCTGTTGCTGCTGCTGCTGGCCATCTTCATCGGTGTTTCCATTTATCTCGGACTCCGTGCCAACCGCGATCCGCTCGCCAGCGACACTCAGGAGAGCCTGGCCGTCCATCCCATGTCGCTGAAGGCCGGGATCGTCTGGACCGGGGTCGGCCTGGTGCTGCTGGTGATCAGTTCGCGCATCCTGGTGTGGGGTGCGGTAGCCATTGCGCAGGGGTTCGGCGTCAGTGATCTGGTGATCGGGTTGACGGTGGTGGCGGTGGGCACCTCGCTGCCGGAGCTGGCCTCTTCGATCAGTGCCCTGCGGCGCGGCGAGCATGATCTGGTCCTGGGCAACGTGGTGGGCTCCAACCTCTTCAACACCCTGGGCGTGGTGGGTCTGGCCGGTATGATCGCGCCCATCGAGGTCGGTCGTGAAGTGCTGCTGCGCGACTGGAGCCTGATGATGGCCATGACGGTGATGATGACGGTCTTCGCCATGGGCTGGCGAGGCCGCGCGGGGCGCATCAACCGGGCAGAGGGTGCTGCCCTGCTGGCCATGTTCCTCGGCTATACCGTCTACATGATCAGCATGGTCATCCGCGGGGGCGCCGGGGCTTGAGCCCGTTGCGGCGCCTTCCAACATGCTGCGACACTGGGACTCACCTGTCATGGTGGCAAGCTCAGCCAGGCGAGAGCACCATGGTTGCGTGCTCAGTAATAAGGTTATTTCCGGTGGCGCAACCGCATGCCGCCGGGGCCTGATCCTCCGACTGGTGTAGGCTGGGCATGGGTGAGGAAGAATGCGGCAAGGCGCCATCATCACGGCGGCCCCACGTACAAGAGCACCGGTGAGTGCCGTGCGCATCCCTTGACGAGACGGTCCTGGCGGAGCCTTGTCTCCGTAGTGAATCAGGAGTGCGTGATGGAACTGGATCCCCTGCTGCTGTCGCGACTGCAATTTGCCTTCGTGGTCGCCTTTCACGCCATCTTCCCGGTGTTCACCATCGGGCTGGCGTCCTACATTGCGTTGCTCAACGGCCTCTTCTTCAAGACCGAGAATCCCGCCTGGGACCGCTTGGCCCTGTTCTGGACCAAGGTCTTTGCCGTGGTATTCGGTATGGGAGTGGTGTCGGGCATCGTCATGTCCTTCCAGTTCGGCACCAACTGGAGCAATTTCTCCCTGGCGTCGTCGAACTTTCTCGGTCCGGTATTGAGCTATGAGGTGGTGACGGCCTTCTTCCTGGAGGCGGCTTTCCTCGGCGTTCTGCTGTTTGGCCGCGGCAAGGTGCCCCAGGGTGTGCATCTGTTTGCCGCCATCATGGTGGCAACGGGCACCTTCATTTCCTCGTTCTGGATCCTGTCGGCCAACAGCTGGATGCAGACCCCGGCCGGCGTCGAACTGATCGATGGCCGTTTCCACGTGACCTCCTGGAGCGAGGCAATCTTCAATCCCTCCTTCTGGTATCGCTTCTGGCACATGGTGCTGGCCTCCTTCCTTACCGGAGGGTTCGTGGTGGCGGGGGTCAGCGCCTGGTACCTGCTCATCCGGCGCGACGTCGAGGCCAATCGCAAGGCGCTCTCCATGTGCCTGTGGCTGCTGCTGGTGTTGACGCCCGCTCAGGCCGTGCTGGGCGACTTCCATGGCCTCAATACCCTGGAGCACCAGCCGACCAAGGTCGCCGCCATGGAGGGCAACTGGGAGCGGAGCGCCAATGTGCCGCTGCTGCTCTTCGCCTGGCCCGACCAGGAGGCTCAGGCGAATCGCTTCGAGGTCGGCATTCCGAGCCTTGCCAGCCTCATCCTGACCCACCAAGCCGATGGGGTGGTGCCGGGCATCAGCGAGGTGCCCCCCGAGGAACAGCCCCCGGTGTGGCTGGTGTTCTGGTCCTTCCGGGTGATGGTGGGCATCGGCCTTGCCATGATCGCCGTCGCCCTGGCGGGACTCTGGCTACGCCGCGGCGGACGAGTGTACGAGCATCGCGGCTATCTGCAGCTGTTGCGGGTGATGACGGTGACGCCTTTCATCGCCGTGCTGGCGGGCTGGTTCGTCACCGAAACCGGCCGTGCCCCCTGGCTGGTCTACGGCATGATGACTCATGCCGAGGGGCTGACGCCGTCGCTTACCGGAGGCATGGCGCTGTTTACCCTGATCGGCTACATCGCCGTCTATGCCGTCGTCTTCTGGGCAGGCACCTACTATCTGACCCGGGTGGTACGCCAGGGCATGTTGCCCGAATCGCCCCATGACCATGAGGTGGAGCGGCCCAAGCGTCCGATGTCAGCTGCTCATGCGACCTTCGACGACGCCTCTCGCCAACCGGGAAGGAGCTGAGCCATGGAAGCATTCGACCTGACAATGATCTGGGCCCTGATCATCGGCTTCGGGGTGATCATGTACGTGCTGATGGATGGCTTCGACCTGGGTGTGGGAATCCTCTTTCCCTTCGCCCCGAACGAGGAGTCGCGCGATCTGATGATGAACTCGGTAGCCCCTGTCTGGGATGGCAACGAGACCTGGCTGGTGCTCGGCGGGGCGGGACTGCTGGGGGCCTTTCCGCTGGTCTACTCGGTGTTCCTGCCGGCACTCTACATCGGGGTCTTCCTGATGCTGGCCGGCCTGATCTTCCGTGGCATCGCCTTCGAGTTCCGCTTCAAGTCGCATCGAAACCGCCGCTGGTGGAATCGCGCCTTCTGTGGGGGCTCCGCCGTGGCGTCCTTCGCCCAGGGTGTGGTGGTAGGGGCCTATATCCAGGGGTTTGCCGTGGAGGATTTCGTCTATGTGGGCGGCCCCCTGGACTGGCTGACACCCTTCACCGTGCTCACCGGCCTGGGCCTGATGGCAGGTTATGCCTTGCTTGGAGCCACCTGGTTGATCATGAAGACCGAGGGAGCGACTCAGGAGTGGGTCTATCGGCTCGCTCCGCGCCTGCTGGTGGCGGTGCTGGGGGGTTTCGCGATCATCAGCATCTGGACCCCCTTCGTCGATGTCGGCGTTCGCGAACGCTGGTTCGGCCACCTGCACCTGATCTGGGTCTTCCCGTTGCTGGCACTGCTCTGTGCCGCACTGCTGTGGCGTGCCATCATCCAGCGTCGCGAAGGCCAGCCCTTCATCGCCACCCTGGGTCTGTTTCTCTTCACTTACCTCGGGCTGGTGGTCAGCAAGTGGCCGGTGATCGTGCCACCCGACTACACCATCTGGGATGCCGCCTCGGATCCGGGCTCGCAGCTTTTCCTGCTGATCGGGGTGCTCTTCGTGATTCCCATCGTGCTGGCCTATACCGCCTGGACCTACTGGGTGTTCCGCGGCAAGGTCCGCCCCGGTGAGGGGTATCACTGAGCCGATGAGCTCACCCGACGCGGCGACAGGCGAGCTGACCGCGCGCCGCTATCTGACGGACCTGGCCGCCGGCGAACGCCGGCGGCTGCGTCTCGCCGTCCTGGCAGGAACCGTGGCAGGCCTTCTGACCATCGCGCAGCTGGTGCTGCTGGCCAGTTTCATCAGTCGCCTGCTCGTTGAAGGAGCATCGCTGTCTGCGCTGACACCCTTGTTCTCGGGGCTGCTGGTCGTGCTGGCACTGCGTGCCCTGGCGCTCTATCTGCAGGAAACGCTGGCGCAGTCGGCAAGCCTGCGGATTCGTCAGCGCGCTCGGCGGGGACTGCTCGATCACCTGGCGCGATTGGGATCGGTGAAACTGACGTCGCGGCACAGCGCCTCCCTTGCCAGCCAGCTGGTGGAGCAGGTGGAGGCCCTGGATGGCTACTTCGCCCGGTTCCAGCCGCAACTCTGGCTGGCCTTGCTGGTGCCGCTGCCGGTGGTGATGGTGGTGCTGTGGCTGGATTGGCTGGCGGCCATCTTCCTGCTGATCTCGGCGCCGTTGATCCCGATGTTCATGGCCCTGGTGGGCATGGGGGCACAGCGGCTGAATCGGGAGCAGTTCGCCGCCGTGGCGCGGCTTTCCGGACACTTCATCGATCGTGTGCGAGGCATCACCACCCTGCAGCTGTTCGGACGCACGACCCAGGCCACCCATGAGGTCCATGACGCCGCCGATGATTACCGGCAGCGCAGCATGCGTACCCTGCGCCTCGCGTTTCTCTCCTCGGCGGTGCTGGAGTTCTTTGCCTCGGTGGCGATTGCCGTGGTGGCGATCTATGTGGGTTTCGGTCTGCTGGGTTACATCGACTATGGCCCCGCAGATGAGCTCACGCTCTTCAGTGGACTGCTGGTACTGCTGCTGGCCCCGGAATTCTTCCAGCCGCTGCGCAGCCTGTCCCAGCACTATCATGACCGGGCGGCGGCGCTGGGGGCCGCCGAGGGGCTGGTGGAGCTGCTCAACGAGCGCCCCGATGCCCGGCGTCGGTCGGGCGGAGCGGTCCCCGCTTCCGCACGCGATCTGCTGGTCGAGCTCGAGGGCGCCAGCGTCGAGCATCCCGGGCGGGGCCGTGTGCTGGAGTGCGTCGACCTGACGCTGGTCAGGGGTGACGTGGTGGCTGTCACGGGCCCTTCGGGTGTCGGCAAGTCCACCCTGCTGCAACTGCTGGCCGGTTTCGTGGCACCCGCCAGCGGCAGCATGCGTATGGTCGAAGGGCTGAGCCTTGCCTGGATGGACCAGCGCCCGCTGTTGATCCAGGGTAGTCTGGCGGACAATCTGCGACTGGCGGCCCCCGCCGCCCGAGAGGGCGAGATGTGCGAGGCTCTGTTCCGGGCCGGCCTCGGCGAGCTTCTGGCGGCGCTGCCCCATGGGTTGGAGACTCACCTCGGCGAGCGTGGTGTCGGCCTCTCCGGCGGTCAGGCACAGCGGCTCGCCCTGGCCCGGGTCTTTCTCTCTCGGTCCCAGCTGGTCCTGCTTGATGAGCCTACGGCAAGCCTGGACGCGGAGACGGAGGGCGACATTGTCGAGGGACTTCAGGCGCTGGCCGATGAGGGAAGGACCCTGGTCATCGCGACCCACCATCCCGCGCTGATGGCAATGGCGAAGCGCCGCCTGTCCCTCGAGGGCAAGGTTGCGGCGCGGGAGGAGAGCCATGATGCCACCTCCTGATGCCTCGCTCTGGGGCAGCCTGCGGCCCTGGCTTGTCCTGCTTGGGCAGCGTCGCGGCCGGCTGTTCCTGGGCGCCCTGTTGATGGGTTTGACCCTGCTCTCGGCCATCGGTCTGCTGGCCCTCTCGGGGTGGTTCATCACCGCCACAGGGCTTACGGGCCTTCTGTTGGCGGCAGGCATGGCGGCTAGCCTGGACGTCTATGTGCCAGGGGGCGGAATACGCTTCTTTGCGGTGGCCCGCACGGGGTCGCGCTACGTGGAGCGCCTCTACAACCACGACACCGTGTTGAGGCTGCTGGCCGACCTGCGTTCACGCCTGTTCGCCGTGCTCTCCGGCCTCGATGCCCATGCCCTGTCGCGACGGCGCGCCAGCGACTGGCTGAATCGGCTGACCGCGGATATCGACACCCTGGACAGTCTTTATCTGCGCCTGCTGGCGCCGGCGCTGGTGGCCTTGCTGGTGATCCTTGGCCTGGCCGGATTCCTGGCCCTCTGGGCGCCGCGGGTCGGCGTGGCGACCGGAGCTCTGCTGCTGCTTGGCTGGCTCTGGTTGACACTGGGGCAAGCCCGTCTGGGCATGGCCGCCAGTCGTCGCCAGGTGGGAGATCTCGAGCAGCTCAGGGGGCGATTGATCGAGCAGTTCCAGGGCCTGGCAGAGCTGGAGGCGTATGGCAGCCTGGCGGACCATCGTGTTCGCCTGGCCGCCATCGAGGCGCGCCTCTATCGGGATCAGCGTCGTCTGGGACAGCGGGTGGCGCTGGGCAATGCGCTGGCATCGCTGGTTGTGGGGCTGGCGATGCTCCTGGCCCTGTGGCTCGCTGCCGAGACCTGGAGCGCCGGGATACTGTCCGGGCCTCTGACGGTGATGATGCCGCTGGCGGTGCTGGCCATCAGCGAAGCGCTGGTACCCCTGCCCGCCGCCTTCACCTGGCTGGGGGCTACCCGGGGCGCCGCCGAGCGTCTCAATGCGCTGGAAGCGCAGCAGGCGGAGCCGGCCGGACCGGACGCGTCTATGCAGCCGCCAGCGGGAGCGCTCTCGGTGACACTCGAGAACGTCACCTTGACCCATGCGGATGCTCTGGTGCCGGCCCTGGCCGAGGTAAGCCTTGAAGCAAGAGCCGGTGAGCGGCTGGCCTTGTGTGGGGCATCCGGGGCGGGCAAGTCCAGCGTGGCCGGGCTGTTGACACGACAGCTAAAGCCGGAGGCGGGCGAGGTGCGGCTGGCTGGCGTGGCGCTGGGGGCATGGCCGGAATCGGCATTGACGACGCGCGTCGCTCTGCTGACGCAGCAGACCGACCTGTTCGACGACACCCTGGCCGCCAACCTCTGCCTGGGCGACCCCGAGGCAAGCGATGCGCGTCTCTGGCGAGTGCTGGCGATGGTGGATCTCGCCGATTGGGCCGGGGCCTTGCCCCAGGGCCTTGATACAAGAGTAGGAGAGGGCGGCCGACGGCTGTCCGGCGGCCAGGCGAGGCGTCTCGCCCTGGCCCGGCTGCTGTTGCGCGAACCGGATCTGGTGCTACTGGACGAACCCTTCGCCGGGCTCGATGCCGAGACCGCGACTCGAATCGCGACCCGCCTCGATGAGTGGCTGGCGGGCCGTACCGTCATCTACCTGGTGCACCAGCTTGGCGAGACCGTCGACCCGCCCGGCATCGACCGCTGCCTGACACTGCGTAACGGTCGGCTTTGCACGAATGGTCAGGATGTTTCAGGATAAGACCAACGACGTCCCCGATGAGGTATGCCATGCGTGATTTCCTCAAGCGCCTCCCCAAGGCCGAACTCCATCTGCACATCGAGGGCTCGCTGGAGCCCGAGCTGATGTTTTCCCTGGCCGAGCGCAATGGCGTCAGCCTGCCCTATGCCTCCGTGGAGGAGGTCCGCGCGGCCTATGATTTCACCGACCTGCAGTCCTTCCTCGACCTCTACTACCAAGGCATGAGCGTGCTGCGCACCGCCGAGGACTTTCACGACCTGGCAATGGACTACTTCCGCCGTGCCAGCGCCGAGGGGGTGGTGCATGTGGAGATGCATTTCGATCCCCAGGCCCATCTGGTGCGTGGCATCGAGCTGCCGGTGGTGATGGAGGGGCTTTCCCTGGCACAACGCCGGGCGCAGCGCGAGCTGGGTCTCTCCACGGCGCTGATCATGGCCTTCCTGCGCGACCGACCGGCCGAGGAGGCGTTGGCCTTGATGGAGAGTGCAGCGCCCTACTGGGAGATGATTGACGCCGTGGGACTGGACAGCGCCGAGCAGGGCAACCCACCGGCGAAGTTCGTCGAGGTGTTCGAGCGGGCGCGACAACTTGGCATCCCTCGAGTGGCCCATGCCGGTGAGGAGGGGCCATCCGAATACATCCGCGAGGCCCTGGACCTGCTGGATGTCTGCCGCATCGACCATGGCGTGCGCTGCCTGGAGGATCCTGAACTGGTGGCCCGGCTGCGAGACGAGGGCGTGGTGCTTACTGTGTGTCCGCTCTCCAATGTGCGACTGCGTGTCGTCGAGGGGATGGCCGACCATCCCCTGCCGCAGCTGCTCGATGCTGGCCTGCGCCTGACCCTCAATTCCGATGACCCGGCCTACTTCGGCGGCGGCATGCTGGCCAACTTCGAGGCCTGTGCCGAGGCCTTCGGCTGGTCGAAAGAGGTATTCATCCAGCTGGCCGGCACGGCCATCGACGCCGCCTTCCTCAGCGAGACGCGTCGCCTCGCGCTGCATCGCCAGCTGGCGGACTGCCTCTAGAAACGCTTGTCGGCGACCTCGGAGCCGCATGTGTAGGTCCTGATGCGGGATGGCGGCTTCGCGACAGGGCTTTCATGTGAAGTGGCGGTTAGCCAATCGGACGTTCCTGCGTTGAGGGGACGTCGTGCAATTGCCTGTAATATTGTGTAAAAGCATGGGTCCATCCTGCCACCGGGGCTGATCGGGGAGAGCCTTCTTGAGCCTTAAGACCCGTTTCCTGCTGCTGGCCGCCTGCCTCGTGCTCGTGGCGTCGGCGGCCGCCTGGACCGTCTTCCACCGTATCACCGAGGGCATCATCGAGCAGTGGGGCGAACGCGTCGCGGCCATCCAGGTGCAGTACGACAGCGGTCGCCTGCTTCAGCCCCTGGAGCGTGAGATAGCCCTGGCGCGCCAGATGGCCGACTCCATCGTCTTGCGGCGCTGGGCAAAAGCCCCGGACGATCCCGAGCTCGAAGCGCAGGCCTTTGACGAGATGGAAAGTTTTCGTCGTAATTTCCGCGACAACAGCTATTTCGTTGCGCTGAGAGGTAGCGGCGGCTATTACCACAACAATGCTTCCGGCGATTACACCAGCGAACGCCTACGTTACCGGCTGCGGCCGGATCGACCGGCAGATGCCTGGTTCTATCGCCTGATCGAGGAGGGACGGGATTTTCACCTCAACGTCAATCCCGACGTGGAGCTTGGCGTCACCAAGCTGTGGATCGATGTCCTGATGCGAGACGCCGACGGCGAGATCCTCGGGGTGGTGGGCACCGGCATGGAACTCGAGAGCTTTCTTCAGGAGATCATCGATATCCAGCAGCCCGGCATCACCACCCTGTTTGTCGACTACAACGGCGCCATCCAGCTCTACCGCGATCGACGGCTCATCGACTATGCCAGTTTCGTCAAGCCTGAGGGACAGAAGCGAACCCTGGACTTACTGGTGGATCTGCCCCGCGATGCCGAAGCGCTCTCCGGCATCATGCAGGAGCTGCGTGACAACCCGGACGAGCAGCCGAGCGTGCGCACCGAGTTTGTGACCGTCGAAGGCAAGCGTCATCTGGCCGGTCTGGCTTTCCTGCCGGCCCTCGGCTGGTTCGAGGTGACACTGCTCGACCTGGAGACCCTGATGCCCCTTGACGGTTTCATGCCGGTGGCAGTGGTGTTCGTGCTGACCCTGCTGGTCACTCTGCTGGTCTTCCATCTGGCGCTGCGCCGCCAGCTGTTGGCGCCCATCGCGGCGCTGGAGGCCGCCATGCAGCGGGTCAAGGAGGGGGACATGTCGGCTTCCGAGCTGCCCCGGGGCCGGGGCGAGATGGGGCGGCTGATGCACCACTTCCGTTCGATGGCCGAGGCCATCCAGCGCCATACCCGGGACCTCGAGGAGCGGGTCCGTGAGCGCACGGAGGAGCTCGAGGCGGTGGCCACACGTGATGTGCTGACCGGCCTCATGAATCGACGCGGCATGCAGCAGTGGCTGGAGGAGCAGATCCTGAGGGCCTCCCGGGAGAGGAGCCACTTCGGGCTGCTCTGGTTGGATATCGACCGCTTCAAGGAGCTCAATGATGGTCTCGGCCATGCGTCAGGGGATCAGGCTCTGGTCCGCGTCGCCGAGGCGCTGAGTGACGGGTTGCGTCCCTACGACCGGGCCTCACGCTGGGGCGGGGATGAATTTCTGGTGATACTGTCGCCCTGCGACGCACCGACTCTGAGGGGGGTGGCCGAGCGCCTTCGGCACGCCGTCGCTGAAATCGAAGTGGAGGGGGTCCCGGTCACGATCAGCGTGGGAGCCTGCCTGGCCAATCCCGGCGAGGATCTTGACCTCCTTCTCAAGCGAGCCGATGAGGCGCTCTATCAGGCCAAGGCCGATGGGCGCAACCAGGCCCGGGTGGCTGTCTAGTGGTCTAGTGAGGAGTGGACGGAAACCAGAGAACCCCGGTAGCGACCGGGGTTCGTGTCGTCCGAATGATGGCCCGGATCAGGGCAGGGCGGGAACCTCGAACTCGGGCATCTCGCCGGTCAGGGTGTGCAGGAAGGCGGTGATGTTGGCGATCTCCTCCTCCTCGAAGTCGCGGCCCAGCATCTCCTGGCCCATGATGGAGACGGCTTCCTTCAGGGTCTCGGTGGCGCCGTTGTTCATGTAGGGATAGGTGACGGCCACATTGCGCAGGGTCGGGGTACGGAATTTGTACTTGTCGCTCTCCTCGCCGGTGACGACGTAACGCCCCTCGTCCTCGGAGCCCGGCACCTGGATGGCGTGGAAATTGCCATCGCTCAGGTTCGGTCCGCTGTGACAGGCGACACAGCCGTTGTCCACGAAGGCCACCATGCCGTCCTTCTCCTGCTCGTCCAGGGCGTTCATGTCGCCGCGCAGGTAGCGGTCGAAGGGCGAGTTCGGGGTGTTGAGGGTGCGCTGGAAGCTGGCCAGGGCCTGGGCCAGGTTGTCGCCGTTGATCGGGTTCTCGTCGTCCGGATAGGCGTCGGAAAATCTCCGCTGGTAGACATCGAAGCCTTCGAGGCGCTCCAGCGCCTGATCGAGGTCCATGGCCATCTCGACATCGGCCTCGATGGGTCCCAGTGCCTGCTCTTCCAGATCGGCGGCACGGCCATCCCAGAACTGGGAATCGAGAAAGCCCGAGTTCAGAACCGTGGGCGTGTTGCGCTCGCCGACCTGGCCGTCGTGGCCGGTGGCCCGCGGAATACGATCACTCCAGCCCAGGGCCGGGTTGTGACAGGTGGCACAGCTGATCACGCCACTCGAGGAGATGCGCGGTTCGAAGAACATCATCTTGCCCAGTTCCACCTTCTCCGGGGTCAGGGAGTTGTCCGCGGGGATGGGCGGCAGGTAGGGGAGCGGCTCGAAGCGGTCGCGGTAGTCACCCAGGCCGTCGTCGGCCATGGCGGGAACGGAGACGGCGAGTGCCGACCCCACGGCAATGGCGGATACAAGCAGGCGTTTATTGATCATGTCGGTTCCCCTCGTGGTGATGATTCGGGTGAGAGGCGGGCACAACCCGCAAGTCACCCTCTGTCAGCAGACTAGTGCGATCGCTTGACGCTAATCAACCTAGTAAAAGTGTCGGAAAACGGCCACTCTTGAGATAAATCAAGTTTTTTTGAGTGTGCACGACCATCGCTGGACGAGACCCTGGTTTATCCGCGAGGCTGGAGCGGCAGGAGCGTGCCGGCTCGCTGTCATACCACGTGGAACCGGCAGGCGCCTGGCGCCCTATCTGCTGGAGAGTGTCACCATGTCGCGCTATCGCTACCCCGCCCTTCCCGAAGCCGAGGTCACGCCCCCTGAGCTTTTTCGCCAGCGCCGGCGCTTGCTCAAGGGCGGGGCGGCCTTTTCGGCGGCGGCGATGCTTCCCGGTGGCCTGCTGTTGCCCGACACCGCACGGGCCTGGCAGGAGACGTTGGCCGGCAAGCTCGAGGGCGATCTACCCAGCCGTGAGCTGGCTGGTGACGAGGCCTTGACGCCTCGCGACGACGCTACCTCCTACAACAACTTTTACGAGCTCGGCACGCGCAAGAGTGATCCCGAGGTCTATGCTCACAAGCTGGTCACCGATCCCTGGTCGCTGACGATCGACGGCGAGGTCGACAAGCCCGGGACCCTGGCGCTCGAGGATGTGCTGGCCCGCGAGTCCCTGGAAGAGCGTATCTATCGGCTGCGCTGCGTCGAGGCGTGGTCGATGGTGATCCCCTGGATCGGCTTTCCCCTCGCCGACCTGCTCAAGCGCCATTCCCCCACGTCCCGCGCAAAGTACGTTCGGTTCGAATCGATCCTCGACCCGGATAACCTGCGGGGTCAGAGTAGCTCGATCCTCGACTGGCCCTATCGCGAGGGGTTGCGCATCGACGAGGCGATGCACCCGCTGACGCTGATGGCAGTTGGCATGTACGGCGAGGCGATGCCCAACCAGAACGGCGCACCGATCCGTCTGGTGGTGCCCTGGAAGTATGGCTTCAAGAGCATCAAGTCGGTGGTGCGCATCACCCTCATGGAGGAGCGCCCCACCAGCGCCTGGATGGAGCAGAATCCCGAGGAGTACGGCTTCTTCGCCAACGTCAATCCCGAGGCGGACCATCCGCGTTGGAGCCAGGCCCGTGAGCGACGCATCGGTGAGGGCGGCAAGCGCGAGACGTTGATGTTCAATGGCTACGCCGACCAGGTCGCCGAGCTCTACGCCGGGATTGACCTGCAGAAACACGTCTGAGGCGACCTGGAGTCCCGCCATGCCGACGTCGCCACGGGGACGTATCCTGGCCTTTCGCCTGCTGGTGCTGGCCGCCGGGCTTGCCCCGGCGCTCTGGCTGGCGTGGCAGTGGTGGGTGGGCGCTCTCGGCGTCGTGCCCGAGGAGGCCGTGGTACAGATTACCGGCCGTACCGGCCTGATCCTGCTGCTGACCACCATCGCCTTCAGCCCCGCCTTTCGTCTGACTGGCTGGGTGGGCATCATGATCGCCCGCCGGCAGATGGGGCTGTGGGCCTTCGCCTGGTTGCTCGCGCACATGCTGGCCTGGATGGGCATGGAGCAGTACTGGGACTGGCCCTGGATCTGGCACGACATGTGGGACCTGCCCTATGTGCGTTACGGTGCCGCCGCGCTGCTCCTGCTGGTTCCCCTGGCGCTGACCTCCTTCCGCCGGGCGCAGCAGGCAATGGGCCATGCCGCCTGGCACTGGCTGCACCGGCTGGTGTATGTGTCGGCGGCGCTGGGCGTGACCCATTTCTGGATGCTGACACGAGCCGACTATCGGTTGCCGTCCCTGGCCGCCCTGGTGCTCTTCCGGCTGGTGGATGCCGCCATCCATCGCCGCTAGCGTGTCCGTCTTTTCAGAGGGCGCGTTGGTGCTGGAGGCGCCCGCCGGCCCAGGTCTCGGCCACGCTGCGATCGTCGCCGAGCATCATCAGCGCGAAGAGCGTCTCGGCAAGCGAACGACTGCGGGCCGTTCGTCTTGCCAATAGCGGGGTGGCGGCCGGGTCGAGCACCACAAGGTCGGCCTCCATCCCCGTGGCGAGGCGGCCGATATGCTTTTCCAGTGACAACGCCCGGGCGTTGCCCAGGGTCAGCCCGTAGAACCCCTGCCAGGCGGTAAGCGGCTGGCCGCGCAGCTGGCCTACCTGGTAGGCGGCCTTCAGCGTGGCCAGGCCGGAGAGGTCGGTGCCGCCACCCACGTCGCTGGCGTAGCTGATGTTGAGGTTCATCTCGCGGGCCGCCAGCCGGTCGAAGAGGCCGCTGCCGAGGAAGAGGTTGGAACTCGGGCAGAAGGCGAGGTTCGCCCCCCGCTCGGCCAGCCGGCCACGCATCGCCTGGTCCAGGTGGATGCCATGGGCGAAGGTGCTGCGCGGGCCGACGAGGCCCGACTGTTCATAGACCGCCAGGTAGTCGCGGCTGTCGGGAAAGAGTTCTGCCACCCAGTCGATCTCGCCGGTGTTCTCGGCCAGGTGGGTCTGCAGCCACAGGCTCGGGTCGTTGCGCATCAGCCCGCCGGTGGCGTCGAGCTGCGTTCGGCTCGAGGTAGGGGCAAAACGCGGTGTCAGGCTGTAGCCCAGCCGCCCCTTGCCGTGCCAGTCGCCGATCAGTCGTTCGGTGTCGCGAATGCCGCCCAGGGTGTCGTCGCAGAGGGCGTCGGGGGCGTGGCGGTCCATCAGCACCTTGCCGGCCAGCATGCGCAGGTCGCGCCGGCGGCTGGCCGAGAAGAAAGCGTCGACGGAGACCGGATGGCTCGAGCAGAACACCTGGGCGGTGGTGGTGCCGACCCTCAGCATCTCGTCGAGGAAGGCTTCCGAGAGCAGCTCCGCGTGCTCCTGTGCCGCGAAGCGACACTCCTCGGGGAAGGTGTAGTCGCCCAGCCAGTCGAGCAGCTGTCGGCCATAGGAGGCCATGATCTCCAGCTGCACATAGTGCACATGGCTGTCGATGAAGCCGGGCATGATCAGCTTGCCGCGATGGTCGATCACCTCGATTCCTTCGGGCAACTGGGGCGCCAGGGTGGCGTAGCCCTCCACCGCGCGGATGCGGCCGTTCTCGATCCACAGGGCGCCATCCGGGTGGTGGCGAATGCTGCCCTCGGCGGGCGTATCTGCCTCGCCGGGGTCGGCATCGAAGCTCAGCAGTTCGGCGCGCAGCACGCGCGAGTTGGTCGTCGTCATGTCGTCAGGGGCTCATGAATGAAACAGGTCGCGCAGCTCGGCGGGGTCCAGACCACGCTGGTCGGGGCGTTCGGCGCTTGCCGTAAGCGGCAGCAGCTCGGCGAGGGTGGCCAGGGCGATGGCGTAGGGGGTCTTGTCGCCCCCGGTGCCGCCGGCCGCCATGCCGATGGGGCAGCGCACGCGCGCCAGGGCCTCCTCGCCGTGACCGGCCTCGCGCAGCCGGCGGCGGAAGCTGGCCCACTTGCTGCGCGAGCCGATCAGGCCCAGCGAGGCCGTGTCGCCGCGGCTGAGCAGGGCATCCACCAAGGCCTGGTCCTCGGCGTGGTTGTGGGTCAGCACCAGGGCGTGGACGCCGGGCGGCAGGGCGGTCACGGCCTCGGCCGGGTCGAGGGCATGACGACAGGCGAGGCGCGGCTGGTCCGACCCCCAGTCGGGGAAGGCGTTTGTCCGGCTGTCGTGCCACAGCACCCGCCAGGGCAGTGGCGCGGCCAGGCGCACCAGCTCCCGGCCCACATGACCGGCGCCGAAGATCGCCAGCGTCGTGGTGCTGCCCGGGAAGACCTCGAGCAGCACATTGACCAAGCCGCCGCAGCACTGGCCGCTGCGCCCGCCCAGGCTGAAGGCCTCCAGGCTCATCCCGGCCTCGCACTCGCCATCGGGGCCCGCTAGTCGCCGGCGGGCCGCCGCGATGGTCTGCCACTCGAAGGTACCGCCGCCCAGGGTGTCGAATACCGCATCGGCGGTGATCACCATGCGTGCCCCGGGCTCCCGGGGCGTGGAACCGGCGCTGGTCACCTGGGTGGCCAGAACGTGTGGCAGGCCCTCGCGCTGGAAGCGGTGCAAGGCGGCATGCCAGCTCTCGGGGCTCGTATCCTCGGCCGTCATTCGGGTTCACCCGCAGCCGGAGGCCAGGGGTCGTGACGCGAGCGCAGCGCCTCGGCGGCCATCAGCACCCGCTCCGGCGTGGCCGGGGTGTCGAGGCGGGGCGCCTCTCGGTAGTCGGCCAGGCTCGAGAGGGCGTCGCGCAACGCTGCCCATACCGAGATGCCGAGCATGAAGGGCGGCTCGCCCACCGCCTTGGAACGGTAGATGCTGGCCATGGAGTTGGGGTGGCCCTGGAGCAGTTCGACGTTGAACACCGGCGGCAGATCGCCGTAGGTGGGAATCTTGTAGGTGGCCGGACCGTCGGAGATCAGCCGGCCGGCATCGTTCCACTTGAGCTCCTCGCCGGTCAGCCAGCCCATGCCCTGGATGAAGCCACCCTCCACCTGGCCCATGTCGATGGCCGGGTTCAGGGAGTCGCCTACGTCATGCAGGATGTCGACCCGGTCGACCTGGTACTCGCCGGTCAGGGTGTCGACGCTGACTTCGCTGACCGCCGCGCCGTGTGCGAAGTAGTAGAAAGGACGCCCCTGGCCGGTGGTGCGGTCGTAGTGGATCAGCGGGGTGGCGTAGAAGCCCTTCTCGGAGAGCGATACCCGGCCCAGGTAGGCGGCCTGCACCAGCTCGCCCCAGGGGATGTGCCGCTCGCTCTCGCCGGTGCCGGCCACCAGGTGACCGGTCTCCAGGCGCATGCCTTCGCGGTCCAGGGCGTAGTGCTCACTGGCGAAGTCGAAGAGCCGTGTCTTGAGGCTGAGGCAGGCGTCGCGGGCAGCCATGCCGTTGAGGTCGGCGCCGCTGGACGCCGCCGTGGGCGAGGTGTTGGGCACCTTGTCGGTACGGGTGGCGGTGATGCGCACCGTGTCGACGTCGAGGGCGAGCTCGCGGGCCACCACCTGGCAGATCTTGGTGTGCAGGCCCTGGCCCATCTCGGTGCCGCCGTGGTTGATCTGCACGCTGCCGTCGGTATAGACGTGCAGCAGGGCACCGGCCTGGTTGAGGTGCTTGGCGGTGAAGGAGATGCCGAACTTCACCGGCGTCAGCGCCAGGCCACGCCGAATGATCGGGCTCTGCGCGTTGAACTCGTTGATTTCCTGTCGGCGTGTCCAGTAATCGCTGTCGGCCTCGAGCCGCTCGACGACATGGTGCAGCAGGGCGACCTGTTCCACCGTCTGGCCGTAATGGGTGATATCCCGGCGAGTGGCGTCCGTCTCCGTGCGATAGAGGTTGCGCTTGCGGATCGTCAGCGGGTCCTCGCCGAGGCGTCTGGCGATGTCGTCCATCGCCGCCTCGATCACCATCATGCCCTGCGGGCCGCCGAAGCCGCGGAAGGCGGTGTTGGAGGCGGTGTGGGTGCGCGCCCGGTGGCCGGTGACCCGGGCCTCTCCCAGCGAGTAGGCGTTATCGGCGTGGAACATGGCGCGGTCAACGATGGCCTCGGAAAGGTCCGGCGAGTAGCCGCAGTCGCCGATCAGGGTCAGCTCGCCACCCTGAATCACGCCCTGCGCGTCGATCCCCAGGCGGAAGCGATTGTGGAAGGGGTGCCGCTTGCCCGTGGCGCGTGTGTCTTCGGCGCGAGGCAGGCGGATGCGGGTGGCGTGGCCGGTTCGTCGTGCCACCAGGGCGGCGATGCAGGCCCAGGGCGAGGCCTGGGTCTCCTTGCCGCCGAAGCCGCCGCCCATGCGACGTACCTCCACGGTCACCGCGTGGAAGGGAATGCCCAGCACCTCGGCGACCAGCTTCTGGGTCTCGCTGGGGTGCTGGTTGGAGGTATGGACGATCACGCCTTCGTCCTCGGTGGGCTGCACCAGGCAGGCCTGTCCCTCCAGGTAGAAATGCTCCTGACCGCCGACGAACTGCTCGCCCTCGATGACATGGGCCGCGGTCGCGAGCGAGCGCTCCCAGTCGCCGCGCTGCTGAACATGGGTCGGGCGTACGAATTCGTTGCGCCCGGCGGCGGCGACCGGGTCGAGGCTGGCGGGCCGCTCGTCGATTTCGATGAGCTCTTCCGCCCAGGCGGCGCTCACGGCCTCCCGGGCGGCGCGATGGGTTGCGGCGGCCACGGCGAAGAGCACCTGGCCGGCATAGCAGATCTCGTCCTCGACGAAGAGCGGGTCGCCGGGGAAGACCGGACCGATATCGGTGTGCCCTGGCACGTCATCGAAACCGACCGCGTCGACCACGCCGGGCATGGCCCGGAGCGTGTCGAGATCAAGGCGGATCAGGTGGCCGTGGGCTACCGGCGAAAGCGCCAGTGCCAGGTGGAGGCAGTCTGCCGGTGCCTTGAGGTCGTCGATATAGGCGGCACGTCCGGTGACGTGCTTGATCGCACTCTCGTGGGCGCTGGCGCTGCCGGCGCTGCCGCGCGTTCTGGTGGCCTCGGTCTCGCGGGATTCCGTGTGCCGTGCCAGGGGTCCGTCGCCCTTGATGCGGCCCTGCTGCTCTTCGCGCACTCGTGTCGTGGCGTCATCGAGGTCGGTCGTATCCCTAGACGGAACGTCCAGCTTAGTGAGCGTACGCATGGAGCATTACCTCCCGGGGAGCATCGGTCGTCTCCTGTGCCATGACTAGGCGCAGGCGTTCGAGCAGATTGGCGGCGGAGAGCCGGCGATAATGGGCGCTTCCACGCACATCGCTCATCGGCTGGAAGTCTCTCGCGAGAGCGAGCCTGGCAGCCTGGAAAGCGGCGGTGGAGGGCGCCTGGCCCTCGAGCGCGGCCTCGGCCGCGATGGCCCGTTTGGGCGTCGCCGCCATGCCACCGAAGGCCAGGCGGACGTCGCGCAGCAGGCCGTCTTCCAGGCGCCAGCCGAAGGCGCCGAGCACGGCAGAAATGTCGTCCTCACGACGTTTGGACAGCTTCCAGACCCTGAGGTGTCGGCCGGAATCGGAGCGGGGCAGGAAGATCGCCCGGATCACCTCGCCCTGGCGCGCCTTGCCTTGGTTCAGCGCGGTCCGCTTGTAGTCGAGGAAGAAGTCGTCGAGCGGGAGCTCGCGCTCGCCTTCGGGGCCGGCCAGCCACAGGCGGGCTCCCAGGGCCAGCAACACCGGCGGGGTGTCGCCGATGGGCGAGGCGTTGGCGATATTGCCGCCCAGGGTGCCACGGTTGCGAATCTGGGCGGAACCCAGGCGGTGCAGCAGATGGGCGAAGCTCGGGTAGTGTTCGGCCAGCAGTGGCTCCAGCCGCGCGTAGGTGACTGCGCCGCCGATCCACCACCCCTCGCGGCCGTCCGACAGGGTCGCCTCCTCGATGGCATTGAGCTCGGCGACCCGGGTGACGTCCACCACGCGCTCGAAACGCGCCAGCCGCTGGGTGACCTCGAGCCAGAGATCGGTGCCGCCGGCGACGATGGGGGCCTCGGGATGGCGGGTGCGCTCGTCGACCAGGTCGGCCAGGCTGTGCGGCTGAGCGAAGGAGGCCTGGACAGCGGCCTCTTCCTCGGGCGCAGTGGCATCCAGCCACTGCGGGCGCTGCGCCGGGTAATCGCCCATGGAGAGCGCTGCGTCGCGGATCGGCCGATAGCCGGTGCAGCGGCAGAGGTTGCCGCCCAGCGCCGCTTCGAGGCGCTGCTGCGTCAGCGGCGCCGGGGCCCGTCGCTGCTCCTCGTGCAGGGTGAAGAGCGACATGACGATACCCGGGGTACAGAAGCCGCACTGGCTGCCGTGGCATTCGACCATGGCCGCCTGAGCGGGGTGCAGGGCGCCTCCCGAGGCCAGGCCCTCCACAGTGACCAGCGACCGCCCCTGAATCTGATGGGCCGGGGTAATGCAGGCGTTGGCGCTGTGATAGTGAACATTGCCGTCGGGGCTGGCCTCGCCAATGGCGACCGTGCAGGCGCCGCAGTCCCCGGAGGCGCAGCCCTCCTTGGTCCCGGTCTGGCCGAGGGAATCGCGCAGCAGCTCGAGCACGCTGGTGTCGGGCGAAGCCTCGCAGTGGCGGGGCTGCCCGTTGAGCAGGAAGTCGATCATCGCCTTGTCTCTGTTGTTGGCGTGGAAGCGCTTGTTCAGGGGTCTCACTTCCTGACCGTTCGGTCAGGATAATTTCAGCTTGGTCCAGATTCGCCCACTTTGCAAGCCCGTTTGCACCTCACACGGGGCTGGGGCACTATCCTTGGCTTTGATCCGCCATGGGCACTGAG
Source organism: Pseudomonadota bacterium (assembly GCA_051751285.1). GTDB lineage: Bacteria > Pseudomonadota > Gammaproteobacteria > Pseudomonadales > Halomonadaceae > Halomonas. The sequence continues at coordinate 36,864 of JBNJKT010000009.1, read as the reverse complement.
GTGGTCGATGACAGAGGGGAGCGCGCCCGTCGACCGAGGGGCGAGAGAGCAGGGCGAAGCCAACGGGGTGACCCGTCGGCGCAACGAGCGCGAGATCCTGGCCGCGGCCGAACGGGTCTTTGCCCGCTACGGCTATCGTGGGGCGAGCCTCCAGGCGATTGCCGAGCAGGCCGGCCTGCCCAAGTCCAACGTCCTCTACTATATGGGCAGCAAGCGTGGCCTCTATGTCCGCTTGCTGGAGCGGATGATGGAGCGCTGGAACGCCCTGCTCGACGATATCTCGGTGGAAGACGATCCCGCCGAGGTGCTGGAGGCCTTCATCCGCAGCAAGATGCACCTGTCACGGCGTCATCCCGAAGGGTCGCGCCTGTTCGCTGCGGAAATCCTCGGTGGTGCCCCCTTCCTGCAGGAGTACCTGCGCGGTGAGCTGCGTGACTGGGTCCAGGCCCGGGCGAGGATTTTCGAGCAGTGGGCCGAGCGCGGGCTGATGGATCCCGTCGACCCGGTATGGCTGATCTTCCTGATCTGGTCGGCCACCCAGCACTACGCCGATTTCGAAGCCCAGGTGCTGGGTATCACCGGCCGTGACGCGCTGAGCGATGCCGATGTCGACGAGATCACCACCTTCCTTACCCGGGTGATCCTCAAGGGGTGCGGCGTGGGCCCACGGGATGCCGGCCCTGCCCGCTGAGTCGCCCATGACGTTGCCCATCGATTCCCGCCTCGACGCCATTCGCGATGCCCTCGAGAGGCACGCGCGCGCCCTGCTGGTGGCCGAGCCCGGTGCCGGCAAGACCACCCGTGTGCCACTGGCGCTGCTCGATGCCCCCTGGGCCCGCGAGGGAAAACTGCTCCTGCTCGAACCTCGGCGCGTGGCGGCCCGGTTGGCCGCCGGCTTTATGGCCGAGAGCCTGGGGGAGAGGGTCGGGGAGACCGTCGGCTACCGGATGCGCGGCGAAAGCCGAGCGGGACCGGATACTCGGCTCGAGGTGGTCACCCAGGGCGTGCTGACGCGCATGCTTCAGGACGATCCCATGCTCGAGGGCGTGGCCGGGGTGATCTTTGACGAGTTCCACGAGCGAAGCTTGGAAGCGGACCTGGGCCTCGCGCTGGCACTTGATGCCCAACAGGGCCTGCGCGAGGACCTGCGCCTGCTGGTGATGTCGGCGACCCTGGATGTCGACGCCTTGCTCGGCGTATTGGGCGGCGAGACCCCCATCATCGACTGTCCGGGTCGCGCCTATCCCGTCGAGACCCGCTATCGGGCGCTCAATAGCCGTGAAGAGGCTGCGGCTCAGCAGGCCAAGGCGCTGCTCGAGGCCCTGCAGCAGCAGGCAGGCGACGCCCTGGTGATCCTGCCCGGGGTAGGGGAGATCAGTCGGCTGGCCAGAGAGCTTGCGAGCCGCGTTCCAGAGCTTGTGGTGATGGAACTGCATGGCCGCCTGCCGCTCGAGGCCCAGCGCCGGGCGCTGCGTCCCGACCCGAATGGCCGACGGCGGGTGGTGCTGGCCACGGCGATCGCCGAGTCCAGCGTCACCGTGGACGGCGTGAGCCTGGTGGTGGATGCCGGCCAGGAGCGGGTGCCGGTGTTCCAGCCACGCACCGGGCTCACCCGGCTGGAGACGCGTCGCGTCAATCGGGCCAGTGCCGACCAGCGCCGTGGGCGAGCCGGTCGCCAGGGCCCTGGCCTCTGCGTGCGGCTGTGGGCGGAGGAGCAACCGCTCGTTCCCCATGGCGAGCCCGAGATTCGACAGGCAGACCTGGCGCCACTGGCCTTCGAACTGGCGCGCTGGGGGATTAGTGATCCGCGCCGCCTGGCCTGGGTCACGCCACCGCCCGCCGGGGCACTGGCCTCCGGTCGTGACTTGCTGGCCCGGTTGGGCGTGCTGAATGAGGCGAATCTCCTCACCCAGTTGGGGCGTGCCTGCGTTCGCTGGCCGGCCCATCCGCGCCTGGCGGTGATGCTGGAGCGGTCCGTGGAACTGGAGGCCTGTTCCCTGGCCTGTGCCCTGGTGGCGCTGCTCGAGGGGCGTGCCCTGGACGAGGAGCGCGATCTCGAGCGGACGCTCAAGGCACGGCTCAAGGCTCCCCGGGAGCACCGCCAGTGGCAGCGCGATGCCGAACGACTTGCGCGACTCGCCGGCGTGGCACTCGAGGTCGCGAGCCTGGCCCCGCTGGGTGAGCTGCTGGCGCTGGCCTACCCGGAGCGAGTGGCGCAGCGGCTCGAAGCGGGCCGCTTTCGCCTGGCCGGCGGAGGCCTGGCGACCCTTCCCGAGAGCCACCCCCTGGCCCATGCCGACCTGCTGGTGGCAGCGGAACTGGATGGTCAGGCCAGCGGTGCGCGCATCTTCCGCGCCGTGGCGCTTGATCGCGACCGCCTGGAGGCCCTGTATCCCGAATGCGCCGAGTGGCGAGCGAGCCTCGAGTGGTCCGACGACCAGGGCCGGCTGATGGGCGAGCAAGTGCGCGGCCTGGGCGCCGTGGTATTGGCGCGAAAGCCCCTCGCCAAGCTGCCACCGGAGGCGGTCAGGGAAGCGCTTCTCGAGGCGCTGCGCCGGCGCGGCTTGCCGCAAGAGGGCGAACGAGAGCAGCTACAGGGGAGGGTGGCGCTGCTGCGCCGGACGCTGGGCGGCGAATGGCCCGACTGGTCCGAGGCAACGCTGCTCGATACCCTGGCTGACTGGCTGGGCCCGCATCTCGACGGCATTACCCGGCTGGAGGCGGTCGAGCGCTTGCCGCTGGCGCGCCTGCTGCTTGACAGCCTCGACTGGCCGCTGCGCTCACGCCTCGACGCGCTGGCGCCGTCGCGCCTGGCAGTGCCCAGCGGCTCGGCCCATCGGGTGGACTATACCCCCTGCCTGGCGGGCAAGCCGCCGGTGCTGGCGGTGAAGCTGCAGGAATGCTTCGGCTGGCAGGCCTCGCCGCGAGTCGTCGACGGTCGGGTGACGGTGCTGTTGCACCTGCTCTCGCCGGCACGCCGCCCCCTGCAGGTCACTGCCGACCTGGCGAGTTTCTGGGCCAATGGCTACCCGCAGGTTCGCCGGGAGATGCGCGGCCGCTACCCCAAGCATCCCTGGCCGGAGGACCCCATGACTGCCGAGGCCACCGCCCGAACCAAGCGCCGGTAGCGCTAAGATGCCTTCGGTGCCTTGCCGTCAGGAGCGTCTTGGCTGCCCCCGGCTACCACGGGCGCGCAGCACGCGCTTCTCGATCTCGACGATCAGGTAGATGGCCAGACTGCCGGCCAGTATCACCCCCCAGTGGCCGAGGCCCAGTCCCTCGCTGCCGAAGATCACCTGCATGAAGGGCAGGTAGGTCCAGCCCAGCTGCAGCATCACGATGATGCCGATGGAGGCCCAGACAGGACGGCTACCGAAGATACCTGCCAGAGAGAGGGTGCTGCGACGCAGGTAGCGGCTGTTGATCAGGTAGGCGGCGCTGCCCATGACCAGCATGTTGACCGCCCCGGTGCGGGCCAGCATCTCGCTGCCGCCGTGCTGGAGGATCCAGCTGAACATGCCGAACACACCGACAAGCAGCAGCAGGGAGACGAACACCACCCGCCACAGCAGGAAGAGATCCAGCAGCGAGGCGTCGGGGTCCCGGGGCCGGCGGGTCATGATGTCCTGCTCGGCGTGCTCGAAGGCCAGCGCCAGGCCGAGCGTGACAGCCACCACCATGTTGACCCACAGCGCCTGCAGCGGCGTCACCGGCAGGGTGGAGCCGGCCAGCACCGCCAGCATGATCGCCAGGCCCTGTCCGCCATTGGTCGGCAGGATGAAGGTGATGGTCTTGCGGATATTGTCATAGACCTTGCGGCCCTCGCGGATGGCGCCGACGATGGTGGCGAAGTTGTCGTCGGCGAGTACCATCTCGGCGGCCTCCTTGGCGGCTTCGGTGCCCTGGATGCCCATGGCCACGCCGACGTTGGCGCGCTTGAGCGCCGGACCGTCGTTGACCCCGTCGCCGGTCATGGCGCAGATGCCGCCCTTGGCCTGCATGGCCTGAACCAGGCGCAGCTTGTGCTCCGGCGCAGCACGAGCAAAAACGTCCACCTCGAGAATGATGTTCTCGAGCTCGGCGTCCGACATCGCCTCGATCTCGCGGCCGCTGATGGCGCGTTCGGTATGGGCGAAGCCTAGCTGCCTGGCGATGGCCAGGGCCGTGACCGCATGATCGCCGGTGATCATGAGCGGGCGGATACCGGCGGCCAGGCACTCCTTCACCGCCTCGATCGCTTCGTCCCGGGGCGGGTCGAGCAGGCCGACGAGCCCCAGCAGCACCAACTCCTCCTCGGCGTGCTCGTCGGCCAGCTCGTGGACGTCGCTCACCCGCTTCTCGGCCAGCGCCAGCACGCGTAGCCCACGCTCGGAGAGCGCATGGATGCGCGCCTCCCACTCCACGTGATCGAGTTCGGCCTCGCCGGATTCGGTGCGCACCCGATGGCACATCTCCAGCAGCCGGTCCGGGGCGCCCTTGACCATCAGCAGCTGCTCGCCGTCGACCTCGTGAAGGGTAGCCATGTACTTGCGTTCGGATTCGAAGGGGATGGCATCATGGCGCGAGTGGTCGCCGCGAAGCTTCGCGTGCGTCAGTCCGGCCTTGGCCGCGGCCACCACCAGGGCGCCCTCCGTGGGATCGCCGTGAATCTTCCAGCGGCCCTTCTCTTCCGCGAGCTCGGCGTCGTTGCACAGCACCCCCACCTTGAGGAAGTGGCGCAGGGCGTGGTTCTCGTCCAGGTCGAGTGCCGATTCCTCGGGCTCGCCCTCGTTGACGCGATGGAAACTGCCCTCCGGGGCGAAGCCGATGCCCTCGATATGTACCTCGCCCGTCGGCAGCCAGATGGCCTGGGCGGTCATCTCGTTGCGGGTCAGGGTGCCGGTCTTGTCGGAGAAGATGGTGGAGATGGAGCCCAGGGTCTCCACCGCGGGCAGGCGGCGGATGATGGCATGGCGCCGGGCCATGGCCTGCACGCCCAGGGCCAGGCCGATGGTGACGATGGCTGGCAGGCCCTCCGGGATGGCGGCCACCGCCAGGCCGACCGCGGCCATGAACATCTCGCCCACCGGCTGGTCGTGCACCAGGGCGCCGAAGACGCCGGTGAGTACCGCGGCAGCGAGAATGAAGAACGCCAGTACCTGGCCGGCGCGGTCGATCTGGCGCAGCAGCGGGGTCTTGAGCTGCTCCACGCCACGCAGCATCTCCGAGATGCGTCCGATCTGGGTCTGGGCGCCGGTCTCCACCACCAGACCTCGGGCATTGCCCTGGACCACGATGGTGCTGGCGTAGGCCATACCGCTGCGGTCGCCCAGGTCGGACTCCGCCTCCACGGCCGTCGTATTCTTGTCCACCGGAGTCGACTCGCCGGTCAGCGAGGCCTCCTCGGTGCGAAAGCGTCGGGCTTCCAGCAGGCGCAGGTCGGCCGGCACCCGGTCACCGCTCTCGACCATCACGATATCACCGGGCACCAGCTCCTCCGCGGGGATGGTTTCTCGTCGACCCTCCCGCAGCACATTGGCCCGGGGCGAGAGCATCTGGCGAATGCTCTCCAGCGCCTGCTCGGCCTTGCCCTCCTGGACGAAGCCGATCAGCGCGATGATGAGTACCACGCCGAAGATGGCCGCGGCGTCCAAGGTATGGCCGAGCCCCAGGCTGGCGATGGCCGCCACGATCAGCACCATCATCAGGATGTTGTTGAACTGCTCCAGCAGGCGCTTCCACCAGGGCCGGGACTCGGCCTGCTTGAGCTGGTTGGGGCCATGCTCGGCCAGACGACGCTCGGCCTCCGGCCTCTCCAGACCCTCGGCGCGGCTCTCGAGGCGAGCCAGGGCCTCTTTGGTGGAAAGGGCGTGCCAGTCGTTGGGCTGAGCGGGGTCGGTCATGATGCTTCTCCGGCGTGGAGCAATAGGTCAAGCTCTATCACATGCCATGCTGCGCTGCAAAAAATAAAGTGCGATGACATCCCTGAACTCAGTGGGAGGCAGGCGTCACGACGCCTGGCGTGATGCACGCTCGCGGCCTGAAGCCTGCTTCCCTGAAAGCAGGTTGAAGTGCCGCAGCACCCACTTTTCCAGCTCCACCACCAGAAAGAGAGCAAGGCCCGTCGCAAGGATGAGACCCCAGTGAAGCGGGCTCAGCCCTTCGGCTTCGAACATCAGCTGCATGAAGGGCAGGTAGGTCCAGCCAAGCTGGATCAGGATCACAAGGCCGATGGCGATCAAGACGGGACGACTACCGAAGATCCCTTGGAGGCTCAGGGAGCGGCCCACCAGAAAGCGGCTATTGAGCAGGTAGACGATTTCGCCCATCACCAGCATGTTCACTGCGCCCGAGCGGGCCAGCTCGAGACTGCCGCCCTGGCCGAGGATCCAGAAGAACAGACCGACGACCGCCGCCACCAGCAGTACCGAGACGAAGACGACCCGCCAGAGCATGAACAGAGACAGAAGAGGAGCATCGGGATCCCGCGGCTGGCGGCGCATGATATCGGGCTCGGACGACTCGAACACCAGCGCCATCCCCAGGGTTACGGCCGTGACCATGTTGACCCAGAGAATCTGCAGCCCGCTGATGGGCAGCGTCATGCCGCCGAGCATGGCGAGGAGCACGGCCAGACTCTCGGCACCGTTGGTGGGCAGCAGGAAGGTGATGGTCTTGCGGATGTTGTCGTAGACCTTGCGTCCTTCCTCGATGGCCTTCTCGATGGTGGCGAAATTGTCGTCGGCAAGCACCATTTCCGAGGCCTCCTTGGCGGCCTCGGTGCCCTGGACGCCCATGGCCACGCCCACATCGGCCCGCTTGAGGGCCGGGCCGTCGTTGACCCCGTCGCCGGTCATGGCGCAGATACCGCCCTGTGCCTGCATGGCCTTGACCAGGCGCAGCTTGTGTTCGGGGGCCGCCCGGGCAAAGACATCCACCTTTCGGACGCAGTCCTGGAGCTCCTCATTCGACATCTCTTCGATTTCTTGGCCGGCGACCGCTCTCTCGGTCTGGGAGAAGCCCAGCTTCTCGGCGATGGCCCGGGCCGTCCGGGGGTGGTCGCCGGTGATCATCACCGGGCGGATGCCGGCCTCAAGGCACTGCTTGACGGCCTCGATGGCCGCTTCCCGGGGCGGGTCGAGAAGACCTGTCATGCCCAGCAATACAAGACCCTGCTCGACATCGTCGCGGTCCAACTCCTCGCCGTCGCCGACGCGCTTCTCGGCAATGGCCAGCACTCGCAGACCCCGTGATGAGAGTTCCTCGATGTGGTCTTCCCACGCATCGGTATCGAGTGACACCTCCTCACCGTTGCGACGCACCCGGTCACACATCTCCAGAAGCCGGTCCGGCGCGCCCTTGACCAGAATATGCTTTTCGCCATCGATCTCATTGAGAGTGGCCATGTAGCGGTATTCCGACTCGAAGGGCAGGGTGTCCAGGCGGGGATGCGTCTCGCGCAGATTCGAGGCATCGAGATCGGCCTTCGCCGCCGCCACCACCAGCGCCCCCTCGGTGGGGTCGCCCTCGATATGCCAGCGGTCGTCCTCGTGCTTGAGTTCCGCCTCGTTGCACAGCACCCCGGCGAGCAGCAGATGCTCGAGGTCGGGATGGTCAGAGAGCTTGAGTGTCTCGCCTTTCTCTTCTCTTGCCTCGTCTTCCGGCTCGTCCCCGGCCTCCTCGGAGACCTCGTGGAGGCTGCCTTCAGGCGAGAAGCCCACCCCCGAGAGGCGCACTTCCTTGTCCTCGAGGCGGATGGCGCGGGCGGTCATCTCGTTGCGAGTCAGGGTGCCGGTCTTGTCGGTGAAAATGGTGGAGATCGAGCCCAGGGTCTCGACGGCTGGCAGGCGACGAATGATGGCGTTGCGCCGCGCCATGGCCTGGACGCCGATGGCCAAACCGATGGTGACGATGGCCGGCAGGCCCTGCGGGATAGCGGCCACCGCCAAGGCGACGGCCGCCATGAACATCTCGGTGGCGGCCTTGCCGTGCACGAAGATACCGATGGCCGCGGAGAAGGCGGCGCCACCGACGATGAAGAGGGCGAGCATGTTGCCGGCCCGGTCCAGCTGGGCGAGAAGCGGGGTCTTCAGCTTCTCCACGTCCTGCAGCATCTCGGAGATGCGGCCGATCTGAGTGTGGCGGCCGGTTTCCACCACCAGACCCCGGGCGTTGCCCTGCACTACCAATGTGCCGGCATGGGCCATGCCGCTGCGCTCGGCCAGGGCCGCCTCTTCATCGACGGCGTCGCTTGACTTGTCGACGGGCTCGGATTCGCCGGTGAGGGGCGCTTCCTGGGTGCGCAGGCGCTGGCTCTTGATCAGGCGCAGGTCGGCGGGTACCCGGTCACCGCTCTGGATCAGCACGATATCGCCGGGAACCAGCTCCGTGGCATCCAGGGTGGATCGCCTGCCGTCGCGCAGGACCTTGGCCCGTGGCGACAGCATATTGCGGATGCTGTCCAGCGCCCGCTCGGCCTTGCCCTCCTGGAAGAAGCCGATCAACGCGATGATCACCACCACAGCGAGAATGACGGCAGCGTCCAGACTGTGACCGAGAAGCTGGCTCGCTACCGCGGCAACGATGAGGATCAACATCAGGATGTTGTTGAACTGCTCCATCAGGCGTTTCCACCAGGGCCGCGATTCTGCCTGCTTGAGCTTGTTGGGGCCATGCTCGGCCAGCCGATCTTCGGCCTCCCCGGTGTCCAGTCCCCCGGTGCTGCTGTCGAGACGCTCGAGAGCCTCCTCGGTCGACAGGGCGTGCCATTCGGCATGCCCGTTCTGGGAACGATTCGCCATGCTGTTTCTCCGGACGGAAGCAAGAATCAAAGGGTACTGCACAGCATGTTGCACCGCAGTGATCCAGCGCAAGGCTTGCTCGCCAAGTCCTTTCCACCGGGAGCCGCAGGTCTCGGAAATGGCCTGACGGGACGACTGGTCGTCGGCCAGTTCACCCCTTACACTGCCCGGCACAGCGCCGTGCTGGTACGGCTTTTCCCTTCACATTCCGGACGCGTTCCATGGCCCAGACCCTCTCGAAACGGATCAACAAGTACATCAGCGAGAGCGGCCTTTGCTCCCGCCGAGAGGCGGACCGCTACATCGAACAGGGCAATGTGCATATCGACGGCAGACGCGCTACTCCCGGTGACCAGGTCTTCCCGGGGAGCGTGGTGAAGGTCAACGGCCAGGTTGTCGAGCCGCTGGAACTGGAAGAAGAGGACCTGGTGTTCATCGCCCTCAACAAGCCGGTGGGCATCGTCAGCACCACGAATCCCGGCGAGAAGGCCAATATAGTCGACTTCGTCAAGCATGGCGCCCGCATCTTTCCCATCGGGCGGCTGGACAAGGATTCCCAGGGGCTGATCTTCCTGACCAACAACGGCGACCTGGTCAATCGCATCCTGCGGGCGAGCAACCAGCACGAGAAGGAGTATCGGGTCACCGTCGACAAGCCGATCACCGAGGACTTCATCGCCGGCATGGGGGGAGGCGTGCCGATCCTCGGCGAGGTCACCCGCAAGTGCCGCGTGGTCAAGGAGTCGCGCTTCGTCTTCAATATCACCCTGGTCCAGGGGCTCAACCGTCAGATCCGCCGCATGTGCGAGGTGTTCGGCTATGGCGTGGTGAAGCTCGAGCGGATTCGCATCATGAACGTGTCGCTCAAGGGGTTGGCACCGGGGGACTGGCGGGATCTGACGCAGGCCGAGGTGGCAACGATCCTCTCCCTGACCGAACACTCCACATCCGAGGTCCAGCCGCCCGGCCAGCGATCGGCCCGGCGCAAGGCAGGGCAGGGCGCCAGGACCGGTAGCGGCAAGCAGAAAGCGCAGAAGCCCGGCACGCCGTCGCGTGGAGGGAGAGGAAAGCCCGCCAAGGGGAAGGCGTCGAGTCAAAAGGCGACCAGCAAGGCTCAAGCCGGGAAGCCACCGCCGGGAGGCAAGGTCCATGGCTCTCGAAAGCCCGGCAGCAAGCCGGGAAAAGGGTCACGCCCCAATATCGGTGGGCCATCCCGCAAGCCCAGGGGACGGAAGTAGCCGTCTACCGAGGAACCGTCCAGAACGCGGCACCGGCCATAAGGAGCACCATGAAGGACCCACGCCTGAAAAGCCCCACCGTGGCGCGCAATCGCCAGCCGATCCTCGAGGTGTTGCAGGACGTGCTGCCCCAGAGGGCGCGGGTGCTGGAGGTGGCCAGCGGCAGCGGCGAACATGCCGTGCATTTTGCCGGCGCAATGCCCGACTGGGCCTGGCAACCCAGCGACCCCAACCCCGATGCACTGGCCTCCATCGACGCGTGGCGCGAAGGGGTCAGTATGCGTAACCTGGCCGCGCCGATCCGGCTCGATGTATCCGATCCCGATGACTGGCCCGAGGGCCCCTTCGAGGCGGTCGTGGCCATCAACCTGCTGCATATCTCGCCCTGGACAGTCGCCCAGGCGCTGATGGCAGGCGCTGGGTCTTCCCTGGTGCCGGGTGGGGTGCTCTACCTCTACGGGCCTTTCAGGCGGGAGGGGCGCCATACCGCCGCTAGCAATGCGAGCTTCGATCTGGACCTCCAGGCCCGCGACCCGCGTTGGGGCATCCGGGACCTGGAAGCCGTGTCGGCCGAGGCCGAGCGCTGCGGCCTCGGCCTCGAGCGGGTGGTGGCCATGCCGGCCAATAATCTCAGCGTGGTGTTGCGCAGGCCATAGGATCGGAACAGGAGGCTGTCGTCACTCGGGGATCTGGCCGGGCTCGCGGTACTGAACGCCCTCGGCCTGGCGCTCCTCTCGGGTCCTGGTCTCATCCTCGGCGGGAACGCCCCATACGGTTTCCCGGCGGCCATCCTCCCAGGTGTAGGTAGTGCAACCAGCGAGCAAGGCCAGCACGAGCATGCCGGCGGCAGACGTTATCAATCGATGCATCGGAAAATCCTTGTTGTTCGGCAAGTACGCTTCTCGGGACGGTCGTGCACGGAAAGGAACCCCCTACTTCAGCGGCGGGTCTCGCCATGCTCGGCAAGGTCCTCCAGGGCTGGCAGGTCCAGTAGGGTCACCTCGCGCCCCCTGAGTTCGAGCAGGCATCGACGCTGGAAGCGGCTCATCAGGCGACTGACGGTCTCCAGTGCCAGCCCCAGGAAGCTGCCGATATCGGCTCGCGACATGGCCAGCTGGAAGCCATAGCGAGAGTAGCCACGCGCGGCATGGTGCTCCGACATGCTGAGCAGGAAACTCGCCATGCGCCGTTCGGCAGTGGCGAAGGAGAGCAGACAGTGCAAATGCTGGTCGCGATGCAGCTCCTGGCTCATGCAACGGTACAGCGCCGCACGCAGGGCCGGGAGACGGTCACTCAACGCTTCGAGCGCGTCGAAGGGTAGCTCGCAGACGGAACTGCTTTCCAGAGCCACCACGCTGGTCGGGTGGGTCCCCTCGCCAACCGCATCCAGGCCCGCCACTTCGCTGGGTAGCAGGAAGTGGATCACGTGCTCGCGATACTCTGCGTCAACCACGACTTGCTTGAAACTGCCGGACCGCACGACGTAGAGGCTGCTGAACGGCTTCCCTTGCTGCACCAGCAGCGCCCCCCGCCTGAGTGGCCGAGGTCGGCGAATGATGGCATCGAAGTGCTCCCGGTCGGCCGGGGTCAGCCCCAGCGGCAGGCAGTGCGTACACAGGCTGCAGCCCTGGCAATGCGGAATCTGGGACGACGAGACCGCCGCATAACCGAAAGGATAGTGGGTCATGATGGATTCCCTGTTCCTGACCTTCGTAGCGTTTCACTGCACGATGCGTGGCTATGGCACTAAAGCGGCCCCGACATCCGCCTAGCGTAGTTCAGTAAGCCGCTATGCAAAACGATGGCGTTTCGACTCCGGGCCCATCCTGATGGAATGGCAGGAAGGCTGTCGCAGAGATGTCGAAAGGAGTGACGCCAGCGGCCCTAACGGAAAATTGCTTCATCCTATTGAGCAATCCGGACATCAAACGCATGCCACGCTAGCCGGAAAGCCCCATCAGTATCGGGACATAGACCACCAGCAGCAGCACACTGATCAACCCCAGCAGGTAGGGAATGATGGCGCGGGTGATACGTTCCAGCGGCAGTTGGGTGACCGATGAGGCCACATAGAGGTTGATCGCCACTGGCGGTGTGATCATGCCGATGGCCAGCCCGACCACGATGATGAGACCGAAGTGGATGGGGTCGATACCCAGCTGGGTCACCAGCGGCAGCAGCACCGGGGTCAGGATGATCAGGGCACTGGCCGTCTCGATGAACACCCCGGTGAGCAGGATCACCGCCACCACCAGGAGCATGATCACGAACGGGTTGGTGGAGAGCGACAGCACTGCCTGGGCGATGGCGCCGGGGACCTGCCAGCTGGAGAGAGTCCAGCTGAGGACCGCCGAGGTGGCGATCACCAGCATGATGACCGAGGTGGTGATCGCGGAGCGGATCAGCACGCGGTAGACGTCGGCCAGGCTCAGGTCACGGTAGACGAACAGCGATACCAGCAGGGCGTAGTTGACGGCCACCACGGCTGCCTCGCTGGGAGTGAACACCCCCGAGAAGATACCGCCGAGGATGATCACCGGCGTCGCGAGACCCCAGCTGGCACTTTTGAACGTGCGCCAGATGGTGGCCGGCGAGAAGGCGGTACCGCGCGGATAGTTGCGCCGATAGGCCTGGACCACGGCGATGGTGGCCAGCCCCAGGCCCATGGCGATACCCGGCAGGATACCGCTCAGAAAGAGTTTCGATACCGACTGCTGGGCGATCACCGCATAGATGATCATGGGTACCGAGGGAGGAATCACCACGCCGATGGTGCCGCTGGCGGCGATCAGACTGGCCGCCGAGTCGGGCTCGTAGCCCTTCTTGCGCAGTTCCGGCACCAGGCTCGAGCCCACTGCGGCAGTAGTGGCGGCCCCGGAGCCGGAGATGGCGGCGAAGAACATGCCGGCTCCTACCGAGACGATGGATAGCCCGCCCTTGAGGAAGCCGAACAGCGAATCGGCGAAGTCCACCAGTTTCTCGCTCACCTTGCCCTGGGCCATCAGGTCGCCGGCCAGGATGAACATCGGCACTGCCACCAGGGCGAAGGAGTTGATGCCCTGGAACATCTGCTGGGTGACCACCATCAGCGGGACACCCTGAGCATTGAGGGCCAGCAGGGTGCTGGCGCCGATGGCCAGGGCGATGGGCACGCCCAGCAGCATGAAAAGGAAGAACAGCACGAACAGCAAGCCTGTCATGCGGGTGGCCCCTGCGCGTTGCCACTGTCATCGTCAGCGCTGCCCGCTCCCTCGATGATCAGTTCCAGCAGATCGACCAGCGCACACCAGGCCATGATCGCCGCGGAGAGCGGGATCACCAGATAGATCCAGGTCATGGAGATGCGCAGGGAGGCGGATTTCTGGAAGCTCTGGACCTGCATGTATTCCCAGCCAATAGCCACCAGGGCGGCCAGGAAGCTCAACGCCACCAGTAGCGCAGCGATGCGCGCCAGTCGGCGGGGCCGGCCGGGCAGAGCATCGACGACAAACGTCACGGCGATATGCCGGCCCCGGCGAAAGGCCAGAGTGGCGCCGAGGAAGGTGATCCACACCAGCAGGAAGCGAGCCACCTCCTCGGTCCAGCCCACGGCAGTAAAGAATACCCGCGAGACGACCTGCAGGGTGATTACTGCAATCAACGCCGCCATCGCCGTGAAGACCACGGGGGCGATGACGGCGTCCAGGGCGCGCTCACTCCACCGCAGCGGTCGCAGCAGGGAATGGGCGAGGTCAGGCACTTACTTCAGCGCCTCCTGGATGCGCGGCAGATAGTCGCCGAACTGCTCGCCGTATTTCTCGTAGACCGGGGCCACGGCTTCCTGGAAGGCCGCGATATCCGGCTCCTCGATGATCTGCATGCCCGCCTCGCGCAGTTCCGCCAGTTGCTCGGCTTCCATCTCGGCGTTGACCCGACGCTCGTGCTCGGCGGCTTCCTGGGCGGCCTCCTCCATCACCTCCTGGGCGGCCTCCGGCAGCTGGTTCCACACCGGCATGCCCATCACGAAGATCGCAGGCGCATAGGTGTGGCGCGACAGCGTCATGTGATCCTGGGTCTCGTAGAGCTTGAAGGAGTGGATGACGTTGACCGGGTTCTCCTGGCCGTCGATGGTGCCCTGCTGCATGGCGGTCAGCGCCTCGGTCCAGGCCATGGGGACGGCGTTGGCCCCCAGCTCGCGGAAGGTGTCCACATAGACCGGGTTCTCCATCACGCGGATACGCAGGCCGTCGATGTCCGCGGGGCTTTCCACCGGCCGCTCGCTGTTGGTCAGGTTGCGAAAGCCGCGCTCGGCATAGGCCAGGCCCTTGAGGTTGACTTCACTGAGTCTATCCAAGAGCTCCTGGCCGATCTCGCCGTCGAGGACGTCGTAGGCCGCCTCGGGAGAGGGGAACAGGAAGGGCAGTTCGAACACCGCCATCGGCTCGAGGAAGTTGGCCACCGGGCCGTTGGTGATCACGCCCATGTCGATGGTGCCGATCTGCATGCCCTCGAGCAGGGTGCGTTCGTCACCGAGGCTGGCGTTGGGGTAGAGCTCGATGTCCACCTTGCCCTCGGTGCGCTCCTCGACCAGTTCCTCGAACTTCTCGGCGGCGATATGAAAGCCGTCCTGCTCATTGACCACGTGGGCCAGGCGCAGGGTCACGGGGTCCATGTCGGAAAACTCGCTGGCCTGGGCGCCGGCGGCCACCGCCAGTGAGATGGAGAATGCCAGCGTGCAGCGTGCAAAACCTTTCATTGTAATTTTCCTTCGGTGAGTCAGGTACTTGGTGAGCATGCCCGAACCCGGCGCTGGCGGTCAATCAGCGCATGGGCATGGTTCACAACAACCGGTACATCACATGGGCATCGGTCAGGCCCAGCAAAGGGTGACGGAAGGCCCGGGGGAGGGTGCCGATGATCGAGAAATCCTGCTTTAGCCACTGCCGGATAGCCGCTTCGTTGCTGGCCACCACCAGGTTGTACTGCATGGCCAGAAAGCCCATCTCCCGGGCCAGTATCAGGGAGTGCCGGCACATATCGCCGGCGACGCCCTGACCTCTGGCCCATTCGGCGACCAGATAGCCGCAATTGGCCACATGGTTCCCGGGGCCGGCCTGGTTGGCCTTGAGGAAGTAGCTGCCCTGCAACTCACCGGTGTCATCGACGGCCACGTACACGACTCGGGGCTTTTCGATCCAGAGGTGGTGGGCATCCTGAGCGCTGATGTCGCGGGGCACCGCATAGGTCTCGCCGGCGCGGAATACCGGTTCGAGAATGGCCCACAGGGACGGCCAGTCCTCGGGCTGGTAGGGGCGGATGTGGATCATTCGGCAACTCCCGGGCCGTGTCATGACCCTGGCCGATGATCTCATCAGCAGCGCTGCCGAGCCAGTCTTCTGTTGTGGTTAGCCGGGGCTATTCCTGGACGTTGCGGGAAGGCGAACTATCGTCTTCGCGATGAATCACCAGCACGGTCTTCTGGTTGAAGCTGACTTGCCGGCCGTAGGCCTCGGCGGCCTTCTTGGTAGCGAAATGCCGACAGTTACGAGAGCTGCCTCTGCGTACGTTCCAGCCTCCCTTGGCATTCGGTACTACATGATGCGTCGTCCGGTTCATGGCGTTGTCCCTCCTGTGTGGTGGGCGCTGCCGGGATGGGGGTGGGCTCTATCGAATTATAGTCTTCGCGCCGAGAGGGCAGATGATTTCGCCGCCTTTGCATGACTCAGATCATGCAAAGGCGGCGATCCGAGCAAGTTGGCCATCGCAGGGTGCGAAAATGGCTCACACGAAGTCTGGGTCTTCCGTCCTGACGGTAATCGCCTCCTCCTCACCGGGTACCATCACCGCGAATTCGCCACCCCCGAGATGGGTGACCGAGTGGCCCTCCCGGGTTCGAAAGGAGGAGGGCCCTTCGCTGATGGCCCCGGTGTGTTGCAGGTCACTGAGATCCCTGACGCTGACGAACATGTCGATGAAGTACTCGTTGCCGGCCGGGTCGAAGGCCAGGATGGTTTTCTCGCTGTGGGGCATGGGGGCACCTCGGGTAGGAAAGCCTGCTGATCATTTTAGCCTTTGCCTTCGAGAGTCTTCCAACATCTTCGGCCATTGTCGTTGACAGCTCTGATGGAAACACAACGAAAAAAACCGCCACCCGGTATGATCCGTAAGTGGCGGTTTTTTGATATTTCTGGTCGGAGCGACAGGATTCGAACCTGCGACCTTTGCAACCCCATTGCAACGCGCTACCAAGCTGCGCCACGCTCCGATGCGGCTTTCGGGCTGCCCGGCCTGTGGCCCCTGGCTCCCGAGAACGAGGCGTATACTAGCGTGTTGCAGGGCAAATGAAAAGTCTCTGTTGCGCTTCCTTTTCAAATGCTTGAGGGGTTGACTCGGCGAGGCCCCGGATCCTGCCGCTTCTGTCACACTGATGGTGTCGAGAACCTGCTTGCTGATGAGCTGCCGAGAGGAGGGCGGTTATGCCATTGATCATGGGAATGAGCGTACTGTTGGCCTGCCAGTTTGCCGGAGAACTGGTGGCAAGGGGGCTTACGCTGCCGATACCGGGGCCGGTGATCGGTATGGTGATTCTCTTGGTGGCGTTGATGATCCGCGGCAGGGTGCCGTCCAGCCTGCGCCTGTCGGGGGAGGGGCTGTTGCGCTACCTGACGCTGCTGTTCGTGCCAGCCGGCGTTGGGCTGATGGTGCACTTCGAGTTGATCGGTGCCGATCTCTGGCCAATCGCGTTGACCCTGGTGGCGTCCACGGCATTGACCCTCGGGGTAACGGCATGGGTGCTGCAACGCCTGCAAAATGGCCATGCCCGACGCAACGGTCGGTCGGGAGACAAGGCATGAATGTCGCCTCCCTCGATCAGCTGTGGGTCTATCTCTCGGGCAATCCGCTTCTTTCGCTGCTGATGACCCTGCTGATCTTTACCTTGGCGGTGAAGATCAACCGCGCCATGGGGGGCACCCCGTTGCTTCACCCGGTCACGCTCTCCATCGCCATGCTGATCGCCTTGCTACTGCTGGCGGACATGGAGTACCGCACCTACTTCGAAGGGGCTCAGTTCATCCATTTCCTGCTGGGGCCGGCCACGGTGGCCCTGGCGATCCCCCTGTATGATCATCGCGAGCGAGTGCGCCTGCTGCTGTGGCCGCTGCTTCTGGCGTGCGGCGTGGGAATCGTCACGGCGGTAGTCTCCACCCTGGGCTTGGCCATGCTGCTCGGAGCGCGTACCGAAACGCTGCTTTCCCTGGCGCCACGCTCCGTTACGTCGCCGATCGCCATGGGCATCGCCGAACAGATAGGCGGTATACCCTCGTTGGCCGCCGGCCTGGTCTTGTTGACCGGCTCGATCGGCTGCGCCCTGGGTCCCTGGATCTTTCGTCTGCTGCGGATCAGGGACCCGGAGGTCCAGGGCTTCACTCTCGGGCTGGCGGCCCACGGCTTCGGCACCGCTCACGCCTTTGCTCGTCTGGGGGCGGTGGCCGGTGCCTTTTCCGGCCTGGCCATGGGGTTGACGGGTCTGCTGACCGCCTTCCTGTTGCCGCTGATCACACGGCTCTTCGGGTTCGGCTAAGCCTGGCGGTCGGGATTCCTGCTGTCTGGCGCGGAGCATGTGATACACGACAGGACGTAATGGGGCGGCAGATTCGATTCTGCCGCCCAGTGCTTGTTCCGAATTCCCTTGGGTTCTGGTTTCCCTCGAGGTCGTTTCAGACCTCTTCCCAGACGCGGCGCCGGAAATCATTGGAGAGCTCTGTGGCCTTCTTCATGCGCTCCATCTGGGCTTCCGTGAGCTCGGAGACAAGCTGCTGGTAACGTTCCTGCATCTCGGCCGGTGTCTGCGGTGTATCGCCACTAAAGGACTCGGCCATCTTCTGACCGCTTTCCGCCAGTGCCCGGAGAAACTGCGCCTCGAACTGCATGGTATCGGCCATGCTTTGCATCCAGGCCAGTTGCATCCGTGTCATTGGCGTAGCCCCCTGTGTGAACTGATTCTTCCACCACTCCATCATCGGTTCGGTTGCGGACATGGCAGGGTTGCTCTTGGTGTCTTTCCGGTTGGTCATGGTCGGTCTCCTTCGGTTTCCATTCAGGCCCAGGCGGGACGCTGGAACCTGCTCAACTCTCACCTTGAGTATAGAAGATGAATGCAGCTTAATGCGTTGCAGCGAAAGTGGTAGGTCATTCCTCGGCAAGCGTGGAATGCCTCTACGGACCGATCCGGGTGGCATGGACTAGAGTCAAAGGGTTAGGGTCGAAAGCAGTCGATGGCAATACAAGGAGGTGAGCCGGGATGTGGCAAGCGATCAAATCGGTGCTGGCGGCCTTTCTGGGGGTGCAGAAGGATTCGCGGCGTCGCGAGGATTTCGCCTCCAATCGCCCGGGGACCTTCATTGCAGCGGGGTTGCTTGTGGGGCTGGTGTTTGTGGTGCTGGTGGCGCTCGTGGCGGTGCTTGCCGCACGATGAGCGAAGAGCGTTGATTTCCCCGTTTACCTGCCAGCAGGTTGCGGGGGTGACGAACTGTCGCACATCCCTATAATATTCCCTGCTAAGAACCCGCTAATACAACAATGACCCGAGGAGGCGCCGATGCGCACGTTGCTCGTGTGGATGGCGGGGGGGCTGGCCAGCGCCGCCTTGACCCCGGTTGCGCTGGCCAATGGCTGGAACATGCCCGTCGGTGTCACGGAACTCAGTCGTGACATCTACTCCCTGCACATGATCATCTTCTGGATCTGCGTGATCATCGGGGTCATCGTCTTCGGTGCGATGTTCTATTCGCTCTTTCGCTATCGCCATTCCAAGGGCGCCAAGGCCGCCACCTTCCACGAACATACCAGCGTGGAAGTGATCTGGACGGCGATCCCCTTGCTGATCCTGGTAGGCATGGCGGTTCCTGCTACTGCCACTCTCAAGAACATGTACGACACCTCCGAGGCCGATCTCGACATCATGGTCACCGGCCAGCAGTGGCGCTGGCGCTATGAATATCTCGGTGAGGATGTCGCCTTCACCTCCAACCTGGGCACGCCTCGCGAGCAGATCGACGGCACTGGCGAGAAAGGGGAACACTACCTGCTCGAGGTCGACAAGCCGCTGGTGCTGCCGGTGGGTCAGAAGGTCCGTTTGCTGCTGACCTCTGATGATGTCATCCATTCCTGGTGGGTTCCCGATCTGGCCGTCAAGCAGGACGCCATCCCCGGTTTCGTCAACGAGAACTGGGTACGCATCGAGGAGCCCGGTATCTACCGTGGCCAGTGCGCTGAGCTTTGCGGCAAGGACCACGCCTTCATGCCGGTGGTGGTCGAGGCCGTAGAACAGGAACGCTTCGATGAGTGGCTGGCCGAGCGGCAGCAGGCCGCGGAGGAGGAGGCGTCCAGTGCTGATCGAGAGTGGTCAATGGACGAGCTGATGGAGCGTGGCGAACAGACCTATGGTGCGGTGTGCGCCTCCTGTCACCAGGCGGATGGTCAAGGAGCCGGCAATTTCCCGGCACTGGCCGGCAACGAGGCAATGCTCGAGGATATCGACTGGCATATCGACCGAGTCGTCAACGGCGTCTCGGGAACCGCCATGGCATCCTTCCGCAATACGCTCAGCGCGGTGGAGATCGCCGCCGTGGTCACCTACGAACGCAATGCCTGGGGCAACGATTCCGGCGATAGCGTGCAACCGTCGGAAATCGCCGAGCAACTCGCCGAGCAGGGTGAGTGACCGGCCTTTCCGTTTCTCTTTCGTGATGCCCAACAGGGAGATTTCCGATGGCTTCCCACCTGCCACCCAAGCCGACACCGCAGCACAGCACGGCCACCGCTGGTGGCATGGCCGAGGCTGGACATGCCCGGCCCCGTGGGCTGATGCGCTGGCTGCTGACCACCAACCACAAGGAGATCGGTAGCCTCTATCTGATCTTCTCACTGACGATGTTCTTCATCGGGGGGATCTTCGCCCTGGTGGTGCGCGCCGAGCTGTTCCAGCCCGGCCTGCAACTGGTCAGACCCGAGTTCTTCAACCAGATGACCACCATGCATGGCCTGATCATGGTGTTCGGGGCGATCATGCCCGCCTTCGTGGGGTTGGCCAACTGGATGGTGCCGCTTCAGATCGGTGCTCCGGACATGGCCTTGCCACGCTTGAACAACTTCAGTTTCTGGCTGTTGCCGGTGGCCTTTGGTCTGCTGCTCAGCACCCTGCTGATGCCGGGTGGTGGGCCGAACTTCGGCTGGACCTTCTATGCGCCGCTCTCGACCACCTATGCGCCGCCGTCGACCACCTTCTTTATCCTGTCGCTGCATATCGCGGGTATCAGCTCGATTCTCGGTGCCATCAACATCATTGCCACCATCCTCAATCTGCGGGCACCGGGTATGCGCATGATGGACATGCCGCTGTTCGTCTGGACCTGGCTGATTACCGCCTTCCTGCTGATCGCGGTGATGCCGGTGCTGGCCGGGGTAATCACCATGATGTTGATGGATATCAATTTCGGCACCAGCTTCTTCAATGCGGCCGGTGGCGGTGATCCGGTGCTGTTCCAGCACCTGTTCTGGTTCTTCGGGCATCCCGAGGTCTACATCATGATCCTGCCGGCCTTCGGCATCGTTTCCGCGATCATCCCGACCTTCTCCCGCAAGCGGCTTTTCGGTTACGCCTCCATGGTCTATGCCACGGCAGCCATTGCCCTGCTGTCGTTCCTGGTCTGGGCGCACCACATGTTCGTGGTCGGTCTGCCGCTGGTGGCGGAGCTGTTCTTCATGTACACCACCATGCTGATCGCGGTGCCCACCGGGGTGAAGATCTTCAACTGGGTGGCGACGATGTTCCGCGGCTCCATCAGCTTCGAGCCGCCGATGCTGTTCGCATTGGCCTTCGTGGTGCAGTTCACGGTCGGTGGCTTTTCGGGGCTGATGCTGGCCATCTCGCCGGCCGACTTCCAGTATCACGACACCTACTTCGTGGTGGCTCATTTCCACTACGTGCTGGTGCCCGGGGCGCTCTTCGCGATCCTGGCCGGGGCCTACTACTGGCTGCCCAAGTGGACAGGCCACTACCCCCATCTGCGGCTCTCCCAGTGGCACTTCTGGCTGTCGGTCATCGGCGTGAACCTGACCTTCTTCCCGATGCATTTCTCGGGGCTTGCCGGCATGCCGCGACGCATTCCCGACTATGCCTTGCAGTTCGCCGACTTCAACATGGCCGCAAGCCTGGGCGCCTTCCTGTTCGGTGCCTCCCAGCTGCTTTTCGTGCTGGTCATCATCAAGTGTGTTCGGGGTGGCGAGAAGGCCCCGGCCAAGGCCTGGGAGGGGGCCGAAGATCTGGAGTGGAGCGTGCCCAGCCCGGCACCGCTGCACACCTTCGAGACGCCTCCGGAGTTTCATCCCGATCGGCATTGAATCGCGTCGGCAGTGACGCGGGAGGGCGGCATGTCCAGCCAAGATGAACAGGCAATGAACAGGGAAGGGGTGCGACGCACCGTGACCCGCACCCTGGTGGTGCTGGCCGGCATGTTCGCCTTCGCCTTCGCGCTGGTACCGCTCTACGACGTCTTCTGCGAGGTGACCGGCCTCAATGGCAAGACCAGCAACACTGCCCAGATGCTGGTGCACGAGGAAGTCGATACCTCGCGGATGGTGACGGTGCAGTTCATCACCCGTGCCAGCGCTGGTCTGCCCTGGGAACTTGATGTGGAGACACGCCAGGTGCGGGTACATCCGGGGCAGAGCAACGAGGTTTTCTTTACCTTCCGTAACCGGGGTGGCGAGGCCAGTCGGGCCAAGGCAGTGCCTAGCGTTTCCCCTTCGGAAGCCTCGGTGCACCTGCGCAAGCTCAGCTGCTTCTGTTTCCAGGAACAGCGCCTGGCAGGTGGCGAGCGCCTGGAGGCACCGCTGGTCTTTCAACTGACCCGGGACCTCCCGGCCGACATCAAGACGGTGACCCTGGTCTACACCCTCTATCCCGTGCAGCCGGCGCAGGCAGCGGTGTCGCCCCGCGGGCCGATCAAAGAAGGAGACAGCGCATGAGTGGTGGCAGCTACTATGTTCCCGAGTCCAGCAAGTGGCCCATCCTGGCGTCACTGGCGCTGGGGGCGATGATGATCGGAACCGGCACGGTGCTGGTGTATGGCACGGCCGGCATGCCGGTGATGGCGCTCGGCCTGGTTGGCGTGCTGGCGGTGATGGCGCTGTGGTTCCGCGATGTGGTGCTCGAGTCACGTGGCGGCCTCTACGACGCCCAGATGGACCGTTCCTTCCGCTGGGGGATGGCCTGGTTCATCTTCTCGGAGGTGATGTTCTTCGCTGCGTTCTTCGGGGCGCTCTTCTACGTGCGGACCTTTGCATTGCCCTGGCTCGACGGCGAGGGCGCGAAGGGGGTGGCGTCCCTGCTCTGGCCGGACTTCACCGCCAGCTGGCCCCTGCTCAATCCCCCGGGAGCCGACATCGAGGGGCCTCGAGAGACCTTGAGCCCCTGGCATCTGCCGCTGGTCAATACCCTGATCCTGGTCTCTTCCAGCATCACCCTGACCATCGCTCATGAGGGTCTCAAGGAGGGGTTCCGTGACAGTGCCCGATTCTGGCTCTCCGTGACCGTGCTGCTGGGTCTCTGCTTCATTACCATCCAGGGGGTGGAGTACTACGAGGCCTACGCCCATTACGGCATCACCCTGCAGGCGGGCATCTACGGCGCTACTTTCTTCCTGCTCACCGGCTTCCACGGGCTGCACGTGATCATCGGCACCATTATCCTGGCGGTCATGTTGTGGCGGGTGTTTCGTGGGCATTTCACGGCCGACGACCACTTCGGCTTCGAGGCGGCGGCCTGGTACTGGCACTTCGTCGATGTGGTCTGGATCGGGCTGTTCCTCTTCGTCTATGTGTTCTGATCCCGCGGTGGGAGCCACCTCCTGATCATCCGCCGAGCCCGCCCAGGGTATAACCGTAGCCGAGCAGGGCAAGCAACAGGGCGGCAAGAGCGACGCGAACCTTGAGGGAGATCAGCACGCGGCGTGAGCGGCTGCCGTCCCGAATCAGGAAGCTGGCACCCATTGCCAGGCTCGTGACCATGGCCAGGAAGACAAGGGCAATCAAGATCTTGAGTAACATTCACGGCTCCAAGGAAGAATCGACATCTGGCGGGCATCGGGGTTTTTCAGTGACCCGTCGGGTGGGCTGGTGGGGTTTCTGGTCCTGCCTGGTGGTACTGGGCCTCGCATTGGGACTATGGCAGTGGGAGCGTGCCGCCGACAAGCGCGACTACCTGGCCCGACTGTCGGCCGCTCCGCGTATCGAAGCGCCGGTGACGGCTCCACCGGCGGGCTCTCAGCTGGTCCTGGAGGGGGAGTATCTCCCCGACCAGAGCCTGTTCCTCGACAACCGCACCCATGAAGGCCGCCTCGGGGTGGCGCCATTGACGCCGTTTCGCGACGTCAATGGACGTCTGTGGTTGGTTCAGCGTGGCTTCCTGCCGACCGGCCCCAGTCGTGAAGACCCCTCTGTCGAGACGCCCGCCGGGGTGGTGACCCTGGAAGGCCGCTGGCAGGCGGACGGCGAGTCGGCACCGCTGTTCGGCCCCAACCGGGAGGGCAAACGCTTGCAGCGTATCGACCCTTCGGCCTGGGACCTGGAACAGGCATTTGCATATCCCGGCTGGCTGCATCTCGAGCAGGGGCCAGGCCATCTCGAATCCTGGTGGCAGCCCAGCGTGGTGCCGCCGGAGCGCCATCTGGGCTATGCCTTTCAGTGGTGGGGGTTGGCCCTCGCCGCTCTGGTGATCATGCTGGTGGGCGCGCGGCGCCAGTCACGCCGCCCTGGTTCACTATCCATCCCCGATGAGGAGACTCCCCGATGACGCATGCCGCATGCCAGCGCCTCAAGTTGTTGGCCTTCTTCGCGATCTTCGCGCTGCCGGTGGCCGTGGCCTGGGGCATGGTGGAGTGGCGCATCGGGATCCCCGAGGAGCGCACGGCTCATGGCGAGCTGCAACCCTCGCTGCCCCCCCTGTCACAGTGGCCGTTGACGTCCGCGGAGAAACAGGGGGAGAGCGACTGGTTGCTGGCCTTCGATTGCCCCGGGGCGTGCGACGACAATGCCGACCGCTGGTGGCGCCTGCACCGCGCCCTGGGGCGCGAGGCCGACCGGGTCAGTCGTCTGCGCATCGGCGGTGAAGGCGAGCCGCTACCCGGCGCTGCCGTGGCAAGCTGGACCGAAGAAGCCGGCTGGCGCTCCCCCCATCGTCTCTGGATCCTCGACCCCGAGGGCCGTCCGGTACTCGGATACGCACCGGATGTCGCGACTGCCGATGTGCTCGATGACCTGCGACGTCTGTTGCGCATGAACCCCGAGCCTCCCATGGCACGGTTCGACCAGGACTGGACCTTGGTGGGAGGCGGCGTTAATGACGAGTAGCGCTTTGCGGGTGGATGAGGGCCGACGTCTTCGCTGGCTGGTGGGGCTGAGCCTGGCAGGGGTTGTCTTCACCGCCGTTGTAGTACTGGTGGGGGCCTGGACACGACTGGTGGATGCCGGCCTGGGATGTCCCGACTGGCCGGGCTGCTACGGAGCCCTGGTGGTGCCGGATGCCGAACGCGCCCTGGCCCACTCCCCCGAGGTGCCGCTTGAATTCGCCAAGGCCTGGGTGGAGATGGTGCATCGCTATCTGGCTTCGGCCCTGGGACTGCTGGTTATCGCCCTGGTGGTACTGGGCGTACGCTGGCGCCGGGAGGCGGGCTATCCCTGGGCCACCAGCCTGGCACTGCTGGCGGTGATCCTGATTCAGGGCGCGTTCGGGGCCTTCACGGTGACGCTCAAGCTTTGGCCTCAGGTGGTGACGTTGCATCTGCTGGGTGGCCTGACGGTAATGGTGCTGTTCCTTTGGTTGCATCTGCGCCTGCGCCGGTTCTCTTCCGGGGCGGGTCGGGCGGTGCCGCTCCGGCGGATGACGCCACTGTGGGGGGGGGTCCTGCTGTTGCTGGTGGGGCAGCTGGCGCTGGGTGGCTGGGCTTCGAGCAACTATGCAGGCATCGCCTGCCAGGGATTCCCCACCTGCAATGGCCAGTGGTGGCCGGCGATGGACTGGAGCGAGGGCTTCCACTTGACTCAGACGGTGGGGCCCAACTATCTGCACGGTCAGTTGCATGCCGAGGCACGTTCTGCCATCCAGGTCGGCCATCGGCTCGGTGCCCTGGTCCTTGGCCTGGGCCTCCTGCTGCTCGCCATGCGCCACTGGCGAGCAGCAGGAATGCGACCCTGGCTGGGGTTGCTGGGTGGGGCG
Organism: Pseudomonadota bacterium; assembly: GCA_051751285.1. Taxonomy (GTDB): domain Bacteria; phylum Pseudomonadota; class Gammaproteobacteria; order Pseudomonadales; family Halomonadaceae; genus Halomonas. The sequence continues at coordinate 11,590 of JBNJKT010000009.1, read as the reverse complement.
TTTGGCCTTCAGGTGGTGATCGGCATCGCCAACGTGCTGGCGTGGCTGCCGCTGTGGCTGGCCCTGCTGCATACGGCGGGTGCGGTGGTGCTGGTCGTGGCCATGACGCTGGCTCTGTGGCACTGGCGCTGGTCTAAGGTCTCGGCAACCGAGGAGTTGTCGAACCCGGGAAAAACTGCAACGAAGGAGGAGTTGGCTCATGTCTGAGGTCATGATGGAGCGTGGGACGGTTGGCCATCTTGCCGGCTGGGGCTGGCGAGACCTCTATACGCTATGCAAGCCCCGAGTCGTGGCCGTTATGCTGGTCTGCACCCTGGTCGGTATGCTGCTGGCGGCGCCGTTGCCGGATCCCGGTGCCGTGCTGTTCGGCCTGCTCGGCATCGGCCTGGCCGCCGGAGGCGCCGCGGCCTTCAATCATGTGGTCGACCGTCGCCTGGATGCGTTGATGCTTCGCACCGCCCGTCGGCCGCTGGCGACCCAGCGCATGCCCACACCGCTGGCCCTGATATGGGCGACGCTGCTCTCGGCGTGTGGCATCGGCGTGTTGGCCTGGCAGGTTAACCTGCTGACGGCCTGGCTGACCCTGGGGTCGCTGATCGGTTATGCGCTGATCTATACCGCCTTCCTCAAGCATGCCACACCCCAGAACATCGTCATCGGCGGGGTGGCGGGGGCTGCGCCACCGCTGCTGGGGTGGACGGCAGTCACGGGTCAGCTGGGCCCCGAACCCTTGTTGCTTATGCTGATCATCTTTGCCTGGACGCCGCCTCACTTCTGGGCGCTGGCGATTCACAAGCGCGATGAGTACGCCCGAGCCGGCGTACCGATGCTGCCGGTGACTCATGGCGAGGCCTTCACGCGACTTCAGGTTTGGCTCTATGGCTGGCTGACGGTGGCGGTAACCCTGTTGCCCTTCACGATCGGCATGAGCGGTGAGCTCTATCTTGTGGGGGTGATGGCGCTCAACCTGCGCTTCATGATGTGGAACTGGCGGGTCTGGCGAGGCCATGATCCGAAGGCGCCCCTGGCGGCCTTCTGGTTCTCCATCCGCTACATTCTCGGCGTCTTCGGTGTATTGCTGCTGGACCATTACGGCACCGCCTGGATGCTGGCCGCCTGACGACGCCCGACCAGATCTTTCTTTCAGGCAAGAGCCCGGCAATCTGGCCGGGCTCCTTGTTTCCTGGGCGTTGTCGGCCGATCACCAGTCAGCAAAAAACCGCGAGAGCCCCCGCCTACCAGGGTGGGTAGCAGTCACTCGATGGAGAGTATCATGACGGTGGCAGCTGTAGTGGGATCCTCTTGCTGAGCCAACCTGTGCCGGATCTTCCGCGATTTTGGAAAGGTGTCTTGGCCGTGTATAATGTTTGTACATGTCAAGAATCGACTGGAATTAGCCAATGAGTACCACGCTGGCAGTTACACTACTTGGTTTGGCTGTGGCCATCATCGTCGGCCTCGGAGCCTATGCCTATACCCTCTGGAAAGAGGTGAGGAGGCGCAAGGCCTTCCGGGAAGAGGAGTTGCAACGCGCCCATCGCAACTGTCTCGAGAACCTGGAGATAGTCGCTGCGGCGCTGGCTCAGGACCAGGTCGACATCACGGAAGGCAGTTGGCGCTGCAAGGTGCTGCTGGAAATTCTCGACGAGACATTGACCGAACGCCCGGATTTTCAGGCTTTCGACGAGGTGCATCGTCGTACCCGTCACCTGCATACCCATTCCGCTCGCCAGGCGCTCAGCCCACGTGACCGCATGCGCGAGGATCGAGAGCGGCTGGCTGTGGAGGAGGAGTTCCGCGAGCCTGTGCTCAAGGCTGCGGCGGCAGTAGTGGAATTTCGCCGCGGCTGGCCTGGTAGTTTACACTGATTGCCCGCTGCGATTGCGCGAAATGAAACGATTCGGTGTTTCGTGCGATAGCGTACAATCCTTGATTGCATCCGAAGGGTCTGTACTGCAAGCTTGTCGAGTGTTATCGATGGCCGGTAGGGGGCTGTAGACCTGTGTCATCGGAAGCCGCACTGGATGAGTGAGCACTTTCGTGCTTTCTTTATAAGTGCAGGAAGCGGGTCGGGGACCGCTTTCCTCGGGTCATTCCTCGGAACCCCGGATGATGAAGGCATTGACCTGTCACACCGGGATGTAGTCAATAAGAAGGAGTCTTACATGAAAACATCCACGACTGGCTTGTTGCTCGGATCTGCGCTGGTAGTCGGCCTGTCAGGCTGCGCCAGCTCTGCCTCTCAATCCAATGCGGGTGCGACTTCCGGTAGTTCCATGAGTCCGTTCGTTTGCGGTCTGGCCGGCGGGCTGATCGGCGGCGGCCTCGGCTATGCTGCTGGCAGCGATTCTGACGAGGATACTGGCGCTGCCCTCGGCACCACGGCGGGTGCCACCATCGGTGCCATGCTCTGTGCCGACACCTCGCCGGCACCCGAGCCTGAGCCTCGCGATACCGACGGCGATGGCGTCATCGATGCCAACGACCAGTGTCCGGGAACGCCGGCAGGCGTGGCCGTGGATGCCGTGGGCTGCCCGCTGGACTCGGACAACGATGGTGTTCCGGACTTCCAGGATCAGTGTCCTGGCACGCCGGCCGGTGCCGAGGTCAATGCTCTGGGTTGCGAAGAGGACCTGGTGCTGCGTGACGTGAACTTCGAGTTCGATTCAGCGACCCTGACCATGGGTGCCGAGCAGATTCTCACTGGCGTGGCTCAGAAGCTGCGCGCCAACGAGAATGTTCGCGTCCGCATCGAGGGTCACACTGACTCCAGGGGCAGCGAGTCCTACAATCAGGACCTGTCACAGCGTCGCGCCGACTCCGTGGCTGACTTCCTGGCCAGCCAGGGCGTTGATCACGAGCGCATGCGCACCGTCGGCTACGGTGAGTCCCAGCCTGTCGCCAGCAACGATACCGATGCGGGTCGTGCCATGAACCGTCGCGTGGAATTGGGCGAGTGGGAGTAATTCTGCTCTGATCCGTTCCATGGCCCCGGGCGAGTCCCGGGGCTGACGGCCTATCGAGAGAAGGCGCCTTCGGGCGCCTTCTCTCGTGTTGCGCCCCCTGCGCGCCCATGGCGCCGCAGGGGGCGCTTCTGCTAGGCTAGGCGGCGCTTTTCCACGACCATTCTTCTGGCGACACGTGATCCCTGGTATGGAACGGTATGTGTTATTTAAATCAAGTATTTAGGAGTTTTTTTGACGAGTGCCATACACGACACCATACACAGTGGGGAAGGCTGCCCGTCTTGACCCCCCCCCCCTCATTCATCAGGGTACCGAATGCGGGGGCTGAACCGAGGTGTTGGCGGCCCCGATCCACTTCAACGTCATCGAGCCGCTTGATCGCTGGATGATTTATTTCCTATTTGGATTAAAAAGCGGTTATCCGTAGCTTATCAGAATCAATGTCGAGCGTCGGCGCAGCCGGGTCCGTCGACTTTCGTGGTGGTCGTCTTTCCTGATGCGTGCGTTGTGGTATTGCCGGGTGTCAGGCCAGAGCCGTCAGCCTCGGCAGTCCCTTCAGCAAGGTGGGCCACCATTTGTCGGCCGCAGAGCCGAGATGCACGGTAATCCGACGGGCATGCACCGAGAGTGTCGCGGCTACCTTGAGTACCTGCTCCCGAAGCCGCCTCAGACTCCACCCGCGCCGGGTTTGCTGCTCCAGCAGACAGCGCAGGCCATGCAGCACCTGGTAGGCATAGAGGCTCAACAGCAGGCTCACTTCGTTGCGGTCCATCACGTCCTGGACGGTGGAGGCGCCGCGATCCGTCGAGGAGAGGTGCACGTCGAGCGCCGACTTGACCTCACCCATGTGCGCTTCGGCGCTGCCGCGCTTGCGATATAGGGCCAGGACCCCGCCTGGTAGGACAGGTCATAGCACCACTCCCGAGGCTTCTCGGGCGGGCGGCCCGGTGGGTGGGAGAGGTAAGGTTCCGCCAGCTTCTGGAGGCCCGCGTGACTACGCAGTCGACCCAGATACTCGATGTTGCGCTCCTCCAGGGCCTCCAGTGTGTCGTTGCCGGTGAAACCGGCAACGATGCGCACCCGAACCTTGGCCCCGGTACTCTCGTTGAGCCTCCGCACTAGGTGCGGGATCCAGGTGTCGGCGTTCTCGGCGGGACCGGCGTTGCCTTCGCGCAGCAGTCCACCGAGCATGTCGCCGGTCTCGGCCATCGAGGCAATCAACGGCGAGTAGATTCACGCACCGACATGGCCGTGGTAGTCCGAGCCACCCTGATGGCCGTGAACCTCGATTGGAAGCCCGTCGATGTCCAGCGTCAGATGCGTGGGGCGCTCACCGCCGCTCAGCGAGGTCAGTCGCCAGACCGCCAACCGCAGCAGGCCCTCATGCAAGGTATCGATATTGTAGTGGTTGCCCAGGCACGTCAGCAGCCGCGACAGCGTGGCTTGAGACGGCCGGTCCTGTGCCAAGGGCGTCGTGCCCCGCGCGTCGCTGCATGCCAGTTGCCAAAGCGGATCAGGCCGCAGCGTGTCGGTATCGCTGAGATCGATCCATCCCATCGCGCGCTGCAGCACCAGGGAGCGCAGCTGGCTGGCCAGCGAGTGGCGGATGCGTAGCGGATTGCGTTGGTCGACCAGATTGTCTTCGAGTGCCTCGATCACGCCGCTGCTGTCGAGTGCTTCACGCAGCAGCAGTGCGCCGCTGTCGCTGGTGGTTCACTGGCCGCTCAGCTCGACATGGACAGAGCCGTTGCAGGAGGGCGTCCCGGTGGATAGGCTTTCACCCATAGCGGATGTCTCTCTTGGCCGCAACTTCTCGAGATGTGCGTCGCGCTGCTCCCCTTCGTGGATCACACCCATGGCGTCGTCGAAGGCGTCAAGAAGCTCCCGAAGATCCGACGTCAGGCGATACGCCCGTTGCAGCAACCCCTGATTTTCGCCGTCCCCGTCGAAGACCTCGACAAGACCAGGCTTTCCACCAACACCTGTGAGTTTTGCCGCTACATACTCGATTCGCTTGAAGAGCTCGTCCCAGTCCTGCAAAGAGCTAGCCATATCATCCATCCATCATAATGATTTTTAACCCCTGCGGCTTTCCCGAGAATCAAGCTGCTCGAAAATCTTATCAATGAATGGAACTAGATTTATTGCAGCTGAAACGCATCGCTTCATTCTCACCTGAATATTAGCGCCGCGGGAATCACCAGCCTCATGAAGCTCTACCAGTTTAGTATGTATTTTTCCAAGAAAACGGTCACTATTCTCTGCTATCTCCCAGCTTGTCATCCTCATATTTCTGGAAAGAGGAATAGATGCATTATCTGGCAGAACCAAAAAACCTTCCACTGCATCTAGGCTGGTAAGCTCAAGTGCGTCCGGTAGAGCATACTCAACCTCGTCTATGCCACCATCACCTCCAACTCGGGTGGCGCCAACAAATAGTGCGCCTCTAAAACCCTTCATATTCCTTTCTATTAGATCTATCGTGTTAATAGCATTGTCTACATCCTTTCCAGTTTGGGACACCGGAACAATTATTATATCAATCAAGCGGTCGAAACCATTCTGCCCGGACGCATTTATAAAATGACTGGCCGTCTTGTTCCCCCCCCCCCCCCACATCGATAACTGCGCGACCTCCCCGCTGAGATGTGGTCGCCATCAATGACTCAATGGCTCTATCCGGATTATCGCCCATCTTTACCTGGGAAAAAGAAATCTTACTATAACTGTAGGATGTATACTCGTTATTTTCATCATCCAGCTCAATCAATTCAGCATTTCCAAACCTAGAAAGAAGATAAGGGGCTGCTACATGCATTGCAAATGCCGACTTGCCAACTCCGCCTTTGGTATTGATAACTGCTATGATCATATCTTACTTATCCTCCAAAGTTTTTTTCCATCGTTTCAATAACCCGCTGCGTTCTCTCTTCTTCCGTCAAATCTAGCTTGGGGGCTGTCCTAACAATCCCTTCTCCGCCTCCCGCATTTATCCGAGCACGCTCCTTTCTCGCCTCCTTTCTCGCCTTCTCCGCCTCATCGGCAGTCTGGGCTTCTGCGGCACCAAGGGAATCCGGCACAGCACCAGTTGGCATATCGCGGGAATCAGGTACTGGCGAATCAGCCGGACCATCGGGACCCTCTTGCGGCTCATCCTGAATGTTTGTTTCCAGCTCGCCGATATTTGTCTCTATATCCTCTATCCGCAAATAAATATAGCCATCAGAAGCTCTAAAACGCGCGCCTCTTCCCTCTCTGTAGCTTTTCAGCATCCGTTCAAAAGAATACCGAGATATCTCCGCTCCGCAATCAGCCAGGAGATCGACAGCCCTCGCTACTGGCAAACCGCGACGCACCGCATACTCCGAAACCGGCATGCACACCCACGCAGCCTGAAAGGCTGCTTTTGTAGAGCAACGCATCGCCCTTTTAGAAAGCTCTTCATCAACGGCCTTTGCAAACTTCTCGATAGTCATGGGCAAATACCAAAATTATGCTTATGTCATTGTACCATTTCTTTGAACAGCGTGCCCTTAGGCCCCTTTCTCTACCAATCAGTATGCACAATTATGTATAGCCCCTTGAAAAACAATAGCATAGGCAATACCAAGACCCGCCGAGATCGGCGACATCAGTGACAACACCGACAGCAGCCTGAGCGTACGGCCACATGCCTGAAATCCCCGCCAGCCGTGGTTCTGTGCCCAAAAACCCAGGGTCTCGACAACAGCGACAACACCGACAACAGCGACAACTCCGACAACACCGACAGCAGCCTGAGCGTACGGCCACATGCCTGGAAGCCCCGCCAGCCGTGGATCTGTGCCCAAAAACCCAGGGTCTCGACAACAGCGACAACTCCGACAACAGCGACAACACCGACAGCAGCCTGAGCGTACGGCCACATGCCTGAAATCCCCGCCAGCCGTGGTTCTGCACCCAAAAACCCAGGGTCTCGACAACAGCGAGAGCCACGACAGCCACGACAGCCAAGGGGAAGCCAGTCCCAACAACAGCGCATAATCTGGTCAGTTCAGCTGCAACGCCCATCCGAGCGAACGCTCAGCCGCATGTTGCCGTGGATCACGGCGCCGGGAGGTCCAGTCTTGGATCCAAAGAGCGACCCAAGGGGGCTCGCCATCTGCTACAGCGCCCTTCCGACCGCACCGACAGAAAAACCTCCAAAGCCCCTTCAGCCCTATTCTGTAGTAGGGCTAAAGCGTGGTAAGGTGTGGTAGAGTTCAGGCCTAAGGCCAAGAGCAAAAAGGCAAGGCACAGAGGAGCCATCATGCCCACGTACCAGTTCGCACGAATATCTGGCTACCCCCGAGGATCAGCCAGCGCACGCGGCACAATGAGCAGCGTGCTCCGGGAGGGCATCCGAGCCGAGACGCATTCTGGGCACGTAGATGCCCCCGACATCCGGATCCAGTGCCACCGCCCCGACAACCTCGCCGTCCAGGACTACGAGGCATGGATCGAGGAAAAGATGGCCTCTTGTGCTACTCCATTCAATCGGAACGGGAAGGAGGGGAAAAGAAAATTAAGACCTGAGGCAATCGCAATAGGCACAATAATCGCTAGTCTTCCATCACCAACCCGAGACACCGACCCCAGAATAATCGAATCATTCAGGGAAGACGTAAACGCCTGGGCCAAAGAATATCTGGAAAGCCGACGCATGCGGCTGGACTACACCATCACCCACCTGGACGAAGAATACCCGCATATCCACCTGTGGTTCACGCCTTGCAAAGAGGATACTGATAATAAGCTCTGGAGTATGAGCTGGGTCACCAAGCCACCAAGGCCAGACCTATACGAATTTGGAAATAGCTTTTTCAATGAAGTAGGATACAAGTACTACGATAGGAAGGCGAAGCCCGAAGAAGAGCAAGTAAAGCGGATAAATAACCGTGCTCGCGCAGTTCAGAATAGACTGCCCCCAGGACAGAGCGAAAGAACGACCGGACATCCTGATCCTGGAATGCTGGGGCAGAAACAGGGTGATCCCGACAAGCAGATGGAGGCCGCTCGACGGTGGAGAGAGATACAAGAAAGTGAGGAGTTTCGCGAGGCGATAAAAAGAATCGTTATGGCCATGTATAATCGCCGCTCCCAGGCGCTGACATGGAAGCCAGAAGTGCTGGCTGGTCTATTGGCACAAGATGCTGCAATCGACCCGGATATTGCCGCGGCTATCCAATCCGAAGTTACCTCAGAACATCAAAGGTCGAATCATCCCGGGCAGCAATACGAAGGTGCGGGTAATGTGGAAAACCCACAGGGACAGACTACCAAAGATAATATACGCGCTCTTAAAAGGAGGGGTCGGCCGATATAGACCGCAAAAAAGCGCCCCTGCCAAGAGGAGCGCCGCAGCCATGCCGAGGAAGAGGGAAAATTGCCTCCTATATCTCCTATATAATGATTGATGAGGGCGGGCAGGAAAACCGGCGCCATTCCCAGTCCCCCTTCTTGACCACCGTATATTCGACGCCGTTGAACCCCACCTCTGTCTCTTCCCACACCTTTCTGCCGTAGAACTGGCTATAAAACCTGCCGCTCGAGTGTGACCCCTCGCTATATGGGATGGATACCTTGGATATTTCCCAGTCCTCGTCCACATACCTCCAGCCGCCATCGTCGCGATGCCGAACCCGCCGAACAGCATCCTCTACGCTGGAGAGATCCATTGTTGTAGTGGAAGGCCCGGTTGGAGTTATCCCGTTTCAGTGGAGAGGTAGTGGCTTATAAGAAACCGGTTCTCCAAAGAATCTCCTCTCGTAGTTGATGGGTGATTGGTGGCCGATGCCAGAGTGTCGACGATGCAGGTTATACCACCCTTCGATGAATTCGAAAATCGCCTGTCGCGCCTCAGCATGATCCCGCAGGGAGCGGCGCTCAATGAGCTCACAGTCGAGTGTGGCGAAAAAGCTCTCCGCCATGGCGTTATCATAGCAGTCGCCGACCGAGCCCATCGACGTCGCGATACCCGCTTCTCGACAACCCTCACTGAAGGCCAGCGAGGTATATTGGGCGGATTCAATCGGTCGTCGCAACATCTCGATATTGGAGGTGTTGTATGGGACGATCACGTGGCTGGGGCGCTGAACAGACGGGGCGGGCACCGATGCGTTCGCCTGGCCGACCGGGCGTCAATCAGCGGGATGCCAAGCGCGCGTTCTGGGAGCGCATTACTGAGGGACTATCGAGTGAGGACGCAGCCTTGGCGTGTGGTGTATCGCAGCCGGTGGGACCACGGTGGTTCCGCGAGGCAGGAGGGATGGCACCGGCCAACTTGGCGCCGCACTCAGGGCGTTATTTGTCGTTCTCAGAGCGCGAGGAACTGGCTCTGTTGCGGGCCCAAGGGCATGGCGTTCGCGAGATTGCCCGCCGTCTGGGGCGGTCGCCGTCGACAGTCTCGCGCGAGTTGCGCCGTAATGCTGCTACCCGGGGTGGGATGCTGGACTATCGGGCCACGGTCGCGCAGTGGAAAGCGGAGCGGGCCGCCAAACGACCCAAGGTTGCCAAGCTCGTCAAGAATGACCGGCTTCAGGCATACGTGCAATCACGCCTCGCCGGCGTGGTGACCGATGCTGAGGGTAGGCCCATTCCCGGCCCCAATGTCCCCTGGAGGGGACGGCGACATGGTCGCCGAGCCGACCGACGATGGGGAGCCAGCTGGAGCCCCGAGCAGATCAGCCGGCGACTGCGAGTCGACTTTCCGGATGATGAGACGATGAGAATCTCTCACGAGGCGATCTATCAAGCCCTCTACATTCAAGGCAGAGGCGCACTGCGTCGCGAGCTGTCCGCGTGCCTGCGAACTGGCCGGGCGTTGCGGGTGCCTCGTGCGAGGAGTCGGCAACGAGGCAAACACTTTATCTCGCCCGAGGTCATGATCAGCCAGCGCCCGGCGGAGGTTGCCGACCGTGCCGTCCCCGGCCACTGGGAGGGCGACCTGATCATCGGTCTGAACAGCTCGGCGATTGGCACTCTCGTTGAACGCACGACCCGGTTCACGTTGCTGCTGCACTTGCCGCCCATGCCTGATCATGGATCCGGTGCCAGAACCAAGAACGGGCCAGCATTGGCCGGTCACGGGGCCGAGGCTGTTCGCGATGCCATTGCCACCAAGATCGCGATGCTGCCCGAACAGCTGCGCAGATCGCTGACCTGGGACCAAGGCGCGGAACTGGCTCAACACGCGCAGCTACGGATTGATACTGGCGTGGCGATCTACTTCTGTGACCCCCACAGTCCCTGGCAGCGTGGGACCAACGAGAACACCAATGGTCTGCTGCGCCAATACTTCCCCAAGGGGACCGACATCAGCAGGTATTCCGAGCATGAGCTTGACGCTGTTGCGACTACCCTCAACAGCAGACCCCGAAAAACACTGGACTGGAAAACACCTGCTGAAGCTCTCGAAGAACTATTATCCTTGGCATCATAACCCAGTGTTGCGACGACCCCTTGAACCTAAGTTGCGCCCCTTGATCCGAGTGGTGGATGGCGCCGCGAGGCTTGCGTTGTGCCAGGGCCATCTCCAGCGCGTCCACCACCAGGCTGGCCCGCATGTGACTGGCCATTGCCCAGCCGACCACACGGCGACTGAACACGTCGATGACAACGGCCAGGAACAGAAACCCAGCTCACGTCGGCAGTAGAGTAAGAAGCAGGGCGTAGTCGTACTATTTCCCTGCTTCTCTTTCTCCGAACCGTACGTGCACCTTTCAGCGCATACGGCTCTCCATTCAAGCGTGGCTCAAAGCCAAGGCAACATGCCAGCTTGCTTTGCATTTCCCCGATTATCAAAGGTCTTCACCTCTCTAGGTCAGGTAATCCGTGGAGCAAGCCACTTGAACTGCCTCCCTTCGCCATGTGGTGGGCTTTCCCCACCTCGGACTACTACGGAGGCTCCGCCAGCTTGCCGGGCGTCGGGGTAGCACTCCCTTGGCATCCCATGCAAGCCTTACCTCGTTCACATGCTGGACTCAAGCATACGGAGGAGGTTGCCGATCGCAGTCTTTACCCTTGCATGCTGCAAGTTGGCGCATCTGTCACGAGTTAGCTGCGCACGGCTCGTGACTCCGCCGGCAGTGGGCTACTTCTCCACTACCGACAGCAGCAGCGGGCCCTACATGTACCCACTGCCGAGGATGCGCACCTCCTGTCAAGCCGTGTAGGAGGTGGCGACATGTTCAGCCCACAGACACGGATTAATCGGTTCGTGTTCCTCAACCTTTCCATACTCAGCCTGGGGATGCATCTTGGCGTAACGGCTTCGCCTCACACCCCGTTTCCCACGGGTTACGTCACCCTGCCAGTGCACGGCAGGTCACCGCCGCTTCGGCTCATGCCCTCTCGCAGCAGAGAGCCGCCCTTCGTTGAGAACATCCTGTCCGGCACGAAGGTATTCCAGTCATGCTTGTGCTCGTTCAGCTGCCTCCCGCAGCTGTCAGAGTCGAGGCACACCATAGGTGATATCGGCCACATAAAGCTCGTCAGGCCGCTGTGCAGTGAACGTGCGATCCACCCGATCAGGTGCCGGCTGCCGGCGTTCATCGCGTTCCGTGGTCGTCATGAACCGCCTGCGGTGTACTCCCCGCAGCCCTGCT
>JBNJKT010000008.1:0-215333 GCA_051751285.1 Pseudomonadota bacterium | reverse complement strand
CAATATGTAAGCTGGGAGCTTCCAGCTCCCGGACGATGTCCGGGGTCAGTCGCCGGTGGCGATGGGTCGGGAGGGGTCTCGAATCCACTCGCTCCAGGAGCCGGCGTAGAGTCGCGGCAGGGGTCGTCCGGCTACCGCATAAGCGAGGATGGTGTGGCAGGCGGTAACCCCGGAACCGCAATAGGCGATCAGCGACTCGGCCTCGGGCAACTCGTTCGCCAGTTCCTCGGCAGGCTTGAAGTGGCCGTCAGCGGCGAGATTGTCGGCACTGGGACGGCATAAGGCATCGGGAATGTGACCGGCGACCGGGTCGATGGGCTCTGACTCGCCCCGGAACCGCTCTCTGGAGCGGGCATCGATCTTGATCGCGGGGTCCACCAGCACCTCTTCAACCGGGATAAGGCTTCGGTCACGGTAGGCCGGTTGCCAGTCGGAAGGAGCCGGCAAGGCTTCGGGGTCGCCGTCCTCCTGCAGCTCGCCACCCGCCGCCAGCCAGGCCTTGAGCCCCCCATCCAGGACACGCACCTCGGGATGCCCCGCCCAGCAGGCGAGCATCCACCAGGCCCGCGCCGCCGCGAGCTGGCCACCCATGTCGTCATAGACCACCACCGGCTGTTCCGGCGTGATGCCCAGGTGCCGGACCACCGCCGTGAAGGCCGCTGGCGTCGGCAACGGATGCCGGCCGCCCTGCCCCGGGGGCCCGGCCAGATCGCGGTCGAGGTCGAGATGGTAACTGCCCGGCAGATGGGCCTCCCACCACAGCCGGCGGCCCGCATCAGGCTCACCCAGGCGGGCACGACAATCCAGGACGCGCGGGGGGCATGGGCCTTCCAGGGCATCGGCCAGCCCGGTAGACGAGATCAGGGGATATATCATGAGGCGACATCCTCGAGCAGTTCGATAGGGGCCCGGCGGGCAATCAGGCGACGACGTCCGGCCTGGTGGAAGTGCACCTCGATCACCGGGTTGTCCGGGTCGCCCTCCACCACGCTGATCTGGCCTTCGCCAAATACCGCGTGGCGCAGGGCCTGGCCGACCCTCCAACCCTCGGTCCGAGGCTTGGAGGGTTCGTCCTGGGCGGCCGGAAGCCCCACCACCGGTAACGAGTGGCCCAGCGCGGCCAGGTATCGCCGCACGAGATTGGGGTCAGCGACTGCCAGAGGGCTTTCAGCCTCGCACACCTCGTCCGCTGGCGTCCCGTCGAGTCGATGGGCCACCCGTTGGCCATCCTCCCAGGCGGCCTCGGTGATGAAGCGGCTGGGCCGATGGTCACCGCTGTCATGGAGCAGCACCAATCGCTCCCGCGCCCGGGTGATGGCGACGTAGAAGAGCCGCCGCTCCTCTTCCAGACGTCCCGGGGTCAGAGGGTTGTCGCGGGTGTAATGCGGAAAGTCCTCCTCGTTGACCCCCGCCAGCAGGACCAAGGGCCACTCCAGACCCTTGGCACCATGCACCGTGCTGATCAGCACCCCATCCTCATAGTTCTCCACCGGCCGGGAGAGCAGTTCGATGAAGGCCGCAGTGTCGTTGCCCAGTTCACTGGCCTGCTCGATCAGCACGTCGAGCAGCCGCACGTCTTCCTCGCCCTTGTCGCGACGGGCGGCGGCACGCTTGAGCACCTTTTCAGCCTCCACGACCTCAACCACGTGCTCGAGCAGGCGCGCGGGCGGCCAGGACGACCGCCGGGGCAGTTCACAAAGCAGTGCCCAGCGCTTCTTGAGAGTCCGCTGTTGATGGGGCTTCAAGCCATCGAGCAGCGGATCGTGACGCTCCGGCCAACGTTGGGTCTCGGCCAGCCGGTTGGCCAGTGCGCGAATCCGCTCCCGAGCCACGAAGGGAGTGGGCTGGGACAGCAGCATCTCCAGATGTGCCGGATCCTTGAGCCGGAGGGGCTCGACGGCGAGGCGCAGGTAGCCGGCGAGGGCCTCGACCAGCGGCAGCCGGAAGACGAAACGATCCTCCCGAGCCAGGCGAAAGGGGATGCCCTCGCGGAGAAGCGCCAGCTGCAGGGGCACCGACAGTGCCCAGCTGCGCACCAGCAGACAGGCCTCATCCAGCCCGCGAGAACGTCGACGCCAGCCATCGAGTTCGACCAGCAGCCCCTGGCTGCCCTGCCCCACGGCCAGGTGGGTTGCGGGGTTGCCCGGGGCCGCCAGGCAGAGCTGGTCGGGACGCCGAAGATTGGCGGCGATGGCATGGTTGGCGGTGAGGGCCAGCGCGTGGCCATGCCGGAAGGTGATCGAGAGCGGATAGTCGTGCGCCGCCCCGAAGGTGGCAGTGAAATTCTCCAGCATGGTGTCGGGGTGCGCGCCCCGCCACTCGTAGATGCACTGGTTGGCATCGCCCACCGCCATGACCTCGGCATCGCCTCCGGCGAGCAGCGCCAGCAGCCGCTGCTGCGCCGTGTTGATGTCCTGGTACTCGTCGATGACCACGTGGTCGAGGAAGCCCTGGACCCGTTCCCGCAGACCGGCATCCGCCTCCAGAGCCAGCAGCGGACGATAAAGCAGATCGGCAAAGGTCATCAGCCCCTGGTCGGCCAGCAGCCGTTCGGCATGCTCGAACGCCGGCACGAAGTGGCCGGTCTCCTCGCCGAAATCGAGCTGACGGTGGAGCTCGGCCGGCGAGGCCATCTCGGCCTTCACCAGGCCACAGAAGTGGGCCAGCGCCTCGAGGCGCTCCGCCTCGAGGGCTGACTCGCGCGCCTCGGGTGCCTCGCCCAGGGCGGCCAGCGTGGCCTGACGCAGCAGTCTCTCGAGCTGCCAGTCGGCCGTCAGCAGCTGGCGCGGCGCGAGCACTCCCCAGCGGGTCAGGCTGCCGGTCAGCCGGTGGCCGAGGGAGTGGAAGGTTCGCACGTCGGGCAGCGCCTGACCGGCTGGCGCCATCTCGGCCAGGCGGGCCTGGAAATCTTCCCGGGCCGAACGGTTGAACATCAGCACCAGGATCCGCGCCGGAGCGACGCCCCGTGCAAGCAGGTGCAGCACCCGGGCGACCATGGTCGTCGTCTTGCCGGCACCGGCCACCGCGGCGACCCGGGCGTGCCCCCGATCGTGAGCGACCACGGCGCGCTGCTCAGGGGTCAGCTGACGGATCAGCGACATGGCGTCTCGCCATCTTGCCGCGAGTCCGCATCAAGCCGCCCCAAGGGCTGCCAGATGCCCTGGCTGGTCAGGCCCAGCTCGAGGACGTCCTCGCCGAGTTCACGCGTCTCGGCCTGCTCCACCAGACGGTAGTAGACGTTGCGTCCCAGCCGCGCAGAGAGCCCGAAGCGTACGCGTACCTCCGGTACCGTTTCACCGGCCGGGGTCTCGCTGAGCATCAGCCGATGGGCCTCGCCGAGCGCCAGGCGGTCTCCGACATTGGTGGTCAGCCACCACTGGCCGTCTTCCTCGCGATCGGCATCCACCACCAGGAAGGGCCGATCCTCGACCCGAATACGCTGGCTCTCGACCGGAGTCACCAGCTCGTAGTCGCCATCGGGGTTGCGGCGCAGGATGGTCGAGAGCAGGCGCACGAGCCGGGGACGGGCAATCGGCTCGCCCTCATGAATCCAGCGGCCGTCAGCGGCGATCGTGAGATCCATCTCCCCCTGTTGTTCGGGATGCCAGCGATCCACGGGCGGGACCTCGCCATCGGGTTCAATCTGGGCCAGCAGCGGATCGAGTTGCATGGTTCGGCCCTCCGAGGGATGCATCCTTCGAGTCTAGACCAGCCCGGCGGAACGCAGGGCGTCGCGCACGTCCGCCGGCGCTTCGGGCGCAGCGGCGCGGAACAGCCGGTAGAAGTTGGCCGTGGTCTGGGCCGCGACTTCCTCGATACTGATACCGCGCTCGACGGCGATGCACTCGGCCACCTCGACCACCCAGGCCGGCTCGTTAGATTTGCCCCGATGCGGTACCGGCGCCAGGTAAGGGCTGTCGGTCTCGATCAGCAGCCGGTCCAGCGGCAGACGTCGTGCCAGGTCGCGAAGCGATTCGGCGTTGCGAAAGGTGACGATGCCGGACAGCGAGATAAAGAAGCCATGGCGTACTGCCTCTCTTGCCATGTCCAGGTCCTCGGTGAAGCAGTGCAGTACGCCGCCCACCGCCGGATCGATATGCTCACGGATCAGCGCCAGGGTGTCATCCCGCGCCTCGCGGGTATGGACGATCACCGGCAGCTCGAGTTCGCTTGCGGCAACCAGCTGACGCCTGAACCGCTCTTTCTGCACTTCCCGGGAAGGGACGCGATCGGGCGCCTTGTCGATATAGTGATAGTCCAGGCCACATTCACCGATGGCCACCGCGCCGACGCGTTCGGCCGCGTCCTTGATCGCCGCGACGCTCGGCTCCTCGGCCACGCTTTGCAGCGGATGGACACCGGCCGAGATCACCACGTCGTCATGGGTCCGAGCGATATCGGCCAGGGCGGGCGTGTCCTCCAGGGTCACGGCGATGGCCAGGAACTGGCGCACGTCGCGGGCGCGGGCGGCATCGAGGGCGGCGGCCAGATCGCCGCCGTGGGTCCCGGGGTCGAGACGGTCGAGATGGCAGTGGGAATCGACGAACATTGAGACAACAACCGATGTGAAGGGGTGGAGGGTGGAGACACGGACCATCAGAGCGTATAGGTCGGGGCGCCCTTGTCGAGCTGGCCGGCCAGCAGGGTCTCGATACGATCTCGCACGGCCTGGTCCTCGGCGCTGAAGTGGATGCCGATGCCCGGGACGCGTCGCCCGGCTACGCCCTCGGGCGAAACCCAGACCACTTGACCGGTGACAGGCACCCGTTCGCTGTCACCCGGTAGCATGAGCAGCAGGAAGACCTCCTGGCCAAGCTCGTAGCGCTCGCGGGTGGGTACGAAGATTCCGCCACGCTCCAGCACCGGCATGTAGGCCGACAGCAGGGTCGAGACATCCTGAATCGTCAGGGAGAGCGCTTTCTGTGCAGCCATGGGGCCTCCTCAGTCAAGGGCACAACAGGTCAAGAGCGCAGCAGCGTGGACCAGCGGACCAGCCAGGCCTCTAGGGCTAACTGGGGATTGGGGTTGCCTCCCTCGGCCAGAAGACGACGCTGCTCGCGGGCATAGTCCAGCAGGCGGAACCAGTCGCGTACCCGAGCATTCTTGACCGCCTGTCGATACAGGACCAGCAGGTCGGGGTTGCGCAGCTCACGGGTGTCGCCCGAGAGTCCCAGACGAATCAGGTCTTCGAGCCAGGCAATACCGTACCACAGGATGGCATCGATGGACTGGCGCTCCAGGCGGGCCGCCTCGGCCACCGGCTCCGCACCCCTGACCAGCGCCTCGAAGGTATCGAGCAGCTGCTGGCGCAGGGCCCGAGATTCCGGTTCGGCGAGCTCCAGTGCGCGTAGCGGCAGCCCCCCTGAAGCCCGGAACCAGAAGTGAACCTCCTCCTCGCCGCCCAGGCGCTCCGCCAACCACGCCCGGCACTCGCTCTCGGCCGGCACTGCCAGACGCCATTGCTGGCAGCGTGAGCGGATAGTGGGCAGCAGACGCGAGGGAATGTCGGCGAGCAGGATGAAAAGCGTCCGGCTGCCAGGCTCCTCCAGGCTCTTGAGCAGCGCATTGGACGCCGCCACGTTCATGGCCTCGGCGGGGGAGATCACGATCACGCGATATCCCCCCTGCTGGGCGGTCTGGGCGACGAAACCGTTGACCTCACGGACCGGGCCGATGCGGATCTGTCGCTTGCCCTCCTCCGGGGCCACGCGCAGCAGGTCCGGATGGTAGCCCGAGGCCAGCATGTGACAGGCATGGCAATGACCGCAGGCGACCTCTTCCGGAGAGGCGCAGAGAGTCCTTGCCACCAGGGCCTCGGCCAACGACTGCTTGCCGATACCATGAGCCCCCGATATCAACAGCGCGTGGGGCAGTCGCCCGCTGTCGGCCAGGCGTACCAGTTCCTGCCATCGCGATTGCAGCCAAGGCAGTGGGCGAGGGACCTCGACTTCGCTCATGACCAGGCCACCAGACGCTCGTTCAGCCGTGCCAGAAGCTCGGCCTGTACCTTCGCCAGGCCGGTACCGGCATCGATCACCACCATACGGTCGGGCGCCGCCTCGGCACGGGCGAGGTAAGCCCGGCGGACCGCCTCGAAGAAGGCGTCGCGCTCTCGCTCGAAGCGGTCGCGCTCGCCGCCCTGCTCCTGGAGACGCCCGTCGATCCGCTGCTGAGCGGCGGCCATGGGCATGTCCAGCAGCAGCGTCAGGTCGGGCTCGAGGCCCTGCTGGACGAAGGCCTCGAGCTGGGCGATACGCGACGCCTCGATGCCACGCCCCCCCCCCTGGTAGGCATAGGTGGCATCGGTGAAGCGGTCGCAGACCACCCAGGCGCCGCGCGCCAGCGCCGGGCGGATCACCCTGGCCAGATGCTGGGCCCGGGCGGCGAAGACCAGCAGCAGCTCGGCATCAGAGTCGAGAGGCTCCTCGCCGGTAGGGTCAAGCAGCAACCGACGCATCGCCTCAGCCCGCGGCGTACCGCCGGGCTCGCGTGTTGCCACTACCTCGTGGCCGCGAGCCCGCAGATGGTCGACCACCAGGGCCAGGTTGGTGGACTTGCCCACCCCCTCCCCGCCTTCCAGGGTAATGAACCGTCCATTTCCTTGATTGCCACTCCGCTCGTGGCTTTCCCGGCGACAGGCCTGCGAGGAGGCGCTGTGAATACCTCCGTGTACGCTACCGACGCCTTCCCTGGCGTAGGACCTCCTCTGCGGCCTGTCCCCGGCGTCCCTCGCTGGCCGGTCGGGGTCGTTATGGCACATGCCTGCTCCAATCAGCGATTACGAATATACCGGTTCACCGCATTGTTGTGCTCCCGCAGGGTACGCGAGAAGTGGTGGGTGCCGTCCCCCTTGGAAACGAAATAGAGTGTCTCGCCCTCCTCGGGCTGCACTGCCGCTTCCAGCGCGGCCCGCCCGGGCAGGGCGATCGGCGTGGGCGGCAGGCCATCGATCACGTAAGTGTTGTAGGGCGTGGCCTCGCGCAAATCAGCGCGAGTGATGTTGCCCTCGTAGCGCTCGCCCATGCCGTAGATCACGGTGGGATCGGTCTGCAGCCGCATGCCCTGCTCCAGGCGACGCTT
This sequence comes from Pseudomonadota bacterium, assembly GCA_051751285.1. Lineage (GTDB taxonomy): Bacteria > Pseudomonadota > Gammaproteobacteria > Pseudomonadales > Halomonadaceae > Halomonas. The sequence continues at coordinate 208,253 of JBNJKT010000008.1, read as the reverse complement.
GAAGACGCCGGCGATCTCCGGGCGCTCCTCGGGGGCACCTGTCTCGCGCTCGATCAGCGAGGCCATTATCAGCGCCTCGTAGGGGGTCTCCAGGGGCAGGTCGTCGTCACGTTCTGCCCAGACCTCATCAAGGGTAACCTCCATGCGCTCCAGTGCCTGGCGCAGGATCTCCAGGTCGCTGAGACCCTTGTGATAGCGGTAGGTGTCGGGGAAGAACCAGCCCTCGGGGTGACGCCCCTCGCGGTCGAGTCGGGTCATCACCTCCGCATCCGAGAGGCCTTCGGTGCGGTGATCCAGCTTCGGCGCAGCATCCAGCAGTTCGCGCATCTGGCGGAAGGTCCAGCCTTCGGGAATCGTCAACGGGTAGCTGACCACATTGCTGCTGCCCAGCAGAGACAGCAGTTCGCGGCCACTCATGCCGGGCTCCAGACGATATTCGCCGGGACGCAGGCGGGGCAAAGCCTCGGGCTCCAGGCGGGCAAGCAGGCGAAAGGCCCAGGCATCGCCAATGATCCCCTGTTCGCCCAGTTCACTGACCACCCGATGGTAGCCGGCACCAGCGGGCACTTCGTAGAGTGCCGGCTCCTCGAGGGCGATGGGCGCCTCGAGTCGTGACAGCCAATAGCGATACCCGGCAAATCCCGCCAGGGCGGCCAGGATGATCAGGACCAGCAGAATCTTCAGTACACGCCCCATCTGGGTCGTCCTCGTCATTCAATCGTCAAGCCGTGTCGGATAGCCCAGTGGCTCATGAGCCAACGCCTGCAGGCGACGATGATCCACCCCGATGGACCAGCGTCGCAGCACCTCGCCGCCGGCTGCGTCCAGCCGGGCCACCGGCCAGAGCCCCTGCAACGAGTTACCGAGCCAGACCGCCTCGGCACTGGCAAGCACCTCAGGGAAGGCATCCACCTCGGCGATGGGCAGGCACTCGAGCAGCTTCGCGCGCAACGTGCCGGCCACTCCGCAGCGCGTCAGGCGTGGCGTTTCTAGCCGCCCATCGCGCTGCCAGAACACGTTCATGCAGGTGGCCTCCACCAGGCGATCCTCACTGTCGCACAGCAGGCCCTCGGCGACCTCGGCATCCGACCACTCCCCCCGCGCCAGCACGTTCTCCAGACGGTTGAGGTGCTTGAGGCCAGCCAGTACCGGCTGGGTACCCAGTCGAAGGCGACAGTGACGAACGCGGACGCCCGTCTTCCAGCGGGCGGTATCCGGCGCAAAGGGGGACAACTGCCAGCGTAGCCGCGGCATGGGGAATTCCGGCGGTGCATAGCCGCGACCGCCACTGCCCCGGGTCACGATCAGCTTGAAGACCGCCAGCCCCTCGCCGGCCTGGGCGAGCGGGCGCTCCAGGTCGAGCTGGGCGGGCATCGGAATGTCCAGCACCCGACAGCCGCGCGCCAGCCGCGCCAGGTGCGCCTCCCACAGCAGCGGGACGCCGTCACGCACCAGCACGGTCTCGAAAAGGCCGTCGCCATAGGCGACGCCGCGATCATCAAGCGGCCAGGCCTCCGGCGAGGCTTCCGTTCCCACCTGGCGCTCCTGAGGCCTCACACCCGGGTGAAGACCAGAGTGCCGTTAGTGCCGCCGAAACCGAAGGAGTTCGACAGGCTGACGTCGATCTTCATCTCGCGAGCGGTATGGGGCACGTAATCGAGATTGCAGCCGTCCTGGGGGTTGTCCAGGTTGATGGTCGGCGGCGCCACCTGATCGCGGATCGCCAGCACGCTGAAGACCGCCTCGACGGCACCGGCAGCCCCCAGCAGGTGGCCGATCATCGACTTGGTGGAGCTGACGGCCACCGACTTGGCGGCCTCGCCCATCACCTGCTCGACGGCGCGGCTCTCGGCCAGGTCGCCGTGGGCGGTCGAGGTGCCATGGGCATTGATGTAGTCGACGGCCGAGGGGTCGATACCGGCATCGCGGATGGCGTTGCGCATGGAGCGCGCAGCGCCGTGGCCATCTTCCGGCGGAGCGGTCATGTGATAGGCATCATCGCTCATGCCGAAGCCGGTGAGCTCGGCGTAAATGGTCGCCCCGCGCGCCTTGGCCTGCTCGTACTCCTCGAGCACGATCACACCAGCGCCATCGGAGAGCACGAAGCCGTCGCGTTCCCGATCCCAGGGCCGACTAGCCGCGGCCGGGTCGTCGTTGCGGGTGGAGAGCGCCCGCGCCGCCGAGAAGCCACCCAGGCCCAACGGCGTCGTCGCCATCTCGGCGCCCCCGCAGACCATCACGTCGGCATCACCGTAGGCGATAGTGCGGGCACTGTAGCCGATGTTGTGGGTGCCAGTGGTACAGGCCGTGGTGATGGCGATGTTGGGTCCACGGAACCCGTGCTGGATCGCCAGGTTGCCGGAGATCATGTTGATGATCGACCCCGGCACGAAGAAAGGCGAGATCCGTCGCGCCCCGCCATTGAGCAGGGCTGTGTGGTTATGTTCGATCATCGGCAGGCCACCGATCCCCGAGCCGATGGCCACCCCGATGCGATCGGCATTGCCGTCGTCACACTCGATCCCGGCATCCTCGATCGCCTGGGCACCGGCGGCCATCCCGTACTGGATGAAGAGGTCCATCTTGCGGGCCTCCTTGGGATTGAGGTACGGGCTGATGTCGAAGCCCTTCACCGACCCGCCGAAGCGCGTGTTGAAGGCGCTGACATCGAAGTGTTCGATGGGCGAGATACCGCTCTTGCCGGCCAGGATACTGGCCCAGCTCTCCTCAACGGCATTCCCCACCGGCGTGACCAGACCCAGCCCGGTCACCACAACCCTTCTACGAGCCATCAGCTTCCCTCCAGACAACCTTGGTGACACGACCCCACATGGGGGTCGTCATTGCACGCATTATACCTGAGTCTCCCCGACCTGTACGGGCTCGGCAAGTTCGCGTCGCGCATAGCATGAGAGCCGTCCTGCCATGGCAGGACGGCTCTCCACGGGGTCAGGACCCCGGACGCCTCAGCAAGCGGTATCGACCGCCACCTTACTGGTGGGCGTTGACGTAGTCGATGGCTTCCTGAACGGTCGTGATCTTCTCGGCTTCCTCATCAGGAATCTCGGTGTCGAACTCCTCTTCGAGCGCCATCACCAGCTCGACGGTATCCAGGGAATCGGCGCCAAGGTCTTCAGTAAAGGAAGAGGAGTTCTGAATGTCTTCTTCCTTGACGTTGAGACGCTCGGCAACAACCTTCTTCACGCGCTCTTCGATGGTGCTCATTATGACGTACTCCAGTCGTTCACATTGGCCGTTCGGAAAACCAGCCGTTAAAGATCCAGATCCGCTAGCCGGAAGCTGCGGAGTAGTTTATAGACGCCCCCGAGTCGGCGCAACCGCCTAGCTCCAGAGGCTTCAACGCATGTTCATGCCACCGTTGACGTGCAGGGTTTCACCCGTAATGTAGCCTGCCACGTCGCTGGTAAGAAAGCCCACGGCAGCGGCGATCTCCTCGGGCTCGCCGAGGCGGCCCAGCGGAATCTCGCCGAGCAGCACCTTGCGCTGCTCCTCCGGCAGGGACTGGGTCATGTCGGTGGCAATGAAGCCGGGCGCCACCGCATTGACGGTAATCGCGCGGGAAGCCACTTCACGCGCCAGGGCCCGGGTGAGACCCTCCATGCCCGCCTTGGCGGCAGCATAGTTGGTCTGGCCCATATTGCCCATGGTAGCCACCACCGAACTGATCGAGACGATGCGGCCGAAACGAGCCCGGGTCATGCCGCGAAGGCAAGCCTTGCCGACGCGATAGACCGACTTGAGATTGGTGTCGATCACCGAGTCCCACTCGTCTTCCTTCATGCGCATCAGGAGGTTGTCGCGCGTGATGCCGGCATTGTTGACCAGAATGGTCGGAGGACCGAACACCTCGGTGACCGCCTTGACCAGGCCATCGACGCTGGCCTGATCGGTGACGTCCAACTGGCGCCCCGCCCCCTCGATACCCGCTTCCGCGAGATCGGCACCGATGCGTTCGGCACCGGCATCGGTGGTAGCCGTGCCGATCACGATACGTCCCTGTCGGCCCAGTTCGTGAGCGATAGCGCGGCCGATGCCGCGACTGGCCCCGGTAATCAGGGCGACTCTACGTTCGGTTGTCATGGTCTCTTCCGTCCAGGTCCAGGAGATGGATCAGCCATTGGCCGACGGCGACTGGCCGACGGCGTCCCTGGCCAGTTCGAGGGCCGCAGAGAGGCTATCCGGGTCGTTGACCGCCAGCCCCTTGCTGCCTCGGGCAATTCGCTTGTTTAACCCGGTGAGCACCTTGCCCGGCCCACACTCGATAAACACCTCGGTGCCCTGCCCGGTCATTGCCTCGATGCAGGAGGTCCAGCGAACCGGCTGGTAGAGCTGCTCGATCAGCCGGGTGCGCAGGGTCTCCACGTCGGCATGAGCCTGGGCATCGACATTCTGGAACACCGTATATCGCGGCGAGCGCAGTTCCACCTCATCCATGGCTGCCGCCAGGCGCTCGGCGGCCGGGCGCATCAGTTCGCAGTGCGACGGCACCGAAACCGGCAACGACATGGCACGCTTGGCGCCGGCTTCCTGACAGGCGACGATAGCCCGCTCCACCGCAGCCTTGCTGCCCGCGATCACCACCTGTCCCGGGGCATTGTAGTTGACGGCAGCAACCACGTCGCCGTCGGCGGCCCGGGCACAGGCCTGCTCCACCACCGCGTCATCGAGGCCGAGAATTGCCGCCATGGCACCCTCGCCGGCAGGCACGGCCTCTTGCATCGCTTCGCCACGCAGCTTCACCAGCCGCACGCCCTGGGCGAAGGGCAAGGCCCCGGCACAGACCAGAGCGCTGTACTCGCCCAGGCTATGACCGGCCATGGCTCCGGGACGCGGCCCCTCGAGTTCCTGCCAGACACGCCAGACTGCCACGCTGGCGGTGAGCAGCGCCGGCTGTGTGCAGGCAGTGGCATTGAGGGCTTCAGCTGGCCCCTCCTGCACCACCTGCCAAAGGTCATAGCCCAGGGCATCGGCCGCTTCCTCGAAGGTTGTGCGCACCACGCTGTAGCGCTCTGCCAGCTCACGCAGCATGCCGATCTGCTGGGAGCCCTGCCCGGGAAAGGTGAGGGCAAGGGATTGCGTCATGTAGATCACCTTTGCGCTTGTTGGCTATCGTCGAAGCCGGTCACGTCCGGCATGATAGGCCCGTCGGGCCTGGATCCGCTCTCGATTCGACCGCCGGCGGCCGAATCGACAGGGGAACGTCGATGGTACAATTCAGCGGCCAACCGGCTAGGCAGGTCGCGCCTCACCTCATTCACCGCCCGTTGAACCGCATAGCGAAAACCCGTGGCATCGGCGCTGCCGTGGCTCTTGATCACGATCCCGTCCAGCCCCAGCAAGCTGGCGCCATTGTAGCGCACCGGATCGAGTTCACCCTTGAGCCGACGCAAAGCCGGACGGGCGAGCAGGCCCACCAACTGACTGCTCCAGTGAGCCTCGAAGGTCGCCTGGACCCGCTCGACGAGCAGCCGCGCCAGACCTTCACTGGCCTTGAGCACGGCATTGCCGACGAAACCGTCACAGACCACCACGTCAACTTCACCGCTGAAGATCCCATCACCCTCTACATAGCCCAGGTAGGCGATGTCGGGATGTCGACGAAGCCAGGCATCGGCATCGCGCACGCTGCGCGTGCCCTTGGTGCCCTCGACACCGACGTTGAGCAAAGCCACCCGCGGCGCGGCGAGGCCGTCCACATGGCGTGCCATTACCTCACCCATCAGGGCAAAGTCGACAAGCCGCTCGGCACTGGCCTCTACGTTGGCGCCCAGGTCGAGAAGGTAGCAGCGGCCCAGGTCTCGAGTGGGAATGGCAGTGCTGATCGCCGGCCGGGGAATCCCCGCTACCGTGCCCAGGGCACGCCGTGCCAGGGCCATCAGGGCACCGGTGTTGCCGGCGCAGACCCCAGCCACGGCATCGCCGCCGGCAACCCAGTCGAGCATTCGGGCCATGCTGGTATCGCTACCGTGACGCAGCACCTCACTTGGGCGCTGGCACTGCTGGACGACTGAAGGCGCATCAACGAGCTGCAGACGTGACGCCGCCGCAGCAAGTTGCCGCGGCAGGCGGGTAATCTCGTCCTCCAGCCGCCGGGCAGGGCCGAAAAGGAGCAGCTCGAGATCAGGATCGTCGCAGGCAGCCTCGGCGGAGCCCACGACGGCCGGGCGGGGACCGAGGTCCCCGCCCATCGCATCGATGGCAATCCGCACGTCAGCGGCCAGCCACTACCAACCGAGATACCGTCTCGTCAGACTTCGACGACCTTGCGACCACGATAGAAGCCGTCCGGGGACACATGGTGGCGCAGGTGAGTGGTACCGGTTTCCTTGTCCTGGGACAGGGTCGGGGCGGTGAGGGCATCGTGGCTGCGACGCATGCCACGCGTGGAACGGGTCTTGCGGTTCTTTTGAACTGCCATGGGTAGTCACTCCAGAGTGAAACGAGGATGTATCAGAGTTTGCCCTTGATCTGCCGTAGCACATCGAATGGGCTCGCAGGGGTGCTGGCCGACTCGTCGGCCTCTTCCCCGCTGTTCAGCTGGTCGCGCGACACCTTGCACTCGGCCTCGCTATGGTAAACCACCTGGGGCAAGCTGAGGATGAGCTCATCCTCGACCACCGCCAGCAGGTTCAGCTGTTCGTTCTCCACCAGCACCGGCTCGTGGGTGCTCGGCAGTTCCGCGGCCAGGGCGTCACTGGTAACCATGCCCAGCCGGAAATCGCTTTCGACCTGTTGCGCCATGGGCTCGAGACAGCGCCGGCACGGCAGCTGCAACTCGGCTTCGAGGTGCCCACGAATCTCCCTTCGCCCCTGGGGGTCGATGGCGAAATCCATCCATACCTGGGCATCGCCTGACTGGGCGCCGACTTCCTCGGCAAGCCTCGCCATTTCGGTGAGCGCCACCAGGCCTTCCAGGTGTTCGGCACGAGCCACGAGCTTATAAGGCTCGACCCTGCCGGGGAGTCTTGAGGTCAACATAGGCGCGCAATGATAGGCACTCCCCCTGCCCCTGTCAAAGCTGCCATCGCCCCGGGTTACCATGGCGATTAACCCCCACGACTGGCGCTGCCGATTCGCTGCTCCACCAACCCGCTCAGGAGAAAGCCCATGCCCAACTTGATCCTTGCCTCAGGCTCGCGCTGGCGCCGTCAGCTGCTTGACCGCCTGGAGATTCCCTATGCCTGGGAGAGTCCCGACATCGATGAAACGCCACGCCCGGGCGAGGCACCCGAGGCTCTGGTCCACCGTCTGGCGCTGAGCAAGGCCGAGCGGCTGGCCGAACGCTTTCCCGCCCACCTGATCGTCGGCTCCGACCAGGTGGCGCTTTTCGGCGGCGAGATCCTCGGCAAGCCCGGCGACGCGGCCACCGCCCGCGCCAACCTCAGCCGCTTCTCTGGCCAGCGCGTGCGCTTCCTCACCGGCCTGGCGCTGCTCGACACCGCGCAGGGCCGCCACCAGGTCTGTCACGAGACCTATGACGTGCTGTTCCGCCACCTGAGCGAGGGCGAGATCGCCCGCTATGTGGAAAGGGAGAAGCCCCTGGACAGCGCCGGCAGCTTCCGCATGGAGGGACTTGGCATCGCCCTGTTCGAGAAGCTCGAGGGGGATGACCCCAACACCCTGATCGGCCTTCCGCTGATCCGTCTCTGCGAGCTGCTGCGCGAGGCCGGGCTGGATCCGCTGGGACCATAAGGAGCAAGGAGCAAGGAGCAAGGAGCAAGGAGCAAGCAAAACTGATTCGTCCCAAACGGTGGGCAACGGCCTTCCTTGATCACCTGCTCCTAGTCACTGTTAGTTCAGCTGATAGCGCACCGGCGACTCGCCTCTCGGCACGCCAAGCCACTCCATGGCCACCCGGCCGAACTGGCGGGAAATCCGCTCGAAGGGGTCGAGGCGTGGTGTGTAATCGCGCGTTCTCGCCTCGCCAAGCCGCGCGCGGGCCACGCCATCGAGGCTGTCGAGTTCGTCCACCAGCCCCAGCTCGAGGGCCTGCTCGCCACTCCAGATCAACCCGCTGAACAGACGCTCGTCGTCGACGAGGCGCTCACCGCGCCCCTCGCGCACCGCTGCGATGAACTGCTCATGGGTATTCTCGAGCACCGACTGCCAGAACTTGCGCTGTGCCGGGGCGATGTCGGAAAAAGGGTCGAGGAATGCCTTGTTTTCGCCGGCCGTAAAGACACGGCGCTCGACACCCAGGCGCCCGATGGCCTCCTCGAAGCCGAAACCGGCGTGGACGACGCCGATAGAGCCTACCAGACTGGCCGGTGCGGCGATGATCTCGTCAGCCGCCGCGGCCACATAGTAGGCGCCACTGGCGCCGATATCCTCGACCACCGCCAGAACTGGCTTGTCACCAGACTCGCGCAACCGCATGACCGCCTCGAAGATACGTTGTGACTGAACGGGGCTGCCGCCGGGGCTGTTGATATGCAGCACCACCGCCTCAGCCTCTTCAGCGTTCCAGGCCCGCTCCAGCCCCTCGATGATGCGCTCGGCACTGGCCGGAGAGTCACTATCGATGACCCCCTTGAGTTCGACGACCCCGAGATGCGGCCAGTCAGGCGGCCCGCTGCCCGGGGCGCCGAAGAGCCCGTAAAGTGTCGTCGAGAGCGAGGCCAGGATCAGCAGCGCAAAGAAGAAGCGGAAGAACAGCTTCCAGCGCCGGGAACGGCGCTGTTCCGCCAGCACCCCGCCAACCCAGCGGTCCATCATCTCCAACTGGGCAAGGCGCTGACGTTCACGCAGGGTCTCGGCATCCTCACCGGGCGGTGACGGTTGATCGGTGTGATACCCCTCTCGCTCCCGACGGGCCTGCTCCGGGGTCAACTCCGGTCCACTCGTCCAGCGTTCGCCGTGCTTGTCGTCGTCACTCATGGTCATTCTGTCCCTTGGTCAGCTAGCCCTACAGCCAGTCGAAGAGTTCGCTCGCCGCTTCGGCCGTGAACACCGGTCGGCTGGCGGAGAGTCGCGCCGGGTCATGCACGCCCCAGGTCACCGCAACCCGGTCCATGCCCATCGCTCGCGCCATCTCGAGGTCATATTCGGTATCACCGACCATCACCGCCTCGCCGACATCAACATCGAGTTCAACAAGGAGTTCCTCGAGCATTCGGGGGTGTGGCTTGGAGAGCGTCTCGTCGGCGGTACGGCTGGCATGGAACCAGCCCCCGCTGCCGCTCTCGCGGAAGATGCGATCCAGGCCGCGGCGACTCTTGCCGGTGGCCACGGCCAGGCGCTGGTTTGCCCTGCCCCGCAGACGAGCCAGCCCGGCCTCGACCCCGGGATAGAAACGCAGGGGGCCCGTATCGCCCTCGACGAAATGGTGGGCATAGCGCGCCCTCAGCAGCTCGGCACGCTCAGCGTCGATACCCGGGCAGAGGGTGGCGATGGCTTCAGGCAGCCCGAGGCCGATGATGTTGCGAACCGCCTCCGTCTCCAGCTCGCCCCAGCCCGCTTCGCGAGACGCCACCTGCATGCTGGCGACGATCCGCTCGATGGAGTCCATCAGGGTGCCATCCCAGTCGAAGATGGCCAATCGATAGCGCATGAAGCCTCCGTGTCAGCGGGCCTTGCGGGCCCTGTCCAGCACCGCATCGAGCTCATCGGGCAGCGGCGCCTTGATCCTCACCGGCCGACCGCTGCTGGGTTCAGGAAAGGACAGGGCCGACGCATGCAGAAACAGGCGCGACAGACCCAGGGTGGCCGCGAGCCGCTGGCTCTCGCGGCTGCCGTACTTGTCGTCGCCGAGCAACGGATGGCCGGCATGGGCCGCATGCACACGTATCTGATGCGTACGTCCGGTGACCGGCTCGGCCTCGATCAGGGTGACCTTCTCGAAGGCCTCGCGGACCGCGAAGCGCGTACGCGCCACTTTGCCGCCCGCTTCGACCCGCACCCGGCGCTCACCGTTGGCGAGCTCGTAGCGGTCGAGCCGGGCGCTGACAAAGTCGCGTCGTGCCGGCCAGCGCCCCGCCACCAGTGCCAGGTACTGCTTGTCCATCTGGCGCTCCTTGAGTGAAGCGTTGAGCGCCAACAGCGCAGGACGCGACTTTGCCAGCAGCAGGCAACCCGAGGTGTCACGGTCCAAACGGTGGACAAGCTCCAGAAAATCCAGATCCTCACGCACCTGGCGCAGCGCCTCGATCAGGCCGATCTTCACGCCGCTGCCGCCATGCACGGCGAGACCCGATGGCTTGTTCAGCACCAGCCAATCGCGCCCCTCGAGCAGCACGCTGCCGGCGAGCAGGTTGCGCAGGTTGTCGCTGACATCGCGAACAGCCTCACGGGGCGAGAGGCGCAACGGAGGAATCCGCACCATGTCCCCCAGAGCAAGGCGAGTATCGGCCTTGACCCGCTTCTTGTTCACACGCACTTCACCCTTGCGCACGATGCGGTAGACGAGCGCCCTGGGCGCTCCTTTCATGCGCGTCAACAGGAAGTTGTCGACCCGCTGCCCCACCTGGCCCTCGGTCACTTCCACCCACTGCACGTCGCGCCCTTCGGCCATGCCGCCACTCCACTGGATACCTGCTTGGAAGGCGCATTCTACCGCAGTGCCGGCCATCCTGCGTCAATTGCTGGTAACCCCCTTTACTGGTATATTGTCAGCTCGCTTCAGTGGGTTGTCATGATCCGCGAGAGCGCCTGCACGACAGACACGCAGGCCGGAGCGAAAAGATCAGGCCGCGACGATCCTCGCCAATCCGAGGTCCCGCCGCCGAAAAGCAAGCGATACAACGCCACGCCCGGCTTCGGCTTCGCTCCCTGCAGCGTGGCCGAATGCCACGGGATACGACCAACAACGTGCCGGTGGCCGGCGTTGGCGAATCGATGAATGCCAGGTGTTGGCGGTGACCGCAGGGCCGGATGGGCGAAGACCCACCGAGACATGTCCTGCCTCCGCCCCGTACTCAACATGATCATGCCGTGTAGGACGCATCGTGCTAGGATGTCCCGAAACGGTTGGGCGCAGCACCGCATCCGCGACATGCGCTGAGCACAAGCACGCAGCAACCAGCGGTTCGCCTACGTCGTTGACCGCCATCCGGCCGTCCCTGATTGTGAGACGACATGAAACGGATGCTCATCAATGCGACCCAGCCCGAAGAGCTGCGGGTCGCGCTGGTCGATGGACAACGCCTGTACGACCTGGACATCGAGTCCGGCGCCCGGGAACAGAAGAAAGCCAACATCTATCGCGGCAAGATCACCCGTGTAGAGCCCTCCCTCGAAGCCGCCTTCGTCGACTTCGGTGCCGATCGTCACGGCTTCCTGCCACTCAAGGAGATTTCCCGCGACTACTTCCTGAAAGAATCCTCGGGCCGCCCCAGTATCAAGGAAGTGCTCAAGGAGGGACAGGAAGTGATCGTCCAGGTGGACAAGGAGGAGCGCGGCAACAAGGGCGCCGCCCTGACCACCTTCATCAGCCTCGCCGGTCGCTTCCTGGTTCTGATGCCCAACAATCCCCGTGCCGGCGGCATCTCGCGGCGCATCGAGGGTGAGGAGCGCAGTCAACTCAAGGAGGCCATGAGCCAGCTGACCGTGCCCGACAAGATGGGCCTGATCGTCCGCACGGCCGGCATCGGCCGCTCCCCCGAGGAACTGCAGTGGGACCTGGACTATCTCGTCCAGGTCTGGGAGTCGGTCACCGAAGAGGCCGGCAAGCGCCCGGCGCCCTTCCTGATCTACCGCGAATCCAACGTCATCATCCGCGCCATGCGCGACTACCTGCGCCAGGACATCGGCGAAGTGCTGATCGACAGCGAGCAGGTCCATCAGGAAGCCCTGGCCTTCATCCGCCAGGTGATGCCCTCCTACCAGCAGAAGATCAAGCTCTACGTCGACGAGGTGCCACTCTTCTCGCGCTTCCAGATCGAGTCGCAGATCGAGACCGCCTACGAGCGAGAGGTCAAGCTGCCCTCCGGCGGCTCCATCGTCATCGACCATACCGAGGCACTGGTATCCATCGACATCAACTCGGCGCGGGCGACCCGCGGTAGCGATATCGAGGAGACCGCGCTGCAGACCAACCAGGAGGCGGCCGACGAGATCGCCCGACAGCTGCGTCTGCGCGATATCGGCGGCCTGGTGGTGATCGATTTCATCGACATGAGCCCGGCCCGCAACCAGCGCGAGGTCGAGAACCGCATGCGCGACGCCCTCAAGCTTGATCGCGCCCGGGTGCAGATCGGCCGTATCTCGCGCTTCGGCCTGATGGAGATGTCTCGCCAGCGCCTGCGTCCCTCGCTGGGTGAGACCAGCGGCGTGGTCTGCCCCCGCTGCGACGGCCAGGGCACCATCCGCGATGTGCGCTCGATCTCGCTCTCCATCATGCGCCTCATCGAAGAAGAGGCGATGAAGGAGCGCAGCGCCCAGATCCGCGCTATTCTGCCGGTCCCGGTCGCGACCTACCTGCTCAACGAAAAGCGCGCCGTGCTGGCCGAGATCGAACGGCGACAGGGCGTGCGCGTCTTGATGCTGCCCAATCCGGACATGGACACGCCTCACTACGATGTCCAGCGCCTGCGCGACGATCACGTGGACGAGGAAGGAACGACAACCCTCTCCAGTTTCGAGCTCTCTACCGACACCGAGGTAGGCCAGGAGCCGGAGGCCGCCTTCGGCAAACCGGTCCAGCGTGCGGAGGCCGCCGTGAAGACGGTGATTCACCACGAGCCGGCGCCCGCCTCCCTGCAGCAGCAGGAAGTGCCTGAAGCCCCGTCTACACCCAAGGCGGCACCCAAGGCACCAGCCGCCCCGCCCGTTCCAGAACCCCAGGCCGGCGTACTAGGGCGCCTGGTCAAGGGTCTGTCCAAGCTGCTCGGCGGCGAAGAGGCACCTGCCGATATCGCAAAGAAATCCTCCGCCCGCTCGGGCGAGCCACGCGCTGACCAGGGCACAAACAAGCCGGCCCAGCGCGATTTGGAACAAGGAGGACGCAACGGCCGCCAGCGTCGCCCACGCAACGATGAACGACGCAACTCGCCCCGCCAGGAGACCGAACGTGGCGAGGGCAAGGCGGAAGGCACTGACAACCGTGACAATCGCGGCAACCGTGGCGGCCGTAGCCGTGGCGGTCGCTCCGACGAGAACCGCCAGGCACGCCAGTCGGAGGCGCCAAAATCTCGTGATGAAAAGACTGGTCATGACAAGCCACGCGATGACAGGAACCGAGACCAGAAGCCCGGTGGCGAAAAGTCCCGTGACGATAAGCCCAGTGACGATTCACGTCGCCAGAAAGGCAACGACAAGCCTGCCGAGAAGCCGAGCGAAAAGCGTGACGATAAGCCGGCAGCCGCCGAAGCCCCGCTGGATGATGGCAAGCCCAAGCGTACTCGCAACAACCCGCGTCAGCGCACGCGCAAGCATGCCATCAACCCCAAGGCCGAGGCCGAGCAGCAGCGCCTGCTTGCCGAAGCCGTCGAAGGGGAACCCCAGCCTACCGAGGTGAACGCCAACCCCAAGCCGGCCGAGACGCCCGACGGGGCTACGGACAAGTCGGAAGCAGCCAAGCAGGCAAGCGGCCAGACCACCAAGGCCGAAGCCCCGAAAGCCGAGCAGCAGCCCGCCGAAGCCAAGGCCGAAGCGCCGAAAACCGAGCAGCAGCCCGCTGAGCCCAAGGCCGAAGCCCAGCCGAATGCGCCGAAGGTAGAGCAGAAATCTGCTGAGCCCAAGGCCGAGGCACCGGAGGCCGATCAAAAGCCGGCCGAGAAGGCGGCCGAGGCCAAGGGCGAGTCTGAGGCGGCCAAGCAGCCAGGCGACCAGGCCGCCAAGGCAGAACCCAAGGCGCAGCAGGAGGCCAGCGACGCCAAGGCCGGGCAACCAAGGAGAAAGCCAGCCGGCACGGAAGCCGGGCCCAAGCCGGATGGTGACTCTGAGGCCGAAAAGAAATCGGCCGAGAAGCCTCCTGAAGCCAAGGCCGAGCAGAAGCCGGCTGAGAAAGCTGCCGAAGCGAAGACCCACACCGAGGCAGACAAGCAGCCGAGTGGCCAGGCCGCCAAGACCGGAACCTCGGCCGAGCAGCCTGCCGAGGCCGTGGCCCAGCCGGATGCGCCGAAGGCGGAGCAGAAAGCGGCCGAGAAGACTGCCGAGGCGAAGGCTGACTCCAAGGCGGCGACACCCAAGGCAGAACCTGCAGCCGAAGTCCCGAAGTCGGACCAGAAGTCCGCCGAGGCGAAGGCTGGGCCCAGGGCGTCGACACCCAAGTCAGAGCCCGCGGCCGAAGTCCCGAAGTCAGACCAGAAGTCCGCCGAGGCGAAAGCCGAAGCCAAGCCGGAAGCGAAGGACGAGGAGCAGGCGACGGAAAGCCGCGCCAGCCGGCGTCGTCGTCGCGCTCACAACGACCCGCGGGAGATCCGCCGTCGTGAGCAGGAGGCCAAGGCCCAGGAGGGCAAGCAGGGCTGAGGCCACGCTTCACTCCGGCACGACAGACAGCGCCCGCAGCCTAGGCTGCGGGCGCTGTCGTGTCAGGATCGGAAAAGGCCCCGGCAGGATCAACCTGTCTCGGCGAGTCGGGGCTCACGCTCCAGCATCACACCGAAACGATCCACCACGGCATCGGCCACCCGCCCGGCGAAGTCAAGCAGTTCGTCTGCCGTTCCATCGCCGAAGTGCACCAGCACCAGCGCCTGGCGCTCATGCACACCGAAATGCCCCCGTCGCCAGCCCTTGAGACCGCATTGGTCGATCAGCCAGCCGGCCGCCAGCTTGACCCGGCCATCGGGCTGGGGGAAGTTCGGTATCGTCGGATGGGCCGCCACCAGCTTCCTCGCCAGGTCGGCCTCCACCACGGGATTCTTGAAGAAGCTGCCGGCATTGCCCAGCACGGCCGGGTCGGGCAGCTTCTCGCGGCGGATCGCGCAGACTGCCTCGGCAATCTCCAGCGCACTCGGCGAGGCGCCCACCCGGTTGGCCAGGTCACCGTAGCCGAGCCGGGGGCGCGGCGTACGCGACAGGCGAAGCACCAGCCGAGTGATGACCACGCGCCCCTCCAGGGCCCCCTTGAAGACGCTGTCCCGATAGCCGAAAACACACTCTTCCGGCGAGAGTATCGCCTCGCGACCATCGTCGAGATGAACCAGATGCACCGCCTCGATGACATCGCTCAGTTCCACGCCGTAGGCACCGATGTTCTGGATCGGTGCGGCCCCGCAGTGCCCGGGAATCAGTGCCAGGTTCTCGGTGCCCCATAGGCTCCTGGCGGCCAGCATCATGACCAGTTCGTGCCAGACCACCGCGGCCTCGGCATGCACGAGGACAGTGTCATCCTGCCCCTCCTCCAGCCACCAACGGCACATGGCCGGCCGAACAACCAGGCCCGGGATCCATGCCGGCAGGATCAGGTTGCTGCCGCCCCCCAGCAGGGTCAGCGACCAGCCCTCGTGCCGGACCAGGTCCAGGGCCTCGCGCAGATCGCCGACGTTGCTTGGCGCGACGAAGCGCTCCGCCCGGCACGGCAACCCCAGGGTATTGGCCCGGGTGAGGTCGTGATGGGCGCAGGGCGCCATGCTCAAGGCTCGGGCTCCAGACGCGTTTCGATCTCCTCCAGAAGGCCCAGGGAGGCCGCCTCGACCAGATCCAGCACCTCATCGAAACCACGATCGCCGCCGTAGTAGGGATCAGGCACGCCGCGGTCAGGATAGCCGGCATACTCCAGGAACAGCCGTGCCGGCACCTGACTCTGGGGCGGACGCCGCGCCTCGATGTCCGCAAGGTTGTCATGGTCCATGGCCAGCAGCAGATCGAAGCGGTCGAAATCGTCAACGTCGAGTTGCCGGGCGCGAAGTGCCGAGAGGTCGATGCCACGGCGAGCGGCGGCCTCGCGCGCTCGCGTGTCTGCTGCCTTGCCCACGTGCCAGGGCCCGATGCCGCAGGAATCCACCCCTACCTGATGGGCCAGCCCGCGTTCGTCGAGCAGGCGGCGGAACACGCCTTCGGCGGTAGGGGAACGGCAGATATTGCCCAGACAGACGAAGAGCACGCGCATCACAGACCTCCAGGGGGCGGCATCAACTCACGGACCCGTGCCAGGTCCTCTTCGGTGTCCACGCCTGCCGGATGCGGAACCCGTGACAGGGCCACCTGAATGGCATGGCCATGGTGCAGGGCACGCAGCTGTTCGAGCTGCTCGAGGCGCTCCAGCGGCGAGGGGGGCCAGTCGCGATACTCGGCCAGAAAGCCTGCCCGGTAGGCATAGAGGCCGATGTGTCGCAGCCAGGCATCGGTCTCCAGCAGCTCGGGACGGCGCGCGAAGGCGTCCCTGTCCCAGGCCTCTCTATCCCAAGGAACAGGGGCCCGCGAAAAATAGAGGGCGCGACCGGAGAGCGCACGCACTACCTTGACCGCATTGGGGTTGAAGAGCGTCTCGACGTCGCTGATCGGCTCGGCCAGAGTGGCGATGGAGGCGTCGGGATCATCGAAGAGCCGCGCCGCCACCTGATCGATCAGCAGCGGCGGTATCAGCGGCTCGTCGCCCTGGACATTGACCAGCACGGCGTCATCGGCCAGCCCGAGCCGATCGGCCACCTCGGCCAGGCGGTCGGTTCCCGAGGGGTGGTCGATGGCCGTCAGCAGCACTTCGGCGCCAAAGGGCGACAATGCCTCGGCGACGCGTCGGTCATCGGTGGCCACCACCACCCGGGCGGCAGCGCTCTCTCGTGCCCGCCGCCAGACGTGGGCCACCATGGGCTCGCTGGCGATCTCGGCCAGCGGCTTGCCGGGCAGCCGAGAGGAGGCGAAGCGCGCCGGGATGACGGCGATGAATTCCTGCATGGGAACCCCCTCAGGACTCGCCGGTGCGACCGGGTGAGTCGTGCAGCTTCTCGTCAACGTCCATCGCCCGGGCCTCCTCGGGCAGCATCACCGGGATGCCGTCGCGAATCGGGTAGGCGAGGCCATCGAAGTGACATGCCAGTTCGGCGGCCTCGCGGTGGTACTTCAGCTTGCCCTTGCACAGCGGGCAGACCAGCATCGCCAGCAGTTCCTTGTCCATGACTCCCCCTCGGTTGAGTTTCATTGGGTTGACAGTGATACCAGCCGCGCCTGCAGCCAGTCGATGAAGGTAGCGTCGGGCCGGGCTTCCACCTCGAGGACCCAGCTGTCGACGGGCGCCAGCTCGCGACACTTGACTGCGTCCTTGGCCGTCATCACCAGCGGTCGATCGTCGGCGAAAGCCAGGTCGGCCGCCGTGAAGCGATAGTGGTCGGCAAAGGCGTGTGTGACCGATTCCACGCCCAGCTCATCCAGGGTAGCGAAGAAGCGCGCCGGGTTACCGATCCCGGCCAGCGCATGTACCGGGCCGGAAAAGGGAGGCCGGGTGGGGGGCGCTCGCCGACCGTCACCCAGCCGACGCCAGGCCGACGGTAACAGGGTCATCCCATGCGCCCCGGCCGGCGGGACGAAAGCCGGGTCGCCATTGATCACCACCGCATCTACATCGTCGAGCCGCGTCACCGGCTCACGGAGCGGCCCCGCCGGCAGGCAACGCCCATTGCCGAAGCCACGCCGGCCATCCACGACCACGAGCTCCAGGTCGCGCCCCAGCGCCAGGTGCTGCAGGCCATCATCGCTGATCAGGATATCGCACCCCGCCGCCAGCAGTCGCCTCGCCCCGCGGACGCGATCGGGGTCGACCACCACCGGCACTCCGGTCTGGTCCGCCAGCATGCGAGGCTCGTCGCCACAGGCCGTGACCGGCGTGTCGACGTCCAGCAGCAGCGGATAGTGGTCGCTGTGACCGCCATAGCCCCGCGAGAGGATGCCGGGCGACCAGCCACGCTCGGCGAGATAGCGCGCCAGCCAGGCCACCAGCGGCGACTTGCCGGTGCCGCCCAGGGTGATGTTGCCGACCACCATCACTGGCACCGGCGCCTGCCAGACGACCCGCCTGCCCGCCGCGAAGGCCGCGGCGCGACGCCGCATTGCCAGGCGATAGAGGGATTCCAATGGCCGCAGGGCCTTCAGCCAGGCATCGCCCCGGTAGGCTGCCGCCAACCAGCGTTCGCCGAGCCAACTCGCCATGGCTCAGGCGGGCTCCTGAAACTGCAGCCGATGCAGGGCGGCATAGGCCCCGTCCCGGGCGAGCAGCTCGGCGTGACTGCCCTGCTCGATGACCTCGCCCTGTTCGAGTACCAGGATGCGGTCGGCGCGCTCGATGGTCGAGAGGCGATGGGCGATGACGAAAGTAGTGCGCCCGCGGCAGACCTCTTCCAGGGCCGCCTGGATATGGCGCTCCGACTCGGTATCCAGGGCCGATGTCGCCTCGTCGAGCACCAGCAGCGGTGCATCCTTGTAGATCGCCCGGGCGATGGCCAGACGCTGACGCTGGCCACCGGAAAGCATCACGCCATTCTCGCCAACCAGGGCGTCGTAGCCCCCGGGCATGCGCTCGATGAACTCGTGGGCGTGGGCGGCCCGGGCCGCGGCCTCGATCGCCCCCGGATCCGGGTCGTCGACCCCGTAGGCGATGTTGTCGGCAATGCTGGCGTTGAAGAGTGTGACCTGCTGGGAGACCAGGGCGATCTGACGGCGCAGCGGTTGGAGGCGGAACTCGTCCAGGGGCACCTCATCGATCAGGATGCGCCCAGCCGTCGGGCGATAGAAGCGCGGCAGCAGACCCACCAGGGTCGACTTGCCGCTACCGGAGCGGCCGACGATGGCGACCATCTCGCCGGGCGCCACCTCGAGGTCGATGCCCTTGAGCACCTCGGGCTGGTCCTCGCCATAGGCGAAGTACACCTCCTCGAAACGCACCTGGCCGGCGAGGCGACCCGGGTCACGCGTGCCTTCGTCGTCCTCGGGGGGCTCCTCAAGCAGGCCGAAGAGTTCGCCGGCGGCGGCGATGCCCTTCTGGATCTCGCTATTGATCTCGGTGAGCTGTCTCACCGGCTTGGCCATCAGCGCGGCGGCGGTAACGAAGGCCACGAACTCACCGGGCGTCATCGCGTCCAGCAGGGTCGGCGACATGGCCAGCCACACCAGCACCGCCAGCGAGAGCGCCACCAGCAGCTGGATCACCGGGGTACTGGTGGCCTTGGTCAACGCCTCCTTCATGCTCTGGCGACGGTTGACTTCGCTGGCTTCGGCGAATCGCGCCTTCTCGTAGGCCTCGGCCCCGTGAGTCCGCACCACCCGGTAGCCGGAGAGCGCCTCGGAGGCCACGTGGGTAACATCACCCATGGAGCGCTGGATGCGCCGTGAAATGCGGCGAAAGCGCTTGCTGGCATAGCTGACCACGCCGCCGATCAGCGGTGTCACGGCCAGGAACAGCAGGGTCAGCATCCAGTTGGTCCACAGCAGGTAGATCACCAGGCCGATCACGAAGAAACCCTCGCGCAGCAGAATGGTGACCGCCTTGGTGGCGGCCCCGGTGACCTGCTCGACATGGTAGGTGACACGCGAGATCAGGTGACCCGTGGAGTGGTCGTCGAAGAAACGACCCGGCAGATGCAGCATGTGGTTGAAGACATCACAGCGCAGGACGTGAACCAGATTGCGCGCCACACTGCTCATGAAGTAGGTGCCCAGGAAGGTGCCAAGCCCGCGGGCGGCGAACATGCCCACCACGAACATTGGCAGGAAGAGGCGGAAGGCCGCATCGGGATCCTGGATGCCGTCGATGAGACGCTTCATCATCTCTGCCAGGGCGGTACTCGAGGCGGCATAGAGGGCATAGCCGAGGATCGCCAGGGCAAAGGCCCGCCAGTAGGGCTTCACATAGCCCAACAGGCGCTTGTAGAGGATCCAGCCGGAGTGTTCGATCACGGTGTCTCCGCTTGAGGGGTTGATGCCGACGTGGTGGCGATGCGCACGTGACGGATCTCCAGGCCAGCAGCACGGTCCAGGACGCGCACCACGTCGGCGTGGGCGGCACGACCATCGGCCTCCACCACCAGACCATGCTCGCGTGCCTGCTCGGCCTGGGCGGAAAGAGCCTCGGCCAACATGCCGGCGCTGTGAATCTGCTCGCCCAGTCGGTATTCGCCCTCGGCGGTAACCACTAGGGTCACCGGCGATGCCTCCATGTCCTGGCCGCTTTCGCTCTCGGGGAGCTCGAGCTCCAGCGCCTGACGCGTCTCGAAGGTGGTCGAGACCATGAAGAAGATCAGCAGCAGGAAGACCACATCGATCAGCGGGGTCAGGTTGACCTCCACCGGGTCGCGTCGCCGCCGGGGAAACCTCACGGCTGCTTCACCCTCGGTGCAATACGTCCATCGGCCTCAAGATGCTCCTCGCTACGCTGGCCAAGCCGAGACTCACCGCCGTCTCGCTCGCCCAACACCAGCTCGCCAGGGTAATGGGCAAGGTACTCGACCACCTGACCGGCCTGCTCCTCCATGCGCACCGTAATGTCCTCGACCCGGCGCTGGAAATAGCGATGGAACATCAGCGACGGGATCGCCACGGTCAGGCCTGCCGCGGTGGTGACCAGGGCGCGTGAGATACCACCGG
Source organism: Pseudomonadota bacterium (assembly GCA_051751285.1). Lineage (GTDB taxonomy): Bacteria > Pseudomonadota > Gammaproteobacteria > Pseudomonadales > Halomonadaceae > Halomonas. The sequence continues at coordinate 187,781 of JBNJKT010000008.1, read as the reverse complement.
CCAGGTCGGCCGTGCGACTGGCCCCGTCGCCGGAGACGATCACCGCGAAGACCTCGATCATGCCGACCACCGTGCCCAGCAGGCCGATCAAGGGCGTGATGGCGGCAATGGTGCCCAGGGGGCTCAGGAAGCGCTCCAGGTCGTGGATCACGGCGGTGGCCGCCTCATGGAGACGCGCACGCACCTGCTCGTGGCCAAGCCGAGCATTGCGAAGCCCGGCTGCCAGTACGCCACCCAGGGGGGAGTGTCCCTCCAGCCAGTAGAGGTTGACCTGCCCTCGAGCCACCAGCTGACAGACCTCCTGTCCCAGTCCATAGGGTGCGATGCGGCTGGCTCTCAGTGTCCACAGGCGTTCGATGATGATCACCGTGGCCACCAGCGAACAGCCCAGAAGAGGCACCATCAGCCAGCCGCCGGCGATCAGGGCATCCATCATGTCCATGCCGTTCCCCCTCGAGATGGACGGCCCGGAGGCCAGAAGTCAGTGAAGCGATTCTAACGCAAGGCAGCCCCCTCCGACACCGCCATGCCGCCAGGCGAGGGGCCGCTCGGCGACAACATCTCGCTCACGACCCTCGCCGAGCCACAGGGTCACGGCACCATCACGAGCGGTACTCCACAGGCAACTCCCGACGCCACGGAAGCGACGCACGACAGGGCCTGCCGGATGGCCAAAAGGGTTGTCGCGCGCCGCGCTGAAGACCACATGGCGTGGTGCCAGGCGACGCACCAGCGGCAGGCCGGAACTGGTAGCACTACCATGGTGTCCCGCCACCAGCAGCGTCATCGTCGAGGGCAGCTCACCCAGCAAGCGGCGCTCGACATCACGCCCCACATCCCCGGTGATCAGCAGATGGTGCGATCCGACACTCGCCAGCAGCACACAGGAGCGATCATTGGACGACAGTTCACTGGTCTCGTCCGGTGGCCAGAGGATGCGGAAGTTGACGCCATCGCGTCGCCACGACCGTCCGGCCATGCAGGCCTCGACCGGCACGTCGAGCGCCTCGCCGGAGGGTGCCAGGAAACGCGTCACTCGATGCTGCTCGAGCAGGGTCGGCAGACCCCCGGCATGGTCCTGGTCGCCATGACTGATGATGACGTCGTCGAAGTGCTGCCCCGGCGGCCACAGTGACCCGAGTGGCATGAAGCCGGAGGCGAAGCGCGGTCCGGTGTCATAGAGTGCGCGATAGCCGGCAGTGCGCAGCTCCACCAGCTGGCCCTGCCCTACATCGTGGACCCGGACCCGAAGCAGCCCCTCGGCGGGCACGGGAGACGACGAGGAGGAGAGGCTCAACGGCACCACCAGCAACAGCACGGAGCCGGCCCATCGCAGGCGCGTGACGAGGCCAGGCAGCGCCCATAGCAGGGCTGCCAGGCCCAGCGCCAGCCCCAGCGGCACCACCTGAGGCGGGGCCGGCAGCCACAGGGGCACCCAGGTCGCGGCGAGGTCCAGCAGCCATGCCAACCCGTCGACCAGCAGACCGAACAGGGCCCAGCACAATGCCGAAAGCGGCGGCAGCCAGGCGGTGAGCCAGCCGAGCAACCCAAGCGGCACCAGCAGACTGCTCACCAGGGGCACAGCGACCAGGTTGACCAGCGGAGCTGCGGGGGCCAGGCGGTCGAAGGCCAGCAGCACCGCCGCCGCCATCAGTGGCGCCAGCAGCAGCTGGGAACGGACCAGGGCCCGGAGCCAGCCACTTACCCCCTGAGGGCGTGCCCTGCCCTGCCAGATCAGGATCAACAGCGCCACGGCGGCGAAGGACAGCCAGAGGCCGGGCCGCCAGGCCGACAGGGGATCGGCCAGCAGCACCAGCGCCAGGGCCAGCCACCACGCCTGCCAGGGGCCGGGTGAATGGCGGCCGCTGGCCACCCAGAGCCCCACCAGGGTCATGATCATGGCGCGCAGCGCGGGCGGCTCCAGGCCCGCCAGGCCGGCATATCCCACCGCCGAGACCCCCGCCAACCACCAGGGCCAGACCGCCAGTCGCCAGGCCCCCGGGGTGATCAGACGCGCCAGCCCACGAGCCAGCCATAGCGAGAAGGCCGCCACCAGCCCCACATGCAACCCCGAGATCACCATCAGGTGAGTGGTGCCGGTGGCGTTGAGCAGGTCCCAGTCGCGTCGCTCCAGCCGCTCGCTCGCTCCCAGGGTCAGGGCCGCCAGCCAGCGACGATGGTCTTCTGCCAATTCCTGCTCATCGAGATGCCCCAGTGCCAGCCGACGCAGCGAGAAGGGGGCAGGGGCAAGGCGGCGAGGGGGTGGGTCGCGGCGCACATAGCCGCTGGCCTGAATGCCTTCCCGCCACAGCCAGCCACGATAGTCGAAGGTGCCGGGGTTGGCGAAGCCCGACGGCGGGCGCAGGCGAGCCGTCAGCCGCCAGCGCTCGCCGGGTACCATGGCAGGAGCAGCGAAGAAGGAGAGCCGGACCCGCTCGATGTCATGACAGTCGGGCAGTGAGTCTGCCAAGGGGCGACAAGCGGTGACCTCCAATATCAACCTCGACAGCCGTTCATCGCTGGCCACCGAGACAAGACGCCCCTCCAGTCGCAGATCCTGACGGGTCAGCCCGGGGGCGAGCTCGCCGCCGCGCACCATCAGCAGCTGGAACGCCACCAGTGCCGCCACCACAAGCCCCATCGCGAGAAGCGGACGACGCCCGGCCAGCACGACCAGCAGACCAAGCGCAAGCGCCTCGATGGCCCCCGGCATGGCGAGATGGCCCCCCAGCACGCCAGCTAGCACGGCGAGTGCCAGAGGGATGGCGAGGCCCAGCTGCATGGCATCGTCCCTGTACGGCAAGCATGGCAGCCCGCCAGCCCCACAGCACAATCACGTTGAGGGGCATCATGGCGAGTCAAGCGACTTCTATGGATAATAGCTCGGGTTTCGAAGCCGCGAGCCCATCGTCAATGCCGCGCCGACTGCTCCAGCGCTATCTGCCCCGCCCCGAGGTGCTCAGGCGCCGGCGCTCCCTGCGTTTCGTCAGCCACCTGATCGGCAACCCTTCGCTATGGGTGCTGACGCGACGCAGCGTGGCCAATGCCTTTTCCGTGGGGCTGTTCAGCGCCCTGCTGCCGATTCCCTTCCAGATGCTGGTGGCCGCTTTCGGGGCATGGCTGGTCCGCTGCAACCTGCCGCTCGCCATCGGCCTGGTGTGGATCACCAACCCCCTGACGATGCCACTGATCTTCTATGGCAACTACCGCCTGGGGGCCTGGCTACTGGACGTCCCGGTCAGGGAGGCACCGGACCGGATCTCCACTCGCTGGATCGCCGAACAGCTGGTGGACATCCTGCCTACCCTGGCCCTGGGGTCGCTGGTCGCGGCCGTGGGAATCGCCGCGCTGGCCAACCTGGTGATTCGTCTGGTATGGCGCTGGCAGGTCTCTCGCAGCTGGAAGGCACGGGCGCGCCGACGCCGGCGAAAACGGCCGGCTGCAAGGAAGGAGTGAGGTCGTCCTCTCGGTGACCGAGGTCATGGCGCCGGCAGCGTCACCCACAGGAGAAGCGGCATTCAGTCGGTGTCTGCCCGTTCGACCAGTCGACCGCCGTCGAGCCGCAGGATGCGATCCTGATGGGCGGCAAGGGCGAGGTCATGGGTGACGATAACGAAGGCACAGGCTGCGCTGCTCGCCAGTTCGTCCATCAGCGCCAGGATACTCGCCGCCGTGGTCTGGTCCAGGTTCCCGGTGGGCTCGTCCATCAGTACCAGGCTGGGGTCGGTAACCAGCGCCCGGGCGATGGCCACGCGTTGACGCTCGCCCCCCGAGAGTTCGCCCGGCTTGTGGTCGGCCCGCTCGGCCATGCCGACCCGTGCCAGCAGCTGACGGGCGCGCTCTTCGGCTACCCGCTTGCGCTGGCCGCGCACGATCAGCGGCAGTGCGGCATTCTCCAGGGCGGTGAACTCCGCCAGCAGGTGGTGGAACTGGTAGACAAAGCCGATCCGGCGATTGCGAAAGCGTCCCAGATCGGTGTCATTGAGCGCCAGCAGCGACTCGCCGGCGATGCGTACCTCGCCGTGACTCGGACGATCCAGCCCGCCCAGCAGGTTGAGCAGCGTCGTCTTGCCGGAGCCGGAGCTGCCGACCACGGCCACGCGCTCGCCGGCCAGTACCTGCATCGTCAGGCCATCCAGCACGGTGAGGTCCCGCGGCCCTTCGCGATAGACCCGCGTCAGGTCGTGGCATTCGAGCATCACCTGCCCCAGATGATAAGGCGTGTCGGTACCTGGGATCTTGTCCGTCTCACTCATAGCGCAGCACCTCGGCAGGCTGCACCCGGGCGGCACGCCAGGCCGGATACAGGGTGGAGAGGAAGGTCAACACGAAGGCTGCTGACACGATCTTGCCGACGTCGCTCCAGATCAGCCGCGACGGCAGGTTGCTGATGAAGTAGACCCCGGCATCGAGGAACTGGATACCGAAGGCACCTTCCACCCAGCCGATGAGATCCGACACTGTCCAGGCGAGCAGCACGCCCACCACCACACCCACCAGGATGCCGATCACGCCGATCGCCAGCCCCTGGACGATGAAGATTCCCATGATCGAACGGGGCGTGGCACCGATGGTTCGGAGAATGGCGATATCGGCCCGCTTGTCGGTCACCACCATCACCAGGGTGGAGACGATGTTGAAGGCCGCCACGGCGATGATCACCGTCAGCAGCAGCGCAATCATGCGCTTCTCCATCTGGATGGCCTCAAAGAGGTTGCCATGGGAGTAGGTCCAGTCGAGGCCTCGGTAGCCGGCCCCCAGTTCATTGATGATCGCCCGCGTCTCGCTGCCCGCCACGAAGAGGTCATCCAGTTCGAGGCGCAGGCCGCCGACCGCATCGCCCAGCCTTGCCAGAGTCTGCATGTCATCGATGTGAGCATAGGCCAGGGAGGCATCCAGATCCGCGCCGACGCTGAAGATACCGCTCACGGTGAAACGCTTGAGCCGCGGGAAGACGCCGGCCGGGGTGATCGAGGCCTCGGGCACCAGCAGCGTCGCCCGGTCGCCCACGCCGACACCCAGACGTTGCGCCAGGATCGAACCGAGCACGATGTTCCACTCACCGGGCACCAGGTCATCCAGACTCCCATGTCGCATGTTCTCGTCGATGATCGAGACCCGGCTTTCCCACTCGGGTTCGATGCCGTTGACCATGGCACCCTCGTTGCGCCCGCCCACCGAGAACATGCCCTGCTGCTCGACATAGGGGGCGGCGCCGATCACCCGCTCGCGCTCCATTAGCCGTTCGGCCAGCGGTTGCCAATCGGTGAGCCCGCCCGGCGCCTCGATCTTGGTATGGGGCACCATGCCCAGCACCCGGGTGCGCAGTTCGTGGTCAAAGCCATTCATCACCGAGAGCACCAGGATGAGCACGGCGACCCCCAGCATGAGGCCCAGCATGGAGGTCAGCGAAATGAACGAGATGAAGTGATTGCGACGCTTGGCGCGCACGTAGCGCAGCCCGATCAGGAAGGGGAGACGGTCAAGCATGGGCACATTCCTTGTCGGCGGGCGCCCATGGTACGGTTTTTCGCCAACTGCTGCATCGTCGAGACCACCCGATTGCGCGATCATTGCAACATTGCCGGCGGCGGCCTACATTGCGCCGGCACGCCCCAAGACGACCCGCACGAGATCCGCCCATGGTTAATCGACTGCTCCCCGAGTGGCATCCCCAGGATGCCGTGCAACTCACCTGGCCCAGCCCCGACAGCGACTGGGCCCCGCTACTCGAACGCATCGAGGCGACCATGGAAGCCATGGTGGTCGCCATCGCTCGCTATCAAGGCGTACTGATCGCCGTGCCGGATAGTGCGACCCGCCGCCACCTGGCGCATCGTTTCACTTGTCTGGGCGTCGAGCCCGCGCGCCTGAAGCTGGTGGTCGCCCCCGCCGACGACACCTGGGCTCGCGATCATGGCCCCCTCGGCGTGGCACGCGATGGCGAGCCGCTCCTGCTCGACTACGTCTTCACCGGCTGGGGCGGCAAGTTCGAGGCCGCTCGCGACAACACCCTGACGCGCCGACTGGCGGACAACGGCACCTTCGCCTGCGCGGTGGAAGCCCGCGACCTGGTGCTCGAGGGCGGCGCCATCGACACCGATGGCGAGGGCACCCTGCTGACCACCGAGGCGTGCCTGCTCAATCCCAACCGCAATCCCGGTCTCGACAGGATGGCCCTCGAGGCACGCCTGAAGGCGGATCTCGGGATCACGCGGGTGCTGTGGCTGGCCAACGGCCATCTGGAGGGCGACGATACCGACAGCCACGTGGATACCCTGGTGCGTTTCTGCGACCCGGCCACCATGGCCTATGTCAGGTGCGACGACCCGACCGACCCCCACTATCCGGCACTGGCCGCCATGGAGAAGGAGCTGCACGCCCTGCGACGAACCAACGGCGAGCCCTATCGGCTGATCCCCCTCCCCTGGCCGGGTGCCTGCCATGATCCGGAGGACGGCCACCGACTCCCGGCGACCTACGCCAACTTCCTGATCATCAATGGCGCCGTCCTGGTCCCGGCTTATGGCGATGCCGCGGACAGCCGGGCCCTTGCCGCCCTGGGCGGGGCCTTCCCCGACCGCGACATCATCCCTATCGACTGCCTGAGCGTGATCCGCCAGCATGGCAGCCTGCACTGCCTGACCATGCAGCTGCCCCTGGGCAGCCTGACAAGGCTCAACTGAGACAGAGGCGCCGGGTTAGCATCGAGCATTGAACCACGAGGAGACTTCATCATGTCCCGCAACCTGAAGGTCGGCCTGGTCCAGCAGCCCGCCTGGCCCGACAAGGCCAGGAGCCTCGCCGAGAGCGAAGCCGGCATTCGCGAGCTGGCCACTGCCGGTGCCCAACTGGTCATGCTCCAGGAACTGCATGCCACCCACTACTTCTGCCAGACCGAGGAGACCGAGGTCTTCGACCTGGCCGAGCCCCTTGACGGGCCGACCGGCTCTTGGCTGGCGAGCCTGGCAGAGGAACTCGACATCGTTCTGGTGGGCTCGCTGTTCGAACGCCGCGCGCCCGGCCTCTACCACAATACTGCCGTGGTATACGACCGTAATCATGGCCGCGTGGGCCACTACCGCAAGATGCATATCCCCGACGACCCGGGCTTCTACGAGAAGTTCTACTTCACCCCCGGGGACCAGGACGACGGCCGCGCCCAGGGCTTCCAGCCGATCGATACCTCCCTGGGGCGTCTCGGCGTGCTGGTGTGCTGGGATCAGTGGTATCCGGAAGCGGCAAGGCTGATGGCCCTGGCCGGCGCGGAACTGCTGCTCTACCCCACCGCTATCGGCTGGCATCCGCATGACGACAGGGAGGAGATGAACCGCCAGAAGGAGGCCTGGACCCTGATCCAGCGCAGTCACGGCGTAGCCAACGGCCTGCCAGTGATCGTCGCCAACCGGGTCGGCCATGAACCGGACCCTTCGGGAGCGACGCCGGGTATCGACTTCTGGGGTGGGAGCTTCATCTGCGGCCCCCAGGGCGAGCTGCTCGCCCATGCCGGCCAGGAGGCGGAACGCATGCTGGTGACCCTGGACATGGCACGCAGCGAGGAGATCCGGCGCATCTGGCCCTACCTGCGGGACCGCCGGATCGACGCCTATGGCGACCTGACACGGCGCTTTCGGGACTGAAGCGGCCAAGCGGCCAAGCGGCCAAGCGGCCAAGCGGCCAAGCGGCCAAGCGGCCAAGCGGCCAAGCGGCCAAGCGGCCAAGCGGCCAAGCGGCCAAGCGGCCAAGCGGCCAAGCGGCCAAGCGGCCATCAGTGTGTGCTGCTCAAGCAAAAGCAAACCCCGAGGCAATGGCCTCGGGGTTTGCTTGTAGCTCGGCGCTTGTAGCTCGGCGCTTGTAGCTCGGCGCTTGTAGCTCGGCGCTTGTAGCTCGGCGCTTGTAGCTCGGCGCTTGTAGCTCGGCGCTTGTAGCTCGGCGCTGGTGGCTATTTCCAGAAATCGCGGATCGAGGCGATGCCCTGGGCGCCCACGGCGCGGGCATGGTGCGCATCGAATCGTGTCATGCCGCCCAGGGCGAAGACCGGCATGCCGGCGAGCTCCACCAGCTGCTGGAAATCATGCCAGCCGATCGGCGCCACCTGCGGATGGGAGGGGGTGGTGCGCAGCGGAGACAGGGTCACGAAGTCGCAGCCGATACGGCGCGCATGATCCAGTTGCCGAAGATCATGCGTCGAGGCGGAGAGCCACTTGCCTTCGGGCAAGGCACGCCGCTCCAGGCTCATCAGCCGATCACTGGTCAGGTGGATGCCATCAGCCGCCACGACTTCCAGCAGCGATGGCTCGCCATTGAGCATAAGGCGGGCACCTCGCTCGTGACACAGCGCCAGGGCCTGCTCGGCGCGCTTCAGGTAGTCCACCTCATCCAGCGACTTGGCGCGCAGCTGGACCAGACGCACACCATCCTCGTCGAGGGCACGTACCAGACGCTCAATGAACCGCGCCTCGTTGGCCTCCTCGCCGGTAATCAGGTATTCGGTCGGTAACATGACCGCACGCAGGATCGGCAGGTTCGCCGCCGGAAACGGATAGTTCACCAGTTCGTGCATGGGTACCCAGCGTACCGCCTGTCCTTCGCGGCCAAAGGGCTCACCGGCGAAATCGTGCACCTGCCACACATCCAGCAGGATATGCTTGTCGGAATATTCATGGTGGATGCGGATCAAGGGCTGCGCACGCCGGATCTCGACGCCGAGCTCTTCGTGAAGCTCGCGTTTCAATGCTTCCAGGCCGGTCTCGTAAGGCGCCAGCTTGCCACCGGGAAACTCCCAGAGCCCACCGTGATCGACGTTGGAGGGACGACGGGCGAGGAGCACCTCGCGGCCATCGGCACTGATGATGGCAGCCGCTGCCACATGCACCCTTCTCTTCACCATTGCGTTCATTGACTCCTACCCGCTGGTCCACGCGGCGTTGACACCGCGCAGGGTTGCTGTCTGGCTACCGACCGTCACCGCCGGTCAGCTGCGATAGTCGGCATTGATAGTCACATAGTCGTGGGAAAGGTCCGAGGTCCACACCGTGGCAGACTGCTCACCGCGCCCCAGGGCAATGCGGATGACGATTTCCTCGCGGGCCATCACCGCACTGCCGGCCTCCTCGCTATACTCCGAGGCGCGTCCACCATGCTCGACCAGGCGCACCTCGCCGAGATCGATGGTAACCCGGTTCACGTCGAACGCCTCGACGGGAGCACGCCCCACGGCGGCAAGAATCCGACCCCAGTTCGCATCGGAGGCGTAGAGGGCCGTCTTGACCAGCGGCGAGTGGGCCACAGTAAAGGCCACGTCGAGGGCCTCGCGACGACTCCGCGCCTCATCGACCTGCAGGGTGACGAACTTGGTCGCACCCTCACCGTCGCGAACCACCGCCTGGGCCAGTTCCGTCATCACCCGCTGCAGGCCGTTGCGGAAGATGGTCAGGTCCGTCTCATCGGCCACTACAGCCCCGCGACCGGTGCTGATCAGCAGGCAGGCATCGTTGGTCGAGGTATCGCTGTCGACGGTAATGCAGTTGAAGGAGCGATCCACCGCCTCGCGCAGCAGCTGGTCGAGCAGACTCGGCTCCAGGGTTGCATCAGTGGCCACGAAGGCCAGCATGGTGGCCATATCGGGACGAATCATCCCCGAGCCCTTGGCGATGCCGTTGAGGGTCACCGTCTGGTTGCCCAGTGCCAGAGTCACGCTGGCACCCTTGGCCCGGGTATCGGTGGTCAGGATGCCTTCCCCGGCCTCTCGCCAGGCAGCAGCGCCATCGTCGAGGGCCTGCAGGGCCGGGGGCAGACCCGCCAGCAGTCGCTCCATGGGCAACGGCTCGCCAATCACCCCGGTAGAGAACGGCAGCACGCTCTGCTCGCCCACTCCTGCCAGCCGTGCCAGCTCGGCACAGGTGGCACGGGCGTCATGCAAGCCTGCCTCGCCGGTACCGGCGTTGGCATTGCCGGTATTGATCACCAGGTAGCGCGCCCCTTCACCGCGAGCCCTACAGGCGGCCATATGCTCGCGGGCTACCGTCACCGGCGCCGCGCAGAAGGCATTGCGGGTGAAGGTACCCGACACCCTGGCCCCATCGGGAATCTCGATCACCACCAGGTCCCGGTGATCGGGCTTCTTGATCCCGGCCTTGGCGGTGCCCAGCCGCAGCCCCTCGATTACCGGCATCTCCGGAAAATGTGTCTCGCCCACTGCCATCGTTTCGTCTCCCGTCCCGATCGGGGGGTGTGGCCCCCGGTCCGTCACCTCAGCTCAGCTTGCCGCAACATTGCTTGTACTTCTTTCCAGACCCGCAGGGGCAGGGATCGTTGCGACCAACCTTGGGGCCCTCGCGACGCAACGGTCGACCGTCGGCACCGGGAGCCGGGGCAGACGGGGCATCATCCTGATCCCCGGCCGCCATCGACGGTTCGTCATGACGGCTCGCCGCGCCGGCCTTCTCTCGCTCCAGCGCCTCGCGACGCTGGCGCTCCAGGGCCTCGACCTCTTCGGGACGCCGCACCTGGACATGGCTGAGGATGCGCGTCACGTCGGCCTTGATGTTGGTCAAAAGGTTCTGGAACAGCTCAAAGGCCTCGCGCTTGTACTCCTGCTTGGGATTCTTCTGGGCATAGCCGCGCAGGTGGATACCACGCCGCAGATGATCCATGGACTGCAGGTGCTCCTTCCAGCGGGTGTCGAGCACCTGAAGCATCACCTGCTTCTCGAAGCGGCGCATCAGTTCCTCGCCGGCCTCTGCCACCTTGTCCTGGTAGGCCTCGCGATGCATCGCCTGCAACTGCTCACGCAGCAGCTCCTCGTGGAAACGCTCGTCCTGCTCGGCCCACTCGACCACCGGCGCATCGAGGTTGAACTCGCTCTTCAGGTGATCCTGGAGACCGGGCAGATCCCACTGCTCGGGCAGGCTTTGCGGCGGCACGAACTCGCTGATGGCGAGATCCAGTACCTCCTCACGAATGCCCATGACGCTGTCCGAGACATCCTCGGCACCCAGTATCTGGTTACGCTGCTCGTAGATGACCCGACGCTGATCGTTGGCCACGTCGTCGTACTCGAGCAGTTGCTTGCGAATATCGAAGTTGCGACCCTCGACCTTCTTCTGGGCGCGTTCCACGGCATTCGAGACCATCTTGTGCTCGATCGCCTCACCATGCTCCAGCCCCAGTGCCTTCATCATGCGCTGCACCCGATCAGAGCCGAAAAGGCGCATCAGGCTGTCTTCCAGGGAGAGGAAGAAGCGGGTTGACCCGGGATCCCCCTGGCGACCGGCGCGACCTCGCAGCTGGTTGTCGATGCGCCGTGATTCGTGGCGCTCGGAGCCGATCACGTGCAGGCCGCCGGCCTCGAGCACCGCCTCATGGCGGGCCTGCCACTCGGCCTTGAGCTGCTCGACCTGGGCCTCGGACGGGCTCTCCAGCTTGGCAACCTCTGCCTCCCAGTTGCCGCCCAGCACGATATCGGTGCCACGGCCGGCCATGTTGGTAGCGATGGTGACAGCTCCGGGGCGACCGGCCTGGGCGATGATCTCCGCTTCACTCTGGTGCTGCTTGGCATTGAGCACGTTGAATTGCATGCTGCCCCGCTTCATCAGATCGGCCAGGTACTCGCTGGTCTCGATGGACGCGGTACCCACCAGCACCGGGCGCCCAGCCTCGGTCTGCGCCTTGACGTCCTCGATGATCGCCTCGAACTTCTCCTCGGCGGTGAGGTAGACAAGGTCATTGAGGTCCTGGCGGATCAACGGGCGATTGGTCGGAATCACCACCACGTCGAGGCCATAGATCTGGCGGAACTCGAAGGCCTCGGTATCGGCCGTGCCGGTCATGCCGGAGAGCTTGTCGTAGAGGCGGAAGTAGTTCTGAAAGGTGGTCGAGGCCAGCGTCTGGCTCTCGCGCTGCACCGGCACGCCCTCCTTCGCCTCCACTGCCTGGTGAAGACCTTCGGACCAGCGACGTCCGGGCATGCTGCGGCCGGTATGCTCATCGACGATCACCACCTGGCCATCGCTGACGATGTAGTCCACGTCGCGGTGATAGAGATGACGAGCGCGCAGCGCCGAGTGCATGTGCTGCAGCAGGTTGAGGTTCTGGGCGGCATAGAGGGATTCCTCCTCGCCCAGCAGTCCCTCGCCGCGCATCAGTTCCTCGATCTTGTGGTGGCCGACCTCGGTGACCTCCACCTGTTTCTGCTTCTCGTCGAGGATGAAGTCGCCGCTCTCCGGGTCCTCCTCGTCGCTGCACACCTCGAGGTTCAGCGCCAGACGATCGACGACGCGGTAGAGTTCGGTGTTCTCGTCCACCGCCCCGGAGATGATCAGCGGGGTCCTTGCCTCGTCGATCAGGATAGAGTCGACCTCGTCGACGATGGCGAAATACAGCTCGCGCTGGACCTTCTCCTCCAGTGAGAAGGCCATATTGTCGCGCAGATAGTCGAAGCCGAACTCGTTGTTGGTGCCGTAGGTGATGTCACAGGCATAGGCGTGACGCTTCTCTTCCGGCGCCTGCCCGGCGAAGATCACGCCCACCGACAGACCCAGAAATTCATAGAGTGGACGCATCCACTCCGCATCGCGGCGCGCCAGATAGTCGTTGACCGTGACCACGTGCACACCCTTGCCCGGGAGAGCATTGAGGTAGACCGCCAGCGTCGCCACCAGCGTCTTGCCTTCACCGGTCTTCATCTCGGCGATACGGCCGCGGTGCAGGGTGATGCCACCGACCATCTGCACATCGAAGTGGCGCATGCCCATGACGCGCTTGCTGGCCTCACGCACCGTGGCAAAGGCATCCGGCAGCAGGGCATCGAGGGGTTCGCCTCCCTCAAGGCGTTCGCGCAGTGTCTCGGTGCGAGCCTTGAGGGCGGCATCCTCCAGCCCCTCAAGCTCGGCTTCCAGGCCGGTGACATCCGCCACCTGGTGGCTCATGCGCTTCACTTCGCGGTCGTTCTTTGAGCCGACTACCTTGCGTAACAGATTGTTGATCATGAAAGGTCCAGTAACTGCGTGTGGCATCGCGTCGTGGACAGCGGTCCACGACCTCTCCGAGCGGTATCGTCATCAAAGGCAGGGAGGACCACGACGCGTCAGGACATCATGCGCGGCAACTGGGTAACAGGGCGCGAGGACGGGACGCCCGACTGCCCTTGCCTTTATCCCCGCCCAACGGGAAGCTCGCCGAACCCAGCGCACCAAGGCCCGGCGACGAGCATGCAGGCGGGAGCGCACACGCAGCAGCACCGGCATCAGGATGCTGACCTGGGCGGCTCGCTCGACAAGACGCAGGGATTCCACCTGGGCCAGGCTGGCCGGCAGCAGGCATCCCACCAGCAGTCCTGCCAGCCACCAGCGAGTCGTGCGGCGCTTGCGCCGGCTCACAGGAGGCTCGGCACCGTTGTCGGTGATGGCGGCTGGCATGCTGTCGAGGGCCTCCCCTGCGTGCTAGTCTCTGTATGTTGAACGGCCGTTGATTCACGGCCGAGGCATATCGTCAGGGGCGCGGCCCCCGAGAACCAAGCTGATGAGTATAAAGGTTAAGCGGTTCAGAGCACAGCCCATGTCCCGGCTGCTGGAGAGTCGCGGCGAACTGGGGTCTCTGATGCGCATGGCCACCCTGATCGAACGCGCCCAGCGTCATCTGCGGGGACACCTCCCCGAGGAGATGCGCGAGCATCTGTTCGTTGGCGGCTATCGGCAAGGGCGGCTGGCCCTGATCACCGACCGCGCCGTCTGGCTGACCCGGCTGCGCTATGAGCAGCCTCGCCTCCTCCAATTGCTGCATGAGCTACCCGGATTCGAGTCGGTAACCGGCTTCACCCTCAAGGTTCGCCCTGTGCGACCCTCCCGTCCTCCTCTGCGACAGGTACGCCACCTGCCGGAGAAGGCTGCCGACGAGATCTCGAGCTGTGCCAAGGATGTCGATGACCCGGGGCTCAAGAGCGCACTGGAACGGCTGGCAGCCCACGCCGAACGCAAGCCGTAAGCTCGAAGCTCGAAGCTCGAAGCTCGAAGCTCGAAGCTCGAAGCTCGAAGCTCGAAGCTCGAAGCTCGAAGCTCGAAGCTCGAAGCTCGAAGCTCGAAGCTCGAAATCAATCTAAGAGGTACCCACCGAAGACAACACCCCCGTCGAATAGATCGGCGGGGGTGTTGTTTTCCAACTTCAAGTTTCCGGAAGCGAAGCGGCGATCTTCCGGCTTACAGCTCCCGGCTAGGCCATGGCCGGCGCGGAGTAGGAGATTGGCGCCGTCTCGGATTCGCCCTCGAAGGTGACGAGCTCCCAGGCATCCGGCTGAGCCTGCAAGGCACGGCACAGCTGGTTATTCAGCGCGTGGCCCGACTTCACGCCACGGAATTCGCCGATCAGGCCATGGCCGAGCTGATAGAGGTCACCGATGGCATCGAGGACCTTGTGCTTGACGAACTCATCGTCATAGCGCAGCCCACCCTCATTGACGATGCGATAATCGTCGACAACGATGGCGTTGTCGAGGCTGCCGCCCAGCGCCAGGTTATTCGCGCGCAGGTACTCGAGATCACGCATGAAGCCAAAGGTGCGAGCCCTCGACACCTCCTTGACGAAGGAGGTCGTGGAGAAGTCCACCATGGCCGTCTGCGACTGGTCCTCGAAGACCGGATGATCGAAGTCGATGGCGAAGGACACCTTGAAGCCCTGATGGGGCAGGAAGATCGCCTCCTTGTCGTCCTCGCGCACCACGATTTCGCGCTTGATGCGAATGAACTTCTTGGGGGCGGCCTGCTCAGCAATGCCTGCCGACTGGATCAGAAACACGAAGGGACCCGCACTGCCATCCATGATCGGCACCTCGGGAGCGCTCACGTCAACATAGGCATTATCGATACCCAGTCCGGCGAAGGCCGACATCAGGTGCTCGACGGTGGCGACCTTGGCGCCGCCTGCAGAAAGCGCAGTACACAGCGTCGTGTCGGTAACATGCTCGGCGCGAGCCGGGATCCGAACCTCAGGCGTCAGGTCGGTGCGCACGAACACGATGCCGGTATCCACCGGTGCCGGCCTGAGGGTCAGATAGACCTTCTTGCCGGAGTGCAGGCCGACGCCGGTGGCGCGGATGACGTTTTTCAAGGTACGTTGTCTGATCATGGTCGGTCGCCAGGCAGTCATTAGTTATCGAACACCGTTCACTCTAACACCGAACGGGCGTTTCAACAAAAAAAGCTCACCCGGCATCCTCTTTTCCCGTGATAGCGCGAGTCAATCAGCCTGTCGTCTCAGAAAGGCCGGAATATCCAGGTAATCATCGAGCTCCTGCGACTTGCGCTTCTCCGGCTGCGGCCGTTGCTTCTCCTCGGATTCAGCCTTGGAGGCCGCCGCCTGGCCGCGACTGACGGCCGCCTGCGGACGCTGCTGGCGATAGCCGCCGGCGTCGGCACGGCGCGCGGTCTCGCGGGATGCCGGCTTCTGGGCCTTGTTGCCCTCGAGCCCGGCCGCCACGACGGTGACGCGCAGCTCGTCGGTCATGTCCATGTCGATGGAGGTGCCGACCACGATGGTGGCGTCTTGGGAAGCGAACTCCTGGACGGTGGCACCCACATCATTGAACTCGCCGATGGAGAGGTCCGGGCCGGCGGTGATATTGACCAGGATGCCGCGGGCCCCGTGCAGGTCGATGTCCTCGAGCAGCGGGCTGCGGATGGCCTTCTCGGCCGCCTCGCGGGCGCGGTTCTCGCCGGTGGCCCCGCCGGTGCCCATCATCGCCATGCCCATCTCGGACATCACGGTGCGAACGTCGGCAAAGTCGACGTTAATGATGCCGGGACTGGTGATCAGCTCGGCAATACCCTGAACGGCGCCCAGCAGCACGTCATTGGCGGCACTGAAGGCGGTGAGCAGCGTCGCGCTCTTGCCCAGCACCGAGAGCAGCTTCTCGTTGGGGATGGTGATCAGCGAGTCGACATGCTCGGAGAGCTCCTTCATGCCCTCCTCGGCGGCGCGCATGCGCTTGGGCCCTTCGAAGGGAAAGGGGCGGGTCACCACGGCCACGGTGAGAATGCCCAACTCCTTGGCCACCTGAGCGACGACGGGCGCGCCACCCGTTCCGGTACCGCCCCCCATGCCGGCGGTGATGAAGACCATGTCGGCGCCACCGAGAAGCTCCGCAATACGCTCGCGGTCCTCCATGGCAGCCTGCCGGCCGACATCAGGGTTGGCACCGGCCCCGAGTCCCTTGGTGATCTCGCTGCCGAGCTGGAGCACGGTCTTGGCGGCAACTCGCTTGAGAGCCTGGGCATCGGTATTGGCGCAGATGAACTCGACGCCCTCGATGTTGCTCTCGACCATGTGGTTGACGGCATTACCGCCCCCACCCCCGACACCAATGACCTTGATGACCGCACTGCTTGAGGGTGCGCTATCTACCAGTTCGAACATAAGCCCCGTCTCCTGGACCGCCACGGCGGCCCTGTCAGAAATTTCCTTTGAACCAGCCCTTGATTCTTGCCAGCGCCGGAATCCCTTCCCCTGCATCACGCCGGGTGATCTCGTCGCGCCTCGGTTGCGCCGGAACGATCCCTCCAGGCCCCTGGCGGCCGTTCCCTTGACGGGTTTCCCGTAGAGCGTAATGCAGCAGACCGACACCCGTCGAATAAATCGGATTGCGGACCACATCGGCCAGTCCGCGCACGTTCTGTGGGCAGGCGATGCGAACCGGCATATGGAAGATCTCCTCTGCCAGCTCGACCACCCCCTCCATGCGCGAGGTGCCGCCGGTGAGTACCACACCGGCGGCCACCAGATCCTCGTAGCCGCTGCGCCGAAGTTCATCGCGCACCAGGGTGAAGAGCTCCTCGTAGCGTGGCTCCACCACCTCGGCCAGTGACTGACGCGAGAGATCCCGGGCCGGCCGGTCACCCACGCTGGGCACCTTGATCATCTCGTCGCTGGAAGCCAGCTGGGTCAGGGCGCAGGCGTACTTGACCTTGATCTCCTCGGCATGCTGGGTCGGCGTGCGCAGCGCCATGGCGATGTCGTTGGTGACCTGGTCGCCGGCAATGGGAATCACCGACGTATGGCGGATAGCACCCTCGGTGAAGACCGCGATATCAGTGGTACCGCCACCTATGTCCACCATGCAGACCCCGAGTTCACGCTCGTCCTCGGTGAGAACGGCATGGCTCGAGGCCAGTTGCTCGAGGATGATCGAGTCCACCTCGAGCCCACAGCGGCGCACGCACTTCTCGATATTCTGGACGGCATTGAGGGCAGCAGTGACCAGATGGACACGTGCCTCGAGACGAACGCCTGACATTCCCAGCGGTTCACGGATTCCGCCCTGGGTATCGATAGCAAATTCCTGGGGAATGACATGCAACACGCGCTGGCCTTCAGATATCGCCCGGGCCCGGGCGGAGTCGATGACGCGATCGATGTCGGAGGAGGCAACCTCGCGCTCCTTGATGGCCACCACACCATCGGAATTCATCGAACTGATATGGCTGCCGGCGATGCCCACATAGACTGAATGGATATCACAGCCGGCCATCAGCTCGGCTTCTTCCACAGCACGCTGGATGGACTGCACCGTGGATTCGATGTTGATCACCACGCCCTTCTTCATGCCGCGTGACGGATGGGAGCCGATACCGGCGATTTCGATCCCGCCATCGTCGGTGGGCTGCCCCACGATCGCCACGACCTTGGATGTTCCGATATCCAGCCCGACTACCATATTGGACGCATTGGATGGACCTGCCATGAGTCGGGAAGTCTCCTCGAACCTGACCCCGAAGGGGAAGATTAATCCTGAAAAGTAGGCCTGGACCAATTATAGGAACAAGATGCCTTGTTCCACCAGCCCGATTGCCGAATCACCGGACACGATACGGCGAATTTGTCACGAAAGAAACACCCGAAATACCGCCCGGGCAACTGAATTAAGTGATTGAGCGTTCAGCTGTCCACCGGTGGGTCATTGACCACCGGCTCGGTCTGTCCATGCCAGGCCACAGCGACCCCATTGGGATATCGCAGGTCAATGTAGCGGATATGCGATGCCAGAGGACCCAGCTCACGCTGCCAGGCAGCAACCAGGCGCCCCAGACGAGCGGAGCGATCATTGCGTCCGAGCATCACCCAGACACCGCTGTCGAGCTGGAAACGCCAGGCCCCACGGGGTTCCAGGCGCAGCTGGCGCACCTCGATTCCCTGGGTGGCGAACTGGGCGGCAAGCCGGGCATGATAGCCCAGAACTTCAGCGCCACTGCCGGGGGGGCCGGCCAGGTCTGGCAGGTCGGCAGGAGGCGACATGGGGTCGAAGGCGAAGGGTTCTCCCTCGGGGTTGAGCAAGCGATCATCATTCCAGCGTGCCAACGGCACCTGCTCGACCAGCTCGAATCGGAGGGCATCCGGCCACTCACGGCTGACGCTCACTTCGGCCAGCCAGCCGATCTCCCGAGCCCTCCGACGCAGCGTGGAAAGGTCGACGGAGAGCCAGGTGTGCCCCTGGATCAAGGGGGCCAGCTCACTGCGCAAGTAGTCGGCAGTGACGTGGTGAAAGTCCCCTCCTACCGAGACACGCTCGATGGGGCGGTCGAGCCATACCCACAGCGCACGCCCACCCGCCCCCAGCAGCAGAAACAGCAGCAGCACACCCACGAAACTTCCACGTGCCGCCATGGGCTAGTCCCGTTCCCCGGCGGTGTCCAGGATACGCAGCACCAGGGCATCGAAATCGATACCGGCATGGGCCGCCGACTGGGGCACCAGGCTATGGTCGGTCATCCCCGGGACGGTATTGACCTCGATCAACCAGAAGCGGCCCTCGCTGTCACGCATCACGTCGACCCGTCCCCACCCCTCGGCGCCGATGGCCTCGAAGGCCGTCCGGCAAAGCGTGGCGAGTTCGTCCTCCTCGTCGGCAGACAGACCACACGGCAGGTGGTAGCACGTGTCGCTGGAGAGATACTTGGCTTCGTAGTCGTAGAAGCCGCTGGGCACTTCGACGCGGATCGCCGGCAGGACACCTCCTGCGAGCAGCGACACCGTATACTCTTCCCCCTTGACGAAACGCTCGGCCATCACACGCGCATCGAAGCGAGCGGCATCGCGATAGGCCGCCTCCAACGCATCGCGGCTCTCGACGATGCTGATGCCCAGGGTCGAGCCCTCATGGACCGGCTTGACGACCAGCGGCAGACCGAGGCGGTCAACCACCGCTGCCCAATCGGCCTTGGGGCCGAGCATGACGCTCTCGGGGGTCGGCAATCCCAGCGCCTGCCAGATCAGCTTGGTGCGCTGCTTGTCCATGCCCAGCGACGAGGCAAGCACACCGCTACCCGTGTAGGGAATACCCAGCAGCTCCAGCGCTCCCTGCAGGGTGCCATCCTCGCCGCCCCGGCCATGCAGGGCGATGAAGACCCGATCGGGAGCCAAGGCTTCCAGACCCACCAGCCCGCCCTCCGCGGGGTCATAGCCGATGGCCTCCACCCCGGAGCGTTGCAGGGCCGCGAGTACGGCGGCACCGCTCTTCAGCGACACTTCGCGTTCGGCGGACTTCCCGCCATAGAGCACCACCACCCGGCCGACATCATCCGTCATAGTGTCACCTCGTCGAGTGCCAGGGCGGCATCGGCCAGGTGCTGGGCAATGCCGCCCACGTCCCCAGCCCCCTGGGTGATCAGGATATCACCGGGGCGCAGCACCCGGCCGAGCAGCTCCGGCAGCTCGTTCTTGTCCTGAACAAAGATCGGGTCGACCGCCCCGCGTTGGCGGATCGAGCCGGCCAGGCTGCGTCCGTCGGCCCCGGGCACCGGCGCCTCCCCGGCGCCATAGACATCGAGCAATAGCAGGGTGTCGACCTCGGCCAGCACCCGCACGAAGTCCTCGTAGAGATCCCGGGTGCGCGAATAGCGGTGTGGCTGGTAAACCATCACCAGGCGACGCTCGGGCCAGCCGGCCCGCACCGCATCGATCACCATCGCCACCTCGCGGGGATGGTGACCATAGTCGTCTACCAGCATCACTTCGCCCTCGCCCTGTGGGGCCGGGAAGTGTCCATGCACCTGGAAGCGCCGACCGACCCCCTCGAAGCTCGCCAGACCTCGCAGAATGGCGTCATCGTCGACACCCGCGTCGCTGGCCACGACGATCGCCGCCAGGGCATTGAGGGCGTTGTGGCGACCCGGCATGGCCAGGCGCACGTCGAGAGACGCCATCCCCTCGGGGCGGGCCGCGGTGAAGTGCACCTCGCCTGCCTGCTGGACGAAGCCCTCGATGCGGTAGTCGGCTTCCTCGCTGAAGCCATAGGTGACGAACTGACGACTGACGCGGTCGAGCAGGCCATGCACATGATCATCATCGATACACAGGATCGCCAGGCCGTAGAACGGCAGGTTGTGCAGGAACTCGATGAAGGTGCCCTTGAGCCGTTCGAAGTCGCCCCCGTAGGTCGCCATGTGGTCAGCATCGATGTTGGTGACGATGGCCACCATGGGCTGCAGGTGCAGGAAGGAAGCATCCGACTCATCGGCCTCTGCCACCAGGACGTCGCCCTCCCCCAGACGGGCATTGGTGCCGGCGCTGGTCAACCGTCCGCCGATCACGAAGGTAGGGTCCAGCCCGCCCTCGCCCAGCAGGGTCGCAGTGAGACTGGTGGTAGTCGTCTTGCCGTGGGTGCCGGCCACGGCGATGCCGTGACGAAAACGCATCAGTTCGGCGAGCATTTCGGCACGACGCACCACCGGCACGCGATGCTCGTGGGCCCAGCGAATCTCTGGGTTGGTCTCGTCCACCGCGGTGGAGACCACCACCACATCGGCATCTGCGGCATGCTCGGCGGCATGGCCGATGGCCACGCCAATACCGCACTGGCGCAGGCGGGCCACCACCGGAGAGGCCTTCAGATCGCTGCCGCTGACCGCATAGCCCTGATTGGCCAGCACCTCAGCGATGCCGCACATGCCGGCGCCACCGATACCGACGAAATGGATGCGCCGGATGCGGCGCATGCCCAGCCCCCGTCCGGGGTGGGTGGGGGTGACCTGACCGGGAACCGGTCCGAGGATCTCATCACTCAAAGCCTGTCTCCATGCAACCGGCCACCAGGCGCTCGACAGCATCGAGATGGGCACAGCCACGCGCCCTTGCCGCCATGGTGGCGAGAGTGTCGGGGTCCAGCAGCGACGCCAGGCTCTCGGCCAGCGTCACCGAGTTCATTTCATGCTGGGGCATCAATTGTGCTGCCTGCTCGTCGACCAGAGCCTGGGCGTTGGCCGTCTGATGGTCGTCTACCGCGTGGGGAAAAGGCACGAAGAGCGCCGGCTTGGCCGCAGCGGCGAGCTCCGCCACGGTCAGGGCCCCGGCCCGGCATACCACCAGATCGGCCCAGCCGTAGGCGCCGGCCATGTCGTCGATAAAAGCCGTGACCTCGGCCTCGACGCCCTGCTCACGGTAGATCTCGCGAGTCGCCGCATCCTTGTCGCGGCCGGCCTGGTGGCGAACCTCGGGGCGCTGATCCTCGGGCAGCCTGGCGAGCGCCTCGGGCAGCCGCTGGTTGAGGGCCTGCGCCCCCAGGGAGCCGCCCACCACCAGCAGCCGCAGGCGACGGCCGGCCATCTCGTCCGGGAGCCTCGGGTTGTCACCGAGTCGAGCGATCTCGGCCCGCACCGGGTTGCCGACCACCTCGGCCCGGCCGGGGAAGGCCTGGGGAAAGGCGGCATATACCCGTCGCGCCAGACGCGACAGGGCGCGGTTGGTGAGCCCCGCCACGGCGTTCTGCTCGTGGATGACCAGGGGCCGACGGACCAGCCAGGCCGCCAGGCCACCGGGACCACTGGCGAAGCCACCCAGCCCGACGACCAGCTGGGGGTCAACGTTGCGGATGACCCGTCCCGCCTGCCACACCGCCCGGGCCAGGTTGAAGGGGGCCAGCAGCCAGCCGGCCAGGCCGTTGCCCCGCAGCCCGCTCACCGCGATACGGTGCAGCGTGATACCGGCTTCAGGAACCAGACGGTTCTCGATCCCTCGCGGGCTGCCCAGCCAGGCCACCTCCACTCCCTGGGCCTCAAGCCCGCGGGCCAGCGACAGGGCTGGAATGACATGACCGCCGGTGCCGCCGGCCATGATCAGGGCACGACGTCCCTCGCGTCGAGTCATGTTGCGCGTCCTTGTGTCCTGCCGGGAGAAGGCTCCGGGGAAGCCGTGGGCCCGGCACGATGCTGGACCAGACGGGTCTCGATATCGGCGCGCAGCAGCAGCGCCACCATCAGGCAGCTCACCACCAGGCTCGAGCCACCGTAGCTGAGCAACGGCAGGGTCAATCCCTTGGTGGGCAGCATCCCGGTACTCACGGCGATGTTGATGAAGGCCTGTGCCCCGATGACCAGGGCGAAGCCGTAGCCGAGGTAGGCGGCGAAGGCCAGGCCGGCCAGCTCGGCCCGCCGCCCCACTGCCATGGCGCGCCAGATCAGCAGGGCGAATAGCCCGACCACGGCGATGGCGCCCAGCAGCCCGAGTTCCTCGGCCAGCACCGCGAAGACGAAGTCCGTGTGGGCCTCCGGCAGGTAGAACAGCTTCTGCACACTGTTTCCCAGCCCCATGCCGAGCCAGTGCCCTCGCCCGAAGGCGATAAGCGCCTGGGTCAGCTGGTAGCCGCTGGCGAACTGGTCGGCCCAGGGATCGGCGAAGCTGGTCAGGCGCGCCATACGGTAGGGCTCGGCCACGGCAGCCAGGACCCCGAGAGCGCCCACTACCACCAGCAGCACCAGGAAGCGTCCCCAGGGGGCACCGGCCATCAACAACATGCCCATCACCGCACCGGTCATCACCACCACGGCACCGTAGTCGGGTTCCAGGATCAGCAGTCCGGCGATCACCGCCATCACCACGAGAGGGCGCAGGAAGGCGCCCCAATAGCGACGCACCTGGGGCAGGAAGCGCTCCAGATAACCCGCCAGATAGACGATCAGGCAGAACTTGGCGACCTCCGATGCCTGCAGGTTGAAGGGGAGGCCCGGCACGGAGAGCCAGCGGCGACTCCCGTTGACCTCACGCCCCACCAGCAGCACCAGCAGCAGCAGAACCAGCCCCACCAGCAGCAACAGCGGTCCGTTGGCCTTCCACCAGGCCAGCGGCACCCACATTGCAAGCGCACCGAGGGCTAGCGCCACCAGCAGGAAGAAGCCGTGGCGCAGGCTGAAGTACCAGGCATTGCCGGTGAGGCTAGAGGCCACCTCGCTGGACGCCGAGGTCACCATCACCCAGCCGATCAGCAGCAGTGAAAAAGAGGCCAGCACCAGCCAGCCGTCGAAGGCGTGATCGGCGGTACTGAGCCGCTGACGCAGGCGAGGCACAGGGTTCATGGGGCCTCTCCCGCCAGGCGATGGACGGCCTGGCGAAAGGCCTCGCCACGCGCCTGGTAATCGCTGAACTGGTCGAGGCTGGCACAGGCCGGCGACAGCAGCACGCAGTCCCCCGGCGCGGCGATCTCGACCGCACGAACGATGGCTGCGGCCAGGTCCGCTACAGGTGTTAGCGGGAGATGTCCCGCCAGCGCGTCCTCGAGGCATCCGGCATCCCGGCCGAAGAGGATCGCCTCACGGCCGTAATGTGCCAGGGGTGCTGCCAGGGGGTGAAAGTCGGCGCCCTTGCCCACCCCGCCAGCCAACAGGATCAGGCGCCCATCGAGGGTCGGCCCGAGACCCTCGATGGCGGCCAGGGTCGCGCCGACGTTGGTGCCCTTGGAGTCGTTGATCCAGCGCACCCCTGCGACGACCGCTACCAGCTCCCCACGATGGGGCAGGCCGGGGAAGCGCCTCAGCACCGCGAGCATGGCTGAAAGCGGCAGGCCCAGATGATGGCCCATGGCCAGCGCCGCCAGGGCGTTGGCCTGGTTATGGCGACCCGGCAGGCGCATCTCGTCGGTCGGCAGCAGCGGCTCGCTGCCGCGCATCAGCCAGTCACCGCCGACACGCCATCCGATGCCCCAGTCATTGCCCTCGGGAGCCCGGGTAGTGAAACGGTCCAGGGCCGGCACAGGAGCATCGGGCCAGGTCATGGGGTCGTCGGCATTGACCACGGCGTGACGGGCACCGCGGAAGATGGCCTGCTTGGCGTTCCGGTAACCGGACATGTCGCCATGGCGGTCCAGGTGATCCTCGGAGAGATTGAGAAAAGCGGCCGTTTCGGCCCCCAGACGAGGAGTAGTCTCGAGTTGGAAGCTGGAGAGCTCCAGCACGAAGAGCTCGGCGTCGGCGGCTCCGGCCAGCAGGTCCAGAGCCGGCGTTCCCAGGTTGCCGCCCACGGCGACCCGCCAGCCGGCCTCGCGGGCCATCTCGCCCACCAGGGTGGTCACGGTGGACTTGGCATTGGAGCCGGTAATGGCGGCGATGGGCGCCCGGGCCTCGCGCACGAAGAGTGCGATCTCCCCCACCAGCACCGGCTCACCGGTAGCCTCACGGGTGCGACCGGCGAGCCCCTCCAGGCCCGGAGTGAGGGGATCGACGCCGGGACTCAGCACCACCTCTTCTACCTCGGAGAGGTCCAGCTCGGCCAGCGACCCGCAGTGGATCTCGACCCCCGGGTGGGCGGCCCGCACGTCTGCCACCCCCGGCGGCGCCAGGCGTGTATCGGCGACCATGAAAGGCACGTCGCGCTGCTCGAGGTGACGGCAGATGGCCCGCCCGGAAACCCCGAGCCCGACCACCAGCGTCGTTCCCTTCGGCACCTTGACCATGTTGAGCTCCTTGCGGATGGCGAATCGCCCCCTGGGTTCAGCGGACCTTGAGGGTGGCCAGTCCGATCAGCACCAGCACCACGGTGATGATCCAGAAGCGCACAATGACCCGTGGCTCCGGCCAACCCTTGAGCTCGTAGTGGTGGTGCAACGGCGCCATGCGGAAGATGCGCCGACCGGTCAGCTTGTAGGAGCCCACCTGCAGGATCACCGAGACGGTCTCCATCACGAAGATTCCCCCCATGATGAACAGCACGATCTCCTGGCGCACGATCACTGCCACCACGCCGAGCGCCGCGCCCAGGGCAAGGGCCCCGACATCACCCATGAACACCTGCGCCGGATAGGTGTTGAACCATAGAAAGCCCAGGCCGGCGCCAGCGATGGTGGCACAGAACACGGCCAGCTCTCCCGCCCCCGGAATGAAGGGAATCTGCAGGTAATCGGCAAAGACCGTGTTGCCGGTGACATAGGCGAACACCGCCAGCCCCATGGCCACCAGCACCGTAGGCATGATCGCCAGGCCATCGAGACCGTCGGTGAGGTTGACCGCGTTGGAGCTGCCGACAATCACCAGGTACGTCAGCACGATGTAGAACACCCCCAGGGGCAGCACGAACTCCTTGAACAGCGGCACGATCAGGCTGGTCTCCACCGGGGAGGCGGCAGTGACGTAGAGGAGCGCCGCGGCCGCCACGCCGATCAAGGACTGCCAGAAGTACTTCCAGCGTGCCGGCAACCCCCGGGGATTTTTCTCCACCACCTTGCGGTAGTCGTCCACCCAGCCGATGGCACCGAAGCCCAGGGTCACGGCCAGCACCAGCCAGACGTAATGGTTGGTCAGATCCCCCCACAGCAAGGTGCTCACGGCGATGGCCATGAGGATCATGGCACCGCCCATGGTGGGAGTGCCCGCCTTGGAGAGGTGGGACTGGGGGCCGTCGTCGCGCACCGCCTGACCGATCTGTCGTTCCACCAGGCGGCGGATCATCACCGGTCCCAGCCACAGGCAGAGCACCAGGGCGGTCAGGGTTCCCAGAATCATGCGCAGGGTCAAGTAGTTGAAGACATTGAAAGCGCTCTGGAATTGCGCCAGGAAATCAGCCAGAAAAAGCAGCATGTATCGCGTTCACCTTGATGCATCCGCGCGCAGGGCAGCCACGACACGTTCCATGCCGGCGCTGCGCGAGCCCTTGACCAGTATGCTGGCCCCGGACGGTAGATGGTGGAGGACGTGGCGCATCAGCGCCTCCCGATTGTCGAAATGGACCCCGCCTTCGCCGAAGGCCTGACTTGCCGGGCGTGCCGGCTCGCCGAGGGTACCCAGGAAATCGATTCCCCGTTCCCGCGCGTAGTATCCGAGTTCGGCATGAAGCCGGTCGGACTCGCCCCCCAGTTCTCCCATGGCACCCAGCAGGCACCAGTGCGGTCCGGGCAGCGTCACCAGGACATCGAGCGCTGCCTTCACCGCGCCGGGGTTGGCATTGTAGGTATCGTCCAGCAGCCGTGAGGCGTTGAGACCCTCCACGACGCTCAGCCGCCCCGGCATCATTGTCATCGCCTCGAGCCCGGCCAGCACCTCGCCCTCCGCGAGCCCCATGGCCAGGGCCGCGGCCGCAGCCGCCAGGGCATTGGCCACATTGTGGCGTCCCAGCAAGGCCAGGCTGACGCGGCCGATCTCGCGACCATCCAGGACAAGCGTGAAAGCATAGCGTCCGAGAGCGTCGCAGGCCAGCGCCTCGCCACGCAGACGCGCTCGCGGGTCCAGGCCGAAGTCGAGCACCTCGCGGGGCGCCGCCAGGCTCGCCCAGGTGGCAAAGTAGACATCGTCACGATTGAGAACCGCCACGCCGTCTAACGGCAGGCCGGCCAGAATTTCCCCCTTGGCCTGAGCGATCTGTCCCATGCCGCCAAATTCGCCAACGTGGGCTCCGGTGACGTTGGTGATCACCGCGACCCGGGGTTCGACCAGAGCCGTCGTCCAGGCAATCTCGCCAAGATGGTTCGCCCCCAGTTCCAAGACGGCCTGACGGTGACCGGCCTCCAGCGCCAGCAGGGTCAGGGGCGCGCCGATATCGTTGTTGAGGTTACCCTGCGTGGCCAGCGTCGGCCCGCTCCGGGCCAACAGTGTCGCCAGCATCTGCTTGACCGTGGTCTTGCCGCTGTTGCCGGTCACGGCGACCAGGGGGCCGCCCCAGGCTCGCCGCCGGGCGCGCGCCAGCAGCCCCAGAGCCAGCCGGGTGTCGGCGACCTCGAGCTGGACGAGCGGATCGTCCACCCGGCGCTCGACCAGGGCCGCCACGGCCCCGGCCTCGCGCGCCTGGGCAATGAAGTCGTGGGCATCGAAGCGCTCGCCGCGCAGCGCCACGAACAACGCCCCGGGACCAAGGTGCCGGGTATCGGTAACGATCGCCCCGACCGGGATATCCTCAGCCGGGGCGGGCAGCCCCAGTTCCGCGGCAACATCGACCAGGCGCTGCAGGCCGGCGACGCTCATCGAGGGCTCTCTCCGTGACCCTGCCGGGAACGAGCCGCCAGGGCACGTTCGGCCTCGGCCAGGTCCGAGAAGGCATGGCGCACGCCGGCAATTTCCTGGTAGTCCTCGTGGCCCTTGCCGGCGATCAGCACCACGTCATCGGCAGCGGCCTCGGCCAGCACCCGGGCGATCGCCTCGCAACGCCCGCTCAATTCGAGGACTCCGGTGTTGCCGGGATCTCCCAGACCGGCCAGGATCTGGGCACGGATCGCCGCCGGGTCTTCGCTGCGCGGGTTGTCGTCGGTCACCACCAGCACATCGGCTCGTGCCTCCGCGGCAGCGGCCATCAGCGGGCGCTTGCCGGCGTCGCGGTCGCCGCCACAGCCGAACAGGCACCACAGCCGTCCATCACCCGGCAGGTGGGCCCGCAGCGCCGAAAGAGCATTGTCCAGCGCATCGGGGGTATGGGCATAGTCGATGACCACCGTAGGGCAGCCCGGCCGGGTCAGGCATTGCATGCGACCGGGCACCGGGGCAAGGTTGGCCGCTGCGGTAAAGAGCGTCTCCAGGGAATGCCCCAGGCCATGCAGGGTTGCCAGGGCCAGTAGCACATTGCCCAGGTTGAAATGGCCCATCAGCGCGAGCTGCAGGACCCGTTCCCCCTCGGGGGTGGCAACCAGCGCCCGCTGGCCCTCGGCATGGGGGACCCAGTCGATGACGCGCAGCGTCACCGCCTCGTCCTCGCCGACGGCCAGGACTCGCACACCACGGTGCACACCGGCGAGCATCAGCCGTGCCAGCGGGTCGTCACCGTTGACCACGGCGAGCTCGATCTCGTGGCGACGGAACAGACGTGCCTTGGCGGCGGCGTAGGCTGCCATGCTGCCGTGATAGTCCAGGTGATCACGACTGAGGTTGGTGAATACCGCGGCATGCACGCGACAGCCATCCAGGCGACCCTGTTCCAGCGCGTGGGAGGAGACCTCCATGGCTACCCGGCGCACGCCGTCTGCCGCCAGTTCACCCAGCGCGGCCTGAAGGGCCAGAGGACCCGGCGTGGTCAGCTGGCCAGCAGTCAGGCGCCCCGGCCTGCCGTGACCCAGGGTGCCGATCATTCCAGCGTCCACCCCGAGGGCGAGGCTCAACGCCGCCAGGTAATGGGTCACCGAACTCTTGCCGTTGGTGCCGGTGACCCCGATCAGCTCAAGGTCACGGGGTACGGCGAACAGGATCTGGCCTAGCTCGCCCTGAGCCTCACGCAGTCCCGTCAGCCAGAGCACACGGGGATCGTCGATCCCCGGTGAGCCGTCGTCGTGGGCCAGAACCAACGAGGCCCCGGCCGCGAGGGCCGCCGGGATGAAGTTGCGACCGTCGGCCGCCACCCCCGGTACTGCCACAAAGACGTCGCCCGTGGCTAGTTGACGGCTGTCGAGCAGCAGTCGAAGCCGGTCCGGCAGGGAGACCAGCGCCAAGGCGCGACGAGAGTCGGGCCACAGCTCGCCCACACCTGCCTTCAGTCGCTCGGCGGTCAACTGCATCGCTTTTCTCCTCCAGGGCTTGCGCTCATGATTCCGGGTCCCGAGCATCCGGTGGCACGTCCAGCAGGCGCAGGGCATTGCCTGCCACCCGCGAGAAGACCGGCGCCGCCACGGCCCCACCATAGTAGTCGTCGCCCCGGGGGTGATCGATCATCACCACGGTGATGATTCGCGGATCCGAGACCGGCGCGATGCCGACGAACAGACTGCGGTAGGCATCCTTCTCGTAGCCGGTGGCCGACGTCTTGCGCACCGTGCCGGTCTTTCCGGCGACCCGGTAACCGGGCACGCCGGCGCGACGACCACCGGTTCCGGGCTGCACCGACTCTTCCATGATGCGCAGCAGATCATGGGCAACGTCGGGATCGATAGCCGAGTTACCGACCGGGGGTTCCGGTAGTCTGAGCAGTGAAGGAGGCATCCGCACACCATCGTTGGCAATTGCCGTGTAGGCACTCGCCAACTGAAGCGCCGAGACCGAGAGGCCATAGCCGTAGGAGAGGGCCGCCCATTGGCTACTCGACCAGCGCACGGGGGCCGGCAGGCTGCCCCCGGACTCCCCGGGGAAGCCGGTGCCCGGCGCCTGATCGAAGCCCAGTCGACGATAGACCTCGGGGACCAGAGGTTCGTCGAGTTGCAGGACCAGTTTGGACATGCCGATATTGGAGGACTTCTCCAGGATGCCAGCCAGGCTGAGTTCGCCATAGTTACGAACATCCTTGATGGTGAAGCGATCGATGCGCATCCAGCCCGGCGAGGTGTCAACCACGATGTCCTTGTCGAACTGGCCACTCTCCATGATCGCCGCCATGGCCAGCGGCTTGACGACCGAACCCGGCTCGAAGACATCGACGATGGCTCGGTTGCGCAGCCCCTGAGGATCGAGACCGGCCCGATTATTGGGGTTATAGGAGGGCTGGTTAGCCATGGCCAGCACCTCCCCACGCTGAGCATCCAGCATCACCACGATACCGCCATCGGCATCGTGCTCGGCCACCGCCGCCTTTAACTCGCGATAGGCCATGTACTGCAGACGTTGATCCAGCGCCAGGGTCAGATCCCCTCCCGGCTGGGCCTTCTTCAGCAGTGCCAGGTCGCGCACCAGGCGACCGCGACGATCCTTCAGCACCCGGCGCTTGCCGGGCACACCGGCAAGGTGAGCCTGGTAGGCCAGTTCCAGACCTTCCTGGCCGATATCGTCGATGTTGGTCACCCCCAGCAGCTGCGAGGTCACCTCCCCTGCCGGGTAGTAGCGCTTGTACTCCTCGCGGGCGTGTACCCCGGGGATGCGCAAGTCCAGCACTTGCTGCGCCGCCTCCGGCGTCATGCGACGACGGAGGTACATGAACTCGCGATCGGCGTAGCGCGCGATGCGCTCATTGAGGGCATCGAGTTCCTGGCCGAGAGCCCTGGCCAGCATCAGACGCTGAATGTCGTCGACCGGCAGGTCCTGGGGGTTGGCCCAGAGGGTCACCACCGGGGTGGAGATAGCCAGGGGCTCGCCGTGGCGGTCGGTGATCATGCCGCGATGGGCGGGAATGGTGTCGGTGCGTAACGTACGCGCATCGCCCTGCCCCTGCAGGAAGGGACGATCGAAGACATGCAGGTCGACGATGCGGCCAACCAGAAGCGTGAGTCCCACCAGCACCAGGGTCATCATCACCCCGTAGCGCACTCCCCCCATGGGGGCCATGGGGGGCGGACGACGCGGCGTCACGCCACTGCGGATGTCGTCACTCATGGACGGATGACCTCGACCTCATCGATGTCGGGCAGACGCATCTCGAGGCGCTCCTGAGCCAGGCGCTCGATACGGGCGGGGGAGGACCAGGCACTCTCCTCGAGCAGCAGCTGCCCCCATTCGGTCTGCAGCTGCTGCTGCTCGCGCTCGAGCTGCTGCAGGTGAGCATACTGATCACGGGTCATATGACTGCTGGTGATCACGGCCAGGGCGGAGCCCAGACACGCCGCCAGCAGCAGGGCGACCAGCAAAAGCAGAGGCGATGCCCTCAGGCGAAGGGGCCAGCCGAACGAAGAGATTGCCGCGGAACGTCCCGGTGCCATGACCGACCTCAGTATCGTTTTCGCGCCACACGCATCACCGCACTGCGCGCACGAGGGTTCTCCTGGACCTCCTCGGTGGAGGGGCGACGCGCCTTGCCCAGCGACTCCAGCCGCCGCTTCAGCTGGTCGTCGCGGATCGGCATGCCGCGTGGCAGATCGGTGTCACCGCGCACATGATCGCGAATGAAGCGTTTGACCCGGCGATCCTCCAGCGAGTGGAAGCTGATCACCACCAGGTGGCCGCCCGGTGCGAGCGCCTCCAGCGCGGCTTCCAGCGCCGCATCGAGCTGCTCCAGTTCGCCATTGACCTGGATGCGCAGCGCCTGGAAGACCCGCGTGGCAGGATGTTTGCCTTTCTCCCAGGAGGGGTGGGCGGCCTTGACCACCTCGGCGAGATCGGTCGTGCGCGTGAACGGCCGCTCGCTGCGACGTGCAATGATCGCCCGGGCCAGGCGCTTGGCGAAGCGCTCTTCGCCATAGGCCTTGAAGACAGCGACGATCTCGCCTTCGCCGGCCCGGGCCAGGAAATCCGCGGCGCTCTCTCCCCGGGAGGGGTCCATACGCATGTCCAGAGGACCGTCGCGCAGGAAGCTGAACCCCCGCTCAGGATCATCAAGCTGGGGCGACGAGACCCCTACGTCGAGCAGCACGCCCGCCAGCCGGCCATGCAGGCCGTGGCGCGCGGCAATCTCGTCGAGACGGGCGAACTCGCCCTGCTCGATGGTAAAGCGTGGGTCGTCGATGGCGGTAGCCTCGGACACGGCCTGGGGATCGCGATCGATGGCGAGTAAATGCCCCTGCGGCGCCAACCGATCGAGGATGGCACGCGAATGGCCACCGCGCCCGTAGGTGCCATCCAGATAGGCGCCTTCGGCGTCGTGGATCAGCACCTCCACGGCACCATCGAGCAGCACGCTGGCATGGCGAAAGCCGCGGGCGGGCTGTTCGGAGGCGGATAACGGCATGAGGCTCTCATTCGAGGGGCTGAGGGGCCGTATGTAACGGCGATGTTCGGAAAGGGAGTCGGCCGATAAGCCGGGTTCTGTCGTGGACAGTCATTCCTCTAGGGGCCGTGTCACCAGGGCCCTCAAGCGACCTACCCGAACCCGACGCGGGCCACGTCATGAGGTTCCTATTTGGTCTTGCTCCGAGTGGGGTTTACCTTGCCACGCACTGTTACCAGGCGCGCGGTGCGCTCTTACCGCACCCTTTCACCCTTACCGGCCTCCCGCAGGAGGCGTAGGCGGTCTGCTCTCTGCTGCACTTTCCGTCGGCTCACGCCGCCCAGGCATTACCTGGCACTCTGCCCTTTGGAGCCCGGACTTTCCTCCCCCGCCCCGGCCCGAGAGCCGGAGCGGCGGCGACTGTCTGGCCGACTCCCGTGGCAAGGATACCAGCGCCCTTCCCACGCCTCAATGCCCGTCCTTGAGCGACTGGAGCCTGCCATACCACACCTTCTTGGCTCCGCCCAGTACCCGCGCCGCCACGGCGGCCGCCTGCTTGACGCCCAACCCTTCGGCAAGCAGGGCCAAGAGCAATGCATCGGCCTCCATCGTCGAAGCGTCGGCATCGCCGCGCGGGGCGGCACCGGCCACCATCACCACGAACTCCCCCCGGGCCTGGTCTGGGTCCTCCTCCATGCGGGTCAGCAGCTCGGCGGCACTGCCCTCGAGAAAGGTCTCGAAGGTCTTGGTCAGTTCACGGGCCAGCACCACCCGGCGCGCCCCGAGAGTGGCAGCCAGGTCGCTCAGGGTGTCTCGGATGCGATGGGGCGACTCATAGAACACCAGGGTCTCCTCGCGGGTCGCCAGCGCTTCCAACCGCCCACACCGGCCACCACTCTTGGCCGGCAGAAAACCCTGAAAGAGGAAACGATCGGTCGGTAACCCTGCCGCGGACAGAGCCGCCACCAGGGCACAGGGTCCCGGGACCGGCACGATGCAGCGCCCGCGGGCCCGCAACTCACGCACCAGCACGAAGCCCGGATCGCTGATCAGTGGCGTGCCCGCATCGGAGACCAGGGCGATGTCCTCCCCGGCGACGAGGCGCGCATCCAGGGTATCGACCCGTGCGGCCTCGTTGTGCTCATGCAGCGACAGCATCGGCCTGGACAGGCCCAGGTGGCGCAACAGACGCCCGCTGTGGCGGGTATCCTCGGCGGCGACCAGCGCCACCTCCCCCAGTACCCGGGCGGCCCGAGGGCTCAGGTCGTCCAGATTCCCAATGGGTGTGGCAACCACGTACAATGATCCGGCAAGCGTATCGGACATCTCGGCTCCCTGAGGGCTCTCGGACATGGGGACAAGGAAGGATTCATGAAGATCTCGTTTCGCGGCCCTCTGGCCGCCGCGCTCACCACGCTGCTGCTTGCGGGCTGCAGCTTCCAGCCGGGCATCGTCGAACGACAGGCCGACGACGATCCACAGCGTCTGTTGCAGCAGGCCGAACAGCAGGCACCCGACCAGGCCGCTCTATCGCGTCTGGAGGCGGCCGACATCCTAGCACGCCAGGGAAACCACACCCAGGCGCTTGAGGTCGCCAAGGAAATTGACGACAGCCGTCTGGAGCGCCAGGCACTTGCACGCTGGACCTTGCTGCTCTCGGAGCTGGGCGAGGCCGAGGGCGACCCCTGGGCAGTGATCCAGGCCGGCCAGCTGCTCGATGAGGTCGAGCTGTCCCGTGAGGCCTCCCTGACCCTGCGGGAGCGGCTGGGCATGGCCCTGGCCGAGGTCGGCGAGCCCCGTGCCGCCACCCGGGCCCTGATCCGTGTCCAGGCCGAGACAGATCGCGAAGACCTCAACGACCCCATCTGGGACCAGCTGTCACAATTGGACGGAAGCTCACTGTCCAACCTGAAAGAGCAGGCCGACGACCTGACCCTGGGGTGGGTTGCCCTGGCCGAACTGGTGCGCTCCAGCGGCGGCGATCTCCAGCGGCTCTTCGCGCGCCTGGAGGATTGGCGTGAGCGCCATCGCGGCCATCCGGCGGCCCAACGCCTGCCCGGCGAGATCACCGCCCTGAACGAGCTTCGCGGCCAGGAGGTCGACCACATCGCGGTCTTTCTGCCCGAGTCCGGCCCCCTCGCCGGCATTGCCGGAGCGATCCGGGAGGGCATCCGTACCCACCACTTCGAGGGCGTCGACCGGGGTGCCCGCCTGAGTTTCTTCGACAGCACCCAGGGCGAGCTGGAGACACTCTACCGGGAAGCTGCCGCGCGTGGCGCCCAGGTGGTGATCGGCCCGCTCGACAAGGACGCCGTCAGCAGACTCGAGCAGCGTGAGCGAGTGCCGCTTCCGACCCTGGCGCTCAACTATGGTCGCGGAGACAGCAATCAGACACTGGGGCTCTTCCAGTATGGCCTGTCCGCCGAGGACGAGGCGCGTCAGGCCGCCCAACGCGCCTGGGTCGATGGCCACCGCCTTGCCTCACTGCTGGTCCCGGACAACGACTGGGGACGGCGCGTCGGCGAGGCCTTCTGGAACGCCTGGCGCGAACAGGAAGGCAAGATCGCCAATGCGGTGCGCTACAATCCCGAAGCCTCTGCCACCGAGAGCGCGCGCCGCGCCGTGACCAACCCCCAGCCGGACATGCTGTTCCTGCTGGCCCTGCCGGAGTATGCCCGCCAGGTACCGCCGACCCTGGACTACTACAACAGCGGCGACCTGCCGATCTATGCGACCTCACACCTCTTCGAAGGCCGCCTGCAGCCCCGCCTGGATCACGACCTGGACGACGTGCTGTTTGTCGATATCCCCTGGCAGATCCCCGATGCGGCCGTGGGAGGCGTCGAGGCCCTGCCTTTCCTCGACAGCTATCGCAGTCTGCGCGAGGAGTCCGACCCCGCCATGTTCCGTCTGAAAGCCATGGGCGTGGATGCCTACGAGCTAGCCCGGCGTCTGCCTCAGTTGCAGGCCATAAGGGGCAGCGAGCTGTTCGGCGCCACCGGCACCCTGAGCCCCGGCGACGACGGACGAATCCAGCGCCGGCTGCCCTGGGCCCGCTTCGTCAACGGCGTACCTCAGCCCGTACTGATCCCCGGCGTATTCGGCGATGATCGGGCCCGCTAACGCCCGCGCCCGCGGCGGTGCCATCGAGCAGCTTGCGGCACGTTGGCTGATGGCACGCGGACTCTCCCTCGAGGCCAGCAACCAGCATGCCAAGGGCGGGGAGATCGATCTGGTGATGCGTGATGGCGACGTCCTGGTATTTGTCGAGGTTCGCCACCGTGCCGACAGCCGTCACGGGCACCCATTGGAAACCATCACCGCCACCAAGCAGCGCCGCCTGATCCGGGCGGCGCGTTTTTATCTCCAGCGCAACGGGCTATCATGTCCCTGCCGCTTCGATGTACTGGCCGTGACCGGCACGCCCCCCGATCTCGAGATCGAATGGGTGACGGATGCCTTCGAAGCGTCCTGACCGATCAAGCTCCTCTGCGAAAAGGACCAGGAACCCCGCATGGATTTCCAGCAGCGTATTCTCGGCCACTTCAATGCCAGCATCGATACCAAGACCTACGCCAGTGAGGTGCTACCGCCCTTCATCGAGGTGGCCAGCCAGATGATGGTCCAGTGCCTGGTCAACGAGGGCAAGATTCTGGCCTGCGGCAATGGCGGCAGTGCGGGCGACAGCCAGCATTTTTCCTCGGAGTTGCTCAACCGCTTCGAACGAGAGCGGCCCAGCCTGCCGGCCCTGGCCCTGACCACCGACACATCGACCTTGACCTCGATCGCCAACGACTACAGCTACAACGAGGTATTCTCCAAGCAGATCCGCGCTCTGGGTCAGCCCGGCGACATCCTGCTGGCGATCTCCACCAGCGGCAATTCCGCCAACGTCATCCAGGCCATACAGGCCGCCCACGACCGTGACATGTCAGTGGTGGCCCTGACCGGCCGGGACGGCGGCGACATGGCTTCGCTGCTGGGCCAGGACGACTGCGAGATTCGGGTGCCGGCAACATCCACGGCACGCATTCAGGAGGTCCACCTGCTGGCAATCCACTGCCTGTGCGACCTGATCGACGAACAACTCTTCGGAACTAGCGAGTGACCGCCATGAAACGGAAGTCCCTTCTCACGACCCTGCTGCTTACCCTTGGCATCGGTCTCGCCGGCTGCACGACCGTGACCGGCATAACCACTCCCGGCACCATCGACGAGAACTACGGGGAGCGCACCTTCGGGGCTCAGGTCGAGGACGAGAGCATCGAGACCAAGGTCGGCCACAACCTCGGGCGCACCGATGCACGGCTGAGCGATGCCCGTATCAATGTCGACAGCTTCAACGGCGTCGTGCTGCTCACCGGCCAGGTGCCAAGCGAGGAGCTCAAGGCAAGGGCCGAAGAGGTGGCCGGAAAGGTGCGCAACGTCCGCGAGGTGCACAACGAGCTCGCCATTGCCGCCAACCTGCCGGCGAGCCAGCGCCTCTCCGATACCTGGCTGCGGACGCGTATTCGTACCAGCCTAGCGGCCAATGAAGAGATCGACTCCGGTCGCATCCGGGTGGTTGCCGAGAACAACAGCGTCTACCTGATGGGCATCGTCACCCGCAGCGAGGCGGAACGCATCGTCCAGGCCGTTTCCAACGTTGGCGGCATGCAACGCATCGTCAAGGTCTTCGACTACCTGGACTGACGACCGCCCTTGCAGAATGCGAACGGCAGGCCTGTGGCCTGCCGTTTCGCGTCCGGATAAGCGATTCCTAGATCACTTGATGACCCGCAGCGAGGGGCGCCCCTTGCGTGGCGGCGCCTCATCATCCTGATGCTCTTCCCGAGGCACCTCTTCCTGCGAGTGGTCATCGGCGCTATCACCGGCGTTATCCACCTCATTGAGCCGAGGCCCCTTCTCCTCTGCCTCGGTCGCTTCGGCCGGTATCACCGGCTCATGACCGAACACCATGCCCACACCATTTTCCCGGGCATAGATCGCGATCAATGCCTCGATGGGCACCATCACCTGCATGGGTCGACCGCCGAAACGGGCAGAGAAACTCACCGCGTCGTTTTCCATGCTGAAGTCGCGCACCGCAGTAGGCGCCAGGTTGAGCACGATCTGACCGTTCTGGACGAACTGTCGGGGAACCTCGACTCCCGGCTGCTCGGCATCGACGACGATGTAAGGGGTCAGGTCATTGTCCAGCAGCCACTGGTAAAGGGCCCTGGCAATATAGGGACGGCTCGATTGCATCATTTGGCCCTCCTGGGTCGGGGACTCGGTCATCACCGGGTCGAAATTCAGGGGCGCATCTCGCGCTCGTTCTCGCTGAGTGCCGCCTTGAAGCCATCGCGGTCGAAGAGGCGCTCCATATAGCTCATCAAGGGCTTGACCTGCTTCTCGGGCAGTTCGATGCCCAATGCCGGCAAGCGCCAGAGGATCGGAGCCAGGCAGCAGTCTACCAGGGTAAACTCCTCGCTCATGAAGTAGGGCATGTCCTCGAAGATCGGCGAGATGCCAACCAGGCTCTCTCGCAGCTCCTTGCGTGCTTTCTCGATATCCTTCTTCGCGCCACTCTGGACCTGCTCGACCAGCGGACACCATTCGCGCTCGATACGATGCATCCAGAGGCGACTCTTGGCCCGCGCCACGGGGTAGACGGGCAGCAGCGGCGGATGCGGGAAACGCTCGTCGAGGTACTCCATCATCACCTTGGACTCATACAGCACCAGATCACGGTCGAGCAGCGTGGGCACGCTGTTGTAGGGGTTGAGGTCGGCGAGCTCCTCGGGGTGCTGTTCGTCGGTCACCTCGACGATATCCACGGCCACGCCCTTCTCGGCGAGCACGATTCGCACGCGATGACTGTAATGGTCATCCCCTCCGGAATAAAAGATCATCGACGACCGCTTGGCCACTACACCCATGTAACAATCCTCGCATCTGTTCGTGCCGAGATGATAACACGACAGCCCCCAGCTTGAGGGCTAACATGCTGCCCGATGTCAGGCAGAAACCACGAAAGGGCGCATGGCCGTCGACCATGCGCCCCGTCAACATCCGTCAACAACGGATCAGTGAACGTCGCGCCAGTACTCGCGCTTGAGCAGGTAGGCGATGACACCGAAGATGAAGATAAAGATCAGCACCTTCGGCCCCAGCGACTGGGCGTGCAGCTTGGACGGTTCGCCCACGTAGGCGAGGAAATTGGTCAGGTCGTAGACCGCCTCCTCGAACTCGGCAGGCTCCATTTCGCCTGGCTGGGTGACCTGCAGCGTCTCGCAGGACTGGTACTTGCCGGTCAGCGGATCGAGCTCGGCCCCTTCGACCGGCTGATCCGTCTCGGCGCACACCTTCTCCTGCACCCCCTGCAATGGCTCCAGCACGTTAGGCATGGCGGCTAGCGGGAATACAGCATTGTTGACGCCGGTGCCGGTACTGGGATCTTTGTAGAACGTCAGCAGATAGGAATAGATCCAGTCGGTGCCGCGAAGACGCGATTCGAGGGTCAGGTCGGGTGGTGTCACTCCGAACCAGTCCTCGCCATCACCCTCATTCATGGCGATGTGCATCTGGTCATTGAAGGCCAGCTCGGAGGAAAAGATCAGGTTCTCCTCCACCAGAT
This sequence comes from Pseudomonadota bacterium, assembly GCA_051751285.1. GTDB lineage: Bacteria > Pseudomonadota > Gammaproteobacteria > Pseudomonadales > Halomonadaceae > Halomonas. The sequence goes on along the minus strand of JBNJKT010000008.1, from coordinate 149,434 downwards.
CCTGGGGAATCTCCAGGTCCTCGGCGGCTCGCGCAAACCGCTGGTGCTCCAGAGAGTGGCACCCCATGCAGTAGTTGACATAAAGCTTCATGCCGTTCTGCAAGGACGCCTTGTCATGGAGATCGGGCTCCATGGAGTAGGGAACGCTCGCACCTCCCGCGGCCATTGCCGAGACGGGCACCAGCGCGAAGAGCAGTGCTAACAGTTGCTTTTTCATTAGCCAGTCACCCTTTCCGGAACGGGTTTGGTCTTCTCCAGCCGGGTATAGAACGGCATCAGCAGGAAGAAGGCGAAGTAGATGACGGTACACACCTGGGACAGGATGGTACGCCCCTCGGTGACCGGCAATACCCCGAGCACGCCCAGGATCACGAAGCTGAGTGCGAACAGCGCCAGCATTACCTTGGACATCCAGCCCTTGTAGCGCATGGAGCGCACCGGACTGCGGTCGAGCCAGGGCAACACGAAGAGCACCGCGATGGCTGCACCCATGAAGATCACGCCGAGGAACTTGGCGTCGAGCCCGAACAACGAGAAGGTGATTGCGCGCAGGATCGCGTAGAAGGGCGTGAAATACCAGACCGGGGCGATGTGATCAGGTGTCGTCAGCGGGTCAGCCGGCTGGAAGTTGGGTTTCTCGAGGAAATAGCCACCACCCTCCGGGAAGTAGAAGATCACCACGCAGAAGACGAACAGGAATACCGCCACGCCGACGAGATCCTTCACCGTGTAGTAGGGATGGAAGGGAATACCGTCCAGCGGCTTGCCGGACTCATCCTTCTTCTTCTTGATGTCGATGCCGTCGGGGTTGTTGGATCCGACCTCGTGCAGCGCGATGATGTGCAGCACCACCAGCGCCAGGATAACGATCGGCAACGCCACCACGTGCAGAGCGAAGAAACGGTTGAGGGTGATACCGGAAATCAGGAAGTCACCGCGAATCCACTGGGTCAGGTCGGGACCGATCACCGGGATCGCCGAGAACAGCGAGATGATGACCTGCGCGCCCCAGTAGGACATCTGACCCCAGGGCAGCAGATAGCCCATGAAGGCCTCGGCCATCAGCGCCAGGTAGATGGTCATGCCGAAGATCCACACCAGCTCACGTGGCGCCTTGTAGGAGCCATAGAGCAGGCCGCGGAACATGTGCAGATAGATGACGGCGAAGAAGGCCGTGGCGCCGGTGGAGTGCATGTAGCGGATCAGCCAGCCCCATTCCACATCGCGCATGATGTACTCGACCGAGGCGAAGGCGCCCTCGGCGGAGGGATTGTAGCTCATGGTCAGCCAGACCCCGGTGAGGATCTGGTTGACCAGCACCAGCAGCGCCAGGGAACCGAAGAAGTACCAGAAGTTGAAGTTCTTCGGCGCATAGTACTTCGCCATGTGGTCCTGCCACATCTGGGTGGCCGGGAAGCGGTCATCGACCCAGCGCATCAAGCCGCGCTCCGCCTTGACTTTGTTCGGGTTACCCATCAGGCAGTCTCCTCATCTTCGCCGACCGTGATCAGCGCATCGCTGTCGAAGCGGTAAGGTGGCACTTCGAGGTTGGTCGGCGCCGGCACATTGCTGAACACCCGACCGGCCAGATCGAAGCGCGAGCCGTGGCAAGGGCAGAAGAAGCCGCCCGGCCAGTCATCGGTTCCCACACCCTCTGCATCGGGCTCGGGACGATAAAGTGGCGAACAGCCCAGGTGCGTGCAGATACCGATGAGCACCCCTATCTCCGGCTTGATCGAGCGCATCTCGCCAGAAACGTAACTCGGCTGCTGCGGCACCATGGAAGCGGGATCGGCGAGGCGGTCCTCGTCGAAGTTGCGGGTACGCTCGACCATCTCCGGCGTGCGGTTGATGATCCATACCGGCTTGCCTCGCCACTCGACCGTCATGCGCTGCCCGGGTTCGAGCTTCGAGATGTCGGCCTGGACGGGAGCACCCGCCGCCCTAGCCCTGGCACTCGGCTGCCAGGAAGCCACAAAGGGGACCGCAACCCCGACGGCACCCACCGCACCCACGACGGTGGTAGCACCTACGAGGAAACGGCGCCGACCCTTGTTTACGCCGTTATCTGCCATTTTCAGGTTTCTCCCATCAGCTTACCCGTTGTTCCATCACGGACAGTAACCCCCGCGACCACAGATACCAAATGCAGTGTATGGTAAAAAATCGTGTCGCCCCGCACAAGAAAAGGTTCCCTGAGCAAATGGGAAACCTGACGACAAATTCTTGATCCAGCATAAAAAACGCCCAGGTCGCAGGACCCGGGCGTTTTCATGCGGCGATACGAGGCGTATCAGCGCTTGGAGAACTGCGGGCGACGACGCGCCTTGCGCAGGCCGATCTTCTTGCGCTCGACCTGGCGGGCGTCGCGAGTGACGTATCCCGCTTCGCGCAACTGGCCACGGAAGTCCTCATTGTAGTCCATCAGGGCACGAGTGATGCCGTGACGAATGGCGCCAGCCTGAGACGAACCGCCGCCGCCCTTGACGGTGACGTAGACATCGAACTGGCCGATGGTATCAGTCAGTTCGAGCGGCTGGCGAACCACCATGCGACCGGTGACGCGACCGAAGTACTGGTCCAGCTCGCGGCTGTTGACGGTGATCTTGCCGGTGCCCGGCTTCATGAAGACGCGGGCGGTAGAGGTCTTGCGGCGCCCGGTACCGTAATACTGCTGTGTCATGGCGAAGATTCCCTCAGATGTTCAGTGCTTGCGGCTGCTGGGCAGCATGCGGATGCTCGGTGCCGGCGTAGACCTTGAGCTTCGAGTACATGGCACGACCCAGGGGACCCTTCGGCAGCATGCCCTTGACGGCGGACTCGATGACACGCTCCGGTGCGTGGGCGATCATCTTCTCGAAATTCATGGAACGCAGGCCACCCGGGTAGCCGGTATGGCGATAATAGGTCTTGGCGCTGGCCTTGTTGCCAGTGACTCGGACCTTCTCGGCGTTGATCACGACGATGTAGTCGCCGGTATCGACATGCGGGGTGTATTCCGGCTTGTGCTTGCCGCGTAGGCGACGAGCGATCTCGGTAGCCAGACGACCGAGCGTCTTGTCCTCAGCATCGACGACAAACCAGTCGCGCTGAACGGACTGCGGTTTGGCAGTGAACGTCTTCATGGATGAATCACCAATTGATGTATTGGGTTCTGCCGCCGGGCATCCGGCATGGAACCATCCCTATTTTTCTTGGTTGCCTCGACCCGAGGGTGGAGGCAACAGTCGAACGAGCGCGCATTCTACACGAGCTGGCCCTCTCAGGGAAAGGGCCAGTATCGCATTCAGGGCTTGTGAGGCAGCGCCAGATAGTCGTGGGACTGCATCTCCTGAAGGCGCGACAGGGTGCGCTCGAATTCGAACGCCAGTCGACCGTCATGATAGAGCTGCTCGGCCGGCACCTCGGCCGACATCAAAAGCTTGACGCCCCGGTCGTAGAATTCGTCCACCATGTTGATAAAGCGCCGGGCTTGATCATCTGTCGCGCCACTCATGCGGGTCACGTTGGACACCAGCACGCTGTGGAACTCCCGGGCCAGCTCGATGTAGTCGTTCTGGCTACGGGGGCCATCGCAGAGTTCGCTGAACTCGAACCACACCACGTCGTCATGCAGCCGACGGGCATGCAGTACACGACGGTTGATCTCGATCGGCGCTTCCGCCTCGCCCTCATGACCGGCGATCTCGCGAAAGCTGCGGGCCAGTTCCGACTCGGCCGCGTCGTCAAGCGGGGCATGGAAGATCTCGGCACGCTCCAGGGCGCGCAAGCGGTAGTCGACCCCCGAGTCCACGTTGACCACTTCGCAGTGGCGCTCGAGCAGGTCGATGGCCGGCAGGAAGCGGGCCCGCTGCAGGCCCTCCTTGTAGAGCTGCCCGGGGACGATGTTCGAGGTCGCCACCAGCACCACGCCTTGCGCGAAGAGTGACTCGAGCAGGTTGGCCAGGATCATAGCATCAGCGATGTCCTTGACGAAGAACTCGTCGAAGCAGATGACCCGGGCCTCGGCGGCGAACTTGGCGGCGATCAGGGTCAGCGGGTTGCGCTCGCCCTTGTAATGTTCGAGCTCGTTGTGCACCCGCTGCATGAAGCGGTGAAAATGGGTGCGCATCTTCTCGGGAAACGGCAACGTCTCGAAAAAGGTATCCATGAGGTAGGTCTTGCCGCGCCCCACTCCGCCCCACAGGTAGAGACCGTGGATTGTGGGTAGCACGGGTTCGGGCTCCTCGTGATCGCGTCGGCCGAACAGCCGGGCCATCCGCGACTTGAGCCCCCCGCCAGACTTCGGCGGCATCACCCGAGCAGGCGGCATGGCCACCAGCTCATCGTAGAGACGCTGCAAGTGCTTCACGGCCTCCTGCTGGGCCGCATCCGGCTGAAAGCCGTTGCGCTCGATGTCCGCCCGATAGCGGGTCATCGGCGTCTCGAGGTGCCGCGCATCGCTTGAAGCCATTGGATGTTGCGTCTCGCTCATGGGGGTTCCTGAGGCCTGAACTCGGGACAATCGCGAAGGGGCATTATACGCATACTGCCCTCACTTGGCATCGCCGACCGCCGCGTTGACCCGGCGCACCACGTCACCCCTATAATGAAGGGCGGAACGTATCTCCTCCGGCCAGATTTAGCCCATGCGGCTCGCGCGGCCTGTCGCTCAACGCTCCAGGGAGAAAGCACAACATGGACGAGACCAATATCAACTGGGTGCTGGCCATCGCCTGCCTGCTGGCCGGCATCGGCATCGGTGCACTGGGCTATCACCTGCTCATTCTCGTTGCAGGTAACGCACAGCACCTTCGCCAGCGTCTCGCCGAACGAGACCGCGAGCTGGCAAATATCAAGGACGGCATGGGCGACAGCCTCGAGCGCATCGCACGACTGGCCGAGAGCCTGCATCGGGAAAGCCGGAGCCTCGAAGAGGAAGCCGAGGAGGCCGGTAAGCGGCTCGGCGCCCGCTCGCTGAGGCGACAGGCCATGGACGCCATCGCCCCCGAGCCCGCCCCAGCCACAGCGGAGCCCGGCGCGCCCCGCGATTACGCCGATGGTAACCGTGGCACTCTTTCCGAAGACTTCGGCCTCAGACACGGCGACGATGCCGCCCCCCCTCAGCCGCCGCGTCACTGACGGCGCCACTGCCTCCTGCCTCCTGATACAAGTACCCGGCACCACGGTACCGGGGTGGGTCATGCTCAGGCAGGGTTGTGGATATCGACAAAGCGATGCTCGATACCGAACTCGTTCGCGAGCCTTTCGCCCAGGGCCTGGACCCCATATCGCTCCGTGGCATGGTGACCCGCCGCCAGATAGTGAATCCCCATCTCGCGGGCCAGGTGGGTGGTGCGCTCGGAGATCTCGCCCGAGATGAAGGCATCAGCCCCGGCCTCCCGGGCGTCGACAATCATGTCCTGGGCCCCGCCTGTGCACCAGGCGACACGGCGGATCTGGCTTTCCCCGGATGCCTCGATCAGCAACGGCTCGCGCCCCAGGCACGCCTCCACGTCCCGAACCAGGCCCGCGGCATCGAGGCCCGGGCGGGGCTCGCCCAGCCATACCAGCCCCTCGCCGAGTTCGCCATCGGCACAGCCGGTGACGGTGAAACCCAGCCGACGGCCGAGCTCGGCATTGTTGCCGAGCTCGGCGTGGGCATCCAGCGGCAGATGATAGGCCAGCAGATTGATGTCATGGGCCAGCAGAGTCGCCAGGCGCCGGCGCTTGATGCCGGTGACGGTGACCGGCTCGTTCTTCCAGAAGTAGCCGTGATGCACCAGCACCAAGTCGGCTTTCCAGGCCACCGCTTCGTCGAGCAGGGCCTGGCAGGCCGTCACCCCGGTCATCAACCGTGTGACATGCTCGCTGCCGGCCACCTGCAGGCCATTCACGGTGTAGTCTTTGAAGCGTTCGGGCTCCAGCAGTCGGTCGCAGGCGGCGACCAGGTCGTCGCGATTCGTCATGCAGTCTCCGGGCGCGGTCGGGTGGGTAATGTTACAATCCGCACAGTGTAACCAGCGGGAGGACAGCCCGCGACCCGGCACCGTCGACAAGGATCCCCGCTGCATGCGACGCACCCTGCTCCCCTATCTCTGGCCTGTGCTCATCGGCGTGCTGGCGGCCATCGTGCTGCTCAATGCCTTCCCGCAGCTGATCGGTCGGCCGGCCTCACCACCGGCCCCTCCTGCCACCCCAGCGCTGGTGCAGTCCGACAACGAGAGCCAGTCCCGCGAGGCGCCAGAGGTACGTCAGGCAGAGCCCATCACTCGCCAGCAAGGGCCTGTGAGCTATGCGCAGGCGGTGGAGCGGGCCGCTCCGGCGGTCGTCAACATCTACTCCAGTCGGGTGGTCGAGCGGGAGGAGCATCCGCTGATGTCAGACCCCTTTTTCCGCCAGTTCTTCGGTGACGACTTGCCCAGCCGCCAACGCATGCTCTCAAGCCTCGGCTCCGGGGTGATCGTCAGTGAAGATGGTTACGTGCTGACCAACCACCACGTGATCCGCGGTGCCGACCAGATCCAGGTTGCCCTGCGCGATGGTCGGGAGATCCTGGCCGAGGTGATCGGCACCGACCCCGAGAGTGACCTTGCCGTGCTGCGCATCGATCTGGAATCACTGCCGGTCATCGAGCTGACCGACACCACCCGGGTCGCGGTGGGGGACGTCTCGCTGGCCATCGGGAACCCCTTCGGCGTGGGTCAGACCGTCACCATGGGCATCATCAGCGCTACGGGACGCAACCATCTGGGTCTCAATGCCTACGAGGACTTCATCCAGACCGATGCCGCCATCAATCCCGGCAATTCAGGGGGGGCACTGGTCAACGCCGAGGGCGCCCTGGTCGGGATCAATACCGCCATCTTCTCGCGCTCAGGTGGCTCTCAGGGCATCGGCTTCGCGATCCCCGCCAACCTGGCCCGCAACATCCTCGACGAGCTGGTCACCCGGGGACGCGTCATCCGCGGCTGGATGGGCATCGAGGCCCAGGAGCTCAACCAGGAGCTGGCCGCTTCCTTCGGGCTGCAGGCGCCGGTCGGGGTGATCATCGCCGGCGTGGTGCCGGGCGGCCCCGCTGACCAGGCTGGCCTGCAGCCCGGTGACGTGCTGCTGGAAGTCGATGGCCAGCCGGTGCTCGACCCTCGACGCACCATGAGCGACATCGCCGCGGTGGCGCCGGGTACCCAGCTGCCGCTGACGGTGGTCCGGGGGGGCGAACGCCGGGAGCTGACCATCGAGCTCGGGGAACGACCGACCCCGGAAACGCGACGGGCCGACGGGGAGTGAGCCCCCTCAACGACGAAGGGCCCCGCCGGTCGGCGAGGCCCTCTACCTTCCCGGGGCCGCTCATTCCCCCTTTCCCCCAGCGTCACGCCTTGAGGCGATACTCGGCCGAGCGGGCGTGGGCGGTAAGCGACTCGCCCCTGGCCAGGGTGGAGGCGATCTTGCCGAGTTCCCCGGCCCCCTCCGCCGAGCAGTGAATGATCGAGGAGCGCTTCTGGAAATCGTAGACCCCCAGGGGTGAGGAGAAGCGCGCCGTCCCCGAGGTGGGCAGCACGTGGTTGGGGCCGGCGCAGTAGTCGCCCAGCGCCTCGGCGGTATAACGTCCCATGAAGATGGCCCCGGCATGGCGCACCTCGGGCAGCCAGCCCTCGGGATTGGCAACCGAAAGCTCCAGATGCTCGGGAGCGATGCGGTTGATCAGTCTCATCGCTTCGTCACGATCCTGACAATGAATCAGCGCACCACGGCGGGCCAGCGACTCGCGCACGATAGGAGCACGCTCAAGGGTCGGCAGCAGCCGTGCGATCGACGCCTCCACCGCCTGAAGGTGCGCGAGGTCCCAGCTCACCAGCACCGCCTGGGCTTGCTCGTCGTGCTCGGCCTGGGAGAAGAGGTCCATGGCCAACCAGTCGGGGTCCGTCCCGCCATCCGAGACCACCAGGATCTCCGAGGGGCCGGCAATCATGTCGATACCCACCTGGCCGAACACCGCCCGCTTGGCAGTGGCCACGTAAATGTTCCCCGGACCGACAACCTTGTCCACCCGCGGCACGGTCTCGGTGCCGAAGGCCAGGGCCGCCACCGCCTGGGCACCGCCGAGGGTAAAGACGTGGTCGACGCCGGCGAGGTAGGCGGCCGCCAACACCAGCTCGTTGAGAATGCCATCGGGAGTCGGCACCACCATGACGATCTCGCGAACGCCGGCCACATGGGCGGGAATGGCATTCATCAGCACCGAGGAGGGATAGGCCGCCTTGCCGCCCGGCACGTAGATGCCTGCGCGATCCAGCGGCGTGACCTGCTGGCCCAGCACGGTCCCGTCCGCCTCGGTGTAGTGCCAGGAGGCCGGCTTCTGATGCTCATGGTAGGCGCGAATGCGCTCGGCCGCGTTCGCCAGGGCGTCGCTCTGCTCCGCCGGAAGCCCCTCGAAGGCCTGGCGCAGCCGAGCTTCACTCAAGGTCAGCTCGGCCATGGACGATACGGCGAGCCGGTCGAAGCGGTTCGAGTACTCGACCAGTGCGGCGTCGCCCCGGGCCTTGACGGCGGCGAGAATCTCGTCGACGCGCTGCTGGACCGAGACATCGGAGACCCCTTCCCAGGCCAGCAGGTCGTCCAGGCGGTGATCGAAGTCGGCCTGAGAAGTCGATAGTCGCGCGATGTCGACGCCGTCGGTGGGGGATGGGCTCATGGCAGCGGCTTCCTCTCGAAACGGGGTTCGTTGACTATGGCAAGCGTGCCGCGGCGCCGGGCCGCAGGCAAGGCAGGCCTGGCTATGGAGCCGACTCGGTGAGGCTATCGCGACGCGTCGCCACCGCCTCGCGCAGGCGTGCGATGAGCGGTTTCAGGCGGTCATGCTTCATGGTCATGGCCGCCTTGTTGACCACCAGCCGGGTGCTGATCGGGGCGATCAGCTCGCGCGGCTCCATGCCGTTGGCCCGCAGGGTATTGCCGGTATCGACGATATCGACGATCTCGTCGGCCAGGTTCATCAGGGGCGCCAGTTCCATGGCACCGTAGAGCTTGATCACCTCGGCCTGAATACCCTGCTCCGCATAGTAGCGGCGCGCCACGTTGACGAACTTGGTGGCTACCCGCCGGCGGGCCCGGGCCGGCTCGGCCCCGGTGATACCGGCAGTCATCAGCCTGCAGCGGGCGATCTCCAGGTCGAGGGGCTCATACAGGCCCTCGAGGCCATGCTCGAGCAGCACGTCCTTGCCAGCCACGCCAAGATCCGCTGCACCGAGCTGCACATAGGTCGGCACGTCCGTGGCTCGGATCACCACCAGTTTGACATCCGACAAGTTGGTATCGAACAGCAGCTTGCGGCTCTTGCCCAGATCCTCGACCGGCTCGATACCGGCATCGGCCAGCAGCGGCAGGGTCTCGTCGAGAATGCGGCCCTTGGAGAGGGCCAGAATCAGTTGCTTGCTCATGGTCTCGCCTGTTGTGGGCTCAGCCGGGGATACGCCTGATGCGCGCGCCCAGCAGCTGCAGTTTTTCCTCGATGCATTCGTAGCCACGGTCGATATGGTAGATACGATCAACCAGCGTCTCGCCCTCGGCCATCATCGCCGCGATTACCAGTGAAGCGGAGGCACGCAGATCGGTGGCCATGACCGGGGCGCCGGAAAGAGACTCGACCCCGGTGATCACCGCGGTGTTGCCCTCCAGGGCGATGTCGGCCCCCATGCGGTTGAGCTCCTGCACGTGCATGAAGCGATTCTCGAAGATCGTCTCCACCACCCTGGCGGTGCCCTCGGCCACGGCGTTCATCGCCACGAACTGCGCCTGCATGTCGGTGGGGAAGGCCGGATAGGGTGCGGTGCGCACGTTGACCGCTATCGGCCGCCTGCCGTGCATGTCGAGCTCGATCCAGCCTTCGCCGGTGGTGATGGTGGCCCCCGCTTCCTCGAGCTTGGCGAGCACGGCATCGAGGATGTCGGAACGCGTGTTGCGCACCCGCACCCGCCCCCGGGAAAGCGCCGCCGCCACCAGAAAGGTGCCGGTCTCGATGCGGTCGGGCATGACGTCATGGTAGGCGCCGTGCAGCCGCTCGACGCCCTCGACGACGATGGTGTCGGTGCCCTGCCCACGAATCCTGGCCCCCATCTTGATCAGGCACTCGGCCAGGTCGACCACCTCGGGCTCCCGGGCAGCATTCTCCAGCACCGTGGTGCCGTCCGCCAGAGTCGCCGCCATGAGCAGGTTCTCGGTACCGGTCACGGTGACGGTATCGAAGAAGATGGTGGCGCCGTGCAGGCGGCCATCCACCCTGGCGCGGATATAGCCGGCATCGACGCTGATCTCGGCCCCCATGGCCTCGAGACCGCGGAGGTGCAGATCCACCGGACGCGAGCCGATGGCACAGCCGCCAGGCAGTGAGACATCCGCATGGCCAAAGTGGGCCAGCAGCGGACCGAGCACCAGAATGGAGGCGCGCATCTTCTTGACCAGCTCGTAGGGCGCATGGCAATGGGATACCTGGGAACCATCGAGCTGGATGCACATCCTGTCGCCCATCACGGCCTCTACGCCCATGTGGCCGAGCAGCTCCAGGGTAGTAGTGATGTCCTGCAGGTGCGGCAGGTTACCGATGGTCACCGGCTCGTCGGCCAGCAGGGTCGCACAGAGGATCGGCAGGGCGGCGTTCTTGGCACCACTGGCCCAGACCTCGCCGTCGACAGGGCCATTACCGGTAATGATCAGCTTGTCCATGAAAGGTCGACCGTCAGGCCCCCTGGTTGTCGGTGGCGGCCTGCCACTGCTGAGGGGTATAAGTCTTGATGCTCACCGCATGCAGGGCGCCGGAGGCAATTTCTTCAGACAGCGCACCGTAGATCATCTGCTGGCGCTTGACCGGCGAGAGTCCGTCGAAGATCTCGCCCACGGCCACCACCTGGAAGTTGCATCCTTCACCCTGGATATGGAACTCGCAGCCGTCGAGGCGGCTCTCGAGCAGCGCCTTCACTTCGCTGGGTTGCATGGCACCGGCACTCCTGTGGTTGGTCGATTCGTCGCGGAAACGCTGCTGACGGCCATATGATGACCGTCAGCAACGAAGGATGTCATGGCACGCCATGGTAAAGAAAAGCATCGCGCTTGGCGATGGGGAGGAAGGCCGGCTCAGGCTGCGTCGGCCCCATCGAGGGGCAGCAGGGTCTCGAGTCCCGCCAGCCGCGTCAGGCGATCGAGAGGCGCCGAGAGATTGACAGACGCCACCTCGACACCGGCATCCCGGGCCTGGCGGGTCCACTCCAGCAGCACGCTGAGCGCCGCACTGCTGACACGCTCGACGCCGCTCAGGTCGAAGACCACCTCGCTGCCGTCAGGTTGGTCGGCCAGCCAGTCACGGCCAGCCTCAGACATTGCCGATGCAGCCTCGAAACCGACTTCGCCGGTCACCACGAGTCGGCAGCCATCGGACTGCAGGCAGGAACCGTGCTGCTCCAGCAGCACGCTCATGCGTTCCCCCCCTCCTCCAGCTCCTCTACGGCAAGTTCGGGCGCCCAGCCTTCGATGACCGCGTCATAATCCCGATTATGATCGCGCATGGCCTGGTCGAACTGATTGCGGAAGGTCAGCCCCAGGTTGATGCCGTTGACGATCACGTTGACCACCTTCCACTGGCCGTCGGACAGGCGCAGCGAATAGCTGACGGGATAGACGGAGCCATCGTTGGCCACCACTTCCATGGCCACGCTGGCCTGATCCTCGTAGCGGGAGGCCTGCTGGTTATCGAGAACCCGAATCTCGCGGTAGTCGAACGTTACCAGGCCCTTGGTATAGGTATCGATCAAGGTCTTGCGGAAGGTCTCGACAAAGCGCGACCGCTGCGACGGAGTGGCACTGCTGAAATAGCGCCCCATCACGCTGGCGGCGATGTAGCGAAAGTCGGCCACCTCCTCGAGGCTGTTGTCGACGATGGTCTCGAGCTCATCGAGGTTATCGGCGAAGTACTCCTCTCGCCCCTCGATCCGCGTCATCAGCTCATCGATGCTGGCACGGATCATCTGCTCGGGGCTCTGATCGGGCTGGGCGGTCGCCGGCAACGCCATCAGCATCAGGCAGATCCCTGCGAGCAGCGCGTGAAAGTTCCACATCTTCTTCATCTCGTTCACTCCTTGACCATGCTGGTCACGAACTGCTGGATCAACTCTTCCAGCACCAGGGCAGACTGTGTATCACGCACGGTATCGCCATCGGCGAGGGTTTCGGGCGCCCCTCCCATGGAGAGGCCCACGTACTGTTCACCGAGCAGGCCAGCGGTAAGAATGGCGGCGGTACTGTCCTCGGGTAGAACACCTTCCAGTTCGGCATCGAGTTCCATCACCACCCGCGCATCATACCACTCGGTATCCAGCTCGATGGCCTCGACCCGCCCTACGGTGACACCGGCCATGGTGACCCGCGCACGAGGCTTGAGTCCGCCTATGCTGGCGAAGTTGGCTTCCAGTCGAAAGGTCTCGCTGGGCAGGGCAAGACTCATGCCGCTGACCCTCAGCCCCAGGAAAACCAGACCCAGGATACCGGCCAGCATGAACAGGCCGACCCCGAGCTCCATCGTCTTGCTGCGTTTCATCCGTATACTCCGAACATCAGGAAAGCCCTCCGAACATCAAGGCGGTAAGCACGAAATCCAGGCCCAGCACCGCGAGAGATGAATAGACCACCGTACGAGTGGTGGCACGCGAGATACCTTCCGAGGTGGGAATCAGGTCGTAGCCCTGGAACACCGCGATCCAGGTCACCACCAGGGCGAACACCAGGCTCTTGATCAGGCCGTTGCCGACATCGTCAATGAACGCGACACTGGCCTGCATGTTGCCCCAGTAGGAGCCCTCGAAGACGCCTAGCCACTCGACGCCGACCAGTTGCCCGCCCCATACGCCCACCACGCTGAAACCGATGGTCAGCAGCGGCAGCGCCACGAAGCCGGCCCAGAGTCGCGGCGCAACCACACGACGCAGCGGATCGACCCCGATCATCTCCATGCTGGTCAGCTGCTCGGTGGCCTTCATGAGACCGATCTCGGCGGTCAGGGCAGAGCCGGCACGGCCGGCGAACAGCAGCGCTGTCACCACCGGGCCCAGCTCGCGCAAGAGGGAGAGCGCCACCATCTGCCCCAAGGCCTGCTCCGCCCCGAAATCGACCAGAATGGTATAGCCTTGCAGGGCTATCACCATGCCGATGAACAGCCCCGAGACCAGCACGATGGCCAGCGACATCACGCCCACGAAATGCATCTGTCGCACCCAGAGATAGAGTCCCTCGCGGGACGGTACCCCCACCGCCGACTGGCCGAGGAAGATGCCCGCCCGGCCCAGCGCTTCGAGCAGCTCGCAGCCACGCCGGCCCAGATGCCGGATCTGCTCGATCATCGCGGCCCCCCGCTGCCCAGAATGTCGGCATGGAAGTCCATCGCCGGATAATGGAAGGGCACCGGCCCGTCGGGCTCGCCATGCATGAACTGACTGACCCGGGGATCGAGATCCGCGTCGAGGCTTGCCGGCGTGCCGTGGGCCATCACCTGGCCATCGGCGATCACATAGACGTAGTCGGCGATAGAGAGCGTCTCCTTGATGTCGTGGGAGACCACCACGGCCGTCAGCCCCAGCGCCTCGTTGAGGCGCTTGATCAGTTGCACCAGCACACCCATCGAAATGGGGTCCTGGCCGGCGAAGGGCTCGTCGTAGAGGATCAATTCCGGATCCAGGGCGATGGCGCGCGCCAGTGCAACCCGACGCGCCATGCCGCCGGAGAGCTCCGAGGGCATCAGCTCCCGGGCCCCGCGCAAGCCAACGGCCTGCAGCTTCATCAGCACAACGTCACGGATCATCGCCTCGGGAAGATCGGTATGCACGCGCAGCGGGAAGGCCACGTTCTCGAAGACATCGAGGTCGGAAAACAGCGCCCCGCTCTGAAACAGCATGCCCATTCGCCGGCGAAGCACGAACAGCGCCTTGCGCGACAGCGCATGGACGTCCTGGCCAGCGATGCTCACCCGCCCCGAATCAGGGATCAACTGCCCTCCGATCATCTTGAGCAGGGTGGTCTTGCCGGTACCGCTGGGGCCCATGATGGCAGTGATCCGACCGCGCGGGATCACCAGATCGACGCCGCGGAAAATCTCCATCTCGCCGCGCGAGAAGTACAGGCTCTCCACTTCCACGAAGGGGGAGTCCGTCATCGCTTTTCCTTCCTCGAAAGTATTATCGAACATCGTATCCTAACCATACCCCGGCGCGCCAGCGCTCTCGTCTCTTGCACCACTCGACCCCGGCATGTTCAATGTGCGCCCCCGCACACCGTCCCGGACCTTGCCATGCTCCTCCCCCTGCTGATCGTCATGCTCGGCTTCGTCGGCCTGCTGTGGAGCGCCGACCGCTTCGTCGGAGCAGCCGCGGCCACCGCCTGGCGCGCCGGGATGAGCACCCTGCTGGTGGGGATGACCGTTGTCTCGCTGGGCACCTCGGCACCGGAGATCGTGGTCTCGGTCATGGCGTCCCTGGACGGGGTGCCCGACCTTGCCATCGGCAATGCGCTGGGCTCCAATATCGCCAACATTGCCCTGGTGCTGGGCGTGACCGCCCTCGTGGTGCCGGTCCCGGTGCGCTTCTCCATCGTTCGCCGCGAGCTGCCACTGCTGCTCGGCGCCACCGGCCTGGCTGGCTATACCCTGGCCAATGGCCACCTCGACCGCTTCGATGGCCTGCTGCTGCTGCTGCTGCTCGTGTTCAGCCTGTGGTGGCTATTCCTCGCCGACACCCCGGATGACGAGGTGGCGGGCGAAATTCCCGGGATGGCATTGGGCCAGGCGCTGGCATGGCTGGCAGTCACCCTCGTCATCATGGTGGCCAGTTCACGCGCCCTGGTGTGGGGCGCCAGCGAGCTGGCCCGTGGGCTCGGCATCAGCGAACTGGTCATCGGGCTGACCGTGGTGGCCATCGGCACCAGCCTGCCGGAGCTGGCGGCCTGCGTGGCCAGCGCCCTCAAGCGCCACCACGACCTGGCTATCGGCAACGTCATCGGCTCCAATCTCTTCAACATGCTGACCGTGCTTCCGGTGCCGGCCCTGCTCGCTCCAGGGGCGACGAATCCCGACGCGGCCGGCCGCGACTACCCGGTAATGCTGGTCCTGACGCTTACCCTGGGGGCGCTGCTGCTGTGGAACCGCCGCGGCCATCTGGGGCGCCTGCCTGGAGGCCTGCTGGTACTGAGCTACGCCGTCTACCTGGCCTGGCTCGGCAGCACTGGCCTTTCCGCCGGCACCTGACCCCTTGAGTGAAACCCCACATCGGGCAACAATCACCACCATGACCAACGACCCCCCCATTACCGCCGGCACGTCTCCACTGCGCGAGAGCGCCCGACGCACCCTGGAACTGGAACAGCAGGCCATTGCCGCCCTGGCCGGACGCCTCGACGACGCCTTCGACCACGCCTGCGAGTTGATCCTGGCCTGTCGCGGGCGAGTGGTGGTCACCGGCATGGGCAAGTCGGGCCATGTCGCCGGCAAGATCGCCGCCACCCTGGCCAGCACCGGCACACCGGCCTTCTTCGTGCATCCGGGCGAAGCCAGCCATGGCGATCTGGGCATGATTACCCCCGGCGATGTGGTGCTGGCCCTCTCCAATTCCGGCGAGACCGCCGAGGTTACCGCCCTGCTGCCGCTCCTCAAGCGCATGGGCGCGCCCCTGATCAGCATGACCGGCCGGCCCGGCTCGACCCTGGCTCGACACGCCGAAGCCCACCTCGATGCCGGTGTCGAACGCGAGGCCTGTCCGCTGGACCTGGCACCGACCTCGTCCACCACCGCCGCCCTGGCGCTCGGCGACGCCCTGGCGGTGGCGCTGCTCGAGTCGCGTGGTTTCACCGCCGAGGACTTCGCCCTCTCCCATCCGGGCGGTAGCCTGGGCAAGCGCCTGCTGCTGCGAGTCGCCGATCTGATGCACCAGGGCCGTCGACTGCCCCGGGTCGCCCTGGGTAGCCCGCTACGCGATGCCCTGCTGGAGATCACCCGCCAGGGGCTGGGCTTCACCTGCGTGGTCGATACCGAGGGTTATCTGGTCGGGGTCTACACCGACGGCGACCTGCGTCGCACCCTGGACCAGCACAGCGACCTCTCCGGTCTTCTCGTCGACGAGGTCATGACTCGCCCCGGCAAGCGCGTCGCCCCCGATACCCTGGCCGCCGAGGCAGTACGCATCATGGAGGACAATCGCATCTCGGCACTGGCCGTGGTCGATACCGACGGCTACCCGGTTGGCGCCCTCCACATGCATGACCTGCTCGCCAGCGGCGTCATCTGACGCCCTTCGCCCCCCCCCAAGCCCCAGACTGCTGGAGACACCATGAGCCTCGATTCACCCCTGTTCGACAGCCAACTCGTCGACCGCCTGCGCCACGTCCGCCTGCTTGCCATGGACGTGGACGGCGTGCTCACTGACGGGCGCCTCTATTTCCAGGCCGATGGCGTCGAGATCAAGGCCTTTCATACCCACGATGGCCACGGCATCAAGATGGCGCAGCGAGCCGGCATCGTGGTGGCCCTGATCACCGGCCGCGATTCGCCAATGGTCAGCCAACGCGCCGCTGCGCTGGGTATTAAGCATGTCTTTCAGGGGGCCGAGAAGAAGCTCACGGTGCTGCGAGAACTCTGCAGACGCCTGAGCCTTGACCTCGAGCAGGTCGCCTACTGCGGTGACGACATGCCCGATGTTGCCACCATCCGACGCGCCGGAGTCGGCATCAGCGTGCCAGGTGCACCGGCCTATATACGCCAGCAAGCCGACTGGGTCACCGAGTCCGTGGGGGGCCATGGCGCCGTGCGCGAGATATGCGACACCCTGCTCCAGGCCCAGGGGCACTGGGATGCCGTGCTCGATACCTACCTGCACGGCACGAGCTGATTTATGCGCCTCCCGCGCCCCGGCTTTCGCACCGGCCTGCTGGTGCTGCTGCTCACTCTAGGTGGCGGGCTGGCAATGCTCGACCTGAGCGAGGATCCGCACCCCGGGCCGGTGCCGGGAGGCGAGGCCGGAGAGCCGGATTACTATCTCGAAGACGCCCGGTTGACCCGTTTCGATGCCCAAGGACGCCTTCATCAGCGGCTCGACACCCCGCGCCTGACCCATACCCCGCATGACGATATCACTCGCCTTGAGCGCCCGAAGGCACGACTTCTGGACGACTCGGGGCGTAGCTGGCTGGCCAGCGGTGAGCGGGGCACCCTCGGGACAGGCGGCAATCCCCTGACCCTCTCCGGCGATGCGCGACTCCTGGCTCCCGCCGAGCGCTGGCAGCTCGATACCGAGGTGCTACATTTCGACGCCGACAGCGGCCATGCCTGGAGCGACACCCCGGCCCTGCTGCGCCAGCCCCCCCAGCGGATGCGTGGCGAGCGTTTCGACGCCTGGCTCCATGACAACCGCGCCCGGCTGACCGACAATGTGCGTGGCCACCATCCGCCCGACACCCGCGAGGCCCCCGAGTCATGATGCGATCCCCTTTCGTTCCCCTGCTGACCCTTGGCGTCATCGGCCTGCTGCTGGGCAGCGCGCCTGCCCTGGCCCTGGAGGGCGATGCCAACGCCCCGGTCGAGGTGGAGGCCGATCGTCTCGACCTCGATGATCGCGCCGGCACCGCCGTCTACACCGGCGACGTGGATATCCGCCAGGGCAGCATGCAGCTGACCGGCGACCGAGTGGAGATCCGGCGCAATGATCAGGGCCTGCTGACGCTCGCCACCGCCACCGGCGAACGTGCCTATATCGAGCAGAAGCCCGCCCCGGACGAGCCCGTGGTACGCGGCTGGGGACGTACCATCGTCTATCATGTCGCCGAGCGCCGTATCGAGCTGATCGACCGAGCGGAGCTACACCAGGGTGGCGACACCTTCGACGGCGGCTATCTGGAGTACTTCCTCGATCGTCGAGTGGTCCAGGCGCGAGCCGATGCCGAGGGCGTCGAGGATCGCCAGCGTGTGCGCATGACCCTCGAGCCCGAACAGCAGGAAGGCCAGTGATGAAGACCCTGAGCGCTCGTCATCTCGCCAAGAGCTACAAGCGCCGCCGGGTGGTCCAGGACATCAGCCTCTCCATCCAACAGGGCCGAATCGTCGGCCTGCTCGGCCCCAACGGGGCCGGCAAGACCACCTCCTTCTACATGATCGTCGGTCTGGTGCGCGCCGATGCCGGCTCGGTGTTCATCGACGACCTCGACCTCTCCTCGGCGGCCATGCACGAACGCGCACGAGCCGGTATCGGCTACCTGCCACAGGAGGCCTCGATCTTCCGCAAGCTGTCGGTCGCCGACAACATCATGGCGATTCTCGAGACCCGCAAGGATCTCGACCGCATCGGGCGCCGAGCCCGGCTGGAGAAGCTGCTCGAGGACTTCCATGTCACGCACATCCGCGACAACCTCGGCATGAGCCTTTCCGGCGGCGAGCGGCGCCGGGTCGAGATCGCCCGTGCACTGGCGACCGAGCCCGCCTTTATCCTGCTCGACGAGCCCTTCGCCGGGGTCGACCCCATCTCGGTAGGCGAGATCAAGGGCATCATCCGCCAGTTGAAGGCCCGCGATATCGGCGTGCTCATCACCGACCACAATGTCCGCGACACGCTCGACATCTGTGATACGGCCTACATCGTCGGTGACGGCCGCATTATCGCCGAAGGCAATGCCGAGACGATTCTCGCCGATCAGCGCGTCCGCGAAGTCTATCTGGGTGAAGACTTCCGCCTCTGATCGCAATCATCTGATAAGTATGTCGCTATTCCATAACGGCATGAAGATTGCGCATGGCATGATTATTGCTGAGCTTTTGCTTGCACGCTCCCCCGACGAACGGCTAGGGTTGAGGTTTTCGACAAGCTGAGGGTACCCCTCTCATGGCCATGAAGGCGTCCCTGCAACTGCGCGTCGGTACCCAGCTGACGATGACGCCCCAGCTGCAGCAGGCCATTGCACTGCTGCAGCTCTCGACCCTGGAACTGCGCCAGGAGATCCAGCAGGCGCTGGAATCCAACCCCATGCTCGAGGTCGAGGATGATTTCGGGGAGCAGACGGTCAGCGAAGCCCCCGAAGAAGAGTGGGCCAGCGAGATTCCGGAAGAGCTCAGCACCGACAGCGAATGGTCCGATACCTATCAAGACTTCGCTTCAGCGGGCAGCGGCGGCAGCAGCGAGGGCCCCGACTTCGAGCGCCAGGCTTCCGGCCAGAGTCTCCAGGGCCACCTGGCCTGGCAGCTGGCCATGACCGACCTTGACCCCCGCCGGTTACACATCGCCGAAAACCTGATTGATAGTATCAACGGCGATGGCTACCTGATTCAGCCCCTTGAGGAGATCCGTGTCGGTCTCAGGGCACAGGGCCTCGAGGACCTCAAGACGCGCGACATCGAGCAGGTGCTTTTCCGCCTGCAGCAGTTCGAGCCGACGGGGGTCTTCGCCCGTGACCTGCGCGAATGCCTGATGCTGCAGCTGGCTACCCTGCCCGATGACACCCCGCTGCTTCCCCAGGCCCGTCGCCTGGTCCGCCAGTTCCTCGAGGCGCTCGCCGGCGATGACCGCCGGCTGCTCAAGCGCCGCCTCGGCCTCGACGACGACGCCCTGAACACGGTGATCGAGGTAGTACGCTCGCTGGATCCGCGCCCCGGCAGCGCCTTCAATGTCGCCGACAGTGCCCATGTCATTCCCGACCTTGTTGCCCGCCACACTCGCGACGGCTGGCAGGTGGAACTCAATCCGGATGCCATGCCTCGGCTGCGCATCCAGCCTGACTATGCCGCCCTGATCCGGCGGGCGGACAAGAGCGAGGACAACCAGTTTCTCAAGGATCATCTCCAGGAGGCACGCTGGCTGATGAAGAGCCTGTCGAGCCGCAACGACACCCTGCTGAGGGTCGGCCGCGAGATCATGGCGCGTCAACTCGACTTCCTGGAACACGGCGAGGAGGCAATGAAGCCGCTGATCCTGGCCGACATCGCCCGGGTGGTGGAGTTGCACGAGTCGACCATCTCGCGGGTTACCACTCAGAAATTCATCCACACCCCACGCGGCATGTTCGAGCTCAAGTACTTCTTCTCCAGCCAGGTCGGCGGCGGCGAAGGCGAGGCCCACTCCAGCACCGCGATCCGGGCGCGCATCCGCAAGCTGATCCAGGACGAGCCTCCTCGCAAGCCGCTCTCCGACAGCAAGCTGGTCAGCCTGCTCGATGAGGCCGGCATCAGCGTCGCAAGACGTACGGTCGCGAAGTACCGCGAGGCCATGGGCATTCCGTCCTCCAGCGAGCGCAAGCAGCTACGTTGACTGCCCCTCACTGCCGCCACCAGCGCCCCCGAGCCGTGCCTGTGGTGTAGACGCAAGCGGTTGAAATGACGCTGATCCTGCTCATCTTGAATCCCCTGGGCCGAGGGGGTATGCAGAACAGCAAAAAGGGTTACAATCGACCCATAACCCGAAAGAGCAAGGAGCGTGCCATGCAAGTCAACATCACCGGCCATCATGTGGAACTGACCGACGCCCTGCGTGACTATGTGCAAGAGAAGCTCGCCCGCGTGGAACGCCACTACGACAACATAACCAATGTGCAGGTCACCCTCTCGGTTGAGAAAGAACGCCAGCAGGCGGCCTGCACCCTGCACGCGGCCGGTGCCGACCTGCATGCCGAAGCCATGGAAAACGACATGTATGCCGCCATCGATGCCCTGGCCGACAAGATCGATCGCCAACTGGTCAAGCACAAGGAAAAAGCCCAGGCCCGCGCCCAAGGCGCCGGCGCCCGCTGATCCGTCATGACACTGGACGCCATCCTGCCCCCCGAGCGCACCCTCTTCGATGTGCCCGGGGGAAGCAAGAAGCGGGTACTGGAGTTCTTCAGTACCTTCATTGCCCAGAATACGCCCAGTCTCGACAGTCAGGAGGTCTTCAGTCGACTGATCGGGCGAGAGCGACTGGGCAGTACCGGCATCGGCAACGGGGTCGCCATTCCCCATGCCCGCAACCCCCACTGCAAGGCTCCCATCGCCGGCTTTCTGAAGCTGACCGAGCCGGTGGACTTCGACGCCATCGATGGGGAGCCCGTCGATCTGGTGTTCGTGCTGCTGGTGCCTGAAGAAGCCGACGAGGCCCACCTCGCCCTGCTCGGCCAGGTCGCCAGCGTGATGAACGATGCTGACACCCGGGCCAAGTTACGTTACAGCACCAGCCAGCGTGAAATCCATGAACGCCTGATGGAAGCGATACGACGACACTCCACGTCCGGCAGCCAGGAGGGCTGACCCCTTCATTCTCGGGCCGCCCGGCCGCCCATGACCAGGAGACCCGCATGCAGCTTGTGATCATCAGTGGTCGGTCCGGCTCCGGCAAGTCGATCGCGCTGCAGGCGCTGGAAGACCTGGGCTATTACGCCATCGACAACCTGCCGGCGATGCTGCTGGGCTCGCTTGTCGATGAACTTCAGGACAACCGCTCCCTGCGCTCCTCGATCGCCGTCAGCATCGATGCCCGCAACCTGCCCGAGGCACTGGAACGCTTTCCCGAACTGCTCGAGGAATTGCGCGACCGTCAGGTCGACTATCAGGTGGTCTACCTGACCACCGACGCCCGCATTCTCCTGGAACGCTACTCCCAGACCCGTCGCCGGCATCCCCTGACGCGCGACAGCGACATGACGCTTGCCGAGGCGATCGATACCGAAGAACAGTCGCTCTCCGAGATCCGCGACCTTGCCGACCTGGTGATCGACACCACGCGTCTCTCGGTGCACGAGCTCCGGGGTCGAATCACCGACCAGGTTGCAGGCCACCGAGCCGAACGGATGACCCTGACCGTGGAGTCCTTCGGCTTCAAGCGTGGGGTACCGCTGGATGCCGACATCGTCTTCGATGCCCGCTGCCTGCCCAACCCTTACTGGGATCCGGCGCTGCGTGATGCCACGGGCCGCGACCCCAGCATCATCGCCTTCCTGGCCGGCTATCCGATCGTCGGCGAGATGCTCGACGACATTCTCGCCTGGGTGGAGCGCTGGCTACCACACTACCAGGCCAGTCAGCGCAGCTACCTGACCATAGCCATCGGCTGCACCGGCGGCCAGCACCGCTCGGTCTATCTGGCCACACGTCTGGCTGACCGGCTGGCGAAACATCATGAGATCGTCCGGCTGCGTCATCGTGAGCTTGGGGTGCAGCTCACTCTACCCGACGGCCAGGAACTGGCCGGGGGCAAACCCGCGCAGGAAGGAACCTGAAGCGTGCCGAGTCGCAAGCTGACCCTGAACAATCGACGCGGCCTGCATGCCCGCGCCGCGACCAAACTGGTGCAATGCTGCCAGCCCTTCAATGCCAAGGTCACCGTGTATCGCGGTGAGCAGCAGGCCGACGCCGGCAATATCATGTCGCTGCTGATCCTTGCCGCCCCCTGCGGCACCGAGCTCGAGGTCTGTACCGAAGGCAAGGAGGCGGAGGCAGCGATGGAAGCCATCGAGGCGCTCTTCGAAGCACGCTTCGAGGAAGACGGCTGACGCCGTCAGCCGCCCGCTACCATCATCTCGTCGACCAGCCAACTCCCGGTATGGATGCTGCCGCGGGTATCGGTATCGTCTCCCACACCGACCAGCCCCTTGAACATCGTCTCCAGGTTGCCAGCGATGGTGAACTCTTCCACCGGGTGCTGGATCCGGCCATCCTCGACCCAGAAGCCGGCGGCGCCCCGCGAGTAGTCGCCCGTCACGCCGTTGACCCCCTGTCCCATCAGCTCGGTGACCAGCACGCCCCGGCCCATGCGGGCGAGCAGCGCCTCGCGGCTCTCCAGGGGTGCGGTGATGCGCAGGTTGCGCGCGCCCCCGGCATTGCCGGTGGTCTCGAGACCCAGCCGACGGGCGCTGTAGGCCGACAGCATATAGCTGGCGAGGCGGCCATCGCGGATGAAGACATTGTCACGGGTCTGGACGCCGTCGCCGTCGAACGGCGAGCTTGCCATGGCGCCGACCTCCATGGGCCGCTCGCCAAGGCTGAACCAATCGGGGAAGAGCGGGTCGTTAAGCCGATCACAGAGGAAGGAGGCCTGTCGATAGAGGGCCCCCCCGGCAATCGCCCCCATCAGATGGCCGACCAGGCCACCGGCGAGAGTAGGATCGAAGAGCACCGGCATCCGACCGGTCACCGGACGCCGGGCACCGAGGCGCTGGAGGGTTCGGCGGGCGGCACTTTCGCCTACCGTCTCGGCAGCGCTCAGGTCGCGGGGCGCACGGGCGCTGGTGTAGTCGTAGTCGCGCTGCATGCCGTTCTCGTCTTCGGCGATCAGCATGCAGGAGAGCGAGTGGCGGCTGCCGCACTGGCTGCCCAGAAATCCATGGCTGTTCGCATAGACGCGCACCCCCTCACCGCTGGAGAGGCTGGCCCCGTCGGAGCTCTTGATGCCCGCCATGCCACGGCCGGCCGACTCGCAGCGCAACGCCAGGTCGGTGGCCTCGTCGATGGATAGCGGCCAGGGATGGTGCACATCGAGGTCCGGCAGCTCGGTAGCCATCAGCCGTGCGTCGGCCAGGCCAGAGGCGGGATCCTCGCCGGTATGACGGGCGATTGCCAGGGCCTTCTCGACCACCGCACGCACCGAAGTCTCGCCGGCGTCGCTGGAGGAGGCACTGCCCTTGCGCTGCCCCACATAGACGGTCACGGCGATCCCCTGGTCGCGGGACAGCTCGACCGTTTCCACCTCGCCCTCGCGTACACTGACGCCGACGCCCTGGTCGACGCTGCCCCCCACCTCGCAGGCATCGGCCCCCAGCCGACGGGCCAGCTCCAGGGCCATCCGTGCGCGACTCTCCAGCAGGGTCTGCTGCGCGGCGGCATCGAAAGCCTGTGTCATGAACGTCTCTCCTTACTCGGCCGGTCATCGGACCGGCCCTATCGATGGTGCATTGTCCAGCCCCGTGCCGCGGGCTGATATACTGGGAAGCAATTCGATCCCGACGGAAATGGAACCGGCATGACCCAGGATGAAATCGCTTCACCGGCCGACGAGCGGCCCAGCAAGTCCCAGCTCAAGCGCGAGATGCAGGCCCTGCAGCAGCTCGGCGAGCAGATCATCGCCATGAGCGATGCCCAGCGCGCCCGCTTCCCGCTCTCCGACGACCTGCTGCGGGCCATCGAGGAAACGGGACGCATCAAGGCCCGCGAGGCTCGCCGGCGGCACATGCAGTACGTCGGCAAGCTGATGCGCGGCGAGGACCTCGATGGCATCCAGGCGGTGTTCGACGAGATCGACAACGAGACGCTGCGTCGTGACCATGCCTTCCACCGATTGGAAGGCTGGCGAGACCGACTGATCGCCGAGGGCGACGACGCCGTGGAGGCCTTCGTCAGCGAGTTTCCCGAGGTCGACCGCCAGGCCCTGCGCCAGCTGATCCGCAATGCCCGCCGCGAGCGGGACCAGGGCAAGCCGCCGACCAATGCCCGCCGGCTGTTCCGGCTGATTCGCGATACCGAGGGCTTGTAAGCCTGATGCCGCTTGGGGGCTGATCCGGCGCCCCTCGCTTCACTTAGCGACAGTGGCGATCTCTGCCTCAGGACTGCGTCCCACCCACGGTCAGTTCATCGAGCTTCAGGGTCGGCTGGCCCACGCCCACCGGGACGCCCTGCCCTTCCTTGCCGCAGACGCCGATGCCGGTGTCGAGCTCCATGTCGTGGCCGATCATCGAGACCCGGCCCATGGCCTCGGGGCCGTTGCCGATCAGGGTCGCCCCCTTCACCGGCGCGGTAATCCGGCCATCCTCGATCAGGTAGGCTTCGCTGGCCGAGAAGACGAACTTGCCGGACGTGATGTCCACCTGGCCGCCGCCGAAGCTCACCGCATAGATGCCCCGCGTCACGCTCTTCAGGATGTCCGCCGGGTCGTCGCTGCCGGCGCGCATGTAGGTGTTGGTCATGCGTGGCATTGGCAGGTGGGCGAAGGACTCCCGCCGCGCGTTGCCGGTCGGGGCCATGCCCATCAGCCGCGCATTGACCTTGTCCTGCATGTAGCCTGTCAGGATGCCGTCCTCGATCAGGGTGGTGCTCTGACCCGGGGTCCCTTCGTCGTCGACGGAGAGCGAGCCGCGCCGGTCGGCGAGGGTGGCATCGTCGACCACGGTGACGCCCGGCGAGGCAACTCGCTCGCCGATCCGCCCGGCGAAGGCCGAGCTGCCCTTGCGATTGAAATCCCCTTCCAGGCCGTGGCCCACCGCCTCGTGGAGCAGGATGCCCGGCCAACCCGGCCCCAGCACCACCGGCATCTGGCCGGCCGGCGCGTCGACGGCCTCGAGGTTGACCAGCGCCTGCCGCACCGCCTCCTTGGCATAGCGCTCGGCGACGTTCTCGTCGCGCAAACGCTGCATGGCGTAGCGGCCGCCACCGCCGGCGCTGCCCCTCTCGCGTCGCCCGTTGCGCACCGCGATAACGCTGACGTTGAAGCGCACCAGCGGGCGGATATCCGCCGCCAGGGTACCGTCGCTGGCACGCACCAGCACCACCTCGTGAACCCCGGTGAGCGAGGCGCTGACCTGGGCCACCGACGGGTCTGCCGCCCGGGCTACCCGGTCGGCGAGCTTGAGCATGGCGATCTTGTCCTCGGCGGAGAGACCGGTGAGCGGGTCGATCCCGGCATAGCGGGCCTGGCTGGTCATGGCCACGCCCGGCGCCACTGTCAGCCGGTCACCACGGCGCACGATACCGGCGGCTGTGCGCCCGGTCTCGGCCAGGGCATCGCCGGTGATCTGATTGGAGTAGGCGAAGCCGGTCTTCTCGCCGGCCTGGGCGCGCACGCCGACGCCACCGTCGATGTTGTAGCTGGCCTCCTTGACCTCACCGTCTTCCAGCACCCAGCCCTCGTGCCAGCTGCGCTGGAAGTAGAGGTCGGCATAGTCGATACCCGGGCCCATGGCATTGCCGAGCCCGTCATCCAGGGCCGCGAGGTCAAGGCCACCCGGTGTCAGCAGGACAGTGGAAGCCTCGTCGAGCATGGCGTGAGTCTGTGATGTCATTCGGCACTTTCCAGAGAGATCCGCGGCGAGGTCCAGGGACCCTGCACGCGATAGTGGATTCGGGTCACGCGGTCGATGGCATCACCGAACAGCTTGTCGGCGATAAATAGCGCACCACCGACCACCGGGGCGCCGGCGAGCACTGCCGCCAGCGGTAGATTGCTGCTCACCGGCACTGTGACGGCCAGGCGCTGATCGAGTTCCCGGCGCGCCAGGTCGACGCTGCCGTCGAGAGTGAAGCGAGTCGCCGGCCCTTCAATCTCGACCGGACCACGGGTTTCAAGTACTCCACCATACAGCGTCGCGGCACCCGTGACACGATCGAAGACAGTCCCCTGACCGGTGACATCGGAGAAATCGAGCCTCAGCCGACGCAGCAGGTTGTCGACGTTAAGCAACCCGACGACTCGCGCCGAGGGCGAATCGATATTGACGAAGCGTCCATCGCGTAACGCTACCTCGAGGCTGCCCCGGGAGCGAGCCAGGGCGAACTGCCAGGGCGCCCCCGGCCAGGCCAGCTGACTCTTGACCCGAGTATCGGTACTGCGCACGGAGACCGGCTGGCCCAGTGCCGCCAGGGCAGTGCCCAGGTCTCGCCCATCCAGGTCGAGCCTCGCCCGGGTCAGGCTGTCACCGGTTCCGCTCGCTTCCCACACCAGGTTGCCATGGGCACTGATCTGGCCCAGCGTCAGGCCCAGAGGATCGACCACCAGCCGGTCGGCCGCCGACCGCCAGCGCCCATTGAAGGGGCCTAGGCGCTGTCCCTGCCAGGCAATCTCGGCGATACGTAGCCGGCCGTCTGGTACCGCCTCCAGGCCCTGCGGCAGGGGGGCCGCCTCGGGGGGCACAGCGATCTCGTCCAGCAGCTGGCCGCTACCGCTGCTGGAAGACGGCACCAGGGCATCCAGTGACAGCCGCTCCAACACGATATCCAGGGGATTCTCGAGGCCGGGATGATATGACAGGCGCCCGCTGGCCAGACTGCCGTCCAGCGTCAGATCCCAACCACCGCCACGAACTCCTCCCTCGACCCCCAGCGACCCCAGGCAGCGTGACTGAACCTGCAGGCAGTCGGTCCGGAGGGCCAGCGACGAGAGCGCCGCGGAGCCGGCACTGTCTTCCTGGCCTCGGCCACGCGGGATCAGGGGCGAAAGCGCCCTCGCCCAATCGGCCACTGGCAGACGCGGCTGATAGGCCGCGAGGCTCCAGCCGGGCTCGCGGGGCCAGGCATCCGGCCGGGAGCCCAGCCATGCCTGCCCCTGCTCCGAGGCGCCACCGTCAAGCTCGCGCCAACGCAGGCCCACCTGGTCACCCAGGCGGCCATCGACACGGCCCCCGGTGAGGTCGAAGGTCAGCTGCAGGGGGAGGCGCTCCTCTCGGGACTTGCCCAGAGGATCCGGCAGGGCGATGGCCAGGCCTTCCAGGCTGCTGTCAAGGCGCAGGGAGGCGCTCTCATCACCGATCGCCAGACGCCCCTGCCAGGGCAGGCGACCCTCGATCAGGCCGCCGAGACCCGGCAGGTCGCTCCACTGGGTGATGGCCGGTATCTCAGCCGTACCGGCCAGGTCGAGGCCCCCGGCGAGGGTATCGATCTCGGTGCTGAAGGGCCCCCCAAGCAATCGCCCGTCCAGGCGCCCTTCCAGGCCGCCCTCATCACCGCGCTGACGCCAGGCGAGAGGGCCCTGGAGGTCACGAAACGTCAATTGGAGAGGGGCATGAACGAGCCTCGAAAAATCCGCCTCGGTGGCAATGTCCAGCTCGAGGGAGCCGGGCTCGCCCAGGGTCAGGGCCAGGTCCAGGCTGCCGGAGGCCCGGCCCTCGCCCTGCCACTCCTCCACTGCCTCCATGCCCTCGACGGGCAGCGCCAGCAGGTAGCGGCGCAGCGCCTCGGCGGAGGCCTCGAGCTCGCCACTGACCTCGAGCTGCTCCTCTGCCAGGCGCACCTCGCCGGCACGGGCCTCGATCCCCAGGCTCTCGGTGCGGTCCACCTCCGCCGTCAGGGTCCCGTCGGCCAGCCGCAGCCGCCCGCTGACGCCCTCGAGGGCCGGCCAGTCGGGCGCGAAGGGCAGGCGCCCCTCTTCAATTTCCAGGTCCAGTTGCAAGGCCGGTTCGACCCGCACCTCCTCACGACTCAGGGGCACATGGAGGCGCAGCGAGCCATTCGGCACCCGGCCGGCAACCCCACCGCCCAGCCAGTCGGTTATCTCTGGTGCCAGCACCCCCGCCGGCAGCCAGTCGACCAGCGGCGTCTCTATGGCATCCACGTCGTGGAAATCGAGCTGGAGACCGAAGCCACCGCGCTGGCCACCGCCTACCGAAAGGCCAAAGCCCCCTTCGATCCGGGCACCGTTCCAGTCGACCTCGAGCCCTCGTCCGCTGACGAAGCTGCGCGGGCCATCATAGGCCCAGTTGATCACGCCGCTGGTCCGGGAGAGTGTCAGGGGAGCGCCAAACACGCGCGGAAAATGCAGGGCGCTGTCACGACCGACGAACTCGACGTGGCCCTTGAGGTCCCTGGAGGTCACCCAGACATCGAGGGGGCCACCCCCGGGAGCATTCTGCCAGGGAGACACTGCCACTCCGGTCGCCGAGGTCCGGGCGATCCAGTCGCCGCCCTCCCGACCCAGCCCCAGACCGGTCACTTCCCCGTGTGGATCCAGACTGTCGATCACCCGCGCGAGGGCCTCGGGCAGTGGCAGCCGATCTCGCCAGGCGGCCAGAGCACCAAGATCAAACTCGCTGGTATTGAGCCACCAGCCGTCATCACGGCTGCGGGCATGCCAATACTGTGGCACGGCCGGCCCGGTGAGCGTTTCTTCTCCATTCCCTTCGGGTCGCGCCCAGTCGGCACTGCGGGCATCGCCCTCGAGCCATGCCTGCCAGCCCGACGCCTCGCGCAGCCACTGGCCGCGGGCCGTCACCCGATTGAGCACGATAGCCGGAGGCGACCCCTGATCGTCGGGCGTTTCAGGCTGACTCAGGGCCAGCAAGGGCGCATCGACATCAAGGCGCAGGTCGGCCAGGCGACCGGCATGCCAACGACCCCAGAGGCGCGCCTCGCCGCTGGCCGCTTCCAGTCTCAGGGCGTCGCCATAGCCCAGCACCTCCGAAAGCCCCAGCAAGCTCTCGAGGCGCATCTCGGCCTGCAGGGCCGCGTTGAAGTCGCCCAGCCCGGAAGGCCCGGGAAACAGCTCCATCACCGCCCGGATGGCCTGCTCCGGCCGCCCTTCCACCAGGACCTCTCCCTCCAGACGAGTGCGACGCGCATCCCCCGTCATCACCAGGCGTGGCGCCTTGAGCACGGCGCGCTCCTTGCGACCATGCAATACCAGACTGAGCTGCTCGACCCAGGCACTCTGGCGCAACAGCATGCCAACCCAGAAATCGAGACGCTCAAGGTCGAAGGCGGTATCGGGGACCAGCTCGGGAGGAAGCTCTGCGGGGGCCGGCCAGTGCCAGCGTCCAGCCTCATCCTGGTAGAGGTGCACGGTCACGCCCTGCACACGGGCATCGGCTACCAACGGGACGCCTGCGGCCAGACTGCCCAGGCTATCCAGACGCAACTGCGCCTGCTCCACTTCAAGCAGAGGGAAATGACCCAACCCCTGGCGGGAGCGGATCAGGAGGCCATCGATCGCCAGGTGCGGATCGAGCCGCTGCAGGCCGGCCGTTATCTCGTCCAGCTCCACCACCGCGTTGAAGCGCGCCGAGAGCAGCCGCTCCAGTCGCGGCGTCTGCTCCTCGAGCAATAGCGGCAGCAATCGCAGCACCAGGGTCAGCACCGCCAGAAGCGCCAACAGCAATGCCACCAGGGTCAAGAGCCAGCGAGAAACAACCCGAATCAGGGACATGGGCTCACATCAGCACGATGTCGTACTGCTCCTGGGAGTAGTGGGCCTCCACCTGGAAGCGGATCGGCTTGCCGATGAAGGTCTCGAGATCCGCCACCGCGGCGGACTCCTCGTCCAGCAGGCGATCCACCACCGCCTGTGAGGCCAGCACGGTATAGGTCTCGGCACTGTAGGCGCGATCCTCGCGCAGGATCTCGCGGAAGATCTCATAGCAGACCGATTCCGGCGTCTTAAGGGTGCCGCGTCCCGCGCAGGTCGGGCAGGCTTCGCACAGCGTCTGCTCGAGGCTCTCCCGCGTACGCTTGCGAGTCAGCTGCACCAGGCCCAGTTCGGTGACCCCGGTGCACTTGGTCTTGGCATGATCGCGCTCCAGCGACTTCTCGAGCATGCGCAGCACCTGGCGCTGGTGCTCCGGGTCGTCCATGTCGATGAAGTCGATGATGATGATGCCACCGAGGTTGCGCAGCCTCAGCTGCCGGGCGATGGCGGTGGCTGCCTCGAGGTTGGTCTTGAAGATCGTCTCCTCGAGGTTGCGGTGCCCGACGAAGCCGCCGGTATTGACGTCGATGGTGGTCATGGCCTCGGTGGGATCGATGACGAGATACCCGCCCGACTTGAGCTGCACCTTGCGCCCCAGCGCCTTCTGGATCTCATCTTCGACACTGAACAGATCGAAGATCGGCCGCTCGCCGGCATAGTGCTCGATGCGTTCCACTGCCGTGGGCATGAACTCCCGGGCGAACTCGATCAGCCTGACATAGTTCTCGCGGGAATCGATACGCACCTTCTCGATATCGTCACGCATGACGTCACGCAGGGTGCGCATGAAGAGCGGCAGATCATCGTAGATCACGCTGGGAGCCGATGCCGTCCCCCTGCGTTCGCTGACCCGACGCCACAGGCGCAGCAGGAAGTGCATGTCAGCGGCGAGCTCCTCGATGCCGACGGCCTCGGCGGCAGTGCGTACGATGAAGCCGCCACTCACTTCCAGCTGCTGCTCGGTACCGGCTGCCTCGATCAGGCCGCGCAATCGCTCGCGCTCCATCTCGTCCTCGATGCGCTGGGAGACGCCGTGGTGGGACGAGTCGGGCATGTAGACCAGGTAGCGAGAGGGTACCGAGAGATGAGTGGTCAGCCGAGCGCCCTTGGAGCCGATCGGGTCCTTGGTCACCTGCACCACCAGCGCCTGGCCCTCGTGGAGCAGCTGAGCGATGGAGACCTGCTCCTCGGCAGGAGTGCCGGGGGGCATCACCTCATGGGCATGAATGAAGGCAGCGCGATCCAGGCCGATGTCGACGAAGGCAGCCTGCATACCCGGCAGCACGCGTACCACCTTGCCCTTGTAGATGTTGCCGACGATGCCACGACGTCGAGCTCGCTCGATGAAGGCCTCCTGCAGCACACCGTTTTCCACCACGGCGACACGGGTCTCCATCGGCGTCAGGTTGATGAGTACTTCACCGCTCATGCGGAAATCCTTGTCCAGAAAAGTCTCGCGCCATTATGACATAGGCCCGAGCGGAAGCGCCCCGTTCCAGACCGGCACGCCCTGCCGAGCCAGCAGGCTGGCGGTCTCGTACAGCGGCAGCCCCACCACCGCCGAGTGACTGCCTTGGATATGTTCGACGAATACCGCCGCCAGGCCCTGGATGGCATAGCCACCGGCCTTGTCCGACGGCTCACCGGTTGCCCAGTAGGCGGCAATCTCCGCCTCGCTGATCGGGCGCATGAAGACCCGGGTGGTCACGCAGACCGTGAGCAAGCCGACAGGACCGCTGACCGCCACCCCGGTCAGTACCTGATGCTCGCGCCCTGCAAGCGCTCGCAGCATGGTGGCGGCCTGGTCGCGCCCCGCCGGCTTGCCAAGAACCGTACCGTCGCATACCACGGCGGTATCCGATCCCAGGGCGGGGAGCATGGAGAGACGACCGCCGGCCAGCGCCTTCTCGCGGGCCAGGCGAACCACATAGGCGTCAGCCGCCTCACCGGACCGTGGCGTCTCGTCGATATCCACCGGGCGCACCTCCACTGCCACGCCGATCGATGCGAGCAGTTCCCGACGGCGCGGCGAGGCCGAGGCCAGGCACAGCACGGGGTCGTGTGTCATGACGTCTCCGGGGTGGGTGGCGAGAGTCAGTCTCGGGAGAGGCGGTTTCCCAGCGCATGGAACAGGGTAGTGAGCCAGGGCCAGAGCACCGCCCCGATCAGCGCCGAGAGCAGGAAGGAGAGGTGCATCGAAAAGGGCCCGAACAGCGCCCTGAGCCACTGTTCGGCCAACTGGACCAGGCCCAGCAGGACGAAGATCAGCACCGCCTGCTGGACCAGCGAGTAGGCTCGGAAGCGGGCATAGACCATGGCACAGAGAAAGGCCAGCAGTGACAGCAGCAGGGCATTCTGTCCCAGTGGCGCACCTTCGATGAGATCCAGCAACAGCCCCAGCACGAAGCCGTGGAAGACACCGACCCGCAGCGGCTCGCGCATGCACCAGTAGATCAGCATCAGCCCAAGCCAGTCGGGCCGCCATACCTGCCAGCCATCGGCCAGCGGCATCACCTGCAGGCAAAGGGCCAGCAGCAATGTCATCCAGATCCACAGCAGGTTGGCGGGCGGAGATGTCGCCATCAGGGAGCTTCCTCGTCGGCCGGAGCGGTGACGATCTGACGAGCCGCCTCGAGGGCCGGAGCAGCCAATTCACCCTCGGGGGGTGCGGCAGGCGGCGCGGGCGGAAACAGCAGCAGGAAGTGCCGCGAGCGCTGGAGTTGCGCCACCGGCGCGGCGGTGACTCGGGCGAAGGGCTGCCCCGGATCGTGGACAACCGCCGAGACCCGGGCCACCGGGTAGCCCGGCGGAAACCGGCCGCCCAGCCCCGAGGTGGTCAGCAGATCACCCTTGCGGATGTCGGCCGTGTCGGGTACATGCTTGACATTGAGGGCGTCGTAGCTACCCGCCCCCTGCACGACAAAGCGCAGCCCGTTGCGATTGACCTGCACCGGCAGGGCGTGGCTCGCATCCGCCAGCAGCAATACCCGGCTGGAATAGGCCGAGGTGGCCGTGATCTGGCCAACCAGCCCTGCCGCATCAAGCACCGGCTGGCCGACGTAGACACCATCCCGGCGACCGCGATCGATCACCATCTGGTGGGTGAAGGGGTCGGGGTCGAGCGACAGCAGTTCAGCGGTGATATAGGGCATCTCGCGCTGCGGCGTCGCCGCGAGCAGCTCCCGCAGCCGCACGTTCTCGGCGGTCAAGCTCGCCATGCGCTGCACGCGGTGCGACAGCGTCAGGATCTGCTCACGAAGCCGGCGGTTCTCGTCCAGCAGGGCGCGCTGGTCGGAAAGCGCCAGCGAGGCCCAGTTGAGGACATCGCTGGGAACGCTGACCAGCCACTGGATGGGCGCCACCAGCGTGGAGAGCTGAGCCCGCACGGGCTCCATGCGGGTAAAACGCGTATCGGCGAACATCAGGGCCGAGGCCAGGATCACGCACAGCAGCAAGCGATAGCCCGGCAGCGGTCCATGCGAGAACAGCGGCTTGATAGGGCGTCCCCCCGAGTCAGTCGCTGGACAGCAACTCGAAGGTGTGCTGGTCGATCATTTCCAGGGCCTTGCCGCCACCCCGGGCCACGCAGGTCAGCGGGTCCTCGGCGACGATCACCGGCAAGCCGGTCTCCTCGGCGATCAGCTTGTCGAGGTCTCGCAGCAGCGCCCCGCCGCCGGTCAGCACCAGGCCACGCTCGGCGATGTCCGAGGCCAGCTCGGGCGGCGACTGCTCGAGGGCACTCTTCACCGCGGCGACGATCGAACCCAGGGTTTCCTGGAGGGCGTCGAGAATCTCGTGGGAGTTGAGCGTGAAGCTGCGCGGGATACCCTCGGCCAGATTTCGGCCGCGCACGTCGATCTCGCGCAGTTCGCCGCCCGGGTAGGCGCAGCCGATCTCCTCCTTGATGCGCTCGGCAGTGGCCTCGCCGATCAGACTGCCGTAGTGGCGGCGCACATAGGCGGTGATCGCCTCGTCGAAGCGGTCACCGCCGACGCGGATGGACTCCGAATAGACCACACCGTTGAGCGATATGATGGCAATCTCGCTGGTGCCGCCGCCGATATCGACGACCATCGAGCCCTGAGCCTCCTCCACCGGCAGGCCGGCGCCGATGGCAGCCGCCATGGGCTCCTCGATCAGGAACACTTCACGGGCCCCGGCGCCCTCGGCAGACTCCTTGATGGCACGTCGTTCGACCTGGGTCGACATGCAGGGCACGCAGACCAGCACGCGAGGGCTCGGCGTCAGGAACGTGCTCTGGTGCACCTTGCGAATGAAGTACTGCAGCATCTGCTCGGTGACGGTGAAGTCGGCGATCACGCCATCCTTCATCGGGCGGATGGCGGTGATATTACCGGGCGTCCGACCCAGCATGCGTTTGGCATCGGCGCCCACCGCAGCCACGCTGCGCATGTTGCCGGACTGGCGAATCGCCACGACCGACGGCTCATCGAGCACGATGCCGCGACCGCGAACATAGATCAGCGTATTGGCCGTCCCCAGGTCGATCGATAGATCGCTGGAAAACAGCCCCCTCAAGCGTTTGAACATGGAGTCGTTACCTAGTGCAGTCCGGGAACCCAGTGCGGATGCAAACGGTATCACCGCGGCCCCCCTGCAGCAAGCAAAGTCCCGCGGCTCGCGGCAATCCTGGACCTGCCAGCGAGGCGGAGGATGTGGTACCTTCTGCCGTCATTTCCATGCCCCCACTCGCTGTCGAGGACACCCGATCATGGCGCTTGAACACGCAGACGTTCTCCGGGCTGCCCACCTGGCCCGGCTCGGCCTGGAGGAGGACGAGGCCGCTCACTACCTGGACGACCTGGGCCGCATCCTGGCCATGGTCGACCAGCTCCAGACGCTGGACACCGAGGGCGTCGCGCCGCTGGCCCACCCCCTGGAGACCACCCAGCGGCTGCGCGTCGACGAGGTCACCGAGACCGACCAGCGCGATCACTTCCAGCGCTGCGCCCCGGCGGTGGAAGAGGGCCTCTACCTGGTCCCGCGGGTCGTCGAATGATCCGTGCCACTTACCACCGTTTCCGGCAAGCCATCACGGAGCCCAGGGCCCATGCATGACAAGACTCTGACGGAACTCGCCGCCGGCCTGGCCAGCGGCGAGTTCTCCAGCCGCGAGCTCACCCAGGCATTTCTCGCGCGCATCGACCGCCTCGACGGCGACCTCAACAGCTTCATTTCCGTGACCGCCGAGCAGGCCCTGGCCGAGGCCGACCAGGCCGATGCCGCGCGCGCTGCCGGCAACATCGGCCCGCTGACCGGCGTGCCACTGGCGCTCAAGGACCTCTTCTGCACCGAGGGCGTCAAGACCAGCGCCGGCTCGAGGATGCTCGACAACTTCATCGCCCCCTATGACGCCACCGTGGTCGAGAAGCTCAGGGCCGCCGGCACCGTGAGCCTGGGCAAGACCAACATGGACGAGTTCGCCATGGGGTCCTCCAACGAGAACAGCTTTTACGGACCGGTGCGAAATCCCTGGGACCCTGCCGCCGTGCCGGGCGGCAGCTCCGGCGGCAGCGCCGCCGCCGTGGCCGCGGGCCTGGTACCTGCCGCCATGGGCACCGACACCGGCGGCTCGATCCGTCAGCCGGCCGCCTTCTGTGGCATCACCGGCCTGAAGCCCACCTATGGGCGGGTCTCGCGCTATGGCATCATCGCCTACGCCTCCAGCCTCGACCAGGCCGGCCCCCTGGCCCGCACCGCCGAGGACTGCGCCCACCTGCTTGGCGCCATCGCCGGCCACGACCTGCGCGACTCCACCAGCGTGGCCCGTGGCGTGCCCGACTATACCCAGGAGCTCGACACCCCTCTGGCCGGGCTGAAGATCGGCCTGCCCCGGGAGTACTTCGGCGAGGGCCTCGACCCCGCGGTGGAGAGCGCCGTTCGCGAAGCGGTCAAGGTCTTTGAATCGCTCGGCGCCACGGTGCGCGAGATCAGCCTGCCGCATACCCACTATGCCATCCCGGCCTACTACGTCATCGCCCCGGCGGAGGCCTCGTCCAACCTGGCGCGTTACGATGGCGTCCGCTTCGGCCACCGCTGCAATGCCCCGGAGGACCTGTTGGACCTCTACAAGCGCTCGCGCGCCGAGGGCTTCGGTGAGGAGGTCAAGCGGCGCATCCTGATGGGCACCCACACCCTCTCCGAGGGCTTCTTCGATGCCTACTACAAGAAGGCCCAGCAGGTTCGCCGGCTGATACGCCAGGACTTCCTGGATGCCTTCGACGAGGTCGACGTGCTGATGGGACCGGCTTCGCCGACGCCGGCCTTCGACCTGGGTGCCAGGAAGGATCCGGTTTCCATGTACCTGCAGGACATCTACACCATCGCCATCAACCTGGCGGGCATCCCCGGCATCAGCGTACCGGCCGGCTTCGCCGGCGGCCGCCCCGCGGAAGGCCGCCCCGTAGGCCTACAGATACTGGGCACCCATTTCGCCGAGGCGCGCCTGCTCAATGTCGCCCACCAGTTCCAGCAGGCCACCGACTGGCACCTGCGTCGTCCCGCGCTTGCCGAGGAGACCCTCTGATGCAATGGGAAACCGTGATCGGGCTGGAGGTCCACGTCCAGCTCGCCACCAAGTCGAAGATCTTCTCCGGCGCCTCCACCGCCTTCGGCGCCGAGCCCAACAGCCAGGCCTGTGCCGTGGACCTGGGGCTGCCCGGCGTGCTGCCGGTTCTCAACGAGGCGGCCGTGGCCATGGCCGTACAGTTCGGCCTGGGCATCCACGCCGAGATTCCCGAGGTCTCGGTATTCGACCGCAAGAACTACTTCTATCCGGACCTGCCCAAGGGCTACCAGACCAGCCAGATGTATCACCCCATCGTCGGGCCCGGTGAGGTGGAGATCGCGCTGGAGGACGGCGAGACCAAGCGCATCCGCGTGCACCATGCCCACCTCGAGGAGGATGCCGGCAAGTCGCTCCATGAGGATTTTCATGGCATGACCGGCATCGATCTCAACCGTGCCGGCACCCCACTGCTGGAGATCGTCTCCGAGCCGGACATGCGCTCGGCGAAGGAGGCCGCAGCCTATCTCAAGGCCATTCACTCGATCGTGACCTATCTCGGCATCAGTGACGGCAATATGGCCGAGGGCTCGATGCGCTGCGACGTCAACGTCTCGGTGCGCCCCAGGGGACAGGCAAGCTTCGGTACCCGCGCCGAGATCAAGAACGTCAACTCCTTCCGCTTCGTGGAGCGCGCCATCGCCTTCGAGGTGGAGCGCCAGATCGAACTGCTGGAGGATGGCGGCGAGGTCGTCCAGGAGACCCGCCTCTTCGACCCCGAGCGGGACGAGACGCGCAGCATGCGTACCAAGGAGCAGGCCAACGACTACCGCTACTTCCCCTGCCCCGACCTGCTGCCGGTGGTGCTCGACCGGGCCTATGTCGACCACCTGCGCGACAACCTGCCGGAGCTGCCCGCTGAGAAGCGCGCCCGCTTCCAGCAGTCGCTGGGGCTCTCCGCCTACGATGCCGGGGTGCTCTCGGCAAGCCGCGATATGGCCGAGTACTTCGAGGCGGTCAAGGAGGTCTGCGGCGATGCCAAGCTGGCCGCCAACTGGGTACAGGGCGAGCTCTCCGGCGCGCTGAACCGCGAGGGCCTGGCGATCCACAACAGCCCGGTCTCGGCGACCCAGCTCGGCGAGCTGGTTGCTCGGGTGAAGGATGACACCATCAACGGCAAGGCCGCCAAGCAGGTCTTCCAGGCACTGTGGCACGGCGAGGGCGCGAGTGCCGACGAGGTGATCGAGGCCAAGGGCCTCAAGCAGGTCACCGACAGCGGCGCCATCGAGGCGATGATCGACCAGGTCATTGCGGACAGCCCCGCCCAGGTGGCCCAGTACCGCGACGCCGAACCCGACAAGCGCGGCAAGATGGTCGGCTACTTCGTCGGGCAGGTGATGAAGGCCTCACGGGGTACCGCCAACCCCCAGCAGGTCAATGCCCTGCTGAAAGAGAAGCTCGATGCGCTGTGCTGATCTGATCTAGCGCGCACGGCAGGAAGGAGAACCGGATGTCGGATGATGTCGGCGCTCGACTGCGCGCCCTGCGCACCTTCAAGGGCATCTCCCAACGCGAGCTGGCCAAGCGCTGCGGGGTCACCCACTCCAGCCTGTCGCTGATCGAGCAGGGCAAGGTGAGCCCTTCGGTCAGCTCGCTGAAGAAAATCCTCGACGCCATTCCCATGAGTGTCGGGGACTTCTTCACCATGGATCTGGAGAGCCGCGATCAGGTGTTCTACACGGCCGACGAGCTCGCCGATGTGGGCTCGGGGGACGTCATCTACAAGCTGGTGGGCGCCGATCGCCGCGATCGCGCCCTGGCCTTCATGATCGAGACCTACCCGCCCGGCGCCGACACCGGCCGCGAGATGATCGCCCACCAGGGCGAGGAGGCCGGCGTGGTGCTGGAGGGCGAGATCGAGATCACCATCGGCGCCGAGACCCGCCTGCTGGGCCCCGGCGAGGCCTACTACTTCGACACCAAGGTTCCCCACCGCTTCCGCAACCCCGGCAGCGAAGCCTGCCGTCTGGTCAGCTGCGCCACACCGGCGCGGGCGTTCTGAACTAGCGCCTCAGGACGACTTCAGCTTCTCGATCTCCTCGAGCAGCGCCTCCGCCTCCTCGGTCAGCGTGGCGTTGGCGCGCATGTCGCCGTTGCGGGCAGCCAGCATGGCCTGTTCGAGCTTCTGCTCGTAGACCTTCTGCAGCTTCTTGGTGGGATCACTCTTGAGAAATCCAAACATGGTCAAGGCTCCTGAAGGAAAAACTGCCTTCAGACTACTCGCCTCGCCAGCAGAAAGCTATGCAAAATCTGTACAGCATTTAATTTTCGTACATGAAAGAAACGAGGCCGCTGCATCCAGCAACGGCCTCATCGTATCCGGGGGACGCACCCGGGTCAGGTGGCAAGCGACATCCAGACGCTCTTGAGGTCGGAGTACTCCTCCAGGGAGTGATGGGACTTGTCGCGACCGTTGCCGGACTGCTTGACCCCGCCGAAGGGCATGGTCTGGTCGCCGCCGGCCCAGTTGTTGACGAACACCTGCCCGGAGGCCAAACGGCGC
This sequence comes from Pseudomonadota bacterium, assembly GCA_051751285.1. Classification (GTDB taxonomy): domain Bacteria; phylum Pseudomonadota; class Gammaproteobacteria; order Pseudomonadales; family Halomonadaceae; genus Halomonas. The sequence continues at coordinate 110,448 of JBNJKT010000008.1, read as the reverse complement.
GTCACGCGCATGATGCGGTCGATGTCCTGGCTCCAGAGGCCGGCGGCGAGGCCATAGTCGCTGTCGTTGGCCATGGCGATGGCCTCTTCCTCGCTCTCGAAGCCGAACACCGCGAGCACTGGGCCGAAGATCTCCTCGCGGCCGATGGTCATCTGCGGAGTGACACCATCGAACACCGTCGGGGTGATAAAGAGTCCCGGGGAGTCGAGCGCCTCCCCTCCCACTCTCAGTCGGGCTCCCTCCTCCACCCCGCGGCGAATGTAGTCGAGAATGCGGCGGTGCTGTGTCTCGTCGACGATTGCCCCCATGAAGCTCTGGGGGTCGAGTGGATCACCAGGCTGCATCCTCTCGGCAGCGGCCAGCACCTTCTCGACAAAGGCCTCGCGGATCGAGTTCTCCACCAGCAGGCGCGAACCCGCGATGCACACCTCGCCCTGGTTGTGAAAGATCGCCGCCGCCGCATGTTTGGCGACGCGATCGAGGTCCTTGCAGTCGGCGAAGACGATATTCGGGCTCTTGCCGCCGCACTCCAGGTAGAGCTTCTTCAGGTTGGACTGGCCGGCATACTGCATCAGCTGCTTGCCGGTGGCGGTGGAGCCGGTGAAGGAGAGGCAGTCCACCTGCATGGAGAGCGCCAGGGCCTTGCCCACGGTGTGGCCGAAGCCCGGCAGTACCTGGAAGACGCCGCGGGGAATGCCCGCCTCCCTGGCCAGCTGGGCGAGGCGCAGGGCCGAGAGCGGCGACTTCTCCGAGGGCTTGAGGATGACGCTGTTGCCGGCGGCCAGCGCCGGGGCGATCTTCCAGGCGGTCATCATCAGCGGGAAGTTCCAGGGCACGATGGAGGCCACCACGCCCAGCGGCTCGCGCAGCACCAGCGCCAGGGCTTCTTCGCCGGTAGGGGCCACCTCGCCATAGAGCTTGTCGATGCACTCCGCCTGGTAGCGTATGCAGCCGATGGCTCCCGCCATGTCACCCAGCGAGCTGTTCACAGGCTTGCCCATGTCCAGGGTGTCGAGCAGCGCCAGTTCGTGCTTGTTGGCCTCCATCAGGTCGGCCAGGTGCAGCAGCACCTTCTTGCGCTTGCCAGGCGCCAGGCGCGACCAGGCGCCGCCATCGAAGGCCGCCCGGGCATGGCCTACCGCCAGCTCGGCGTCGGCGGCGTCGCAGCTGGCGACCCGAGCCAGGCGCTCGCCGGTAGCGGGGTTGAGAGTCTCGAAGGTTTCGCCGCTGGCGGCCTCGACGAAGGCATCATCGATGAAGGCACGCGACTCGAGGGTCAGTCCGGCAGCCAGGGCCTGCCAGTCGGTCAGCGTCTTGGGGGGTTCGGGACGGCTCATGCGGATCTCTCCTCGGGTTGCGATTCATCGGCGACCCTCGGCGCCAGGCAACGAGCGGTCTCGTCCAGCGCCTCCCGGGCCAGGGTCACCAGGTCGTCGATCTGTTCGCGGGTGATCACCAGGGGCGGGGCGATGATCATCGTATCACCCACCGAACGCATCACCAGGCCATGGCGGAAGCTGATGTCGCGGCACAGGTTGCCGGCGGCCAGCGTCTTGTCGAAGCGCTCGCCGCTGGCGGGGTCGATGATCTCCAGGGCCCCCATCAGCCCCAGTGAGCGGGCCTCGCCGACGAGAGGATGGTCGGCGAGCGTGGCCCAGCGGCGCGACAGGTAGGGTCCCAGTTCGTCGCGGACCCGCTCGACCACGCCTTCGGCCTCCATGATCTCCAGGTTACGCAGGGCCACCGCGGCACAGACCGGGTGACCCGAGTAGGTGAAGCCGTGGAAGAACTCGCCGCCCTCCTCGATCAGGGTGTCGGCGACCCGGTCACCGACCAGCACGCCACCGATCGGCAGGTAGCCGGAGGAAAGCCCCTTGGCGATGGGCATCAGGTCGGGGGCGAGATCATAGTGGACGCTGCCGAACCACTCGCCCAGGCGACCGAAGCCGCAGATCACCTCGTCCACCACCAGCAGGATATCGTACTTCGCCAACACCGCCTTGACTGCCGGCCAGTAGCTTTCCGGCGGCATGATGGCACCGCCGGCGCCCTGTACCGGCTCGGCGATGAAGGCCGCGACCTTCTCCTCACCCAGTTCCAGGATTCGCTCCTCGATGGCCGCCGCGCACTGCCGGCCGAAGGTATCGGGGTCCTGGCCCTCGGGACGACCCTCGCCAAACCACCAGGGCTGGCGAACATGGGTGATGCCGGGCACGCAGGGGCCGCCCTGGTCATGCATGGGCGCCATGCCGCCCAGGCTCAGGCCGGCCACGGTGGAGCCGTGGTAGCCGTTCTCGCGACCGATCACCCACTGCTTCTCCGGCTTGCCCTTGAGTGCCCAGTAACGGCGCACCATGCGCAGCACGGTATCGTTGGCCTCGGAGCCGGAGCCGGTGAAGAAGACGCGGTTGAGGTGCGCCGGCGCCAGCGCACAGAGCTTCTCGGCCAGCTTCACGACCGGCGGGTGCGTGGTCTTGAAGAAGGTATTGTAGAAGGGCAGCTGGCGCATCTGCTCGGCGGCGGCCATTACCAGCTCCTCACGCCCATAGCCGAGATTGACGCACCACAGCCCGGCCATGCCATCGAGAATCCGGTTGCCCTCGGCGTCATGAATGTAGACCCCCTCGGCACGCTCGATGACGCGACAATCCTCCTCACCCAATGCCTTGAAGTCGGTGAAGGGGTGCAGGTGGTGGGCACGATCCAGTGCCTGAAGCGAATGCGGCATGCTGACTCTCCAAGTCGGGACGACGGACTCAGGCGTCGACGAGTTGTGGCGAGATGCGGGCGACACGATAGGCCTCGCTGGCCGCGGCAAAGGCCCGGAACAGAGCGTCATGGAGCGGATGCTCGCGGGGCTTCCACTCGGGGTGCCACTGCACCGCCAGGGCGAAACCAGGCGCACCGGCAACCGAGATCGCCTCGATCTGACCGTCCGGAGCCACGGCTTCGGCAATGAGCCCCGGCCCCAGCTCGGCGATGCCCTGCTGATGCAGGGAGTTCACACGCGCCCCCGGTTCGGGAAAGATCGCGGCGAGGGGTCCACCCGGCATGATGGCAATGTCGTGGCTCGGGGCATATTTCGTCTCACGATCGCCCTCGGGTTCGCGATGATCCATCCGGCCTGGCACCTGATGCAGGGCCTGGTGGAGAGTGCCGCCGAAAGCCACGTTGAGCTCCTGGAAGCCGCGACAGATGCCCATCAGTGGCAGCCCCAGGTCCAGCGCGGCGGGTATCCAGCCCAGGGCCGCCGCATCGCGATGCGGGTCATCTCGAGTGTTTTCCGGCGCACGATCGACGCCGTAACGCCGAGGATTGACGTTGCTGTAGCTGCCGGTGAGCAGCAGGGCGTCGAGCGACGCCAGCAGGGCGCTCTCCACTGCGTCCTCCCATACGGGCAGAATCAGCGGTGCCAGGCCATAGTCGTTCAGGGCCGCCAGGTACTTGTCGGCGACCATGTGCGCGGGGTGACCTTCCACCTCACGGCGGCAGGCAATCACGCCTACCAGGGGTCGAGTGCGCATGGCGGTCTCCTCGAAACACGCATGATGAACGTTATGCTTGGCTCAACATATCGTCGTTGATTAAGCTTGCCAAGCCCAGTTCATGCCTCGCCAGTGATGATGATATTCAACCTACTGTTGTTAATCTATTTTATGGGTATTAAGTCGATGCATCACCCGTCAACCTCCGCTGGCGTGCGTAAAAGATTTGACAACACGAGTGTGGACTTCAAAGATGACAACCATCGAACCATGACCTCAAGCCGACAGGTGGCCCATGCCTTCCTTGCCAGCCGATGAAGCCCACGACTTCCTCGACCGCCATCCGGATGTCGACAGCGTCGACCTGCTGATCAGCGACCTGAACGGCGTGCTGCGCGGCAAGCGTATTCCCCGCGACAACCTCGAGAAGGCCTTCAGCGAAGGGGTCAATCTGCCCGCTTCGGTGTTCGCCCTGGACATCCTGGGCAACACCATCGAGGCCACCGGCCTGGGCCTCTCGAGCGGCGACAGCGACCGGATCTGCCGCCCGGTGGCAGGAACCCTGATGCCAAGCCCCTGGCTGCGCGACGCCCGTCAGGCGCAGTTGCTGATGACCATGACCGAAGCCGACGGGACGCCCTTCTTCGCCGACCCGCGCCAGGTGCTCGACCGGGTGCTGGAGCGCTTCCGCCGCGCCGGACTGACGCCGGTGGTGGCCGTGGAGATGGAATTCAGCCTGGTCGATCGACACCGCGACGCCCTGGGCATGGTTCAGCCGCCCTGCTCGCCGGCGACCGGCGAACGCGCCGCCCAGAGCCAGCTCTACTCGATCAACGAACTCGACGAATACGCCGATCTGCTCGAGGAGATCCATGCCGCCGCCCGGATCCAGCAGCTGCCGCTGGACACCGCCCTCAAGGAATGCGCCCCGGGACAGTTCGAGATCAACCTGATCCACTGCCCCGATGCCCTGACGGCCTGCGACAGCGCGGTACTGCTCAAGCGCCTGATCAAGGGCGTGGCGCTACGTCACGGCTTCGAGGCCACCTTCATGGCCAAGCCGTATGGCCAGGAGGCCGGCAACGGCACCCATGTGCATATCAGCCTGCTCGACGAGGCCGGCAACAACGCCTTCGCGGACGAGGATGGCGCCCCGCTCGGCACGCCACTGTTACATCGCGCCGTGGCCGGGCTGCTCGACCTGATGCCCGCCTCCATGGCGCTCTTCGCGCCCAACCTCAACTCCTTCCGACGTTTCCAGGCCGGGTTCTATGTCCCCATGGCCCCGACCTGGGGCTACGACAACCGCTCGGTGGCGCTACGCATCCCCTCCGGGCCCAATGGGGCGCGACGCATCGAGCATCGCGTGGCCGGCGCCGACGCCAATCCTTACCTGCTGCTGGCCTCTCTGCTCGGCGCCATCGACCACGGCCTACGACATCAATTGACACCGCCGCCGGCCATCACCGGTAACGCCTATGATCAGGCCACACCCAGCCTGACCAACAGCTGGCGACAGTCCCTGGACCTGCTGGAGCAGAGCGAGCCCCTGGCCGAGGCGCTGGGAGAAGATTTCCTCGCGGTCTACCTGGCCAACCGCCGCGCCGAGCGCGACCAGGCCATGCAGGCGGTCAGCAAGCTCGAGTACGACTGGTACCTGCGCCACGTCTAAGCGATCCCAGGTCTCCGCAACGAGAGCGCCCCGGCCAGTGGTGGCCGGGGCGCTGTCGTTGATGGCGAAGCGGTGGCTTGTTCAGCCCTCCTGCGAGGAAACGGCATCCCACTGAGGGCGCCCCTCCTCGAGCAGCACGCGGTCGCCCTGGGGTGGGCTATCCAGGCGACTGGTCTCGATCGTCTCGCCGTGGCGCCATGAAACTTCGTAACCCTCGGTTTCCTGATGGGTGTCGACCACGGTGCGGCACTCCTCCCGCGTGGTCGTCGCCGGACGGGACTGCGCCGCCTCGGCATGCTGGCGTGCCTCCACGCGCTCCTGGACCTCGCGGCCGGCCAGGCCGCCGCCGATGGCACCGGCCAGGGTGGCGATCTTCTTGCCGCTGCCGCCGCCGACCTGGTTGCCCAGCAGGCCGCCGACGATGGCCCCGGCGGCAGTCCCCACCACGCGGTGAGGGTCACGGCTGCCACCCTGCCCCGTCGGTATCTCTTGCTGCGACGCAACGACGACTTGCTCGCAGACCTCCCGGGGGGTCTCCACGGTACGCGTCAGGGTCTCGACGTTGGTGATCTCCGCGTACTCGGGGCCACGCTGCTGGTCCTGGATCTGGAAGGCGCCAAAAGCCAGCCCGCCGAGCCCCAGAACGGCCAGGGTGGAACCTATCACGATCGATTTGCTCATTTATCACCTCCTGAAGGGCGCGGGGCGCCAATCGCTGAAACGCTATCGAGCTCCAGGCGTAAGTGACCATGACGGCTCGGGGCGATGAGAAGGGCAGCGCAATCCGGCGCCGCCCGACGAGCCCCAGTATAGGCCGGCGCATCCTGCCGGGGTGGTAAAGAAGAGGGCTTCCACATTCTCTCCGCAGCTGTCGCCTGAAGGAGACAGCGGAGGCGATCTCACCAGGGGTCTCCGAGGGAAGTGATGAGCGGGGCATCCCGCTCATCGAGAAAACTACATTCGGCATCAGCGATCCTTGTCGCCTACCACGTCAATTGTCGGGGAAATCACCCCTTGGGTATCTCCTTGCGGGGATCGTGGAAGGGCTTCTCCACCACCCTGGCATCCTGCAGGCCGGTATTGGCCTCGATGCGCAGCGCCGTTCCCAGCTCAGCGTACTCGACCGGCACCATGGCGTAGCCGATGTTGCGCTCCTGGCGCGGCGAATGGGTGGCCGAGGTCACCTTGCCAATACGCTCACCCTGCGCGTCGAATACCGGGAAAACGTCGATCATCGCGCCGTCGGTGAAGTAGCCGACGCAGGGGCCATCGATCTCCACGCCCACCAGCTTGCGCGCCACCCCCTCGGCCTTGATGCGCTCCAGGGCGGCGCGGCCGATGAAGTCGTCGGTGCCGCGCAGATCGACCATCCAGTCGTAGCCCATGCCCACCTCGAAGGGGTTGGTGTCGTACCAGATGTCGCAGCCGAAGGCTAGAATGCCGCCCTCGATGCGGCGAATATGGCAGGGCCCGATCACCTGGATGTCATGGGGCCGGCCGGCCTCGAAGACCCGCTGCCAGAGGGCCTCGCCGAAGCGGCTGGCCTCTCGCAGGTAGATCTCGTAGCCGATCTCCCCGGAGTAGCCGGTGCGCGAGATCACCACCGACATGCCGTCGAGGTCGGCCTCCATCAGGTGGTAGTAGGGCATGCCCAGCACCGCCTCGCCGAACAGGTCGACCATCACCGCCTTGGCCTTGGGCCCCTGGACCTGGACCGGGGCGACATCCACCTCCTGGATGGTGACGTCGAGACCGGAATTGAGCGCCAGGCCCTGACACCATAGCAGGATGTCGCTGTCGGCCAGCGACAGCCAGAAACGGTTCTCATCGATACGCAGCAGTACCGGGTCGTTGAGGATGCCGCCGTCGGGGGCGGTGACGAAGACATACTTGCACTGCCCCACCTGGCAATGGCGCATGTCACGCGGCACAAGCCGCTGGGTAAAGGTGAAGGCGTCGGGACCGCTGATCTCGATCTGGCGCTCGACGCCGACGTCCCACAGGGTCACACCCTCCACCAGGGCCCAGTACTCGTCCACCGGGTCGGTGTAGAGGCGCGGGTGATAGTGGTGATTGTAGACGCTGTACTTGCGCACCCCGTGCCGCCGCGAGGCGTAGAAGAACGGCGACTTGCGGATGCGCGGATAGAGCAGAATCTCCGGCGTCGACGGGGTTTGCTGAGTGCTGTGGATGCTCTCGATCGCCTGGGACATGACCGTCTCCTCCCCTGTCTCGATGGCGGGAGCCGACACCCGCCGGCTCCTTGCCTTCGACACTAGCCGCTGTGACCAGCGCCAATCTCGCTGTGGGCGTCGAGCTCTTTGGTACAGGCGACACCTGTCGCCACCAGGCAAGGGGGCGTCGCCGCGGGACAGTGAGTTACCCCAGGGCTGACTTATGCTGCGGAAAACCCTCTGATGTAAAGGAGGATGACCATGGCGACCCTCCCTTCGCAGGCGGACGCGGTGATCATCGGCCTTGGCGGCATTGTCGGCGCCTCGGTGGCCCATCACCTGATCGAGCAGGGCTGGACGAACCTGGTGGGACTGGAGAAGTCCGCCATTCCCTCGGACATCGGCTCCACCGCCCACGCCTCCGACTTCTGCTTCATGACCGCCCATGATCGCCTGTCCTGCTACACCACCACCTACAGCCAGCGCTTCTACGAGGCTCTGGGCCACTACCACAAGATCGGCGGCCTGGAGATCGCCCGGGTCGGTGACGAGGCCCGGCTGGCCGAGCTGCAGCGCAAGGTTGCCTCGGGCAAGGCGTTCGGCACCCGAGCGTGCATGGTCGATGCCGAGGAGGTGATGGAGCGATTCCCGCTGCTCGATCGCAAGCAGGTACTGGGCGGGATGTGGGACCCGGATGCCGGCCTGGTGATCCCGCGTTCCCAGCGAGTGGCCGGCGAGCTGATCGAGGGCGCGGTCCATAGCGGCCACCTGCGCGCCTTCGCCGATACCCCGGCGCTGGACATCGATGTCCAGGCGGGTCGCGTGTGTGGTGTACAGACGACGAAGGGCTATGTCGCCACCCCGCTGGTGATCGTGACCTCGGGCATCTGGGGGCCGATTCCCGCGGCCATGGGCGGCGCGGCCCTGCCGTTGATGCCGGTGGAGCACCCGCTGATGTTCTTCGGCCCCTTCGAGACCTTCGCCGGCACCGGCAAGGAGATCGGCTACCCGCTGCTGCGCGATCAGGGCAACTCTGCCTACATGCGCGACACCGGCGACCCGACCAGCACCGAGGGAGGCCAGCTGGAGTGGGGCTACTACGAGTCCCGCGAGCCGCGGCTGGTGGACCCACGCGCCATCCTCGAACGCGACCGCGCGCGACTCTCGCCCTCCATGCGCGACCTGGAGCTGGACCAGGTGGACGAGGCCTTCGAGCGGGCGGTGGAGCTCGCCCCCATCCTCGGCGAGTTGGGCTGGGACGAGAAGCACTCCTTCAACGGCCTGCTCTCCGTCACCCCTGACGGCGGCTCCCTGGTGGGCGAGTCGCCGGAGACCCGCGGCCTGTGGTTCTGCGAGGCGGTCTGGGTCAAGGACGGCCCGGGGATGGGCAAGCTGCTGGCCGACTGGCTGACCCGAGGACATCCCGAGATCGACCCCTGCGGCATCGACATCGCACGCTTCTATCCGGTGCAGAAGACGCCCCACCACGTCCACGGCCGCTGCCTGGAGATTGCCCGCAAGATCTACGACCCGCCGGTACACCCCCGCGAGCCCTTCGAAACCGGCCGTGATCTCAGGCGCGGCCCCTTCTGGCCCAGGGAACAGGAACTCGGCGGCTACTTCATGGAGGCCGCCGGCTGGGAGCGCGCCCATGGCTACGCCGCCAACGAGACGCGCCTCGATCGTTACCTGGAACGGGTGCCCGAGCGTCCGGCGGAGTGGGACGCCCGCCATTTCTGGCGGGTGTCCAACGCCGAGCACCTCGCGCTCAGTGACGACGTGGGCATGATCAACCTCTCCCACTTCGCCATCTATGACCTGCATGGTCGCGATGCCGAGGCGCTTCTGGAATGGCTCTCGGTGGCCAGGGTGGGCGGTGACACGCCCATCGGCAAGGGGGTCTATACGCACTTTCTGGACGCCTTCGGCGGCGTGCACTCGGATCTCACCATCGTGCGCCTGGCCACGGACGCCTGGCGAGTGATCTGCGGCGGTGATACCGGCCACCGCGACCTGATGTGGATCACCCGCCGCGGCGAGGAGGCCGGGCTGACCCGCTGGCACCTGGAGGATCGCAGCGACGGCCTGGCCACCCTGGGCCTGTGGGGTCCCAACGCTCGACGTACCTTTCAAGCCCTGGCCGACGACCCCGAAGGATTGACCGATGAGCGCTTCCCCTTCGCCACCGCCCGCGAGATCCGCGTGTGCGGCCTGCCGGTGTGGGCCTTTCGCATCTCCTACGTGGGCGAGCAGGGCTGGGAGCTCTACGTGCCCTTCAGCTATGGCCTGGCGCTCTGGGATCTGCTGTTCGAGGCCGGGGTCATGCCGGTGGGCATCGAGACCTACGCCAACAGCCGCCGCCTGGAGAAGAGCCTGCGGTTGCAGAACGTCGACCTGCTTACCGACTACAATCTCTGCGAGGCCGGCCTGGCCAGGCCCAAGGTGAAGGCCGCGGATTTCCACGGCAAGGCCGCCTACGTGGAGCAACGCGAACGACAGCATCAGCCCGCTTATTTGTGCACCCTGGTCATGGAGGCGAATCACGACGGCGCGGGCGCGCCCCGCTTCCCCGTCGGACAGTCACCGCTGCTCGACCCACAAAGCGGCGAGGTGCCGGTGGACATCCTGGGACGGCGCTCCTATGTAACCAGCATCGCCTACGGCCCATCGCTCGAGCGCAACATCGCCCTGGCCTACCTGCCCCTCGACCACGCCGAGGAGGGACGCACCCTGCTGCTGGAGTACTTCGCCGAGCACTACCCGATGCGGGTGGCGGCGGTGGGCTACCGGGCGCTCTACGATCCGGATGGCGCCCGACCGCGAGGCTAACGCCTCGGCTTCCCGAAGCTCGAACGACCGGTCGTATTGCCTTCCCAGGCGTCTATCTCCCGGATAGCGACGCCAGATCGTCCTGGCGCTGCTGCCGGCGCTTGCGCTCACCGCTCGGGGAGTGGCCAAAATGGTCGTGGTAGCACTTGGTGAAATGCGGCGGCGAAACGAAGCCGCACGCCAGGGCTACCTCGGTGATCGGCATGTGGGTCTGCTGCAGCAGTAGCCGCGCCCGGGCCAGGCGCAGCTCCAGGTAGTACCTGAGCGGGGAGCAGCCGACGTAGCGCTGAAAGAGCCGCTCCAGCTGGCGCCTTGAGAGCCCGGCGTAGCTGGCCAGTTCGTCCAGGGCCAGCGGCTCCTGCAGATTGGCCTCCATCAGGGTGGCCACTTCCTCCAGCTTGGGATGACTGTGACCCAGGCGCACCCGCAGCGGGGCGCGCTGGCGATCGCCTACACCGCGAATCCGCTCGTGAATGAACTCCTCGGCGATCGCCTCGGCCAGCGCCAGTCCCTGCTGGCGACCGATCAGGTTGAGCATCATGTCCAGGGGGGCGATGCCACCGGAGCAGGTGTAGCGGTCGCGATCCATGACGAAAAGCTGGGAGGTGAAGGTCACCGCCGGGAAGCGCCGCGCCTCGTGCAGGCTTCCGATATGCTCCCAATGCAGGGTGCAGCGGTAGCCATCGAGCAGCCCCGCACGGGCCAGCACATAGCCGCCGGTGCATACCGCCCCCAGGGGAATGTGTTGCTCGGCCAGGCGCTTCAGCCAGGAGAGGGTCGCGCGATCGTCGTGACGCTGCACCTCGACTCCACCGCACACCAGCAGCAGGTCCAGGGCCGGCATGGGTTCCAGCGCCTGATCCACCGCCACGCCCAAGCCGCTGCTGGCCTTCACCGCGGCACCATCTTGGCTGACCAGATGCCAGGTGTAGAGCAGGCGGTCGGCCAGGTGGTTGGCCATGCGCAAGGGTTCCAGCGCCGATGAGAAGGCGAGCTGCGAGAAGCCCGGCAGCAGCAGGAAACCGATGTCGTAATGGCCCTTGGCCGGTATGGGAGGTCCCATCGCTTTTCTCCTCGGGTTCCTGGTACCGCTTGCCATCAGGAATAACCTGCCCGTTGGACCATCGGCAAGGTCGTTCCGCTCCCGCGATGTGTCGCTGCGCCCAAGACCACCGACGTCGGCAGGCAAGAGCGCCGCGTCAGGCGCACGATACTGAGCATGACGATCGGCGGAACCACCGCCAAGAGGAGGCTAGACGATGGCACCCCAAGCGACCGAACAGACTGCGTCCCAGCCAGCGGACAATCTGAGCATTGCCCGCGCGGTACGGCTCTGGCCCATCGAAGAGATCGCCCATCGCCTGGGCCTGTCCGGCGAGGTAGTGGAGCCCTACGGCCGCGGTATCGCCAAGCTCGATCTGGCGGCCATGGACGCCCTGGCCGAGCGCCCACGAGGACGCTACGTGGTCGTGACCTCAATGACGCCTACTCCACCCGGCGAAGGCAAGACCACCACTGCCATCGGCCTGGTGCAGGGCCTGCAGCGCCTCGGCCACACCGCCGCCGTCGCCCTGCGTCAGCCCTCCATGGGCCCGACCCTGGGTCTCAAGGGTGGGGCCACCGGCGGTGGCTACAGCCAGGTACTGCCCATGGAGCGTATCAACCTGCATCTCACCGGCGACCTCCATGCGGTGAGTGCGGCTCACAACCTGTTGGCCGCCATGGTGGACAATCACCTGCACCATCGTCTCAAGCCGGAGCTGGACCCTCGGGAGGTGCGCTGGCAGCGAGTCATCGACCTCAACGATCGCGCCTTGCGGCATCTGGTGCTGGGCCTTGGTGGTCGCGGCGACGGGATCCCGCGCCAGGGGAGCTTCGAGATCACCGCCGCCTCGGAGGTGATGGCGGTACTGGCCCTGGCCGACTCCCTCGCCGACCTGCGCCGACGCCTGGGGCGCCTGATCGTGGGCCTGGACCGCGACGGCAAGGCGGTCACCGCCGATCAGATAGGCGCCGCCGGCGCCATGACGGTGCTTCTCAAGGAGGCGCTCAAGCCCAACCTGCTGCAGACCCTGGAACACGCCCCAGCGCTGATCCACGCCGGCCCCTTCGGCAACATCGCCCATGGCAACTCCTCGATCGTCGCCGACCGCATCGGCCTGCATGCCGGCGACTTCCTGGTCACCGAGGCAGGATTCGGCGCCGACATGGGCGCCGAGCGCTTCTTCAACATCAAGTGCCGGACGTCGGGCCTCGTACCCGATGCCGCGGTACTGGTAGTCACGGTGCGAGCGCTGAAGTATCACGGCGGCCGCCACCGGGTGGTGCCCGGCCAGCCACTACCTGACTCGCTTCTGGCGGAGTCGCCCGACGAAGTCCGGGAAGGCGGTGCCAACCTGCTCAAGCAGATCGACAATGTGCGCGCCCATGGCCTCACCCCGGTGGTGGCGATCAACGCCTTTCCCGGCGACCATCCCAGCGAACATGAGGCCATTCGCGAGCTGGCGGCCTCGGCAGGAGTTCGCGCCGAGGTCTCCCATCATGTACGCGATGGTGGCGAGGGTGCCCTGGCCCTGGCGGAAGCCGTGGCAGAGGCAGCGGAGGCCGGCGGCGACTTCCACTTCCTCTACCCCGCCGAGTTGGCACTGGCGGAGAAGATCGAGCGGATTGCCACGCGCCTGTACGGCGCCGAGGGAGTCGACTTCGCCCCCGGCACACGCGAACAGCTGGAGGACTGGCAACGCCTGGGATACGGCGAGTACCCGGTGTGCATCGCCAAGACACACATGTCGCTATCCCACGACGCGAGCCTGCTCGGTGCCCCGAGCGGCTGGCGGCTGCCGGTGCGAGAGGTGCGCCTCTCCGCCGGCGCCGGTTTCGTCTACGCCCTGGCCGGGAATATCCGCACCATGCCGGGGCTCAACGCCTCGCCGGCCGCCACACGGATCGATATCGATGACGAGGGCAATACCGTCGGACTCTACTGATATCCGCGATCACAGGGGGAGTGAGCGGATAACGCTGACTCCTTAGGGATGAGAGGAGCGATTGTTGCCGAGCGACACTCACATGCACTGGCGAAACAGCTTCTTTAGATCCTCGACGGTCAATGTCACAGGGTTCCCGCCACAGCTGGGATCCTGAATGGCCATTTCGGCCAGGTCGTCGATACGGTCAGGACTAGCCCCGATTTCGGAGAGCGTGCGCGGAATGCCCAGCTGATCGTTGAGTGCCTGGACGAAAGCCTGAAAACCGTCGAAGCCGCCTTCGATACCCAGGTAATTGGCCGCCATGTCGAATCGCGCGCGGATCTTGTCGGCGTTGAACTCGAGCACCGTCGGCATGCAGATCGCATTGGTAGTCCCATGATGAGTGTTGAACACCGCACCGATGGGGTGGCTCATCGCATGGATGGCCCCCAACCCCTTCTGAAACGCAGTGGAGCCCATCATTGCCGCGCTCATCATGTGGGCACGTGCCTCCAGATCCGTGCCATCAGCATAGGCGCGCGGCAGGTAATCCTTGACCAACCGCATGCCTTCCAACGCGATGCCTTGGCTCATCGGGTGATAATGCGGGCTCGAGAACGCCTCGACACAGTGGGCAAAAGCATCAAGCCCGGTACCGGCAGTAATCGTCCTCGGCATGCCCAGGGTGAGTTCGGGATCACAGAGCACCACCGCGGGTAACACCTTGGGGTGAAAGATGATCTTCTTCTCGTGGGTTCTGGAATTGGTAATGACACTGGCCCTGCCCACTTCCGAGCCGGTCCCGGCGGTGGTGGGTACCGCCACGATGGGTGCGATCGCATCCGCATCGGCCCGCCTCCACCAGTCGCCGATATCCTCGAAGTCCCACACCGCGCGCGTCTGGCCGGCCATGAAGGCGACCATCTTGCCCAGATCCAACCCCGAGCCGCCTCCGAACGCAATCACCCCGTCATAGCCGCCTGTCAGGAAGGCCTCGACCCCCGCCTCAAGATTCTGTTCGTTCGGGTTGGTGTCAACCTCGGCAAACAGACCCCGGCCAAGGCCTGACCCCTCGAGGATGTCCAAAGCAGACCGGGTGATCGGTAGATCAGCCAGGCCTCGGTCAGTCACCAGCAGAGGACGGGTGATGCCCGCATCTGCACAGGCATCGGGCAATTCAACCAGACGGCCCGCCCCGAATCTGATGGTGGTCGGATAGGTCCAGTTTCCAGTCAGCGTCATTTCGTCACCTTTTTCAGGTAGTAGGACTTTGGCCTTGTCAGGTTGTGGTAGCCAATCACCGACAAGCCACCACCGCGTCCCGTATCCTTGCAGCCGGTCCAGCAGAGGCCTGGGTCCAGGTAATCCGCACGGTTCATGAACACAGTACCGGTCTCCAGTTGGTCACCCACTCGCTGGGCGCGCTCGATATCGGCAGTCCACAGGCTGGCTGTCAGGCCGAATCGGCTGTCGTTCATCAACCGGATCGCTTCATCGTCACCAGACACCTTCATGATGCCGACCACCGGACCGAAACTTTCATCGCGCATCACGCGCATGTCATGGGTCACCTGAGTCAGGATCTGCGGGGTCAGGTAGGCACCACCATCATCTTCGGGTTTCTGCGTAACATGGGCACTCGCACCGGCGGCCAAGGCCTCGTCGATCTGATCACGAACCTCCTTGGCAAAGCGGATATTCGCCATCGGGCCTATATCCGTATCAGCGGCTAACGGATTGCCAAGCTTGTAGCCCTCGACGATCGCTACTGACTTTTCGACGAAGGCCTCATAAAGGCTTTCATTCACGTAGATACGCTCGATCCCGCAGCAGCATTGCCCTGAATTGAACATCGCTGCGTCGATCAGGGTAGCAACCGCTGCATCGAGATCGGCATCCTCCATGACATAGCCTGGGTCCTTGCCGCCCAGTTCCAGCCCCATCCCGATAAAGGTGCCAGCAGCCGCCTCTTCCATGGTGCGACCGCCGTTCACGGAACCGGTGAAATTCACGAAATCGAATGCCCGATCAGCGATCAAGGCCGAGGTGGTGTCGTGATCCAGAAAGACATTCTGGAACACATCCTCGGGTATACCAACCGAGTGGAAGGCACGCGCTATTCGCTCGCCAACCAGCAGGGTCTGGGTAGCATGTTTCAGCAGCACCGTGTTTCCCGCAATCAGCGCCGGGGCCACCGTATTGATCGCCGTCATGTAAGGATAATTCCAGGGTGCCACCACCAGAACGACGCCATGTGGAATGCGCTTGATAAAGCGCTTGACCGTGGCATCTTCACCCACAGCAATTTCGGCCAGCGCCTCCTCTGCAATGGTCGCCATGTGGCCACCACGCTCCTCGAAGCCACCGAACTCGCCACCATAGCGAACCGGTCGGCCCATCATATGAGCCAGCTCCGGCACCACCTCGTCATTCATCTCACCCACGGCGGCAATGCCGGCACGAACCAGATCGATACGCTCCTGTAAAGGACGCGCGGACCAACTAGCTTGAGCCGACCGAGCCCGTGTGGCCACCTGATGCGCGGCCTCGGGCGACAGGGCGTCACGCTCGGCGAAGACTGATCCGTCGATCGGTGAGATACATGTCAGGATGTGACCCATCGGCTTCTCCAGTGTTTTCAAGGCCTGCGTTCATTAGTCCTGGCGCATCGGAATATCACCAGGAAAATTCGATGCGGCAACTATTGTGAGCAAGGCTCCCGATGTAACGACGGTTTCGTCATGAGCGCTCAAAGCCGCGTGCCACCTCATAATCGGTCACCACCCGTTCGAAGTCTTCCAGCTCCACTTCGGCGGCACGGGTGTAGTGATCGATCACTTCATCCCCCATGGCCTCGCGAAGCATATTGGAATCCTTCAGGGCCTGCATGGCATCGCGCAAGGTTTGCGGGATCAGGCCAGTCTCTCCCTCATAGGTGTCACCCTCTGCGGGCGGGGGCAATTCCAGCCGCTCCTCGATTCCCTTGATGCCAGCGGCGAGTTGTCCGGCCATGGCGAGGTAGGGGTTCAAATCCGATCCGCCGATACGACATTCGATGCGCACCGCCTGGGTGTTAGCAGCACAAAGACGAAACCCCGCGGTGCGATTGTCAACCGACCAGACCGTACGTGTGGGAGCGAAGGAACCCTTCTGGAAACGCTTGTAACTGTTTATGTAAGGGGCAAGGAAGTAAGTATAGTCGGCTGCATATTCAAGCAAGCCGGCCAGGTAATGCTTCATCAACGGAGACATACCGTGCGTATCACTTTCATCGAAGAAAACGGGGATGCCCCTCTGCCACAACGACTGGTGGATGTGAGTCGAACTACCTGAATGGTCGTGATGCCATTTAGGCAGAAAGGTCACCGCACGCCCTTGCTGCCAGGCAATTTCCTTGGTCGCATGCTTGGCAATAGTATGGTAATCCGCCGTATCTAGCGCTTTCGCATATCGGATGTTGAGCTCCCCTTGGCCAGAGCCGGCTTCACCCTTGGTGCCCTCTACAGGAATTCCAGCCGCGTAGAGATGATTACGAAGTGGACGTAATACATGCTCTTCCTTGGTAGTCTGGAAGATGTGATAGTCCTCGTTGTACCCACTGATCGGTTCAATATCACGAAATCTGTCTTTGCGAATGTCATCGAGGCTCTTTTCGAACAGGAAGAACTCCAACTCGGTTGCCATTACCGCGTTTAATCCCATCTCATCCAGCCGTGCGAGCTGGCGCTTGAGAATGGCACGCGGAGAATGGGGTACCGAGGCATGAGTGTGATGATCCAGAACATCGCACAGCACCATAACCGTGCCTTCAAGCCACGGCACGGTCCGCAGCGTGGCAAGGTCCGGCTTCATGATGTAATCACCATAGCCAGCCCTCCAGGAAGTGCTGGCATAGCCCTCAGGCGTTTCCATCTCGAGATCGGTGGCCAACAGATAGTTGCAGCAATGCGTCTCATCCCAACCATCATCCACGAAGTGACGCGCATGGAGTCGCTTGCCCATCAGGCGCCCTTGCATGTCGACGATGCAGACAAGCACCGTATCCACGGTGCCACTCTCCACCTTGGCCCTCAGTTCCTCCAAAGCCAGCGCGTTGGTCATTACCGACGCTCCTCATCACATCAACAAGTCAAGGCTAAGCGCTCAGCCAGAAACCTTCCTCAAGCGGAATGCCCCGGCGCGAGCCGGGGCATGTGACCTAGTCAGGCATCGCTATAACGGTAGGGCCGGCCAGCCTCACGCATATCGGCATTGTATTGCTTGAAGATCTCGACCACCCTGGCCTTCGTCTCCGATTGAGCGGCGATTTCATCCCAGAATTCCTGGGCGGCAGCTTCCACCTGATCCCATTCCTCATCGGGAATAGTGGTAAGTTCCAGCTTCTCACCATGGACGCGCAGCCTGGCCTCGCCACCCCAATACCAATGCTGGCGATAATAATGGGACTGTTCACAGCAGACCTCGAACAGCAGCCTGAGGTCTTCAGGCAGCTCTTCCCAACGCTCCATGTTGACGAAGAAGTGTCCGATCCAGGCACCCGAAATGTTGTTCGTCAGGAAGTAGTTCGTGACATCGGCCCAACCCACCGTGTAATCCTCGGTGATGCCGGACCAGGCGATGCCGTCCAACTCACCGGTCTGTACGGCAACCTCGATATCCTCCCAAGGCAGAGTCACCGGCACCACGCCGAACTGCGACAGGAAACGCCCCGCAGTGGGGAAGGTAAAGATGCGCTTGCCCTCCAGGTCCTTGAGGCTGCGAATCGGTTCCTTGGTAGCGAAATGGCACGGATCCCAGGCGCCTGCGCTGACATGCTTGACACCAACCTTGGCATATTCCTCTTCCCAGATGTCCTTGAGCCCATACTCGTTGAACAGCACTGGTACATCGAGGCTGTAACGTGTCCCAAAGGGGAAATATCCACCAAAGACGGCGACCTCAGTGGGAGATGCCATCGAATCGTCGTCCGATTGCACGGCATCGATAGTCCCGCGCTGCATCGCTCGGAAGAGTTCGCCCGTCGGCACCAGCTGATCGGCATAGTAAAGCTCGATCTGCATACGATCGCCGGCGATCCTGTTGAACAGGTCAATGGCCGGCTTGGCGACATGCTCGGCCAGAGCGGCACCGGCATAAGTCTGCATTCGCCATGTGATGGTGGGCTCGGAGGAAGATTGAGCCATGACCCTGGAGGCCAGAGGTGCCATGGCAGCACCGGTCGCGGCCGTGATCAGAAACTTGCGTCTTGTTGTCATTTTTTCGCTCTCCTGGAGTTAACTACCATATGTGAAATACATTCGGCCCTTCGGGAGGCTCTTGTTGTTCATTCCCGCTGTGGTCAATTCCCATAAATGTAGCCCGGAAGCCAGAGTGCGATCTGCGGAAAGACCATCACCAGGCTCAAGGCAACCGTCATCACCAACACGAAGGGGAGGATCGACCAGTAAATATCACGAAGCCCAATCTCGGGCGGCGCCATGGCACGCATCAAAAACAGGTTATAACCGAACGGGGGCGTCATGTAGGCGATCTGTGTCGTGATCGTGTAAAGCACCCCGTACCAGATCAGGTTGAAGCCGAGAGCATCGACCAGCGGCACGTAAAGCGGTGCCACGATCACCAGCATGGCAGTATCATCCAGGAAGGTACCCATCACGATGAAACTGAGCTGCATCAGGATCAGGATCATCCAGGGCGATAAGCCCAGGCGCTCGGTGAACAGGTCCTCGATGGCCTTGACAGCGCCCAGCCCATCGAAGATGGCACCAAAGGCGAGCGCTGCCAGGATGATCCACATGAACATGCAGGAGATGGCCAGCGTCTGTCGCACTGACACCTCGAACACCTTGCGCGTCATTCGACCCTTGAGCGTTGCGGCCAGCAACGCGGCCATTGCCCCGACAGCCGAACTCTCGACCAGTGATGTCCAGCCTTTGACGAAAGGGACCATCATCACTGCAAAGATCATCAACGGCAGCAAACCGGCTCTCAGCAGACGAAGTTTCTCGGCAAGGGACACGTTACGCTCTTCGAGGGGCAGGACGGGACCCAGAGATGGCTGCAGGCGGCAACGGACATAGATATAAATAATGAACAGGGTCGCCATCATCAGTCCCGGCAACACTCCGGCAAGCCACAATTGGCCCACGGGCTGGCGCGCGATCATTGCGTAAAGCACCAGCACCACCGATGGCGGCACAAGAATTCCGAGGCTAGAGCCCGCCTGGACGACGCCAGTCACCATAACCTTGTCATAACCCCGCCGCAGCAATTCAGGTAGGGCAATAGTGGCACCAATCGCCATCCCAGCCACTGACAACCCGTTCATGGCAGAGATGAGCACCATCAATCCGATCGTGCCAATGGCAAGGCCACCCCTGACCGGCCCCATCCAGACATGGAACATCCGGTAAAGGTCATCTGCAATACGGCTTTCCGACAGCACATAGCCCATGAAGATGAACATCGGAAGGGTGAGTAGTGGATACCACTTCATCAGCTTCATCGCGGATGAGAATGGAATGTCCACCCCACCTGTCCCCCACAACAGGACACCTGCTAACGCACCGACAAACCCGATAGCGCCAAACACACGTTGACCGGTAAGCAGCATCAGCATCATCGCGCTGAACATCACGATTGCGATCATCTCATACGGCATCAGTCGAGCACCCCGCGGAGACGGCCAATATCCCTGAAAAACTCGGCTAGAGACTGAAGAATCATCAGAAACACACCGAGACAAAGTACCGTCTTGATGGGCCACAACCAGGGCCGCCAGGCCGTAGGACTTCGCTCCATGAAGCCAAGCTTCTCTCCAGCCGCTGACGGACCCTCGGTGAAGAACGTACTGATGAGATCGAGGTAGAAAGCGAACGGCTCACTGCCGAAATACCCGAGCGAATATGCCGTCGAAACCAGCCCGCCATAGAGAAGAACGCCGAGATAGAAGATCAGGAAGAAGACCGTGATAGCGTCGACACACGCCTTAGTTTTCGGGCTCCAGTCTCCATAGAAGAGGTCCATGCGAACATTCGACCCCAGCTGGATCGAGTAGGGCCCACCCAATACGAAATACGCCACCATAACGAATTGCGCGGTTTCCAGGGTCCACATCGAGGGTGTCATGAACACCTTGGAGGCGGAAGACCACAGCAGAACTGCCATCAACACAAATATCAGGTACATCGCCATTCGACCGATGAATCGGTTCATCGCATCGATGGCACTGATATAGATCAGGATCGCTCTAGGCATCCTGCTTGCCCTCCTGAGGCGATCGCTCAAATCCCAGGGTTATCAGCGCGGGCAGGATGAGCTGCGACATCTCCCTGGCCATGATGTCTACCCCTTCCGGCGTGGCCAGCAAGTCATTGCGAATCTCGATCATCACATTCGCCAGCTCGTTATCGATCCCATGTCGCTTCAGAGAGTGGGTGACGCCATCCTCGGGTCCATAAGGGACATTGCGTTGGATCGTTCGATGCGGCAGGAGGTGGGCTTGCCCCAGTATTGCATCGGCCATCCGGCAGTCGGCATCATGAAGAATGCCGATCTCGACTGACCGGACCTGACCATGAAAATTCGGCGTGAAGCTGTGTATGGTGATCAATACTGTCGGGATATCGTGCGCCTCACGTTCCACCAACACGCTCGTCACTGCTTCGCAAAATGGACGATAGACCGCTTCGACCCTGGCAGAACGCTGCGATGCGGTAAGCATGTAATTGCCCGGCACATCGATGATTTCTACGCGCGTAGGTATCGCGCTGGGTGCTTCTGGAGGACGATTGCAGTCGTAAACAAGCCTCGAGACCCGGCTCGCCACCAGCGGTGCACGAAGCATCTCCGATAATTTCAAGGCCATGGCGCGGGCGCCAATATCCCATACCGCATGACTGTAACGATGTGCGGAGTCCATACCAAGATCATGATATTGCTCGGGTATATGATGTGAGGCATGTTCACACAGGATAGTGACAGGACCGTTGGCCTGACGGTTGTGGATCTCGACACTCGGGGACGACGGCTCGATTTCGCTGGACATCAGGACTCCTCCACGGTCCTGTAAAGATATAGACGCCGAAAAGCCATTGTGTCAATATTTTTTCAAACGCCGCCTGCATGTCGATCAGCAACCACTGTCGAACACCCAGCGCATACTGGAAAGAGCACGTTATGAAGGACTCACTATGACGACCATGGACTCCACATCCAGCGTGCGCGAACTGATCCAGCAGCATTATCCGGCGCTCACGCAATCAGAACGAAGGTTTGCCAACGCGCTGCTAGATAACTATCCGGCGGCAGGCCTTGCCTCGATCACTATCGTGGCGAGCAATGTAGGCGTGTCATCTCCCACGGTGGCGCGGATGGTCAAGAAACTGGGCTTCAAGGGATACCCGGAATTCCACAAGGCTCTCTTGTGCGAGTTGGAGGAAACGGGTGTGGGCCCTACCCAGAGGCGCGCCAAGTGGTCATCCGAAGCCCCCGAGACGCATCTGCTGAACCGGTTCGCCCAGGCGGTCACGAGGAACCTCCAGCGGACCTTTTCGCATATCGAGACGGAACGCTTCGATCAGGCAACCAGCCAACTGGCTGATGCCGACCGACGGCTTTATATTGTGGGCGGTCGCATCACCCAGGCGCTCGCCGACTATGCCTTCACGCATTTCCAGGCGGTGCGCCCCCGAGTGACTCACATGACCTCGTCTTCAGGCACATGGCCACATTACGTACTGGACATGGAGCCGGGTGAAACCCTGCTGATCTTCGACATCCGACGTTATGAGACTAACCTGCTGCGCCTCACGGAGATGGTACGCAAACGCGGTGTAAGAGTAGTGCTATTCACCGACCAGTGGGGATCCCCCATCTCGTCACTGGCCGACTTCACCTTCAACTGCTGGGTAGAGATTCCCTCGGGATGGGATTCCAACGTGGCGACCATGATGTTGCTGGAGACCATGATAGCCGCAGTCCAGGAGCAGCGCTGGCCCGAAGCCCGTGATCGCTATGAACGACTGGACGAACTGTTCGACATGACCCATTTCTTCCGCAAGTTCACCTGATCGATACCTCCACGCCTAGGATTTAATCGCTGTCCAAGTTTCGAGGAAACCAACTCTGGGCGAAGCACAGTGGTGATACTCAGACCCCCAACTTGTCGCGGGTCTGATAATACCAGGCGCCAACGGCCGAGAGCGGCACGCGCAGCAGGCGGCCGCCGGGGAACGGCAGGTGCGGCAGGCCGGCGAAGGCGTCGAAGCGTTCCGCGCGGCCCGTCATCACCTCGGCGATCAACTTGCCGGCCAGATGGGTACAAGTGACGCCGTGTCCCGAATAGCCCTGGGCATAGTAGACATTACCGTTGACCACCCCGAATTGCGGCAGGCGATTGAGCGTCATCAGGAAGGTGCCGCTCCAGGCGTAGTCCACCTTGACATCGACGAGCGACGGGAAGGTCGTGAGCATCTTGGGCCGAATGACGCCCTCGATGTCGGTCGGGTCGCTGCCGCCGTAGTTGACGCCGCCGCCATAGAGCAGCCGGTTGTCGGCGGTGAGGCGGTAATAGTCGAGCAGATAGTTGCAGTCCTCCACCGCCAGGCCATTGGGAATCAGCTCGCGGGCCCGTTCCTCGCCCAGCGGCTCGGTGGTGATGACCTGGGTACCGCAGGGCATCGACCGTCCCTCGATCTCGGGCAGCACCCCCTTGAGATAGGCGTTGCCGGCCATCACCACGCGCTCGGCCCGCACCCGGCCGCCGGCGGTGCGTACCACCGCTGGCTCGCCGTGTTCCACGCCGGTCACCGGCGAATACTCGAAGATGCGCCCGCCCAGCGACTCGACGGCGGCCGCCTGGCCCAGCACCAGGTTGAGCGGGTGCAGGTGACCGCCGCCATGGTCCACCAGGGCGCCAGTGTAGCGCTCGGTGTTGACCTCACGTTTGACCGCCTGCCCTTCCAGCAACTCGAGCTCCCGATAGCCGTAGCGCTCCCAGAGCGTCTTGTGCTCGCGTAGCCCCTGCATCTGCTTCTCGTTGCAGGCGGCAAAGAGGTTGCCGTCCCTGAGGTCGCAGTCGATGGCGTAGCGCTCGACCCGCTCGCGAATGATGCGGTTACCCTCGAAGGCCATGTCGCCCAGGGCTCGAGCCGTATCGGCGCCATACTTCTCCTCGATGACGTCCATGTCACGGCTGTAGCTGTTGACGATCTGGCCGCCGTTGCGGCCAGAGGCGCCATAGCCGACCCTCACCGCCTCCAGCACCACCACCGAAAATCCCTGCTCGGCCAGGTGCAGGGCGGCGGAAATGCCGGTAAAGCCCGCCCCCACCACACAGACATCGCAGCTCACTTCCCCCTCGAGGGCGGCACGCTCGGACGCGGCATTGGCGGTGACGGCGTACCAGGACGCGGCGTGACCGCGCTCGAAAGACACAGACATGGGGCCCCCTTTGAAAATTTGGTTCAACAAGTAAAAGCTGATCGAAACAGCAATTCGGCAGTCATGAGGACATGAAATCATTGCCCACGACAGCAGCCGGAGGGGCTGTCTCCGGCTGCTGTCAGCTGCCTGGGTGATCGAATCAGCGGCTGCGTGCCTCGCTCCACAGCTCCTGGAGCAGCTCGAGTTCCTCGCCACTCACTGAGGGGGTGAAATGCAGCCGCTCACGGGCCTCCTCGTCAGGCATTACCGGGGGCTCGCGCAGGGCATCATCGACCAGAGGCAGGGCCGCCTCGTTGGGGGTGGTGTAGAAGTTGTAGTTGGCCAACTGCGCCGCCACCTCGGGCCGCAGCAGGTACTCGATGAAGGCCCTGGCGGCATCAGGGCTGGGGGCGCGTGCCGGAATCGCCAGCACGTCCACCCAGCGCTGAGAGCCCTCCTCGGGGATGAAGAAGCCCAGCTTGCCGTAGGTCTCGGGGTCCTCGGCGCGCTTGCCGGCCAGGTCGCCGTTGTAGGCGATGCCGGCATGGATCACCCCGTTGGCAACCTGTTCGATGGCTGCCGTAGCGTCCGCGAAGCCGACGAAATTGTCGCGACTGCGTGTCTCGATGACCAGCCTGGTCGCGTCGACCCAAGGGTCCTGCCCCACGCAATCGAAGCCGGCGCCCTGGAAGGCGCAGGCGGTGCCGAAGGTGAACTGGGCATCCCCCTTGAGCAGTGCAAAGGGATAGTCGGCGTTGACCTCCGGGTCGTAAAGCAGACCCCAGCTAGGTTCAAGTTCAGGCCAGGTCTCGCGATTATAGATTACGCCGGTCACGCCCCACAGATAGGGCACCGTATAGGCACCATCCGTGTCGTAGCTCGTCTCGCGAAACTCCTCAAGGATATTGTCATGCCCTTCGAGCCCCTCCCCCTCCGCGACCAATGGCTGGATCAGGCCGGCGTCGATCAAGCGCGGCACGAAGTAGTCCGAGGGCACGATCAGATCGTACTGGGCGTCGCCCCCGGCGGTGAGCTTGGAGAAGAGCTCGGCGTTCGAGTTGTAATAGTTCTGCACCACCTCGATTCCTGACTCCTCCTCGAAGCTTTCGATGATCGCCGGATCCATGTAATCCGACCAGTTGAACAAGTAGAGCTGCCCCTCCTGAGCCGTCGCCATCATGCTAGCGCTCATCATTCCCAGCGCCGCCAGCTGTACCAGGCGCCTGCGCCCCATGTTTTGCTTCTCCATGCCACATCTCCTCGGCGATAGGTGCAAGGGAGCCCCTTGCGATGGACTTGCCTTCTCTTTGTCGCTGTCGAGTCCCTTGCCGCTGACCTTCACTCGCTCTGCGGGTTGACACAGCAAGCCTGGATTTATACTCGCAACAACAAATGTTCCCGCTCCCAGGAGCTGATGACCTGGAAGTAGGCACGATGTTCGGCGCGCTTGACCGCCAGGTAGCTATGGGTAAAGCGCTCGCCGAGGATGTCGGCCAGAGGCTGGCAATCGTGCAGCAGATCCAGCGCCGGTCCGATGTCGTCGGGTAGCTTGTTGCCGCCGGACCAGGCGGAGCCCGTCACCGGCGGTCGAGGCTCAAGGCGTTCCAGCAGACCCAGGTAGCCGCAGGCCAGTGAGGCCGCCATCACCAGGTAGGGATTGGCGTCGGCACCCGCCAGGCGATTCTCGACCCGCGTCGCCTCGGGGCCGGAGACCGGCACGCGCAGTCCCACGGTGCGGTTGTCCATGCCCCACTCAACGTTGATCGGGGCCGAGCCGCTGGTTTCGGTGCGCATCAGCCGACGGTAGGAGTTGACGTTGGGGGCCAGCAGCGGCATCACCGAGGGCAGGTAGCGCTGCAGGCCGCCGATGAAGTGGTGGAACAGCTTGCTCGGCTGGCCATCACCATCGGCGAAGACGTTGTGTCCATCCTTGGCATCGAGGAGGCTCTGATGGATATGCATGGAGCTTCCCGGCTCATTGGCCATGGGCTTGGCCATGAAGGTGGCATACATGCCGTGGCGCAACGCCGTCTCGCGCAGGGTCCGCTTGAACATCACCACCTGATCGGCCAGCGCCAGGGGGTCGCCATGCTGGAAATTGACCTCCATCTGGCCGGCCCCCTCCTCATGGATCAGGGTGTCGAGGTCCAGATTCATGGCCTCGCAGTAGTCGTACATCTCCTCGAACAGCGGGTCGAACTCGTTGACCGCGTCGATGGAGAAGGACTGGCGGCTGCTCTCCTGGCGGCCGGTGCGCCCGATCGGCGGCTCCAGGGGGTAGTCGGAGTCGGTATTGGTCTTGACCAGGTAGAACTCCACCTCCGGGGCAATCACCGGTGTCCAGCCGCGGGCGGCATAGAGCTCCAGCACTCGCTTGAGCACGTAGCGCGGCGCCAGCTCCACCGGCTCGCCGGTCAGGTAGAAGCAGTCATGGATGATCTGCGCCGTAGGGTCCTCGGCCCAGGGCACCAGGTAGATGGCCTTCGCGTCGGGGACCAGTTCCATGTCCCGTTCGGCGGGATTCCAGAAGCGAATGTCCTCGTCGTCCGGGTAGCCACCGGTGACGGTCTGGATGAAGATCGAGTCGGGCAGGCGTGGTCGTCCGCCGTTGAGGTACTTGCCGGCGGGCATGATCTTGCCCTTGAGGATGCCGGTCAGGTCGCTGACCAGGCACTCCACTTCGGTGATGCCGTAATTCTGGAACCAGTCGTTGAGCAGCGGCTGTTCCTGTCGGTTACTCATGGGGATTTCCTTGCTGGGGATGGCAAGCCCCCGACACGCGGCCGGGGACCCTGCGCTCAGCGAGACTGGACCTCGGACCACAGCTGCTGGAAGGTCTGCAGGGCGTCGCCCTCCAGGCTCGGGGTGAAGTGCAGTCGATCCATGTCCGCCTCGCTGGGCTGGACAGGAGGCTCGGTCAGTACCGCGTCCAGATGAGGCTCGGCGGCGGCATTGGGACTGGCATAGTAGTTGTAGTTGGAGAGCTGGGCGCCCACCTCGGCATCGAGGATGAAGTCGATGAACTTGTGCGCCATGTCCGGATTGGGCGCCTCGGAGGGGATGAGCATCGAGTCGACCCACATCTCGGCACCCTCGTCGGGAATCATGAACGCCAGATGCTCGAAGGTCTCCGGATCCTCGTCCTTGAAGAAGAGGTAGTCGCCGTTGTAGGAGAGGCCCACGTGGGTCACGCCCCGGGCCAGCTGCTGCAGCGCCGGCGTGCCGTCGGTGAAGCCGCTGAAGGTGTCGCGTCCCTTGGTGTCGATCAGCAGCCGGGCGGCCTCCTTCCAGGCGTTCATGTCGGTGCAGTCGTAACCGTGGCCCAGGTAGGCGCAGGCACCGCCCATGCTGACCTGGCCGTCACCCATCAGGGCAAAGGGATGCTCGGGATTGACCTCGGGGTCGAACAGCAGCGACCAGCTCTTCGGCGCCTCCGGGAAGGTTTCGGTGTTGTAGACGATACCGGTGGTGCCCCACTGGTAGGGCGCGGTGTACTCGGCGCCGGGATCGAAGTCGGGATCCTGGAACTGCGCCATGACGTTGTCGAGGTTGTCGAGCTTCGACTTGTCGAGTTTCTGCACCAGGCCGGTCTGGATCAGCCGCGGCACATAGTAGTTGGACGGTACGATGATATCGTACTGCGAGACCCCACCCGCATTGAGCTTGGCGAACATCTCGGGCAGCGAGTTGAAGTAGTTCTGCACGACGTCGACGTCGTACTTCTCCTCGAAGGCTTCGATGATCTCGGGGTCCATGTATTCGGTCCAGTTGAACAGGTAGAGCTTGTTCTCCTGGGCCTGGACGCTGCCGGCGAGCAGCGCGGCGCCGACGGACAGGGCAAGTGCGGTCTTGTTGGTTGTCATCTCGGACTCTCCTCGTTTCCCCTAGGGAAGGGTTGGCCGGCTCATGCCTGCCGGCGACGGCTGAACACCAGGCTGATGACGGCGGCGATGGCCACTGCGCCGATCATCAGGGTGGCGATGGCGTTGATCTCGGGCGATACCCCCTTCTTGATCGCCCCCCAGATATAGATCGGCAGGGTCGCGCTCTCGGGACCCGCGGTGAAGAAGCTGATCACGAAGTCATCCACCGACAGCGTAAAGGAAAGGAAGAACGCCGAGATCAACGCCGGCTTGATGGTCGGGAGCATGAAGTGCACCACCCGCTTGGTCGGCGTTGCATAGAGATCCTTGGCGGCCTCGAAGAGCGTCGGGTCCAGGCCCACGAAGCGCGAGTAGACGATCAGCGCCACGAAGGGGATCTGGAAGGTCACATGAGCGATGATCATGGTCCCCAGGCCCGGCTGCAGCAGTCCCGTCAGGCGATGAATCTGCACGAAGAAGGCCATCTCCGAGATGCCGAAGACGATATCCGGCAGCACGATGGGCAAGTAGATCAGCACGATCAGCCAACCCAGCTTGCGGTGGCGATGGCGGTACATGCCATAGCCGATCAGGCAGCCGATCCCCAGTGCGATCACCGAGGAGGTGATGGCCAGGATCATGCTGTTGGCGAAGGCCGAGAGGATCTCCTCGTTGCCCATCAGGCGGCCATACCAGCGCAGCGAGATGCCGGTGAAGGTGGCCGCGCTGTTGGAGGCATTGAAGGAGAACAGCACCACCACCGCCAGCGGCAGATAGAGGAAGGCCAGAGTGAACCACCAGAAGCCGGCCAGGCTGCGCTTGAGCGTGCGCTTTCTCATATTACCACCTCCTCGCCACCACCCAGGCGCTTGCCGATGCGACGCATGGCAAACAGCCCGATGAAGGTGGCGATCAGCATCAGGATCGCACCGGCGGCCCCCAGCGGCCAGTTGGCGGCGCCGGCGAACTGGTTGGCCACCAGATTGCCGAGCATCATGCCCTTGCCGCCGCCGAGCAGCTCGGGAATGACGTACATGCCGAAAGCGGGGATCGCTACCAGCACGATGCCGGCCAGCAGCCCCGGCAGGGTCTGGGGGAAGACAGCGTGCCAGAAGGCGCGCACCGGCGAGGCGAAGAGGTCCTGTGCGGCCTCCACCTGGGCGGTGTCGAGCTTCTCGAAGGCGGCATAGAGTGGCAGCACCATGAAGGGCAGGAAGTTGTAGACCAGGCCCAGGGTGACCGCGAAGTTCGAGGGATAGAGCCCCATGTTGGGGGCAATGAAGCCGAGCCCCTCGGCCAGGTTGGACAACGGGGTGCCCGGCGCCAGCAGGTTCATCCAGCCGAAGGTGCGGATCACCTGGTTGGTCCAGCTCGGTACCACCACCAGCAGCAGCATGATCGGCCGCCATCTGGCGCGACAGGTACTGATGTAGTAGGCGATCGGATAGGCGATGACGACGACCAGGCCAGTGGAGACGACCGTCTGCCACAGCGAACGCAGCAGGGTGTAGAGATTGCCGGGGCTCCAGCCCAGGAAGCCGAATCCCGCCAGGCGCCGGAACGACTCCAGCGACAACGGCATCTCGGGTAGCCCATAGGGACCATTGGACATGAAGGCCACGGCCATCAGGTAGGCGCTGGGCAGCACCAGGAAGATCACGATCCAGGTGGCCCCGGGAGCCACGGTGAACAGCAGGTGCCGAGCTTCGCGCACCATGCCACGACTGCGGGCGGAGGGCGTTACGCCGGTGTAGGCCATGTGCGTCTCCTCACTCACCCAGGGTGACCAGATCTTCGGGAGCCACCGACACGGTGACCCGTTCCCCCACCTCGGGCAGGTGCCTCCCCCGGTTGTTGAGGGTTGCCTGAAGGGTGCTCGAGCCGATCTCGAGCCGATACTCGGCATGGCTGCCGCGATAGAGCCGCTCGCTCACCACGGCCGGAAGGTGATTGTCACCGGCCACCTCGCCGGGCAGCAGGTCCAGGGTCTCGGGGCGGATCAAGAGCAGGCCGCCCTCCCCCGCGTTCTCGGTCAAAAGCTCACCGAGCGGTGTGGTCAGGCGCGTGCCGTGGCGGGCGGTCACCGGATAGAGATTGTCGTGGCCCATGAAACGGGCGACGAAGGCATTCACCGGGTGTTCATACACCTCGCGGGGTGGTCCCACCTGCTGGATGACCCCGCCGTTGAGCACGGCGATGCGGTCGGACATTACCATGGCCTCCTGCTGGTCATGGGTGACGAAGACGAAGGTCATCCCCAGGCGCTTCTGGACTCTCAACAGCTCCACCTGCAGCTGGCTGCGCAGGCCGGCATCCAGCGCCGAGAGCGGCTCGTCGAGCAGCAGTACGTCGGGCTCGTTGACCAGGGCACGGGCCAGGGCGATGCGCTGACGCTGACCACCGGAGAGCTGGTCGACGGGGCGGTCCACGAGATCCCCGAGCTTGATGAACTCGGCGATCTTCGCCACTCGGGCCTCGCGCTCTTCGGGGGGCAGGCCGCGCATCTTGAGCCCGAAGGCCAAGTTCTCGCGCACCGAGAGGTGCGGAAAGAGCGCATAGGACTGGAAGACGGTATTGACGCTGCGCTTGTGGGGCGGCACCTCGGTGATGTCCTTGCCGCCGATGGCCAGTCGTCCGTCGTCCGCCTCCTCGAGGCCGGCGAGGATGCGCAGCAGGGTGGTCTTGCCGCAGCCCGAGGGGCCGAGCAGGGTGAAGAACTCCCCGGGCTCGATGATCAGATCCACACCATCAAGCGCCACGGTATCGCGGCCGAAGCGCTTGTGAAGACCCTTCATCTCGATGGAGGAGGCCTGACGAGCCCTCTCTTCCTGGTCCGCCGATCCTGACGACCCTTCAGCCGGTGACTCGATGGCTGCCGCCGCGATGGTGTCGTTCATGGGAAGTGCCCCCTCG
The DNA here is from genome assembly GCA_051751285.1 of Pseudomonadota bacterium. Lineage (GTDB taxonomy): Bacteria > Pseudomonadota > Gammaproteobacteria > Pseudomonadales > Halomonadaceae > Halomonas. Next base: position 80,118 of record JBNJKT010000008.1, on the reverse strand, counting down.
ATTTTCGATGGCCCGGTTCACAGCCGGTCCCGCAGCTTGTAGAAATGGGTGGCCAGCACCAGCAGCGGCTTGCGCAGCCGTCGCCCACCCGGAAAGTGGCGATGGGGCATGGCAGCAAAGACGTCGAAGCGCTCGCTCTGGCCGGCGATGGCCTCGGCCAGCAGCTTGCCGGCCAGACCCGACAAGGCCATGCCGTGCCCGGAATAGCCCTGGGCGTAATAGACGTTGCTGTGCAACCTGCCGAAGTCAGGCGCCCGATCCAGGGTGATGGCCACGTCCCCGCCCCAGCGGTAGTCGATGCGCACGCCCTTGAGGACCGGAAAGATCCGCGCAATCTTGGCATCCATGCGAGCCTCCAGGCCTCGCGGCTCACGGCCATCGTAGCTGACCTCGCCGCCGTAGATCAGGCGACGGTCGGCGGAAAGCCGATAATAGTCGAGCACGAAGTTGGCATCCGAAAGGGCATCGTTGCGGGGCAGCACGCGAGCCGCCCGCTCGGCCGAGAGCGGCTCGGTGGCAATCATGTAGTTGGCGGCGCGCATGATACGACCGGAAAGTTCGGGTACCAGACCCGCCTGATAGGCGTTGGTGCCCAGTACCACGAAGTCGGCCGCCACCCGGCCGGCGGCGGTGATCACGCTGGCCGGCTGGCCGTGACGGATCTCCACGGCGGGGCTGTGCTCGTGGATCGTCACGCCGGCCTGGCGGGCCGCCCGGGCCAGCCCAAGGGTATAGTTGAGGGGGTGCAGGTGGCCGCCCTCGGCATCATGCAGAGCCGCCGGGTAGGCATCGGTCATCACGTGCTGGCGCAGGGCATCTCCCTGGAGCATGGTGAGCGCGGGGTAGTCATAATCCTGCACCATCCGTTCACGAAATGCCTCGAGCTCACGCACATGGCGTCGCTTCACTGCGGCATGCAGGTAGCCCCAGGCCAGCTCGCAGGGGATAGCGTGGCGCTCGACCAACTCGGCGGTGAGGCGTACCGCCTCGCGGCTCATCTCCCAGATGTCTCGGGCCCGCTCACGACCCAGGGCCTTCTCCACGGTGCTGATGTCGGTGCCCAGGCCCGGAAGTATCTGGCCGCCGCTGCGACCCGAGGCGCCCTGTCCGATTTCCCCGGCCTCCAGCAACACCACCGAGTAACCCCGCTCGGCCAGGTGGAGCGCCGCCGAGCAGCCGGTGATGCCCCCACCGACCACGCAGACGTCAGCCCGCACCTCGCCCACTAGCGGGGGACAATCGCCGAGCTCGACGGCGATGGAATCACGATACCAGGAGGCGGGCTGCTCCAGGAGTGGCGGGGTCGTCATGCGAGACACCTGTCTATGTTGCGCGATGCGCTGATTGTTCTTGTAACCGTCGTTGTGACAATCGCCCGGCGACACTGCCCCGGGCAGGCAATCTCAGTTTGACACCAGCACGGCAACACCTGTCAAGTATTTAATACCTTATAGGGCGCCGGGCTTTCCTCGAGTCGGCTCGCCAACCCTGGCGCCAACTCCGGAAAACTTGTTTTCAAGGCTGAAGATAGCGAATATCGAGACAGAAGAGGTTACACCTGCATGCCGAAAACCGATCGAGAATCGTCAATTAATCACCATCACTTAACCCGGCGTTCTCCCCGGCGACAGGATGACGATGGTCCTGACTTCACATCAGGGCTCAGTGATACAAGAGGCAGCAGGACGTCCTATTCTCAACTCGCAGGTACGCTAGCGAGGACCACGCGCCGACCGAGGAGACCATAATGACGGCATCGACACCCTCTGCTCCCCATGCCCTCGAGAACGGCAAGGGAGCCAACCCGCTCAATCACCACTATTGGATGCCGTTCAGCGCCAACCGCGACTTCCATGCTCACCCGCGAATGATCACGGCCGCCGAGGGGCGCTACTTCATCGACGACCGCGGACGGCGACTGTTCGACGCCCTCTCCGGGCTCTGGACCTGCGGTGCCGGCCACAACCGTGCCGAGATCCAGCAGGCGGTGACGACCCAGCTGGGGCGACTGGACTATGCGCCGGGCTTCCAGGTCGCCCATCCGCTGGCCTTCGAGCTGGCCGAACGGGTGGCGGCACTCACACCGCCGGGGCTGGACCACGTCTTCTTTACTGACTCCGGCTCCGAGTCCGCCGACACCGCTGTGAAGATGGCACGCGCCTACTGGCGCCTCCAGGGGCGTCCGGAGAAGACCCGACTGATCGGCCGAGCCAAGGGCTACCACGGCGTCAACGTGGGCGGGACCAGCCTCGGGGGGATCGGTGGCAACCGCAAGCACTACGGCCAGCTGCTGGACGTCAGCCACCTGCCCCACACCCTTCAGCCGGCGCTCGCCTTCACTCGCGGACAGGCAGAAAGCGGCGCCGAACTCGCCGACGCCCTGCTCGACCAGATTGCCCTGCATGACGCCTCGAGTATCGCCGCGGTGATCGTCGAGCCCATGTCCGGCTCCGGCGGTGTCATCGTGCCGCCGAGAGGCTATCTGGCGCGGCTGCGCGAGATCTGCAACGCCCACGACATCCTGTTGATCTTCGACGAGGTGATCACCGCGTTCGGCCGCGCCGGGGCCCGCACCGGCGCCGAGGCCTTCGGGGTCACCCCGGACATCATGAACGTCGCAAAGCAACTCACCAACGGCGCGGTGCCCATGGGGGCCGTGATCGCTTCCCGGGCGATCTTCGACACCTTCATGGCGGGTGGCGGGCCGGTGCATGCCATCGAGTTCCCCCACGGCTACACCTACAGCGCCCATCCCGTAGCGTGCGCCGCGGGACTGGCGACGCTGGACCTCTTCGAGCGCGAGGACTTCCCCGCGCAGGTGCGGGCCATCGCCCCGGCGTTCGAGGCGAAGCTTCACGCCCTCAGGGGCCGCCCTCACGTGGTGGATATCCGCAATCATGGCCTGGCCGGGGCCCTGCAACTCGCGCCCCGCGACGGGGATCCGACCATTCGCCCCCGGGATGCCCACCTGGCGCTATGGGAGGCGGGATTCTACGTGCGCTATGGCGGCGACACCCTGCAGTTCGGCCCGCCCTTCGCCAGCACGGAGGCGGAGCTCGAGAGGCTCTTCGATGCCGTGGCCACGACCCTGGAGCGGCTGGCGTGACCAGGCATCCAGAACCTGGAGCAGGGCGTCAGTCAGCACCGCAGACCGGACAGGCGGGGTCGCGCGGCACCCGGAAGTGGCGCCACTGGCCACCGAGACCATCGAAGGTGGAGAGCCCGCGATGGGGCGTGCCAGCACCGCTGACGAGCTTGATCGCCTCCATAGCCTGAAAGCTGCCGATCAGCCCCACCAGGGGCGCTACCACACCACTTTCGGCGCAGCTGAGCGCCTCGTCCCCCTCCTCCCCGGGCGGATAGAGGCAGGCATAGCAGGGAGAGTCGGGATCGCGGGGATCGAACACCGCCAACTGGCCGGAGAAGCGGATCGCCGCCCCGGAGACCAGCGGCACCCGCGCCGTGTGGCAGGCGGCATTGATGGCATAGCGACTGGAGAAGCGGTCGGTGCAGTCGAGCACCACGTCCGCCTCGGCGACCGCCCGCGCCAGCGCCGCGCCGTCGAGATGGTCGGTAAGCGCCCTGATCACGCAACCGGGGTTGAGGGCGAGCGCCGCCTCCCGTGCCGATTCAGCCTTGTTGCGGCCGAGGTCGGCAGTGGCGTGGGCGATCTGTCGCTGAAGGTTGGAGAGCTCGACCTCGTCGGCATCGGCCAGGGTCAGCCGGCCGAGGCCCGCAGCCGCCAGGTAGAGGGCCACCGGCGAGCCCAGCCCACCGGCACCGACCACAAGGGCGTGGCCGGCAAGCAGCCGCTCCTGGCCATCGATGTCGATCGGGTCGAGCATGATCTGGCGGCTGTAGCGCAGCAGGGCCTGGTCATCCATGGCGGGACTCACTTCTCCTCGAACTCGTCGATGTCAGGCACGTGAAGACTGAAGTCCTCCTTGACCTCCTCCATCACCACATAGCTCTTGGACTCCTTCACCCCGGGCAGGGTCAGCACCACATCACCGAGCAACTGGCGGTAGGCGGACATCTCGGGAATCCGGCACTTGAGGATGTAGTCGAACTGTCCCGAAACCAGGTGGCACTCCTGAATCTGCGGCAACTTGGCCACGGCGCGACGGAACTCGTCAAACACCGCCGGCGACTGGGTCTCCAGGCTGATCTCCACGAACACCAGCAGGTTGGCCTTCAGCGCTCGGGGGTCGAGCAGCGCTTTGTAGCCACGGATGATACCGGAGCGCTCCAGACGCTTGACGCGCTCCAGGCAGGGGGTGGTGGAGAGGCCGACCCGGGAGGCCAGATCGACATAGGAGATGCGGGCATTCTCTTGCAGGCAGCGCAGGATATTGAGGTCGATGCGGTCAAGCGAGCGGGTCTTGGCTTTCATGGTCGTGGGCATGCCGGTAGCAATGGGCAGTTCACGTCGTCGCGACAGCAAGATCATCTGAAAATCCCCCACCAATAGCGCTACGGTGGGTTTCGCGCATGCAAAAGTGACGAGACGTGGCGTTTTTTACTGGTCAAGCTATACCACATCGCGACCGCTCGCCTCCAGCCCGGCCCTCAACGTGACTCCCCAGACTGACTCGTTCATGGCCGCCGAGGTCGCGAAGCGTTGCGACCTGCCCATAGCCGGCTGCGGCAAGGGCATCGCGCACCTCCGCCCCCTGGCCATGGCCATGCTCGAGCAACAGCCAGCCTCCGGGGACCAGGTGGAGGCGGGCCTCGCCCACCAGATGACGCAGGTCGGCCAGTCCCTGCTCGGCCGCCACCAGGGCGCTCTGCGGCTCGTATCGCAGGTCACCCTGCCGCAGATGGGGATCGGCCTCGGCAATATACGGCGGGTTCGAGACGACGAGATCGAAGCCCTCGCTGTCGTTTTCGTCATCCAGGGCCTCGAACCAGTCTCCGGGGCGGAAGTCGATGTTGCCGATGGCGAGACGCTGGGCATTGTGCCGAGCCAGGGTCACCGCCTCCGGGCTAAGGTCGATGCCGACCACCGACCAGCCGGGCCGTTCACTGGCGAAGGCCAGAGCGATGGCCCCGGTACCGGTGCCGAGATCCAGCAGCCGGCCCTGGTCCGATGCGCCATATGCCAGGGCCGCTTCCACGAGGCGCTCGGTATCGGGGCGGGGAATCAGGGTATGCGGCGAGGTAGCAAGCCTCAGCCCCCAGAACTCCCGCACGCCGGTCAGGTAGGCCACCGGCTGGCCGGCGGCGCGCGCCGCAAGTAACGCCTCGAAGCGGGCACGCTCGACAAGCGGCGCCTCCCGGTCGCCCCAGGTGTAGAGCCAGGTGCGATCGACGCCCAGCACGTGGCAGAGCAGCACCTCGGCATCGAGCCGCGCGCTAGGCGAACCGGCCGCGAAGAGGCGTCGGGCGGCCCGAGCGAGCAGGGCATCGAGGGTCATCCGGCGTCCTGCTGGAGGGCCGCCAGCTGCTCGGCCTGGTACTCGTGAATCAGCGGCTCGATCACGTCGTCGAGCTGCTCGCCGCTGACCACCTCGGAGAGCTTGTAGAGCGTCAGGTTGATGCGGTGGTCGGTGACCCGACCCTGGGGGAAGTTGTAGGTTCGAATGCGCTCGCTGCGATCGCCCGAGCCTACCAGGGAGCGCCGGGCATCGGCCTGCTGCTGCTGCTGGCTGGCCACGGCCGACTGCTTGAGCCGCGCCGCGAGCAGCGACATTGCCTTGGCGCGGTTCTTGTGCTGGCTGCGCTCCTCCTGACACTCCACCACCACACCACTGGGCAGGTGGGTGATGCGGATGGCGGAGTCGGTGGTGTTGACGTGCTGACCGCCGGCGCCGCTGGAGCGGAAGGTGTCCACCCGCAGATCGTTGGAATCGATATCGATCTCGCCGACTTCATCGGCCTCTGGCATCACCGCCACGGTGCAGGCAGAGGTATGGATGCGACCCTGGGACTCGGTGGCCGGCACGCGCTGCACTCGGTGGGCACCGGACTCGAACTTGAGGCGCGCATAGACGCCCTCTCCCTTGACCCGCGAGATGATCTCCTTGTAGCCGCCCTGCTCGCCATGACTGGCGCTGACCACTTCCACCTTCCATCCGTGCTGCTCGGCATAGCGGGCATACATGCGAAAGAGATCACCGGCAAACAGCGCCGCCTCGTCACCGCCGGTGCCGGCGCGGATCTCGAGGAAGACATTGCGTCTGTCGTCGGGATCCTTGGGGACCAGCAACTGCTTGAGCCGAACCTCGAGGCCCTCGAGCCTGTCATGTCCCTCGTCGCGTTCGAGCTCGGCCAGCTCGCGCATCTCCGCATCGGCATCGCCGAGGAGTTGCTCGGCAGAGGCGATGTCGGCCTCCACGGCGCAGTACTCGCGCCAGGCTTCCACCAGGGATTCGAGCTCGGCATATTCCCGCGAATAATCACGAAAGCGAGGCTGGTCGCTGATCACCTCGGGCTCCGCCAGCAGGGCGGAAAGCTCCTCGAAGCGCTCGACGAAGGAATCGAGGCGCTGGCGCAGGGTGGCTTTCATCGGCACATCCTATCGGGAGTGGTCGGTGGATTCATCCAGCAGCAAGGTAGTTGCGGCGTCCAGCAGGTCGCGATGCTCCCGAGAGGCCGCCTCGCGCATGGCAACCGTAGGACGGTGCATGAGCCGATTCGTCAATTGATGAGCCAGGCGACGAATCACCAGCTCGGGATCCTCGCCGCGGGCCAGGCGCGCCAGAGCCTGCTGCTCGGAGAGGTCACGCATGGCCTCGCCGCGGGCACGCACGTCGCGAATCAACTCGCCGCCGCTGCGAATCCGCCGCTCATGCAGCCAGTTGCCCACGCCGTGCTCGATGAGCGACTCCGCCTGGTCGGCGGCCACCTGGCGATGTCGGCGGTTTTCCTCGATCACCTCCTGAAGGTCATCGACGGTATAGAGGAAAACATCGCTGAGCTCGCCCACTTCGGGTTCGATGTCCCGGGGCACGGCGATGTCGACCATGAATACCGGCCGGTGGCGGCGCTTCTTCAACGCCCGCTCGACCATGCCCTTGCCGAGGATCGGCAGCGGTGCGGCGGTGGAGGAGATCACGATGTCGGCATGGACGAGCGCTTCGGGAATCCCATCGAGAGTGATCGCCTTGCCGCCCAGAGGGCCGGAGAGGGCCTCGGCCCGCTCACGGGTGCGATTGGCCACGGTGAGCTGGCGGACGCCGGCCTCGTGGAGGTGGCGAGCCACCAGTTCGATGGTCTCGCCGGCGCCGATCAACAGCGCCCGCGAACGGGTAAAGTCACCGAAGATACGGCTGGCCAGGCTCACCGCCGCATAGGCCACCGACACCGGGTTGCGACCGATGCCCGTCTCGGTACGCACCTGCTTGGCCACGGCGAAGGTGTTCTGGAACAGACACTCGAGCTCACCGCCCAGGCCACGAGAGCGGCGGGCTGCCTGGTAGGCTTCCTTGAGCTGGCCCAGTATCTGGGGCTCCCCCAGCACCATGGAATCCAGCCCCACGGCCACCCGCATCAGGTGGCGTGCCGCCTCATTCTCATGAAAGTGATAGGCACAGCGCGAGAGGTCCTCCACCTTCAGTCCATGGAAGCGGCCGAGCCAGTCGAGGATCTGCCGCTCGCCGATGGCCCCGGTGACGCAGTAGAGCTCGGTACGGTTGCAGGTCGAAAGAACGGCTGCCTCGCGCACTTCCGGAAGGGCACGCAGCTCGGCCAGCGCCGCCTCAAGCTGAGTCGGCGAGAAGGCGACCTGCTCGCGCACCTCGATGGTGGCGGTCCGGTGGTTGATTCCCAGGGCAAGAAGCGTCATGCGTTCGGCGTCTTCGCGAGTCGTGGTTTCGGCAGGGCGCAGTGGTCATATCCGCCGACGCGGACCGCCCATCCTCGAAGCGCCGCATTCTACCACAGGCCTCACGCGCGGGGCGCCATCACATGCCGTGATCGGGATCATGCTTTGCCCGGACGAGGCGAGCCGTTATGCTGACCACTCTCTCCCAGGCACGAGTCGCGCATGCCCCGCGGAACGCTCATCCGAATCACTCGCCCCCTTTCCCTGGCGCCGCTGGCGCTGGCGAGCCTGCTTGCCGGCTGTCAGGGCCTGCCAGGAAGCTCTTCTGCCGCCGAAGCCACAGCAGACCCGATGGCGGGCGCTCCGCCGGTTACCCGAGGCCTGGATGCCGAGAGCCTCTCCGGTCTGCTGGTGGCTGAACTGGCCGGACAGCGCGGCGACTACCCGCGCGCCACCCGCGGCTTTCTTGATGTCGCCGAACGCTACGACGCCGCGGCTCTCGCCGAACGCGCCACCCTGGCCGCCCGCTTCAGCGAAGACACCGGGTTGCTCGAAGAAGCCGCACGACGCTGGCAAGCCCTGGCCCCCCAGAGCGACGCTCCGGCACGCCTGCTCTCCAGCCTCGCCATCCAGCGCGGTGACTGGAACACCGCCCTGGAACAGCGCCTGTCGGCCATCGCGCGTGGCGCTCAGGAGGAGCTGACCGGCTTCGTGGAGGGCGCCCTCGAGGCCGGTGCCGATCCGGCGCCGCTGTTGGCCAGAATGCGCAATCACCTGGCGAGCCTCGACAAGCCGCGCTACGACAGCGAGTTGGCCACCGCCCTGCTGGAAGCCGCCGCCGGTGAGCGCACGGCCGCCGAGCAACGCCTGACGCGACTGGCCCGGACGGCCCCCGAGCAACCCGAGCTTTGGCAGATACGCGCCCGCCTGGCCCTGGAGGCCGATGCCCCCTCCCAGGCACGATCGGCGGCGCGACAGGGTCTGGAAGTCGCGCCGGGCGACCCGCGCCTGATGCTGCTGCTGGCCCGTTCCGAGATCCGAATGGGCCGCATTGAAGCCGCCGAGGCCACCACCAATGCGCTGCTCGACGACCATGGTGACGATCCCCAACTGCGCCTTGGCCTGGCACGCCTGTTCCTGGAGAAAGAGCACCTCCCTCAGGCACGCCGCCTGCTGCTGCCCCTGGTCGGAGACGAGGAGGCGCCACCCCTGGCCTTCCTGCTGCTGGGCGCCATCGCCGAAGACGAGGGGGAGGTGGATAACGCCCTGCTTTATTATCGCCAGGTGCCGGAGAGCGAGCAGTTCCTGAGCGCCCGCCTGAGTGCGGCGCGAATGCTGATCGCCGAGGATCGAATGCTCGATGCGCGCGCCTTCCTGCGCCTCGAGCGTCTGCGTCACGAGTCCTATCGCAGTGAGCTGGTCTCCCTGGAGGTCGAACTGCTCGACGAGGCCGGTCTCGGCGAGCAGGCCGATGCCCTGCTCGACAGCGAACTCTCGCAGCACCCCGACGACGAAAGGCTACGCTACCAGCGGGCCATGCGTGCCTATGCCGATGACGACCTTGCCGCCATGGAGTCCGACCTCCGCCATATCATCGAACAGGACCCGGAAAACGCCAACGCCCTCAATGCCCTGGGTTACACCCTCGCCGATCTTGACCTCGAGGGCCGCCTGGAAGAGGCGCGCGAGCTGATCGAGCGCGCCCACGCACTGGAGCCAGACAACCCGGCCATTCTCGACAGCCTGGGCTGGGTCCTCTATCGCCAAGGCAACCCGGAAGACGCCCTCCCCTGGTTGGAGCGCGCCTGGACGGCCATGCCTGACCAGGAGATCGCCTCCCACCTGATCGAGGTGCTCTGGGTACTGGGCGAGGAGGCGCGAGCACGCGAGTTGCTCCAGGAGGCCCGGCAACGCTTCGACGAGCGCCCGCGGATCGACGAACTGCTGCAACGCTACCCGGAACTGGATGCAACCGGATCCGTAGACTGACCCCTGACGAACGGAACTCGCCATGACCCTACTGCTGCGATTGCTATACCCCCTGGTTGTTCTGGCCCTGGTGACCGGCTGTGCCGGCCGTGAGCCCGCTCCCGAGGGAGAGCGCTCCGAGGGCCAGTGGCAGGCCCAGGCCGAGCGCCTGGCCGAGCTCGACACCTGGGTGCTGGTCGGCAAGGTCGGCCTGCGCACCCCCGAGGAGTCCACCAGTGCCAATCTTGACTGGAGCCAGCACTCCCACTATTACCGGCTGCTGATCAGCGGGCCATTCGGCAGCGGGCGCAGCACCCTGGAGGGGCGCGAGGGGCGCTTCTCGCTGACCACCGCCGAGGGCCGTTTCGAAGCGGAGACACCGGAGGCACTGATGGAGCAGCAACTCGGCTGGTCGCTGCCGGTCAGTGCGCTCTCCGACTGGATCCGCGGGGTGCCAGCGGAAGACAGCGCCCATCGACTGGAAGAGGACGAACTGGGCTTCCCCCTTCGCCTGGAGCAGGATGGCTGGGAGATCGAATATCGGGACTGGGAGCGTGTCGCCGACCTCTGGCTGCCCCGGCGCCTGGTGATGACCTATGACACGTTGCGAGTCACCCTGGTGGTGACCGACTGGCGTCCGGCACTCGACGACTGACATGCCGCCGACTCTTCACCTTAGCGAAGCACTGGTGCTGCCGGCACCGGCCAAGCTCAATCGCCTGCTGCACATCACCGGTCGCCGGGCAGATGGCTACCACGAACTGCAGACGCTGTTCCAGTTCCTCGACATCGGCGACACCCTCACCCTGTGCAGCCGCGAGGACGGTGCGATCCGCCTCGCTCCCCGCCTGCCCGGGGTGGAGACCGAAGACAACCTGGTGCTGCGTGCCGCCCGCCTGCTGCAGGTCGCAAGCGGCTGTCGCCTGGGGGCGGATATCCATCTCGACAAGCACCTGCCCCTGGGCGGAGGCCTCGGCGGCGGCAGTTCGGATGCCGCGACCACTCTGCTGGGTCTCGACGCCCTCTGGGGCCTGGGGCTATCACCGGAACGCCTGGCCGAACTCGGCCTGAGCCTGGGGGCCGACGTTCCGGTGTTCGTGCATGGCCATGCCGCCTGGGCCGAGGGAGTCGGCGAACGCCTCACGCCGGTCGAACTCGACACCCCCTGGTTTGTTGTCATCCACCCTGGCATGACGGTCTCCACCCCCGCGGTATTCGGGGCACCGCAATTGACACGCCACACCCCCCCGATTACCATGGCGCGCGCACTGCAGGGGGGAGCGGCGAGCTGGACCAACGACTGCGAGCCCACCGTCCGGGCGCTGTATCCCAAGGTGGCACGCGTGCTCGACTGGCTGGCTAGCCGAGCGCCGGCCATGCTGACCGGCACCGGCGCCTGTGTCTTTGGCCGGCTCGGCAGCGAGGCTCAGGTCGACCGACTCCTGGCCGAGGTTCCTGAAGGCTGGCAAGCCTTCAAGGCACGCGGTCTGAATCGCTCACCTCTCCATGCTGCGCTGGGTCGATGACCCTCCCCGCCCACGGGCGCCGAGGCATCCCTGAACATCCCGGAACCATCGACCCGAATCCCTGAAGACCCAACACAGCAAAGGTGGCTGCGCGTGTCAAAATTGATGGTTTTCGCCGGGAATGCCAATCCCGAACTCGCCCGAAAAGTCGCCGAGAGTCTGGACACCTACCTGGGCAATGCCACGGTCGGCCAGTTCAGTGACGGCGAAGTCGCGGTCGAGATCAACGAGAACGTGCGCGGCAAGGATGTCTTCATCCTGCAGTCCACCTGTGCACCGACCAATGACAATCTGATGGAACTGATCCTGATGGTGGACGCCCTGCGCCGGGCCTCCGCCACGCGGATCACCGCCGTGGTGCCGTATTTCGGATATGCCCGTCAGGATCGCCGGGTGCGTTCCGCCCGCGTGCCGATCTCGGCCAAGATCGTCGCCGACATGATGGTCAAGGCAGGGGTCGATCGGGTCATGACCATGGACCTGCACGCGGACCAGATCCAGGGCTTCTTCGACGTGCCGGTGGACAACGTCTATGGTTCGCCGATTCTGCTCGACGACATCGAACGCCAGAACTACGACGACCTGGTAGTGGTATCGCCTGACGTCGGCGGCGTGGTGCGAGCCCGCGCCATCGCCAAGCAGCTCAACGCCGACCTCGCCATCATCGACAAGCGTCGCCCCTCGGCCAACCAGGCCCAGGTCATGCACATCATCGGCGAGATCGAGAATCGCACCTGCGTGGTGGTGGACGACATGATCGATACCGCCGGCACCCTGTGCAAGGCTGGCGAGGCCCTCAAGGCTCGGGGCGCCCGGCGCGTCGTGGCCTACGCCACCCACCCGATCCTGTCGGGACCCGCGGTAGACAACATCACCGATTCGGTGCTCGACGAGGTGGTGGTGACCGACACCATCCCCCTCTCCGAGATCGCGCGACGCAGCGGCAAGATCCGCCAGCTCAGCGTCGCCGGACTGATCGCCGAAGCGATTCGCCGGGTCAGCAACGAAGAATCCGTCAGCGCCATGTTCCACTGAACGCAGGTCAACAGGACTCGTTCGGAAGAACGGGGCGCGGGACACATGCCCTGCGGGGTTCCCGGAAACGCCATGGTCTGGTCGCGGACCACGGCGCTTTCCTTATTTCTTGAAAGAGGCAATTCCATGTCCGATTACACACTCAATGCCAGCGTTCGCAACGACCTGGGGAAAGGTGCGAGCCGCCGCCTGCGTCGTGCGAACGAACAGGTGCCGGCCATCATCTATGGTGGCGAAAAGGCGCCGCAGCCCATTGCCGTCGACAAGACCAGCTTCTACAAGGCGCTGGAAGACGAGGCTTTCTTCTCTTCCGTGATCAACCTGCAGGTAGACGGCAAGGCCCAGCAGGTCGTGGTGCGTGACCTCCAGCGCCACCCCTACAAGCCGCTGGTCACCCATGCCGACTTCCTGCGGGTCGATGCCACCCACGAGATCACCCTGCGGGTGCCGCTGCACGTGGTGGGCGACGAAACGTGCACGGGCATCAAGGACGAGGGTGGCGAGCTCCACGTGCTTGCCAACGATGTCGAGGTCAGCTGCCTGCCGAAGGATCTCCCCGACTACCTGGAGATCGACATCAGCGAGGTCGCGCTGGGTACCACCCTGCACCTTTCCGACCTGAGCGTACCGGCCGGCGTGACCATCGTCGCCCTCACCCACGGCGAAGACCATGACAACGCCGTGCTGAGCATTTCCAAGCCCAAGATCCGTGACACGGAAGAGGGTGAGGAAGGCGAAGAAGGTGGTGAAGCCGCCGGGGGCGAAGAAGGCGAAGACAGCGCCGAGTAATCGCGCCTGTCCGGGGCCATGTCGCGCATGGCCCCTCCCTTCATCGATCAAGCGCCCCGGCGCTTGATTTTTTTTGGCTGTCCACCCCCGGCGGCAGTCCGCCGGACCGCCGCTAACGCGACGTCAAAAATCATTCCAGATGATTTTTTGGAGGCACGACATGAGCCAGGTCAAGGCGATCATTGGACTGGGCAACCCCGGTGCCGACTACGCAGCCACCCGGCACAATGCCGGTGCCTGGCTGGTACAGGCCGTGGCACGGGCGGCCGGTGGCGAGCTGCGCCCGGAAAAGAAGTTCCTGGGCCTGCACGCCAAGGTTCACCTGGATGGCCAGGAAGTGCACCTGCTGGAGCCCACCACCTTCATGAATCGCAGCGGCGGTGCCGTGGCGGCGCTCTGCCAGTTCTTCAAGCTCTCCCCTGACGAACTGCTGGTGGCTCATGACGAGCTCGACATGCCGCCGGGCAGAGCGCGCTACAAGACGGGCGGAGGTCACGGCGGGCACAACGGCCTTCGCGACATCATCAGCGCGCTGGGCAACGACAGGGCCTTCCATCGCCTGCGCATCGGCATCGGCCATCCCGGCGACAGCCGCCAGGTGACCAGCTACGTGCTCGGCCGTCCTGGCAAGACGGAGCTTGCCGCCATCGATGACGCCATCGACGAATGCGTTGCCACACTTCCCCAGGCCGTGGCCGGCGACTGGGCAAAGGCCATGAACCGGCTGCACAGTTTTACGGCGCCGAGCTGAAAGCGACGAGCTACAAGGGGACCGACGACGGGCCGCCATGCCCGGAACGACTCTGCCCGAGGCCGAATCCGTCCTGCCTAGTAGAGGGCCCGTCTCTTCGCGGCTTGGCCGCTCGGTGCTTGTAGCTTGGCGCTCCGCGCTTCCGTAGAATACTCGCCACTTTCCACTCGTGAACACGCTTTCCAGGACAATTCCATGGGTTTCAACTGCGGTATCGTCGGCCTGCCCAACGTCGGCAAATCCACGCTGTTCAATGCGCTGACCAAGTCAGGCATCGACGCCGAGAATTTCCCCTTCTGCACCATCGAGCCCAATGTGGGCATCGTGCCGATGCCCGACCCGCGCCTCGACAAGCTGGCGGAAATCATCAAGCCCCAGAAGGTGATACCCACCACCATGGAGTTCGTCGACATCGCCGGCCTGGTGGCAGGTGCCTCCAAGGGTGAGGGGTTGGGCAACAAGTTCCTGGCCAACATCCGCGAGACTCAGGCCATTGCTCATGTGGTACGTTGCTTCGACAACGACAATGTGATCCACGTCGCCAACCAGATCGACCCGCGTGCCGATATCGAGATCATCAACATGGAGCTCGCGCTGGCCGACCTCGATACCGTCGAGCGTGCCATCCAGCGCCTGGTCCGCGTCGCCAAGGGCGGCGACAAGGAGGCCATTGCCACCAAGGCGATCCTCGAGCGCATCCAGCCTCACCTGGCCGAAGGCCTGCCCTTGAGAAGCGTCGGCCTGAACGATGACGAGCAGCGCCAACTCAAGAGCTTCGGCTTCCTGACGCTCAAGCCCACCATGTACATCGCCAACGTCAACGAGGACGGTTTCGAGGACAACCCCTATCTCGAGGTGGTCAACGCGATGGCCGCCGAGGAAGGCGCGGTAGTGGTACCGGTATGCAACCAGATCGAGGCCGAGATCGCCGAACTGGAAGACGAGGAGCGCGCCATGTTCCTCGACGAGATGGGCATGGAAGAGCCCGGGCTCGACCGGGTGATCCGGGCCGGCTATGCCCTGCTCGGCCTGCAGACCTACTTCACCGCCGGCCCCAAGGAGGTGCGAGCCTGGACGGTAAAGGTGGGAGCCACTGCCCCAGAAGCCGCCGGGGTGATCCACACCGACTTCCAGAAAGGCTTCATCCGCGCCGAGGTCATCGCCTACGACGATTTCGTCTCGCTGGGTGGCGAGCAGGGCGCCAAGGACGCCGGCAAGTGGCGCCTGGAGGGCAAGGAGTACATCGTCCAGGACGGCGACGTGATCCACTTCCGCTTCAATGTCTAAGGCCAGAAGGGCTTGACCCGACAGGGCAAACTCCCTAGAATTCGCCCCCGTTGTTCGGCTACGTAGCTCAGCTGGTTAGAGCACATCACTCATAATGATGGGGTCCCCTGTTCAAATCAGGGCGTAGCCACCAGATACCGAAAAGCCCGCCTGGTTCGCCAGGCGGGCTTTTTTGGCTCCAGGCTTGAGACGCCAGCCGATCGTTGTCAGCGCACCGCGCGTAGCTCAGCGTCAGGAAAGCTCGGCACGATTGAAGAAGGCGATCAGCACGCGGGTCAGGTACTCCACGTCCCGGGCGCCGGCGGTCTCGCGGATCGAGTGCATCGCCCACTGGGGCACGCCGACATCCAGGGTCGGCACGCCGAGCTCGGTGGCGGTGATCGGGCCTATGGTGCTGCCGCAGCCCATGTCGGCGCGGGTCACGAAGCTCTGCACCGGCACTTCGGCTGTGCGGCAGATATCACGGAACAGCGCCGCCGTGGCGCTGTTGGTGGCATAGCGCTGGCTGGCGTTGACCTTGATCACCGGCCCACCGTTGAGCAGCGGGCCGTGGGCAGCATCGTGCTTGTCCGGGAAGTTGGGGTGCAGCGCATGGGCATTGTCGCAGGAGATCAGACGCGAGGACTGGACCAGGCGTATAAAGCCTTCCTCCCCCGCTTCGCCAAGCTGGTCGCTTACCCGCCGTAGCACATCACCGAGGAAGGGGCCCTGGGCGCCACAGGCGCTGGCGCTGCCCACCTCCTCGTGGTCGTTGGCCACCAGCACTGCGCCCTGGCGACCGTCGCTCTCCAACAGGGCCTCCAGGCCGATGAAGCAGGAAAGCAGGTTGTCGAGCCGGGCACTGGCAATCAGCTCGCCGTCGACGCCGACCCGGGCCGGCGGCTGCATGTCGCGGAAGGCAAGCTCGAAATCGAGCAGTTCGACCTCTTCAAGGCCGTGCTGCTCGGCGATCCAGCGCTTGAGCAGGCGCTCGAGGTCAGGCTTGTCTCCACCCTGCAGGAGGACCGGCGCCATCTCGGTCTGGGCATTGATGGCGCGGCCGTTGTTGGCCTCGCGATCCAGGTGGATGGCGAGGCTCGGAATGATCGCCAACGGCTGCTCGACATCGATCAGCACACCCTCGATGCGCCCATCGGCATGACGCAGGTGCACCCGCCCGGCCAGCCCCAGGTCACGATCGAACCAGGGGGCCAGCAGGGCCCCGCCGTAGACCTCGATGCCGAGCTGGAGCCAGCCCGCTGCACTCTGGGCGGGATTGGGCTTGAGGCGCAGGCCGGGGCTGTCGGTATGGGCCCCGATAAGGCGCAGCGCCGCAAGTCGCTCGCGGGGCAGCTGCAGGGCGATGAGCGAGGAGTCGTTACGGGTGACGTAGACACGCTCGCCGGGCGAGAGGCGCCAGGCCTCGGTCTCCTCGAGACGCCGGTAGCCGGCCTCCTCCAGGCGCCTGGCCATGTTGGCCGTGGCGTGCCAGGGCGTGGGGGATCGACGCAGGAAGTCGAACAGTCGCTCGAGTCGGGCATCCTGGGACATGCAATTCCTCTATCGCGGAGCGTTTCAGGGGTCTTGGCAGCACGATCAAGCTGATATACTAAGCATTCTGTCCATGCAACTCGTCAGCCGGCGCGGGGTCTGGGTAGGTATCAAGTGTACACGAATCGGGGAGTGCTTCATCGATGAGCCAGTTAGACACCCTTGGACGTTCGACGGTCCTGGCCCTGCTGCTGATCACCATGCCGGCACTGGCCGCGGTCGAGCCGAGCGATGCCCAGCGCGAGGTATCCGCGGAAGTTGCCGAATCGCTGCGATATGGCCATTACGCGGATATCAGTTTCGACAACGACTGGTCGGAGCGGGCCTTCTCGCGCTTCCTGAAGATCCTCGATGGCCAGCGTGCCTTTCTGCTGGACAGCGACGTGGCCGCCTTCAGCGATCTGGAAACGGGCATGGACGAAGCGCTGCTCGAGGGCAACCTGAAACGCCCCTTTGCCCTCTATCAGCGCTATCACGACCGTGCCGAATCGCGCTTTCAATGGCTGCTGGAGCGGCTCGACGACGGTATCGACTTCGCTTTCGAGAGCGAGCAGCGCCTGGAACTGGAGCGTGATGATGCCCCCTGGGCCGGCCAGCAGGAGGCCCTGGACGAGCTGTGGATGAAACGGCTCAAGAACGCGGCCCTGACCCTGACCATCAGCGACCAGGACGCTGAGCAGGTGGAAGCCAACCTGCGCCAGCGCTACGAGGGGCAGTTGTCTCGCCTGCGCCAGACCAACGAGAGTGATGTCTTTGGTCTCTTCATGGCCGCAGTGACCGGCAGCATCGACCCTCACAGCGAATATCTCTCGCCGCGCCAGGGTGAGTCCTTCGACATCCAGATGCGTCTGTCGCTGGAGGGCATCGGCGCCCTGCTCCAGGCCGACGGTGAGTACGTCAAGGTCTCTAGCCTGGTGCCGGGCGGGCCGGCCGAGCGCGATGGCGCCCTGCAGCCTGCCGATCGCATCGTCGGCGTCGGCCAGGAAGGCGAGGAGATCGTCAACGTGGTAGGCATGCGCCTCGACGACGTGGTCGACATGATTCGCGGCCCCAAGGGGTCAGAGGTGCGCCTCGAAGTGGTGCCCGCCCAGGCCGTCGACATGACCCGAACCACGGTGGTCGACATCACCCGCGACACGGTCGACCTGGAGGACCAGGCCGCCCAGGGCGAGGTCATCGAGATCGAACGGGATGACGGCACCCATCGCCTCGGCGTGATCGAGATTCCCACCTTCTACGTGGACTTCGATGCCTGGCAGGCCGGTGAGGAGGACTACCGAAGCACCACCCGCGACGTGGCCAGGGAAGTGGAGCGACTCCAGGCCGAGGGCGTCGAGGGCATCGTGCTCGATCTGCGCAACAACGGCGGGGGTGCGCTGCAGGAAGCCAACTCGCTGATCGGCCTGTTCATCGACCGCGGCCCCACCGTCCAGGTCCGCGATGCCCGTGGCCGCATCAGTCTCTATGGCGACACCGAGAGCGGCACTCTCTACGACGGCCCTCTGGCCGTGCTGGTCAACCGCCTGTCGGCCTCTGCTTCCGAGATCTTCGCTGGCGCCATCCAGGACTACGGTCGCGGCCTGGTGGTGGGCTCCGATACTTTCGGCAAGGGAACGGTCCAGACCCTCAACGAGCTCAGCCATGGCGAGATCAAGCTGACCCGAGCCAAGTTCTACCGCATCTCGGGGGCAAGCACCCAGCATCGTGGCGTGGAGCCGGACATTCGTTTTCCGAGCCTGATCGATCCGGAGCTTATCGGCGAGAGCAGCCTCGACAACGCTCTGGAGTGGGACACGGTGCGCGAGGTGCAGTACCGCACCTATGGCGAGCCCCGGCAGTACCTCGATACGCTGCGCAGCCGCCATCAAGAGCGCGCTGCAGAGCATCCGAACTTCCACTACCTCGAGCAGCAGTCCGAACTGGTCAGCCGCCTTCGCGAGCAGCACACCAGCGTCAGCCTCAATCGTGAGCAGCGCCAGCGCGAGGTGGAAGCTCAGGAGGCCGAACGGCTCGCCCTCGAGAACGAACGGCGTCGCGCCCTTGGCCTGGACCCGCTGGAGGAGTGGATCGATGCCCGCGACGAGGAGAGTGGCGAAGAGGAACCCATCGACCGTGCTCAGATCAAGGAAGCGGCTCAGATCCTGCTCGACTACTCTCAGCTGGAGGGCACCTGGCAATTTGCTGAACGCAACTGACGCCGAACCAGGGCAATTGCGGTTACCCTAAGCAAGAGGCGTCGGGCCCCGGGGCGCGACGCCTCTTGAATCCTGGCGGATGAACAGTAAAGCCAGACGCACGGGGGCAACCGGGGGTAACGTGGCGATGGAGTTCGGGGACGAGACAGCAGCAGTCGCTCGACAATCAGCCAAGAGACAGACACAACAGGAGCAGGAACGGATGACTACGGGAGAAGCCTGGCTCCCCGAACAGGACTCGAACCTGTGACCCAGTGATTAACAGTCACTTGCTCTACCAACTGAGCTATCGGGGAAGGATGCAGGGTAACGCGGAGGATACGGCAGGCAATCAGGAGCGGCTGGCTCCCCGAGCAGGACTCGAACCTGCGACCCAATGATTAACAGTCATTTGCTCTACCAACTGAGCTATCGGGGAATGACCGCATGCCGCAATGTGCTTGTCGGGATCGTTCGCCGAATGAGCGAAGCTGGCTCCCCGAGCAGGACTCGAACCTGCGACCCAATGATTAACAGTCATTTGCTCTACCAACTGAGCTATCGGGGAATGACCTCAAGCACGGGACGTAGTATACGGATCGGGTCCGCAAGGTCAAGCAGGGATTGGCATTCTACCCAGTCGCCCGCTCTAGCTGACGCCAACGAAAGACGCCCGCCTGGTCGTTTCCAACTGGCGGGCGTCTTAGCGTGTTCTGGTGGCTACGCCCTGATTCGAACAGGGGACCCCATCATTATGAGTGATGTGCTCTAACCAGCTGAGCTACGTAGCCTTATCAATAGCTTGCCCGACAGCAGCCGGGCAACGGGTTGGGATTATGCACGCGGGCCTGCTGCATGGCAAGCCCGCGCGAACACTCACGCCTCGATATCGAGGGCACGCTTGACCGCCGGCAGCGCCGGCTCGCCCTCGCGGGTCTCGACACCCTCTAGCCAGGTCTCCAGGATCTCGGGGTTGGCCTGCAGATAGGCACGGGCGGCATCGCGGGGATCGGCACCCTCGTCCATGATCTCAGCCATCAGCTGGTTCTCCATCTCGAGGGTAAACTCGAGATTTTCCAGCAGTTCCCCCACGTTGGCGCACTCCTCGACATAGCCGCTACGGGTATTGGTGTAGACGGTGGCGCCACCGAGATCAGGGCCGAAGTAGTCATCGGCGCCTTCCAGGTAGGCCATGTCGAAGTTGGTGTTCATGGGATGCGGCTCCCAGCCAAGGAACACCATCCACTGTTCATCAGGTACCCGGGCGCCCAGTTCGGCGAGCATGCCGGCCTCACTGGAATCGATCAGCTGCCAGTCGCCCAGGCCGAAAGCGTCTTCGTCGATCATCTGCTGGATCAGCTGGTTGCCGTCGTTGCCGGCCTCGATGCCGTGAATACTGCTGTCGAACCGCTCGGCATGCTCGGCCAGGTCGGCTACCGAGGTGACGCCGGCATCATGGACGTACTGCGGCACCGCGAGGGTGTACTTGGCACCTTCCAGGTTGGCTCCCAGGCGCTCGACATCGCCATCCTCGACGAAGGGGTCGCTGATGGAGGCCATGGAAGGCATCCAGTTGCCCAGGAAGACGTCGAAATCGTTGTTCTTCATGCCCTGGTAGGCGATAGGCACGGAGACGGTGTCAATACGCGTCTCGTAGCCCATGGCCTCCAGCACCTCGGTGGTAAGGGCGGTGGTCGCGGTAATGTCGGTCCAGCCGACCTCGGCGAAGCGCACGGTCTCGCAGCTCTCGGGAGCGGCGGCCTGCAGTGGTGACACGGCGATCCCGATGGCGGCAGCGCTGAGACCCAGGGTCAGTCGACGATTCAGATTGCGAGTGTACATGTGAGCATTCCTCCGGTTGGAAATGAAGTATAGACGCGATAGCGATGCTACCGGTCGAAGGCTGAATTTACCCGCCTTTATTGATTGAACGTTCAATAAAAAAATGGCAACCTGTGCACATGTTAACCATGCTTCATGCGGTGGTTGCAAGATCAATTGCCCGAGACAGGAGTCAGCAACGGTGCCCAAGGTTGGAATGGAACCCATTCGCCGCCAGCAGCTGATCAAGGCCACCATGGCGGCGATCGACGAGGTCGGCCTGGCCGATGCCACGGTGATGCGCATCGCCCGACACGCGGGCGTTTCAGCCGGCATCATCAGCCACTATTTCGGTGGCAAGGACGGCCTGCTGGAAGCCACCATGCGCCAGATTCTCTGGGACCTCGGTGAGGCGGTAGCAGCGCGGCGCAGCGAGCTCACGACCCAGAATCCTAGAGACCATATCGGCGCCATCATCGACGGCAACTTCGACCGCAGCCAGGTCACCGGGCCGGTGGCCAAGACCTGGCTGGCCTTCTGGGCCAGCAGCATGCACAAGCCCGAGCTGGCACGCCTGCAGCAGGTCAATGACCGGCGCCTCTACGCCAATCTCTGCTACCAGTTTCGGCGCGTGATGCCCCGTGACGAAGCCCGCGCCTGTGCCCGAGCGCTGGCGGCGCTGATCGACGGCCTGTGGCTACGCGGCGCCCTGACCCATGAGGGCCTGGACAGTGACGAGGCACGTCGCCTGGCCCGGGACTACCTCGGGCGCCTTCTCGACACTCAAGACACTCTCTCCCCTTCCTGAATGGAGGTCACCATGACACCCCTCGAGACCCAGACCCTCTACATCAACGGCCGTCGCACGGCCGCCACCTCCGGCGAGACCTTCTCGGTGGTCAACCCCCTCGACGGATCGCGGCTGGCCGACGTTCAGCAGGCCGCCGAGGCCGACGTTGATACCGCCGTCGCCGCCGCCCGCAAGGGCCAGCGCGTCTGGGCGGCAATGACCGGCATGGAGCGCGGCCGCATCCTCAACCGCGCCGTGGCCTTGCTCCGTGAGCGCAATGACGACATCGCCGAGCTCGAAACCCGCAATACCGGCAAACCGATCAGCGAGACGGCCGCGGTGGACATCGTTACCGGCGCCGACGTCCTCGAGTACTACGCCGGCCTGGCCACCGCCATCGAAGGCAGCCAGATCCCGCTGCGCGAGGACTCCTTCGTGTATACGCGCCGCGAGCCCCTGGGCGTGATCGGCGCCATCGGTGCCTGGAACTACCCCATTCAGATCGCCTGCTGGAAGAGTGCCCCGGCACTGGCCGCCGGCAACGCCGTGGTCTTCAAGCCCAGCGAGGTCACGCCGCTCACCACCATGCGGCTCGCCGAGATCTTCACCGAAGCCGGCTTGCCCGACGGCGTCTTCAACGTCATTCACGGCGATGGCAGCGTCGGCGCCTTGATGACCGGACATCCCGGCATCGACAAGGTTTCCTTCACCGGTGAGGTGGGGACCGGCAAGAAGGTGATGGCCGCCGCCGGGGGATCCACCCTCAAGGACGTCACCATGGAGCTGGGCGGCAAGTCGCCGCTGATCATCTTTACCGACGCCGACCTGGATCGTGCCGCCGATGCCGCCATGATGGCCAACTTCTACTCCAGCGGGCAGATCTGCACCAACGGCACCCGGGTCTTCGTCGAGAGTGCCGTCAAGGCCGACTTCGAGGCGAGGATTGCCGAGCGCGTGGCGCGTATCAGGGCCGGTGACCCGCTGGATCCGAGCGTCAACTTCGGCCCCCTGGTGAGCTTCGAGCATCAGGAAAAGGTGCTCTCCTACATCGCCCTGGGCAAGCAGGAGGGGGCCAGGGTCCTGGCCGGCGGCGATGCATGGCACCAGAGCGAGAGCAACGGGATCGAGTGGTCGAAAGGCGCCTGGGCAGCCCCCACGGTGTTCACCGACTGCACCGACGAGATGCGCGTCGTGCGCGAGGAGATCTTCGGCCCG
Organism: Pseudomonadota bacterium; assembly: GCA_051751285.1. Classification (GTDB taxonomy): domain Bacteria; phylum Pseudomonadota; class Gammaproteobacteria; order Pseudomonadales; family Halomonadaceae; genus Halomonas. Next base: position 57,467 of record JBNJKT010000008.1, on the reverse strand, counting down.
GTGATGGCGATCCTGGCCTTCGACGATGAGGAAGAGGTGATCCGTCGCGCCAACGATACCCACTACGGCCTGGCCGCCGGCATCTTCACCGAGAGCCTCAACCGCGCCCACCGTGTCATTCATCGCCTGGAGGCGGGCATCTGCTGGATCAACACCTGGGGGGAGTCCCCCGCCGAGATGCCGGTGGGCGGCTACAAGCAGTCCGGCGTGGGCCGCGAGAACGGCCTCGAGACCCTGGCCCACTACACCCAGACCAAGTCGGTGCAGATCGAGATGGGCCCCTTCGAGTCGGTGTTTTAAGGAGATCCCATGTCTCAGACCCGTGAATTCGACTACATCATCATCGGTGCAGGATCGGCAGGCAACGTGCTGGCCACTCGCCTGACCGAAGACGAAGGCGTCAGCGTGCTGCTGCTCGAGGCCGGTGGTCCCGACTACCGCGTCGACTTCCGCACACAGATGCCCGCCGCACTGGCCTATCCGTTGCAGGGCAAGCGTTACAACTGGGCCTTCGAGACCGACCCCGAGCCCCACATGGATGGCCGACGCATGGAGTGCGGCCGGGGCAAGGGGCTGGGTGGCTCCTCGCTGATCAACGGCATGTGCTACATCCGCGGCAACGCCCTGGACTACGACGGCTGGGCCAAGGCGCCGGGCCTCGAGGACTGGACGTACGCCGACTGCCTGCCCTACTTCCGCAAGTCCGAGAGCCGCGACATCGGCCCCGACGCCTACCATGGCGGCGAGGGGCCGGTGAGTGTGACCACGCCGAAAGAGGGGAATAACCCTCTGTATCGCACCTTCATCGAGGCGGGCAAGCAGGCCGGCTATCCGGAGACCGAGGACGTCAACGGGTACCGGCAGGAGGGCTTCGGCCCCATGGACCGCTTCGTCACGCCTAACGGCCGGCGTGCCTCCACCGCCCGCGGCTACCTCGACCAGGCGAAGGGACGGCCGAACCTGACCATCGAGACCCGCGCCCTCACCGACGTCATCGAGTTCGAGGGCAAGCGAGCCGTGGGCGTGCGCTATTTTCTCAAGGGCGATCGCAAGGGAGGGCTGCGCCAGGCCCGCGCGCGCCAGGAGGTGCTGCTGTGCGGCGGGGCTATCGCCTCGCCGCAGATCCTCCAGCGCTCCGGCATCGGGCCGAAGGCGCTTCTGGACGAGTTCGGCATCGCGCCGGTGCAGATCAACGACAATGTCGGCGCCCACCTCCAGGACCATCTGGAGATGTACATCCAGTACGAGTGCACCCAGCCGATTTCGCTCTATCCGGCGCTGAAGTGGTGGAACCAGCCGAAGATCGGCGCCGAATGGCTTTTCCTGGGCAAGGGCGTGGGGGCCAGCAACCAGTTCGAGGCGGCGGGCTTTATCCGCAGCAATGACCAGGAAGCGTGGCCCAATCTGCAGTACCACTTTCTGCCCATCGCCATCAGCTACAACGGCAAGAGCGCGGTGCAGGCTCACGGCTTCCAGGCCCATGTGGGCTCCATGCGCTCCGAGAGCCGCGGCCGCATCCGCCTGACCTCCCGGGCCCCCGAGGCGGCGCCGAGCATCCTCTTCAACTACATGTCCAGGGAGAAGGACTGGCAGGAGTTCCGCGATGCCATCCGCCTGACCCGTGAGATCATCGCCCAGCCCGCTTTCGACCCCTACCGTGGCCGGGAGATCTCGCCGGGGCCGGACGTGCAGTCCGACGCTGAGCTGGATGCGTTCGTCAAGGCCCATGCCGAGACCGCCTACCACCCCTGCGGCAGCTGCCGCATGGGCGAGGGCGACGATGCCGTGGTGGACGGCCAGGGTCGGGTGCACGGCGTGGAAGGGCTCAGGGTAGTGGACGCCTCGCTGTTCCCGCTGATACCCACCGGCAATCTCAACGCGCCGACCATCATGCTCGCCGAGAAGATCGCCGACCGCATCCGAGGCCGCGAACCCTTGCCGCAAAGCGACGCCCCCTACTACGTGGCGGGCGACGCCCCAGCCCGCAAGGAGCCTCAGCGCCGGATACATCAAGACTTGAGCTTAACCGAGTAGCGGGATCACTCAGAGAACAGCAGAGCGTGACTGGCCGCTTGCAGGAAAGTGGACTAGTCTGCAAGAATTCAAACATCTGTTCGAACTCTTGCGTTCCACAACAACCGGAGTCACGCCATGCTCACCCTGATCCTGCTGATCGCGGCCCTGGTCGGCCTGCTCGTCGTGATGCGCCGCGAGGCGGGTGCCCTGCCCACCCTCGGCGTGCTCGCCGTCACCGGCCTGGCCAGTCTGTTCTTCGCCTCATTGCTGGTGGGCGTGCTGCTGCTGATCGGTGCCGCCATGGTGGCGGTGGCCGGCCTGCCGACGTTGCGCATCCGCTGGCTTTCGCCTCGCCTCTTCGCCCTGTTCAAGAAATTCGCGCCCCGGGTCTCGGAGACCGAGCGCATCGCCCTGGAGGCCGGCACGGTGGCCTGGGACGGCGAGCTCTTTACCGGGCGACCCGACTGGCAGGCGCTGCTCGACTACCGCGACGAGGGGCTCACGGAACAGGAGCGGGCCTTCCTCCATCGTCAGTGCAGCGTGGCCGCCGGGATGTGCAACGCCTGGGAGATTGCCCGGGAGCGCGCCGACCTGCCGCAGGAGCTATGGGAGTACCTCAAGAAGGAAGGCTTCTTCGGCATGATCATCCCGAAGGCATACGGCGGCCTGGGCTTCTCCGCCAAGGCGCAGTCACTGGTGCTCCAGAAGCTCTCGGTCAGCGAGACTCTGATGGTCACCGTGGGCGTGCCCAACTCCCTGGGCCCGGGCGAGTTGCTGCTCAAGTACGGCACCGAGGCCCAGAAGGACCACTACCTGCCGCGGCTGGCCGACGGACGTGAAATCCCCTGTTTCGGTCTGACCGGCCCCCGTGCCGGTTCCGACGCCACGGCCCTGCCCGATACCGGCGTGGTCTGCCGGCAGGAGATCGACGGCGAGGAGGTGCTGGGCCTGCGCCTGACCTTCGAGAAGCGCTGGATCACCCTGGCCCCCATTGCCAGCGTGGTGGGCCTGGCCTTTCGCCTCTTCGACCCCGAGCACCTGCTCGGCGACGAGGAGGACCGCGGCATTACCCTGGCACTGATCCCGCGCGACACCGAAGGCATGGAGATCGGGCGCCGCCACCACCCTATCGGCAGCCCCTTCCTCAACGGGCCGATCAGGGGCAATGACGTCTTCGTGCCGCTCGATACCATCATCGGCGGACCCGAGATGATCGGCCAGGGCTGGCGCATGCTGGTGGAGTGTCTCTCCATCGGGCGCTGCATCACCCTGCCCTCCGGCGCCACCGGAACCGCCCGCTATGCCCTGGGCTGGAGCGGCGGCTTCGCCCGTATCCGTCGCCAATTCAACGTGCCGGTAGCCGAGATGGAGGGTGTCCAGGAGCCCCTGGCGCGCATGGCTGCGCTGGCCTACGTCTCCCGGGCCGCGGTCTACCAGACGGCCAACACCATCGACCACGGCGAGAAGCCGGCGGTGCCTTCGGCGATCCTCAAGAGCCAGCTCACCGAATTCCAGCGTCAGATTCTCGGCGACGCCATGGACATCCACGGCGGCAAGGCGGTGACCCTGGGGCCACGCAACTACCTCGGCATCGGCTACAGCGCCAACCCGGTGGCCATCACCGTGGAAGGCGCCAATATCATGACCCGCAACCTGATGATCTTCGGCCAGGGGGCCATACGCTGCCACCCCTATGTGCTGGAGGAGCTGGCCGCCAAGGATGCCGACGACCTGCCGGCCTTCGACCGTGCTTTCTTCGGACACGCCGGGCTGGTTTTCGGTAACGCCGCCCGTGCCCTTACCCAGGGCCTGGGGCTCGGCCGACCAGGCTCCCCCTTCGACGAGGTCGCCGCGCCCTACGCTCGCGACATCGCTCGCCTTTCCGCCGGTTTCGGTCTCTGCGCCGATGCTGCCATGGCGAGTCTCGGCTCGTCCCTCAAGAAGCGTGAAATGCTCTCGGCCCGCCTGGGCGACGTGCTCTCCAACCTTTATCTCGCCTCGATGACGCTCAAGCAGTGGCACGAGGGCGACAAGGTCGAGGGCGAGGCCGCCCTGCTGCACTATGGCTGCCGTTTTCTGCTGGGACGCGCCGAGCAGGCCTTCGATGAGCTCTTCGACAACCTGCCGAGCCGTGCCCTGGGCAGGGTACTGCGTATCATCGTGATGCCCGCCGGACGCCGCTGGAAGCGCCCCCAGGATGACCTGACCCGCGAGATTGCCCAGGCGGTCTCCCGGGACACGGCACTTCGCCACTACCTGCTGGAAGCCACCTGGCAGGAGAATGACGGCAGCCGGGATAATCCGCTCGCCCACTACAATGCCCTGCTGGTCACTCAGGAACGGGCCGAGAGTCTCTACCGCACGGTCAACAAGGCCCACGCCAAGGGCGAATTGCCGGAGGAAGCGCTCCACCCCGAGCAGAAGGTGGAGGAAGCCGCCAGGGCCGGCCTGATCAGCGAGGAGGACGCCACCTTCATGCGCGAGCGGGAGGCCGCGGTGCTGGAGCTGCTCAGCGTGGACGACTTCGAGTACGACGCCTTCGTCACCGACAAGTCGAAGGTGCTGCGCCATAACGCTGCCTGATCTTGACAAGCGAACCAGAGAAGCCCCGGCCAACCCGGGGCTTCCTTGTGGAGGACAACGCTAGCTCACTCCTAACCCTTCACCCCTCGAGCGGCCACACCAGCAATATCATCGGTACGGCCACTGCCAGCACCACCAGCGACAGCGGCAGCCCCATTCTCCAGTAGTCCCTGAAAAGGTAACCGCCCGGCCCCATCACCAGGGTGTTGGACTGGTGGCCGATGGGCGTGAGGAAGGCGCAGGAGGCGCTGACCGCCACGGCCATCAGGAAGGGATCCATCGAGACATCGAAGCCCCGCGCCAGGCTGACGGCGATGGGCGCCATCAGCACGGCGGCCGCATTGTTGTTGACGATATTGGAGAGCGCCATGGAGATGATGAACAGGCCCGAGAGCGTGATGACGATGGGCCAGTCGGCCCCGAGAGTCAGCAGGGTATCGGCGATCGATTGCGCTCCGCCGCTGGTCTCCAGTGCTTCCCCCACAGGGATCATGGCGGCCAGCAGTACAATCACCGGGCCGTCGATGGCCTGATAGCCCTCGCGCAGCGGCAGTACGCCCGCCAGAAGGGAGAGCAGGGCCGCACTGGAGAGGGCGATCGCGGTCGGCAGGAGATCCAGTATCATGGCGACGATGGCCACCGCGAAGATCCCCAGGGAAAGCCACAGCCTGGGGGGCTCTCCCGTGGGGAGATCGCGCTTGACCAGGGGCAGACAGCCGAGCGTCGCCAGGCTCTCGGTAAGCCTGCTCTCCCCTCCCTGCAGCAGAACGACATCCCCGGGTTCGAAGCGTATCTCGTGCAGACGTTTCTTCAGGCGGGCGCCCTCCCGGGCCACTGCCACCAGGTGCAGGCCATACTGGTTGTGAAGACCCAGCTGCCGAACACTTCGATTGACCATTATCGAATCTCGACGCACGACCGCTTCGATGAGCTGGAGCCCTTCGGTATCGATGACGCGCTGCTCGTCCTCCTTCTCCTCGTCTTCGTCTTCCACCACGTCTGTGCGGGATGCCGCCTCGTCGGACTCGCTCTCTGCCTTGTCCCTCTGCCTTTCTCTCTCTTCCTTTTCCCGTTCTTCCTGTTCCTTCTCCTGCCTCTCCTTCTCCTCCTCGAGTTCCGCCTCGGCGCCCAGCGAAAGACCTGCCTTGTCCTCGAGCTGCTTCATTTCATCCGGGCCCGCTTCCACCATCAGGGCGTCCCCCTCCTTGAGGGGGCCATAGAACTCGTGTCCCGCCCAGCGCTGATCATCTCGAATCACGGCCAGCACCGGAATGGTCTCGTCCAGTTCGTGCTGTAGCTTGTTGAGTGTCCAGCCGTTGGCCTTGGACCCCTCTCTTACCTTGACCTCAAGCAGATAGTTCGCGGTATCGAACATCTCCTCGGTAGAAGCCTTGCTGGCTCGCATGGGCACCAGCCGCCAGCCCAGTAACACGATGAAGACCAGTCCCGACAGAGCGACCACGGCCCCCACCGGAAAGAAGGAAAACATGCCGAAACTTTCGCCGAGCATGTCATTACGGAAGCTGGAGATGATGATATTGGGAGGGGTACCGATCAGGGTGGCCAGACCGCCCAGCAGCGAACCGAAGGCCAGCGGCATAAGCAGCAAGGAGGGCGAGGTGTCGTGCTCGCGGGCCACCCGCATGGTGACCGGCAGCATCAATGCCAGAGCGCCCACATTGTTCATGAAGCCGGAGAGCACCACCACGGTGGCGGTCAGCGAGACCATTTGCAGAAAGAGTCGATCGCCGACCTTCAATACCTTGTCGGCGATCACGTCCACCACGCCGGAGTATTCCAGGCCACGACTGAGTACCAGCACCGCCGCCACCGTGATCACCGCCGGATGGCCGAAGCCGCTGAAGGCTTCCTTGGCAGGCACCAGGCCCAGTATCACCGAGCTCAACAGGGCGGTGAGCGCCACCAGGTCATAGCGGAAGCGTCCCCAGGCGAAGGCGGCCAGGGTCAACCCTAGGACAATGAAGACCAGCGTGCTGTCGGCCATGACACCTCCCTGTATATTCGTGGAGACTCAAGGACACCAGCCGCGGGAAAGAAAATCCAGACCTTTCGTTCCCTCAGGATGCAAGGAACCCGGCCTGAGCGCTTCAGCGCGAAGGTCCGCTGCTCGCGGCCCCTGCCTTTCACCGACCGCTATGGCTCGGCGAAAGGCAGGGGGCCGTTGCCCCGACGCACCTCGAAGACATTCAGCGTCATGGCCACCAGCGCGTAATAGCCGAAGACCCCCACCAGTTCGACCACCGCAGGCTCGCCGAAGGCCGCCACCGCCTCGGCGTAGAGCGCCTCGTCCACACGACGCGTGGTGTATAGCGTCTTGCCCAGACGATAGACCAGCGCCTCGTCGTCGCGATCGAAGGCGGGTTCCCGCCCCTCCTGCAGCGCCTCGATCACGGCCTCGGTGACGCCCGCCTCGCGAGCGATGGGGGCATGGATCTGCCACTCGGCCTGGGACTGCCACCAGGCCGCCGTGAACAGGATCGCCAGCTCCGTCAACCGTGTCTCGAGCCGGGTCCCGTATCGGCAGAAGGCGCCGAGTCGCTGGGCGTGATCAGCCAGTTCCGGGCTATGGATCCAGGCCAGGAAGGGGCCGTCCAGGTTGCCGCGGGGGCCACTCAGGATGGCGTCCAGCACGCGGCGCTGCTCGGGCGCCATGCGGGTCTCGTCCAGAGGAGAGAGGCGGGAGTCGATCGACATAAGGCAGAACTCCTTCAGGCGCGGTCGAAGACGGTCTTCAGAGACGCATCGAGCTTGTCGACGATCTCGTCCAGGTGCGATTCGTCGAGGATGAAGGGCGGCGCCAGCAGGATATGGTCGCCCCGGCGCCCGTCCAGGGTGCCGCCCATGGGATAGCACATCAGGCCATTGGCCATGGCCGTGCGCTTGACCGCTGCATGCAACTTGCGCGATGGGTCGAACGGCGTCTTTTGGCTGCGGTCGGCCACCAGCTCGAGTCCGCGGAACAGCCCCCGGCCGCGGATATCGCCGACGTAGGGATGCTCGCCGAAACGGGCCTCCAATCGCTGCTGGAGACCCTCGCCCAGACGGACGACACGCGGCAGCAGGTCACGCTCCTCGATGGCCCGCTGGACCGCCAGGGCAGCGGCGCAAGCAGTGGCGTGTCCAATGTAGGTGTGCCCGTGCTGGAAGAACCCCGAGCCATCGGCGATGGCCTGGCGAATGGAATCGCTTACCAGGGTCGCGCCAATTGGCTGGTAGCCGGCCCCGAGGCCCTTGGCGATGGTCATCAGATCCGGGGTTACGCCCTCCTGCTCGGCGGCGAACAGGCTGCCGGTACGGCCCATGCCGCACATCACCTCGTCGAGAATCAGCAGGATGCCGTGGCGATCGCAGATCTCGCGCACCCGCGTGAAGTAGCCCGGCACCGGGGGAACCGCCCCCAGGGTCGCGCCGACCACCGGCTCGGCGACGAAGGCCATCACGTTCTCCGGCCCCAGCGACTGGATCTCTGCCTCGAGCTCTGCCGCCAGACGCTCGCCGTAGGCCTCCGCGGTCTCGCCGGGGGCCTGATCGCGATAGGCGTAGCAGGGACTGACGTGACTCACCTCGACCAGCAGCGGCTCGAACTGCTGCCGGCGCCAGGCGTTGCCGCCGGTCGCCAGCGCTCCCAGGGTGTTGCCATGATAGCTCTGGCGCCGTGCAATAAGGTGCTTTCGCTGAGGCTCGCCTCGCTCGATGAAGTATTGGCGTGCCAGCTTGAGAGCCGCCTCTACCGCCTCGGACCCCCCCGAGACAAAATAGACTGAGGAGAGGCCCGTCGGCGCGCGCTCGACCAGGAAATCGGCCAGGGCCTCCATCGGCTCGTTGGTGAAGAAGGAGGTATGCGCATAGGCAAGCCGTCCGACCTGCTCACGGATAGCCTCGATCACTTCGGCATCGCTGTGACCCAGGCAGGACACCGCGGCGCCCCCACAGGCATCAAGGTAGCGGCGCCCCTCGGAATCGATCAGGTAGGGGCCGTCGCCACCCACGGCAGTCGGATATTGTTGCTGCAGATGACGGTGGAATACATGGCTCATGCTGACCTCACAAGGTTCTTACAGATTTGATTGTGAACGTAATGGTTGTTTCAGCGAGTCGCGGATGTGCCGCATGGGGCCCATAGGGACTAGCGTAGCGGCTCCCGGCGATGGCGATAGGGGCCGAAGAGACAGGCCAGCAACAGCAAGCCCCCGGAGAGGGTGGCGATCATGCCGGCCGCGCTCAAGGAGACGCCGAACCCCATCCAGCCGGGACCATAGCCTGCCAGTACATATCCCAGCACTGCGGACACCACAGCAATCAGCTGGCTCAGCGCGATCTGTGAGGCGAGACGGTTGGTCATCAAGCGAGCAACGGCCGCGGGACAGATGAACATGGCAATGACGATGATCGCCCCCACCGCTTCGAAGGCGGCAATGGCGGCCACGGCCACCATCAGTACCAGCAACAGGCCGACCAGGGTCGGGCGGCCACCGACGCTGGCGGCGAAATCCGCATCGAAACTGGCCAACACCAGGCTGCGGCGGAAGACCACAACGAAGGCAGCCACCAGACCTCCCATCCAGGCCACCCGGGCCAGTTGCGGCGGCAGGTCGGACAGGGCTCGCGGATCGACCAGCGAGGCAAGACTGGTGCCCTCGAACCAGATCAGACTCTCCAGGTTGCCGTAGAGAGCGTGCTCCACGTCCAGGTGGACCGTGCCCACCTCATTCCACTCCAGCATCAGAACGCCCAGGGCGAACAGACTCGTGAAGACCACGCCCATGGCCGCGCTGTTCTCCACCCTTCCCAGGCGACGGATCAGTTCGATCATCGCCACGGTGAACAAGGCCGACACGCCGGCCCCCAGCATCATTGCCGAAGAAGCCAGGGTCCCGGTGAGCAGAAAGCTCGCCACGATACCCGGCAGCGCAACGTGGCTGATGGCGTCACCGATCAGGCTCTGGCGACGCAGCACCAGGAAGTTGCCCAACAGGGCGCAGGACATGCAGATGATGACAGCGACCGTCAACGGCACCAGGCTGAACATCAGGAAATCGCTCATGGGTGCGTCTCCCGACTCGACAGCAGCCGATGCTCGAGCACCATGATGGTATCCGGCGAGAGCACTCGCTCGATCGGCAACAGGCCGCGGTGATCGAGCTGGGCAGCATCCTCTGGATAATAGCGACGGTGAAGCGCCCAGAGCCGCTCCTCATGTTCGGCATCCCGAGCCGCGGCCCAGCCGGACGGTGTCGCGACCCCATCGCGGCGGATGAAGCCCTGGCGTCGAAGCACCCTCATGGTCAGATCGTCGAAGATCGCCTCGTCACGGGCCAGTGCCAGCAGCCCCTGACGCAGGTGGACTCGCCGCTTGAAGCGCTGGTGGGCGATCAGGGTCGCCAGGATGCCGCGGCGCGGCGAGAGCAGGAAAGAGATCAGGAAGAGCACGAAGGAGGCCAGCACCACCAGCGGGCCGGTGGGCAGCCCCTCGCGAACGCTTGACAGGGTGACGCCGAGATAGCCGGCCAGGGCGCCGATCAGCGCCGCCAGCGCCACCACTCGTAGCGGCCGATCGGTCCAGAAACGACCGGTCACCGGCGGAATGATGGTCAGCGCAACGATCAGGATCAGGCCGGTGATTCGCAGCCCGATCACCACCACTGCCAGCAGCAGCAGCATCAGCAGCATATCGACGCGCTGGACCCGGACCCCGTTGGTGGCGGCGAAGACGGGATCGAAGCAGACCATCAGGAAGTCGCGACGCATCACGATGACGCCGATCGCCAGCAGCAGGGAACAGAGCGCTATCAGCTGGGCCTCCGCCGCCAGCATGCCGGCGGTAGAGCCGACGAGGTATCCGGTCAGCCCGGCCTGGCCGGATACCGCCAACGACTGGATGACGGTGAGCAATACGACGCCAAGACCGAAAAAGGTAGAGAGCACGGCGCCGATAGCGGCATCCTCGCCCAGCCGCGTGCGATGGCTGATGGCCTGCACCGCCCAGAGCCCGGCAGCGGCGCTCAGCCCAGCGCCGACCAGCAGGCCCGGCATCCAGCGTCCGTCGCCGGACACCAGCGCCATGAGGATGAAGGCCAGGGCCAGGCCGGGAAGGGTCGCATGACTGATCGCATCGCTGACCAGAGAGCGCTTGCGCAGCAGCACGAAGCTGCCGATCATGCCGGCTCCGCAGCCGAGCAGCATCGCCCCGAGGGTCACCAGGCTGGTGTTGTAGCCGGCATCGAAGATCAGGGCACGCCACCAGGCTTCCATGCTCAACACTCCCGGTGTTCTCGGGGCGCCTCGCCCAGCAGGCGCAACAGCTGAACGTCGCCGAGGCGTCCACCGTAGGTCTCCTGCAGGTTCTGGGCAGTGAAGGTCGTCGCCACCGGTCCGGCAGCGATGCGGTGGACGTTGAGCAGCAACAGGTGATCGAAATAGTCCCGCACCGTGGCGAGGTCGTGATGGACACAGAGCAGGGTCTTGCCCTGGCGACGCAAGGTCTTGAGCACCTCCACGATGGCCTTCTCGGTGGCCGCATCGACCCCGGCAAACGGCTCGTCGAGGATGGTCAGCTCCGCCTCCTGAGTCAGCGCGCGAGCCAGGAAGACGCGCTGCTGCTGGCCGCCCGAGAGCTCACCGATCTGGCGCCGGGCCAGGGCCTCCATGCCGACGCGACCCAGGCTCTCCATGGCCTTGTCGCGATGGTGTCGGCGAGTCAAATGCCACCAGCGCAGATCGCGGAACAGCCCCATGGTCACCACGTCGATCACGGTTGCGGGAAAGTCCCAATCGACGCTGCTGCGCTGCGGAACATAGGCCACGCGACGCGAGCGGCCGTCATAGGGCTCGCCGAACACCCGGATGTCACCGGTCAGGCGCCGCGTGATACCCAGCGCGGCCTTGAGCAGACTCGACTTGCCGGCCCCGTTGGGTCCCACGATGGCGGTCATGCTGCCCGGTGGCGTGATGAAGTCTACCGAGTGCACCACCGGCCGATGGTCATAGCTGACGGTCAGGCCATGGATCGCCAGGGGGCTCGCCATGACCTCCCCGGAGAGGTGCGGGGCATCATTCATTCGCTCACGCCCTCCCGGCTCAGTCGCCCGAGTCTCCCCTTGGCGGGCGCCTCGCCTCCCAGCGCAAGGGCGATCAGGGTGACGTTGTGGTCGAACATCCCTAGCCAGGTACCTTCGTAGGTAGCGGCCGGCCCCATGGCATCGGAGAACAGCTCGCCGCCGATCTCCACCGTCCAGCCCTCGGCGGCCGCCCCCTCCACCAGCGCCTGAACGTTTCGATCCGATACCGACGACTCGATGAAGATGGCGCCGATGCGGCGGTCCACCAGCACGTCAACCAGCGACTCGATGCGGGCCAGCCCGGCCTCGCTCTCGGTGGAGAAACCCTGGATACCCATCACCTCGAACTCATAGGCATCGCCGAAGTAGCCGAAGGCATCATGCGCCGTCACCAGAACCCGCGACGACGTCGGCACGCTGTCGAGCACCTCGGCAGCGTAGCCATCCAGCGCCTCCAGCTCGGCGAGATAAGCCTGGGTTCGCGCCTCGAACTCCTGTGCATGGTCGGGAGCCAGCTCGGCCAGGGCATCGCGAACGCCTTCCACGACCCATTGCCAGCGACCGGGATCCATCCATACGTGAGGATCAGGCTGGTCAGGGTAGGCTTCATCGGCGAGACGCTGGTCCACCGGCACCGCCTCGCCGAGGGCGAAGACCGGCTTGCGTTCCGCCAGGCGTGACAGGAAATTGCGTAGTTGGGCTTCCAGGTTCAGTCCGTTCCAGAACACCGCATCTGCGCGAGTCATGGCGGTAACGTCGTGGCGAGTCTGGCGATAGAGGTGCGGGTCCACCCCGGGCCCCATCAAGCCCTGTACCTCGACCCGCTCTCCGCCAACCTCACGCAGGACATCGGCGATCATCGCGGTCGTGGCGACCAGCTGCAGTGGCGCTGCCTCCTCGTCGGCCACCACAGGGCCGGACAATACGCCCGCCAGCGTGAGCATCAGGGCAAGAGCACCTCGGGGTGAAGCTGTCATCGATGACCCTCGTGGGTAGTTGGAATCACTTACCAGAATACGCGCTGAAAGCCCGTTCATGAATCGCCTTGGTGCAAGATCCAGTGTCGTCGGTGCCTCACGCCCATCCATGGCTTCCCGGCTAATCGGCCCATGAATCTGTCACGGCAAAAGGATGGTGGAACCGGTGGTCTTGCGCCCCTGGAGGGCCTCCTGGGCCTTGCCGGCCTCCGCCAGTGGGTAGCGCTGGGCAATCTCGACCTGCACCTTGCCACTCTCCAGCACCTCGAAGAGCTCGCCAGCCATCCACTCCAGCCGCTCACGAGTGTCAGCATAGCCATTGAGGCTAGGCCGGGTGACGAACAGCGAACCCTTCTTGTTGAGGATGCCGATGTTGACCCCCTCCACGGCGCCAGAGGCATTGCCGAAGCTGACCATCAGCGAACGCGGCTTCAGGCAGTCCAGCGAGGTCTCCCAGGTATCCTTGCCCACCGAGTCGTAGACCACGTCGCACATCGCACCGTCAGTCAGCTCGCGTACCCGTTCGACGACGTCTTCGCGCGAATAGTCGATGGTCGCCCAGGCACCGTTACGCTCGGCCAGTGCTGCCTTCTCCGGCGAGCTCACGGTGCCGATCAGCTTCACGCCCAGCGCCTTGGCCCATTGGCAGGCGATGGAGCCCACACCCCCGGCAGCGGCATGCCAGAGGATCGTCTCGCCACCCTCCAGGGGACAGGTCTGGCGCAGCAGATACTGTACGGTGAGACCCTTGAGCATGCTGGCGGCGGCGGTTTCGACATCGATGGACGCGGGCAGCGCTACCACCTTTTCGGCCGGCAGCACGTGCTGTTCGGCATAGGCGCCCAGCGGGCCCTGAGCATAGGCGACCCGATCCCCCGCCTCGAGGTGGGTGACGCCCTCGCCCACCGCCTCGATCACGCCAGCCCCCTCGGTGCCCAGGCCGGAGGGCAGCGACGGGGCCGGATAGAGGCCGGTTCGGAAGTAGATGTCGATGAAGTTGAGACCGACGGCCTGGTTCCTGACACGGACCTCACCGGCCCCCGGCTCGGCCGGGGTGACGTCGATGAGGTCGAGGACCTCGGGTCCACCGGTGCGAGCGAACTGGATGCGCTTGGCCATGGGGATGTTTTCCTTGTGCTGCCTGGGGATGAGCCCACCAGTCAAGCGCCATGGCCCCCCAGGGTCAAGCCACGGCACCGTCAGAGGGTGGCGGGAAAGGACGCCAGGCCGCGAAGGAAACGCGCCTTGTAGTCATCGAACTGCTCACGATCGCGCTTGAAGGACTGGATCACTGCCGCCTCGTCGAAGGTCAGCGCCCGAGGCAGGTCCTCGAGGGAAGTGGCAGGATGCTTGGGTCCCAGTCCGATCCGCACATCAGCCTTGCCATCCAGCCAGCACGTGATGCCGGCCTCGCGGAAGCGAGCCTCCTGCTCGACATCCCGGGCATCGACACGCAGGGGAGCCTTGAGCGCCAGCTCGGCGACCAGGCGCTCGGCCGGCCGTGCCACGCCTTTCTGTTCATGTTCCTGGTCCTGATTCTGGTCCAGCTCGGCCAGCAGCATTACCGTCATGCTGCTGCCGAGTTCATCCAGCACGAGCAGGGCCAGCGCCACCGGGCGTGAATGATCATCCACCAGCGCCAGTACTCTCGCTGCCTCCTGCTTGACCAGTACCCCCAACGTGCCGGCGAAGGTCGCCAGTGGCCTGAGCCCAGCCTCCTGGCCATAGGCCTCGGCGCACAGCCGGGCCAGGCAGGCCTCGCGTTGCTGGGGATTCTTGATATGCACGACTCTCATCTCAGCATCCTCTTGTGCGGCACCATCACCAGGGTCCCATCATCCGGGTCAAAGTCGCGCAGCCTACCATATCCAGGTCATGGCGAAGGGCGATACCCTGTAGGCCACTGCCTCGCCGCCAGTACGCGGCACATCGCTGACCGGACGCCTCTTCATGCCTCACTCCGACATCTCCCTGCCCCGTCTGATCGCCCATCGCGGCCTATCCGCCCGAGCGCCTGAAAACACCCTGACCGCCGTTCGCGAAGCCAAGCGGGCCGGATGCGATTGGGTCGAGCTCGATGTTCAACTGCTCGGCGATGGAACACCGGTGATCTGGCATGACAATGGCGTAAGGCGCTGCTCGAACAGCCGCGGCAAGCTGGTGAAGCTGACGCTGGACAGTGCCAGAGCTCTGGATGTCGGCAGCTGGTTTCACAAGGACTATGCCGGCGAGCGCATGGCCACCCTGGAAGAAATGCTGGCGTTGATCCGTTCGCTCGACATGGGGCTCAACCTGGAACTCAAGGTCAATCAGGGTCGCAGCGGCCAGGCACTGGTCGACGCCGCCCTGCCCATGGCGTTACAGGCATTGCCGGCCGACCAGCTGATCGTGTCATGCTTCGATGCCCAGACCCTTGGGGCCGCGCGTGTCCTTCAGCGCGACGCGGAATTGCTGCGTATCGGCCTGCTCTACGACAAGCTTCCCTCCGGCTGGCAAAGGCAGGCTGAAAGGCTAGACGCCTTCAGCCTGCACCTCAACTGGCGCAAGCTGAAGAAGAACAACGCCCGAGCCATCAAGGATGCCGGCTACGCATTGTTCTGCTACACCCCCAACGATCCGGTAGCGTTCCACCCGACCTGGCAGTGGGGCGTGGACGGAGTGATCAGCGACGACCCCTCACTGTTCACCCACTACCTGCCCGACGCCTGAGCATACCGCCGACGACCACAGCGGCCCTGGGGTGAACCCGCAGCGCCAGCGTGATCAGGGTTAACCCACACGACCGACGTGCCAGGCTCAGGGCACGGCAACGAATACCCTGGAACCCTCCACCTCGGCACTGGCCAGGCGCTGGCCATAGAGACGTTCCAGAACCTCGGGCAACAGCATGCTCGGTGTCGGGCCCCAGCAGGCCTCGCCATCAGGGTAGAGCAGCAGCAGGTGGTCGCACCAGCGAGCGGCCAGGTTGAGGTCATGCAGACACATCATCACGGCGCGGCCGTCAGCCGCCTGCTCGGCCAACAGCCGCATCACCGCCACCTGGTGGTGCAAGTCCAGATGATTGGTGGGCTCGTCGGCGAGCCAGACGCCCGGATCCTGGGCCAGCAGGGTGGCGATCGCCAGCCGCTGGCGTTCGCCACCGGAAAGGGTAGCCACCTGACGCCCGCCCAGCTCGGCCAGGTCGAGTCGCGCCAGGGCACGATGCGCCAGGGCCAGGTCCTCGGCGGTTTCCATCTGCCACGGCGAAAGCCAGGGATGGCGGCCGATCAGGGCGGTCTCCCCCACCGTGGCAGGAAAGCCGTCGTTATGCTCCTGGAAGACCAGCCCCAGGCACTGGGCCAGCCGGCGACGGCGCAGGCGCGACAGCGGCACGCCATCGACTTCTACGCGGCCGCATCGCGGTGCGTGTAGCCCTGCCAGGGTATGCAGCAGAGTGGTCTTGCCCGCACCGTTGGGGCCGAGCACGCCCCACACCTGGCCCGGGAGCACCGCGAAGTCCAGGGAATCCCCGCCATCGCGGCCGGGCACATCGATGACAAGGCCTCTCGCCTCCAGACGACTCATCAGCGGCTCCGATGCAGCAGGTAGAGGAAGGTCGGCACGCCGAGCAAGGCGGTGATCACCCCCACCGGCAGCTGCTCGGGGGCGATGATCGTTCGCGCCAGGGTATCGGCCAGCACCAGCAGGGTGCCGCCGGCCAGGGCACAGGCGGGAAGGATCAGCCGCTGGTCGTTGCCCAGCACCAGGCGCAGCATGTGCGGCACCACCAGGCCCACGAAGCCGATGCTCCCCGCCGTCGTCACGGCGATGGCGGTCACCAGGCTCGCCAGCAGGTAGATCAGCCACTCCAGCCGTCGAACCGCCACGCCCAGCGCCGCTGCCTGCAGCCCGCCCCGGGCCAGCACGTTGAGGTTTCGCCCGAGGGGTACCACCAGCAGGCAGATCAGGGCCAGCAGACCCAGGGCAGCGCCCGGCGCACGCGCATAAGCCAGGTCGCCCATCAGCCAGTAGAGCATGCCCGGCAGCTGCCGGGCCGGACTGAGCGACAGGATCAAGGTGATCACCGCCCCCCAGCCAGAGGCGACGACCACGCCGGTGAGCAGCAGCCGCGATGGCGTCCAGCTGCCGGTCCCGTGGGCCAGGCCGAACACCAGCAGGGTCGCCGTCAGGGCACCGGCAAAGGCCGACCCCGAGATCAGGGCGCTGCCCAGCCCCGCCAGCATCGCCATCAGGGCCCCCACCGCCGCGCCACCGGAAAGCCCCAGCACATAGGGGTCCGCCAAGGGGTTGCGGAGCAGTACCTGCATCAGGGCACCGGCCACCGCCAGCAGGCCGCCCGTAGCGAAGGCGGCCAGGGCACGCGGCAGGCGCAGTTCCAGAATCAGGGTGCGTGAAAGGGCCTCGCCGCCGCCCGCCAGCGCGACGAGGCTCTGGCGCAGAGATACCTCGGTACTCCCTGTAGCAACGGCGAACACCAGGGCGGCCAGGGCGAGCGCGGCCAGCACGCCCAGAGTCACCGCCAGGTGACCAGGCGTCAGGTGCCCGTGGGCCTTGGCGCTTTGGCTCTGGCTTGAGCTAGCGCCGCCCACGCGCCACCTCCAGCTTTTCACAGAGAAGCCGGCTGCCCTCCAGCAGGCGCGGCGTGGGGCGCTGGAGCAGCGAAGGAGGCACGAAGAAGAGGTTGTCGCGGGCCACCGCTGTCAGGTCGGAATAGCGCCGCCAGTCGTCCAGCCAGCTGCGATTCTCCTCTCCCCGCCCCCCGGCGAGGAGCACCTCGGGGTCGGCCGCCAGCAGGGCTTCCTCGCCGATGCGCGGCACCAGCCGCGACAGGTCACCGAAGACGTTCACGCCCCCGCACAGGGTGACCACCTTGCCGATCAGGTGCTCGTCGTTGACGGTCATCAACGGCGAGTCCCACACCTGATAGAACACGGAGACCGCAGGGGCAGATTCATGACGTGCCTCCAGCTCGGCGATCCCCTGGCGAAAGCGCTCGGCGGCCTGTCGTCCCTGCGCCTCACCGGCCAGCCACGACAGCCGTTCGAGGGCCGTGGCGATGCCCTCGAAATCCCGTGGCTCGATCCGGAACACCGGCACGCCCAGCCGTTCGAGACGCTCGATCTGTTCGGCAGGGTTGCCGGTGACCCAGCCGATCACCAGATCCGGCTGAAGGGTGACCAGACGCTCCAGGTCAAGGCGGTCATGGCTGCCCACCGAGGGCAGCTTGCTCGCCTCGGGCGGATAATCGCTGTGATCCACCACGGCAACCAGCCGCTCCCCCGCCCCGGCGGCGAAGAGCAGCTCGGTAGCCCCAGGGGAGAGCGAGGCAATCCGCTCGGCCGGCGACGCCAGGCAGACCTCGCGGCCACTGTCATCCATGGCGCAGACCTCATCGGCAAGGACTCGCCCGACAAGGCCGAAGAGTAACGCGAGCAAGACCCCCAGCATGACCGGCAGACGACGGACCACTGATGGCTCCCTACCGGCCAAAGTGGATGCTGACAAAGGCCGCTCGGCCTGCGTTGATGTAGTCGAACGGGATGGCTTCGAAGGTCACAGGATCAAAATCCGACCCGCGTGCGGTGGCATACTCCTTGTCCAGCAGGTTGTCGACCGTCAGCCTTGCCGACCACATCGGTGCAAAGTCCCACCCGGCACGCAGATCGACAATGCCATAGCCGGGCAGTCGCTGCTGGTTGGCACTGTCGTTGTAGCGGTGGTTCTGTGCCATCCAGGAAGCGCCCAGCGACCAGTCGCCCCACTCCCGATCGAGATCCAGACGCAGGCTCTGGGTGGCGCGGCGTGCAAGCTGGTTACCGGTGTCGCGGTCTTCCGGGTCGGTATAGGTGAACGCTGCCGCCAGCGTCCAGCCATCGAGTTCGGCGCCAGCGGAGAGCTCGGCACCATGAATCCTGGCCTCATCGACGTTGACTGGCCGGAAGCTGGCATCCAGTGCGATCAGCTCGTCCACCTCGGTCTGGTAGGCGACAAGATCCCAGAACCAGGCGTCATACTGACCCCGGATGCCGAGCTCGAACGTCTCGGATGACTCGGCATCCAGGTCGGGATTGCTCGAGCCAACAAAGGGAAAATAGAGCTCGTTGAAGGTGGGTGCACGAAAGGCGGTTCCATAGCTGGCGCGGGCAACATGATACTCGTCCAGCTCATAGCCCAGTGCCAGGCTGCCGGTGAGCTCCTCTCCGAATGCCTGATTGTCGTCATGGCGCAGACTGAGCTGGGTCGTCAACGGCTTGAAGTCCAGCAGCCCCTGGGCAAACACCGCCCGGTTGTCGCGGCTCTCCTCGTCGAAGGCGAGCCCGGATGTCTGGCTGTCGCCCAGATCATCTTCACTGTACTCGGCGCCGAACACCACTTCATGCCGCCCCATCGCCAGGGTGTTCTTCCACTCGGCGGTATGCGTTCGGGTCTCGAACAGGGAGCCATAGGTCGGTGCCAGGGTGTCGCGCTCGTCACGCGCCTCGCTGAGGGTGACACGACTCGTCCAGGTATCCGTCACGGGCGTTTCTGCATACACCGCCGCCACCTGCTGAACGAAGTCGTCCTTGGCAGGCCCGGAGGCATCGAATTCCGTGCTGCCACGGCCGCGAAGCGCCAGCATGCCGACTTCACTGCCCCCCATAAAGGTATGCGAGAGCCTGACCAGGCCGGTGGTGTTGTCATAGCCCTTGTCATCGCCGCCACGGCGCACCGGTGCGCCCTCGGTATCGAAACGGCTGGCGGCGAGGTGATAGCGGGTGCCGCCCTCGGCGCCGGAGAGGCTGGCGGAGTAGCGCTGGGTATCGAAGGAACCACCAGCGAAGGAGATCCGAGGAGTGGGCTCGCCCTGCCCTTCCGGCGTGAACAGCTGGATCACGCCGCCCACGGCATCAGCGCCGTAGAGGCTGCCGCGAGGCCCTCGCACGATCTCGGCACGTTCGAACATGCGCGGATCCAGGAATTCCCAGGACGCCGCTCCCGTGGTCGCCGAACGCAGTCGAATGCCGTCGATCATCAGCACATTGGCATTGCTACCCGTACCGCGGATGAAGACGCTACTCTGCTTGCCGAAGCTGCCCTGGGTGGTGACATCCACCCCGGGCTGGCCACGTAGCGCCTCGGTGATGCTGGCAGGGTCCCGGCGGCGCAGGGCGGCCTCGTCGACGACGGTGACGGACGAGAGGCTCTGATCGGCGGTGCGGGGCGCCAGGGCGGCGGTCACGACCATCGGATTGAGCTCGACGGTGGCGGACGCCTGATCACCGTTGCTCGGCTGGGCGTGAACCGCCAACGGGAGTGCTGCAAGGCCAAAGGCGGTCAGGCCCAGGGCAGTATGGTCTCGGAGTGTCATGGTATGTCCCTTGCTCACCGTGCTCACCCGCACGGCGTGATGGCGTGTAGATTGCCGAGGCGGCAAGGGTCGAGGAAGTAGGACGAACGGAAAAGCGGCGCCAGCCCAGCCTCCTGGTTGCCCACCGCAACCCGGCATGAACTCTCCGGCCGGTCTCCGGGCTGACGAGTGAGTACCGGGCATGAAGCAGGCCCGACCTCCGGAGCGACCGCCTTCCCGTGCATCAGCACAGTGACGTGATGGCCGTCCTTTCCTCGATCACCGTTGCGGGGGCAGCGTCGGAATGAAATCACCGACTTCCCGTTTCACTGACAGACATTTCCACCAGCACCTGAGAGATGCGCGTACGCTAGCAACCCCTCGATAAAGCGTCAACGCGCACCTTGCGGCGGGTTGACCTGGCGCAACTGACCTGCCGACGGGCTGACAGACTGCCACTGCGCAATTATACTGTTTTTATATACAGCATAAAGGCGTTCACGATGGTCCATCAATCGAACCAGGATAGCGTGGCGCGCAAGGGACGTGGCGCCACCTTTGACCCTCACAATCGCTTCGCTCCGACCACCAGCGAACCGGTCGACGACGGCTGGTGGCAGGAGGAGAGGCCGACGAGCCTGGCCACCGAGGTACGCGAGGAGTGCACGCGTAGTGCGCTGGCCTGGAACAGCTCCCCCGACCTGCCCTTCGACCGTTCGATCAACCCCTATCGCGGCTGCGAGCACGGTTGTGTCTATTGCTACGCCCGACCCAGCCACGCCTACTGGGATCTCTCCCCGGGGCTGGACTTCGAGACCCGGCTGATCGCCCGAACCGGCCTGGTGGAGCGCCTGCAGAAAGAGCTGTGCAAACCCGACTACCAGTGCCGGCCCATCAACCTCGCCGGCAACACCGATGCCTACCAGCCACTGGAAGCCCGCTACGCCACCACTCGCGCCATATTGGAGTTGCTGCTCGAATGCCGCCATCCACTGACCCTGGTGACCAAGGGCGGACTGATCCTGCGCGACCTCGACCTGCTGCGGGATCTGGCCAGGCAGCGCCTGGTGCGGGTGATGGTCAGCCTTACCAGTCTCGATACCGAGCTGAAGCGCACCCTGGAGCCGCGAGCCGCCTCGCCGTCCGCGAGGCTGAACGTGATCCGCTCCCTGGCCGAGGCCGGTATCCCGGTGGGCACCCTGGTTTCACCGGTGATTCCCGGGCTTACCGACCACGAACTCGAACGCCTGCTCGAAGCCGCCGCCAATGCCGGCGCCTCCACCGCCGGCTGGATGCTGCTGCGTCTGCCCAGGGAAGTCGCCCCGCTGTTCGAGGCTTGGTTAGTCGAACACTACCCCGAACGGGCCGGCAAGGTGATGAGCCTCATCCGCCAGTGCCGCGGCGGCGCGGACTACGATAGCCGTTTCGGCAAGCGCATGCGGGGCGAGGGGGTGTTCGCGGAACTCCTTGAGCAGCGCTTCAGCAAGGCCTGCCGCCGCCTGGGGTTGAACGATCCGGCGGCCAAGGCAGGCCAGGCGCTGGATACCTCGGCCTTCCGGCCGCCCCGCGCCCAGGGGGATCTCTTCGAGTGAGGGCCGGGCTTGCATACAGCGATTCCCTGCTATGCTGGAATATCGTAAGGCCTGGAGTGATGGAGCACACCGGCACGACAACCACAACAATGGCCCGGCATGCACACAGGACGCCCCGACCCACGCATGCCAGAGCCCGCCTGGAGTCCCGCCATGACACGACTACCCCCCGATGCCAAGACGCGCGGCATCCATGAACTCTATGCCGAGGATCCCGAGGCCGCGGATCGCAAGCTCTGGGACCGCGAGGTCGACCCCGTCAGCCGCCGCGGCTTCCTGAAACGCTCCAGCCTGCTCGCCATGGCTGCCGCCGTGGGCGGCTCCATTCCCTTCGCCGACCGCATGCCGGGTGGGCTCATTCCCGCCGCCCTGGCCCAGAGCGACGAGCCCTTCACCCTGGAGGGGAAGGAAGGGCTGACCGTCCTCAACGACAGGCCCATCAATGCCGAGACCCCGGCCCACCTGCTCGACGATGACGTCACGCCGGCGAAGTACATGTTCGTGCGCAACAACGGCATCCCGCCGGCGGTGGAGGACATCGACGTCGATGCCTGGCAGCTGGAGATCGGGGGAGAGTCCTGCGAGAACCCCCAGAGCTTCTCGATCGCCGACCTCAAGGAGCGATTCGAGCACCACACCTATCAACTCCAGGTGGAGTGCGGCGGCAATGGCCGCAGCGAGTACGTGCCCTCGGCCAGCGGCAACCAGTGGACCACCGGCGCGGTAGCCTGTCCGACCTTCACCGGTGTGCGCCTGCGCGACGTGCTGGAGGCCTGCGGGATCAAGGACGACGCCGTCTACATCGGCTACTACGGGGCCGATGCCCATGCCAGCGGCGATCCCAACAAGGACCCGATCTCCCGTGGCGTGCCCATGGAAAAGGCCCTGGAGGACGAGTCGCTGATCGCCTGGGCGATGAATGACGAGGACATTCCCTACCTCAACGGCTACCCCCTGCGCGTCGTCTGCGGCGGTTGGCCGGGGTCTGTCTCCGGCAAGTGGCTGCAGCGCATCGTGATCCGCAACCAGAAGCATGACGGCACCAAGATGGGCGCCCCTTCCTACAGCGTGCCCAAGCATCCGGTGGCGCCGGGCAGCAACGTGCCCAAGGAGGACTTCGAGACCATCGAGTCGATGCCGGTGAAGTCGCTGGTCACCTTCCCGAAGTCCGGCATCGACCATGCCCTCGGCGAGGCCATGGAGGTTCGCGGCCACGCATGGGCCGGCGACCTGGCCGTGAAGGAGATGCACGTCTCCATCGACTTCGGCGCCACCTGGCAGAAAGCCGAGCTGAAGGAACCGCCCAACCGCCTTGCCTGGCAACGCTGGACCACCACGGTGGAGTTTCCCGAGCCCGGCTACTACGAGGTGTGGGCCAAGGCCACCGACGAGGAAGGCCGCGCACAACCCATGGTCGTCCCGGGCTGGAACCCCAAGGGTTACCTCAACAACGCTTGCCACCGCATTGCGGTCCAGGTGGCCTAGGAGGTAACCATGAAGCCTTTACACGCACTCGCCATGCCGACGCTGGGGGCGGCCCTGCTGTGCCTCCCCCTGTTGGCGGGGGCCCAGGAGACGGACCCGGATACCGGCCTGGTCAAGGCCGAAGGCTGGGAGACGGTGCGCAACAACTGCACCGCCTGCCACTCGGCCAAGCTGGTCACCCAGAATAGCGGCTCCCGCAACCACTGGCAGTACCTGATCCGCTGGATGCAGGATACCCAGGGACTCTGGGAGTTCGAGGACGAGACTGAGGGGACCATCCTCGACTATCTCGCCGAGCACTACGGACCCAAGGAGGATACCCGACGCCCGGCGCTGCCGCGCACGCTGATGCCGGATAACCCCTACCCCACCGTCGCCGACTCAGGCTGATCTCCGACCTTACTGTCAACATAGGCCCCTCGCGAGGGGCCTGTTCTCGTTCGGGGGTCAGGAAGCGGCTAACGGAAAGGTTCAGGGAATCAGCACCGCCGCGCCGGAAAGCCGCCCTTCGCGCAGATCCTCCAGCGCCTGATTGGCCTGCTCCAGCGAATAGGCCACGGTCTCGGTGCGGATCGGCACCTCGGGCGCGAGGGCCAGAAACTCCTCGCCATCGCGGCGGGTAAGGTTGGCCACCGAGCTCAGGCGGCGCTCCTCCCAGAGCAGGCGGTAGGGAAAGGAAGGGATGTCAGACATGTGGATGCCTCCGGAGACCACCGCCCCACCGGGACGCACCGCGGCCAGTGCCGCCGGGATGAGCTCACCCACCGGGGCGAAAAGCAGCGCGGCGTCCAGGCGTTCGGGCGGCGCCTCGTCGCTCCCCCCCGCCCAGACGGCACCGAGTCGCCTCGCGAAGTCCTGGGCCTGGGTGTCGCCGGGTCGGGTGAAGGCATAAATCTCCTGCCCTCGGGCAACGGCCAGCTGCGCCAGGATATGCGCCGCGGCACCGAAACCATAGATACCGAGCCGGCGGTTCGATTCACCACCGGACAGCCGCCAGGTGCGATAGCCGATCAGGCCGGCACACAGCAAGGGGGCAGCGGCCTGGGCATCCTCGACATCCAGCGGAAAGCAGTAGCGGGCATCGGCCACGCAGTATTCGGCATAGCCGCCGTCACGCGTGTAGCCGGTGAACTGGGCCCGTTCGCAGAGGTTCTCGCGGCCCTCCCGGCACGGCTGGCACTCGCCGCAGGTCCAGCCCAGCCAGGGCACACCGACCCGGGTGCCCGGGGCCGGTGCCTGAACACCCTCTCCCAGCGCGATGACTTCGCCGACGATCTCGTGGCCGGGGATCAGCGGCAACCGAGGCTCGGTGAGCTCGCCATCGAGCACGTGCAAATCGGTCCGGCAGACCCCACAGGCCAGCACGCGAACTTCGACCTCTCCGGGGGCCGGCTCAGGGCGCGCCACCTCTTCCAATTCAAGTGGCTTGCCCGGCGCATGAAGCACCATGGCACGCATGGACCCACTCATCGACTTTCCTCCTGCTGCTGAAGGTATTCACTGCCTGCAGGATAGCCCGGCGTTCAAGCAGAGACCTTGACCTCGTACCCGGTGAACTTGCGCAGATTGATAACGCCGCTATCGAGAATCAGGTACTGGCCCTTGATACCGAGCAGGGTGCCGGCAACCAGGGGATTCTTGTCCAGGTTGTGGGAGACCACCTTGGCGGGAAACTCCAGCACCGGGTAGTCGAAGCTCAGCGGCGCCTCGTCGAGAAGACGGATGGCGTCGGCCCCGAAGCGTTCGCGGAGGTTGGCCAGGCCAGCCTCCAGGCGCGCCAGCAGGCGGTCCCGCTCTGCCACCAGGTCAAGGCCCAGGGTGTCACCCTTGAGCATGGCTCGCCAGTTGGTACGATCCGAGACCTCTTCCTTGAAGAGCACCTCCACGAACCCCGACTGCTGACGGGTATCCACCTCCAGGATCGGCAGGGCCTGCACGGCGCCCTGGTCGAGCCAGCGGGTCGGCATCTGGCTGGTACGGGTGATGCCAACCTTCAGGCCGGAGGCGTTGGCCAGGTAGACCACATGGGGCTGAAAGCAGTGGCGCTCGCCCCAGTCAGGCTCGCGGCAGGTCCCTTCGAAGAAGTGGCAGAGCTCCGGCTTCATGATACAGGTATCGCACTGGGCGAGCCGCTTGAAGCAGGGGTAGCAGTAGCCCTGGGCGAAACTCTTCCTGGTGGCCCGGCCGCAATGGGTGCAGGCGATGGCGCCGGTCCACTCCAGCCGCAAGGGCTTGCCGAGGCGGGCATTGAGGTCAAGACGGGCCTCGCCGGCCCGCAGCACGTAGCGGGCCGGCGAGCCGGGCTCAATGGCCATCTTGGTCAGGCAACCCTGCAGCGCCGTGGCAGCATTGATCGACTCAGTCACGGCTGGCGTCCCGGGCCAGGCCGGCCCGCTCGGGGGGCACATCGGTCCCGCTGCTGGCACTTCCGCAAGTGCGCCGCTGCAGGTAGCCGACGCGCTCCTCCTCGGGGACCCGGTTCTCCACCTCGTAGCGCATCACCGCCTCGAGGCACAGCTCGGTCTGCTCGGCCGTCAGCATCCGGCCATCCGGCCACTTGCGCAGCGAGACGGCTCGCTTGAGGCTCTCGTAGATGGACGGGGTCATCTGCTGAATCATGCGATCAAAGGACATCTCGCTCATGACGGGTTCTCTCAGGATTGACGGCGGGCACGGCCGGAATGATACCAGCCCAGTGCCAGGCCCACGACCAGCCCGCCCAGGTGGGCCTCGTTGGCCACGTTGCCGAACCCCACCATGGCGGCCATGTCGGTCATCGCGAAGACCAGCCAGCCGAGCATGAAGACCACCAGCATCTGAGGCACGAAGAAGCCACTGCGGGGCGCGCGGCGCGACATCAGCCAGACATAGCCAAGCAGCGCGAAGTCGACGCCGGACATGCCCCCGAACAGCACGGTCCCGGTAGCATACTGGGCCAGGTTGGCGCCGATTCCGGCGACAAGCAGCAGCGTCAGCATCCTGGTGCTGCCCTGCAGCGCCTCCACCTGGCGGCCGAAGTACCAGAGCCACAGCATGTTGAAGATCAAGTGCATCCAGCCGAAGTGCAGAAAGGCCGGTGACAGCAGACGCCATACCTGGCCCGAGGCGAGGGCCTCACCGAGGTTGCCGAAGGCCAGGCCGCCGTTGGTCACGACAACCGGCACGATGGTCAGTGCCGCGACCACGCCGTCGCCGAGCACTCCCATGGCGGCGAAGACCACCAGGCACAGCGCCAGCGCGAGGGATGTCACGGGCACCTGTCGAAAGGGGCCGAGCAACTCGCCGGTCGAGCGCCTCGCGGCCGGCGCCTGCTCGGGCATCAGCGGCTCCCCCTGCCGCCAGCGTTCGAGCAGCCTGAGCATCGCGTCTTGCTGCTCGGGGTCCACCAGCCAAAGCACTTGGCCGTCGCTCTCCTCGGTGACGCGATGCCCAATGCGGTGGGCCCAGAGGGCGCGTCGCAGCTCACGGGTGTCGACATCGTGGGGCAGCAGGATTACCCGATACATGGCCTCTCCAACGGTTGACGATCCCGGCATGGCGGCACGTTGAGGCCACGCAAAGAAAAAGTCCGGCGGAGGGGGCCGCCGGACAAGAGCAAGGGATCATTCAAGGGAACACCTACTCTGATGACGTGGGTTGGCGAGAGTTCAATCAGATGACACGTCTTTTTCGTAACAAAATGTATCAATCGAAATCGATCTCCCAGGGCTGCGGCCGAGCCTGCTCCTCGCGGGGCACGCGGACCCACACGAAATGATCGGCATCGAGCCTCGATTCACCACTCCAGCGGTAGGCCACCAGGCGACCGAACTTGACCGCGCTGTAATCCAGACAGGCAATATTGGGGGCAGGAAGTGCAGGAATTCCCTCGCACCAGTAGTGGCCGATGAAAAGCGGTGGCTGTTCGGGCCCATAGTAGCTCAGATACGAGCGCTCCTCGGGGGAGAGTTCACGATGCTCCAGATCGCCGGGCAGGTTGTCTGGCTGGAAGATCACATCGCCCCAGGTCTGCGGCTCTCGAGCCCAGAAATGGGCCCGGAAACTACGCCGCGTGAAGCCGTCGCCCGACTGGATCTCCACGCCCTTCGGCAGGGGGACATGGGTGCCACGCGTCAGGCGGTCGAGAATACGGAACTCCAGGGTGCCGGGCACCGCCGAGGTGGCCAGGAAAGCCTCGTCGATTCGTCCGTCGGGGTGCTCGCACCGCAGTTCCTCCACCAGCGGCTGGTCCCAGCAGGCATGCACCACCCGCAGGCCGTCGACTTCCAGGTACAGCGGGATTTCCAGAAACCAGGCAAGGGCTTCCTCCCACTCCTGGGGGTGGTCGCGGTACTGCTCCAGGGTCTCCTTGATGATGCGATTATGTCGCGGGGAGTGCTCGCGCAGCCACTCGTGCCCACTGCTTCCAGGAGCGCGATGGCTATAGGCCAGGGCATTGACCTCGTGATTACCCATGACGATATGGGCTTCACCCTCCTCCACCATGCGTCGGGCGATGGAGACCGCCAGGCGAATGCGCGGCCCTCGGTCAATCAGGTCGCCGAGAAAGATCACCTTGCGTCGCGGGTGACGGTAGACACCGCCACGCTGATGATAGCCGAGACGCTCGAGAAGTGAACCCAACGTCGCACCGCAGCCGTGAATATCGCCGATCAGGTCATAGCCTTCGAGGCCGCCTTGCATGCTCACGTCGCTTCTCACCTTAGTCCCCCAGGCGGTTGCTCCAGCCCAGCTTGCTACGCAGGACGTCGTAGAAGTTGTGACCCAGCGGATGCACCAGCTGGACCCGCCGCGGCTTGCGCCGTATCACCAGAACATCGTCGGGCTTGGCCACCGCACGGGTCTGGCCATCGCAGCTGATATGCGGGTAAGTCTGGTTGGTCTCGCCGATATGGATGCGAATCTCGCTGGCGGCATCGATGGCGATGGGGCGGCTCGACAGGGTATGCGGGAACATCGGCACCAGGGTGATGACATCCAGCCTGGGGTGCATGATCGGTCCACCGCCTGAGAGCGCATAGGCCGTGGAGCCGGTTGGGGTGGCGATGATCAGGCCGTCGCTGCGCTGGCTGTAGACAAACTGGTCGTCGATGAACAGCTCGAACTCGATCATGCGCACCGCCTTCCCGGGGTGCAGCACTATCTCGTTGAGGGCATCTCCATTACCCACCTGGACATCGTCCCGGTAAAGCTCGGCATCGAGCAGGAAGCGCTCCTCGAGCTCATAGCGACCCTCAAGCACCTCGCCGACGCGCGCCTCGATCTCGTCGGGCGAGATATCGGTGAGGAAGCCCAGTCGTCCGCGATTGACACCCAGCACCAGGGTACCGCTCTGACAGAGGGTACGCGCAGCACCGAGCAGGCTACCGTCGCCACCGACCACGATCACCAGATCACAGAGCTCTCCGAGCAGTCGCCGACTGGCCTCGGGATGGCCATGGTCGAGCAGCACGGTGGCGGTCCTGTCCTCGATGATCACGTGGTAGCCACCGGCGTCGAGGAAGCGGATCAGGCGCTTGAGGGTATCGACCACCTTGGCACTGCCCAGGCGGCCGATCAGGCCGATGTTCTTGAAGGTTGGCATTCGCAGGCCTCTCGCTTCGCGGCAGCTCATTATGGCGACTGGCCACGAGGCGAGCAAACGCAGTCAGGCGGCCTCGAGGCGGCGGCGCTTGAGCCACCACTCGTTGAGCGCCAGCGAGCCGACGATGATGGCACCGCCCAGCGCGAGGCGCACGAGGTCGGCATCGCGGTTCCAGATCACCAGATTGACCAGCAGGCCGGCGGGAATCAGGGCATTGTTCATGATCGCCAGGGCACCGGCATCGACCCGGGTGGCCCCCAGGTTCCACAGGAAGTAACCAAGACCCGAGGCCACCAGCCCGAGCCATAGCAGCACGCCCCACTGGACCCCGGTGGTCGGTAGGCCGGAGGCATGGCCGAGAAGCGCGAAGGCGGGCACGGCCACCGCCAGGGCACCCAGGTAGAACCAGCCGAAAACGCTGTGGCGCGGCAGGGCCTCGGGCAGTCCTGCCGAGAGGCGTCGATAGCCCACCTGCCCCAGGGCAAAGCAGAGGTTGGCTCCCTGGACCACCAGGAAACCCGCCCAGAAACCGCTGTCGAGCCCCTGGTAGCGGATCACGGCCGCACCCAGCACCGCCAGCGAGGCGGTCACCAGATAGAAGGGCGTGAAGCGACCGAAGAGGGCATCATCAAGCAATGCGATATAGATCGGCGTGAAGATGGTGAACAGCAGCACCTCCGGCACCGAGAGCAGCAGGAAGGACTGGTAGAAGAAGATATACATCACGCCCAACTGCACCGCTCCCAGCCCCATCAGGGCAAGCCGCTGGCGGCCCCGCAGCAGCGAAGGGCGCAGGAAGGGGAGAAAAACAAGTGCGGCCAGGCCGATCCGCATCAGGACGGCGAAGTAGCTGTCCACCTGGCCGGCCAGGTAGACGCCGATCAGCGAGAACGAGAACGCCCATAGGACGGTGACACCGACGAGAAGGCCCAAGGTCAACTCCTGGTAAGCAGCGGGGTTGACGACGATTATACCCATCGGATGCGCTGAGCAAAGCCCTCAAACGCGAACTGTTCCATCAGCGCCTTGAGTGACGAAGCCACCAGAGCGCATGCACGACCCCGGGCAACCAGCCCAGCAGGGTCAGCACCAGGTTGACCATCACTCGGGTTCCACCACCACGAGTTAGACCGACACCCAAGGGCGGAAGCAGCACCGCCAGCGCATGCAGGGCAAGCCGCGGCTCAGCAACAGTTGCCTCACTCTCGTGCGGTGCGGGAGACGTATGTTCCCGGTCGACCCGGACCTGATCACCAGCCGCCGGCGTGAAATGCCCGACGGCCTCCCGGGATCCGTGCTCGAGTGCCCGACGATGAGCCTCGTGATTGATCTTCTGGTCAAGCTCTTCGGCGCCCTCGGCCAGTGTCTCGTGATAGCGCTCCCACTCCTCCCAGTCGAAGGGTGTCCCCGCGCGGGGGCGTTGCTCGCCGGCTTCCAGTGCCCGCGACCATGCCTTCTCCTCCAGGGTGTTGGGGCGCTCCTCATCACGCTCTCCATCCAGCCCCTTTCTGGCCATGTACTCCCGTGCATCCATGAGGCAACTCCATTGAGCGTTGCAGGCCGGCCCCACGGCCGGCCCGTTTTCCAGAGTGTGCCATATTGGAGCCGGGAACCGGGGTCGGGTTCCTGACCGGAGCCAAAGGCCCTGCCCAGCGTGAAGAAACGTTGGCGGCTCACGTTTCGGCGAGTATCGCGAGTCGGCTATGCTGAAACGAGATACGACTGAGGCCCATGCCGTCTGAGGTATCGCTGGCAAAGGCTCAGAGTTCATTACCGTCCGGCACAAGGAGACACGCCATGCCCACCAAGGCCCCCACCATCGTGCGCGAGATCATGTCACGCGACTGCTACCGGGTCACCGGCAAGACCTCGGTCTCCACTCTGGCCGAGGGGCTGGCGCTCCATCGCCTGCCCGGGGTACCCGTGGTGGATGAGCGTGACCATCTGATCGGCTTTATTTCCGAGCAGGATGTGATGGGCAAGGTGCTGGAAAGCTCCTACCTCAACGATGAGCCGCCGCTGGTTCGGGAATTGATGCGCAATGAAGTGCTCTCGGTAGCCCCCAACAAGAGCATTACCGACCTGGCCCAGGAGATGCTTGGCGCCAAGCCCAAGGTCTATCCGGTGGTCGAACAGAGCCGACTGGTGGGCATCGTCACCCGCCGCGACGTGCTCAGTGCGCTGCTGCGTATGCGCCACTCCTGATCCCCCTCCACTCAACCCCTCGACACCCGGCCCGGCGCCGGGTGTCGTCGTTTACGGAGCGGATGCCAGACACAAAGAAAAGCCGCCCCATCAGGCATGGGGCGGCAAGATCGAAAGTGCAAGCTAAGGCAACAGTGTTAGCGACTGCTATCGCGATGCTGCCTACTCCCATTCAGACAGCGCCGCGGAGAAAAGTTCGCCAGGCTGTTAAAAAATCTCGGTAGCGGGCCGCCCTCCAGGCCCGCGGGCGCCTCATCACTCTCGGCAAGACAGAGAAAAACAGCGACTTAGCGCAGAGAGGGCAAAAAAGATCCAGGACTGCTTGCAAAGGCTAAGCGACTGGTTTTACTGTGGAAGTTGCCTTGCGGGTGTAGCTCAATGGTAGAGCAGAAGCTTCCCAAGCTTAAGACGAGGGTTCGATTCCCTTCACCCGCTCCAATCAGCTGTCATCGAGCGTCATCCAGCATTACCTCCTTCCGGCAAGCTCCTGATTCTCCTCAAGACCCTGTCTCAGCACAGCACGACATATCGTCGTGAATGGCTGTGATTCGAACAGGGCGTCGTGTATGTTTCGTGAGGCATACACCGCATCACCGGGCCTGGCGGTAATCGGGTCCGGCCATCCGGAGTCGCGAACCATGGCCCTCTTCCTGCTGGTCCTCGTTGTCTGCCTGGCCATCTTTGGCGGCATGATCGTCCTGCTGATGCTATCCGGCACCCCGCGATACCGCACCGAACCCGAGCACCTTCTAGAGCTGTTCGACAAGGCACTGGAGAGTCGCGTCAGCGAAACCGAATGGAACGCCATCATCGGCTACCCGATCCGCCATGACGACTATCTTGACGGGATTCGTCGCCGCGCCCAGCGGCTGATGGATGAACACGGACGCCATGGCCGCGTAACCCGAGGAAAAACACTACTCGACGCCACCGGCCAGGAGGAGTTCGCCGCTCTGCGCGACCATCTCGCGGCCCACACTGCTCTCGTGAGGCGGAAGCAAAGCGAGTAATGAACGTTGAATCTCGCTCCGGAACGATGTGATGTCATATACCCTTGATCGGAAGAGCAGGGTTCATGACGAGTGCAATCCGACATCCCCCTCGACGCCGCTGCTCACTATAATTCCCCTGGTTTCCCTCGGGTAGGGATCAAAAATAAGGAGGCAACCTTCCCGAAGGTGACAGGTGTACCGCATGAGCTAACCAACCGGCCTGCACCCCTCGTTCATCTCGGACCGGTTCCGCCACAGCAGTTCCTGCTCGCCGGGTAAAGACCCAACGAAGGACAGGCAGCCCGAGTTTCCTGCTACGCTTTCCGGCAGAGAGAAGTGAACGATCAATACAGAAGCCACAGGAAGCAGCGTATCAATGTTGCCAGCAGGCACCGGAAAGGCTTTAAGGGCACTTTGCTTTTAACGCAGTGAAAACAAGAAAGGAACGACAGGAGGTGAGCACCGAGATAGGAGGTCTGGCGTCACAGGCGATAGCGCCTCGTTGCCTGAAATAGAAGACGAAGTTAACAAATAAAGCGGGGCGCTACCGGTGTTACACGGTAGACGCGCTGACCTGTCGGAGCTAGCTCCGTCCTGACGAACTGGAGAAGTTTTATGGCTATAGGTGTCTGGATCAGTCTCTTTGCCTACTTTGCGCTGATGATCGCCATTGGCTTTTATGCGATGCGCAAGTCCACGTCGACCTCTGAGGATTACATGCTGGGTGGCCGACAGCTCAGCCCGCAAGTGGCGGCCCTGTCGGCCGGCGCTTCGGACATGAGCGGCTGGTTGCTGCTGGGCCTCCCCGGGGCGATGTTCGTATCGGGTCTGGGGTCTGCCTGGATCGGTATCGGCCTGCTCGTGGGTGCGTTCTTCAACTGGACGCTGGTCGCACCTCGCCTTCGCGAGCAGACGCTTCACTATAATGATGCGATCACCATCCCGGAGTTCCTGGGAAACCGGTTCCCGACTCAGGCCATTCCGCTGAGAACGGTATCCGCTATCGTCATCGTGATCTTCTTCGCGGTGTACACGGCCTCGGGGCTGGTGGCAGGCGGCAAGCTGTTCGAAAGCGCGTTTTCCGGTGTTCTCAACATCGGTGGCATGAGCGACTACGCGTCGGGCGTGTTCATCACACTGGGCGTGGTGCTTGTATACACGGTGGTTGGCGGCTTCCTGGCCGTGAGCATGACGGACTTCGTCCAGGGCTGCATCATGATGCTGGCACTGGTGATCATGCCGGCGGTGGTGCTCTTTGGCGAGGGTGGCGGCGGTTTCTCCCAGGCCTCACAGACCCTGAATGAGGTAGATCCTACGCTTCTGTCGTGGACGGAGGGACTGACCATTGTCGGCTGGCTCTCTGCGGTGACCTGGGGTCTGGGGTACTTCGGGCAGCCGCACATCATCGTGCGCTTCATGGCCATCCGGTCCCAGAAGGATGTTCCCATTGCCCGTAACATCGGCATGAGCTGGATGCTCATCTCCCTGATCGGCGCGATCTCTCTTGGCATCTTTGGGCGTGCCTATGCAGTACGCAACGGCATGGATGTCCAGGATCCTGAAACGATCTTCATCATCCTGGCGAACCTGCTGTTCCATCCGCTGGTCACCGGCTTCCTCTATGCGGCGTTGCTGGCGGCGATCATGAGCACCATTTCCAGCCAGCTTCTGGTGTCGTCCTCCTCATTGACCGAGGACTTCTACCGCCTGTTCCTGCGCAAGGAGGCGACGGAGAAGGAGGTCGTCGCCGTTGGCCGGATCAGCGTCGTTGTGGTGGGCCTTGTTGCCGCCGTCATTGCATCCGATCCGACCTCTCAGGTTCTGGGGCTGGTCAGTAACGCCTGGGCTGGCTTTGGTGCGGCGTTCGGCCCGCTCATTATCCTGTCGCTGATGTGGTCGCGCACCAACGGCGCCGGCGCTCTGGCGGGCATGGTGGTGGGTGCCGTCACCGTCATGCTCTGGATCTCGCTGGGCTGGAACGGCTCGTTCATGGGAGGTCCCGGCGTGTACGAGATCATTCCTGGCTTCATCGCTGCCTTCATCGCCATTCTGGTGGTGAGCAGCGTGACTGCCGACGCCGGTGAGTATCAGCAGATCAGTCGCTAACAGAGCGCGAGAGCGCGTCTAACGCACTGAAGCTAGTGAAAGGGCTCCTCCGGGAGCCCTTGCCGTTGACGGGCCACCAGGCATCGCAGTGCGCGACTGTATGGTGCGCACGCAGGAAAGCCGCCCGAGGGCGGCTTTCCTCTTTTCCGGCTCTCCATCTGCTTGCCGGCGACAACCTGCCTGACGGGTCAGACGATGGCCGCCCGCACCAGCAACACCAGGGTGAAGGCGCCGAGCGCCGCGAGGCTCCAGGGGGGCGTGGTCATCCGTTGCAGCCAGTGCCGACGCGCCTCCAGCCCCATGGCCGCCATGAAGGCCGCGCCCAGTGCCCAGATCCCCAGCCCGATCAGCGGCAGACGCAGTGCCATCGGCAACGTGCTGATCAGGTCTGGCTGCCATAGCAACCACAGCGCCAGCGCCGCCGCCAGCAGCATCGCCCCCAGGGTCACGCCGGGCAAGCGTCGACGCGTTTCGGTCTCCATCTCGGCTCTCCTTTTCGCCTATTCCCAGTCAAGACGATTCACGGCAAGGATGCGAGCCCTAGCAGGGCATGCCATCCGACCCTGACAGCGTCTTGCTTTCTTCTCTTTCATGCGCCTGAAATATAGAACTTGCGCTGGATCAATAATGCTTCGACTACGAAACGATAGACTGATGGCAGGTTACATGGCTGGCGGCAAACGTCCGCACACTCGTCTATCAGGAGCTGAAACATGCGCAAGATCGTTCTTCCCACCCTGCTCGCCTCCGGCATCGCTGCAGCCGCTTTCACTACCAGCACACAGGCCTTCGCCTATGGAGCTGGTGATTTCTTCACTCGGGTGGGCGTGGCCAAGGTCGAACCCACCAGCGACAACGGCTCGTTGGCCAATGGTGCCTTCGACGTTGATGTTCGGGATGATAGCGCCTTCGCCTTTACCCTGGGCTATCGTGTCACCGACAAGCTGGGCATGGAACTGCTGGCCGCCGAACCCTTCGATCATGACATCGAGCTCAACGGGGCCAATCTTGCCTCTACGGACCACCTGCCGCCGACCCTGACCCTGCAGTACTACCCGCTGGGTGGCACCGCGGCTCGGGTTCAGCCCTATGCCGGCATAGGCGTCAACTACACCCGCTTCTCAGACGAGGAGATTGCCACCGGGGATGATCTCGACCTGGACGATTCCTGGGGTGCCGCCGGTCAGTTGGGCGTCGATCTGCTGATCGACGACAACTGGGCGCTCAACGCCGCCGCCTGGTATATCGATATCGATACCGATGCCAGCCTGAATGGATCCGATATCGGCACGGTCGAGATCGATCCGCTGGTGGTGATGGCGGGCCTCAGCTTCCGCTTCTGATCCCCCGCCCGACGCGACGAGGCCCGCCGAATGGCGGGCCTCGTCGCATTTGAGCTCGTCAGGGGGCTAGCTAGCGCGGAGAATGCCGCGAGAGCCCCAGTGCCGTCAGTCGCGTGTCATCGAGCCCGGTGACAGCCTCTACCGCGGAGAGACGCGCGTGATAGGCGGCACTGAGAAAAGGCTCTCCGGCCAGCAGATGCTCGAGATATTCTCGCGCCGGACGCAACGCCTCGGCGGTGGTGCCCGGCGCAGCGATATACACCCAGGCCTCGATGCACCCCTCGCGGGTCGCCACCGGCAGGCGGTGACGATCGTACTCCCGGGGATAGCCCTCGAAGGGATCCATGTGTCGAATCTGGGCGGGATGTTCGAGCTCGAACAGCGCCCCTTCCACCCGCTCGCCCTGCCGAGGCACCACGTTGGCGTGGGCGATGCCCGCCACTCGTGAGGCCTTGTCGAAGCGCAGCGCGTGATCATGCAGCACGCCGGCCAGCACCCTTCGGGTAGCGCCGATCCGAGCCGCGACCCGTTCGGGGTTCATGTTGCTGCCATAGGCAAAGTAGTAAGGCATCTCAGGATTCCGATAGTATCAGTTCTCGGTGACCAACCGGTCGATCTCCTCGACCACCTTGCTCATCAGCAGCCGGTCGCTGGCACGTGCCCCTTCCTGCTGTAGCCAGGCGTCCACCGCCGGGGCGATGTCGCAGGTCGCCGGCATCGGCGAGCGCGACTCGACCAGGGCCTCCAGGCGCACGATGAACACGAAGCGCAGCCACTGGGGCAACGTCATGGTGTCTATGCAGAACGGCTGGACGCTGTGGAAGGCGTCCGGCTCGGGTCGCTCCATGCGCCACAGGTTGGCGGCCTTCATGGTGGCCTCGAGCTCGCGCAGGGCGGTGCCGAGTTCGTCGTGAACGGTCATGGGCAGTCTCTTCGTTGCATGTGGAGCCATTATCCCCGTTCGGCCCCGCCGCTGGCCACCCCGCGGAGCCTTCCAATGCCTGGCCGGCCATCTTGTGCGCAGTGCACAGATATCCTGAACGGGCCTGTGGATAAACACTGGAAAGATCTCGCCTGGCCGCTTCCCATGGGGCATGAGCAGGACTGGTCAACAACTGACCAGCAGCGGATGGTAATAATGGCCTCCTCGGGCGGCTGACAGCACCCCGGCGCCGCGGTAGAGTGCACGGTTCCTGACCCGGAGAGAGCATGCAACCGATCCATAGCCTTCACGATTTCTTCCTGCGAAGCGGTGCCGAGGTGAGGCTCTACCACCTGGGACGCCGGGTCGAGCCCTGCGCGCTAGACACCCTGGCCGCCTTCGAGCTCGGCGAACAAGCGTGGCCAGCCCCCTGGCAGGGGACGGCCAGATTAGCCATGGTGTTCCGCCTGGGTGACCTGGAAGACCCGCTGATCTGGTTCCTGGCCTTGCCGCTGGACGAACAGGGACATCTCGTCCCGGCCCCGCGGGACGCTTTCGTGCAGCGCCTCCTGGAGACCCTCGGCCATAGCGTACAGGGCTTGGGGCGCGCAGAGAGCACTCAGATCGACAATCTGATGAAAGACAATCCCCTGGCCTTCAATCCCGCGCTGCCCTTCCAGGCCGTGCTGCATGCTCGCGCCAGCCTGGATATGGGCCTCCCCGCCAGTCAGCATCTCGAGCCGGTCGAGGCCTATCTGAGCGGGCAGCAGGAGATCGACTGGCGAGCCCTGGGCCTGCAGGGGCTGGCCGATTTCGCGGTGCGCCTCGACGCGACCTCGAGCCGATCGCTGGCCGCTCGCCTCGACACTCTCCCTGGCGAGGTACTGACCTCGCTGTGCTACTGTCTGGAGCATGTGGCGATTACCGATGACCTGGCACGCGCCCTGCGCCGACGCGGGGAAGCGGCAAGCCGCACGGGGGATATCGAGATTTTCTGCGCCTGCGTGCGCGCCATGAGCGGCGCCTCGACCGAGTTCGTCGGCGTCTGGTTCGATGAGCTGCTCGATGACCCGGACGCCTGTGGTCCCGACCTGCTGGCGGCCATTGCCGGACGCGGCTGGCACCATCTGGAGGATGCCGAGCGCCTGCCCCGCTTCCTGACCCGGCTGGCTGAAACTCCCGGATCGGACTTCATGGCAGTGGCCCGTGACCTGGCATTGATCCCTCGACTGCGCCTGCCGCTTCTGATGACGCTGCGCGCGGCCGGGAAAGACTCCGCCATCGGCCACCGTCTGGCTGGCCTGTCACGCTGAGTGCAGAGACCTGGGAGCGAAATGATGAGAGAACTGCCCTATACGCCAATGGCGGTGATCGGTCGCCGTGAGATGGTCACCTTGCCGGAGCTGCACCTGACGCTCTGCGCCAAGGCCGATACCGGCGCCCGAACCTCGGCGCTGCATGCCGAGGACATCGAGTCCTACGAAGAGGACGACCAACTCTGGGTCAGCTTCACGACCCGCAGCGGCGGGCCAAGCACTCCGGCCCATGTGCACCGCATGCACCTGCATGACCGCCGACGGGTGACCAGTTCCAACGGCCAGGCCGAGTGGCGCTTCGTGATCCGCACGACGATGCAACTGGGCACCCTGTCGTTCCCGGTGGAGCTTAGCCTGACCGATCGGCGCGATATGCGCCATCCCATGCTGCTGGGCCGCCGAGCCCTGCGCCGCCTGCTGGTCGCGCCTGGTGTGGCCTTCCTGCATGGTGAACCCTGAACCTTTCCGGCCACCGACCCTGGAGCCCTGAATGCATATCGCGCTGCTATCCCGCAACCGCAACCTCTACTCCACGCGGCGCCTGATCGAGGCCGCCGAGCGGCGAGGCCACACCGCGCGGGTGGTCGACACCCTGCGCTGCTACATGAGCATCGCCTCGCATCACCCCTCGATTCACTACAAGGGCGAGGAACTCGAGTCCTTCGACGCGGTGATCCCGCGCATCGGCTCCTCGATCACCTTCTACGGCTGTGCGGTACTGCGCCAGTTCGAGATGATGGGCACCTATGTGCTCAACGACAACGTGTCCATCACCCGTTCCCGGGACAAGCTGCGCTCGCTGCAACTGCTCTCGCGCAAGGGACTGGGGCTGCCGATCACCGGGTTCGCGCACTCCCCGGATGATATTCCCGACCTGATCACCATGGTCCGGGGGGCTCCGCTGGTCATCAAGCTGCTGGAAGGCACCCAGGGCATCGGGGTCGTGCTGGCCGAAACCAACCAGGCCGCCGAAAGCGTGATCCAGGCCTTCATGGGCATGAAGGCCAATATCATGGTGCAGGAGTACATCAAGGAAGCGAAGGGTGCCGATATCCGCTGCTTCGTGATCGGTGACAAGGTGGTGGCCTCGATGAAGCGCCAGGCCGCCGAGGGCGAGTTTCGCTCCAACCTGCATCGGGGGGGTAGCGCCACCACGATTCGCATCACCCCGGAAGAACGCTCCACGGCGATTCGCGCCGCCAAGGCCATGGGGCTGCGGGTGGCCGGTGTCGACCTGCTGCGCTCCAACCACGGCCCGGTGATCATGGAGGTCAACTCCTCACCGGGGCTGCAGGGCATCGAGACGGCTACCGGCAAGGACATCGCCGGTCTGGTCATCGAACATCTCGAGAAGAATGCCGCTCATCGACACAAGGTTCCGCCACGTCCCAAGGGCTGATACTTCAGCCTAAGGGCTAACGGCTGGCCGGCAAATTATTGAGCCCCGGGGGTGGCAAATAGGAAGCGGGAGCCCCACAATCTGCGTCACCGGAGGAGGTGAACGCTCATGTTTCTCGACAATCGCCAGGTGGCGATGGACAGTGCCCTCGAGGCAATGGCCGACAGCATCGACTACTTTCAGGACAACCTGGAGCGCCTGAGACCCGCGCTGCGCGACACTCTGAAGCCCCACTACGAAGCCCGCGCGACATCGATGCACGAGCTCCAGGAGCTGTCGCGCAAGCACCTCAACCTGCTGCCCCGTGACGCCGATGTCGAACGCGACGACTACATGTGGCTGTGGAGCCGGTTGAAGAGTTTTGTCGGCAACGAGAGCCAGGTGGTGATCGGCGAACTGCTGGAACAGGAACGGGTGCTGATGCAGGCGCTTTCGACGCTGTTCACCCATCCGCTTCCCGAACCGATGGAGCCGGTCATCGAGGAGTGCTGGAAGGGCTGTCGGGCGCTGATCCGCGAGCTGTATCACCTCCAGAAGCAGGGCCCGAAGCATTGAACATTCCCGGAGGGAGCAGCAGACGATCACGCTCCCGAGGCATGATCTGCAGGGGTTCGAGCGGCCCCAGGAAATGCGGTTCGCGCTCCCACAGGTAGAGATCCCCCAGGGTGGCCACCCGCGCTACCCACTCCCGCAACTTGAGCCGCCAGAGCCCGGACACCGTCTGTTCCGGCGCCGCACAGCCCTTCACCTCTAGCCCCAGCGCCTCGCCGATGAACAGCGCCCGTGGCAGGTGCCAACCCTGAGTGATCAGCAGCGCCCGCTCCACGCCGAACACGTCACGCGCCCGCGCCAGGGTGTCGAAGGTACTGAAGCCGGCATAGTCCAGGGTCATGTCTCCATCACGCACCTGGCGGCCGCGCAGATCACGCCACATGGTCACCGGCTCGTTGTAGTAGCGAGTGCTGTTGTCACCGGAAATCAGCAGATGGTCGACCCGTCCAAGCTGGATCAGATTAGCTGCCGCATCCATGCGCCCCTCGAAGTGCGGGTTTCGTGAGCCGCTGCGCGTCCAGTGGGAAGTGCCGAATACGATGCCCACGGTCTCGCTACCGCAACGCGACAGCTCGTCCTCGATCTTCCCCTGGGTGCGACCCAGCACATAGAAGTTGGCCAACACGAACAGCAACGCCGACAGGAGCGCAAGCGCTCCCATCGACATCAGTACCGCCTTGAAGACCTTCCACAACGGTCGGTGCATCACTCTCCCCGGAGGAGGCGCTAGAACATTCCGAGTTCCAGCTTGGCCTCGTCGCTCATCATCTCACGACTCCAGGGGGGATCGAAGACGATCTCGGTATGAACCTTGCTGATCTGCGGGGCGCCGAGGATCTTGTTGCGGGCATCGGCGGCGATCACGTCACCCATTCCACAACCCGGCGCCGTCAGCGTCATGCGGATGGTGACGATGCGATCACCGTTGATCAGCCGCTCGATGCGACAGCCATAGACCAGACCCAGGTCGACGATGTTGACCGGGATCTCGGGGTCGAAGCAGGTTCGCAGCTGGTCCCACACGAACTGCTCGATCTCCTCCTCCGAGGCATCCTCGGGCAACGTCGGCCGCGGCAGCGCCTCGAGGCCCAGGGCATCCAGGTTGGCTCCCTCGATCAGATAGAGGCGCCCCTCGAAGCCCACGCTGACCGTACTGCCCTTGGCCTGCATCACGCTGACGACGCTGTCCTCCGGCAGGGTCACGGTCTTGCCGAAGGGAATGGAGATTCCCTCGACGTCACGCTGCAGGGGCAGCTGCTGGCCCTTGTGGAGGGTGGCAATCTGCTCGATATCGCTCATGTCGCTCCTTGATAGACGTCAGCGCAGCATGCCGATGACACGCTCGAGCCCCTCGACGAAGACGTCGATCTCCTCGGGCGTATTGTAGGCGGCGAAAGAGGCCCGGCAGGTAGCGTCCACTCCGAACCGCGCCAGCAATGGCTGGGCACAATGGTGACCGGTACGGATCGCCACCCCGAGCTGGTCGATCAGCAGCCCGATGTCCTGGGAGTGCGCCCCGTCGACCACGAACGACAATACGCCCGCCTTGTCCGGCGCAGTGCCCAGGATACGCAGCCCCTCGATGCCCTGTATCCCCTCGGTGGCATGCTCGAGCAAACGCGCTTCCCAGGCGCCAATCAATTCGAGTCCGATCCCCTGGACCCACTGCAGGGCACGCCCCAGGGCGATCACCTCGGCAATGGCAGGTGTCCCCGCCTCGAACTTGTGCGGGATGTCGGCGAAGGTGGTGGGTGTCTCGAAGGAGACCGTCTGGATCATCTCCCCACCCCCCTGCCAGGGCGGCATCACCTCGAGCAGATCGGCCTTGCCGTATAATACGCCCACGCCGGTGGGCCCGTAGACCTTGTGGCCGGAGAAGGTGTAGAAGTCGGCATCGATGTCCTGCACGTCGATAGCCTGGTGGGGAGCGGCCTGGGCACCGTCGACGAGAATTCGGGCGCCGTGCTCGTGGGCCACCCGCGCCATATCACCTACCGGGTTGATCGTGCCGAAGGCGTTGGAGATATGGTTCACCGCCACCAGCCGGGTGCGCTCGGTAAAGAGGTCGCGGTAGGCCGCCATGTCCAGCACGCCGCGCTCGTCCACAGGGATAACCTTGATGGCGAAGCCGAGTTCCCTGGCCAGCAGCTGCCAGGGCACGATGTTGGAGTGGTGCTCGAGGCGCGAGATCAGCACCTCGTCACCCGGGCCGAGGTTGGTGCGCCCCCAGCTGTTGGCCACCAGGTTGATCGCCTCGGTGGTACCGCGGGTGAAGACGATCTGGCGGGTCTCGGCCGCGTTCAGGAATCTCCGCACCGTCTCTCGAGTGCCCTCGAAGGCCGCCGTGGCCTCGTCGGCAAGGGTGTGCAGCCCGCGATGGATGTTGGCGTTGTAGCGACCGTAATAGTCGTCGAACATCGCGATCACCTGACGCGGGGTCTGGCTGGTGGCGGCGTTGTCCAGGTAGACCAGCGGCTTGCCATGAACTTCCCGATCGAGGATCGGGAAGTCACGTCGCACCCTCGCCACATCCAGCGTCAGGTCACTGAAGTCGGCCATGGCTTACTCCTCGTTCAGGGCGACGGCGGTTTCCACCAGGCCGGCCAGATTGAAGCGCTCCGGGAGCTTGCCCGCCACCGCCAGCTCGACCCTTTCGGCAATGGCATCGAGGTCGACCTGCTCCAGCACCTCACCGGCGAACGCCAGGGTCAGCAGACCACGGGCGGTCTGCTTGTCGATGCCGCGGGTGCGCAGGGCGAACACCGCCTCCTCATCAAGCTGGCCGGTGGTGGCACCGTGGGCGCACTTGACGTCATCGGCGTAGATCTCGAGCTCAGGCTTGGTGTCGATCTCGGCGCGGTCGGAGAGCAGCAGGTTGGCATTGCTCTGCTCGGCCTCGATCTTCTGGCTATCGCGCTTGACGATCACCTTGCCGTTGAACACGCCATGGGCACGGTCGTCGAGGATGCCCTTGTAGTTCTCGTGGGAAAAGGTGTGGGGGGCGTTGTGGTTGACCAATGTGTGGTTGTCCACGTGCTGGCGGCCCTGCCCGTAGAAGAGGCCGTTGAAGTTGGTCTCGGCCCCCTGGCCATTGAGCTCGGCCACCAGATCATTGCGCACCAGGCCACCGCCCAGGTTCAGATTGAACGAGGTATAGCGGCTGTCGCGGGCCTGCTCGATATGGATGCTGGCCACGTGCAGGTCGGCAAGCGCCGCCTCCTGCAGCTTGTAGTGAGTGAGGATTGCGCCGCGGTCGAGAATGATCTCCTCCACCAGATTGGTGAAGTTGGCGGCAGCCTCCTCGCCCACATGATGCTCGATGACCGTGGCCTGGCTGCGCCCGGCCATCTCGAGCAGGATGCGCGGATGGCTCATCACTGGCGCCTCGCCTGCGCGGGAGAGGAACTGCAGGATGATCGGCTTTTCCACCACGGTGCCCGGCGCCAGGCGAAGTACAGCGCCCTCTTCCATGAAGGCGGTGTTTAACGCCGCAAACGGCGAGAACTCGACCCCGGTGAGCCGACCCAGCGGGCCGCCCACGGCCTCGTGGTTCTCGTCGAGGGCACGGGACAGCGGCAGCAGTTGCACGCCTCCGGGCAGTTCATCGAGCTGCGACAGGCCCAGGGCGAAGACGCCATCGACGAAGGTCAGTCGGTGAGCCTCCACGGGCAGGGTCAGCCTCGCCGCCGTGGCCGGAGAAAAGTCGGCATCCGTGGCCAAACGGAAGTCACCCCGGGCGATAGGCCGGACATCGGTGTACTTCCACTCCTCGACACGGCGGTGGGGAAAGCCCAGCGCCTCGAAGCGCGCCGCCCCCGCCTGGCGCCGGGCGGCAATCCAGCTCGGCTCGACACCCTGGGCGGCGATGCGTTCGGCTACGCGCTCATCGAGCCGATCGAGGAAACGTTGTACATCGCTCTGCACGTCTTCAGTCATGCGGCGGTCTCCTCCTGCACCCAGTCATAACCACGACTCTCGAGTTCGCGGGCGAGATCGGCATCGCCGCTCTTGGCGATGCGGCCATCGACCAGCACGTGCACGCGATCCGGCACGATGTAGTCGAGCAGGCGCTGATAGTGGGTCACCAGCAGGATGGCGCGATCTTCGGCACGCAGGGAATTGACACCGTCGGCGACCACCTTCATGGCGTCGATATCGAGTCCCGAGTCAATCTCGTCGAGCATCGCCAGCTTCGGCTGCAGCACCAGCATCTGCAGAATCTCGTTGCGCTTCTTCTCGCCGCCTGAAAAGCCCTCGTTGACGGCACGCTGCAGGAAGCTGGTGTCCATCTTCATGGAGGCAACCTTCTCCTTGATCAGCTTCATGAACTCCGGTGCCGGAATCTCGCCCAGGCCCTGCGCCTCACGCTGGGCGTTCAGCGCCGCCTTGAGCAGGTAGATGTTCTTCACCCCCGGGATCTCCACGGGGTACTGGAAGCCCAGCAGCAGGCCAGCACGGGCCCGCTCCTCGACCTCCATCTCCAGCACGTCCTGGCCCTCGAAGGTGATCGAACCCTTCGTCACCTCGTAGCCCTCCTTGCCGGCGATCACA
Organism: Pseudomonadota bacterium; assembly: GCA_051751285.1. Lineage (GTDB taxonomy): Bacteria > Pseudomonadota > Gammaproteobacteria > Pseudomonadales > Halomonadaceae > Halomonas. The sequence continues at coordinate 13,438 of JBNJKT010000008.1, read as the reverse complement.
GCGGAGAGAGTCGACTTTCCGGCCCCGTTGGGCCCCATGATGGCGTGAATCTCACCGGCGTTGATGGTCAGGCTGAGGCCCTTCAGGATCTCGGAACCCTCGACCGTGACGTGCAGATCCTTGACTTCGAGCATGTTGACTACCCTTGATTCGTGATGAGCCGCCGTTGCGACTGCTGAAATATGTTGACCTTCTCGCGAATTCCGAGAAACGCGCGCACGGCGCCTTAACCCACGGCGCCCTCGAGGGTGACGTTCAGGAGAGCCTCGGCCTCCACGGCGAATTCCATGGGCAGTTCCTGGAAAACGTCCTTGCAGAAGCCGTTGACAATCATGCTGACCGCATCCTCCTCGGAGATCCCCCGGCTCTGGCAGTAGAACAGCTGGTCCTCACCGATCTTCGAGGTAGTCGCCTCGTGTTCGACGGTAGCGGTGCTGTTGCCGATTTCCTGGTAGGGGAAGGTGTGAGCGCCGCACTGATCGCCGATCAGCAGCGAGTCGCACTGGGTGAAATTGCGCGCGCCCTTGGCCCGCGGGCCCACCTTCACCAGGCCGCGATAGGACTGGTTGCTGCGCCCGGCAGAGATACCCTTGGAGATGATGCTGGAGCGAGTACCCTCACCGATGTGAATCATCTTGGTGCCGGTATCGGCCTGCTGGCGGCCGTTGGTCACCGCCACGGAGTAGAACTCGCCGATGCTGTCCTTGCCGCGCAGCACGCAGGAGGGGTACTTCCAGGTGATCGCCGAGCCAGTCTCGACCTGGGTCCAGCTGATGCGGGAACGATCGCCACGGCAGTCGCCGCGCTTGGTAACAAAGTTGTAGATGCCGCCCTTGCCATCCTCGTCGCCGGGGTACCAGTTCTGAACCGTCGAGTACTTGATGTAGGCATCCTCGAGCGCCACCAGCTCAACCACCGCCGCATGCAGCTGATTCTCGTCGCGCTGAGGCGCAGTGCAGCCTTCCAGATAGGAGACCTGGGCGCGGCTCTCGCAAACGATCAGGGTCCGTTCGAACTGGCCGGTATTGGCGGCGTTGATGCGGAAGTAGGTGGAGAGCTCCATGGGGCAGGTCACGCCTTCAGGCACGAAGACGAAAGAGCCGTCGGTGAACACCGCCGAGTTCAGCGCCGCGAAATAGTTGTCGCCCTGAGGGACCACGCTGCCCAGATATTGCCTGACCAGTTCCGGATAGTCGCGGATCGCCTCGGAAATGGAGCAGAAGATCACGCCTGCTTCGTGCAGCTTCTCCTTGAAGGTGGTGGTCACCGACACGGAATCAAAGACGGCGTCCACTGCCACGCCGGCCAGGGCCGCGCGCTCGTGCAGAGGAATGCCCAGCTTTTCGTAGGTCTCGAGCAGCTTGGGGTCCACTTCGTCGAGGCTCTGGGGACGATCCTCGTCACGCTTGGGGGCGCTGTAGTAGGAGATCGCCTGGTAATCGATGGGCGGGTAGTTCAGGTGTGCCCAGGAGGGCGACGTCATCTTCAGCCACTGGTGGTAGGCCTTGAGGCGCCACTCAAGCATCCACTGCGGCTCGCCCTTCTTGTTCGAGATGAAGGCAATGGTGCTCTCGTCCAGGCCGGGCGGTACCGTGTCGCTCTCGATGTCGGTCACGAAGCCTTCCTTGTACTCGCGACGGACAAGCTGTTCCATTTCCTGACTTGCCATGATGTATCCCCTCCCGGGCGGTTGGGTCGGCGAGCGAGGCTCGCCGCGGGTAGTAAATGCTCGGGTGCGTCAGGCCTCGGCGGCCAGACTCACGCTCTGAATGGGCAACTGCACCGGCAGCTTGATCGGGCTGGTGTCAGCGAGGTGGGCCAGAGTCACGCTGTCGAGCAGGGTACTGATAGCCAGTGAAACCCGCTGCCAGTTGTCCGCGACCCCACAGGTGGCGGCCAGGTCACACTCGCCACCCGCCTGGCTGCACTCGGTCATCGCCACCGGCCCTTCGATGGCCGAGATGATGTCACTGGCGGTGATCCGTGAGGCAGGACGTGCCAGGGAATACCCCCCCTGGGCGCCGCGGCGCGACTCCAGCAGACCGGCTCTTACCAGCATCTTCAGCGTCTTGCTGACCGTGGGATGGGGCAGCTGGACCGCCTCAGCAAGCTCCGCGGCGGCATGAGGCTGCTCCGGGTGACGGGCAATCTGCGCCATCACCACGGCGGCGTAATCGGTCAGCCGCGAAAGCTTGAGCAAGGCTTGCCTCCTCGGGGACGAATCTCCCCATACATTCGATTGGGGACCATTTTAGTCCTGTATCAATTTGATGTGAAGCCCTGGCGTTCAATCGCGAGGATCGCGGCACGTTCACGGACGTTACCGGCAATAACGATAATCGATCTCATTTGCAGGCATGGCGAACACACGCTACTGCCCCAGGTGCATCACCACTCCCAATTCCTCCCATTGCGCATCCTCATGCACCGAAAAACAAATAGATAGAACGCTCTGCTATGGTAGGTGACCTCATGTGGGGCATTTCGTCGCCCCCTCGCCCCTTCTTGCGATACCGTTACGCCTGGCACCGCAGGGTTGCCGCCAGGCCGCTATGCTTGCAAAGGGACGGGGCTTGCAAGGAGAAACGACGTGGAACTAATTCTTTACGCACTGGACAACATCGACCTGTTGGCCACGCGCACCCTGGAGCACATCTCCCTGGTCGGTGTTGCCGTGGGCATCGCCACCCTGACCGGAGTGCCGATCGGCATCGCCATCACCAAGAATGAGCGCCTGGCACAAGGCGTGCTCTACATCGCCTCGATCATCGTCACCATCCCGTCGATCGCCCTGTTCGGCATCATGATCCCGGTGCTGTCGTTGATCGGTCAGGGCATCGGCTATCTGCCCGCCGTGATCGCCGTGCTGCTCTATTCCCAGCTGCCGATCATCCGCAACACCTATACCGCCATCAACAACGTGGACCCGGCGCTGCGAGAAGCAGCAAGAGGAATCGGCATGAGTCCCAACCAGCGCCTTCGCTATGTGGAGATCCCGCTGGCGGTGCCGGTGATCATGGCCGGGGTGCGCACGGCCGTGGTGCTCAATATCGGCGTAATGGCGATCGCCGCCTATATCGGCGCCGGGGGACTGGGCACCTTTATCAGCCGCGGTATCTCCCAGTCCGATCCGCGCCAGCTGATCGTCGGCGCCGTGGCGGTCAGCCTGCTGGCGATTATCGTCGACTACACCCTTCTATTTGTTCAGAAGCGCCTGACGCCCAGGGGCATGGAACTCGACACCTCCACCGCCTGATGGCAAGCCCCTGACGACCGAGACGACAAGGACACCCGAATGATCGAACTCGATAACCTGACCAAGGTCTTCGACACGCCCAAGGGCGCAGTGGTCGCCGCCGATCACATCAGCATGAACGTACCCAGCGGCGAGATCTGCATCCTGCTCGGCCCCTCGGGTTGCGGCAAGACCACCACCCTGAAGATGATCAACCGCATCGTGAAGCCGACCTCGGGCAAGGTGTTCATCAACGGCGACGACACCACCGGCATGAACACTCAGGACCTGCGACGCAACATCGGCTATGTGATCCAGCAGATCGGCTTGTTCCCCAACATGACCATCGAACAGAACATCACGGTGGTTCCCCAGTTGCTGGGCTGGGACAAGGCCCGCTACCGGGAACGTGCCCGGGAACTGATGGCGATGATCTCCATGGAACCCGATGCCTTTCTCAAGCGCTTTCCCAGCGAGCTGTCCGGCGGTCAGCAGCAGCGCATCGGGGTCGCCCGGGCGCTGGCCGCCGACCCACCCGTGATGCTGATGGACGAGCCCTTCGGCGCCATCGACCCCATCAACCGGGCGGTGATCCAGGACGAATTCCTCAAGATGCAGCAGGAACTGAAGAAGACCATCATGTTCGTCAGTCACGACATCGACGAGGCGATCAAGATGGGCGATCAGGTGGCAATATTCCGCGAGGGCAAGCTGGTGCAGCACTCCTCGCCCGACGACCTGCTGGCCGCACCCAAGAACGCCTTCGTCGAGTCCTTCCTTGGCGAGGACCGCACGCTCAAGCGGCTCAACCTGGTCAAGGTACACGAAGTGGTCTCCGACGAGATCGCCACGGTAAGCCCCGGCGACACCCTGGCGACGGCGCTGGGACGAATCGACGACTACGGGTACCAGAATGCCATCCTGATGGTGAATGACCAGCGACAGCCGGTGGGCCTTATCACCCGCGCCAAGGCGCGCACTACCAAGGGCTACTGCCGAGACCACTTCGAGAACGTCCCGGCCACGGTGACCCTGGAGGACGACCTGCGCAAGGTGGCCTCGCTGATGTTTGCCCAGGATGCCACCTGGCTGCCCTGCGTGGACGCCGAGGGCCGCGTTTATGGCCAGATCACCCAGCGCGCCATGACGCATCACCTCGGCTCACGCTTCCGTGCCCACGAGGCCGCCAGCCGGAATCCCGACAGCGCCGTCAAGGAGTGAGCCGATGCCGATCCAGAGCCTGAAAGGGGCCCTGCGGGCACTCCTGCTGGTGGCGATCTTCTTCGCTGGGGTATGGAGCCAGTCGAGCGGGGTCATCGACGACTTCCTCTTCTATCTGCCCGACGTGCAGTACCTGGCCGTTCAGCACCTGTGGCTGACGGCGATCTCCGGTGGCCTGGCGATCCTGGTGGCCATTCCGCTGGGGATCGTCCTGTCGCGCCCGAGCATGACTCGCTGGGCGGAGTCGCTGATGCAGGTGCTCAACGTCGGCACCACCATCCCGACGCTCGCGGTGCTGGCGCTCTCCATGAGCTTCCTGGGCATCGGCACGGTGCCGGCGGTGTTCGGCCTGTTCGTCGCGACTCTGCTGCCGATCACCCGCAACACCTATACCGGGCTCAAGGGCATCGACCCCGCCCTGATGGAGGCCGCTGCGGGCATCGGCATGTCGTCGACCCAGCGCCTGCTGCGAGTGGAGCTGCCAAACGCCCTCTACGTGATTTTCGCGGGCATGCGCACCGCCCTGACCATCAACGTGGGGACTGTGCCGCTGGCCTTCCTGATCGGCGCAGGGGGGCTGGGTGAGCTGATATTTACCGGCATCGACCTGTACGATCCAGTGATGATGCTGGCTGGCGCCATTCCCACTGCCCTGCTGGCGATCGTCGTCGATGCCCTGATCGCCACCGTCGCGTTCCTGCTGGTACCGCGCGGGGTCAACCCGTCGCGCGCCTGATCGCTGGACCCGCGTCATACCATTCCAAGCAACACGAGGAGAAACACCCATGAAACGCCTGATGACTACCCTGTCCGGCCTTGCCCTGGCCGGCGCCATGACCACTGCCGTTGCCGCCGAGATCACCGTTGGCGGCAAGAATTTCACCGAGCAGCAGATCCTCTCCAACATGACCACCCAGTACCTGGAGGGACTTGGCTATGATGTGGAGAACCGTGCCGGCATGGGTTCCGCCGTGCTCCGCCAGGCCCAGGAGAATGGCCAGATCGACCTCTACTGGGAGTACACTGGCACCTCGTTGATCAACTACAACGACGTCACCGAGCGGCTATCGCCAGAAGACACTTACGCGCGGGTCAAGGAACTTGACGCCGAGAAGGGCCTGGTATGGCTGGAGCCTTCCGACGCCAACAACACCTATGCCCTGGCCATGCGCGAGGAAGACGCCGAACAGCGCGGCATCGCCACCCTTTCTGACCTGGCTCAGGCGGTCAATGACGGCGAGGACCTGACCTTCGCCCTGAACGCGGAGTTCTATGCCCGCGAAGACGGCTGGCGGCCGCTGCAACAGGCCTATGACTTCCGCGTCGACCGTGAAGACGTCAAGCGCATGGATTCCGGCCTGGTCTACCCGGCCTTGCGCGACGGCGATGTCGAGGTGGGTCTTGTCTTCGCCACCGACGGTCGCATCCCGGCCTTCGATTTCCGTGTGCTCGAGGATGACCAGGGCTACTTCCCGGCCTACGCCCTGACACCCGTGGTGCGCCAGGAGACCCTCGAAGAGAACCCGGAACTCGCCGAACAGATGAACGACCTGTCGGCGCTGCTCGACGACGCGACCATGGCCGAACTCAACGCGCAGGTCGACGTCGAGCGCGAGAACATCGAAGACGTGGCTCAGTCCTTCCTCGAGGAAAACGAGCTGCTGTGACGCTTCACGCCATGCCTGGCATAATGCAGGCTATCGCAGTAGGCAAGGAAGGCCGCCCACGGGCGGCCTTCCCTCTTTCCAGGGGGATGAGATGCACTATCAGGACAGACTCCGGGTCGGCGCCGCCCAGATCAATGCCACCCTCGGCGAAGTGGAGACCAACCTGGCGCGGCATCTCGCCATCATCCGGGAGGCCTGGGAGCAGGGCATCGAGCTGCTGGTCTTCCCCGAGCTCTCGCTGACCGGTTACGGCCTGGGCAGTGGGGTGATGCAGGTGGCAATGCCGCTGGAAGATCCGCGCCTTCGCGAGCTGGCCCTGGCCTGCCGCGAGATGCAGACGGTGGTGGGCTTCGTCGAGGAAGCGAGTCCCGGCGAGTACTACAACGCGCTGGCCATCCTTCAGGACGGCGAGATCGCCGCGGTACACCGCAAGCTGAACCTGCCCACCTACGGCGGCCTCGAGGAGGGCAAGTGGTTCACCCACGGCAGCGAGCTCACCCATACGCCGATTCGCCCCGGCTGGTCGGCCACACAGCTGATCTGCGCCGATCTGTGGAACCCGGCACTGGTCCATGCGGCACTGCTGCCCCGTCCTACCGTGCTCTGCGCACCGATCAACTCGGCCTCGGGCATCGTCAGCGATGACTTCTCCAACGAGCAGAACTGGGCCCTGAACGTGCGCTTCTACGCCATGACCTACGGCACGCCGGTGATCATGGCCAACCGCTTCGGCCCCGAGGGGCAGAGCCACTTCTGGGGCGGCTCGCGCATACTCGGCCCCCGGGGCGAACTGCTCGCCGAGGCCGAGGAGCGCGAGATGCTGATCACCGCCGAGCTGTCACGCACCGCCATCGCCCGGGCCCGCTTCGAGCTGCCCACCCACCGCGACGCCGATACGCCGCTGGTGCGCGAACTGATGGCCGGCTATCGTTGAGCGGCCGCGAGGAGGGGATGATGCGCGAGGGTCCGGTTACGGTCTTCGGCGGCACCGGCTTTCTCGGTGATGCCATCGTTCGCGAACTGGTCGAGGCCGGCCGCGAGGTACGTATTGCCGCTCGCCACCCTGCCCTGCCCGCCTGGCTGGAGGACGGGGATCCGGTGGAACTCGCCACCGCCGACATCCGCGACGAGGAAAGCCTCGCCGCGGCCCTGGAGGGCGCCAGCGCCGTGGTCAATGCCGTCAGCCTCTATGTGGAAACGCGCGATGCCAGCTTCGAGTCCATCCATGTCACCGGAGCCTGGCGACTGGCCAGCCAGGCCCGGGCAGCCGGCATCGAGCGGCTGATTCAGGTCTCGGGCATCGGCACCCGTCATGACTCGGCCTCGGCCTATGTGCGAGCCCGCGCCCGGGGCGAGGACGCGGTACTGGATGCCATCCCCAAGGCGATCATCGTGCGGCCAAGCGTGCTGTTCGGCCCGGGTGATGCGTTCCTCTCCGGCCTGGAGGGCCTCACCCGGCTACCGTTGATCCCGCTGTTCGGTCGTGGAACGACCCGACTGCAGCCGGTACACGTGGTGGATGTCGCCCGGGCCATCGCCGTCCTTGCGGGCCGCTCGGCCCCGGGAAGACGCTTGTTCGAACTCGGCGGGCCCGACGTGCTGAGCTACCGCGAGATCCTCGAGACACTGCTCGCGCACCTGCACCGCGAGCGGTCACTGGTACCGATTCCCTTTCTCGCCTGGCGGCTGGTAGCGGCCCTGGCCGTCTGGCTGCCCGGCCAGCCGCTGACGCGCGACCAGGTGATCCTGATGCAGACAGACAACATCGCCGATGTGAACGCCGGGGGCTTTCGATACCTCGACATCACCCCCCGTTCGCTGCGCGAGAGCCTGCCAGACTGCCTGCCAACTCACGCTACCTGACCCCTCCCGCTCGTCAAAGCCGGGTCCCAGCGTCTATGCTGGAGGGCATGAAAGTGTTCTCTCTCAACGCCAGCCACACCTTTGGCGACAAGGTGGCGCAATCGCTTGGCATTTCGCTTGCCGAACACGAGGAGCGGGACTTCGAGGATGGCGAGCACAAGGCACGACCGCTGGAAAGCGTGCGTGGTGAGGATGTCTACGTGCTGCAGAGCCTCAATGGCGACCCCGAACAGGGAGTCAACGAACGGCTCTGCCGGCTGTTGTTCTTCCTGGGCGCCGTCCGCGACGCAGGAGCTCAACGAGTCACAGCCGTGATCCCCTATATGGCGTACGCGCGCAAGGACCGCCGGACCAAGTCGCGCGACCCGCTCACCTCCCGCTACCTGGCCATGCTGCTCGAGGCCATGGGCATCGATGGCGTGATGACGCTTGATGTTCACAACCCTGCAGCCTTCCAGAACGCCTTCCGCTGCCCCACCCATACTCTCGATACGCGTCGCCTGTTCGCCGAGCACATGCGTGAACGCTGCGGCGATGGACCGGTGGTGGTGGCCTCCCCCGACCCGGGCGGCGTCAAGCGAGCGCAAGGCTTCAGGGAGTTGCTGGAGCCCATGCTGGATCGCGAGATTGGCGCGGCCTACATGGAGAAGCGTCGCAGCGAGGGCCAGGTCAGCGGCACCCTGCTGACCGGCGAGGTCGAAGGCGCCACCGTACTGGTCGTGGATGATCTGGTCAGCTCGGGGGGCACCCTGCTGCGTGCCGCCCAGGCCTGTCTGGACCGGGGCGCAAGGACGGTCGTCGGGCTGGCGGCACACGGCCTTTTCGTCGGCGATGCCGACCGGGTGGTCAGCGACCCGCAGCTGGCGAAGCTGATCGTGACCGATACCGTCCCGCCAACACGCCTGGATGCCGACGTCGCCAGCCAACACCTCGAAGTGGTCAGCGCCGCTCCGCTCTTCGCCGAGGCGATCCGCCGCGTCCACGAAAATGGCTCGCTTACCGAGCTACTCGACGGCCCGTCGTAACGACAGACCCCTTCTTGCCCCGATGGCCAGGGATCCGGATAGGGCCCTGGCTAGTCCAGTTCACGGCAGGCCTGCAGCCCCAGCGCCAGATATTCCCTGGCCTGCGGCTCCCACTTGTCCGGGGTGCGTGGATCCGGCTCGAGCAGATGGCCGAGCGAGAGTCGTGCCCTGAGACAGGCCCGGTACGCTGTGTAGAAGGCCAGCAACCGCCTGGATGGCCGGTCCCGGAGTCTCCGAGTACACTCGCTGACCAGCCACTGGCCAATCCAGGCGGCACCCAGCCGTTCGCATTCGAGCCCCAGGAAACTCAGTTCATCGAAGGGGTCCACCAGCCGCAGGAGCCGGCTGAATTCGAGGCAATCGATGACCACCGGGGGCTCGGAGAGACAGACATGCTCCGGACGCAGGTCCCCATGCCCCTCGACGACCCGACCCTGGCGAGGGCGGTTCCCGAGCAGGTCAGGCTCCTCCGCGAGCAGACGATCGAGGCGGTCGAGCATGAACGCCACGCCGTCATTCGCCACGGAGAATCGGCGATCAGCGATGACCTCCCGGTTCCTGTCGAGCTCGAGCTTGAAGCGATCCAGATAGGCTTCTGCCGACATCTCGACCGGTTCGAGCCCCTGATAGAAGTCGGCAAGACGCTCGGCGATCCGCGTAATCCGTGTCTCGGTGACGCTGCCCCGCGTCAGGACCACATCCAGCATGAGATGCTCGGGCAGTCGCTTCATCACGACCAGCCAGTCGACCACCTCTCCCTCACCGTTGATCTCCAACATGCCATCGGACGTCAGCCTCAATGAAGCCACCCCGAGGTAGACCTCCGGCGCCAGACGACGGTTGAGGCGAACCTCTTCATGGCAAAGCAACTCGCGGTCGCGCAGGAAGTGGCAGTCGCGGTGATTGTACTCGACGGGCTTCTTGAGCTTGTAGACCCGATCCGCGGTCAGGAAGATCCATGCCATATGGGTCTCCTTGACATCGACCTCCCCCTGGAAACCGGCGTAAGCCCGGGGGTGCGACAGGAACGCGACCTTGTCCCCCAGGGAGACATCATTTGCGGCAGCGTTGTGGGATGAATCCTTGGCCATGCGTGTCCTCTCCCGGCATGGCACGAAGGTATCACACCTTATTGACCAACCCCGACCAAGGGCAACGAGCTTACACCGACCGGCTCTACCGCTTCAGTTCGACCATCGCGGCAGCGGGCCCCGTGGCAGTAGCCTCGGGAGAAACATCACTGACAGGATGGGAGAAGGTACGGCGTGGGGCTATCGACCGACAGCGTTCCATCCTGCCATATCCTGTCGGAAGACCCGCTGCTACCCTTCCGGATCCTGCCACACCGCCACAGGAGGCAATCGATGACCCGGCCGCGCATTACCCTAGATGTCTTCAGTGATTACGTCTGCCCGTTCTGCTATCTGGAAGCCCCGGAAATCGACGCTCTGGCCGAGCGCTTCGGCGACATCGTGGCGATCCACTGGCGAGCTTTCGAACTGCGCCCCGAGCCCGAGCCGACCCTCGACCCCGATGGCGACTACCTGCACGACATCTGGGAACGGGCCGTCTACCCCATGGCCGCGGAGCGCGGCATGATGCTGCGGCTGCCCCGCCTCCAGCCGCGCTCTCGGCTGGCCCACGAGGCAAGTGCCTGGGCCCGGACGCAGGAAGCCGTGCGGCCAGGGGCCACCAACGCCATGCGCACGGCGCTGTTCCGCGGCTTCTTCGAGGAAAGCCTCGACCTGGCAGATGCCGAGTCACTCGTAGCCGTGGCGCAAAGGGTCGACATGGATGGCCAGGCCCTGCGCCAGGCCCTGGCGGAGGGCAAATTCCGCCAGCAGATACGAGACGATCAACAGACCGCCAGGGAGGTCGGCATCAGCGGCGTACCGGGCCTGCGCTTCTCGCTGGATGGCGAGCATGCCGGCGTGCTCGAAGGCGCCCAGCCTCGCCGGCAGCTATTCCTGGCCACCGAGCGCCTGCTTGACGCTATACGCTGAGGTAACGGCAGCTGTCCACCCCCCGATAGCAGAGCGCTGATATGCTGTATCCAGAGGCATGACCCTCTTCATCCTGATATCGCCCACCAAATGGAACCTGCACAGTGGCCGAACAGAACAGCGTGATCGCCTTCTATGACGAGCGGATGCTGGCCCATGAACCTGATATCGAGGTGCCCTTCCTGCCAGGGCGCATGGACAAGCGCGTTCGCAAGCTGCTTTCTGGACTGGGGGTGCCCTGGAAATATCCGGAACATCCCGCCAGGCTCTCCGCCATCCGGCACCTGCTGGAACTCGAACCGGTCCCTGGACTGACCTTCGAGCCCGGCAAGCGGGCAACCCGAGAGCAACTAGGGCGGGTCCACACCAACGGCTACCTGAACAGCATCTATCAGCTACGTGGCAAGAGCGCCTGGCTGGACGTGGATACCACGGCCGTATCACCCGGCAGCGTCGATGCCGCCGAAGTGGCTGCCGGCACGGCGATCGCCGCCGTCGAGGCGGTGGTGGAGGGACGGGTCGAGAGTAGCTTCGCGCTGGTCAGGCCCCCCGGCCACCATGCCGAACCGGTCCGCGCCCGTGGCTTCTGCCTGTTCAACAACGCGGCAGTGGCGGCCGCCCATGCCCGCGCGGTGCTGGGGTGCCAGCGGGTCATGATCGTCGACTGGGATGCGCATCATGGGAACGGTACTCAGGACATCTTCCTGGCCGACCCGGATGTGCTGTTCTTCGATATCCACCGTGCCTCTCCCTTCTATCCCGGCACAGGGAGCCTTGAGGAGGTCGGTGCAGGCCTGGGGGATGGCACCATCGTCAATGTCCCCCTGCCTGCCGATGCCGGGGACGCCGCCTTCCTCAAGACCTTCCACGAGATCCTGATACCAGCGGCCGAGTGGTTCCGACCCGACCTCATCCTGGTCTCGGCGGGATTCGACCCTCACAGCCATGACCTGGCGCTGAATGTCTCCTATGAGGGCTTTTCCGCCATGACCGGTATCCTGCAGAGCCTGGCACGCCGGCAGTGCGGAGGAAGGCTGGTCTTCGTGCTGGAGGGCGGATACAACCTGATATCGCTCTCGCACGGCGTCAGGTCGGTGCTCCGGGTGCTGGCCGGCGAGGAGCCACCGGAGCCTGGTCGCCGCGGCCTTGCCGAGGTGGAGGCCGCGGCGGCCTTCCATTGCGGTGCCTTTGTCACCGAACCGGAAGCGTCCGCTTCTCCGCCGGAAACCGGCCAGGAAAGACAATAAAGCAAGGGGGTCAGGGTTACTTCACCTCGACCTTGCGTCGATTTGCCCGCTTGAGCTTCGGCAGCGTCAGCTCGAGGACACCGTTCTTGAAGCTGGCAGCCGCCTTGTCTGCGTCGATCTCGCTGGGCAGTGCCACCGTCCGGGTAAAGGCCCCCTGGGATATCTCGGAATGGAAGTACTCGCCCTCTTCCTCCTCCTTGCTCTCCACGCGATGGTCCCCCTTGATGGTCACTGCGCCGTCGGTGACCGAGACGTCGAGCTCTTCGCGCTCAAAGCCCGGAACCTCGGCGCGCACCACCACCTCGGCATCCCGATCGATGACGTCGACCTTCGGCATGCCCTTCTCGAAGGCCGCGAAGCGCTGCCAGAAGGGGTGCTCCCAGCGAGACGGCATACCGCCACGATCAAAGAACGTATCGAGCATCCGCTCGAACTCCCGAAACGGACTCATCGACCGAGACTCGGCCTGGGGTGCAGACGTCTCGGTCGATACGGGGACGTCCTTGGTCTCCTTGGAAGCTTTCTTGGCCATGACAATGACTCCTCGAATGCGGATAAGGAATAGCGAAACCCATGAAAACTCGAGGGGAGATACATCGGCAACACCGGCCGACGCTCCCCGAACAGGCCCGCCTCATCATCAAGGATAGTCCAGCCTTGCCCGACCGACTTGATACAGATCAGCATGCTGCTCGTCATGCGCTGGCGCCACCGCTCTACTCGCCAATGTCCTCGTGCCACAGTTCGGGCGAGGCAGCGATGAAGCCTTCCATCAGTTCGATACACTCGGGGTCCTGCAATACCTCCACGTCGACGCCGCGCTCGCGTAGCAGCGTCTCCTCGCCTTGAAAGGTACGATTTTCGCCGATCAACACCTTGGGGATGCCATAGAGCAGAATGGCACCGCTGCACATCGCACAGGGCGAGAGAGTGGTGACCAGGATGCTTTCACAGTAGACCTCGGCCGGATGGCGGCCGGCATTCTCCAGGGCATCCATCTCGCCGTGCAGTACCGCACTACCCAGCTGCACGCGGCGGTTGTGGCCACGGCCGATGATCACCCCACGATGCACCAGCACCGAGCCGATGGGGATGCCGCCCTCATCGAGGCTATGACGGGCCTCCTCGAGCGCGGCGTGCATGAAACGGTCCATTTACTGACTCCCTTGCGTTACCG
>JBNJKT010000007.1:0-228843 GCA_051751285.1 Pseudomonadota bacterium | reverse complement strand
TTTTTTTATAAATTTAGTGAATGGATTTTTCATTATGAATCGCGAACTAAATCAAAGAATCCACCCGCTCTCTGACTCGCTCAACCCTGAAAGCCAATCGGCATTTGCCACGTTTTCATCCGAGATGGCAAAGTAGTTGAGCACTTCGGCCTGAGAGAGCCCCTGAGACATCTTATCCAGCCAGTACTCCTTCCCCGGGGTGTCGGGCATTCTGTCCAGAACGTTTAGATAAAGCTGGTCAACAAAGTTCTCATCAGTGGAGGCATCATACTTTTCCTGAAACTCGGTGGACTCGATAAAATACCCGGATATGTCAGTCAAGCTGACGCCTTCTGCTGCTTTCTCGATCCAGTAGTTCAAGCCACTGATATCGGGCATGCGATCAAGGGCTGCTTCGTAGAGTAGCGCTACCCTCTCCGCCAGCGCCTGGCTGACACCTTCGGGTTCGGCATTGCCGTGGTGAGCGATGTTATCTTCAACGCCCTCGAATGATGACATCTTGAGCTGTTCCAAGCCGCCTTGAATATTCCACTCTGCCAGGGCGCGCTGGGAAAGGTTGGCCGTCAAGTTGGCATTGAGAATCTCGGCAATGGCATCGTCACTGAGGTCCCCCCGGTCGGCAATCTGAGTCCAGATGCTATCCCAATCCAGGTCAGCCCAGGTGGTGTTGATTTCTTTCGCGGCCGCGAAACGGTCTGCCGAAAAAAGCCCGTCAGTTATGACTTCCAGGTCATGGTAGGTGATGTCTCCATAGCCGTATTGATATACAGTATTTTCAATCTCTTCAGCGGAGAAGACTTCGCCATATTCTGTCACTACCGTTTCAATGCGTCCGCGCCCTCTTGCATCAAGGATGAAGATGCTTTGTCCAGTCCATTCGTTCACGAGAAGCAAATCTTGACCGTTTACGAAGGCGCCCGCATATTCGGAAGAGTGGCCGGGAACATGAAGTGTATCATTGCCTGATGTGTCAACCAGGGTGGCGTAGTCACCTTCGAAGATATACCGATCATCTCCCTCTCCGCCTATGAGGAAAGCTTGATAGTAAGTGTAGTAATTCCAGTTTGCCAGCAGCGTGTCGTCACCGGAAAAGCCGAAAACAGTGGCAAAGTCATCCACTGCAAGGCGGTTGTCATCGGCAGTACCAAAGATGATGCGGTTCATGAGTTTTGCCTAAAAAGTTACAGAGTGTAACGATGACATTATCACAAGGAGGGTCCTGCCGTAGCACTTCCTGCGTAAGCCTTCGCACTCTGCTCATGTAGTCCTTGGCTTACAGAGGATCGCCCCTCGACAGCAGGCGGGAGCCTCAGGTTGATGCCGCACAACGTCCCCTGGATCGGGGGAACGCCACGGTAGCCTTGCCACCTGCTGTTGCATCTGCCCATGTACCTGAATCAGACTTCGCCATGGCTGACGCTCCCTCGTATCTCGGCTCGGCGAAAGGGGCCATCAGCCCCTCCCTGCAAGGATGTTGATTTCATGCTCCCGGCGTTGGCACTGGCCCGTCCTCATCAGTATCTCAAGAACGGTTTCGTGCTGCTGGGGCCCTTGTTCGCCCACCAGTGGGACCTCGTCACGCTCGCCCAGGCGCTGCTGGCCTTCCTGGCCTTCTGCGGCATGGCCAGTGCGGTCTATGTGCTCAACGACATCCTGGATATCGAGGCCGATCGGGCGCATCCGGTGAAGTGCCATCGCCCGCTGCCCCGCGGGGCCGTGTCCCTGCGCGCGGCCAAGCAGTTGCTGGTGGGCCTGGTGACGGGCTCGGTGGTGCTGTCGCTGCTGGTTAGCGGCTGGGTCACGCTGTTCGTAGCGTCCTACTTCGTCATCAACATCTTCTACTCCTGGCGCCTCAAGCATGTCGTCATCCTGGATGTCTTCCTGATCTCCTCCGGCTTCATGCTGCGCATCCTGGCCGGCACGGTGGGACTGGGCATCGCGCCCTCTACCTGGCTGCTGCTGTGCGGCCTGATGGTCACGCTGTTCCTGGGTTTTGCCAAGCGGCGAGCCGAGCTGCGGATGCTGGAGGCCGCCGAAGGGGCCAGCAACGGCCTGACGCGGCGCGTACTGGATGACTACAGCCCCGAGATGCTGGAGCAGTTCATTGCGGTGACCGCTGCCTGCACCATCCTCGCCTACGGACTCTATACGGTCTCGCCGCAAACCGTGGCCATCCACGGCAGTGACGACCTGATCGTGACGCTGCCCTTCGTGGTCTACGGCATCTTCCGCTACTTGTTCCTGCTGCACCGCTGCGACAAGGGCAACGACACCGCCAAGGACCTGGTGCAGGACCGCCACCTGCTGGTGACGGTGGCGGCCTGGGTGGGCACCACCCTGTGGGTGCTGACATGATCTCGGCGGTGAACCATCTGGAGGGCTGGCGTCTGCGCGCGCTGATCCTCTCCATCGTGGTGGCGACCGCCGGCTACCTGGCGTTTTCCCTGTGGGGCGGCTGGGCGGAGGTGGTCGCCGCCTTCTTGCAGATCGGCCTGCTGGGTACGCTGATCGCCCTGAGCCTGTCGCTGGTGAACTACGGCCTGCGCTTCGGTCGCTGGCAGCTCTACCTCACGCAGCTGGGCCATCGCGTGCCCTGGTCACCGAGCCTGCGCATCTACCTCAGCGGCTTTGCCCTGACCACCACCCCCGGCAAGGCGGGGGAGGCCTTCCGGGGGATACTGCTCAAACAGCATGGGGTGCCCTTTCCGGCGACCTTCGCTGCCTTCATCAGCGAGCGCCTCTCCGACCTTGTCGCCATCGTGCTGCTCACCCTGGTGGGGCTGGCCCAGTACCCCCAGGCGCGGGGCATCGTGCTCGCCGGAGTGCTGGGGATCGTGGTGATGCTGGCCTGCCTGTCGAGCCAGACGCTGCTGGACCGGCTGCACCGCTGGGCCTCTTCCCGCCGGAGCAGGTTGGTGGCCCTGGTCGCCCACGCCAGCGAGATGCTGGGAAACGCGCGGCGCTGTCACCGTCCCGGCCTGCTGGGCGTGGCCACCGTGATCAGCGTGATCGCCTGGGGCGCCGAGGCGCTGGCCTTCTACTGGATGCTGGGCTGGCTGGGTGCCGATATCTCGCTATCGTTCGCCATCTTCGTCTATGCGCTGTCGATGCTGGCCGGGGCACTGAGCTTCCTGCCGGGTGGCCTGGGCGGCGCCGAGGCGGTGATGGTCTCGCTGCTGGTCCTCAAGGGCATGAGCATGCCCGCCGCCATTGCGGCAACGGTGTTCATCCGCCTGGCCACGCTGTGGTTTGCCGTGGCGATCGGCCTGGTGGCCCTGATCCGCAGCCGTCACGGGGAAACCCCGGCCGAGGAGGCCGCATGAGCGCCCCGCGTTCCTGGAACCGCCTGCCCCGCGTGACGCCCGACGCGGTGCATGCGCTGACCCAGCGCACCGCCGGCGTGCCGGACCGCCTGCCCAGGCCGCTGCTGGCCCACGGCAACGGCCGCAGCTACGGCGACGTGTGCCTGACCGAAGAGGGCACCCTGCTGTTGACCCGCGGGCTCGATCGTTTCATTGCGTTCGATCCGCAGCGCGGCGTGCTGCGCTGTGAGGCGGGGGTGACCCTGGTCGAGATCCTCGCCCTGGTGGTGCCCCGCGGCTGGTTCCTGGCCAGCACGCCGGGTACGCGCCTGGCCACCGTAGGCGGCGCCGTCGCCAACGACGTGCACGGCAAGAACCACCATGCCGTGGGCAGTTTCGGCCACCATGTGCGTGCCCTGGCGCTGTGGCGCAGCGATGGCCGCGTCATCGAGTGCCGACCGGAGGATGACAGCGGCTGGTTCTCGGCCACCGTCGGCGGGCTGGGCCTGACCGGGCTGATCCGCTGGGTCGAGCTTCAGCTGATGCCCATCCACAACCCCTGGATGTGGGTCGAGTCGCAGCGCTTCGCCAATCTCGAGGAGTTCTGGACGCTCAATCGTCGCGCTGAGGCGCGCTGGCCCTACACCGTGGCCTGGATCGATTGCTTGGCCAAGGGCAAGGCCCAGGGCCGGGGCATTCTGCTGGCTGGCCAGCATGCGGCGGCGCAGACCGAACTGCCGAGCTTCAAGGAGCGCAGCAAGCGGATGCCCGTCGACCCGCCATTCTCGCTGGTCAATGGCCTGAGCCTGCGCGCCTTCAATACCCTCTACTACCGGCAGCCGGTGACGCCCCAGGGGACGCTGATGCACCATGTGCCGTACTTCTACCCGCTGGATGCCATTCAGGACTGGAATCACATCTATGGGCGGCGGGGCTTCTATCAGTACCAATGCGTGATCCCGCCCCGCGAGGCCGAGGCCGCCACGGCGGCGCTGCTCGACACCATCGCCCGGCGCGGTGAGGGCTCGTTTCTCGCCGTGCTCAAGACCTTCGGGGCCACGCCCTCGCTGGGGATGCTCTCCTTCCCGCGCCCCGGCACCACCCTGGCCCTGGATTTTCCCAACCGGGGCGGCAGGACCCGGCGCCTTTTCGAAGCGCTGGACGCCATCGTGCGCGAAGCCGGTGGCACCCTCTACCCCGGCAAGGACGCCCGCATGCCCGCGAGCCTGTTCCAGTCCGGCTTTCCCCGCTGGGAGGCCTTCAGCGAGTACGTCGACCCCGGCTTTTCCTCCCGATTCTGGCAGCGTGTGACCTCATGAACTCCCTCAAGCGTGTGATCCTCTTCGGCGCGACCTCCGCCATTGCCGAACAGACCGCCCGGCAGCTGGTCGCCCAGGGCGCCTCCCTCTACTGCGTGGGGCGCAACCCCGACAAGCTGATGGCCCTGATCGATGACCTCAGGGTGCGAGCCAGCGATCCGCAGCGCATCGATGGCGGCGTGGCCGACCTCACCGACAGCGCCCGGCACGCCCCGCTGATCGATGCCGCCGAGCAGATGTTGGGTGGCATCGACGGCGTGCTGATCGCCCACGGCAGCCTGCCGGACCAGCAGGCCTGCCAGGCGGATGCCGCCCTGACCCGCCAGGAGATCGAGACCAACGCCCTGAGCGTGATCGACTTGCTGACCCTGCTCGCCAACCGCATGGAGCAACAGCAGCGTGGCGTGATCGCCGTGATCGGCTCGGTGGCCGGCGACCGGGGACGGCAGAGCAACTATGTGTATGGGGCCGCCAAAGGCATGCTGTCGATCTTCCTGCAAGGGCTGCGCAACCGGCTGGCCAAGGTCAACGTCGATGTGGTGACCATCAAGCCCGGCTTCGTGGATACTCCCATGACCGCCGAGTTCGACAAATCGGGGCCACTGTGGGCCCAGCCCGAACGGATCGCCAAGGGCGTCATCCAGGCCATGCAGAAGGGCAAGGGCGAGGTGTACCTGCCGTGGTTCTGGTGGGGGATCATGCGGATCATCCAGCATATCCCCGAGGCCATCTTCAAGCGGATGTCGCTGTGAACCCAGAATTCGGGAGCCAGAGTCCCGCGCCCGATACCCGCCCCGTGGCCTTCTTCGATTTCGACGGTACCCTGACCACCGGCGATACCTTGATGCCATTTCTCAAGTTCGTCGTCGGCGCGCCGACCTACTACGCCAAGCTGGCCCTGGTCAGCCCCGTGCTGGCGGCCTACTTCGCCAAGCTGCTGCGCAATGACATCACCAAGCAGGTCGTGCTCAAGCGGTACCTGGTCGGTTACCACATCGACGATCTCTTCGAGCGGGGCCAGCGCTTCAGCGAAGAGGTGGTTCCCGCCATGCTGCGCCCCGAGGGCATGGAGCGTTTCAGGTGGCACCAGGAACAAGGGCATGCGTGTGTGCTGATCAGCGCCTCCCTGGACCTCTATCTCGCGCCATGGGCGCGCGAATATGGCTTTGATGCGCTGTTTTCCAGCCGGCTGGACATATTGCCCGATGGGCGGGTCAGCGGGGCCCTGCAGGGGCCGAACTGTCATGGGGAAACCAAAAGAGCGAAACTCATGGAGTATCTGGCCTGCAGGAAAGCGGCATGCACCTACGGCTATGGCGACAGCTCAGCCGATGACGCCATGCTGTCTGCCACGGACCGGGGATATCGTTGGAACGGCAGTGGCTTTGTTCCTGTTTCGTAGTCCTTTTATTCACCCTGCTTGATTGAGGTGCCGGCTGGCACTGGAGGGGTCGTGTTGGCTTCGGTAAATGGTTTGTTGAAATATCTGCCCGCAGGATGCCTGCGAAGCAGAGTGCTGCATGGTGTGACGGCAGCCATCGTGATGCTGCTGTTCGGGTTGGCAGCCATGTATGCCATTCACGCTTTCTCGCTACTGGCCGGGCTGGACCAGGGCCCGCTGGCGAGGGAAGCCTGGCCCGGCTGGTCGACGGTAATCGTCAGCTGTGGGCTGGTGGTAGTGGCTCTGCAGAGATACTGCTTCGATCGACGTTCCTGGTTGCCCATTCTGATAGTGGGCGTAGGGCTGGCGGTCGTGCTCGCCAATGTCTTCATGGAGTTCGTGGCCTTCACGCCCTATGGCGATGCGCGATACTTGCCCATGGTGATCGAGCGAGGGGAGCCTTTTTCGCGCTGGCTGCTGGGCACCGCGGCTTTGTCGTCTACCTACCCAGTGATGAATATGCTGCTGGGGATACACCCCGATGAGTGGGTAAAGGTGACCGGTGCCCTGGTGATGGCGGCTTTCACCGCTGCCATTATTATCAACAGCCGGGGGCGGCTGGCCTATCTGCTTCCTGTGATGACTCCCATGTGGATGGTGTTCTCCTCGGGTTATGATGAGTACTACCCGTTTATCGCCGGGGTGTATGTATATTTCGTTATCGCCCTTTATCATTCCAGGTTACCGAGCGGCCTCTGGGTCCCTGTTCTCGCCGCGGTAATGCCGCTGCTATACATCGCTTTCGCTCCGCTGGGAGCGCTGCTCTTGATCCGCTACTGGATTGACCACCCGGCGCTTCGATTAAAGAGCCTGCTGGTGGCGTCACTGACCTACGTCCTCGGTATTTCAATGCTATGGCCGGGGGGGGCGGTGCCGTATGTCGCTGCCCTGTATTCAGACCTTAACCTCGGGGAGGTGAATACGGCCTACGCGCCATATCAGGGTGAGTCGTTTTCCGACTACTCTCCGTTTTTTGGATTTTCCTATGCGTTGTCTCGCCAGCATTTTCTTGAGCTCCTGTATATGCTGGCCGCCGGCGCTGGCGTATTTGTTGCCATGCTGACGCTGGTGGCGGCAATATGGCTGGCCGTCGTATCCAGGCCATTCCGCTGGCGTCGTAAACTCGAGCCCTCAAGCTTGATATTTGCTGCCTTGGTCGTCTGGCAACTCTACTATTTCGTTTTCATGATCCCCAAGCTGGGGCCTTTCCTGGATATTGATCTATTCTTTTCGTTCTATTTGATCCTGGCCGTGGTGGCCGGTGCGATGTGCGATAAGTGTCTTTCAGTATTGACGGAAAAAAGCCAGCAGGTGGTGCGCTACTATCTCTTGTCGGCATGCGCGGGGGCAGGCTTCGCCACCTGTTACCTGCTGCTTGTCATTGGCGTGTTGCCTGCAACCCCCGGGTGAATCGCCCAAGGTGCCTTGCATGGTGTTGCTCCGATGTGCCAACTGGGTGAGCATCCTGAGCCGCCGATTTAGGGTGGGGAGGACTCCATCCCATTGGTTACGGCGATGGTGACGCGCGAGGCCGGCCAGGTGCTCGACGGCCGGCGGGTCACCGGTGGCCGCCTGGGCAACGAGCTCGATTGCAAGGTACTCGATAATCCCGAGTACCGTGCCTGTGGCCACACGTTTCGACGTTTTTCTGTGTGATGCTCGATCCAGCGAGCGTGTCACATCAGTGGGACGCCAGTTCGTTGAAGAATGCTGGGTTGTCGCGGAGCGTCGCTAGCACCTTGGCCGCCAGGCCAGTCGGGTTTCGCCGCTTGGTTTCCCAGCTCCTGATGGTGTCGACGCTAGTGCCCATGGCGTTGGCAAATTCGGCCTGAGACACATGCAGCTGGGCCCGAATGGCTTTCACATCGGCGACCTCATGGCGCGTGACGCGACTGGCCTGGGTTTGGCCCTGCTGGATGTCGACGGCTTCCTGAAGCGAAGTCTGAAGTTCGTCAAAGATGGTCATTCGGACACCTCTCCCTTCAACTGTCGGGTCAGGGGTTTCAGTTTGGCCTTCTCGGCGGGCGTCAGGCTGTCTTTCACGCTCTTGGGATAGGCCAGGATCAGATAGATACGTTCAGCAGTCGCCAGGAACTGACACTCCCCGCCCGCCGCGCTTCGCGCTTTGGGAGAGGGTTCCAAGGTTACCCCAGAACCTTCCTGCTTCGACACGCCTTCACTAGGCAGCGGCTAGGCCGCTGCCCCCGCTCCAGTCGCTCCACAGGCGAGCGACGCCCTTTCCATCGCGTTCAAGGCACCACCATGCGACGCGACCCACGACGAGTGGGGGGCGGCGGCCGTGGGCACGTGGTCAACAAACTGACATAATAATGACATCATTTCGTGGGTCAGGCGGTGTTGCAGCATGTCAGGGTGGTTGGTGGCCTCGCTGGGGGCGTTCTTGCTGGGCTGTGGGTTCCTTCCCAGGCGTTGGCGTTGGCTGCATGTGCCGCTGCTGCCGCTTGGGTTGCTACTCGCCATCGTCAGCGCGGCGCATCTGGTGGCCGATCGCTTCACCGGTCAGGGCATCGATGAAGCGGTGCTCTATCACCTGCTCGTCGGGCTGGAGGGCGCCGGATTCGCCGAATACCTCGGCGTGATGGGGCTGGCCGGCGCACTGCTGCTGGCCAGTCTGGGTTTTGTCTGGGGCTGCTGGCGGCTGCTGCGCCGCCCGGTGCGGCGCTGGGGACGCCTGGCGGTGGTGCCCGCGGGATTGCTGCTGGCGAGCGCTTGGGTGGTGAACCCCGGCTGGCAGGCGCTGCTCCAGGTCGGCGCCCAGTATGTCCAGGCTTCGCCCGCGGTGCCGCTGCCGGCGGGTTATGTGCACCCCACCATGCCGCGGCTGGTGGAAGGTGGCGAGGCGCCGAAGAATCTAGTGCTGATCTATGCCGAGTCGCTCGAGCGCACCTATTTTGACGAAGCTGTCTTCCCCGGCCTGCTGCCCAGGCTAGGCGAGCGGCAGCACACCGGGTTGAACTTCACCGGCATCGACCAGTTACCGGGCATGGGCTGGACCGTGGCCGGCATGGTGGGAAGCCAGTGCGGTGTGCCTCTGGGGCGTTCGCCGGGTTGGACGAGCCAGGGGAGTGCCAGCGACTTCCTCCCACTCGCCACCTGCCTGGGGGATCTGCTCTCTGACGCTGGCTATTCGCTGCACTATATGGGCGGTGCGGAAAGTGATTTCGCCGGCAAGGGCCGCTTCTACCAAAGCCACGGCTACACCCATATCGAAGGGCGTAAAGAGTTGCACCCCAGGCAGGCAGACCCTGACTACGAGAACCCCTGGGGGCTCTACGACGATGCATTGCTGCCCATGGTGGCCGCCAGGTTCGATGAGCTCTCTGCGCGCGATGCGCCCTTCGTGCTGACAACGCTGACCCTGGATACCCATCACCCGAATGGCCATCGTTCGGCGTCCTGTGAGCCATCACGCTATGCAGATGGCAATAACCCCATGCTGCAGGCGGTGCACTGTAGCGACCGACTGCTGGATGAGCTGATCGCGCATATCCTGGGTTCGCCCCATGCCGAGGATACCCTTGTTGTGCTGATGTCGGACCACATGGCCATGCGCAACTCGGCCAGCGAAACCCTGGAACAGCATCCCCGACGCAATCTCTTCCTGGTGCTGGGTGAGGAGGTCGCACCACAAGAGGTGACGCGAGCCGGCTCGCAGCTGGATATCGCTCCCACCCTGTTGCCCCTGCTCGGATTCGACATAGAGGCACTGGGGCTGGGGCGCAACTTGCTTGGCGAGGCACCGACGTTTCACGAGAAGCACCAAGGCTCTCATGATGCCCTGCGCGCGCTCTATCCCCGCCTGGGCGGGTTGTGGGCGTATCCTGATCTGGCCCGAGGCCTGCGAGTGGACTCCACCAACCAGCAGCTGGTCATCGGCAAGCGGCGCATCGACTATCCCGTGTTGCTGCAGGTGGCCGATGACGGAGAGCGGGTGGTGGGTATCCTTCAGGATGAGGATTATCTCTCGGCGTTGGATCTCTTGCCGGAAAACACCGGTTTCATCTGGGTGGATGCCTGTCATCGCAATACGCTGATGAAAGAGTCGCCGGCCTCTCACTGCCTGGTGGCAAGCCCAGCCGGTGATGCAAGTGCCTATCAGTGGCCGCTCGAACCCGGCGCCCGACACTTCGATACAGCTCAACTATGGCACGGCGGCGAGCGTGATCGGCTTCCTCCGCTGGATAGCCTGATTCCGCAATTGCAGCACGGCGGGAGGATCGGCGAGTGGCGCGAGCAGGGAAATCTCGTAAAGTGGGCGATCGCCAATCCGGGCATGGCGTTTGTAGGCTGGCGCGGTGCAGAAGGTGCATTGCGACATTCTCCGCGTTGGTGGTCCGATGGGGCGGAAGTGAACGTGGCGGAGGCGGAATTCGACCTCGACGTTGACGCCGAGGGTGACCGGGCCGAGTTTCGCGGGGCCTGGGTAGGAATCGTCCAGGTGGGGGAGGAGGTCATCGAAGAGCAACTCTCGCCTGGTGATACGCCACATAGCATCGCTCGGGCAGCCCGCTGGCAAGCGGGAGTGGGGAGCCTCGATCTGCGCGCCTTCGGCGGCTTCAAGGTCGACACGCCAGAGGCTTTCTTGCGCCATGATGGTGAGACACTGCTCAATGTGGAGCGCGGTATCGGCCTGGTGGTGCTGTCACCCGGCGGAGGCGTGGTTCACGCGGCTGGCTATGATACCCATGCGTCTAGCCAGGAGAGCGAGGCGCTGGCCCGTGAGCTGCTGCAGGTGCCACGCGGTCACTATGTGCTATTGGCCACGGCCGATGAATTCACCGTCGCGGCAACGACGTCGCTAGACAGTGCGCTGCGTCAACTGGGTTTTTCGCTGCGCCTGGATGAGTGAGGGTGACCCCCCCATGTCATGCCGGAGCCCAATCGGCTATCATGGTCTGCCAACATCGTTATCAACAGGAGCTCACTACATGGCAGAGCAGGAAAAGCGCAGCATCACCATCGATGGTCAAGAGTACGATCTGGCCAATCTGTCGGAGAACGCCCGCCAGCAGGTCATGAACCTGCGCGTGACCGATCAGGAGATCGAGCGGCTCAAGCAGCGTATGGCCATTGCGCAAACCGCCCGTACCGCCTACGCCAATGTTCTGAAGGGTGAGCTGCCCAAGCTGGAGCACTGAGGCCTGTTGCCAACCAGCCTCATGTTTCAAAGCAATACGGCCCTGCGAAAGCAGGGCCGTATTGCGTTGCGCAGCACCCAGGAAATGGAAGAGGGAAGCCCCGCCCGATAGGGCGGGGGGCAGTCACACGATGGCCACGTAATCCTCGAGAGGCGTAACGGCGCTGACGCCCTGGACCTGAATGTCGCCGTAGTCGGTCTCGAGCGTCACGTTCTCGCCGCCATCGCGGGAGACCACGTGGATGTCGTCGTAGTCGAAATAATAGGGGGCATCCAGTTCGATCATGTCCTCACCCAGGGTGAAGTCGATGATGGTGTCCGTGCCGAATCCGCCATCGTTGAGCTGGAAGTTGTCTTCGCTGAGATCATCGACGTGCACATTGCGCAGCAGCACGCTGCCGCCATCGTGGTGCACCCGCGCCCCGGCGTCGGTCTGCTCCAGCTGCACATAGGTGAAGGGGTCGGTGCTCTCCAGGTCACGGGCCCAGGGTAGCTCGATCACGTCCTGGCTGACGTCGAAGTCGAGGACGGTGTCCTCGCCGCTATTGCGGCCCATCACGAAGGTGTCGGCGTTGACGCCACCGTGCATGGTGTCGTCGCCGGCGCCGCCGATGATGGTGTCGTCGCCGGTGCCGCCCTGCAGGGTATCGCGCCCCTGGCCGCCGATCAGAACATCGGCGCCGTTACCGCCCTGGAGGGTGTCGTTGCCGCGGCCGCCGATCAGGTAGTCGTCGCCGTTGCCGCCTTCCAGCACGTCGGTGCCAGCATAGCCAATCAGGACATCGTCGTTGTTGCCGCCGGTGAGCAGGTCGTTGCCCAGACCGCCGCGCAGGTCGTTGGGCTCGTTGCCGCCGCTCTCGATGATGTTCTCGGTGGGCAGGTCGTCGGGGTTCTCGTCCCAGTCGAGGTTGCGGTCGTAGCTGGCACCCAGGTTGAAGCGGAAAATATCGTCACCGGCGCCCCCCTTCATGACATCGTCGCCGGCCATGCCCTGGATGAGATCGTCGCCGCCCAGGGCGTCGATGAAATCGTCACCGTCGGTGCCCACCAAGGTCTCGTCGCTGTTGTCACCCAGTATCACCTGGCCAGTGCCGTTGGTCAGCGCCTCGTCTACCAGATCGGCCAGGCGATCCTCGAGATAGGCCTGATCGGCCCCCCCGGCGCCCATGGCAATATCCAGAATCAGCTGCCCGGGGGGCGTGCCGGCCGCTTCGGCCGCCTCGAGTTGGTCGCGCCAGTAGGCCCGACCATCGGCGTCCGGCGTGCGACCGAAGAAGTTCTGGTAGATATCATCCAGGAAGCTGTCGGCATCGCCCTCGCCACGCAAGTAGGGATAGCGTGCCAGGGCCTCGTTAGAGGTGGCGAAGCGGTCGGCCAGGTTGCTCAGGCTGACGCCGTCCTCACGTTCACGCACATAGAAGGCTAGCCCCAGTGGATCGGGCACGCGGTCGAAATAGCCCATATAGAGCAGGGTGACCTGTTGGATGGGGGTGTTTAGCTCGATCATCGTTTGCTCCGCAGTTCCCTTTGTCTTCTGATGGTGCCAGTCAGGGCCTTTCGAGCCTTTTCCGGCGGTTACCATGGCCGATTGTGAGGCTTTGTAAATCTTCTAGACTGTAGACCGTCCGTCAAACCTCAACAAGCCTTGGGATGATTTGTGGTGTATCTCGACACAGGGTGCCGAGTCGTGCCAGGTATCGCGTCACCGTCGGCCAGAAAAACTTCGCATTCAGCCTCGCGGTTAGCGCGAGATGGACCATGGCGCCTCCCTGTTCGGCAGGAGAGCCAACTGCCAGCGTGCGGGGGTCGGTGATCTGGCGCCCTTGCGAAAGTCCCGCGCCGCCACGCCGAAACGCTGCCGGAACAGGCGCTGAAACTGCTCGGTGGAGGAAAAGCCGTTGTGAAACAGCAGCCCCTTGATGGGCTTGCTGTCGTGTTGGGGGTTGCGCAGCAGCCGAGCGACCCGATCCAGGCGCAGGGCATGCAGGCAGGTCTTGAAACCGCCGTAGGGGGAGAGCAGCCGGTACAGCCCCGCGCGCGATATGCCCAGGGCTTCGGCGATGTCCTCCGCGCGCAGGGCATGTTCGCGATAACGCTGGTCCATCAAGGCTTCAGCGCGGCCCAGCGCGGTGTCGGGTGGCGTGGGAGACTCCTCGCGATACAGCAGCAGGTCGCTCAGCGCCTGGGCCACATAGCGCTGGCTGCTGGGGTCCAGGCGTTCGCCGGTGAGCATCAGCTCATCCAGCATTGCCTGAATCAAGTGGCCCTGATCGCTTGCATAGAGGTGGTAGGGGTGTTCGCTCAACGGCGAAATACCCAGCCGATAAGAGGGCAGCTCGATGGACAAGGGATTGCCCTCAACCGCGATGACATGGTCCCGCACCGGCGACAGCAGCAGCGGGCGGCTTTCACAGCTCACGTCCTCCGTGAGCAGGCTCACGCCGCCCCCGCGAGGCGCAATCAGCCAGAGGGCGTGCGGATGATGCAACGGCTGAGTGGGGGCCTCGACCTTGAAGCAGCCGGTGTGCATGTGCCACAGCGTGATATCGTCCAGCTCGACCATGCAGCGTGGCATCGGGCTCATGATCAGCGCTCCTTGCTCGGCAGGTCCATCGTCACCCCGGCCGGGGTGGCCACCGGCAGGCGCTGAAACAGCTGGGGCAGCGGGTCCTCCTGAATGGCGTCATGGCGTTCGTTGGCCATCACCATGAACCGCTCGAGCGGCACATCGAAGGCCTGGCGGAAGGCCTGCTTCAAGGCGTGCGCAGAAGGGAAGCTCAGCTGGGCGGCCAGGCCCTGCCAGTCGAGGGGCGAGTGCTCGTCGTGGCCGGCGATCTGCTGTGCTGCCCAGCACAGGCGGCGATAGCGAATGAACGCCGAGGGGCCTCCCGATTCCTGAAACAGCCGGTAGAGCTGCGAGCGCGACATCTGAAAGCGTGTCGCCACCCGGCCGGCGGCCAGCTCCGGGTCGGTCAGGTGCGCATCGATGTAGCGGATGACCTCCTCGCGGATGGCCTGATGAAGATGCGAACGCACGGAGGTTGAGTGACGCCTCGAAAGCGCGGCCAGGATCAAGGCTCGCGCCACTTGCTGGTACCGAGCGAAGGCCGCGGGCGTGAGGCGCTCGATGACATCGCGCATCGCGATCAGGTGCCGGGCCAGCAAGCGCGTTGCCGGGTGCCGACGCGGCAGGCGTTGGCCGTGCAGCGCGGCGGGCAGTGTCATGTCCTCATCGTCCTGGGGAATGACCAGCTGCAGGGAGTTCAAGGTGTCGGTGGTGATGATTCTCGCCTGGGTCATGTCCTCGACGAGGATATCGCCGGGTGCCAGGGTCAGGTCGCGCTCGCAATCGTTGTAACGCACCTGGCCGCGTACCACCAGCATCACCAGATAAAGGGGGGGAGCGCCGAAGGCCAGCTGAGCGGCGTCGCGGCGAGTGATCTGGGGCAGGGCGTGAATATCGCACAGCATGCCCGAGCGGCCCAGCCAGGCATCAATGCGGCCACCGATTGGCTGCCGATGCAGTCGGTCGGGCATGGTGACCGGATTCAGGACGTCGTACCAGGTCTCTTCCCCCCGCGCATGCGGAAGCCTAAGCGTGTCAAGACAGCGATGGTCGAGCGCTTTCGGGGTGCCTTGCATAGAGACATCTTTGGTTGTGTACAGTAACTTATCGTTACAGTATCTTCTTTTATCAGGCGTTGCCAATGCAATAGGCATTATGGGCCGATGAGTTCGGTGAGTGTCGAGGGGTGAGACAGAATACCCGGTAATCCGGGGTCGCCTGGGCGTGCAGTCCTCCAGCGTATCGGCATAAGCTTGAATAAAGGCTGTATCGGCAGCGCAAAGGCTGATTAATCGGCAACTTGGATGCCTCTTCACGGGGCGGGTCAAATTGCAACAATGAACTTGCCAGTCCGGGATGCACCAGGTTTTCCTGATCAGCGGCGTTGATGCGAGCGTGCTTTACAACGTGCGGCATCTTGCTATTTTCAGTAGAGGTTACCTGCCGATACCTGACGGCACCCATCCTAGGCATCTCATCGAAAGGACAAGCACCATGAAGCGTCGAGCTAGCTCCATTACCTCGGCTGCAGGGGGAGTGCTGGTGGCAGCGTCTCTCGCCGTTGCCGTTGGGCAAATCACCACCGCGCAGGCGAATGGTTTTGACGAAAACCGCTCCTGGCAATTCAAGAGCGCCAATGACCGGATTGCCGACGTCAACACGCTCGACCTGATCGAGCGCAAGCAGGGGGGCTTCTACGACTCCTACGACGTCAACAACTCCTACACTACCAATTTCGCTGGCGACCAGATCAACTGCTATCAGAGCGCCAGTACCACCGGGAACTCGGGCTCCAACCAGATGGACGCCGTCACCTCGTCGCCCACCACCGGCACCCAGGGTTCCGGCATGGACTCCATCACCGTGGGCAACGATGCCGCTACCGACGTTTCCGGGAGTAACCCGCCCTACAGCAACGACTCCACGTCGAATGTGGCCTCCACCAACGCCGACCAGTACGCCAACGTGGGGCAGAGCAACAGCAACAGCGCCCAGAGCTCCGAGCTCTCCGATTCCGCCATCTCCAGCAACGTGGGCAGCGTGGATGCCAACGGCGGGTTGACCGACCAGGCGCTCAACTCCAACCAGCAGAACCAGGACAGCATGCTCACTGCCAGTGTCAGCGACAGCACCGGCTGCGCGTTCACGGGCGGTGGCAGCGGTGGCTATAACAACCAGCCCAGCAGCTCGGTGGGCAGTTCGGGTAATAGCGGCAACAATTCCGGCAATACCAACGGCAATTCCGGCAACAGCACGGGCTATTACTGAGTGCGTGGTGCCGCCAGGCGACACCTTCAGGCGCTGACGGGAACGAACAGGGGAACCACTGTGAATGTAAAAACAACCATGCGGCTGTCGGCACTGGCGGCCAGCATGCTCATCGTCTCAGGCTGTGCCAGCATCACCATGGATCGGAATCATCCGGACGAGGCACCCGTGGTGGTGGGTCCTCCGGTTACCGACAACATCACGCCCATGCAGGAAGCCTTCCAGTGCATGGAGCAGCGCGTACGCCAGACCAACCGGCCGCCGCTGAAGATGTCGGTGGGCAACGTCAAGGACTACACCGGCAAGTTCAGCGAGCTCGACGGCGGCAACCCCATCACCCAGGGCGGCTCGCTGATGGTGATCTCGGCATTGGGCAAGCTGGGCGGCGCCGTGCAGCAGTTCGAGCGCTTCGACACCCAGATTGCCGAGATGGAACTGGGTTTCATGGATAACCGCCGCCTGGGTGATGGCGACGTCCACGTCGTCAACAACAACGGCCAGCAGCAGCAGGTGCCGTGGAAGCCCTACTATGGCGGCACCATCATGGAGACCGACTACTACATCGTCGGCGGCATCACCGAGCTGAACTACAACATCAGCTCCGGCGGCGCCGAGGCGCGCATCAACGGCATCGGGCCCAAGGCGCGTACCTTCACCGTCAATGTCGCCGCCGACCTGCGCGTGGTCGACACCCGCTCGCTGGCCGTGGTGCATACCACCAGCCTGCAGAAGCAGGTGGTGGGCTATGAGGTGGGCTTCGAGATCTTCAAGTTCTTCGATGACGAGCTGGTGGATCTCAACGCCGGCCTCAAGAACCAGGAGCCCCTGCAGCTCGCCGTGCGCACCACCCTGGAGCTGGGCGTGCTGGAGCTGGTCGGCGCGGTCACCAACGTCAACCACCAGCCCTGCGTCAACTTCGACGAACCCGAGGCCCCCACCGACCGCGAGCCGGCGCCCGAGTCCGCCGAAGTGGAGCAGTACGTGGTGCGCTTCGACCTGGGCAGTGCCGAGCTGCGCCCCGAGGCCCTGGCGGTGATCGACCAGGCCGCCGCCGCCGCACGGAACGGCGAGAACCCCAGCCTGCTGCTGGAAGGTCACACCGACACCACTGCCGACCAGACCTTCAATCTGCAGCTATCCCAGCGACGTGCCGAGGCTGTGCAGCGTGCGCTGGTGGCCCGCGGCGTGCCTCGCGACCGCATCTCGCTGGCCTGGTACGGCGAATCCGCCCCCGCGGTGGAGACCGGCGACGAGGTGCCCGCCGAGGCCAACCGCCGCGTGGTCATCCATATCAAGGATGAAGGCGAGAGCTAACCGTTCGCTGGTGCCGGGAGTAAGCTCCCGGCACCTTGATGCGAGGTATCTGCCATGACGTTTCATTTCCTGCGGCGCTGTCAGCGGGCTGCCTTGGCGGGTGGCCTGGCGCTGGCCCCCATGGCCGCAGCGGCTGCCAGCGTTGGCCTGCAGCTGGCGCCCGGCTTGACGCCGCAAGAGGTAGAAGCCGTTCATCGCCAGATGGCGGTCACCCTCGAGGGTGCTGGGCGCAATGCGGCCAGTGCAACGGGGGGGGTGGCCGGCGCCTCAGGTGGGCCCTGCCCGGCTGAGGCGCCCCGGCCCTGCGTCACCGCGGGGCGAGACGCCAAGACTGCCGGGAAAGTCGGCTGGCAGCTGGAAGATGACGCCTGGCTCGATCAGATCGAGCAACGTTTGGCGCCACGTTCCGCGGACACCGAGACCGAGGAGGTGCGTTGGCAGGAGCCCGACCACCGGCGCCAAGATCCGCAAGCCGAGGCGCGCTCCGCGGTCCATCTGCCGCTCAATCGCCAGGTGGAGGCGCCGCTGCTCAGCTGGATGCAGCAGCTGCGCCTGGAGGAGGAGCGCCCCATGCCGCAGCGCCCAATACTGGTGCTGGTGCGTAACGGCCAGGTCGAGGCCGGCTGGATCTGGCGTGACGACATTCCCCTGGAGACGGCCCCGCTGCTGTCGCGGGATCGTTGGCAAGGTCGCCTCGAATCGGGGGCGGCGCTTGGCGAGTTCTTTCGTCATGCCCAGCGCCTCGATAGCGACGCCCTGCGCTGGCTGCCCGCCCTCTGGTCGGGCACCGATCGTGACGGTTGGCACATTCTTCGCCATGGGGTGGCGCCCGATCTCTCGGCACCCGCGCGTTCACCGTTGAGTGCACCTGACCCCTGGGACTTTCGTTGATGATCACTGGTAGCACGCAAACCACCACCCTGACGAGTGCCGACCGCCCCGAGGCTCGGCCTGTGTGGCGCCTGAAAGCGTGGCTGGGTGTCGTGGCCGCGCTCTGGCTCACCGGCTGCGCCCAGCTGCAAGAGGCGCCGGCGCAAGAGACCGAGCCTCCGCAGCAGTCCTCGCTGCAAAGCTCACGGCCGGCACCGGTCAGCACGCCCTATGATATCCCCATGGTGTGCCTGGCCGACCGCATCTCCGAGCAGGGCCGCCCGCCGCTCAAGGTGGCGGTGGGCCACATCAAGGACTACACCGGGCGTTTCAGCGAGCAAGACGGCGGTGCTCCGGTCACCCAAGGCGGCTCGCTGATGGTCATCTCGGCCCTGCACAAGCTGGGCGACACGGTGCACATCCTCGAGCGCTTCGATATCGAGCCCAATGAAACGGAGAAACGTCTTGAGGAGCAGAAACGCCTCGGCACCGGCGAGATGCAGCGCGACGCCAGCGGCCAGGCCGTGCGCTGGCGGCTCTTCCAGCCCGGCCGGGTGATGCAGAGCGACGTCTTCCTGGTGGGCGGCATCACCGAGGTCAACTACAACATCGCCTCCGGCGGCGGCGAGGTACGCATCAACGGCATCGGCCCCCGGGCGCGCACCTTCACCCTGAACATCGCCGCCGATCTGCGCCTGGTGGAAACCACCACCCTGCGCGTGATCGATACGGTCAGCCTGCAGAAGCAGCTGGTGGGCTACGAGGTCGGGGTGGACGTGTTCCGTTTCTTCGACGACACCCTGGTGGACGCGCGTGCCGGCGCCAAGAACCAGGAAGCGCTCAACCTGGGCGTGCGGGCCGTGCTCGAGCTGGGGGTGATGGAGCTGGTGGCGGCCGCCAATGAACTGGATCACCACCAGTGCCTGCGCCGCAACCCGCTGTATCGCGATGTGCCAGGCGAGGATTCGGCGTAGGCCCGGCTCCGGGGCACCCGGGAGAGCAGGGGATAACCTCTTGTGCGCCCAGAGAAAGCGCCACGGTGGGCTGGCGCCCGATGCATTCACCGCAGGCCGCCGTGGAGGGGCGGCGCAAGCAGCAGATTGAGACAGATTGCCCGGTTATCGGGCATCAGTGAACGACGTTAAGTAACAGAATGTACGCTATCTTTATCTAAGGTAAGGGTGGCGTAAGGCGCGGGATGCCGACTACCAGGGACGCAATGGCAGGATGCCACCCGCTGGTCAAGTGCAGCGGAGCCCAGGCTCCGGGGGGACAGAGGAGAAAGCGATGGCGAAACAGCAGCCAATGGCTACCCCGTCGTCCACTGCACGGTGAGGTGAAGCCCGCCCTCAACAACCGCAGAGCGCATGCGTCTGTGGAATCTGTGTGGGCTGGCAGGTAAGAACCAACAGCAACAATCGCCCACCTCGGGCAACTCGTAAACGCAAGGGAGCAACACCATGAAACGCAATCCATTATATGTGGCCATTCGTCGCAACGCGCTGATGTCCGCCGGCGCGTTGGCCGTCACCGCCGGTGGTGCACTGACCGCCGTGACCATTGCTCAGGCGAATACTACGATTGAGCGCACAGCAGGCGCTGGTGCGTACACAACGGTTTCAGCAACCGCTAACGGCTATTTCGAAGATGATGCGCAAGAAAATAATAATAATACTTTGGAATCCATCATTCAAAATGGCTCTGTCATTCAAGAAACAGATAGTGGAACAACGTCTGATGTGACAGCCGATACTTCGGGGATCACCATCGAAGCGGTGGCCGATGGCAACGTCCTGGCCAATACCGAGTCGTTGAACCCCTATACCGGCGATGTGCTGGCATCCCAGGCCGTGGGTCAGTTGAACGATACTCTGACCGTGGATGTGCTGGTTCAGAACAGCACCGTGGCCCAGGATCTGGATGATCTCACAGGTGGCGTGCTGGGACTGGACGATTCACGCATCAATGCTGAAGCTAGGCTGAACGCTTCCTCCCTGCGTCTCGAAGACTTGGCGGCGGGCGATTATACCTCTAGTACCGGCCCCGCTGATTTAGCGTTTGATGGTACCGGCGGCGATAGTGATGTCACCACTGCTGCCTCAACCACCCTTAGCACTGTGCAGGTGAATGAAGGTATCACGGGGGGAGCTACCAGTAGTGCATCTTATCCTTCCGAGTCGACCGGTAATTCGATTCGGATCGATGCAGAAGTTGATGAAACTGCTGCAGTTGCAGGTGTTACTACGTTCGGCGATACCCTCAGTCTGACCAATAGTGATATCGATTCCGGTATCATTGGCAATTCTGCGGATTCCGCCATTGCATTGGATGCTACCGGGTCAATCGACGCTTCTTCTGGCGTTTCCAGCGTACAGGATAATTTCTCGGCAAGGTTGGCAGCGCTTAATACCGGCTCCAACATTGAGGTGAGTCTCACTGAGCAGGATGATGGTGCTGTCATCGCCAGCTTGACCGGCACCGCCCAGCTGACCGGTAGTGGCATCGGTTCTGCGGCGGTGGGCAGCAGTGCCACTACCCTGAATCGTATCGAGGCCTCCGGCACTATCGACAACTCGGCCGGTGCTGGCGCAGGAGTGGACTTGGGCCTGGATAACACAGCAGACGTGGATGCGGGCTTTGCCAGCCTGAGTGCCCAGCGAATAGATGCAGCCAGCGATGTAATAGCTGCGACTATTGGCAGTACCATTGGAGTGACGGCTGACGATGTCGACGGCGGTACCGTGACATTGGCTGATAGCGTCACCGCTTCCGATGCCATCGCAAATGAGGCCGCTAACGAGGCGCGCCTGATCGCCAACGGCGACATCGGCTCAACCGAAGCCAGCATCGCCATCGGCAACCTGCAGTCCAGCGGTGCAAATGTCCGTGGGTTGAATGCCTCTTCGGATATTAGCGTGACCATCGGTAATGGTGCTGTTGCGGGTAGCCTTCGAAATGACGGCGTCGTGTCTGTTACCGATAATGATATTGAAGCGTCCGGCTCGGGTAACGACAGTGACAATCTGCTGGTTGTCGATGGCGCCAGCATTGAGCTTGACCCCGCTGCTGTGGCTGGCACGACTCTTGGGGGTCTCTCTACAAATGTTACTACGGGCGTGACCAATGCGGCCGGTGCCAGTCTGATCAATGTTCAGTCTCTCACTGGTGGTGCGGGTTTTGTTGGCGATGTCAGGTCTGACATTAACAACGCCGATATATTCGCCTCCATCGACGACCCTGATACGGACGCATTGAATGGTACGGTGACCCTGTCGCGCAACGATATTGATTCTCAGGCATCGGGTAATGAAGCGGTAAATCGTTCCTTTATCGATGCAGACGGTACTTTGGAGGCCGTCTCCTCCGTGGGTAACTTGCAAATTGTTGATGGAGTCGACGATCAGTTCGTTCGTGCCCAGGTGGATGGCGATATTGCTCTCTCGGGTAATAACGACACCTCGATTACCGGAAACTTTTCGGTAGACGATAACAGCATCGAGGCAGGTGCACTCAGCAATGAGTCTACCAACCTGCTGAGCATGCAGGCCAACGGAGCGCTATCCGGTGTTGATACCTCCGGCGCGGTTCTAGCCAACAATGCGAGCATCAGCGGTTTGGCCGTTGAAGCGGCGGCAAACGCTACCCTGTCGAATGCGCAGTCGGCGGCTGACACACTGGCCCAGCCCTATGAAGCAACCAGTGACCTCGTCGTCGGTTCTACCCTCACCGCGCCGTCGTTGATTGGAGTCACCTCCACCGTCGACAACAACAACATTGACCTCTCAGCCCAGGGCAACCAGGCCACCAGCACCATCGATATCGATGCTTCTTCGGTCACGGAAGGTAATGCCGCTGGCTCTACCCTTGCCGCGCTGGTCAGTGGCCAGAGCGCCGATGTAACCACCGCCACCGGCGCCGGTCTGGTCAGCACCACCCTCGGCGAGGCAGGTGTAGATGTACTCAATGGCACCACTACCGCCTCGCTGTCGGGCAACACGATTGCCGCGTCTGCTCAAGGCAACAATGCCACCAGCCGAGCCGACCTTGCTGCGACCGGGGAAATCGCTTCAACAGACCTACAGCCTGGATTGGCTGCGGTGAGTGCTGGCACCCAGAATGCCAACGGTGGCGTCGTTTTGGTCAACGGCCAGAGCGCCGGTACCACTTCGGCCAGTCTCGATGCTGCTAACGTAAACCAGACGGATCTGGGCGTGACCCTGGATATTATCGGCGATATGGCCCCCAGTGCCGACATCATCGGTAAATTGGCCGGAAACCAGCTCAGCGCCGATGCTCGCGCCAATGTCGCGGATAACACTGTCACGTTGAATGCCAGCGATGGCGGTAGCGACGTCAGCGACACCACCGTTGCTCTCGCTAGCGGTCAATCAGCCAACGCCGTCGATGCTTCCGTTACCAATGGTCAATTCGCAATTGACGTGGACACCGCATACAACGATTCAGAAGGTGTCGTCCTGAGCATCACCGGAGCTCCGATGGATGCCAGCGGCTTTACGCCGCGTGAAATCGAAGCGCTGGCGCTGGGCAACACGGCGTTCAATACCGTAGACGTGACGGGTACCAGCGGTATTACCGCCACCACCGCGGCAAATGGCACGGCAACGGCGGATATTGGCGCCACCGAAAGCGCAGAAGCCGATCATGCGCTGGCCAACGCCCAGATCACCAGAGGAGGGGGGGCTGACATTGACTCCAGCCTTACGGGCTCTGCGGCAACCATTGATCTGTCGACTGCAGCAACTCAGGCCTTTAATGCGACGCTTACCATTGCAGATCAAACGCTGCTTGCGCTGTCGCGTGCCAACTTCGCTGACAGTGAAGTTTCGCTTGCCAGCACCGACGGCATTGCGAGCACTCAGGCGCTGACCAACACTCAGGAGATCAACACCGACAACCTCACGGCAACCAATACCGGGGTTGATATCGGCATCGACGTTGTTGCTGCTTCGATCTTTGGCTCGACCCTGAGCGTGACCGGCAATTCGGCAGGGGCTTCCGCGCTGGGCAACATTGGCTTCAACCGTGTGGGCCTGGGCGAGGCCGATGATTCCGGCAACATCACTGAGCGTGTCGGCAGCATCGCTGGCGGTAGCGGCAACGCCACGGCCAATGCCACGTCTGGCAACACGGCCGTGGCGGCCAATGCCCTCTCCAGCAGCCAGGATCTTGCCAGCACTGCGGTTGAAGCCGAGGTGGGCGGCACCGTCAATATCGGCGACAATGCTGCGCCGCTGGATCTCTCCAGCAGCACGGTCACTG
This sequence comes from Pseudomonadota bacterium, assembly GCA_051751285.1. Classification (GTDB taxonomy): domain Bacteria; phylum Pseudomonadota; class Gammaproteobacteria; order Pseudomonadales; family Halomonadaceae; genus Halomonas. The sequence continues at coordinate 205,325 of JBNJKT010000007.1, read as the reverse complement.
CCAGCAACAATCGCTTCGACGGCGAACTCGTGGGCAACCAGGTGGGCAACACCGTCGATCTGTTCGCTACCGGGGACAGCAGCGCCAACGCGGCCCTTACCAGTGATCAGTCGTTCGGCACCGCTGCTACCAATCAGGCCACTGGTACTGTCAGCCTGGACTTCGACAACATTACTGGCAGCACCCTCAGCGCGACCGGAAACGCGGTGACGGCCACCTCACGCGCCAACAGCGGTGATAACTTGTTGAGGGTGGATGCCGCCAGCATTAGCGGGGGAACCTCTGCTTTGGCCAGCGGTGGTGGTAATACTGAGGCTGGTCTGGCCTTGGCCAACCGCCAGGACGTTGTCGCGGGTAGCTCAGTGGCGTCCACCGCGACGGGAAGCGTCACCGCCCAGAGTGCCGGTCATACCGATGACTCGACCGTTGTGCTGGATGACAACCGCGTAGTGGCGTCGACGCTGGGCAACCGGGCCGGCAATACCATCAACCTGGCCGCCGACAGTGCCAGCACTGCTTCTTCTGCGCTGGGCAATGATCAACTGATCGACGGTCAACTCTCCGGCTCGGCGACGGGTACGGTGACCCTTACTGTCGGTGACGGTGTCGATCTCGATTTCGATCTCGGATCGACGGCATCGATCCAGGACAACGAAACCCTGGCCAGCGTGATGGGCAACCAGGCCGGCAATGCCATTCAGGTGGAAGCCGCCAGCATCGGCAACGGAGCAGGCAACAATGCTAACACCGGTATCGGTGGCGGCGTCAGCACCGCTGGCGACACTGGGCAGGCACTGGCCAGCCGCCAAACCTTTACCCTGGAGGGTGAAACCAGCGCTAATGCCGATGGTACCTATCAGTTCATCGGTGCTTCAGATCTTTCTGAAGATGGTGATGGCTCGACAGCGACCATCAGTGGCAATGTGGTGCGCAGCCAGGTGGATATCAACAGCGCTGGCGACAGCGGCTTTACGGCTGAACAGCAGCGACAGGATATCGCATCCAGCGGCAACCTGATCGACCTGCAAGCCACCGGAGCCATCACTGATCCCGCCGGCCTGGCCAATACCCAGACCATCTCGGCTGGTACCGCTCCGGAAATTACTGCCAGTACTGAAGCGGTCTTCGGCATGACACTGGTCGATGACATTGAGGATGCCAGTGTGGTCAGCTTGACCGATAACGTGGCCCAGGCATTGGTGCGCGGTAACAATGCCCTTAACGAGGTCAGCGTCGATGCCGGTGGCGAGGTTGCTGCTGGCTCTTCTACAGGGCAGGCATCGGCCCAGGTTGGCATAGTGGCTTCTGACCCGACCGTTGGCGGTTTTGTCTCTGCCAATCGTCAAACTGTTGAGGATACCATCACGACTTCATCGACCGTGGAAAGTGATGCGTTGGTGACCGTCGACGGGCTTGATCCCGGTGATGGTGGCGTTGTAACTGTCGATGGTAACCTGGCTTGGAGCCAGACGACCTTGAACCGCGGTATCAACAGCATGTCCCTTGGCTCAGTAGCTGATCCTGCAAGCTCAGTGACATCGACAGGAGCGTTGCTTAACGAGCAAGATGCCGGTGAAGGTACCGTCAATACCACCACGACTGCCAATACCGGATTGACCATCACGGGCACCGGAGATACTGGGAACGATGCGGTCAGCATTACTGATAACCGCAGCATTGCCGTGGCGACGAGCAACCAGGCCACCAATGCCATCAGCGTGAATGCTGCTAGCGCGATTGCTTCGCCACAGACAACAGCCCAGCCTTCAAGTGTGACGGTCAACGCTGGATTGAGCGAAACCCAGGCCACTGGCGATTTCGCGCTTACCAACCGCCAGGATAGTGCCAATGCCATGAACACCCTGGTGGGTAGCGCGGGCACGGCGATGGATGGCACAGGCATCACTATCGGGGACAACAACGACAACACTCCCCTGAGCGTCGACCGCAATACCCTGTGGGCTGAGACCTTCGCCAACAGCGCTACCAGCAGTATCGCGCTGAATGGTGCTGGCGTCGGCGCAGCGGCGGGTGTGGCCAGCGTGCAGAGCAACAGCGGTAACCTCTCCTCGCTGGTGCAGAATGGAGGTGCCTTGGGTGATGGCCCCTCTATCGATATCTCAGTGAATGGGGAAATCGCCGACAGTGCGGTGTCGATGGCCAACAACCAGATTCGCGCCACGGCGACCGCCAACGATGCCGTCAACACCCTGAATGCCACCAGCATGACGGGGGTAACGTCGGCTAGCGCGGCGGGAGGCGGAACTGCCACCACTGCAAGTGCAGGTGGCTCCAGTGTCAGCGGCGCCGGGCTGTCGGTGCTTAATGCCCAGGAGAACACCGGTGATGTGGTCAGCGGTGCCTATGGCAACAGCATCTCCTTCAGTGCGGGTAGCTATGACAACACCAACGGCGGTGCGGTGGCTCTCAATGGCAACATGATTGCCGCCAATTCCACTGGTAACCGTGCCGTCAACTCTGCCAGCGTGGATGGCCTTGGCCGTTCTACCACGCCGGTGGGTGTCGCCAATCATCAGCGCAACAGTGGCAATACCCTTAGCTCGACGGTCAGTGGTGCTTCCATCAACGCCAGCATTTCTGGTGGTGGTACCGGCAGCATGGCCATCAGCAGCCGCAATAACACCATTGCGGCCACCACCCAGGGCAACGTCAGCGGCAACAGCGTGAGCACCGGCAATGCAATCTCGCGTGCCAGTGGCCGTCTGAACCGCTAAGTCCTTTCATCCACCCCTTGACCCCCGGCTTGCCGGGGGTTTTTGTTGCTGTGCTGACCGGCACAATATGCTAGAAATGGATACGACAAGGTCCCGATGTGGTCGTGTCGTAGTGTCTCCCAATCAGCGAGGAGTTGAGGATGTCACGTTTGCTTGATGCAGTAGGTCGATGGAAAAAGGCGACCGTACTCAGTGCAGGATTACTTGCCTTGCCGTTTTCCGTTAATGCCGCGGATGACGAAGGTAATTATGCCATTCGCGGCGCGGGTGCCCAGACCTGCCAGGCAATGGTCGAACAGTTGGAAGAGACACCGGAACTACTGAATGCCTACGCCAGCTGGATGGAGGGCTATCTGACCGGTTACAACCGCTTCCTGGATGATACCTTCGACGTATCGCCGGTCATGTCCGCGCGCGAGGTGGCGGTCATGGTGCGCAATATCTGCCGCGACTCCGCGGATATTCGGGTCGAGACGGCCCTTGCCAGGCTGATCAATCTGTTCATGCCGGCACGCGTACAGGCGGCTTCCAACCCGGTCACGTTGAGCGTGGGCGACAGCACCCTCAATATTCGCCAGGCTACCCTGCAGCGGCTTCAGCAGGCGCTTATCGATCGCGGGTATGAGGATGTCGAGGCCAATGGCCGCTTCAACGACGCCACTCGTGAGGCCGTGAGCGATTTTCAGGAGCAGCAAGGACTCAATGCCACGGGTGCACCGGATGTCGATACCCTGGTTCGCCTTCTTTTTACTGAAACGGAATAACGCTTATGTTTGATAATCTCGATGCGCTCGATTCTCGTCGTCACGGCGACCTGACGTATCATCCCGTTGCCGACTACCGCTTCGCCCAGCAGGTCACCTCGGCGCCACTGGCGATATCCGAGTGTCAGCAGGCGGCGCGCTGTTTTCCGGTGGTGTTTGCCAAGGGTGACACGGGCGTCAGCCCCGTGGCGCTGCTCTCAATGCGCAAGGGTGACAACCCGTTCGTTGATAGTGAAGGCCAATGGAGGGCGGATTACCTGCCCGCACATCTTCGCCGCTATCCGTTCATACTGGGTGAAACCGACGAGCAGGGCCGCTTCTGGGTCATGATCGATCGTCAGGCTCCGCATTTCGAAGGTGATGAGGGTGAGCCGTTGTTTGTCGATGGCCAGGAACCCGAGAATGGTGTGGTACAGCGCGCCAAGACCTTTCTGGTGAACTTCGAAAAGGAGTTGCGCCAGACCCGTGAACTGCTGAAGCCCTTGGATACGCATGGTGTTCTGGTTGAGCGTCAGTTTACCGTCAATCAGGCTGGCAAGCAGGAAGTGGCCGTGCGCGGGTTCTATATGGTGGATGAAGAGAAGCTCAAGGCTCTTGACGATGCTACCTTGGCAAAGTGGGTGCGTTCGGGCTTGATGGGTTTGATTACCGGCCACCTGCAGAGTCTCGACAATGCCAATCGTGTGCTGCGCTTACAGCAGCGAGAGACGGCAGCTGTCGATTGAATCGCCTTCTAGTAGTAGGGCGAGGTCTTGCGTAATCGATTTCAGGAGTGATGCCATGCGAAGGAAGCAGGCAAGAACGTGTGTGTTGGCCATGTTGGCAGGCGTTGGCGGTCTGTTGATGAACGCCTCGGGATATGCCGCCGATGACGAGGGCAGCTATGCGATTCGAGGCGCCGGATCACAGACGTGTGACGCCTTTGTCGAGGCAGTCGAGCAAGACCAGAACGTGTCGATCTACCTGCGCTGGATGGAGGGATACATCACTGCCGCCAACCTGCACACCGGGGATACGTTCGAGGCTAGTCCGATCGTCAGTACGGCCGATACGGCGAACGTCTTGCTGAATGTTTGTCAGGACAACAGCGAGCTGAGAGTTGAAACGGCCCTGGCCCAGCTTCTCAATTCGCTGCAGCCGATACGTGTCACTACCGATTCGGAAGTGGTGGAGATGGAGGCAGGCGGTCAGCGGTTGCAGCTCAGGCGTGAGACCCTGATGTCCGTCCAGCGTGCCTTGCGTGAAGCAGGTTTCTATCGTAGTAGTATCGATGGTCTCTATGGGCCTGGCACCCGACGTGCCATCGAGGGATACCAGGAAGATCAGGGACTCGAGGTTTCTGGGCTGCCCGATGCCCGAACGCTGATAACCTTGATGCTCGATTAGTGAGAGTGAGTAGCTACCACGCTATCAAGCCCGGCCGCAAGGCCGGGTGGCGAGTACCATCGCGTGGCATGTAAGGAACCAACGGCTCGGCTCCCTGACCGCTTGCCGCGCCGATTTGGCCCGTTTGCCCTCCGCGCTTTTCCCTTGCGTTACTGCTAATCTGGCCTCGGCAGGGCCTGCACGCCTTGCCGAGCGCCATCGCCTTCAGGCCGCTTCGTCTGCCCCCCTTCTTCGCCAAGGACGCGATTCCATGCCCGGCACGTCCCCCGCGCCATTGGACCTCGGCCTCTTCAGTGCCAGCCGCTCGGCGTCGCTGGTACTGGATGTGGCCATGATGGTGGTGGCCGTCACCTTTACGGTGCTGGGGGCCTTCGGCCTGCTGGCCCCGGCGCTGGGCGTGGCGTTTCCGCTGCAGCCACCCATGGTGCCGGATGCCGCCCTGGCCGGCCTGCTCGCGGGCGTATGCTTCTTTTCCTGGCTGCAGGGCTGGCGCCTGGCGAAGTGGACGGCGGCGCTGCCGCTGATGGCGCTCTGCCTCTACACGCTGTGGCACAACGCCGTGGCCGGTGGGCCCTGGGCAGAGGCGTCGTGGGTCAGCGGCGGGCCGCGCATCCTTTCGCTGGCCGCCGTGCTGCTGTGGCTGTGGGCGCTGTGTTGCCTGCTGGATACGCGCCGCAGCGTGTGCCGCCTGGTGGCGCTGGCCAGTGGTCTCGTGATGCTGCTGTGCGGCCTGGCGGGCATCGGTTGGCTGGTGCTGCCGGGCAACCGCCTGGGCTGGCTGCAGGACTTCGTGTCATCGCCATTGATTGGCATCACCTTCGCCCTGCTGGGTGGCCTGGCGCTGCTGGCCGCGGCCTACCGAGGTGGGGCAGCCACCTTGCCGCTGGGCTGGTTGTCGCGCCTGGCCGCGGTGGGGCTGTTGCTGCTCAGCTGTCTGGGGTGGTACGTGCTCACCGCCAATGCCCAGGCGGCCCTTCAGCGCCAGGCCGTCACGCTGCTGGACACCATCGAGCTCAACGCCCATCGGCTGATGACCCAGCATATCAACCTGCTCGAGCGCTTTACCCTGCATAGCGAGCTCTCGGCGGTCGGGGAGCAGAACCCGCAATGGTCGCGGGATGCCAGTATCCTGGTCGAGCGGCTGGGGTATCTGCAGGGCCTGGCAATGTTGCAGGCGGATGGCAGCATGGAGCATCTGCTGGGCAAGAACGACGAGGCCCGCCGGACCCTGCGGCGCGAGCTGCAGCGCCCCGCGGTGGGGGAATGGCTCGGGCTGGACCTTGACGCGCCGCGCGTCATGCCGCTGGCCCGGGTGGCCCCCTCGGCGCTGGCGGTGACGCTGCCGGTGGGCCGGGGCGGCCGCCAGCTGGTGGCCTGGGTGAACCTGGCCGACCTGTTGCGCCGTGGCCTGGTGGTGGAAGTGGGCGGGCTGCGCGCCACCGTGGAGGGTGAGGCACCGTTCTTTACGCTGCGGCGGCCCGGGCTGCCGGCGTTGACGGCGAACTCGCCGCCCATGCCCCACCTGGCGCAGCGTAGCGTCGGCCTGCCCGGCGGGGGCAGGGTGGTGCTGAACGCCTATGCCGATTCCCCGCCGATGCTGCTGCGTGCCGAGCTGATGCCGGCGAGCTTCGCGCTGGCGGGGTTGATCCTGAGCTTTCTGCTGGCGCTGAGCCTGGGTTTCAATCGCATGGTGAACCGCAGTGCCGAGGCGCTGCAGCTGCTCAGGCGCGGCATCGAGGCCAGCCCCAGCGGGGTGGTGCTGGCCGATGCCAGGCAGCACGACATGCCGCTGGTGTATGTCAACGCGGCCTTTGCGCAGCTCACCGGCTATTCGGCCGAGGAGAGCCTGGGGCGCAACTGCCGCTTCCTGCAGGGGCGGGGAACGGAGGTCGCCGAGCTCGACAGGCTGCGCCAGGCCATCCGGGAAGAGCGCGGCGAGCGGGTGCTGATCCACAATGTTCGGCGTGACGGCACCCCCTTCCTCAATCAGCTCAGCATCAGCCCGGTGCGCAATGAAAAGGGGCACTGTACCCATTTCATCGGCATTCAGCAGGATGTGACCCTGGAACACGAACAGGCGCAGCGCCTGGCCTATCAGGCCAGCCATGACCTGCTGACGGGCCTGCCCAACCGCAGCTCGCTGCTCGACCGCCTGGCCCACGATGCGGTGCTGTGCCAGCAGCGTGGCCTGCTGCTGGTGGTGCTGTATATCGACCTGGATGACTTCAAGTCGATCAACGACGGCCTGGGGCATGAGGTGGGCAATCGGGTGCTGGTCGCCGTGGTCGAGCGCCTGAGGCCGCTGCTGGACGCCGGGGATACCCTGGCGCGGCTGGTGGGGGACGAGTTCGTGATGCTGCTGCCCGGCCTGGAGGAGGATGGCCGGGCGTCACTGATGGCCGAGCAGGTATTGAAGGCCCTGGACGTGCCACTCGCGGTGGCCGGGCATCGGCTGCACATCAGTGCCAGTATCGGCCTGGCCAGCAATCGCCTTGCGCTGCATCGGGTGGAAGAGCTGCTGCAGTATGCCGACCTGGCCATGCAGGAGGCCAAGGCGCGGGGCCGCAATACCTGGCAGTGGTATCGCGGCGATGCCGTGCATGCCTCCGGCGAGCGGGTAGCGCTGCGCCATGACCTGCAGCAGGCCCTGCGGGAGGGGCAGTTCGAGCTCTACTACCAGCCGATCGTCGAGGCCAGCAGCGGCCGGCAGCGCAGCGTCGAGGCCTTGCTTCGCTGGCACCATCCGATCCGCGGGCTGGTGTCACCCGCCGATTTCATTCCCCTGGCCGAGCATACCGGGCAGATCATCGAGCTGGGGCGCTGGGTGCTGCAGCGGGCCTGCCGCGACATGGCGACGCTGGAAGGCGCGGAAGGCCAGGCGCTCTCGGTGGCGGTGAACATTTCGCCGCTGCAGTTTCGCCGCGAGGATTTCGTCGGCGAGGTGAACCAGGCGCTGGTCGAGAGCGGCCTGGCGCCCGAGCGCCTGGAGCTGGAGATGACCGAGGGGGTGCTGCTCTCCGGCGTGGAGGAGGCGGTAGAGCAGCTGCGTCAACTGCGGGTGCTGGGGGTGAGGGTGGCCATCGATGATTTCGGCACCGGCTTCTCGAGCCTGAGTTACCTGCGTGATCTGCCGATCCAGAAGCTCAAGCTGGATCTCACCTTCGTGCAGCAGGTGCTCACCAGCCGTGACAGCGCGGCGATCGTTCAGGGCATCGTGACTCTGGCCCACCAGATGGAACTGGTGGTGGTGGCCGAAGGCATCGAGACCCTTGAGCAACGCCAGGCCTTGCTGGGCTATCAGTGTGACCTGCTGCAGGGGTATCTATTTTCTCCGCCGGTGCCGCTGAGCCAGCTGCGCCACCTGCCCATGACCTTGCCCGAGCCGCCGCCTGCAAGGTGAACCATGCGGCCACTAGCGCCGTGGATAAAGGAGAGGGTATGACAGCGCCTCAGCAGCTGAGCGAGTGGTTCGAGGAGTTCTATACGGCGGTGGAGCAGAGCCCGGCCGCCACCGCAATTACCGATACCCAGGGCGTGATCCGCTTCGTCAATCAGCGCTTTTGCGAGGTGACGGGTTATCGTCGCGAGGAGCTGGTGGGCAACACCCCGGCGGTGATCCAGTCGGGGTATACCGATCCGCAGGTCTATGCGTCGCTGTGGGCCACGCTGCGCGCGGGCCAGGTGTGGCAGGGAGAGATGCTCAATCGGCGCAAGAACGGCGAGCTCTATTGGGAATACGAGATCATCACCCCGGTGCGTAATGCCGCCGGTGAGATCGTCAGCTACGTGGCCGTCAAGGAGGACATCACCCGGCGCAAGCAGCAGGAGCACGAGCTGCGCCTGCTGGCCACGGCGTTCGAGACCGGGCAGGCGGCGCTGGTGACCGACGCCCAGCAGCTTATCGTCCGCGTCAATAGCGCCTTCAGCGAGATCACCGGCTATGCCGCCGAGGAGGCGGTCGGCCAGACCCCGCGGCTCTTCCAGTCCGGCCGCCACGACGAGGCCTTCTATGCCCGCCTGTGGCAAGCGCTGGCGGACCATGGCCACTGGCAGGGCGAGATATGGAACCAGGATCGCGAGGGCAATATCTTCCCCGTCTGGGAGTCGATCACCGCCGTCACGGATGCCAGCGGGGACGTGGTCAACTATGTGGCCATGTTCCACAACATCAGCGAACGCAAGAGCCGCGAGCGCGAGCTCAACCACCAGGCCCTGCACGACCACCTGACCGGCGCGGGCAATCGCCGCGGCCTGGACCGTGCCCTGGCGCGGCACATGCGCACGGCGGGTCATGAAGGCGGTGAAATCTCGGTGATACTGTTCGATGTGGACCACTTCAAGCAGGTCAATGACACCCATGGCCATGAACGCGGCGATCAAATCCTGCGAGAGCTGGTCGAGCGGGTATCGGACTGTTTGCGGGCCAGCGATACGCTCTATCGCTGGGGCGGCGAGGAGTTCTGCCTCCTGCTGCCCGGCACCGGCCTGGAGGGGGCGAGCATCCTGGCCGAGCGGATACGCCAGCAGGTGGCGCGCACAGCGCTCGATGGCCTCCCCGTCACCATCAGCCTGGGCATGGCCAGCTGGCGGCCCGGGGAGCCAGCCGCGACGCTGATGGAGCGTGCCGACGCCGGCCTCTACCAAGCGAAAATCCAGGGGCGCAACCGCAGCGTTGCCAAGACGGTTTGCCCGCGTTGAAGATGGCATGAGCGCAGGCCGGGTGATTCGGCATGCTGGCCGTGCAGGCTTATCAACGATTCGAGGAGCGCCATCGCATGTCGACACTCACCTTCCAGGGCGCGGTGAAGGAAGTCACCGGCTCGCGCTATTTCATCGAGGTGGACGGCAATAGCCGCTCGCACAGGCTGCTGCTGGAGTGCGGCCTGCATCAGGGCGGCAGCGACGCCGACGCGGCCAACGCACGCTCCTTCGGCACGCTGCCCCGGGAGCTCGAGGCGGTGGTGCTCTCCCATGGCCACCTCGACCATTCGGGGCTGCTTCCCAAGCTGGTGCGCGAGGGCTACCGCGGGCCCATTCACTGCACGCGAGGCACCCGCGACCTGCTGGAGATCATGCTCCAGGATGCCGCCTTCATCATGGCCAAGGACGTGGAGTGGGAAAACAAGTGGCGCCGCCGACACAGCAAGCCGCTGGTCGAACCGCTCTATGAGCTGGACGACGTGGAGCAGACGCTGTCTCTGTGCGAGACCCATCCCTACGGTCAGCCGGCCCGGCTCCCCGGCGGCGTGACCCTGGTGTTCCGCGATGCCGGGCATATCCTGGGGTCGGCCATCGTCGAGCTGACCATTCCCTCCGGCGGGCAGGAGAAGCGGCTGGTGTTCTCCGGCGACCTGGGCAACCCCGGCTCGGTGTTGATGAAGGACCCCGAGAAGCTCTTTGACGCCGACCTTGTGCTGATGGAGAGCACCTACGGCGACCGTGACCATCGGCCCCTCGACGAAACCCTCGAGGAGTTCGCCCAGGTGCTGGAGGACGCGCATGCCGACGGCGGCAACGTACTGATTCCCGCCTTCGCCGTGGGGCGCACCCAGGAGATCCTCTACCACCTGAGCGTGCTCTATCACGAGGGGCGGCTGCGTCAGCAGATGGTGTTCCTCGACAGCCCCATGGCGATCAAGGTCACCGAGCTCTACCACCGCGCCCGCAAGTCGCTGGATGCCGAGGATCTCAAGGTGCTCAACGTGGCCGCCAGCGGCGACACCCGTCGCTACTTGCCCATCCTGCGCATGACCCGCAACGTTGAGGAATCCATGGCCATCAACCGCATCCACGGCGGGGCGATCATCATCGCCGGGGCCGGGATGTGCAACGGCGGGCGGATCATCCACCACTTCCGCTATAACCTGGAGAAGCCGGACACTCGGCTGGTGATCGTCGGCTTCCAGGCCGCGGGCACGGTGGGGCGCCAGATCGTCGATGGCGCCGAGCGTATCCGCGTGATGGGCCGGGACCTGGCGGTCAAGGCCAAGGTCCACACCATCGGCGGCTTCTCCGCCCACGCCGGTCAGACCCAGTTGCTGGGCTGGGCCGGGGCCTTTCGCCATCGGCCGCGCTTCTACCTGGTGCATGGCGAGCCCGGTGCCCAGCAGGCCCTTCAGACGGCCCTCGCCGAGAGCGACATCGAGGCCGAGATTCCCGCCTACGGCGACCGAATCGAGCTGTAGGAGACATGCCAGCGCCTGTCTTGATCCTGCGAAGCGCAAAAGGCGCAACCCCTGCATGGCGGCAAGATAGGGAACTCGATAGGGATCGGGGGCTACGGGGAGTAGGTGGGGTGTCGGCGTGCCGCCAGCCGTGTGAGCAGCAGCAGCGAGGCGCTGTAGTAGTCCTCTTCGGCAAGCGGGGCCGCGTTCTCTGGCCTCGTGCGATATGGCTCGGCCAGGTTGGCGATGGCACGCACGCCGCGCGAGGCGATGTAGGGCGCGCGCTCTTCGGTGAAGACATCGATCCAGGCCGCGGGGGGCTGATGTGCCGGGTCTTCCCAGAAGGCCTGGATGGCGCCCAGCCCCTCGGCCTCTCCCAGTCCCGCCCAGCGGAAGTAGAGCGGGATGCGCACGGCGTCGAAGCCGAAGCGCGGCGGCCAATCCGGTGCCGGGGCCGGCTCGCCATCGGGGCCCAGGCGAAGCCAGTCGGTGGGCAGGCGGTAGCGTCCGAAACGGGCCTCTTCAAGGAGCTGCTGGCCGCTGTCGATCAGCGCCTGCCAGGGGCCTTGCGGCTCCAGGACGGCGAAGTCGACCAGCGCCGGCATGAACCAGTAGGAGAGGTTGAGATCCAGCGCGTCTCCCTGCTCGAATCCCGCGGCGCCGGGCAGCAATAGCGTCATGCCGGCCTGGCGGCGGATCAGCCGGCTGGCGATGTCGTCGCGGATGGTGCGGGAAGCCGAGGCGTAACCGCGCTGCTGCCAGCGGTCGGCAGCCAGCTGCAGGGCCCAGGCGATAAAGAGGTCGCCGTCGCTGGCGTTGTTGCTGTCGGCGACCGGCGGGGTGGCACGAGGGTCGTAGCGCCAGGCGAACAGCGCATCGTGGGGCCGTGTCAGGTGCTGGCGTGTCCACTGCCACAGGCGCTCGAAGGTGGCGCGGTCGTCGTGGGCCACCGCCAGCAGCATGCCCCAGCCTTGGCCCTCGGAGTGGCTGATGTTGCCGTTGCCGGTATCCACCACGCGCCCCTCGGCGGTGATGAAGCGTGACTGATAGGTCGGCCAGCCGCCATCCACGGCCAGCGCCCAGGGGCTTGCCAGCAGGGTCGCCAGGCCGAGGGCGAGATTCAGCGCCAGGCAGGCACCCAGGCGCCACCGCCGAGGGGCGGGGCGGTGTCCCTGGCCGCTGGCGCGTGGCGGTTGGCTCGCCCGGGGCGGGTTCACGAGGCCGCCTGCGTGCTGGCGTGGCCATAGCGCAGGGTCACGCAGCCGGGCAGGCCGGCGCTCTCTGCCACGGCCTGCAGCGGCACTCGCTCGCCGCCGCCCTGGCCCTTCAGCCACTGCGCATAGCAGCCTTCGAGTATCGCGGCCATGGCGCGTTGGCTGCTGGGCTCGGCGGCCCCTTGTGGCTGCATGGGCGTGGGGCAGGCAGCGTGGCGGAGGGTGATGCCGGTCTGGTCGGCGCTAAGCCGCACAAAGCCCCAGTCTACCTCGGCCCAGCGCCGGTTGATGGCGCGTTCCAGTGCTTCCAGCGTGGCCAGGTCGTCCAGCGGTAGCTGCTGGGCCAGCTGGCTGCCCAGGTGGCGCAGGAAGGCATCGCCGTCGGCCTCGCTGGCGTTGCGGTAGAGCTCGGCGAACAGCAGCGGCAGGAAGGCTCGCCACTGGGCAGAGCAGTGCTCGCGGGCGTGGTGGTCGAGCAGGGCCTGGGTATCGGCAGCGGCGCCTTGGGACATCATTGGGTTCCTCCCAGGTGGTAGCGCAGGGTGAGGTTGGCGGAAGTGTCTTCGTAGTCGCCGAAGCTGTTGTAGTTCAGCCCGCCGCCGACGCTCAGGGCGGAGTTGAGCCGGTACGCCACCTCGCCGCCAACGGATAGCCCCAGGCCGCTTTCGTCGCTGGCCGGGTAGCGCGATTCGGCCAGGCCCCCCAGCTGGGTCAGGGTGTCGGCCAGCGCCTGGGCATCGGGGTCGGTGGGGAAGACGGCATTGCCATCGGTGGAGTAGGCCTGGTAGCCGGGGGTCAGGTGGGCCTCGTAGCTTAGCTTGCCCTGTTCGGCCTGATAGCGGAGGGGGAAGGAGACGCTGATGTACTCCTGGGGGCTGAAGTAGCCGCCATGGCCGTAGGTAAAGTGGCTCAGGTCCTCGTCATAGGCCATCAGGCCGAGGTGGATGCCGGTCTGCAACTGGTGACGGTCGGTGTTGATGGGTCGCACATAGCCGCCGGCCGAGAGCTCGACGCTGCTGTTGTCGGCGACGTTGTGCCCGGTGTAGCGGTAGGCGCCCACATCGGCGTAGAGACCGCCGTCGTCGCTGTCATGGCGGATGCCCAGGCTGCCGCCGGTCTTGACCACGCCGCCCCAGGTGTCGCCGGTGAAGGCGTCATGGGTGCCGGCATAGGAGAGCAGGCTGTCGGTGACCGCACGCTGTTCGGCCTTGAGCGACAACCGGGTGGTGTCGCTCAAGGCCGGATGCCACTCGATGCCCCCCACCAGGTTGGTGCGTTCGAAGCCCAGCGGGGTGGAACCGACGTCGAGCGAGACGTTCTCCCCCGCGTAGCCCAGGGCGATGCCCGAGCCGGTGGCCTGCTGGTGCTCGGGGTCGGCGGCACTGCCCACCGCCTGCAGGCGACCGCGCAGCAGCGCGACCTGCTCCTCCAGCCGCTCGCGGCTGGCGTCCAGGGCCGCGGCGCTGTCGCCGTCCAGCTGGCTGGCCTGGCTGAGCGCGGCCAGGTCGACCTCGTCGCCGAGGAAGCGCTGCAGGATGCTGCGCTGTTGCTCGGTCAGGCTGACCAGTTCGAAGCCGCTCTCGAACAGCGGGTTGCGCGCCAGCGCCGCATCGAACAGTTCGCGGGCCGCCTCCGCTTCGCCGACCAGGCGCTGCTGCTCGGCGGCGGGCAGGTTGGGGTCGTCCAGTGCCAGGTTGGCACGCTGCTCGGCCTGAAAGAAGGCCGAGCCGGTCTGCTCGATCTGATCGAGGATCGGGGTGATATCCGACAGCGAGCTATCCAGCCGGCGAGCGCCTTCGGGCAGGGTGGAGCGACCCAGGCGTTGGCGCAGCGAGGCGGTGTCGGCGCTGCCGGCATCCAGGCGCACCGGGGTGATCTGCAGCGACAGGCGGGCGTCGTCCAGCGGCACCCAGGAAATCTCCAGCGGCATGGAAAGCGTGTCCAGCTGGCTGAGGCCGGGATCGCCGTTGCGCAGGGCAAGCGTGACGTCGCCGTCGAAGCGCGGGGCGCGCTCGCGCTGGATCTCGGCGATCATGGTGTCGATGCGGGTCTCGAGGCGCGGTGCCGCCTCGCCGGCATCGAACGAGCCGGGCGAGCCGCCGGCCATGCCCGGCAACCAGCCCGGGCGTGCGACGTCACCGCCCGAGCCGCTGCTCGCCGCGCTATTGCGGAAGGGGTTCTGGGGCTCGGCGCTGCCGGCAAGGGGCTGGCGGGGCAGGGCGCGACGGGCGGCTTGCAGGTAGCGCAGGGCCTCGCGGTTGTCGCCGCTTTGCCGAGCAACGTCCGCCGCCGTCATCAGTAGTGCCGGCGACGCGTTCAGGCGCTTGGCATGGCGCGCCAGTAGCTGCCTGGCCCGCGGCAGCTGGCCGCTGGCCAGGGCGGCCCGGAGGGCGCCGGCGAGCGCCTCGTCGCTTTGCGGGTGGCGGCGCAGGGCGTAGTCGAACACCTCGGCTGCCTGGGTGGGCTTGTCACCCTGGGCATAGAGCCGGCCCATGGCCAGCAGCAGGGCTTCGTCGTCGGGGTGCTGGCGCAGCGGCGGGGCGAGCACGTCGTAGGCGCTGGCCAGCTGTCCTTGCTGACGCAGGCGGTCGGCGCTGATCACGGCGATGCCGCGCGCCAGCTCGTCGAGCTGGCGACGTTCGGCGAGGGGCAGGTCGGCAATGGCCTGCCAGGCGTGCAGGATGCCCTGGGCTTCGGCCAGGTGGCCATGACGCGCCAATACCAGCAGATGTGCGGTGAAGCGCCCGGGCGAGTCGGGCGTGCCGCCCCGGAGGTCGCGACGCGCCCAGCTCAGGGCCTGCTCAGGCATGCCGGCGTCGCTGAGCATCAGGGCGATCTCGCCGGCGATGGCAGCGTCCACCTCGGAATCCTGGTAGAGCTGCTGAAGGCGGGTACTGGCCGCCGGGTTGCCCGTCTCGAGCATGCCGGCCAGCTCTTCCAGATGCTCCTGCTGGCGGCTGCGCTGCAGCAGGTTGGTGAGGTCCTCCTCGCGCTGTTCGGCGGGAATGGTGGCCACCAGGCGCTGTGCCTGGTTCCAGCGCCCCTGCTCCGCCGCCAGCAGCGCTGCAGCGTGACGCTGCTCGACGCTGGCGTCGGGACCCAGCAGCGGACTCATCAGCCATTCGGCCTCGCTGCTTCGGCCTTGCTGGTGCATCAGGCGCGCCAGGTCCAGGCGCACCCAGGGGTCCTGGGGAGCGATGGTGATGGCCTGGCGCAGGGTGGCCTCGGCCTCGGTCAGGCTCTGCTGGGCGGCCTGCTCGCGCAGTGCCTGGGCGCGGCCGAGGCTGATGTCGCCAAGGTTCTCCTGTGCCGGCGCGGGTAGCGATTCCGCCATCGCCGTGGCCTCGTCCCAGCGTTGCTGTTCACGGAGCACCTGGATCATGCCCAGGCGGGCATCGACGCTGTTGGGGATGTCGTCCAGCACGCCGAGATAGGCCTGCTCGGCGGCGCCCAGGCGTCCCAGGCGGCGCAGGAGGTCGGCTTCGAGCAACCGCGCCGAGAGGCCCGCCTCACCGCCTTCCTGGGTCAGCGGGCGCACCGTGGCTAGGGCTCGCTCGAGCTCACCCGCCTCGCCCTGGGCGCGGGCCTGGCCCAGTCGCGCATAGAAGTTGGCGCTGCGGTAGGCCCCCAGCCATTCGGCGCGTCTCTCGGGGGCCAGTTCCATGGCCTGGCCCAGCAGTTGGCGGGCTTCAGCGAAGCGCTGGCGCCGCAGCGCGGCTAGCCCCTGCCCGGCGATGGCGTCGGCGTCCTCGGGATTCTCCTGACGGGCGCGGGCGAAGGCCTGTTCGGCCTCGCTGAGCCGCCCCTGGTTGAGCGCCTGGTAGCCGGCGCTGCGGCTGCCCTGCACCATGCGCTCTTCGAAGGTGGCCAGCATGGCGTCGTCGCCGGTGGCGCTGGCAAAGCGGGCGTAGCGCGCTTCGTCCGCGGGGGTGGCATCCAGCCACTCAAGCGCCTGGCGCCAAGGTGTCTGGACATCCAGGCCCTGTTCATGGAGCTCGGCCAGGCGTTCGATGCCCTCTCGGCGCGTGCCCTCGCGGTAGGTCAGCGTTTCGGCGAGGGCGCGAGCCAGGGAGCGATTGCCGGGCTGGTTCTGATGAAGCCGCTCGAGTTGTTGACGTGCCTCCTCCCAGCCCTGATCGGTGCCGGCCAGCGTCTGATAGTACTCCACGGCCAGATTGGGAGGCGGGACGTTGCCGTCGAACAGCGCACGATAGCCCGCCACCGCCTGTTCGGCGCGTCCCTGGCGCGCCAGGGACCGGACTTGCTCCAGCTCGGCAGCGGGGATCTGGCGACCCATGCGGCTCAGGGCCAGGCTCGCTACCCGTTCGTCATCGGCGTTGAGACGTTCCAGCCGGGCGGAGAGCCTTGCCGCCTCGTCGCTGTCGCCCTGCTCCAGTGCCAGCGCTGCCAGGCGGTAGATCACCTCGGTGTCGTTGGGTTGGCCGTCCAGATAGCGCTTCATGACCTGGCGGGCAAGGTCGGGACGCTGGTTCTCGATCCAGAACTCGGCCTGGGCGAGCAGCGCCTGCTGCGCCGGCGTGCGCGACGCCTCTGACTGCGCCAGGAGCGGCACACTGGTTCCCAGCAGAAGCAGGGTGAGCAGACCAATGAGTGGCTTGGGTGTCATAAGCTTCGCTCTCTTCTCTGGGCACGCCGCTCCAACCAGCGATGCAGGGTGATGACCGCAAGGCCCATCATCAGCCCCATGATGACCAGCATCAGGGTGCCATACTGGCGTACCCACCAGCGCAGCTGGCGGTGCCAGGCCATGTCGCTGAACGCCTGCAGATGGCCCACGCGGTAGCTGCTCACTGCTTGATTATCATCGATCACCACCAGATCGCCGCTGATCTCGCCGCGGCGGTCGGCGTCCATCAGGTCTTGCGTCATGCTCGGCAGGCGCGCGATGTCGTTGCCGGTGAAGACCACCACGCTGCGGTTCTCGCTCCAGGGAGAGGGAAAGCCGAGGGCGACGGCCCCCTCCTGTCCGCCGGCCAGGAGGGGGCCGCCCGGCAGTCTGGGCTGGAACCAGGTGTTCGGCCGCAGCCAGCGACGCAGGTCGTGCACCAGGCCGCGCTGGCGCACTCTTAGTTGCTGGCCAGTGACATGAAAGGGCGAGGCCTCGAGCAGCGGGTGGTCGGATAGTGCACTCAGCGGCGCGACCACCAGCAGATGCTGGTCGCGCTGTGGTGCATTGCTCGAAAGCGAGGTGGTCACGCCCAGCCCCAGGGCCGGCGCCTGGCTGGCTGCGCCGAAGTGGGCCAGCAGTTCGTAGCTGGTCTGGATCACGGCGGGCGAAGGGGCCTCGGGCAGCAGCAGGGTGGTGCGGCCGAGGTCGGGCTGCTGGGTGAAAGGAAACCCGGCCTGGGCCACCAGGCGCAGATCGGGTTGCACGTACAGTCGGCTGGATTGACTGAGATCCAGGTGTGAGCCGGCGTCGATGCTGGCGCTGACGTTGAGGGGCAGGCCGGGGTTGCAGGCTTGATCTTCCCGGGGCCGGTGGCGGAAGTAGAGCTGCAGGCGGTTTTCCACGTACAGGCTCTCTTCGGGAATGGGGATCGTCACGCTTTGTTCTCGGCTAGCGGTGGTCCACAGCGTGTCGCGTAAGTAGCGCCAGATGCCACGCTGGGCAGCGGGTAGTGTGGTGATGTATTCACCATTGAGGCTGACCTCCAGCTCGGAACGATAGGGATCGAGCCACTCGGCATCGGGGAAACGGTAGGCCAGCTCCAGTTCAGGGCGTTGCCCTGGCCAGAAGTAGAGATCCGGCGGCAAGGTGAAGGGGATGACCAGCTCCTCCGGGCGTGCACCGTTGACCATCACGGCGGTGTCATCCGTTCCCAGCAGGTCGCTGAGCGGAAGGCGTGGAGTCGGGAGCGTCCAGCTGGGTGGAGCCTTGGATGCCGGCTCCGCCACGTCTTCTGGCGTTACCGGGATCACATTACCTTCAAGCGTCGGATAGGCCGTGGCCAGGTGCCGGGCGGCAACGCCGAGCTCCCAGGCATCACGGCCGGTGACCCAGAGTAGCCGGTACGGGTCGCCGGCGGGATGGGGGAGGCTGGCGATCAGCGGCCCCGACACGGGTGGCAGGGAGAGCCCTGCTATCTCGTCATCCGGCGTGGCGAGCAGGATGGCATGTCGCTCGGGCATCTCGTCCAGGTGAATCGGCAGGTCCAGGCGACGGTAGTCGGCCAGCCTCCCCAGCATGGCGGCGATGATGCCGCCGGCCTCGAGTACGGCCTCCTCGGGGTTTTGCGGCAGGACGATGGGCAGACGCCACGCGTCCATGTCGGCGGGGTCGAGGAAGGGCAGCGGGAAGTCGGCCAGATGCTGGGCGGCCGGCAGCGATTGGCCGCTGATCGTCAAGGTGGTGGCGGGCTCGAGCTCGAGCCAGATGGCGTCGTTGAACAGGGTATTGCACTGTTCGCGCGTGGCGCCGCTCAGGCTGACGAGCAGGGTGTTGAAGGGGACCACCAGCTCCGGTGGAATCTCGACGACGACGTCGGTGCCTTCGGCGGAGTAGCGGTCCAGGGGGATGCGCTCCAGGCTGATGCCATTGAGTTCCAGGTCCAGATGGCTGCCGTCGCCAATCATTTCCGGCGAATGGCGCAGCGCCAGGGTCAAGCTGGCATCGGTGGCCAGCTGACCGTGGGGCAGCGAGAAATTGATGCCGGCCTGGGCGCCGTGGCCGGTCAAGCGCACGCTGTCGCGTCCGGCCAGCTGGTTCAGGCTCAGGCTATGGGTGAGCGCCTTGGTCGAGTCGCTCTGCCGGGCCGAACCTCGATTGTCCGTGACGGTAAGCAGATTGCTCGTAGGGATACCCAGCCCCTCCAGCGGCGCAGACGGGAGCTCTTCCTCGGGACTGGCGTTGGCATCGGGGGTTCCCTCGGCGGAGGAGCGAGTGTCCGATGATGCCGGTTCGGTGGCCTGTGCCTGGGCCTGCAACGAGTGCAGAATCCCAACGGCCAGGATCAGCACCAGCAGCAGCAGCCATAGCCACGGGCGGTCGCGTTGCGGGCGTTCCGAGGGGCGCGCGTGGCCGCCGTTGAGCCGGGCATCGCGCCAGCGCGAGCGGAAAAGGCCGAAGATGGATTGAAGCACCATGCCCAACGAGTGCAGTGGCCGGTCGTGAGGCGGGCGATTGCGCTCCAGCCAGCCGTCGGGGCTGCCCATGACCATGCCGACCAGCCGCCTCCGCTGACGCACCTTCATGTCATCGAAGCGCAGTCGCAGCGAGCGTCCCTCACGACAGACCTGCTGCGCCGGAATGATGAGCGCCTCCTGGTCGTAGGCGATCTCGATATGCTCGATGGCACTTTCACGCTTCAGCTCCGATCCCAGCCGGACATGGGCCCCGGTCATCGAGATGTCGACGATGGTGGCGTGCAGGGTATGACCGTTGCTCAGGTAGAGCACTGCCGGGCGCTGCAGGGGTAGCCTGACCGTTTGCCTGGCCTGCTTGCGTTCGCTGCCCACGGCGACGGCGGCAAGCAGAAACAGCGAACTGAGCGTTGCCCAGGAGACGTTGAAGATCAACACGCCGACCTCCGTGGCGTCGGCGTCCCACCAGTAGAGACGAAAGATGCCCCAGGCCGTCGCGGAGAGCGTGAGTGCCAGCACGAAAAGGTGGGGTCGCGTGGTGTGAAAGTCGAAGAAATTATGCGTCAGCACGCCGCCTTTTTCGGTGACGTTGAAGCGGCCACGTTGGGGAGAGATCAGGGTGGCCAGGGCAGGCTTGAGCAGGTGGAAGGCCAGCACCGTCTCGTAGATTTCGTTCCACAGCGTGTAGCGATAGCGGCCATTGATCCAGGAGTTGGCGTAGACCACGCAGAACAGGTGCGGCAGCACGTAAACGGCCACCATGCCGGGGGAGGCTTCGATGATGTTCAGGCCGAACAGCAGGTACACCAGTGGCGCGGTGAGAAACACGACCCGGGCCAGCGGAAACTGGAAATGCAGCATGGCGCTGAGGTAGCACAGGCGCTGGGCCAGGGTGAGCCCCCGACCCAGCAGCGGATTGTCGCGACGAAATATCTGGGTCATGCCGCGGGCCCAGCGGGCGCGCTGCCCGATGTGGAGGGCCAGCCGTTCGGTAGCCAGCCCTGCGGCCATGGGCTCCTTGATGAAGGCGGTCGACCAGCCTCGCCGCTGCAGCTTGAGGGCGGTGTGGGCGTCCTCGGTGACCGATTCGGTGGCGAAGCCGCCAATCTCGTCCAGTGCCTTGCGGCGAATCACCGCGCAGGAGCCACAGAAGAAGCTGGCGTTCCAGAAGTCATTGCCCTGCTGTACGGGGCCGTAGAAGAGGTCGTTCTCGTGAGGCATTCGTCGCCCGGCGACCAGGTTGCGCTCGAACGGGTCCTGTGAGTAGAAAAAGTGTGGGGTCTGGACCAGTGCCAGGGTGGGGTCGGTCAGAAACTGGCCCACGGTTTTTTGCAGGAAGAAGCGGGTAGTGATGTGGTCGCAGTCGAAGATGCAGATCAGCTCGCCATTGGTCTTGGCCATGGCGTGATTGAGATTGCCGGCCTTGGCGTGGGTGTTGTCTTCCCGGGCGATATAGCCGGCGCCACACGAGGAGGCAAAGGCGCCGAACTCGGGGCGGTGGCCGTCGTCGAGCAGGTAGATCTTGAGCAGATGACGCGGGTACTCGAGGTTCTGAGCCGCCAGTAACGTGTCCTTCACCACGCTCAGCGGCTCGTTGTACGTGGGGATATAGACGTCGATGCTTGGCCATCGCTCGGTTGCCTCTGGCAGGGGGACAGACTGACGCTCGATGGGCCGCACCATCTGGAAGAAACTGAGCACCAGCACCAGCCAGGCATACAGTTCTGCCGCCAGCAGCCCGGCGCCCAGCACGCCCTCGATCCAGCTTGAGGTCACGATGGTTTCCGATAGCCGCCAGTAAAGGTAGCGGGATGACGACAGCACGGTAATAAGGATGATGAACAGTCGAACCCGCTGAGTCCTGACGCGTGCGACGATCAGCAGTATCAGGCAGATGCTGACTCCCAGCACGAGCTGGTGTTCGATCTGCAGCGGTGTGCTGATGAACAGCAGCGCTGCCAGAAGAAAGGCGATGGCGACCAGCCAGTTAAACAGCCGTCCCACTCTCGGCTCCTTGAGAGGCGAGAATCCATCGATACAGGTTCTGCGCCACGTGCTCGATATCGTTCAGCGCCGCCGACCCTGGTGAATAGAGTCGCAGCGGCTGTTGGGCGGCCAGCGCTTCGGGCAGGGCCTCATCGCGATGCACCGACCCCAGCAGCTTGGGCCCCAGACGCTGGCGCAGATATTGGGTGATGTCCTGTGCTAGGTGATGGCGAAGGTCCATCAGGTTGAGGATGAAGAAGCGTCGGTTGTGGGCCGCGGGGGGCAGGAAGTCGGACGATTCCAGATCGGGCAGCACGCTCAGCGAGGCGCTGTCAGGCACCAGTACCACGCAGTAGGTCGGGGTCAGTGCCTCGATGGCTTGCAGCGCGGCACTGTCGCCCGGCGGCAGGTCGGCAAGCAGCACCGCATCCGGCTCATCGGCGATCGCCCTGAGGTTGCGCGAAAGGAGGTCGGTGTGGGTGATGGCGTCATTGAAGCGCTGGCGTTCCGGGCGTGTGCAGGAGCCGTGCGGTAGCAGCGAGATGCCGCTGTCGGTTTCCACCAGGGCGCTTTTCCAGTCGGCGCCGGGGGCCACCTGGCTGGCAATGCCACCGCGCTGGGATAGCGACAGGCCGAAATGCAGGCGCAGCGCGTTCTGGGCATCCAGATCCACCGCGCTGACTTTGAGCCCGAACTGTTGAATCGCCAGGGCCAGATTGGCCGTGAGGGTGGTCTTGCCGACCCCCCCCTTGGGTGACACCACACAGATGCAGCTCATGTTCCCCCCTGCTGCGAAATGGCTCTCAGCAGGGGCTTGAGCGGTGTTTCATCGACGCTGTGTTCGGGGGCTGGGGTGTCGCCGTAACCGTTGAACAGATGCCCGAAGTGATGCTCATCGGGTGCCGGGTCTGGTGGGGTGATGGCAGGGCTAGGCGCAGGCGAAGTGCTGGCCGTCGTGGGTTCCGCCGGACTGGCGGCAGGCGCAGCGACATGATGCGGTGCGGGGCCGGGGGCCTGCACGGCGGGAGCGCTGCTGCTGTTCGGCAGATGTTCAAGCTCGTTGATCAGCGGCCATGAGGATGTCACCTGCTGCGCCGAGCTCTCCTCTGAAAAACGGTGTAACGGAGGCGCAGTGTGTTGGCTGTCGACCGTTCCATCATGCGTCATGCTCACCGCCTCTTCAGTGTCTCACCAAGCCATAATTCCGTGTCGATGTGATCTTCTCGACGATTGCAAAAAATTATCTTTAGTTTCTTTTTGTTACATAGCCATGTTTCGTTGAGTTCGTCAAGAAAATCTTAACTGCTTATTTGCTAGCCAGATGGGGTTTCCTGCGGCGCCCGCGACATCCGAGTCGCGGGCGCCTTGCGCTTGCGCCTTTCACGACCCGGTTCCGCCCTGTCTGCCGGCTATCGTCTCGATGAAGGGCCTTTATCGTTATATAAAGCAAAATATGCTAAGGTTATTACATATTTGATAAGGGCCGCCTGGCCTAAGCCGGGCGCCAAGGAGATGAGACCATGAAGACCTTCGCCCTCTCGCAGAACACCGGGGCC
This sequence comes from Pseudomonadota bacterium, assembly GCA_051751285.1. Lineage (GTDB taxonomy): Bacteria > Pseudomonadota > Gammaproteobacteria > Pseudomonadales > Halomonadaceae > Halomonas. The sequence continues at coordinate 182,419 of JBNJKT010000007.1, read as the reverse complement.
GGCACGCCCGATGTGGCAGGCTTCTTCGACCCGAACACCTTCAGCGTGCAGTACGTGGTTAGTGATCCGGTGAGCCGCCAGTGCGCCATCATCGACCCGGTCCACGACTTCGACGAGACGTCCGGTGCCACGGCCACGCACCACGCCGACGAGTTGCTCGCCTATGTGCAGGAGCAAGGGCTCGAGGTGCAGTGGGTTCTCGATACCCACCCCCATGCCGATCACTTCTCCGCGGCGCAGTACCTGAAAGAGAAGACCGGCGCGCCCACCGCCATCGGCGAGAAGGTCGTGGAGGTTCAGGAACTCTGGAAAGGGCTCTATCACTGGCCCGGCTTCCCTGCGGATGGTTCCCAGTGGGACCGCCTGTTCGCCGAGGGCGATACCTTCCGCATCGGTGAGCTCGAGGCACGGGCGATGTTCTCGCCGGGTCATACCCTGGCCTCGATCACCTATGTGATCGGCGACGCAGCCTTCGTCCATGACACCCTCTTTCAGCCCGACTTCGGCTCCGCCCGGGCCGACTTCCCCGGCGGTGACGCCCATCAGCTCTGGAACTCCATCCAGGCCATCCTGGCGCTGCCCGACGAGACACGGCTGTTCACCGGCCACGACTACATGCCCGATGGCCGGGAGCCGGAATGGGAAAGCACGGTGCGCGAGCAGCGCGAGACCAACAAGCATCTGGTCGATGTTTCCGAGGACGACTATGTGGCGATGCGCAACGAGCGAGACAGCGAACTGCCGATGCCCAAGCTGATCCTGCACTCCCTGCAGGTGAACATTCAGGGCGGCCGCCTGCCGGAGCCCGAGGCCAACGGCAAGCGCTACCTGAAGATTCCGCTGGACGCCCTGGAAGGTGCCTCCCGGGCGTAGTGGCCGGCTATTGCCCGGTGCGCCACTGGCGTATCGGGCGTGGCCGCTGAGGTCGGGAAGCGGCATGCCTTGCAGGTGTTATATTGCAAAAAATTCTAACCTTAGAACTTGAAAGGCGCTATACTGACGCCATCTCCCGGCCAGCGACACTCAATGGAGGTAGTTCCCCATGTCACAGCCAGTGGTTACCCACTTCTTCGACGAGCCGACCAATACCTTCAGCTATGTGGTGCAGGATCCCTCGAGCCGTGCCTGCGCGATCCTCGATTCGGTGCTCGATTTCGACTACGCCGCCGGGCGCACCGATGTGCGCTCCGCCGACGCGATCATCGACTTCGTGCGCGACAACGGCCTCGAGGTGGAGTGGGTGCTCGAGACCCACGTTCACGCCGACCACCTCTCCGCCGCCCCCTATCTGCACGAGACGCTGGGCGGCAAGACCGGCATCGGCGCCAATATCACCGTGGTGCAGGACGTCTTCGGCAAGGCCTTCAATGCCGGTACCGAGTTCGCCCGCGACGGCAGCCAGTTCGACCGCCTCTTCGAGGAGGGCGACACCTTCACCATTGGCAACCTGGAGGGGCGGGTGCTGCATACGCCGGGCCACACGCCGGCCTGCCTGACCTACGTGATCGGCGACGCCGCCTTCGTTGGCGATACCCTCTTCATGCCCGACTACGGCACCGCCCGCTGCGACTTCCCCGGCGGCGATGCCCGCACGCTTTTCCGCTCCATCCAGAAGGTGCTGGCCCTGCCGGACGAGACCCGCCTCTTCCTGTGCCATGACTACAAGGCACCGGAGCGCGAGACCTACCAGCACGAGACCAGCGTGGCCGAGCAGCGCCAGCAGAACGTGCATGTGCACGAGGGCATCAGCGAAGAAGCGTTCGTCAAGATGCGTACCGAACGCGATGCGACCCTGGGCATGCCGCGTCTGATTCTGCCCTCGGTGCAGGTCAACATGCGCGCCGGGCACATGCCGCCGGCCGAGGACAACGGCCAGGTCTACCTCAAGGTGCCGATCAACAAGTTTTGAGACCCCAGCTTTCCAGGAGAACGTCCATGCAGATTCATGAACTCGAACCCGGCTTTGCCGTCACCGATGCGGTGACGCCTGCCGATCTCGACGAGGTCGCCCGCCGCGACTTTCGCTCGGTGATCTGCAATCGCCAGCCCGGCGAAGCCGAGGATCACCCCGACGACCGTGCCCTGAAGGCCCGCGCCACCGAGCTCGGCCTCGAATGGCGCTGTATCCCGGTCACTCCCGGCGAGTACTCGGAGGCCGACATCGAGGCCTTCGGCCAGGCCCTCGACGGGCTACCCACGCCGATTCTGGCCTTCTGCAAGACCGGAAAGCGGGCCGTGCATCTCTGGGCCCATGCCCGCAGCCAAGAAGGGAACTGCAACATCCCGGCGCTGCTGGAAGCGGCCCGGGCCGCGGGGCATGACCTGGAAGCGCGCCGCCCGATGCTGGAAGCCGCCGCCGGGCTGAACTGAGCCATGAACCCTAAGCGGTATCTGCCCATCCTGCAGTGGCTACCCGGCTATGGCCGCGCCACCCTGGGAAGCGACCTGCTGGCGGCGGTGATCGTGACCGTCATGCTGATTCCGCAGTCGCTGGCCTACGCCATGCTGGCCGGGCTGCCGCCGGAGGTGGGCCTTTACGCCAGCATCGCGCCGCTGGTGGTCTACGCGGTATTCGGAACCAGTCGCACCCTGGCGGTGGGGCCGGTGGCGGTGGTGTCGCTGATGACGGCGGCGGCGGTAGGGCAGATCGCCCCCCAGGGGTCGCCGGAATACCTCGGTGCCGCCCTGGTACTGGCGCTGATGTCCGGACTGATGCTGACCCTGATGGGCGTGGCGAAGCTGGGCTTTCTGACCAATTTCCTGAGCCACCCGGTGATCTCGGGCTTCATCACCGCCTCGGGGCTGATCATCGCCGCCAGCCAGTTCAAGCATGTGCTGGGCGTGGAGGCCAGTGGCCACAACCTGCTGGAACTGCTGGCCAGTCTGGCCCGGGGCCTCGGCGGGGTGAACGGCCCGACCCTGATGATCGGCGCCTCTGTGCTGGTCTTCCTCTATGCCGCACGGCGCTGGCTCAAGCCGGGGCTGCTCCGCCTGGGCGTGCCGGTCCGGCCGGCGGACATGCTAACCAAGGCCGCGCCGATTCTCGCGGTGGCGGTCACCACCCTGGCCACCTGGGGGCTGGGCCTCGACGCGCGCGGTGTAGCCGTGGTCGGCAGCGTGCCGTCAGGCTTGCCACCCTTGACCCTGCCTGGCTTTGACAGCGGCCTGTGGAGCCAGCTGTTCCTGGCGGCGCTGCTGATCAGCATCGTCGGCTTCGTGGAATCGGTGTCGGTGGGTCAGACCCTGGCGGCCAAGCGCCGCCAGCGCATCGATCCCGACCAGGAACTGGTGGGCCTGGGCGCCTCCAACATCGCTGCCTCCTTCACCGGCGGGATGCCGGTCACCGGCGGCTTCGCCCGTTCCGTCGTGAATTTCGACGCCGGGGCCGAGACGCCGGCGGCTGGGGCGTTCACCGCGGTAGGGATCGCCGGGGCGGCGCTGCTGCTCACGCCGCTGATCGCTTACCTGCCCATCGCCACTCTGGCGGCCACCATCATCGTGGCGGTGCTCTCGCTGGTCGATTTCCCGGCCATCAAGCGCACCTGGGACTACTCGCGCAGCGACTTCGCGGCGATGCTGGCGACCATCCTGGTCACCCTGGGCGTTGGCGTGGAAAGCGGCATCACCGTGGGGGTGGGGCTCTCCCTGGCGCTGCACCTCTATCGCACCAGCCGGCCCCATAGTGCCGTGGTGGGGCGGGTGCCGGGCAGCGAGCACTTCCGCAACATCAAGCGTCACGACGTGGAGACCGACGACCGCCTGGCGATCCTGCGGGTCGACGAGAGCCTCTACTTCGCCAACGCGCGCTACCTCGAGGATACCGTGATGGAGCTGGCGGCGCGCCAACCGGCGCTCGAGCATATCGTGCTGGCCTGCCAGGCGGTGAATCTCATCGATGCCTCGGCGCTGGAGAGCCTCGAGGCCATCAATGGGCGACTGAAGGACGCCGGCGTCACCCTGCACCTGGCCGAGGTCAAGGGGCCGGTGATGGACCGGCTCCAGAACACCGAATTCTGCCGCGAGCTCACCGGGCAGGTGTTCCTCAGTACCTATGATGCCTGGCAAGAGCTGCGCGGCGAGAGCGACGGCACCCTGGCACAGCGCTGTGCCGAGCTGCAGATGACGGCGTCGCGCTAGCGCCTCACCCCTCGACGATTCAACAGCACCGCATCCCCCGGGATGCCCCCAATGGAGAGAGAAACAGTGGACTGGAGTTCATCCCTGCAGGGACTGGCCGGCGGCATCCTGATCGGCCTGTCTGCCACCTGGCTGATGGCCACGCTGGGCCGAATCGCCGGCATCAGCGGCATCCTCGGCAACCTGATTACCCTTCGACCCAAGGGCGACAGTGCCTGGCGTCTTACCTTCCTGCTCGGCCTGATCAGCGGCCCCATCGTGCTGATGCTGCTCGGCGGCGGCCTGGGCAACGTGGCCGGGGCCCCGGGCGAGGTGGTCGGCGAGCCCGCCGGTGGCGTGGCGCTGATGCTGGTGGCCGGCCTGCTGGTGGGCCTGGGCACGGGCATCGGCAGTGGCTGCACCAGCGGCCACGGGGTCTGCGGCCTGGCGCGGCTGTCGCCACGCTCCCTGGTGGCGACCCTGACCTTCCTGGTGGCGGCGATCGTCACCGTCTTCGTGGTGCGGCACATGATCGGAGGTGGCGCATGAAGGCCTCTCATCTCAAGACCCTGGCGGGCTATATCGCCGGCCTGATCTTCGGCCTCGGTCTGGCCATCTCCGGCATGACCGACCCGGCACGGGTGCTGGGCTTCCTCGACCTCTTCGGTGCCTGGGACCCCACCCTGATGTTCGTGCTGGGTGGTGCGGTAGTCACCAACTTCATCGGCTATCGGTTGGTACTGCGTCGCAAGGCCCCGCTCTTCGGCAACGCCTTCCAGCTGCCGACCCGACAGGACCTGGACGCCCGACTGATCGGCGGCTCGGCGCTGTTCGGCATTGGCTGGGGGCTCTCCGGCTACTGCCCGGGACCGGCCTTCGCCTCCATCGCCGGTCTCACCGTGCCCCTTCTGGCCATGCTGATCGCCATGGTGGCCGGCTGGTTCCTGGCCCGAGCGATCCCAGCCAGGGGATGACACTGCCTGACCCGCTGCTCTCGTCTCCCGTCGGTCCTGCCGGCGGGGGCTTTTTTTTGCGCCCCTGAATTCGAGAACCCGACCTTGCGACCAATGGATTAGCACGAACCGTACTAGCCTTATGACGGCTTAACGCCTTCTTAATGGCCGGGTGACACGATGTCACACATACCAAGGATTCCCAGTCATGCACGTACTGCTCATCGAGGATGATGCCCTTGTGGCGTCGGGCATCCAGGCCGGACTCGCCGCCCATGATTTCGTCGTCGACCATGTGACCACCATGGGCGAGGCACGCTCGGCCATGGAAACGATATCGAGCGATGTGGTCATCCTCGACCGGGGTCTGCCCGACGGCGACGGCATGCTGCTCCTGAAGGAGTGGCGCGGGGCGGGTGTCGATACTCCGGTGCTGATCCTCACTGCCCGCGACGCGGTGAGCGACCGCATCGAGGGGCTGCACGTGGGGGCCGATGACTACCTGGTGAAGCCTTTCGACCTGGACGAACTGGTGGCGCGCTTGCAGGCCCTGCTGCGGCGGGCCGCCGGTCGCAGCCGTGACCTGATCGAGCATGGCCCGCTGTGCCTGGATCCGGTGGCCCGCGAGGTCAGCGTGGACGGGAAGCCGGTTAGCCTCTCGCGCCGCGAGCTGGTGCTGCTGGAGGCCTTTCTCCAGGCCCCGCGCAGCGTGCTGACTGCCGGTCAGCTCAAGGACAGCCTCTACGGCCTGAACGAAGAGGTGGAAAGCAATGCGCTCAATGTGCATATCCATCATCTGCGTCGCAAGCTCGGCAGCCGGGTGATCGAGACGGCGCGCGGGCTGGGTTACCGGCTGGGCAAGCCCTCCGCGGTGGAGGTGCCAAGCCGCCACGGGGCCGGTCGGGCATGAGCCTGCGCACACGCCTGGTCATGACCCTGGGGTTGACCCTGATGCTGCTGTGGGGCCTGGCCGCCGCCTGGCTGATGCGCGATCTTCACCAGCAGGTGGAGGAGACCCTGGACCAGCGGCTCGCCCAATCGGCCCGCATGGTGGCCGGGCTGATGGCCCAGCTGCCGGTGGAGGTCTGGGAGCAGGCGGATCGTCGGGCGCTCTCCATTCCGCCCATCGAAGGGCTGGCCTGTCAGGTGCATTCGCCCCGCGGCGAGATCATGGCGCGCACCCATACCGACATGGAGCATATCCTGCAGGCGCGCGAGCCGGGCCATGCCTATCGTGAGGAGGGCGGCATCACCTGGCGAGTATTCACCTACGAGCGGGGCGGGCTGACCATCACCACCGCCGATCGCATGGATGAGCGTGACCTGCTGATGCGCAACGTGCTGCAGGTGGCCGTGGTGCCCTTCGTGGTGGCGCTTTCCGGCAGCCTGCTGGCGCTGTGGTTCGGCGTGGTGAGGGGGCTGCGGCCGCTGGACCGGCTGCGCGATGCCCTGGCCCGCCGCCACCCGGATGCCCTGGCGCCGGTGGCGACCGATGACATACCGGTGGAGATCCGCCCGCTGGTGGAGACCCTCAACGGCCTGCTGGCTCGCATCCAGCAGACCATCGTGCGCGAGCAGCGCTTCACCAACGATGCTGCCCACGAGCTGCGCACGCCGCTGACGGCCATCAAGACGCACCTGCAGGTGGCCAGCCGGGTCGAGGGCGAGGCCGCCCGCCAGTCCCTGGATCATGCCGAGGAGGGCGTGGCACGTCTTTCGCGGACCCTGGATCAGCTGCTGATGCTGGCGCGGGTGGAAGGTCGACTACACTTCGAGGATGGCGAGGCCAGCCGCGTCGCCGATGTGGTGGAGCTGGCGCTGCGCGACGCCTCGGCGAGCGATCGGCAACGCTTCACGCTGCCCGCGGCCTGGCCCGAGGTGGAGCTGGCGGTGCCGCGAGAGCTGGCGATCACCGCGCTGCGCAACCTGGTGGACAACGCCCTTCGCCATGGCCCCGGGGAGAGTCCCGTGGAAGTCTTCGCCCGCATCGACACGGATGGCCGAACGCTGACCTATGGGGTGAGGGATCGTGGCCCCGGGGTCGACGATGCCCAGCTCGAGCAGTTGCCGCGTCGTTTCTGGCGGGCCAGCCGCCGGCAGGGCAGTGGCCTGGGGCTGGCCATCGTCGCCGCCATCGCCGAGCGCTTCGGCGGAGGGCTGGCATTTACCCGCCCCGAGGGGGGTGGGCTGGAGGCCCGGCTGACGCTGCCGCTGACGCCGCGGTCGACGGGACCGGCACGGCCGGCCCGGGACGCAACCCCGCCAGGGGTCAACGATAACGAAGAGAGGGATGGATGATGAGAACCGTGAGGATCGCGAGTGGGCTCGGCCTGCTGCTGGGCCTGGGTCTGGCCGGCGGGCAGGCCCAGGCCCAGCAGGAGGGTGACGCAGAGCGCGGCCAGGCGGCGGCCGGTACCTGCGTGGCCTGCCACCAGGCCGACGGCAGCGGGATGAACGTGTCAGGGGGCGAGTCCTGGCCGCGCCTGGCCGGCCTGGATGCCGGCTACATCGCCAAGCAGTTGCATGATTTCAAGGCGGGCCGGCGCCAGAATGCCAGCATGATGCCCTTCGCCAACATGCTCGATGACCAGCAGATCGCCGACGTGGCGGCCTACTACAGTCAGATGCCGGTGACCGAGGCCCAGGGGGGCGAGGAGGCCGAGGAGGCGCTGCTGGCGCGTGGCGAACAGCTGGCCCTGCGCGGGGACTGGGACGCGTACATCGTCTCGTGCAAGAGCTGCCATGGCCCGGGTAACGCGGGTGCCGGCAGCACCTTTCCCGGCATCGCCAGTCAGCACGCCGGCTACATCGAGACTCAGCTGCATGCCTGGCAGGAAGGGGAGCGCAGCAACGATCCCCAGAACCTGATGGGGGCCATCGCCCAGCGCATGAGCGACGAGGATATCCGTGCCGTCTCGGCCTGGCTGGCCAATCAGTCCGTGGTGTCCGAATAAGGGGAACAGAGCATGAAACGTCACACTAACACCCTGGGCAGAACAACCCTGGCCCTGGCCAGTGCGACCCTGGCCGCCGGCATGAGCATGGCCGCCTGGGCGGAGTACGAGACCCTCGTGGAGATGGGCTATCCCGCTCCCCAGGAGGGCGAGCTGGTGCATGTGCCGCCGACCATGGCGGATCTCGAGGAGGCTGACCTGCATCCCGAGCTGAAGAAGGTCATCCGCCGTGGCTACGACCTCTTTACCGATACCCAGCAGCTGCGCGGCGAGAATGTCTTCAACGACATGAACTGCTCCAGCTGCCACCTGGGCGAGGGCCGCCAGCCGTTCAGCGCACCGATCTGGCCGGCGGCGGTCACGCTGCCGAACTTCCGGGGCAAGAACCAGCACGTCAACAACCTGGAGGAGCGCATCGCCGGCTGCTTCGCCTACTCCATGAACGGCACGCCCCCCGAGTACGGCAGCGACGACATGCTGGCCCTGTCCGCCTACCATCGGTGGCTGGCCACGGGGGCGCCCATGTATCCGGATCAGCCGATCTACGGCCGCGGCTTCCCGGCCCCTGAGCGGCCCGAGGAGCTGAGCTACGCACGTGGCGAGCAGGGCTATCTCGATAACTGTGCGATCTGTCACAGCGAGGATGGCTCGGGGCTCTACGAGGATGGCGAGTACGTCTTCCCCGCCCCCTGGGGCGACGGCTCCAACAACTGGGGTGCCGGCATCGTACGCACGCATACCGCGGCCGGGTTCATCAAGAACAACATGCCGCTGGGCCAGCCGTTGTCGCTCTCCGACCAGGAGGCCTGGGACATCGCCTACTACATGACCCGCCAGGAGCGCCCGCAGGACCCGCGCTACACCGGCGACGTGGAGGAAACCCTGGAAAAGTTCGGGCCCACCTTCCACAAGAACTCCAGCTATGGCCAGGTACGCGAGCACGATGGCCACCGCCTCGCCGACCACGCCAACTGGGGTGAGAAGGGCGATATCGTGCCCTGGAACGTCGGCCAGCCGCGCTTCGAGGACCTGGAGGACTGACAGAAGGCTCCACCTGGAGACAAGTGGGCCCCGCTGCCGATGGCAGCGGGGCCCACTTGCGTGGCCTCAGGGGCGCGGCGCGCCCATCATCGCCTCGAGGCGCTCCTCGTTCGGTGCCCCCTCGACCTTTTCCAGGCGGCCCTCGTCGTTGCGGTAGTAGCTGGTGGGCGTGGCCATCAGCCCCAGCATCTCGAAGAGCTGGTTGTTGGCGTAGACCTGCTCCTCGATTTCGCGGGATTGGGCGGAACCCTCGATGCCTTCGTCACTCTCCTGGTGCGCCTGCAGCGCGGCGGTGGGGTCCTCGGCGCCGAGCAGGGCGGCCGCCTTGGCCGGGCTGTCGTTGCGCAGGATACCGACCATGATGTGGCGCAGTTGCACCTCGCCCGCCTCGACCCAGGGGCGGCTCTGTTCGTGAAAGCGGGCGCAGTAGGGGCAGTTGGGGTCGGTGAAGGTGTAGATCACGCGTGCTGCCTGCGGGTCGCCGTCCTGTATCCAGTGGCTATCCTCGAGCCGCTGCCATACTTCGGCCTCCTGGCCGCTGCGCACGTGCTCGTCCAGGGGCGCGGCGGAGAGGTCGTTGCCCTGGGCATCGAGCAGGGTACCGACCACGGCATGGTCACCGTCCGGGGTAAGGAAGACGGTCATCTCGCGCCCCCGGTGGCTGGCGGCGAAACCGCTGAGGCCGCCCGGGGCCGAGAACTCGCCGTGGATCTCCAGGCCCTGGTCCACCAGCGCCTGGACCGGCGCCGGCCAGTGCTCGTCGGCGGCGAGTGTCGCAGTGAGCGAGAGCGCGACCAGGCCGGCCGTCAGGGAGAGGGAAAGGGCTCGCATTGAAGTGTCCTGTTGCTGAGGGGGTGTCGTGGGGACCCGCCCGGGGCCCGTGAGTTCCCATCCTGTCATGCGCCCATTAGCCGTGGATTAATCCCTGCCTTCGCCAGCGGGACGCGATGTCGCAGCCCGCTCCCCGTTCATGGCGAGGCAGGGTAAGCTCCACTCGTCCCCTTGAGCCACTGGAGTCGATCGACATGCGCACCGCTTTCCTATCGCTGGTCCTGTTCTCGCTGTTCAGCGCCACTGCCCTGGCCCAGTCCCTCACTGTCGAGGGGCCCCGGGTGCGGGCGGTGCCGCCGGGGTCGCCCACCACTGCTGCGTTCATGGACCTGACCAACCCGGGCGAGACGGACCTGGCGCTGGTCGGAGGAGCCTCGCCGCTGGCCGGCACCCTGGAGCTCCACAATCACGTGATGGTGGATGGCGTGATGCAGATGCGCCAGGTCGAGGAGATTCCGCTCCCCGCTGGCGAGACCGTGCGGTTGGCCCCGGGCGGCTGGCACCTGATGCTCTTCGAACTGGCCAGGCCCCCGGTCGAGGGCGAGAGCGTCGCGCTCACCCTGACCATCGACAACGGCGAGACCCTGAGTGTCGAAGCGCCGGTGAAGAGGGTACAGCCGATGGAGATGCAGGGTGATGGCCAGCACATGGGGCAGTAGCGAGCCTGCCAGTAGAGCAATTGCAGTTACTCGAAGCGAGGGGCGCCGGGGGCAGGTCGGAGAGGAGGTCCTACGCCAGGGGTGAGAAGCACTGCGTCGAACGGGCTGGCCATGGATGGCCAGCACCGGTCCTGCAAGCGGAGCGGGACGCGAGAGCGAAGCTGGGCGTCGGTAGCGCCCAGGGAAGGGTTTACAGCGCCTCCTTGAAGGCCTGCCGACGGATCAGCCCCGAGCATTGCTGCTATCTGCCGGCAGCCGCTGGGCGCCTTCCCTGCTAACCGTTACAATGCCTGGATATCCCTTTTCATCGACCTCGGGTTATCCCTATGCATTGCCCCTTCTGTGGCGCCAATGACACGCGCGTGACCGACTCTCGCCTGGTGGTAGAGGGCGATCAGGTGCGGCGGCGGCGTCAGTGCGCGGCCTGCAGCGAGCGCTTCACCACCTACGAGACCGCCGAGTTGGTGATGCCACGCGTGATCAAGTCCGATGGCACCCGGGAAGTGTTCGACGAGACCAAGCTGCGCGCCGGCATGCTGCGGGCTCTGGAGAAGCGGCCGGTCAGCGCCGAGTCCATCGAGGCGGCCGTGGAGCGTATTCGCCAGAACCTGCGGGCGCGGGGCGAGCGTGAGATTCACGCCCGGGATATCGGCGAGGAGGTCATGCAGGCCCTCAAGCGCCTCGACCAGGTGGCCTATATCCGTTTTGCCTCGGTCTATCGCAGCTTCCAGGATATCGACGAGTTCCGCGCCGAGATCGACCGCCTGGCCCAGGAGCCCGGCTTTGCTTCGGATCCTTCCGGGGCGTCCTGATGGCGGAGCACAGCGTCCCCGAGGCCTGGATGGCGCGTGCCCTGACGCTCGCGCATCGCGGGCGTTACACCACCGACCCCAATCCTCGAGTGGGTTGCGTGCTGGTCAGGGATGACCGGGTGGTCGGCGAGGGTTGGCACCAGCGTACCGGCGAGCCCCATGCCGAGATCCACGCGCTGCGGGCGGCGGGGCAGCAGGCCCGCGGTGCCACCGCCTACGTGACCCTGGAGCCCTGTTCCCACTTCGGCCGCACCGGCCCCTGTGACCTGGCGCTGGTCGAGGCCGGTGTGACGCGGGTGGTGGTGGCCATGCAGGACCCCAACCCCCGGGTGGCGGGGCAGGGCATCGCCCGATTGCGCGAGGCCGGCATCGAGGTGGCGGTGGGGATGCTCGAGGAGGAGGCGCTGGCGCTCAACCCCGGCTTCGTGATGCGCATGTCCCACGGCCGTCCCTTCGTGCGCCTGAAGATGGCCATGAGCCTCGATGGCCGCACCGCCATGCGCTCCGGCGAGTCCCAGTGGATTACCGGTCCCCAGGCCCGCCGCGAGGTGCAGCGCCTGCGCGCCCGTTCCAGCGCCATCCTCACCGGGGTCGAGTCGATCATCTTCGACAATGCCCGGCTCACCGTGCGCCCCGAGCAGCTCGAGCTGCCCGAGGGCGAGGCGCTCGCCGCCCGCCAGCCGCTGCGGGTGGTGGTGGACTCCCGGCTGCGTCTGCCCCTGGCCGCGGCCTGCCTGCGCGAACCCGGCCGCACCCTGGTGGCCACCCTGGATGATCACGAGCCTGAGCGACGCGAGCGACTCGAGGCCGCCGGTGCCGAGGTGGTGACGATGCCTGCGGGCCCCGACGGCCGCGTGGATCTCGACGTCCTGTTGCACCATCTGGCCGAGGCGGAGCAGGCCAACGAGGTGTTGCTGGAGACCGGGGCGACGCTGGCCGGTGCCATGCTCGAGGTTGGCTTGATCGATGAGATGCAGCTGTTCGTGGCGCCGACCCTGCTCGGCGGCGAGGCGCGTCCGCTCTTCGAATTGCCGGGACTTTCCCTGATGGCCCAGCAGAAGGGGCTGGAGATCCTCGACATCCGCGCCGTGGGCAGTGACTGGCGCATCACCGCCCGTCCCCGGCAAGGTTCGAAGGAGCGGTAGGCCCGATAAGCCGAAGGCGCATCGGGCGAGGCGGTCGTTTCGGCTTCGATGGCTTGTCCGGGCTGCCCGGTGCGCTGTCGCTTACCGGGCCTACTGGTAAGCGCGGCTCTTTACTGGCGCCCGGCGACGCGGCTCTTTACTGGCGCCCGACGCCGCGCCACGGTACCCTGACGCGGTTTCGGGGTGGCGACGTCTGACGGCGACTTACACGTCGGCGAAGGACGACAGCCACCACGCTGAATCAATGGAGACTCCATGGTGCACTCCTCATCCGGGGGCCTGGCCCCCATCGAAGAACTGGTCGAGGACATCCGTCAGGGCCGGATGGTGATCCTGATGGATGACGAGGATCGCGAGAACGAAGGCGACATCATCATGGCCGCCGAGAAGGTCGAGGCCGAGCACATCAACTTCATGGCGCGTCACGCCCGGGGTCTGATCTGCCTGCCGATGACCCGCGAGCGCTGTGAACGGCTTCACCTGCCGCTGATGGTGCGCGACAACGGTTCCGGCTTCGCGACCAAGTTCACTCTCTCGATCGAGGCCGCCGAGGGCGTCACCACCGGCATCTCCGCTGCCGATCGGGCCCGCACCGTGCGCGCCGCGGTCGCCCGCGATGCGGTGGCTGCCGACATCGTCCAGCCCGGCCACATCTTCCCGCTGATGGCCGAGCCCGGCGGCGTACTGCGTCGCGCCGGTCATACCGAAGCGGCCTGCGATCTCTCCGCCCTGGCCGGCCTCGATCCGAGTGGCGTGATCTGCGAGGTCATGAACGAGGATGGCAGCATGGCGCGGCGGGCGGAGCTCGAGCGATTCGCCGTCGAGCATGGCCTGAAGATGGGCACCATTGCCGACCTCATCCACTATCGCATCCACAATGAACAGACCGTGCAGCCGGTGGAGTCGACGCCGGTGGAGACCGCCTTCGGCGAGCTCAGCCTGCACGTCTTCCGCGACAGCATCCAGGGGGCTCATCACCTGGCGCTGGTCAAGGGCCATCCGCATCCCGAGGCCCTGACCACGGTACGCGTTCACCTGGCCAACGTGATGCGTGATCTGCTCGCCCTGCAGAAGGGCGACAAGCCGAGCTGGACCGCCCAGCAGGCCCTCGCCGAGGTGGCGCGGGCCGAGCACGGCGTCTTCGTGCTGCTCGACGACGGCCGTCCTCACCAGGATCTTCACGATCTGCTCGAGGTGTTCCTGGAGCGTCGTCGGTCGCCGCGCACCAGCGACTCAGACGGCGCGGGCAACTATCTGACCATCGGCACCGGCTCGCAGATCCTGCGCCATCTGGGGGTGGGCAGGATGCGCCTGTTGAGTTCACCCTGGAAGTTTTCGGCGCTCTCCGGCTTCGACCTCGAGGTGGTGGAGCGCCTGGAACCCGGCGAGCTGGCGTCCAGTGAGCCGGACGACGACTAGCGTCGTAGCCTCTTACATCACGACATGGCTCATTCGCCATGCCTTCCGGATCCTCACGCACCGGACCTCTCAGGACACAGAATCATGCAACCGATTTCCCAAGTCGAAGGTAGTTTCGTCGACGTCGATGGCCGCTACGTGATCGTGGTCGGTCGCTTCAATCACCACGTGGTGGACAGCCTGGTCGAGGGCGCCGTGGACAGCCTGGTCCGCCATGGCGTGGACCCGCAGGGCATCGATATCGTCCACGTGCCCGGCGCCTGGGAACTACCGCTGGCCATCAAGCGCGTGCTGCAGGTGGCACGTCCCGAGGCAGTGATCGCCCTGGGGGCGGTGATCCGCGGCGGTACCCCGCACTTCGAGTATGTCGCCGGCGGCTGCAACACCGCCATGGGCAGCCTTCAGCTGGAGTTCGATACTCCGGTGGCCAACGGCGTGCTGACCGTCGAGTCCATCGAGCAGGCCATCGAGCGCGCCGGCACCAAGGCCGGCAACAAGGGCGCCGAGGCGGCCATGGCGGCGATGGAAATGGTCTCGCTGCTGCGCTGTTTCAGTGACGACGCCGACGAGGGTGGTGAGGCATGAACGCTGAGCGCCCGCGGGCCCCGTCCAAGGCCCAGCAGTCGCGCCATGCGGCACGCGAGCTGGCGGTTCAGGGCCTCTATCAGTGGCAGATGACCGGCAAGTCGATCTCCTCCGTGGAGGCCGAGTTCCGTAGCCAGGTGGCCGACGACGATCTCGAGGATCACGAGAACTGGCACAAGGTCATGGAATTCGCCGATCTGGCGCTCTTCCACGAGCTGCTGCACAACGTCGCGGATCAACGTCGTGAGCTCGATGCCGCCATCGCGCCACTGCTCGACCGGCGCCTCGAGGATCTCGATCCCATCGAGCTGGCGATTCTGCGCCTGGGCGCCTACGAGCTCTCTCGTCGCCTCGAGGTTCCGTACCGCGCGGTGATCAACGAGGGGGTCGAACTGGCCAAGTCGTTCGGTGCCACCGACGGCCACAAGTACGTCAACGGTATTCTCGACAAGCTTGCCGGGCGACTGCGATCCGCCGAGGTCACCGCTCGCCGCCGCTGAAGGCCAGCCCCTGATGCACAGCGAATTCGAACTCATTACCCGCTTCTTCACCCCCGACCCGCCGGGGGCCGAGGCTGGCGTGACCCTGGGCGTAGGGGATGACTGCACCCTGCTGGCTCCCACGCCCGGACAGCGGCTGGCGGTCAGCGTGGATACCTCGGTGGCCGGTATCCACTTTCCCGAGGATGCCCCGGCCGTCGCGGTCGGCCATCGAGCGTTGGCGGTCAGCCTGAGCGATCTGGCCGCCATGGGCGCCCGTGCCCGCTGGTGCCTGATGTCGCTGACCCTGCCGGCCGCCGATGACGACGCCTGGCTGGCGGATTTTGCCCGTGGCTTCCATGCTCTCTGTGACGCCACCGACACGGCCC
This sequence comes from Pseudomonadota bacterium, assembly GCA_051751285.1. Lineage (GTDB taxonomy): Bacteria > Pseudomonadota > Gammaproteobacteria > Pseudomonadales > Halomonadaceae > Halomonas. The sequence continues at coordinate 167,036 of JBNJKT010000007.1, read as the reverse complement.
TGGTGGGCGGCGATGTGACCCGCGGTGAACTGGCCATCGGCGTGACGGTGATGGGTGAAGTGCCCCCTGCACAGGCGCTGACCCGCAGCGGGGCGCGGCCGGGTGACCTGGTGGCAGTGACCGGTGCGCTGGGGGGCGGGGCCGGGGGGCTGGCCCTGTGGCAACGTGGCGAACGCGATACCCATCACCCGCTGCTGCAGCGCTATCTCCATCCGCTTCCGCGCCTCGAGGCGGGCCTGGCCCTGCGTGGCCTGGCCAGCGCCGCCATCGACATCTCCGACGGCCTGCTCGCCGACCTCGGCCATCTCCTCGAGGCCTCGGGTGTCGGGGCCGAGCTGACGCCCGACACCCTGCCCCTGGCCGAGGGGCTGGTGACGGCGCTGGGCGAGGAGGGGGCTCGGCAGGCAGGGCTCCACGGCGGTGATGACTACGAGCTGTTGCTCGGCCTGCCTCCCGACCATCTCGACGAAGCTCGCGCCCGGCTGGCCGCCCTGGGCTTGGCCCTCACGGTGATCGGCCGCTTCAGCGACCGACCCGGCGTGCAGGGCGTGACGGTCACCGGCGATCGCGGCTGGAAGCACTTTTCGGGAGGTGTCGCTCCATGAATCAGGCCCCTGCCAGCGTATGGCGACGCCCCGTGCACTTCCTGGCCTTCGGGCTGGGCAGTGGTACCGTGCCCTTCGCGCCCGGCACCTTCGGCACCCTGGCGGCGATTCCCTTCTACTGGCTGATTTCCGAGCTGCCGCTGGGCTGGTATCTGGGCCTGGTAGCGGCGACCTTCTTCTGGGGCATCTGGCTGTGCGACAAGACCTCCCGCGACCTGGGCGTTCACGACCACTCGGGTATCGTCTGGGACGAATTCGTTGGCTACTGGCTGACCATGGCGGCGGTGCCTTTTTCCTGGGAAGCGGCCCTCTGGGGGTTCGTGGTCTTCCGTATCTTCGATGTCTTCAAGCCCTGGCCGATCCGCTGGGCGGACCGGCGGGTCGCCGGTGGCTTCGGTATCATGATCGACGATGTCCTCGCCGCTGTGTATGCATGGAGTACCATGCACCTGTGGTTCTGGCTCCACTGACACGGATTCGTTGAAAGCTCTCCAGCATTTCGGCGACACAGGTGTGGTCCGGAAAAGGCGCGGGTAAGGAACGCCATGATGCGCAAGGAACGACTGATCGTCCCGCTGGTGGTGGGAGTGGCGCTGCTATGGGGCGCCGCCCAGTATCTCTCGAGCGTGCTCTTCGAGCGAGAACTTGCGCGTGCCCTCGAGGATCTCAGCGCCCGGGGCGAGCTCGCGGTTGAGCGCAGCGACATCGAGCGGGGCTGGCTCGAGTCTCGCGGCACTCTCCATCTGACGCCCCGCTTCGGCCAGGCCTGGCATCTCGAGCTGCCCTATGTGGCACGTCACGGGGTGATGAGCACGCGCATCGACGGCGAGCTGATCCCCCATCTCGGGCCCGACGACCTACGGCTGTTCGGCGACGCCCTGCCCTCGAGCCCGCCCACCTGGCAGGCCCGCTACCGCACCCTTGGCGCCACCCTGGAGGGGCATCTGCAGTTGGCGCCCTTCGTCGTCAGCCAGGCGGGGCGCGAACTCGATTTCCGTGGCGGGCGTATCACCTTCGGCGGGGTCTACGGTGACTGGCGGCTGCAGGCCAGGCTCGAGCCCTGGCGCCTCAGCGATGGCCCGGCTGCCCTGGAAGCGGGGCCGACGGTCCTGGAGAGCCGCTATGCCTATACCGATGATGCCTACCACTTCCGCCAGCAGGACCTGCTCAAGGTGGAGCGACTGACCTGGCAGCAGCCGGATCTTGAACTGGAGGCCCACGGGCTGATCCTGCATAGCCGCACGGTTCTCGATGAACAGGAACTGCGCGTCGAGAGCGAGCTGACCCTGGACCGGCTGGTGACGGCCGAGCAGGTGCTGCTCACCGGTCGTGTCGATCTGGAGCTGTCACGCATCAATGCTGACGCCCTGCGCAGCGTGCTGGCCGTGCTGCGCACCGAGGCGGCCCGCGGCGATGCCGCTCGGGAGGGCGGCGACCTGCTGGCCCGCCTGGAGGCGCAGTTACTGGCCACGCTCCAGGACTCCCCCCGGCTGGACATTCATGCCATCGATCTCCGCAGCCCGATGCTGGGGCTGGAGGCGCGGGGCGACGGGGCATTGTTCTTCGATTCTCGCCAGCTCTCGGAATTGAGTCTGGTCGCGCTCTTCGATCCTCATCAACAGGCTAACGAACAGGCCCGCTGGCGAGCACGACTCTACGGTGACCTCATCTGGCACCAGGTGCCCAAGGTGGTGGTCCTCTGGCTCGGTCTGCCGCTGGATACCCGGGATCTGGAGATCGATGTGGTGCGTGGCCGGGTTCGGATCAACGGTCGTCCACTGCCGCCGGCCCTCGAACGGTTCCAATGACTTGAAGTCGGGCGTCGGTGCCCGCATTCCTCAGGCAGACCCGGGAAATCTATCCCGACGATCCAGAACGAGGAACGCATGAGCGACGATCACGAAGCGCAGGATGGTCTGGACTGGATCCAGGCCAACACCGACGATGCCTTCCACGACGAAAGGCCCGACGAGGGCAGCCATCATGCGGTGGTGCCCGCCAGTGACTCGCTGCCCGAGCGCATCTATCTGCTACCGATTCACAATCGGCCCTTCTTTCCTGCCCAGGTGCAGCCACTGGTGGTCAACCGTGAGCGCTGGGAAGAGACCATCCGGCGCGTCGGCAATACGCCGCATCACACCGTGGGCCTGGCCTTCGTCGGCGAGACCGGCGTCGAGGAGCTCGGCGGGGAGGATTTTCCCGAGATCGGCACCGCCGTGAAGGTACACAAGTTGCAGGGCGAGGAGCAGCAGATCCAGTTCATCGCCCAAGGGGCACGCCGCTTTCGCATCCAGCGCTGGCTCTCCCGCACGCCGCCTTATCTGGTGGAGGTGAGCTATCCCCGTGAGCCGGTGGACGCCGAGGATGACGAGACCCGCGCCTATGCCATGGCGATGATCAACGGCATCAAGGAGCTGCTGCCGATCAATCCGCTGTATGGTGAGGAGCTCAAGCACTACCTCAACCGCTTCAGCCCCCACGAGCCGGGGCCGCTGACCGATTTCGCCGCCGCCATCACCTCGGCCAAGGGCCCGGAGCTGCAGGACGTGCTGGAGACCCTGCCGGTCATGGAGCGCATGCAGAAGGTGCTGCCCTTGCTGCGCAAGGAGATCGAGGTCGCCCAGCTGCAGAGCGAGATCAGCGACCAGGTCAATGCCCAGATGCAGGAGCGTCAGCGGGAGTTCTTCCTGCGGGAGCAGCTCAAGGTCATCCAGCGCGAGCTGGGCATCTCCAAGGATGACCGCGAGAACGATGTCGACACCTTCCGTGCTCGCCTCGAGGGGTGCGTGGTCCCGGAGCGGGTCATGGAGCGCATCGACGACGAACTCGACAAGCTCTCGGTGCTGGAGACCGGCTCGCCGGAATATGGCACCACGCGCAACTATCTGGACTGGCTGACCAGCATGCCCTGGGGGGTGCGCAGCCAGGACCAGCTTGATCTGGTCCATGCCCGGCAGGTGCTCGACCGCGACCATGATGGTCTCAAGGACGTCAAGGAGCGGATCGTCGAGTTCCTCGCCGAGGGTACCTTCAAGGGCGACGTGGGGGGCTCCATCCTGCTGCTGGTGGGTCCGCCGGGTGTTGGCAAGACCTCGGTGGGGCGCTCCATCGCCGAGGCCCTGGGCCGCGAGTTCTATCGCTTCTCGGTGGGCGGCATGCGCGACGAGGCCGAGATCAAGGGGCATCGCCGCACCTACATCGGCGCCATGCCCGGCAAGCTGGCCCAGGCCCTCAAGGAGGTGGAGGTCGAGAACCCGGTGATCATGCTCGACGAGATCGACAAGATGGGGCAGTCCTTCCAGGGCGACCCGGCCTCGGCGCTGCTCGAGGTGCTCGATCCGGAGCAGAACGTCGACTTCCTGGATCACTACCTCGATGTGCGCCTGGACCTCTCCAAGGTGCTGTTCGTGTGCACCGCCAACACCCTGGATGCGATTCCCCCGGCGCTGCTGGACCGCATGGAACAGATTCGTCTCTCCGGCTATATCGCCGAGGAGAAGATGGCCATCGCCAAGCACCACCTCTGGCCCAAGCTGCTCAAGCGCGACCGCATTCCCAAGAAGCGCATCAACCTCACCGCCCCTGCGCTGCGTCAGGTGATCGAGGGATACGCCCGCGAGGCGGGGGTGCGTCAGCTCGAGAAGCAGCTGCACCGGATCGTGCGCAAGGCGGCCGTGAAGCTGCTCGAGAGCGGCCAGAAGTCGGTGCGGGTCTCGGTGACCAACCTCGAGGACTACCTGGGGCCGCCGATCTTCCGCAAGGAGCAGGTGATGAAGGGTGAGGGCGTGGTCACCGGCCTGGCCTGGACCACCATGGGCGGCGCCACGCTCTCGGTCGAGGCCGGCAAGGTGCATGCCCTGGACCGCGGCTTCAAGCTTACCGGCCAGCTTGGCGACGTCATGAAGGAGTCGGCCAATATCGCCTACAGCTATGTGCTCGGCCATCTGGGCGAGTATGGCGCCGATACCGACTTCTTCGACTCCGCCTTCGTGCACCTGCACGTGCCGGAAGGCGCCACGCCCAAGGATGGCCCCTCGGCCGGGGTGACCATCGCCACGGCGCTGCTATCCCTGGCCAGGCACTGTGCCATCGACCGGACGATGGCGATGACCGGCGAGCTGACCCTGACCGGCCAGGTGCTGCCGGTGGGCGGTATCCGCGAGAAGGTGATCGCCGCTCGGCGCAGCGACATCTTCGAGCTGATCCTGCCCGATGCCAACCGCCGTGATTACGACGAGTTGCCCGACTACCTCAAGGAGGGCATGACGGTGCATTTTGCCGACCACTACCGTGACGTGGCCAAGGTGGTGTTCGGGTGAGTCGGCATGCCCTGCCCGGTGCGCTGTCGATTACCGGGCGTACGGCCGGGGTCAGGCAGGAAGGCTTCCTCGTGTGTTGGTTGGATATTATAGTGATTGCTGAAATACCCGATCACAATACCAACACCACTGGACAACCCGGGAGATTTCCATGCCACGCTTCACGCGAACGCTGCTGGCCGCCACCACCGCGATCCTGATGGGCGCTACGGCCCTTCAGGCACAGGCCGAGACCCGCGTCACCTACAAGTCCGCCTCGGCGGGCACCGCCTACTACCAGATGGGCGTCGAGCTCTCCGAAGCGATCCAGCAGGGCACCGACGGTGAGGTCGTGGTTACCCTGGAAGAGAGTCAGGGCTCAGTGCAGAACGTCATGGAGGTGATGGCGCGCCAAGGGAACTATGTGTTCACCACACCGCCGGGGCTGGTGGAGAACGCTCTGGCGGGCAGCGGTCCCTTCGCCGAGCGCAAGAGCCCGCGCTTCGAGGAGATCCTCGGCCTCTTTCCGATCCCGGCGATTACCATGCACTTCGTGCTGGCCGGTGACGAAGGGGTTGTCGGTATCGAGGCACTGGAAGGCAAGGAGGTGCTGATTGGGCAGGGCAGCTTCGGTGCCCGGGAAGCTCAGCGCTATCTCGAGCTATTCGACCTGACCGACAGGGTGGAGATCGCCAACGCCAATATCGGCAGCGGCCCGGATGCCCTCAAGAACGGCCAGATCGATGCCTTCGTGACCGCCAGCTCCTTTCCCACCCCCAACGTCATCGAGACCGCGGCCAGCATGGACGTGAGCCTGGTCAGCCTGACCGACGAGCAGATCGAGCGCACCGGGGCGGCGCGCCAGACCATCCCGGCGGGCACCTACCCCGGTATCGATCAGGATGTCGAGACCACCTCGCTGCCGGTGATCGCCTACACCACCAGCGACATGGACGATGAGACCGCCTATACCCTGACCAGGACATTCTGGGAGCGCCGCGATGCCATGGCCGAGGAGACCGCCTGGTGGGGCGGCATCACCCACGACATGATCGCTAACATCGCCGGCAGCCTGCATCCGGGCGCCGTGCGCTACTATGACGAGGCCGGCATCGAGATACCCGACGAGCTGCGCTGATGTCTCACTCCTCCTCGTCACCTGCATCGCCGGCCGCAGCCGGCGATGTCGTGTCTACGCGAACGCACCCCTTCTGGGTGGGGCTGGGCGCGGTCAGCGTCATCTTCCACCTGGGGCTGATCTTCTACGGCCTGGCGCCGGCGTTGGTCAGTCGGCCGGTTCACATGGCGCTGGTGCTGCCCTGGGTGCTGATCTTCATGGCGCGTACGCCCTTCGAGCGCATCAGCGGCTGGGTGCTGACGGCCCTGGGCGTCGCCGCCTGCGGCTACATTGCCTTTTCTCACAACGCTCTGATTCAGCAGTACGGCTTCATCGATACCTCGCTGCAGATGGTGATCGGGGGGTTCCTGGTGCTGCTGGCCCTAGAAACGGCGCGCCGCGCCATCGGCTGGCCCTTGCCGCTGGTGGCGCTGTTGGCACTCCTCTATGGGTTGTTCGGTGACCTTGTGCCCGGCCGTTACGGGCATCCCGGCATGCCGCTGGCGAGCTTCATGGGCACCCTGACGATCTCCGAGGGTGGGCTCTGGGGCTCGCTGACCGGGATCAGCGTGGGTGTGGTGGCAATCTTCGTGATTTTCGGCGCGGTACTCAACGCCGGAGAGGCGGGGCGGGGCTTCATGAACATGGCCGGTGCCGTGGCGGGTCGGCTGACCGGTGGTGCCGGCAAGGTGTCGGTGATTTCCTCGGCGCTGATGGGGTCGATCTCCGGTTCGGCCTCGGCCAACGTGGCCTCCACCGGCGCCATCACCATTCCCGGCATGGTGCGCCTGGGCTATCCGCGTTCCCTGGCCGGCGGTATCGAGGCGGTGGCTTCCTCGGGTGGCCAGATCATGCCGCCGCTGATGGGGGCCGGCGCCTTTGTGATGGTGGAGCTCACCGGGACGCCCTATACCCAGATCATGGCCGCGGCCATGCTCCCGGCAATTCTCTACTTCGCGACCGTGTGGGCGGGGATCAACGCCTACGCCACGCGCCACGACCTCAAGCCCGTGGACGAGGCCGACCGGCCCTCCGGACGAGAGGTGCTGATCACGTCCCTGTTCTTTGCGGTTCCCTTCGCGATCCTGCTGGAGCGTATCTTCGCGGGTGGCTTTACGCCCCAGTATGCCGCCAGTCTGGCCATCTTCGCCGGCGTGGCGCTGCTCTTCTTTGATGTCAGCCTGACATTCTCCCTGGGCGGCTTCGCCTCTCGGCTGGCCGATGCGCTGGTTACGGCGGGGCGGCAGGTGGCGGTGATCGGTTCGATCATCATCTGCGCCTCGCTGGTGATCGGGGTGCTGTCGATGACCGGGCTGGGGGTCAAGATCACCTCGGGAATCCTCGCCTTGTCGGGAGAGGCGCTGTGGCCGGCGCTGCTGCTCACCGCCCTGGCCTGCCTGGTGCTCGGCATGGAGGTGCCGACCACTGCGGCCTACGTGATCTGTGTCTCGGTGGCGGGGCCCGCGCTGACCGAACTGGGCCTGGAGCCGCTGCTGGCACATCTCTTCGTGTTCTGGTTCGCGCTGCTCTCGACCATCACGCCGCCGGTCTGCGGCGGGGTCTTCATCGCCGCCGGCATGGTGGGAGAAAACTGGCTGAAAGTGGCCTTCAAGGCCATGGCGCTGGGTATCGGGCTCTATATCATTCCCCTGGCCATGGTCGCCAACCCGGACGTGATCCGGCTGGCCAGCGACCCCGTCGCGGCGCTGCTCGATACGCTGCGCATCGGCGCGGGGCTGGCCGCGATCTCCTACGGGGTGATTGCCCGCCGTGCCACCTGGGTCAGGATGCTGCTGGTCATCGCCGGCGCGCTGCTCATCTTCCTGTTCAAGGAGGTGCTGTGAGGTTTGCCACCCTGGGCCCGGAAGGCAGCAACCATGTGCTGGTGCTGCGCCGCTATCTCGAACGGCGCGGCCCCGCCAATGCGCGGGTCGAGCTCTTCGAGGTCTTTCCCGAGGCCTTCGAGGCGCTGCTGGCGGGCCGCGTCGATCGGGTCCTGCAGTGTACCGCGCACCCCAGCCATGCCGACTGCGTGGGCCGCACCATGCATCGCGCCTTTCCGGTGGATGCCTTCGTCGCCGGCAGTCGGCCGCTGGCGCTGCTGGCGCGGGCCGAGGTAGCAGCGCCGGTCAGCGTGGGGCTGCAGCCGGCCACCCGCCATTACACCGATCTCTCGGCTTTCGCCGAGCAGCACGACTACGCCACCATCGTGGAGGTGGCGGCGGCCCTGAGTAGGGGGGAAGTGGACGCCGGCATCTGCGCTCGCGAAGCGCTGGCACAGCACTCCGATGAACTTCGGCTAGTGAGGGATCTCGGGCCGGCGCTGGACGTCTGGGTGCTCTACGCCACCCAGCCGCTGTCCGAGGAGCACCCTCTGGTGCTGGCCTGACTCGCGCCGCAGCAGATCATCCTTCTGCATGGGGCCTCAGGATCCCGCTTCCAGTGCGGCCAATGCCTGGCGCCCAAAGTCTAGCATCGTGCGGTAATACCCATCGGCGATGACGCTTTCGACGATCTCCGGGTCTACGTCGAGATAATCGTGAACCAGCACGTTGCGCAGGCCAATGATCTTGCGCCAGGGAGTATTGACGTCGATCTTGCCGGCATCCCGAAGCCGCTCGAAACCGGTCACCGCATCCCGGCTGACCTGCCCGGTCTCCTGGCGGGTCCAATGCTTGGCCAGGCCGATACAGGCCTCGATCAGGATCTGCAGGGTACGTTCGGCTCCGTGCCGCTCTATCCGGCTCCAGGCGCGCTCTCGCAGGATGTCGGCAAGGCTGGTGATGTCCTGTTCGCACTCGTCGAGATGCTGGCGCTGGGCACTCAGATAGGCGCTTTGCTGGGAACTGTCAGGCATGTATACCCTCCGGGTGCAGGTAGTCGATCTCCCAGCGTGACAGGATTCGCGATTCCTGGCGCATGCGAATCTGTGGGTGGAGATCAACCAGCAGACGGCCCTGATCGAGGATGCTCCAGCCCAGGGGAACGGGGGCAATGGCCAGATCGACCACACTCAGCATGTCCTCGCTGATACCCAGGGCTTGTTGCCACTCCAGGGCAAGCAGTTCGGGGCGCAGGCGCCGCTCCAGCGGATCGTTGAGCCAGGTGGTGAACGCCACGGCCAGGTCGAAATCACTCGCGGCCTGGTGCTCGCCTCGAGCCCGTGAGCCGTACAACCACAGAGCGGCGATATCATCTCGAACCATCGCCAGATGGCGGATGGCGTCCAGGGTGTCGTCCGAAGTGGTGCTTAGGTGATGCATCGCAATGGCTATTGGTGGTTGATGACGTTTCGCCAATCTTCGTCCCTGATCGAGGGGCGTGCAAGCAGAGGCACGGCCCGCTCGTCCGGGTTACTGGCCTGGCGAGGGGCCGCATGCCAGAATCACGGATCAACGAAGACCCGAGCCGCCACGCCAGGCGATGCGAGCCTTTGCCGACGGCCGGGCCCCATGACCCCTGCAGGGAAGCCCGCACGATGAAGACACAGACCCTCAACGTCGGCCTGGTCGGTTACGGCATGGCCGGGCGCACCTTTCACGCCCCGCTGATCCAGGCTGCACCCGGCCTGGAGCTGACGGCCGTGGTCAGCGGCAATGCCGAGCGGGTTCAGACCGACTATCCCGAGGTCGAGGTACTGCCCAAGGCGGCGCAGCTGTTTGCACGGCGCGACATCGACCTGGTGGTAATCGCTACGCCCAACGACACCCATTTCCCGCTGGCCAAGGCGGCGCTGGCGGCCGGCAAGCACGTGGTGATCGACAAGCCCTTGAGCGTCACCGCCTCCGAGGCCCGCCTGCTCAAGGCCCAGGCCGATGGTGCCGAACGCCTGCTGAGCGTCTTCCACAATCGCCGCTGGGACAGCGACTTCCTGACCCTCAAGGCGCTGCTCGAGGAGGGGGGGCTCGGGCGGGTAGTGGCGCTGGAGTCGCGCTTCGACCGCTTCCGCCCCCGGGTCACCGATCGCTGGCGGGACCACCACAAGCCCGGCGGTGGTATCTGGTTCGACCTGGGGCCACACCTGCTCGACCAGGCCCTGCAGCTGTTCGGCATGCCCAAGGCGATCCTGCTGGAGCTTGCCACCTCTCGGGATGGGGCCGAGGTGGATGACGACTTCCTGGCGCTGCTGGAGTACGACCGCCTGCGGGTGACCCTGCAGGCCAGTTCCCTGGTGGCCGATCCGACGCCGCGCTTCCGGGTCCACGGCACCCGGGGCAGCTTCGTCAAGTACGGGCTCGATCCCCAGGAGGACTGGCTCAAGGCGCGACAGGCCCCATCGGCGGGCTGGGGCCTGGATCCCTCGCCCGGTATCCTGACCCTCGCCGGGGAGGAGGGCGACTCAACGGCGCTCACGAGCCGCGAGGCACCGGTCGTGTCGGGGGACTACCCCGCCTTCTATGCCGGCATCGCCAGGACCCTTCTCGAAGGCACGCCGCCACCGGTGACCAGCGAGTCGGCGCTGGAGGTGATGACCCTGCTCGAGACCGGGCTGGACAGCTACCGCCAGGGCCGCTGGGTGAAGCTCAAGGACGGCAGCAGCGCGCTACGCCGGCTGCACTCAGGCTAGCTTCAGGCCCGGTAAGCGACAGCGCCCCGGGCGATGCCGGCTGATGAGCGGGGTTCACCAGAGCCCGGCATCGACGGGTACCTCGCTGCGCAGCTTGTCCCGGGCGATGTACAGCGCGGCGATGGCGCGAGCCTCGTGGAAGTCCTCTCGGGCCAGCAGGGCCGAGAGCTCGTCGATGGCGTGGGTCTCCACGATCAGCGGCTCCGGTTCGTCGCCGGGCAGGCGCTTGGGGTAGAGGTCGCTGGCCAGCAGCACCTGCATGCGGTGGCGCATGTAGTTGGGGGCCAGCGACAGCTCCACCAGCGGCTCGATGCGGTGGGCACCGAAGCCGCACTCCTCCATCAGCTCGCGATTGGCCGCGGTGACGATGTCCTCGCCGGGATCCACCAGCCCCTTGGGCAGGGTCAGCACATAGTCCTCGAAGCCGGCGGCATACTCGCGGATGAGCAGCACGTGCTCCGGGTCGGGCATGGCCACGATCATCACTGCCCCGATACCCTGGCCGGTCCCGGTGAGCCGCTCGAAGGTGCGCTCGGCGCCGTTGGAGAAGCGCAGGTCCAGCTCCTCGACGTGGAAGAGGCGACTCCTTGCCACGCTGCGTCGGTCGAGGATGTGCGGTTTGACGGGCCAGGGCCGGGAGGTGTCGTGCGGATCGGACATGGTGGAGATTCCCTGTTGGCGATTCGATACAATACTACTTCGCAACGGCCCAATACTATGTCCCAACGGACCCGACTCACCCACCGGAGTAGCGATGATCGACTGGCGCGCCATCGATACCGTCCTGCTGGACATGGACGGCACCCTGCTGGACCTGCATTTCGACAGCCATTTCTGGCTCGAGCACCTGCCGCGACGCTATGGGGAACTGCATCGCCTCGACGAGGCGACCCAGGAGGAGTTGCGGGCCCGGATCATCCGCGAGCAGGGCACCCTCAACTGGTACAGTCTGGCCTACTGGAGTCGCGAGTTGGGGGTCGACGTGGTGGCGCTCAAGCGCGAGGTACAGCACTTGATCGGCCTGCGCAGCGACGCCCTGGACTTCCTCCGCTGGCTCAAGGTGGCCCATCCTCGAGTGGTGCTGGCCACCAACGCCGACCGGGCGAGCCTGGAACTCAAGCTGCCGCTGACCGGGCTGGAGGAGTACCTGGATGCCATCGTCTCCTCGGCGGATCTCGGTGTCCCCAAGGAGGAGCAGGCCTTCTGGTTCGCTTTGCAGGAGGTCGAGCCCTTCGACCCGCAGCGTACCCTGTTCATCGATGACAATGCCTCGGTGCTGGAGAGTGCCCGGGAGTTCGGCATCCGCCACCTGCTGGGCATCAAGCAGCCAAACAGCCGTCGGCCGGAGAAGGAGCTCGAGGAGTTCATCGCCCTGGATCGCTTCGCCAGCATTCTGCCCGATAACCTCCCGCCTATGGCTGATGGCGAGAAGGAGGAGGGTGACCGTGGATAGCGTGCGACTCGACAAGTGGCTGTGGGCGGCACGCTTCTTCAAGACCCGGGCCCTTGCCAAGAAGGCCATCGAGGGCGGCAAGGTCCACTACGAGGGTGCCAGGGCCAAGACCAGCAAGGCCGTCGAGGTAGGTGCCTTGATCCGTGTGCCCCAGGGCTGGGACATCCTGGAAGTGGAGGTGCTGGGGCTCTCCGACCAGCGCCGCGGTGCCCCCGAGGCCCGCGCGCTCTACCGCGAGACCGAGGAGAGCGTCGCGCGTCGTGAGCGCGAGGCCGAGGCGCGCCGCCTCACCAACCAGGTCATGCAGCACCCGCTCAAGCGACCCGACAAGAAGCAGCGCCGTGATATCCGGCGCTTCAAGGAGGGCGGTGAGGAGTAGTTCCCCGGGCTTCTCCGCTCCCCACCCTCGCTATTCACTCCTTACCACTCACAGATCCCCTATGACCGACCAGATTCAGCGTTTCCTTTTCGACAACACCAACGTGCGGGGGGAACTCGTCACCCTCGAGCGCGCCTACGGAGAGGTGCTCGAGCGCCACGAGTATCCTCCCGCGGTGAACCATCTTCTCGGCGAGTTGCTCGCCGCGGTGGCCCTGCTCACCGACACCGTCAAGCTCGATGGCACCCTGAGTATCGAGGTGCGCGGCCAGGGCGCGCTCGCCCTGCTGATGGCCGAATCCAACCCCGGCGGCGAGCTGCGCGCCATCGCTCGCCTGGCCGAGGATGCGGTGATTCCCGGCGAAGACACCGGCTTTCGCGAACTGGTGGGGGAGGGCAAGATCATGATCACCCTCGACCCGGCCGGTGGCCATCGCTATCAGGGCATCGTGGCCCTGGAGCACGACAGCCTGGCCGGTTGCCTGGCCGCCTACTTCGCCCAGTCCGAGCAGTTGCCGACACGGCTGTGGTTGGCCGCCGACGACCAGCGTGCCGCCGGCCTGCTGCTGCAGCGCCTGCCCGATGAGTCCCGCAATCAGGATGCCGATGCCTGGGCGCGCACCGTGCACCTGGCCGATACCGTGAAAGACGCGGAACTGCTCGGTCTCGAGCCGCTCGAGGTGCTGCGCCGGCTTTACCATGAGGAGACGGTGCGGGTCTTCGACCCCAAGGCCCTGCACTTCGCCTGCACCTGCTCACGCGAGCGCATCGCCTCAGCGCTGCTGAACCTGGGCAAGCAGGAGTTGCGAGACGTGCTGGCCGAGCAGGGCGGCATCGAGACCCAATGCCACTTCTGTCATACCCGTTACCATTTCACGATGGCTGAGGTCGAGGGGATGCTCGACGACCCCGAGGAACCGGCACCGACGCTACACTGACAGCGTCGTGTCCAGTGCTGCAAGGCAGCATGCGTTTTCGAGTGAGTCGTAGTGAACGGTGTCGATGTAGTAGTAAAACTACATGAACTTCGCCCAATAACAGCGTTTCCCGGCGGCCGGGTTTTTGCCATAATGGCGCCGTTTTTTCGGTCCCATCGCCCTGCACCAGACGGGAACGACCCGCGCACGGCGATCATGGCATGAACCACGTTGCGTCACCGACGCCCGGCACACGAGAGAGAAGCGGCCGCAAGGCCCAGGACACGACATGACCACGACTCAAGCCGCCCCCCAGCAAGCCGCCATTTCCCACGTCAACCTCTGCAGTGCCGAGCTGATCGAGCGGGCAGTGGCCAACGGGGAAGGGCGCCTGGCCGCCAACGGCGCCCTGGTGGTGAACACCGGCGAGCGCACCGGCCGTTCGCCAAAGGACCGCTTCATTGTCGACGAGTCGAGCACCAGTGGCCAGATCGACTGGGGCAGCGTCAACCGCCCCTTCGATGCCGACAAGTTCGATGCGCTCTGGGCCCGTGTCGATGCCTACCTGGCCCGCGACGAGCACTATGTGTCCGAACTCCACGTGGGGAGTGACCCGGTCCATTACCTGCCGGTGCGTGTCACCACCCAGACCGCCTGGCACAGCCTCTTCGGCCGCACCATGTTCGTGCGTCCCGAGGCCTACAATCCGTCCGTAAAGGACGAGTGGACCATCCTCAATGCCCCCTTCTTCGAATGCGACCCGGCCCGGGACGGCACCAATACCGACGGTTGCGTGATCCTCAACTTTGCCCAGAAGAAGGTGCTGATCGCCGGCATGCGCTACGCCGGCGAGATGAAGAAGGCGATGTTCTCGGTGCAGAACTTCCTGCTACCCGAGGCCGACGTGCTGCCCATGCACTGCAGCGCCAACGTCGGCGAGGATGGCGAGACCACGCTGTTCTTCGGCCTCTCGGGCACCGGCAAGACCACCCTCTCCGCCGACCCGGCCCGCTACCTGATCGGGGACGACGAGCATGGCTGGGGGCCGGGTACCGTCTTCAACATCGAGGGCGGCTGCTACGCCAAGTGCATCGACCTCTCCGAGAAGAACGAGCCGATCATCTGGCAGGCCATCAGGTTCGGCACCGTGCTGGAGAACGTGGTCCTCGACGACCGCCGGGAGCCGGACTACGCCGACGACAGCCTGACCCAGAACTCACGTGCCGCCTACCCGCTGGAGCACGTCGAGAAGCGTGTGCCCGAGAACCGCGCCGGCGAGCCCAATGCCATCGTCTTCCTGACCTGCGACATGTCCGGCGTGCTGCCCCCGGTCTCGGTGCTCTCCAAGGAAGCCGCCGCCTATCACTTCCTCTCCGGCTACACGGCCAAGGTGGGCTCCACCGAGATGGGATCCTCCGCTGGCCTCGAGGCGACCTTTTCTACCTGCTTCGGCGCGCCCTTCTTCCCGCGCCCGGCGCGCGAATACGCCGACCTGCTGGTCAAGCGCGTGGCCGAGAAGGATGCACAGGTCTACCTCGTCAACACCGGCTGGACCGGCGGCGCCTACGGGGAGGGTGGCGCACGCTTCTCGATCCCCACCACCCGCGCCATCATCAGCGCCATCCAGTCCGGCGTGCTGCGCGACGTCGAGACGCGCCAGGTCGAGGGCCTGAACCTGGCCGTGCCCACCGCCGTGCCGGGTGTCGACTCCCGCCTGCTCGACCCGCGCGAGACCTGGGAAGACAAGACCGCCTACGACCGGAAATGCCAGGAACTGGCCGCCAAGTTTGTCGACAACTTCAAGAAGTTCGAGGGCGTCAACCAGGCGATCGTCAAGGCGGGTCCCAGCCTGACCTGAGGGCGGCATCACAGCGAACCGTCGGCGGTATCGACGGTCTGACCCGGGGAAGGACGCCGCTCCTTCCCCCGCTTGCGTCTTGATGTCATCTTCTGGGGGAGGGCGGGCGACCAGGTCAGATCACCAACGGAGAGAGACCATGAAACGACGGCATTTTCTTGGCGTGCTGGGGGCCGGCAGCCTTGCCGGGCTGCTACCGGGCCTGGCCTCGGCCCGGCCCAAGCCCGAACTGACGCGTGCCGAGGGTCTCGAGACGCTGGAACTCTCCGAGGCCGAGTGGCGGGAGCGACTGAGCGAGGAGGAGTTCGAGATCCTGCGCGAGGAGGGCACCGAGCCGGCCTTCTCGAGCCCCCTGGACAAGGAGACCCGCGAAGGCGAGTACCACTGTGCCGGCTGCGACCTGTTGCTGTTCACCAGTGCCATGAAGTACGACTCCGGAACCGGCTGGCCGAGCTTCTTCGAACATGTCGAGGGGCATCTGCTGACCAGTGTCGACTACTTCCTGGTATTTCCGCGCACCGAATACCACTGCGCACGCTGCGGCGGGCACCAGGGCCACGTCTTCGACGACGGCCCTGAGCCCACCGGCCTGCGCTGGTGCAACAACGGTCTGGCGCTGCGATTCGTGCCCGCCTGAATGCGGTTTATGATACCTTGTCGCGATCGTCTGGACGTTTGATTGCCAAGGATTTCATGGACGCACACGACAAGATCATCAGCCGCCTCGCCGAGGAACTCGCCGTTCGCCCGCCGCAGGTCAAGGCGACGGTGGAACTGCTCGACGGTGGGGCTACCGTTCCCTTCATCGCCCGCTATCGCAAGGAAGTCACCGGGGGGCTCGACGACATTCAGTTGCGCCAGCTTCACGAGCGCCTCGCCTACCTGCGCGAGCTGGAGGAGCGCCGTACGGCGGTGCTCGCCGCCATCGACGAGCAGGGCAAG
Organism: Pseudomonadota bacterium; assembly: GCA_051751285.1. Lineage (GTDB taxonomy): Bacteria > Pseudomonadota > Gammaproteobacteria > Pseudomonadales > Halomonadaceae > Halomonas. The sequence continues at coordinate 150,901 of JBNJKT010000007.1, read as the reverse complement.
CTCACTGACGAGCTTGCCGCCAGCCTCCGCGCCGCGGACACCAAGCAGCGCCTGGAAGATCTCTATCTGCCCTACAAGAAGAAGCGGCGCACCAAGGCGCAGATCGCCCGGGAGGCGGGGCTCGAGCCGCTGGCCGATGCCCTGTTGGGCGACCCTACCCTGGCGCCCGAAGCCGAGGCGGCCAAGTACCTTCGCGCTGCCGAGGGCGACACCCCCGCCGTCGAGGATGCCAAGTCCGCCCTCGACGGCGCCAAGCAGATCCTCATGGAGCGTTTTGCCGAGGACCCCGAACTGGTCGGCCAGCTGCGCGAACGGTTGTGGCGCGAGGGCGAGCTCTCCTCCCGGGTGATCGTCGGCAAGGAGCAGGAGGGGGCCAAGTTCTCCGACTACTTCGAGCACGACGAGACACTCTCGAAGGTGCCCTCGCACCGCGCCTTGGCCATGTTCCGTGGCCGTAACGAGGGGGTGCTGGCACTGACCCTGCGCCTGCCCGGTGAAGATGAGGCTCCGCTACATCCGGCCCAGGTGGCCATTGCCAAGCATTTCTCGGTCAGCGACCAGGGCCGCCCCGCCGACCGTTGGCTCGCCGAGGTGGTGCGCTGGACCTGGCGGGTCAAGCTCTATACCCACCTGGAGACCGAGCTGATGGGGCGGCTGCGAGAGCGCGCGGAGCTCGAGGCCATCGAAGTGTTCGCGGCCAACCTCAAGGACCTGCTGCTGGCCGCGCCGGCGGGCCAGAAGGCGACCCTGGCCATCGATCCGGGCCTGCGCACCGGCTGCAAGGTGGCGGTGGTGGATGCCACCGGCCAGTTCCTGCAGCACGCCACTATCTATCCCCATGCGCCGCAGAAGCGCTGGGATGAAGCACTTGCAGAACTGGCAAGGCTTGTCGAAAGACACGATGTGGCCCTGATCGCCGTCGGCAATGGCACCGCCAGCCGCGAGACCGACAGGCTCGCCGGCGACCTGGTGAAACGGATGGCTGGCAAGCGCCCACTCGCCAAGGTGATGGTCAGCGAGGCGGGTGCTTCGGTCTACTCCGCCTCGGCCTACGCCTCGCGGGAGCTGCCGGAGCTCGACGTCACCATCCGCGGGGCGGTGTCCATCGCCCGACGGCTGCAGGACCCGCTGGCCGAACTGGTCAAGATCGAGCCCAAGTCCATCGGCGTGGGCCAGTACCAGCACGATGTCTCTCAGCTACAGCTCTCCCGGAGCCTGGAGGCGGTGATCGAGGACTGCGTGAATGCCGTGGGGGTGGACCTCAACACGGCATCGAGCGCGCTGCTCTCGCGGGTCGCCGGCCTCAATGCGACGCTGGCCGACAACATCGTCGCGCGTCGCAACACCGAGGGCGCCTTCACCAGCCGCCGGGCTCTGCTCGACGTCAGCCGTCTCGGCCCCAAGACCTACGAGCAGTGCGCCGGCTTCCTGCGCATCATGAAGGGGGATAACCCGCTGGATGCCAGTGCCGTGCACCCCGAGGCCTATCCGCTGGTGGAGCGAATCGCCCAGCGCAGCGGGCGTCCGCTGGCCGGGCTGATCGGTGACAGTGCCACCCTCAGGTCGCTCAAGCCCGCGGAGTTCGCCGATGAGCGCTTCGGTGTGCCCACGGTCACCGATATCCTCGCCGAGCTCGACAAGCCGGGCCGTGATCCGCGCCCCGAATTCAAGGCAGCCGAGTTCCGCGAAGGGGTCGAGACCCTGAAGGACCTCGAGCCCGGCATGATCCTCGAGGGCAGCGTGACCAATGTCACCCACTTCGGCGCCTTCGTCGACATCGGTGTCCATCAAGACGGCCTGGTGCACATCTCGGCGCTGTCCGAGAAGTTCATCGAGGATCCGCGCACGGTGGTCAAGGCCGGTGATATCGTGCGGGTCAAGGTAATGAGCGTGGACCTCGCGCGCTCACGCATCGGTCTCACCATGCGCCTCGATGATCAGCCTGATGACCCAGGTGGTGACAGGAGCGGTGATGCGCCGCGCCGGAACAGCGGCAAAGCCAAGGGCCATGGACCCGGCAAGGCCGGCCGCGGCAACAAGGCGGCCGAGCCGGAAGGCCAGATGGGTGCCCTTGGGGCTGCCCTGCTGCAGGCAAGGAAGGATCGCTGAGCTTGAAGCGCCGCCAGGCGGCACCATAATCTGACGTTTGCCGGGCGCCATGGCGCCCGCTTTTCCATACATGGGGTGACCATCTTGTCCGAATCGCTCACCAGCCGCATCGACCGACTCAAGGCCCTGGCCGACCAGGGGCGGGTCGGGCGCCTGCGCCGCGGCATCGAAAAGGAAGGCTTGCGGGTCGACGGCGAGGGACGCATCGCTGCCACTCCGCATCCCGCCGTACTGGGCTCGAAGCTGACCCATCCGCATATCACCACCGACTACTCCGAGGCGCTGCTGGAGTACATCACACCGATCTATTGTCGGCCGGGTGATGCCATGGCCTTCCTCGCCGACCTGCACCGCTTCAGCTATCGCAAACTGGACGATGAACTGATCTGGCCGGCCAGCATGCCGTCGCGGCTGGCGGGCAACGACAGCGTACCCATTGCCGATTATGGTTCCTCCAACGTGGGCCTCATGAAGCGCGTTTATCGCAAGGGGCTGGACCTGCGCTACGGACGGATCATGCAGTCCATCGCCGGCGTTCACTACAATGTCTCGCTGCCCGACGACCTTTGGCTGCTGCTGCGCGAACTCGAGGACGATGTGGACACCCCGCTTCGCGACTATCGCTCGGCGCGCTACTTCGGCCTGATCCGCAACTTTCGCCGTCACAGCTGGCTGCTGCTCTATCTTTTCGGGGCATCGTCTGCGCTGGATCGCAGCTTCCTGCCGAGTGGCGAACTGCCCGAGAAGCTTCAGCGTCACGACGAAGACACCCTGGTGTCTCGCCATGCCACCAGCCTGCGCATGTCGGACCTGGGCTACCAGAACAAGGTCCAGGAGCAGTTGAAGATCTGCTTCAACTCGCTCTCCAACTACGTCAATACCCTGCGCCACGCCATCGCTACGCCCTGGCAGGATTACCAGAGGCTGGGCGTCAAGGAGGGTGATGAGTGGCGCCAGCTCAACGCCAACATCCTGCAGATCGAGAACGAATACTATAGCGACATCCGCCCCAAGCGGGTGACGCGTCACGACGAGACCCCCAGCCAGGCGCTCGAGGCCCGCGGCGTGGAGTATATCGAGGTACGCTGCCTGGACCTCAACCCCTTCCTGCCGCTGGGGGTGGACGAGCAACAGATTCGCTTCATCGACACTTTCCTGATGTGGTGCCTGCTCAGCGACAGTCCCTGGATCCCCGACGACGAGTGCGACCGCCTGGACGACAATCGCCGCCTGGTGGTCGAGCGCGGCCGTGACCCGGCGCTGCGCCTGCTGCAGGATGGCCACCACCGTTCCATCGCCGATTGGGGGGGCGAGATCGTCGCCGAGATGGGTGCTGTGGCACAGCTGCTCGACCGCCTGGAAGAGGGCGAGCCCCATGGCGAGGCGCTGGAGGCCCTGTCGCCGCGGCTCGGCGACCCTGAGCTGACGCCCTCCGCCCGTCTGCTGGCGCACCTGGAGTCGAGCGGTGATTCCTTCGTCGAGCTCATGCTGGGCCTCGCCCGGGAACAGGCGCAGGACTTCCGCGATACCCCCATGGATCCGGCCCGGGAGTCGCTGTTCGACGAGCTGGTGGCAACCTCCCTGGCGCAGCAGCAGGACCTCGAGGCGGCGGACACCGAGGACTTCGATACCTTCCTGGCCCGTTACTTCAAGCGTGCCCGTGAGGTGCGAACTGTCACGCCGCTACAGACAGGAGAAACCTCATGATCGATGACCTGCGGCGCCTTTCCGTCCGCGACTGGAGCCTCGCGGGCCTGGCCTTCTGTGCGCTGATGATGGCCGTGGCCCTGGGGCTCGAGCACCTCGTGGGGCTGGAACCCTGCCCGCTGTGCATCTTTCAGCGGGTGGCCGTGCTGGCCGCTGCGGCGGTGTTCCTTGTCGCCGCGATCCATGACCCTGTCGGGCGTGTGGGCGCGGTGCTCTACGGCCTGCTGTCGCTGGCCGCTGTTGGGGGAGGGGTCGCCGTGGCGGGTCGTCACCTGTGGCTGCAGTCGCTGCCCGCCGACGAGGTTCCGACCTGCGGACCCGGGCTCGACTACATGATGGAGATCCTGCCCTTGCAGCAGGTGTTGGCCCAGGTGCTCTCCGGCTCGGGAGAATGCGCCGAGATCGACTTCCTGCTGCTCGGCATCTCGCTGCCCGGCTGGACCCTGGCCGGGTTCATTGTGCTTTCGCTGGCCCCGCTGGGCCTGCTGCTGGCGGCCAATCGCCCGCGTCGTGGCTATCGCTGGCAGGGGTAGGCAGGTCCGTGCTCTATCGCGACCTGGCCTCTCAGGAGGCGATCGACCGCGCCTACGACCCCATGCGGGGGCGCGATCCGGCGGCCCTGCTGGAGGCATGGCGTGCGCGCAGCGTGGCCTCCCGCCAGTACCATCGGGCAACGCTCGATCTGCCTTACGGACCGACGCTTGCCGAGTGCCTGGACCTCTACCACGCCGAGGGCAGGGGGGAGGAGAGAGCGGAGGGGAGAGGGGCAGGTGAGCCTGCCCCCTGTCACCTCTTCTTCCATGGCGGCTACTGGCGCTCGCTCAGCCACAAGGAATTCAGCTTCGTCGTCGACGGCCTGGTGGCGTCGGGGATCTCGGTGGCAGTGGTCAACTATGCGCTCTGCCCCGCGGTGCCGTTCGGCGAGGTGGTGCGCCAGGCCCGGGCGGCGCTGGCGTGGGTCTATCGCAACGCGGCGTCATTGGGTGTCGACCCGCGCCAACTCAGCGTCTCGGGCCACTCCGCCGGCGGGCACCTCTGCGCCATGCTGCTGGCCACCGACTGGGAAGGCATCTATGGCCTGCCCCACGACATGATCAGAGGAGCGCTGTGCGTCAGTGGCCTCTATGACCTGGCGCCCTTCCCCTGGTCCTGGCTGCAGCCCAAGCTCCAGCTCACCGGCCGTGACGTGATCGACTACAGTCCGGTGGGGCTGCCCTGCCGCGTCCCGGCCGAGGTGCAGCTGGTTGCCGGCGGGGAGGAGTCCAGCGAGTTCGCTCGCCAGATGCAGGCCTACGCCGAGCACTTGCGCGGGCAGGGTATCGGCGTCGAGTCGGCCGTGCTGGAAGGCGAAGACCACTTCACGCTTCTCGAGCACTACCGCCCCGACGGGCGCTTCGTCGAGGGCATCACCGCCTTGCATCCCTGAACACGTCTGCGATCCCGAAGGGCAGTTAGACACCCAGATAGCGGTCGCGGATGCCGCTGTCCAGGGCCTCGGGCGGCCCCGTCCAGGCCGTGCGCCCCTTCTCCAGGATGGTGCAGTGGTCGACGACCGGCAGGAGTTCACCCAGCGACTTGTCGACGATCAGGGTCGACTGGCCCTGTGCCTTGATCAGACGTAGCGCCGACCAGATCTCCTGGCGGATCACCGGGGCCAGGCCCTCGGTCGCCTCATCGAGCACCATCAGGCGGGGGTTGGTCATCAGGGCGCGGCCGATGGCCAGCATCTGCTGCTCGCCGCCGGAGAGGGTGGCCGCCATCTGGCGTCGCCGCTCGGCGAGCCGGGGAAAGAGGGCCTCGACCCGTTCCCGGCTCCAGGGGCCGGGTCGGGCGGTGACCACCAGGTTCTCGCGCACCGAGAGGTTGGGAAAGCAGCGCCGCCCCTCCGGCACCAGCCCCAGGCCGCACTGGGCGATGCGGTAGGCCGGCAGGCGCCGCAGGTCCCGCGACTCGAAGGTAATGCGTCCGCGACGCGCCGGCGTCAGCCCGAACAGCGAGCGGATGGTGGTGGTCTTGCCCATGCCGTTGCGTCCCATGAGCGCCACCATCTCACCCGCCCCGACCTGCAGGCTGACGCCGAACAGCGCCTGGGACGGCCCGTAGAAGGTCTCGATGTCGGTGATCTCGAGCATCTCAGTCTCCCAGATAGGCGTCGCGGACGCTCGGGTCGTGGCGGATGGCTTCGCTGTCGCCATGGGCGATGACGCTGCCCGCCACCAGCACGGAGATGCGATCGGCCAGCCGGAACACCGCGTCCATGTCATGCTCGATCAGCAGGATGGGCACTTCATGTTTCAGGGTCTCGAGCAGTTCGGTCAGCCTTGCCGTTCCCTCGGGGCCGAGCCCGGCCATGGGCTCGTCCAGCAGCAGGGCCCGGGGTTTCAGCACCAGTGCACAGGCCACCTCTACCTGTCGGCGCTCGCCGTGGGAGAGTTCCGCCACCGGCGTGTCGGCACGGTGAGTAAGGTTCATGCGCGCAAGGGCCGCGTGGGCAGGGGCCAGCAGGCCAGGATCACGATCGACGGGTCGCCAGAAGCGGAAACTGTGCCCCTGCAGCGCCTGGGCGCCGATCATCACGTTGCGCAGCACGCTGAGGGGCTCGGCCAGGCAAGAGACCTGGAAGCTGCGGCCCAGGCCGAGGCGGGCCCGGCGGGCGACCCCCAGGGCGGTGATGTCGCGCGTCCCCAAGTGGATCTTCCCGGCATCGGGCCTCAGGCTGCCGGCGATCTGGGCGATCAGGGTCGACTTGCCGGCGCCGTTGGGCCCGATCAAGGCATGGATCTCGCCGGCCTTCAGGTCCAGCGACACGTCCTGGGTAGCCTGCAGGGCGCCGAAGCGCTTGTGCAGGCCGGACATGGACAGCACGCTATCACCCATGGCGCTCTCTCCCGGCCAGCCAGCCGATCACCCCCTGTCGGGCGAACAGCACCACGCCCAGCAGTACCAGGCCGAGGAAGAACTGCCAGTATTCGGTCAGCCCGCCCAGCAGGGTCTCCATCATCACGAAGAGGATGGATCCGGCGACGGGGCCATAGAGGCGGCCGACGCCTCCCAGGATAACGATCACCATCAGCTCGCCCGAGAAGTGCCAGCTGAGCATCGAGGGGCTGACAAAGCCGTTCAGGTCCGCGTAGAGCGCACCCGCCAGGCCGGTGATCATTGCCGAGATGACGAAGGCTACCAGCCGGATGGGAAAGGGCGAGATGCCGGCAGTGGCCAGGCGAGTCTCGTTGAGCCGCGCCATGGTCAGGGCAGCCCCGAAGCGGGATCTCATCAGTCGCGAGGTGAGCGCCAGGGAGAGTATCAGCGCCGTGAAACAGATCAGGAAGAAGCTCAGGGCGTGGTTGGTATCGATGCCGGGCAGAGCGTTGCGCAGGTAGATCGGCAGGCCATCCTCGCCGCCGTACTCGGGCCAGGAGTTGGCGAAGTAGTAGGCCATCTGGGCGAAGGCCAGGGTGATCATGATGAAGTAGACCCCGGTGGTGCGCAGCGAGATGGCACCGATCACCAGGGCGAGCAGGCCGCAGAGCAGCACGGCCGCCAGCCAGATCACCAGCATGTTGTCGCTGCCGGGCAGGCCCATCATCAGGCTGCCGTCGAACGCATGGTAGGCGCTGATGCCGGCGACATAGCCGCCCAGACCGAAGTAAGCGGCATGGCCGAAGCTGATCATGCCGCCGAAGCCGATGGCCAGGTTCAGCCCAACGGCGGCCATGGCCACCAGGGCGACACGGGAGGCGAGGTTGACGTAGTAGATTTCGCCCAGCAGGTGGGCGGCGATGGGAGCCAGCAGCATCAGGGCCAGCAGTGCACCCTCTACCAGCCGCCGGCGGTTCAGCCAGTGGCTCCCGCTGGATGGACCCGCGGTGGGTGCGGTCGTCGAAGGGGGCCTAGTCATGCGCGGCAAAGAGTCCCTTTGGCTTGAAGGCGAGAATCACCGCCATGAGGATGTAGATCAGCATGGCGGCGAGGGCGGTCCCGGCACCGGCGGCATCCGAGGGGCTCATGAACTGGCCGAACAGCGCGGGCAGGAAGACCCGGCCCAGGGTATCCACCATGCCGACCAGCAGGGCGCCGAGCAGGGCACCCTTGATCGAGCCGATGCCGCCGATCACGATCACCACGAAGGCCAGGATCAGCACCGGCTCGCCCATTCCCACCTGCACCGACTGCAGGGCGCCGACCATGGCGCCGGCCAGGCCCGCCAGGGCGGCGCCCAGGGCGAATACCAGGGTATAGAGCCGCCGGATGTTGACCCCCAGGGCGCCGATCATCTCGCGATCGCTCTCGCCGGCACGGATACGCATGCCCAGCCGGGTATGCGCGATCAGCAGGTAGAGGCCGGCGGCAACGACCACCCCCACGGCGATGATCACCAGCCGATAGACCGGATAGCGCGAGCCGCCGGGCAGCGCCACTGACCCGGACAGTGCCTCGGGCGGGCTGAGCCACAGCGGAGAGGAGCCGAACAGCCAACGGGTGCCTTCGGAGAAGATCAGTATCAGCGCGAAAGTGGCCAGGACCTGGTCGAGGTGCGAACGCCCGTAGAGGCGGCGTATCACCAGCAGTTCGACGATGGCACCGGCTGCGGCGGCCGCCAGCACGCCGGCGACCAGGCCCAGCATAAAGGAGCCGGTCGAGACGCTCGTCAAGGCGGTGACATAGGCCCCGACCATGTAGAAGGAGCCGTGTGCCAGGTTGATCAAGCCCATGACCCCGAAGACCAGGGTCAGGCCGCTGGCCATCAGGAACAGCATGGTACCGAGCTGCAGGCCATTGATCAGTTGCTCGATCAGCAGGGTAACGGACACGTCAGGTAGCCTTTAGAGAAGCGAAGCGATCACATCCGGCACTGCTCGGCATAGACGTCCTGGATATCCTTGACGGCGATACCGACCAGGCGATTGGTCGGCTCGCCGTCTTCGCCTTCGACGACCTCGCGGACATGGATGTCCTGGATCGGGTGGTGGTTCGAGCCGAAGCGGAATTCGCCACGTACTGAATCGAAGTCGGCGTCGCGCAGGGCATCGCGGAAGGCGTCCTTGTCGCTCGGATGTGCCTTGTCCAGAGCGCTCAGGATCAGGCGGGCGGTGTCGTAGCCCTGGGCCGCATAGAGGGTCGGCATACGCTCATAGGCCTCCTGGAAGCCCTCGACGAAGGCCTGGTTGGCTGCGTTATCCAGATCATAGGCCCACTGCGAGGTGTTCACGGCGCCGATCGCGGCGCTGCCCACCGCCTTGATGATCGTCTCGTCGAACGAGAAGGCTGCCCCGAACACCGGCATCTCGACGCCTGAGCTCTCCCACTGCTTCATGAAGGAGATGCCCATGCCGCCGGGCAGGAAGAAGAACAGGCTGTCGGCATCGCTGGCGCGGATCCTGGCGATCTCCGCGGCGTAATCGGTCTGGCCCAGCTGGGTGTAGATCTCGTCGGCGGCCTCGCCCTCGAAGAGGTGCTTGAAGCCGGCCAGGGCATCGGTGCCGGCAGGGTAGTTGGGTGCCATAATCAGGGGATTCTCGAAGCCCTGCCCGCTCATGTAGGCCCCCATGGCACCGTGCAGGTTGTCGTTCTGGTAGGCCACGTTGAAGTAGTTTTCGTGGCACATGCGCCCCGCAAGATCCGAAGGGCCGGCATTGGGCGAGAGGTAGAAGGTTCCCTGGCGGACGACCGAGGGCACCACGGCCATGGCCAGGTTGGACCAGATGATGCCGGTCAGGATGTCGACCTGGTCGCGTTGCATGAACTCGTTGGAGAGCGACTTGGCGAGGTCGGGACGGCGGGCGTCGTCCTGGATCAGGACCTCAAGGTCATCGCGATCCGCCTGGTTCACGGCGAGCATGAAGCCGTCGCGGACATCGACACCGAGGTGGGAGCCGCCCCCCGACAGGGTAGTGATCATGCCGATCTTGACGTCATCGGCCTGGGTCGTGGCTACGGCGGTGGTCATCAGCAGGCCGAGGCCGGCACGGGTCAGCGTGTTCATGGAAATCCCCTCCAGAGTTCTGTTGGTGTCATGGCGACGGCACGGTGATGGCGACCGCGGGCACAAGATGCCGATGCGTTAATGTACTACGAATGCCGCGTTGAGCTCTCCACGCTCCCCTCGCGGAGCCGGCAGAGCGCATGCTCCGCCCATCCTCGTGGCCACATCGCGACGACTCAAGTGCCACCTCGGCAATCCGATGGCAGCAGGATTGACAGCGGGCTCGGCAGGCGCGAGTCTGGCAATTCGCGGTTCGAGATCCCCGAGTGGCTGGCTGCATCGGGCAAGGGAGGCACCCATGCTGGAAGACTGCAAGAATGCCCTGGAGCGCTGGGGCGGCGTCCACGAGCTGATCGATCGCTGGCTGCACGAGCGCCGAGAGCTGCTGATTCATTTCGCTGCGCTGAAGCAGGCTTGCGACGCCGAACTCGAGACGGTGAACTCGGAGCGCGTCAATACCTTCAGCGAGGTGCTAATGGACTATATCAGCGCTGGCCACTTCGAGGTCTATCCGCAGTTGCGGGAAGAGGCGAAAGCCTTCAATGACCACCAGGCCCTGGAAATCGCTGATCGCCTGCTGGAGCGCCTGGAGATGTCCACCGAACTGGTGCTCTCCTTCGATCGCGACTACGACAGCCCGGCACGTGCCGAACAACACTTGCGTCGGCTTCCCGCCTGGCTCGATCGCCTGAACCGAGGTCTCAGCGAGCGCTTCAGCCTCGAGGACCAGCTGATCGCCCGCCTGCATGCGGCTCATGCGCCGGATGCCTCTGGCGTGGAACTGCGTTCCTATGAGGAGTGAGCGCTGCGCTTGTGAGGGGTAACTCCTCACATCTCACCATTAACTCTTCACCCTTCACCGCCCCTTCGGGCCCAGCACCAGCATGCAGGGCGTTAGCAGCAGGGTCAGGCCGGTGGCGAAGATCAGCCCGCCGGCGATGGCGCTGGAAAGCTGCGTCCACCACTGGGTCGAGGGCGCGCCCAGTCCCAGGCTCGGGGTAATCAGGTCGACGTTGACGCCCAGTACCATGGGCATCAGACCCAGTACCGTGGTCACGGCGGTCAGCAGCACTGGCCGCAGGCGCAGGCCGCCGGCCTCGAGGGCCGCTTCCCTGGGGGAATATCCCTCGTTGCGAAGCTGATTGTAGGTATCGATCAACACGATGTTGTTGTTCACCACGATGCCTGCCAGGGCAATGATGCCCATCCCCACCATCACAATGCCGAAGGGCTGGGCATTGGCGATCAGGCCGAGCAGCACGCCGGCGGTCGAGAAGACGATGGCCGAAAGCACCAGTGCCGCCTGATAGAGGCTGTTGAACTGGGTGACGAGAATCAGCGCCATCAGGCAGATCGCTACCAGGAAGGCCGTGGCAAGGAACTGCATGGCCTCCTGCTGGTCCTCCTGCTCGCCGGCCACGTTGACCCTCACTCCTTCGGGAGGCGCCTCCATGGCCGCCATCAATGCCGCCAGACGCTCGTCGGGGCGGTTGTCGGCGGTGACATCGGCCTCCAGGGTGATGGCTCGGCGCCCATCGATGCGGTGCAGGGTGCCCACCTTGGGGGCGGGTTCCAGAGAGACGAAGTGCGAGATCGGCACCTGGCCGCGGCGGGTATTCAGCGTCAGGCGGCCGAGCTGGTCCAGCGAGCGGGCACCCCGCGGCAGCCGTACCCGGATATCCACCTCATCGTTGACCCCGGCCGGGCGGTAGCTCGCCACCTGCAGCCCGGTGGTGATCAGCTGCACGGCACTGCCTACGCTGGCGACGTCGGTACCGAAGCGTGCGGCGGCCTCGCGGTCCACCTTCACCCGCCACTCCACGCCCGGCAGGCTGCGATTGTCCTCGATGTCGCGAAAGCCGCCCAGTTCGCCCATGGTCTGGCGCAGAGAGGTGACGACCTGATCGGCCAGGGTCGGGTCCTGCGCGCTGACCTCCAGCACGATGGGCTTGCCACCGGCCGGCCCCGATTCCTGTTCGCGAAATTCCAGCTGGATGCCCGGCAGGTCGCGAGTGCGTTCGGTCATCTCGGCCAGGATCGCGCTTGCCGGGCGGCGCTGCTGCCAGTCGATCAGCTGGAACTGCAGCACGCCCACCACGTCGCTGCCGAGTTGCTGGTCCGGCATTGCAAAGGAGCGTGCGTAGAGTGCTTGGACCTCGCTCATGCCGGTGAGCCGTGCCTCTACTCGCCGCACCACGGCATCGGTCTCCACGGCGGAGAAGTCGCCCCGCGCGCGCACCAGCACCTGAGCAGTATCGGGCTCGACGCTGGGAAAGAACTCGACGCCATGGTTGAAGCGGGCGTAGGCGGTATAGATCAGGGCGATCAGCAGCAGGGCGATCAGCAGCGTGAGGCCCGGCCAGGCGAGCAGGCGTGCCAGCAACGCCCGGTAGAGCCGGCCGCCCGCAGTGATCAGCTCGGTGTCGCGGCTGGCAGCGGCACGGCGCACGCCGAACACGCCGCCCAGGGTGGGCAGGAATATCAGCGCCATGGCCAGCGACGCCAGCAGGCAGAGGATCACCGTGATGGGCAGGTACTTCATGAACTGGCCCACCACGCCGGGCCAGAACAGCAGTGGCACGAAGACCGCCAGGGTGGTGGCGGTGGAGGCGATCACCGGCCAGCTCATGCGTGTGGCGGCCTCAATCCATGCCTCCCGGGGCGGCAGGCCCTGGCGCTGGTGACGGTCGGCCAGCTCGCTGACCACGATGGCGCCGTCCACCAGCATGCCGGCGACCAGGATCAGCGCGAACATCACCACGATGTTGAGGGTGTAACCGAGGGCCCAGATCAACAGGATGCCGGTGAGGAAGGCGCCGGGAATGGTCAAGCCCACCATCAGCGCCGAGCGCAGGCCCATGGCGGCCAGGATCAGCACCAGCACCAGCACCACCGCGGTGACGACGTTGCTGAGCAGCTCCGAGAGGATATCGCGGACGGTCTCTGACTGGTCGAGGATGGTGGTGACCTCCAGCTCGTCCGGCATCAGCTCCGCGGCCTCGTCGAGCAGCCCCTGCACCTGGGCCACGGTGGCGATGATGTTGGCGCCGGCCCGCTTGGAGATCTCCAGCACCAGGGCCGGCTGACCATCGATACGGGCGAAGCCCTCCGGGTCCTTGAAGGTGGGTCGGATCCAGGCCACGTCGCCGAAGGTCACCACCCGGTCGCCGTCGATCTTTACCGGCATCGCCATGACGTCCTCGAGGCGCTCGATGATCCCCGGCACCTTGAGTGCCTGGCGGCCCGCTCCGGTATCCAGGCTACCGGCTGCCACCAGACGGTTGTTGCGGTTGAACAGGGTGAACAGGGTGTCGAAGTCGACGCCGTAGCTGTCGAGCACCAGGGGGTCGACGACGACCTCCAGCAGGTCCTCGCGGTCGCCGCCGATGTCCACCTCGAGCACCGCCGGGATGCCCTCGATCTCCTGCTGCAGGCGGCGCGCCACGGCGAGTCGCCGGCGCTCTTCCAGAGGCCCGGAGAGGCCAATGGAAAGTACCGGGAAGAGCGCCACATTGACCTCCATGACGCGCGGTTCGTCGGCCTCCGCAGGAAGCTCGGCACGGGCGATGTCGACTTTCTCGCGCACGTCGGTCAGTGCCTGGTCGGGGTCGAAGCCGGGATCGAACTCCAGGGTGACGGCCGCACGTCCCTCGCTCGCTTGCGCGGTCATCTTGCGCAACCCCTCGATACTTCGGAGTTCCTGCTCCATGGGTCGCACCAGCAGCCGTTCGCCGTCCTCGGGACTGACGCCCTCCAGCGACATCGCCACATAGATGATGGGGATGGTGACGTCGGGGTTGGCCTCCTTGGGGATCGCCTGCCAGGCGGCCAACCCTGCCAGCAAGAGGGCGACCAGCAGCAGCAGGGTGGTGCGCGAGCGATCCAGTGCCGCCTCGATCAGGGCGCGCATATCAGCGCACTTCCTCGATAGCGTCTGTGCCTGTCTGCATGCTGGCCGACTCGACGGGGACGGCCTGTACCCGATCGCCGGCACTCACGAAGCCACCGCCCAGGGTGATCAGCCGGATCCGCTCGGGCAGGCCTGCCACCCGGGCGGTTTCGGTATCGGCACCGACCAGCTCGATCGGGGTAAGCAGCACCCGGTCGTCGGCGTCCAGGTGCTTTACTGCCAGTTGGCCGTCGCCGTCGAGCTCGAGCAGGGCAGGGGAGAGCCGGTGCACCTGGCGTTCGGGCAGGCGGATGACCAGGGTGGCGCTGGCGCCGGCCAGGCGGCGACCCTCGGGATTGGCCAGCGTGGCCTCCACAGCGAAGCTGCGGGTGCTGTCATCGGCACGGCTGGCCACATGGCTCAGCTCACCGGCCAGACGGGTGCCGTCGAGCAGCTGGATTTCGGCGGGCAGCCCGGGGGTCAGCGACAAGGCATCCCGCTGTGGCGCCGCGGCTATCGCCGTGAGCCGCGAGTCGTCGACCAGCCGGCCCCAGTCCTCGCCCACCTGGATCAGGTCGCCGATCTCCACCCCGAGGCGGTCGAGCACGCCGTCGAAAGGGGCCTCGGGGCGGGTGTCATCGAGTTGGCGACGCAGGGTGGCGACTTCGGCCAAGGCCTGACTGACGCCGCTCTGCAGGCGCAGGTAATCGGGGTTGGAGATCAGCTTTCGGCGACGCAGCTCTTCGGCGCCGGCCAGCTCGCCCCGCGCCAGGGCCAGTTCGGCCTCGGCCTGCTCGAGTCGGGCGGGGAGCTCCTCGCGGGCCAAGGCCAGCAGCGTCTCACCCTCCTTGACCCGTTCACCCAGAGCGACGGGCAACGCCTGTACCCGGCCCGATTGTCGGGCACGCAGTTCTATCTCGCGATGAGCTTCGAGCTGGCCCTGCAGCACCAATCGGGGCGCATAAGCCTCTGCCTGGCGCTCCACCACCTCGACTCGGGTCGGCGCCGGCTCCTCGGTATCGCCTCTTTCGGGTGGGGTGTCGCGGAACCCCTCGATGTCACCGAGTGCCAGCCAGACCAGCAGCAGGCAGGCCAGCCCAATGGCAAACAGGACCGAGAGCGGAGGGAGACGACGGCGGGGCATGCAGTGTGATCCATCAGCGAGCATGAAGGCGTCAGCATACTATCCTCGCCAGGCTCTCTCATACAGTTGTTTGCCGCACGCTGCCTCGGGAAAGCGCCGTTCACCCTCCCTCCTAGGTCGAATTGAGTTTTGTGCAGTGCAGGCATACCATCTTGGCGATTCGAGTTCCGGCCGGGCAGGCGGCATGTCGGTCCGGCTCATCCTCACGGCGACAACCCGCGCGTTGACAACCCAAGGAGCGACCATGAAAGACCCCGTCCGTATTGCCATTACCGGTGCTGCCGGCCAGATCAGTTATTCGCTTGCTTTCCGTATCGCCTCCGGCGACATGCTGGGCAAGGACCAGCCGGTCATCCTGCAGCTGCTGGAAATTCCGCCGGCCATGGATGCCCTCAACGGCGTGGTCATGGAGCTCAACGACTGCGCCTTCCCGCTGCTCGAGGACATCGTTGCCACCGACGATGCCAACGTCGCCTTCAAGGATGCCGACTTCGCGCTGCTGGTCGGCGCCCGTCCGCGCGGACCGGGCATGGAGCGCAAGGACCTGCTGGAAGCCAACGCGGCGATCTTCTCCGTGCAGGGCAAGGCGCTCAACGACAATGCCAGCCGCGACGTGCGCGTGCTGGTGGTGGGCAACCCGGCCAACACCAACGCGCTGATCGCCTCCTGCAACGCGCCGGACCTTGACGCCGGCCAGTTCACCGCCATGATGCGGCTGGACCACAACCGCGCCAAGACCCAGCTGGCCCAGAAGACCGGCAAGCACGTCAACGATGTCGAGCAGATGATCGTCTGGGGCAACCACAGCGCAACCCAGTATCCCGATTTGGCTCACTGCAAGGTTGACGGCACCCCGGCTTTCGACCTGGTGCAGCGCGACTGGTACGAGAGCGATTTCATCCCCACCGTGCAGCAGCGCGGTGCCGCCATCATCAAGGCGCGTGGTGCCTCCTCCGCGGCCTCCGCGGCCTCCGCGGCCATCGACCACATGCGCGACTGGGCGCTGGGCACCGACGAGGTGGTGAGCATGGGCATTCCCGCCGATGGCAGCTATGGCGTCGAGCCCGGCATCATGTATTCCTATCCGGTGACCTGCAAGGGCGGCAAGTACGAGATCGTCCAGGGTCTCGAGGTCGACGAGTTCAGCCGCGGCCGCATGAAGGCCACCGAAGACGAGCTGCGCGAGGAGCGTGCCGCCGTCGAGCATCTGCTGGGCTGATTCCCAGCGCCAAGCGCCGGGCTACAAGCGCCGAGCTAAAAGCAAACCCCGAGGTCATGGCCTCGGGGTTTGCTTTCGTTGGGGAGCCACACACTGATGGCCGCTTGGCCGCTTGGCCGCTTGGCCGCTTGGCCGCTTGGCCGCTTGGCCGCTTGGCCGCTTGGCCGCTTGGCCGCTTGGCCGCTAGTCCCTCAAACTGATGATCTTCCAGCCTCGGGCTTCGGCGACTTCCCGCAGGCTGGGGTCGGGGTCCACCGCTACCGGGTGGTCGACCTGCTCCAGCAGTGCCAGGTCGTTGTGGGAGTCGCTGTAGAACCAGCTGCCGTCCAGGGTCAGGTCCTTGTCGGCGATCCATTCCTCCAGACGCTTGACCTTGCCCTCACGGAAGCTGGGGATGCCGGTGGCACGACCGGTATAGCGGCCGTCGACCACCTCGGGTTCCACGGCGATCAGCTCGTCGATCCCCAGGCGCTCGGCGATGGGTCCGGTGATGAAGCGGTTGGTGGCCGTGACGATCAGCAGGGTATCGCCGCGGGTGCGGTGGCGGGCCACCAGCTCTTCGCCCTTGTGCAGGATATGTGGCTCGATCTTGCTGGCCATGAACTGCTGGTGCCAGGCGGCGAGCTGCTCGGGGCTGTGTTCCGTGAGCGGTCGCAGCGCCACTTCCAGGAAGGCCTGGATATCCAGGGTGCCGGCTTCGTAGTCGGCAAGGAAGCGGTCGTTGGCCTCGCGGTAGGCCACCGGGTCCACGGCCCCTTGCTCCAGCAGGAATTCTCCCCAGGCATGGTCGCTGTCGGTCGACAGCAGGGTGTTGTCCAGGTCGAAAATGGCCAGGCTCACTGCATTCCCCTCGTATGTTGATGATCGAGCGTGTTTCATGGTCTTAGCAAGGTCGGCGATTATGTCAGAAGCGCCGTCAGGCATCGAGCGCCAGGCCGGTGCCAATGATGACGCATTCCTCGCTAACAGCATGGTCGTATTGATGCCCTTTGCGGCCCTGTGGAAGAATGGCCTCAATACTGGATTCATAAGGTGAAGTCCGTGATCGACGCTGACGGCTTTCGCCCCAATGTTGGCATCATCATCGCCAACGAGCAGGGGCAGCTGCTTTGGGCGCGTCGGGTAGGACAGAATGCGTGGCAGTTTCCCCAGGGAGGCATCAAGGCTAACGAGACTCCGCAACAGGCACTATTTCGTGAGCTGCACGAGGAAATCGGCCTGACCGCCGACGACGTCGAGATCCTTGCCTGCACCCGGGGCTGGCTGCGCTATCGCCTGCCGCGACGCATGGTTCGTACCCATTCAAGGCCGGTATGCATCGGCCAGAAGCAGAAGTGGTTCCTGCTGAGGATTTGCTGCCAGGAGAGCCGGATCTGCATGGACATGTCCGGCAAGCCGGAATTCGATGGCTGGCGATGGGTCAGTTACTGGTATCCCTTGGGGCAGGTTGTGCCCTTCAAGCGGGAGGTCTACCGCCGTGCCCTGCGGGAGCTCTCCCCCCGGGCGCAACGGCTGGCCCTTGGCCATGGATAAGCGCCATGGATGAGCCGAGCGCCTGACGGCGACGGCATTCCTCAGCGAGGCGAGAGATAACCACGATGGAAAAGAAGACGCCGATGCTCGAGGTGTTGCGACGCATCATCCAGGAGGTCAACGGGGCGCGCAACCTGGATGCGGCCCTGGCCACCATGGTGCGACGCATCCGCAAGGCGATGCGCACCGACGTATGTTCCTTCTACCTCTTCGACCCCGACATCGACCGACTGGTACTGATGGAAACCATCGGCCTTCGTTCCCAGGCGGTGGGGCGGGTAAGCCTGGAAGTGGGTGAGGGGCTGGTGGGCCTGGTGGCCAAGCGCGAGGAGCCACTGAATCTGGAAAACGCCCACGTTCACCCCCGGTTTCTCTACTTCGAGGCCACCGGCGAGGAGCGCTACTCGAGCTTTCTCGGTGTACCGATCATCCACCAGCGCCGCATGCTGGGAGTGCTGGTGGTCCAGCAGTCCGATATGCGTCGCTTCGACGAGGAAGACGAGGCCTTCCTGGTGACCATGGCCGCCCAGCTGGCGGGCGTGCTGGCCCATGCCCTGGCGACGGGTGGCCTCAACCGGCCGAGCATGCCGGGAGGGCAGGCGCGTTTCACCGGCGTGGCCGCTTCGCCCGGCATGGCCATCGGCGAGGCGGTGGTGACCGCCGCTCCCGCGGACCTCAACAGTGTGCCGGACCTGATCCCCACTGACGTGGAGTACGAGATTGCACGGCTCAAGGAGGCCATCGGTCGGGTGCGAAACGAGATTCGCGCCGCCGGCGAGCGTCTGGCAAGCCGCATCTCTGCCCAGGAACTGGCCCTGTTCGATGTTTACCAGCAGATGCTCGGTGAGGCGGCGCTCTCCCAGGAGGTCGAGAAACGCATCCGTGAAGGCCAGTGGGCGCCCGGCGCCCTGGCCGACGTGGTGCGTCGCCATGTCCAGTATCTTGAGCGGGTCGATGATGACTACCTGCGCGAGCGTGCCGCTGACGTCCGTGACCTGGGGCGGCGGGTGCTCGCCCACCTGCAGGAAGAGACACCCCAGACCCCGGCGATCTATCCTGACAGCACCATCCTGGTGGGTGACGAGATCAGCGTGGCGATGCTTGGCGAAGTGCCCCGCGACAAGCTGGCCGGGCTGGTCTCGGTGCGCGGTTCCAGCACCTCTCACGTCGCCATCGTCGCACGGGCCATGGGGATTCCTACCGTGCTCGGCATGGTCGATCTGCCGCTGCCGCGTCTCGGCGGCAACCGGGTGGTGCTGGACGGCCACCGCGGGCGTCTCTTCGTGCGGCCCACGCCGGAGCTCGAGAGCCACTATCAGAGCCTGATCGACGAGGAGCGGGCGCTGATGGAGGTGCTGGAGCATGAGCAGGACCTGCCCAGCCGCACACCGGACGGCCACGACATGTCGCTGATGGTCAACACCGGCCTGGCGGTGGATGCCGTCGCCTCGCTCAAATCGCGGATCGGGGGGGTTGGGCTCTATCGCACCGAAGTGCCCTTCATGATCACCGAACGCTTCCCCGGCGAACAGGAGCAGACCCGCCTCTACCGTGATCAGCTCGAGAGTTTCGCGCCGCTGCCGGTGGTGATGCGTACCCTGGACATCGGCGGCGACAAGGATCTGCCCTATTTTCCCATCGAAGAGGCCAATCCCTTCCTGGGTTGGCGAGGCATCCGGGTCACTCTTGACCATCCCGAGGTGCTGATGGTGCAGCTGCGCGCCATGCTGCGTGCCTCCCAGGGGTTGGACAACCTCCAGGTGCTGCTGCCGATGGTCACCAACGTCGATGAGGTCGACGATGCGCTGCGCCTGCTCGACCGCGCCATTCTCGAGCTCGGCGAGGAGGAGGTTCCGGTCAACCGGCCGCCGGTGGGGGTGATGCTGGAGGTGCCGGCAACCCTCTACCAACTCGACGCCCTGGCCTGTCGGGTCGATTTCTTCTCGGTGGGCAGCAACGATCTGACCCAGTACCTGCTGGCGGTGGATCGCAACAATCCACGGGTCGCGGACCTCTATGACGCCTGCCATCCCGCCGTGCTCTCGGCCATGGCCCGGCTCGCCGAGGATACTCGACGCCTGGACATGCCCACCTCGGTGTGCGGCGAGATGGCCGGTGACCCTGCCGGGGCCCTGATGTTGATGGGCATGGGCTTCGATGCCTTGTCGATGAATGCGCCCAGCCTGCCGCGGGTCAGGGCGGCCATCCGCCGGGTGTCTCTCGATGGCGCTCGCGAGCTGGTCACCGAAACCCTCAGGCTCGATACGCCCGGTGAGGTGCGCAGCCACCTCGCAAAACGCCTGGACGGCTGGGACCTCGGTCATCTGCTGCCACCCCGCGATTGACCCGGCTTACGGCTCCAAGCGAAGCCGGGTCTCGCCCAGCCTGACCCCTTCCGGCCCGAAGCGCCGCTCGCCGATCTCGATTCCTCCGTCAGCCCGCCAGGTGAGCCAGGTGGAGGCGCGGGTGCCGTACTCCTGTCCGACGATGAACGGGGATGACAGCCGGCGCTCCGCCTCGAGCCCCACGCCGGTTTCCGGTAGCTCGTCGTCGGCGGCGGGGTGGGGATCGCCGAGTGTGGACAGGGCCTCCTCGGGCCAGCGGCCATGGCGCAGGCTGGCGGCGAGACCCTGACGAGCGGTGATCAGCTTGGGCCAGGGAGTGTCCAGGCTGGCATTGGAGAGGCCGTGCAGGCCTGGCGGAACGCGCTTAAGCTGGATGCCGTCGAGCCCTCGATGAAGATGCCAGAGCCGCTCACCATCACCTACGAGCAGGTTGAAGCCCGCATAGTGTCGAGCGGCTCCGCCCGCCAGGTGACCCAGCCAGGTTGGCAGGTCGTCGCATTCCAGGGCTTCTCGCACCAGGGCGCCGCGACTGGGTGCGCCCGGCGGTACCTTGAGGCGAGGGTCGCGCACATTGGTGACGGCAGCAAAGCGTCCGCAGCGGTGAACTGCCAGCCAGGTCCCGCCTGCCTCGAGGTCGCGGCCGCCGATAATCTCGGGGGCATCGTCCCAGGCGCCCAGCGAGGCAGTCGGGCGGGCGTGGAATTCGTCACGGTTGGCCACCAGGCGCAGCGGAAAGGCGCTGCCGGGGGTATGCTCGAAGGCGATCAGACACATGGGGCCAGCTTAGCGGGCCGGCCGGCCGGGGGGAAGGCTCCGTCATGACAGTCTCGGTCCGGCCACGTACACTCTGTTCACTATCGTGCTTGCACAGGGATGACAATGCAGGACGACACTTTCCTGAACCGCCTCTGGTCGCGCCTGGTCTGGCCGATCCTCTGGCCGGTACTGCTCGCCCAGGCCGCCCTGGTGGTGCTCTGCCTTGCGGTCGGGGCTACGCTGTGGTTGTTGATGCCCTCCCATGCCTCCTGGAGCGCCACCTTGTGGCTGCTGCTGGCGCTACTGCTGGGCAGCAGCCTCAACGTGGCGGTCTTCCTGATGCTGCTGCGTCAGCGCCTGGGTGGCATTCAGCGTGACGTCAATGACGCCCTGGCCGGCGTCGAGGCCTGGCTGTCTGTCCACCATCGATACCGGGCCGGCGATGAACTACCCCTGCCCCAGCGCCTCAAGGCTGTGTCCGCCGCCTGCGAGACGCTGGTGGCGGACTGGCAGCGTGAGCTCGAGCAGTGTCGAGCCGCAGAGCGAGGCCTGGCCAGCGATCTCGAGGCCCTGCGAGGCCAGTTCGAGCGGCTGGAGGCCGGCCGGGTGAGGGCCCGCGAGGAGTCGCGGCTCAAGTCCGACTATCTATCGCATCTCCAGCAATCTCTGGGTCCGTTGATGAGCTCTCTCGCCGAGGTGCTGGAGAGTGATGCGCTTCGCCAGTGCGGTGGCGAGCGTGATCATGCCGCCGCATTGGCGCTGCGCGAGCGCCTGGCCGATGCCGTGGTGCTACTGGAGAATCTTGGCGAGTCCGCCGGCACCCTCGAGGCGCCTCCGCGCCCGGTCCCTGTCGGGAAGGGACGGGTGCTGATCGTCGATGACGGCCCCGTCAACCTGACCCTGGCGCGCCAGGTGCTGGAGCGCCAGGGGCTCGACGTCGAGACGGCCACCAGCGGTGAGGAGGCTCTGTCTCGGCTAGAGGCTGGCTATTTCGATCTGGTGCTGATGGATATCTTCATGCCCGGCATGGATGGTGTGGAGACCAGCCGTCACTGGCGCGAACGAGAGGCTGATACGGCAACCAGCCAGCGCAGTATTCTGGTGGCGCTGACAGCCAACGCCGGCGACGAGGATCGACGTCGTTTTCGCCAGGCTGGCATGGATGACTACCTGGCCAAGCCCTATCGCCCCCAGGCGCTGGTCGACCTGGTGCGCCGCTGGTTGCCAGCCTTCCTGGAGCCCGGACCGGCATGAAACTGCTGGCGAGCCTGGCGGACTGTTTGACGGTTGTCTGGCATCATGGCGGCTCCTGTGCTGCGTATCCTGTTGTCGACCTGCCGGCGGCGTTGGAGCTCGAGTTTTTTCCGATCGTTAAGTGACCCAAAGGCCTTTCATGCTGAGCTATCCCGATATCGACCCTGTGGCCATCTCCCTCGGTCCCTTCCAGGTCCACTGGTACGGCCTGATGTATGTCGTCGGTTTCGTTGCCGCCTTGCTCCTGGGGCGCCGGCGTGCAGAGCGCATCGGCCTGACCCGGGACGATATCGGTGATCTGATCTTCTACGCTGCCATTGGCGTGGTGGTGGGTGGCCGGCTCGGCTATGCGCTCTTTTACGGTATGTCCCAGTGGTTCGCTGACCCGCTGTGGATTTTCCGCGTATGGGATGGCGGCATGAGCTTTCATGGGGGCCTGGTCGGGGTGGTGTTCGCCGCGCTGTGGTTCGCCAGAAAGAAAGGCCTCGCCTTCCTCACGCTGACCGACTTTGTCGCACCTCTTGTACCCATCGGCCTTGGGGCTGGACGCATCGGCAACTTCATCAACCATGAGCTGCCCGGCCGCGTCACCGAACTGCCCTGGGGCATGCCCTTTCCCGGTATGGGGCCAGAGCCGCGCCATCCCTCGTCCCTCTATGAGGCGTTTCTGGAAGGGGTGGTGCTCTTCGTGGTGCTGTGGTGGGTCTCGGCCCGCCCGCGCGCCCGCGGGCTGGTCTCCGGGCTCTTCCTTGCGCTCTACGGGCTGTTCCGTTTCCTGGTGGAGTTCGTGCGCCTGCCCGACGCCCACATCGGCTATCTGGCCTTCGGCTGGGTCACCATGGGTATGCTGCTGACCCTGCCCATGATCGCCGCTGGCATCGCGCTGATCGCCTGGTCACGCCGTCAACCGGTGGATACGAAAGGGTGATCGGCAAGGAGCCAGCGGCAAGGAGCAAGGAGCAGATGAGCCTCTGCGCACGTGTCCTATGGTTCGGTTGGCTAAAGGGGGCGTCTGATGTGTAGACTTTCCTGCCCCATTTATAATCAGCCAGGCACCGCCGTGACCGACGATACCCTGCCCGCCCTCGAACAACCCTATCTCGACCTGATGCGCCAGGTGCTCGACCGCGGCGTGGAGCGCGACGATCGCACTGGCGTCGGCACCCGCTCGCTGTTCGGCCACCAGATGCGCTTCGACCTCTCACGCGGGTTTCCGCTGGTGACCACCAAGAAGCTGCACCTGCGCTCGATCATCCACGAGCTGCTGTGGTTCCTGGCCGGCGACACCAACATCGCCTACCTCAAGGAGAACGGGGTGCGCATCTGGGACGAGTGGGCCGATGAAAACGGCGACCTCGGCCCGGTCTACGGCTACCAGTGGCGCAGCTGGCCCGACCCCCGCGGCGGCCATGTCGACCAGATCGCCAAGGTGCTGGAGCAGATCCGCGAAAACCCGCGCTCGCGGCGGCTGATCGTCTCGGCCTGGAATCCGGCGCTGGTGGACGAGATGGCCCTGCCGCCGTGCCACTGCCTCTTCCAGTTCTACGTGGCAGAAGGGCGGCTCTCCTGCCAGCTCTACCAGCGCAGCGCGGATATCTTCCTGGGCGTGCCCTTCAATATCGCCAGCTATGCGCTGCTCACCCAGATGATCGCCCGGGTCTCGGGACTCGAGCCCGGCGACTTCGTGCATACCCTGGGCGATGCCCACCTCTACCTGAACCATCTCGAGCAGGCCGAGGAGCAGCTCTCGCGCACGCCGCGGGCCGCCCCGCGCCTGGTGCTTGATCCGAACGTCGACGATCTCTTCGCATTCCGCTTCGAGCATATCGGCATCCAGGGCTACGACCCGCACCCCCACATCAAGGCCGAGGTAGCAGTATGAGCGAGGCCAGGGATCTGACCGACGAGACCCTTATTCCCGTGGCCATGATCGCCGCCATGGCCCGCAACCGGGTGATCGGCGTGGACAACCAGCTGCCCTGGTACCTGCCGGAGGATCTGAAGTTCTTCAAGCGCATGACCCAGGCCAAGCCGCTGGTAATGGGCCGCAAGACTTACCAGTCCATCGGCCGGGCGCTGCCCGGGCGGCTCAATATCGTGGTGACCCGCGATCCCGGCTTCCAGGCTCAGGGCGTGCGGGTTTGCCACGACCTCGCATCCGCGCTGAAGCTGGCCGACCAGCAGGCCACCATCGACGGCGTCGAGGAGATCATGGTGATGGGCGGCGCCCAGATCTACGCCCAGGCGCTGCCCTACGCCAGCCGGCTCTACCTTACCGAGGTGGATGTGAAGGTGGAGGGTGACGCTCGTTTCCCCGAACTCGACATGACCGAGTGGGAGGAGGTGCAGCGTGTGTCTGGCGAGCCCGCCGAGGGACAGCCGACCTACCATTTTGTGCAGTATCGTCGATCCTCAGGGAATCGACGCTGAGGGCGTCGCCGGCCGGCGACATTTGTCACCACGCCACGCCTGGCACAGACTGAACATAGCAATCACCGGGAAGGCGCACCGCTGGAGGATCAGGACGTGATCGAGGAACGCTCAACCCGCTTGCTGGAACAGCTGGAGAGCCGTGCCGCGGCCTTGCTGGGCGTATTGCGGGAATCCCGTGTCCAACAGGATGCACTCCATACCCGGCTGGCCGAGCTGGAAAGCCGTCGTGTCGAGCTTGAGGCCATCAATGCCGAGCTGGCCGCCGAGGCTCGCGAGGAGCAGGCCGCGCGGGAGTCCCTGGCCCTGCGCTGCGGCGAACTGGAAGCACATCTCGTGGAGCTGCAAGCCACCCGCCTGGAGCTCACCGAGGAGAACCGCGAGCTCGAAGAGCAGAACCGTGAACTCGAGGCGCACAATCGTCGCCTTCTCGAGCGTGAGCCCACTGAGACCGGGGCGCCGCTCTTCCATCGCCAGTCGCGCCGTGCGCAGGGGCTCTCCGCATTGATCGGCCATCGGCCCAGTCAACCTGAAGCCGATGGCGCTGCTCCCGAGCAGCCCGAGACCCCGGTGTCGGAACCGGTTGAAGATTTCGCCGAGCACGGTGCCGAACCGAACGTGCCAACCGCAACCCCTCCCGAAACGCTGCCCCCTGGAGATATCGCACCTGAAGAAGCCCCATCGCCCCAGGCACTGCTTGACCAGTGGTACCAGCGCTATTCCTCTACCTTCTTCAAGGGCCATACCCGGCCGCTCAAGGTCGGCATTCACGAGGAGCTGGCCGAGCGGGAACCCTGGGCCGAGAAGCTGGTGCGCCGGGCGCTGGCCTGCTACGTCAACCTGCCGCGGTATCTCAAGTCGGTGCGCGAGGGGGCCGAGCGCCTTGACCTGGCCGGTGAGCCTGCTGGCCAGGTGGATGCCGCGGCTGCCGAGCATGCCCACAAGAAGCTCGAGCGTCTGCAGGCTGATCGCCGGCAGAAGGGTCGCCCTGCCCGGCAGCGCGGCAACAAGAAGGGGGATGCCGTCAAGGGCGGCAAGCCCTCGGCCGAGGCCCCCCGTCCCGACGCTGTCAGGGTGGCCGCCCCCTCCCCGGACCGGTCTCCCGCCGCAGCCGAGAGTGCCGGACAAGGCGCCGCGACGGACAGTGAACCCGCGAGCCTGGAAGAGAAGCTCTCCGCACTGCTCGCCAAGCACAACCAGCGTTGACCTGCTGACTTGTTCTCGTCATATTCGCGGGGCATGATAAACCCGCTCATCGTGCCAGGTGCCTGATTCGCATGACGTATTATCATGGCACGCTGAGTGGGCAACGGGCTCGCCGGGATGGCGCCCGCATCGCAAGGGCAGGGGAAAGCCGGAATGAGGTAGGTGCGCAGCGAAGGAAAACAGTGTTTTTTCTTGTTGCGTTCCCGTATATCCCGGTATAGAGTTCCTTTTGCGAGCATTGGACTATAACAAGGCTTTGCCGAGGTCTGGCTCGCGACCTGCCACCTCCCGGGAGGGAGCCCGCAGGCACGAGAACCGGCACCAAGACCGGCCAAGCCCGCTGACCCGCTCATCAAGAACGGGCAGCCACGATCGAAACAGCAAGCTAGTCAATAAGGAACTATCGCAATGAAAAAGACACTGTTAGCGACTGCTATCGCTGGTGCCCTGGCCGCTTCAGGCGCCCAAGCCGCCACCGTCTATAACCAGGACGGCACCAAGCTGGACATCTACGGCAACATCCAGATTGCCTACTACAACACTGATTCTGCTGTCTACGATGATGATACCGGCGCATTCATGGGTTCTGGTTCATCTGACCAGATCGCCGACAACGGTACCACCTTTGGCTTCGCCGCCGAGCACGTCATTTCCGAGGGTCTGAGCGGCTACCTGAAGCTCGAGTTCGACGACATCAAGGCCGACGAAATGGCCACCGCCAATGATGCCAATGATTCGGGTGACACTGCCTACGTCGGCCTGAAAGGTAACTTCGGTGATGTTCGTCTCGGTTCCTACGACCAGCTGATCGACGACTGGATCCAGGATCCGATCACCAACAACGAAGGCTTCGATGTCTCTGACTCCACCAGTGCACATGGCGATGGTGGCAATCAGCAGACCGACAAGGTGACTTACACCTCTCCGTCCTTCAACGGCATGCAGTTCGCCGTGGGTACCCAGTACAAGGGCGACAGTGAAGTTGAAAACATCGATGATTCTGGCAACGCCTCCTTCTTCGGTGGCGCCAAGTACACCGCCGGTGCTTTCTCCATCGCCGCGGTCTACGATAATCTGGACAACGTCCAGTATCTCGACACCACCACCGGTGACATCGACAGCGTTGGCGACCAGTATGGTGTGACCGCCCAGTACACCGTCGATACCCTGCGCGTGGCCCTGAAGGTCGAGCGCTTCGACTCCGATGTCAACGATGACCTCGACACCAACTTCTACGGCCTGGGTGCACGTTACGGCTACGGTAACGGCGACATCTACGCCGCCTACCAGTATGTCGATCTGGACGCTGACTCCTTCCGTACGATTGCTTCTGATGCCATCGATCCGGACACAGACGTTGAGACCGGTGATGATACCTTCAACGAGGTCATTCTTGGTGCCAACTACAGCATCTCCGATGCCATGTACGTCTGGTCCGAAGTGGCCTGGTACGACCGCGAAGGTGACGATGGCGACGGTGTCGGCGTCGGCGTGACCTACCTGTTCTAAATTCTCTGGCAGGGCAGCCCTGCTTGATGAATGGAACACCGAAAGCCGATCCTAAGGGGTCGGCTTTTTCATTGTCTGATGCGAGGTTCCATGAAACAGCCGATTTTCACTGCCAGCCTGGTAGCGCTGGGCCTGTCCTTCGGCAGCGCCACGGCGCTTGCCAGCGAAATGGAAGAGCGTTTCCGTGAAGAAGGCAAGCAACTCGATCTAACCGGCTTCCTGCAGTCCG
Organism: Pseudomonadota bacterium; assembly: GCA_051751285.1. Classification (GTDB taxonomy): domain Bacteria; phylum Pseudomonadota; class Gammaproteobacteria; order Pseudomonadales; family Halomonadaceae; genus Halomonas. Next base: position 123,588 of record JBNJKT010000007.1, on the reverse strand, counting down.
AGAACGATGCCCGCAGCCGCAGCTTTCTCTACGGTAGCCCCAATGAGCATGACTTCACGGTCAACGAGGCCGGTAATTACCTGTTCGAGAGCCGTGTGCCGGGTGGGTTTTCCGAAGACTATCGCGTAGCCGCAGTGCTGCTGGACGACCAGGGGCGTGAGATCGCCCGCGGCGAGGCACTGGGGCAGAACGGCGGGCTGGCCATGCGGCAGCGCCTGCAGCCGGGTGACTACACGCTACGCGTGGAGGGCCGCAAGTACGGTACTCGCAGCAGGGCAGGAAACAGCTTCTATATCACCGTCACGGGCCTGGATGAACAGGGACGTCGCGTGGACGATGGCGTCAGTGACGGTCAGGGATTTGCCTTCACCGGTAACGGCCGTGAAGGTAGCCGCAGCGTCTTTGTGCGCGGCGAGGACGACGTGGCGACCCTTGGCGCCTCGAGCGGGGAGTCAGCTGCTGGTGCCGTAGCGGCAGGCGCCGCCCCTTCGGCGGCAGAGACAGCCCCTTCTGAAGGCATGGCAAGCGACGTTGCCGAATCTTCTAGCAAACCGGAGCCAGCCCAGGCAGAACAAGCGCCCGAGGCTTCACCGCGCAGTTTCGAGACCATTGTCACTGACGTCAAGATTCGGGCGAGCGGTGAAGTCCTGACCTTCGAGGTCGCTGAATCGGGCACCATTGCCATCACCACCTCGACCTACCCAAGCGGCTACGAGGATACCTACCGGATCGAACTCGAAGTGCTGGACGAGAGTGGGCGCGTGGTGGCAGAGGGCGCCGGAGAGGGCTTCGATGGCGATGTCGACATGACTACTGAACTGGCGCCCGGGCGCTATCGCATTCGCGTGCAGGGCCAGAAGTTCGGCTCATCCATGTCGGGCGTCAACAACTATGAACTCAGGGTGCAGCAGTTGAATCGGCGGTAAGCCTGCAACGCCCCCAAGGCAGTTGTTGCAGCCAGGGCACCACGATGTAGCGAGCCCCCGGCACCTTTGTGCCGGGGGCTCGCTACTGAACATCGCGTGTCTGGCGACCGTTAGGCATCCTGGTCGTCGAGCATCATCTGGATCATTTCCTCCAGCTGTTCGACCTTCTGCTCGAGTGCCTCGACCTCACCTTCCTCCTCGGCTGTCTGGACATAATTGTCGTTGATCTTTTCCATGTGCTCTTCGACGGCCTGGGAATCCATGGCCAGGGCGGAACCGGCCATCATCAGGCTGGCGAGCAGGCTAGCAGTCAGAAGCTTCATGTTCATGGCGACACCTCTTGAACTTGTGGGATAAACCGACCTGACGTCAGGTCACGTCTCTTGGTGTCATGGGGTCGCTCGGGCTTACACGGCGATGAGAATTTGGTTGTTGTGCTGAGGGGGCTGGCAAGGTTCAGTCGGTGCTGCCCAGGGCTTCCCTCCTCTCCACTGCGGGTAGGCCTTAGCCATACAGCACGAAAAAGCCCCGGCCGTGTGGCCGGGGCGCAAGGATCGAAGGCAGTTGCTTGTGCTGTAAAGCGCTATCGCAATGATGGCGGGAGCTGGCCCCGCCATCGGGTCGGCTTTAGAAGCTGTACCTCACCATGCCTTGCAGACGCATGGCATCGCCGTCGTCGCCATTGTGGGTTTCACGTGTATGGTAACCGGCCTCAACGCCATAGCTGACGCGAGCAACAGGTGACCACATATAGTTGAGATAGATGCTCTCGACCTTGTCGGTGGAGGTGGTTGACAGCGCACCCTCGTCGACACCGTCATCCAGATCTGCCGTGGCAACACCGTAACCCAGATTGACGTTGCCGGAACCTGCCGCCATGCTCACACCGAAGGTACCGCCAGTGCCCTCGATGCCTTCTACATCGCCGCTATTATCAATGTAACCGGCTTGGCCCGGTGAGCCGTACATGTAGCCACCCAGGCCGTCACCATGGGTGAGGGCGCCGCGGATGGTGACACCTTCAGCGACTTCGGCGCTGGCTTCCAGATTGATACCCCAGCCAAACGCGTTTTCATCGCTGTCATTGGCGCTATTGTAATACTCGATCTGGCGCATGACGGCTGAGGCGCCGTAGTTCACACTGCCGGCATCGGCATGGTAGCGCAGCGTCAAGTCCGGAAGGCCGCTCTTGACATCATCATTGACGTTCAAACGATTGTTCATGTCGACATTGCTGCCGATGGTGCCCGGGTCCTCCAGCGCTACCGAGAAGCCACCGGTGGTATAGCGCAGCTGGGATTGACGCCCGATGTTGCCCTGTCCCACTTGACCCAGGAAATCAATGGTCGGCGTCATGCCGATAAAGCCACCGAAGTTGGTCCAGGTCTGGCCTGCCAGAATGCCGTTCCACTCCCCAAAGGCATGACGAAGGCGAAAGGTGTCATTACCCGACCCGTAGAAGTCACCTTCAATGGTGGTGTTTAGGGTGCTGCCGCTCATGGGGGTAGAGGTCTTGAAGCCGATGCGGCTCTGCTTGGCATGGAAATCAGTATGTCCATCAGGACCGTCCACGCCATCAAGGCGGATGGCGCTGTGAGCAACTGTGTTACCCATGTCGGCATCGACGTCATGGATGATGTCCAGTTTGACATAGCCATAGACGCTGGCAGTGGTGTCACCCACCTCGAAATCGTATGCGTGCGAAGCGCTGGCTACGGCCAGGGCCAGGGCGCTGGCGGAGAAGATGGCGGTCTGCTTGAAACGATTTTGAATTGTCACTTGCTGTTCCTTTCGATGCGCGACTGCCCCTGCGGGAGGCAGATCGATTTATTGTGGTGTCCTTGACGTAAACGTCAGGCTCTCGTGGCGTAAATCTTACGTTGACGTCAGGTGCTAACATAGCGACCTCGATGAAGTGTGACAATTGCACGATGTACCGATTGCGACAAAAGGATGAGAAACTTTTCTCTGACACTCCCCGCCCTGTTGGGCGAGGGTTCTAAGGTCACCCCCAAAACCTTCCTGCTTCGGCACGCCTTCACTAGGCAGCGGCTAGGCCGCTGCCCCCGCTCCAGTCGCTCCACAGGCTAACCCCGCCAGCCCGGCGGTTCGGATATTCCTGGCTGCGTTGATGTCGCGGTCGATAGCGCGACCACAGCTTTCACAGTGCCAGCGGCGCTGCGAGAGCGGCAGCTTCTCAACCTTGTGACCACAGCCGTGGCACATCTTGCTGCTCGGCAGCCACTGGCTCACCTTCACCAGGTGTCGCCCGGCCCATTCTGCCTTGTAGCTGAGTTGACGAAGAAACTCGCCCCACCCCGCATCGCTGATGGCCTTGGCCAGGGAGCGGTTCTTGAGCATGCCGGCGATGTTAAGCGACTCGACACACAGCACTTGGTTTTCGTTGACGAGTGTGCGGGTCGCTTTATGGATGGCGTCGCGGCGACAATCCGCGATCTTGGCATGTAATCGCGCCACCTTCTGGCGCAGCTTGTTCCGGTTGCGCGAGCCTTTCTGCTTTTTCGCCAATCGGCGTTGCAGGTACGCCAGCTTCGCCTCATGGCGGTTGAGGTGGCGAGGATTGCCCGACTTCATGCCCTCGCTGGTGATGAAGAGATCGGTCAGGCCCAGATCGATCCCGGTCATCTGCGGCGTGATCGGCAGCGCCTCGGGCGAGAACTCGCATAGGCAGCTGATGAAATAACGCCCGGCACGATCCCTTGAAATCGTGATGCTGGACGGTTCGCTGGGCAGCGGGCGGCTCCAGCGGATCGGCAACGGTGTCGTTGTCTTGGCGATGGTGATCTCGCCATCCCGATAGCGAAAGGCCGCCTTGGTCAGGCGGATCGACTGCCGGCCGTGCTTGCGCTTGAAGCGCGGATAGCGCGCCTTGAGCTGAGGGTTGAAGAAATTATCGAAGGCGGCTTTCTGATCACGCAGGGTTTGTTGCAGTATCACGCTGGAAACGTCCTTCAACCAGGGATACTCAGCCTTCAGCGCCACCAGCCGCTTTTCCGCCGCTGAATGCGATATCGACTGCCCGTGCGTCTGATACGCCTCGGTGCGATAGGCCAGTGTATTGTTCCAGACGAAACGGGCAGAGCCGAACGACTTCGCCAGCAGCTCGGCCTGCTCAGGCGTGGGATAAAAGCGTTCCTTGTAGGCACGTTTGGTCATACTGGAAAAATATCAGGGGTTGCTGGCTATATCAACGGGCACCGCTGCGCGGTGCGCGCTTATATCACCGCCCGAGTGGGCGATGCTTTACGCGCTATTTGGTAAGGTCCGCTTGCACCATTCTTCCTGGCACCCTGGTTGCTGACCGACGCTCATCGCACGACCGAGGGTTCTAGGAGCCAATCGCTGTCATTCTTGGTCGTTGCTTGCTGAACCAGGTTTGACCAGGCGCAAGTCAGCCTTGGTGTGGCAAGTCTTGTATGGCGGGGAGTAAGGAGGAGGGTTCACGATCGCTGCGCCCGGGGGACTGCGGACAGGCCCAAAAAAGGGCATGGCGGTACACGAAAAAAAAGGAAGGTGGTGCCCCCACCAGGATTCGAACCTGGGACCTTCCCCTTAGGAGGGGGACGCTCTATCCAGCTGAGCTATGGGGGCGCAACGACGCGCAGTATAAGCGCCTGAACCGCCGAGATAAACCCGCAGTGGGCCGGAGGCGCGCCTCCGGCCATGAGTCTGCTGTGATTCCCGGGTAGAATGCGCGGCAAACCCGTGACCGGTGGCCGGCATGTCTGAATCTGCTTCCCCTCTCTCGCCGTCTGGTGACCGTCATTTCGACGGACTGGCCGACAAGTTCGCCTCGAGCCTCTATGGAGGGGCCCGCGGCGAGCTGCGCCTGGCCTTGCTCGACCGCTTGCTCCCCGAGATGCTCGACCTCCACCGTCAGCCGCTGCTCGATGTGGGGGGCGGCCTGGGTCAGCAGGCCGGCTGGTTCGCCGCGCGCGGCCACGCCGTGACCCTGGCCGAGCCCGCCGGTGACATGCTCGACCGGGCGCGTGAGCGTCTCACAGGCCATGAGGTGAGCCTGCTGCAGGCGCCGCTCCAGGCGTTACCCGAGCTGGCGCCAGGGCCCTGGTCGCTGATCGTCTGTCATGCCGTGCTGGAGTGGCTGGCGGATCCGCGCGGAGCCCTGGCCACCCTGGCCGGCCTGCTGTCGCCCGGAGGGCAGCTCTCGCTGATGGTGTTTAACCGGGATGCCCTCAGGCTCTCCAACGTGGTCAAGGGCAACCTGGAGAAGGCACTGGCCGACCGGCTCGAGGGCAAGGGCTTGCGCAAGCGGTTGACGCCGATCTCGCCGCTGACCCATGGCCAGATCGAGGCCTGGAGCGCCGAGAATGGCCTGGCGATCCGGGAAGTGGCGGGCATCCGGGTGTTTGCCGACTATCTGCGCCAACCGTCACAAAGCGCTGACGACCGGGAGCGCCTGCTGGCGCTGGAGCAGCGCTACTGCCGCATCGATCCCCATTGGCGGTTGGGCCGCTACCTGCTCTATACCTTGGAGCGCCCCATTCGCTTCTCTGAGGAGGCCGCCCCATGAGTGCTGAAACCTCCGTCTGTCAGCTGCTGGAACGACAGGGTGCCGACTACCGCGGCTGGCTGTGGGTGGCGCCACCCCGGGACGCCTGGCTGGAGGCCGTGGAGGGGAGTCTGCTCTCCGCGGACCAGGCCGTGCTCGCGGCCTGGCGGGCCCGGGGGAGGGCGGCGCACTCGCCCTTCGAGGGCGTCGATCCTACCCCGCCGGGGGCCGTGCTGTTCTGGCCCAAGAGTCATGCCCTGGGGGAGTGGTGGCTGCTTTGGCTCTGTGCCCACCTGCCGCCGGGTACCCCGCTGCAGCTGGTGGGCGAGAACCAGGGCGGTATCAAGAGGGTCCTCAAGGCGCTGGCGGCCCTGGGACTGGGGTGTCGCAAGCTGGACAGCGCCCGTCGCTGCGGCCTCTATGCGACTCGCCTGGACCAGGTGGGTATCGATCCGGACGCCGTCTGGACCGCCTTTGAGGCCGACTTGGGAGACGAGAGCCTGCATCTGGTCAGCCATCCTGGCGTGTTTGGCCACTGCAAGCTGGATGAGGGTACCCGGCTGCTGCTGGAGCACTTGCCTGCGCACATGGGGGAGGGCCGCGAAGGGCTCGGCGATGTTCTGGATATGGGCTGCGGCGACGGCATCCTGGCGGCCTGGTTGGCCCGACACGGTGGGCGAGTCACGGCGGCGGATGTGAGCCACTTTGCGGTGGAGGCAACCCGGCGCACCCTGGCGGCCAACCGTCTCAACGGTGAGGTCCTGGCGAGTGATGTCTACTCGGCACTGGGGGGGCGTCGCTTCGATGCCATCGTCAGCAATCCGCCTTTCCATCAGGAGCGGGCGATCGACTATGGCCCGGCAGGGCGACTGATCCTCGAGGCGCCGGATCAACTGCGGCCCGGCGGCCAGCTGTTGCTGGTGGCCAACGCCTTTCTGCCCTACCCGGACCTGCTGGAGCGCGCCTTTGGCGCCTTCGAGGTGCTGGCCGACGACCGACGCTTCCGGGTCTTTCGGGCCGTTAAAGACTGATCAGGCCTGCGGATCGCGATAGGCGATCTCGGTGATCACGTAGGTGGTTTCGCCCCCCGGGGCGGCCACCGTCACTTCGTCGTCCAGCGCCCGGCCGAGCAGGGCCTTCGCCAGCGGCGCGTCGACGCTGATCCAGCGTTTCGTGGTGTCGGTCTCGTCGTGGCCGACCAGGCGGATGTGCATCTCCTCGCCTTCCTCGTCTTCCAGGGTGACGAAGGCGCCGAAGAAGACCTTGCCGGTGTCTTCCGGCAGACGGTCCACCACCGTGAGTTCGTCGAGGCGCTTGGTCAGGTAGCGGATGCGGGCGATGACCCGGTTGAGCTCCTTTTTATTGTAGGTGTAGTCGGCATTCTCGCTGCGGTCGCCCAGTGCCGCCGCCTCGCCCACCTTGGTGGAGAGGGCGGGGCGCTTGACCCGCGAAAGGTGGTCGAGGATGCCGCGCAGCCGCTCGGCCCCCTCGGCGGTGATCAGGTTGCTCTTGGGTTCCTGGCGCGGGTCCTTGGCGGGGTCCCGCCAGCGCGTCATGTTGCGACCTTTCATGGCGTTCCTCGCAGTCTTGTCTCTGGGCGAACATACGCCGCGCGAGCGATGCCGCCAAGTCGGTGTGCGGTTGGGCAAGCGAGCGTCAATGCGCCTGCGGTTGGCATTCTCCTCCCGGGTCACGATAATGGAGCCTTTGCGCGATCCGGAGACCGGCATGAGCGAGAAACGCCCGCCCGCGGACGATCAGGATCTGGCCCTCCCGTCGCCCTTCACGGCCGCCGACGTGGATCTTGCCGAGCGCCGCTGCCTGCACCAGGGCTTCTTCCGGCTTGAGGAGCTTCATCTGCGTCATCGCCTCTTCGAGGGCGGCTGGAGCGGCAGGGTGGTGCGCGAGGTGCATCATCGGCACGATGCCGTGGGGGTTCTGCTCTACGACATTGAGCGTGACGCCGTGGTGCTGGTCGAGCAGTTTCGTCCCGGTGCTCTCGACGACCCAGACTCTCCCTGGAAAGTGGAGGTGGTGGCCGGGCTGGTCAAGCCCGGCGAGAGTGTCGCCGAGGTGGCGCGCCGCGAGACCCTGGAGGAAGCCGGCTGCGAAGTGGGTGAGCTGATCGAGTTGCACACCTACTATCCAAGCCCCGGGGCTTGCGACGAACGGGTTACCCTGTTCTGCGGCCTGGTCGACAGCCGTGGTCTCGGCGGGGTGCACGGACTCGACGAAGAACACGAGGACATCCGCGTACATGTGCTACCGTTTATCCGAGCCTGGGAATTGCTGCAGGCCGGTCGACTCGACAATGCCATGAGCCTGATCGCCTTCTACTGGCTGGCCGGTGAACGCGCATCGTTGCGAGCGAGGAGGTAGCGTGCCGAGAAATGCCTATGTCACCGACCTGAAGACGCTACAGGGCGAATGTACCGCCAACTTCATCCGGCTGACCCGGCTGCTGGGCGACCTGGATGTCGGCGAGACCCGTGAGGTCGAGCTGGTCACTCATGGTCGGCGGGTAGGTGAACTGTGCCTCAAGCTCCAGGAGCGGGCCCCCTACACCAGTATTGTGCGGGTCTCCCAGCGCGGCATTCTCGATTCGCTGATCGAAACCCCGCGCATGCGAGTGCATCTTTATCACGATGTGCGGATGGCCGAGGTCACCGATTTCCAGCGCCAGCGTCACTTCGACGGCCGCTACCGCTATCCCAACTCGAGCATGCACCAGCCCGACGAAAAGCTGCAGCTCAACCGTTTTCTCGGCGAGTGGCTGGACCATGGTCTGGCCCATGGCCACTCCCTGGATCTGCCCCAACTGCCCTGATGAAGAAAGCTTCCCTGGTGAAGAAAGCCACGCTGACGCGATTGGCTCAGATTACCGACTGCCACTTGCAGGCCGATCCCGAGGCTCGTGGTCGGTCGGGTTCTCCACTGCGTCAGCTGGAGGCCGTGGTAGCGGCGGTGAATCGGCAGCGGCCGTCGCTGGTGCTGATCACCGGTGACATCAGCCAGGATGAGACGGCAGCCTCCTACCGGCTGGCGGAGAAAGCGCTGTCACGTCTCGAAGCGCCCTGGTACTGGCTACCCGGCAACCACGACCAGCCGGCGCTGATGGAAGAGTGCCGCGAGCTTTACGATGAGTTGGACCTGGGCCACTGGCGGGTGCTGCTGCTGGATACCCACGTCAGCGGTCAGCCGCATGGCGAGCTTGGCGAGCCGGCCCTGGCCACCCTGGGCGAGTGTCTGGCGACCGACGACCGGCCGACGCTGCTGGCGATGCATCATCCGCCGCTGCCCGTCGGCACTGCCTGGCTCGACGAGATCGGCCTGGCCGACGGCCAGGCCTTCTGGCGTGTCGTGGCTCCCCATCGCCAGGTCAAGGGGGTGCTGTTCGGCCACGTCCATCAGGCCTTCCACGCTGTTCAGCTCCTGGCCGACGGTATGGTGCCGGCGTATGGCTGCCCCTCCACCGTTGACCCTTTCCTGCCCGGCTCGTCGACCTTTGCCCTCGATGAGGTCTCGCGCCCCGGCTATCGCCTTATCGAGCTCATTGATAATGAACTGGAGACCTGGGTGGAGCGCGTCGACATCCGAGTGCTGAATAGCCAAAGTTGATATAAAAAGATAGTTATTAATTCTTTTGGGTTATTATGTGTCCGGCGTTACTCTGTCCCGCATGATCTCAACCGCCCAACGTCATGCGAGGTAGCCGGGCCATGAGCAGTCTTCACGCACCGTCACGCGAGAGCGCCATCGAGGCCGGCCTGGCCCCTTCTCCCGAGCGGCAGACTCATCTGCAGCAGCTCGAGGCCGAGTCGATCCATATCATTCGCGAGGTGGCCGCGGAGTTTTCCAACCCGGTGATGCTCTATTCCATCGGCAAGGATTCCTCGGTGATGCTGCATCTGGCGCGCAAGGCCTTCTATCCCGGGCCGCCGCCTTTCCCGCTGATGCACATCAATACCACCTGGAAGTTCCGCGAGATGATCGAGTTCCGTGATCGCATGGCCGCGGACTCAGGCATGGAACTGATCGAGCACATCAACGAGGAGGGGCGTGCCGCCGGTATCAATCCCTTCGATCATGGCTCGAGCGGTTACACTGATGTCATGAAGACCGCCGCCCTGAAACAGGCGCTGGACAAGTATGGCTTCGATGCCGCCTTCGGCGGAGCGCGACGCGACGAGGAAGCCAGCCGCGCCAAGGAGCGTGTGTTCTCCTTTCGCGACAAGCACCACCGCTGGGATCCCAAGAACCAGCGGCCGGAGCTATGGAATCTCTACAATGCCCGCATCAACAAGGGCGAGTCGATCCGCGCCTTCCCGCTCTCCAACTGGACCGAGCTGGATATCTGGCAGTACATCTACCTCGAGGGCATCCCCATCGTGCCACTCTACTACGCCGCGCCGCGGCCGGTGGTCGAGCGCGACGGCATGCTGGTGATGGTCGACGACGAGCGTATGCCGCTCGCCGAGGGCGAGGTGCCCGAGGAGAAGTGGGTGCGCTTCCGCACCCTGGGCTGCTACCCGCTGACCGGCGCCGTGGAGTCGCGGGCGGACACTCTGCCCGAGATCATCCAGGAGATGCTGCTGACCCGCACCAGCGAGCGCAGCGGCCGCGCCATCGACCACGACCAGGCCGGCTCCATGGAGAAGAAGAAGCGCGAGGGCTATTTCTGATGTCACACCAATCGACCCTGATCGCCGACAACATCGAGCAGTACCTGCACGAGCACGAGAACAAGGACCTGCTGCGCTTCATCACCTGCGGCAGCGTCGATGACGGCAAGTCGACCCTGATCGGCCGACTGCTGCACGACTCCAAGATGATCTTCGACGACCAGTTGGCGGCGATTACCCAGGCCTCGAAGAAGAGCGGCACTACCGGCGAGGCGGTGGACCTGGCGCTGCTGGTGGATGGCCTGCAGTCCGAGCGGGAGCAGGGCATCACCATCGACGTGGCCTACCGCTTCTTCTCCACCGACAAGCGCAAGTTCATCATCGCCGACACCCCGGGCCACGAGCAGTACACTCGTAACATGGCGACCGGGGCCTCTACGGCGAGCCTGGCGATCATCCTGATCGACGCTCGATATGGCGTTCAAACGCAAACCAGACGGCACAGCTTTATTGCCGACCTGCTGGGCATCCAGCACCTGGTGATCGCGGTCAACAAGATGGACCTGGTGGGCTTCGACCAGGCGCGCTTCGAGGAGATCGTCGCCGACTATCGGGCCTTCGCCGCACAGCTGACCGCGCCCGATATCCATTTCGTGCCGCTGTCGGCGCTCGAGGGCGACAACGTGGTCAACCGCAGCGAGCGCATGCCCTGGTATGCAGGTCCTCCCTTGCTCGAGCTGCTGGAGGGCATCGAGGTCAGCCGCGATCGCAACCTGACCGACCTGCGCCTGCCGGTGCAGTACGTCAACCGCCCTGACCTGGACTTCCGCGGCTATGCCGGCACCCTCGAGGCCGGCATCCTGCGCCCGGGCCAGGCGATCAAGGTGCTGCCCTCCGGGCGGGTCTCGACGGTCGAGCGCATCGTCACCTTCGATGGAGACCTGGAAGCCGCTTGGCCGGGGCAGGCGATCACCGTGACTCTGGCGGACGAGATCGACATCTCCCGGGGCGACTGGATCGTGGCCGCCGACGCCGAAGTGGCCATGGCCGATGCCTTCGAGGCCGACATCGTGTGGATGCATGACGAGGCGCTTGCCCCCGGTCGTCAGGTCGACATCCGCCTGGCCGGGCGCTCCGTGTCGGGACAGGTCGGCGAGATCCTCCACCAGGTGGACGTCAATAGCCTGTCGCGTCACCCGGCCGATCGCCTCGAGCTCAACGCCATCGCCCGCTGCCGGGTCGAGCTTACCGCCGAGGTGCCGCTGGACGACTACGGCACGAGCCCGGGTACGGGCAGCTTCATCGTCATCGATCGGCTTACCAACGTCACGGTGGGGGCGGGAATGATCTGTGGCGTGGCCCGCTCGGGTGACCGCCCTTCCGCCGACGTAGACTGGGCCGGCTTCGAGCTGGAACTCAACGCCCTGGTGCGCAAGTATTTCCCGCATTGGGAGGCCAGGGACCTGCGCGAGATGTTGGGTCGAGTGAAATGACTCGGAGGCCGCTCTCCGTAGCGGCAACCGATCCGCCTGGAGGAGGGCGCTGTCGCCCATGACACGCCTGAGGGTGGCGATACGCCATGCCACGAGCTTTATTCAGCGGTTGGTCCATATCCTGGCCAAGCCGATGAAGCGCGACCACGGCCATGGCGGAATAGTGGTGAACCCCTACCGGGGATATGGCTCCCGGGACAGGGTCTTTCTGATGGGGCGGGTCTTTCGCCAGGTGGGGCTCAGCCGGGCGATCCCTCGCCGAGGAATGCTTCGTGATCTGGCCGATGTCGTGCGTCGCATTGCGCGTCGCGGTCAGGCCGATGCCACTGTCGAGGTGCGGCTGGGGGAAGACATCACCACCGTTACCACGGATCGCGACGGCTACTTCCATGCCCATCTGCCACTCACCGGAGAGCTGCCGGAGGCGGGGGGCTGGCAGCATACCGAGCTACATGTAAGAGCGAAGGACGAAGCGCCGGTTCGCTCCACGACCGAGGTCTTCATCCCGGTGCCGGGCACGGATTTGCTGGTGATCAGCGACATCGACGATACGGTGATGTATACCGGTGTCGCCCACAAGCTGGGCATGCTCTACCGGCTCTTCATCGAAAAGCCACACCAGCGCATGGCCTTTCCCGGCGTGGCCTCGCTTTACCAGGCCCTGCACCGCGGTGCGGATGATCAGGGAGCGCGTCCCATACTCTATGTGTCACGGGGGCCCTGGGCGATCTACGAGATGCTCGAGACCTTTTTCCAGCTCAATCGCATCCCCGTCGGTCCTATCCTATTCCTGCGCGAGTGGGGCCTGTCGCTGCGCCATCCCTGGCCTCGCCGGGCAGAGGATCACAAACAGGCGGTGATCACCCGCATGCTGGCCCTGTTCGACGACATTCCCTGTATCCTGATCGGCGACAGCGGCCAGCACGACCCCGAGGTATATACGCGAATCGTCGAGGAGCATCCTGGTCGCATCGAGGCGATCTACATCCGCCGGGTGGATGACAAGCCGGATCGGGAGCGTGCTATCCAGGCGCTTCGTGACCAGATTCGCCACACCCGCTGTGAACTCATCCTGGCGGCCGACAGTCTGCTGATGGCGGAACACGCTCATGCGCGGGGCTATATCTCCGTCCACGGTCTGGATGCCATCCGCCGGGACGTGAAGGAGCCTGACGGGGACACGCCCTGATCTGTCCCGTCATCACGCCCCCAGGAGACTTCACATGGTGATACTGCTGATTGCCCTGCTGCTGGCCCTCTTCCTGCTGCCCAACGTCTGGGCAAAGTGGGTGCTGGCGCGCCATGCCCGTGGGCGAGAGGAGTATCCCGGCACGGGAGGCGAATTGGCCGAACATCTGGTCCGGCGTCTCGAGCTCGAGGGTGTCAGGGTGGAAATGACCGAACAGGGCGACCATTACGACCCCGAGGCGCGCCGTGTGCGCCTCTCCCCGGACCACTATCGGGGCCGTTCGCTTACCGCGGTGACGGTGGCGGCCCACGAGGTGGGCCATGCCATCCAGCACCAGCAGGGCTACGCGCCGCTGATGGCTCGCTCGCGGCTGGTGGCGGTGGCGCAGAAGGCCGAGAAGATCGGGGCGCTGCTGATGATGGCCGCTCCCTTCCTGTTCGTGTTGACCCGCCTGCCGGGCGGCCTGGCCATCGTGGTGGCCGCCGCGGTGATCAGCTTCGGCACCGCGGCCCTGGTGCACCTGGTGACCTTGCCGGTGGAGTTCGATGCCAGCTTCCAGCGCGCCCTGCCGCTGCTCAGGGAGTACATTCCTGCCGGCGACATGCCCGGTGCCCGCCATGTGCTTACCGCCTGCGCCTTCACTTATGTGGCAGCGTCACTTTCCAGCATTCTCAACCTTGGGCGCTGGCTGGTGATCCTCCGGCGATAGTTACCCTATTTCGGCCGATTGGCGATGACGACTGCCCGTCGCGGGGCGGGGTAGCCTTCGCGGGTCCGGCTCGGGTCGTCCGGGTCGAGGAAGTCCACCAGCGACTGGAAGGTCATCCACTCCGTGGTGCGCTGCTCGTCCGTGGTGGTCACCGCCTCGTCCACCACGCGTACGTTGGTGAATCCGCAGCGCTCGAGCCACTGGCAGAGCGCTCTGGATGAAGGCAGGAAGTAGACATTGGGCATGGCGGCGTAGCGGCTGCCGGGCAGCAGTACCGTGGTCTCGTCGCCCTCGACCACCAGGGTCTCCAGTACCAGCTCGCCACCCGGGCGCAGGGCCTCCTTGAGCTGCTGGATATGCTCCAGGGGCGATGGGCGGTGATAGAGCACGCCCATGGAGAACGCCGTATCGAAGAAGGCGAGCTTCTCGGGGACTTCCTCGATGCCCACCGGCAGGAAGTGGGTGCGGCCGCCGTCGGCATCGCCGATGAAGTGGCGCACCGCCCGGAACTGCCAGAAAAAGCGTGGCGAGGGATCGATCACCAGCACGAAGGCTGCCCCGGCACCGGCCATGCGCCAGGCGTGATAGCCATTGCCGCCTCCCACGTCCAGCACGCGACGCCCGCTCAGCGGCGCCAGGTGCGGTGCCACCCGCCGCCATTTCCAATCCGAGCGCCACTCGGTGTCGATTGGCACGCCGCCGAGCCGGTAGGGGCCCTTGCGCCAGGGCGCGAGCTTGCCCAGCAGGTTCTCGCACTGGCGTCGCCGGCTCTCATCGAGTTTTACCTCGACCGCGACGGTATCGGCGTCCAGACGCACCTCGCGCTCATCGGGCAGCGTCGGCAGCTTGGCCACGGCCTTCTCCCAGCCCGGCAGGTCGCCAAAACGCTGGCGATCCAGGCCGCGGGCCAGCTGGTCGGGGAGGCGGGCCAGCCAGGTGTCCAGCCCCTGAGCGATAAAGGCCCTGTAGAGGTCGCGGTGTTCGGGCGCGATCGGCATGTCACGCCTCCTGGGGCGTCGGAGCACCGGCGTCCTTGAAGGCGATCAAGGACGCGAAGTTGAGGAGCTGGAACCAGGTGTGAGCGCGGGAGAAGCCGGCCCGAGTCAGGCGCTCGTGGTGGCTCGCCAGGGTGTCCGGGATCAGCACGTTCTCCAGCGCGGTGCGTTTCTGGCTGATCTCCATCTCGCTGTAGCCGTTGGCGCGCTTGAAGTCGTGATAGCGCTCCACCAGCCAGGCATTCTCCTGTTCGTCGGCGGCCTTGATCTTCTCCGAGAGCACCAGCACGCCACCCGGTTCCAGGGCTCGGTAAAGGCGCGCGATCACCGCGTCGCGCTCTCCGGGTTCCAGAAACTGGAGGGTGAAGTTGAGCACGATCATGCCGGCCGGGGCGACATCCAGGGTGCGGATATCGCCCTCGCGCACCTCCATGGCGTGGTCAGGACACTCCGCGTCCAGGGTCTCCCTGGCGCGAGCCACCATGGCGGGGGAGAGGTCCACGCCGGTGTAGCGGAAGGCGCTCGGGGGCAGCGTCCCGGCCAGCGCCAGGCCGGCGGCGCCCAGCGAGCAGCCCAGGTCATAGACCCGCGCGCCATGGCGCAGATGGCGGGCGGCGATCAGCCCCAGCATGCCCAGTATCTGGCCATAGCCCGGCACCGAGCGGCGGATCATGTCGGGAAAGCAGGCGACGACCTTCTCATCGAACGAAAAGCGTGCCACCCGGTCCAGGGGTGTCGAAAAGATCGCGTCACGGTAAGATGCGTCACTCATGGAACCGACCGGTTATCGTGGGAAAGGGGCATTATTCTACGCCGCGCCCGCGCCGGCTGCACGACAGGACGTCCAGGAGGACGCCATGCCACACCCCACGATCGACCAGTGCAAGGCCTGGCAGGCCTTGGCCGAGCACGCCCGCGAGATGTGCAACTGTCACCTGTCTGAGCTGTTCGCCGGTGTGTCGGGGCGCCACGCGGCCTTCACTCGCCAGGCCGCGGGCCTGACTCTGGACCTCTCCAAGCAGCGCTGGCGTGACGAGACCCTGGAACAGCTGCTCGACCTGGCTCGTGAGGCCGAGGTGCCCGGGGCGATTCGCGGCCTGCTCGCCGGGGAGCGTGTCAACCGCAGCGAGGACCGGCCGGCCCTGCATACCGCGTTGAGGCTGCCGCCGGAGGCCAGCCTGGTAGTGGAGGGCAAGGACCTGGTGCCCTCGGTGCACGCCACTCTCGAGCGCATGGCCACCATGGTCGAGCGCTTCCACGCCGGGCAGTGGCGTGGCGCCACCGGCAGGGCGATCCGCGACGTGGTGAACCTGGGGGTCGGCGGTTCGGACCTGGGGCCGCTGATGGTGACGCATGCCCTGGCCGACTACCGGCCGGAGGGGGTGCATACCATCGACGTGCACTTCGCCTCGACCATGGACGGCTCCCAACTGGCCGATTATCTGGCAAGGCTCAATCCCGAGACCACGCTGTTCGTGCTCTCGTCCAAGTCCTTCACCACCATCGATACTCTCTCCAATGCCCGCACTGCACGGGATTGGCTGATGGGTCGGCTGATGGGTGACAACCGCGAGGAGGGCGTCGACGTCGAATTGGTAATGCGTCAGCATTTCATCGGCGTCTCGGCGAGCCCCGACAAGATGCACGAGTGGGGCATCGCCGAGGACCACCAGCTGGAATTCTGGGAGTGGGTGGGCGGACGCTATTCGCTGTGGGGGGCCATCGGCCTGCCCATTGCCCTCATGGTGGGCATGCAGCACTTCCGCGAGCTGCTGCACGGGGCGCACGCCATGGATCGCCACTTCAGTGAAGCGCCGCTGGCCGACAACCTGCCGGTGCTGCTGGCCCTGGCGGGAATCTGGAACGTCAACTTCCTCGACATCCGCGCTCATTCGATCCTGCCCTACGACGGCCGGCTGGAATTCTTCGCCGCCTACCTCGAGCAGCTGGAGATGGAATCCAACGGCAAATCCGTGACCCACGACGGGCGCGAGGTCGGTTACTCTACCTGCCCGGTGCTCTGGGGTCAGCTCGGGCCCAATGCACAGCATGCCTTCTACCAGCTGCTTCACCAGGGGACTCAGGCCGTGGAGTGTGATTTCATCGCTCCCCTGCGCCGCTACGATGAAGTGGAGGATAGTGCCACCCGGGCGCACTTGAAGAGCCAGCATCGCCTGGCGCTGGCCAACTGCTTCGCGCAGTCGCGGGTGCTGATGCTCGGCGATGAGGCTATCGACGACGACGGCCCGCGTCCGGTACACAAGCGCTATCGTGGCAACCAGCCCTCCAGTACCCTGCTCCTCGAACGGTTGACGCCGTCGACCCTGGGGGCGCTGATCGCCCTCTACGAGCACAAGGTGTTCGTTCAGGCGAGGATCTGGGACATCAACCCCTTCGACCAGTGGGGCGTGGAGCTGGGCAAGGAGATCGCCGGTGAGACCCGGCGGATCCTCGAGCACGAGGCGGACATCGCCGGCATGGACGACTCTACCCGAGGGCTGATCGAGGCTGTCTGGTCGGCGGAGCGAAGCGCGCGATGATACTGGCTGCATGTACAGGGGTTGCGGTATGCTGAGTCTCGCCGTCGATCCGCCGGCCGTCAGCGGAGTGCTCTACCTTCATGGCTTCAACAGCGGCAGCGGCTCGCCCAAGGCGGCGCTGATGCGCCAGGCCTGCGCGTGGCTCGGGCTACCCTGCGCAACGCCACAGCTGCCCCATCGCCCTATGGCCGCCCTGGCGCTTGCCGAGGCGCAGCTGGCTCGGCTGGGACCTCGACCGTTGGTGGCGGGGAGCTCCATGGGCGGCTTCCTGGCGACGGTGATCGCCGAGCGCCATGACCTGGCGGGGGTGCTGATCAACCCGGCCGTGGACCCGGCCCGACTGGTGGCAGACTGGCTCGGTGAGCGTTTCGAGAACGCCTATACCGGCGAGCGCTTCGCCATCGAGGCAGCGCACCTCGAGGAGCTCGAGACACTGACCCCGGCGCGGGTCACGCCTGAGCGCTACTTGCTGCTGCTGGGAACCGCCGACGAGACCCTGGACCCGGCCGAGGCCTTCGCCCTGTATCGTGGTGCCAGGACCATCCTGCACCCGCAGGGGGATCACGGCTTCGCGGCGTTGGCCGACTACCTGCCTGCGATTCTCGGCCATGGCGGCCATCGTCTGACGCCAGGGTGGTCAGGCAGCGAATCCCCCGGAACCGAGAGCGCCGGCATCCCGGGCGACACGAACGATCGCAACCAGTTGGGTGATGCATGACGCAATACAGTGCCAGCTCCATCGAGGTCCTCTCCGGCCTCGAGCCGGTGCGCAAACGCCCCGGCATGTATACCGACACCTCGCGGCCCAACCATATGGTCCAGGAGGTCATCGATAACAGCGTTGACGAGGCACTGGCCGGCCATGCCGGGGAGGTCAGCGTGCGACTGTTCGAGGACGGCGGCGTCGAGGTATCCGACGATGGCCGTGGCATGCCCATCGACATCCATCCGGAACACGGCGTTTCCGGCGTCGAGCTGATCATGACCCGGCTTCACGCCGGCGGAAAGTTCTCCCAGTCGAGCTACCGCTTCTCCGGCGGCTTGCACGGGGTGGGGGTCTCGGTGGTCAATGCGCTCTCGAAGCGCCTGGAGATCGAGGTGCTGCGCGATGGCAGCCGCCACGGCATGGCCTTCGAGCACGGCGACAAGGCCTCCCCCCTGCAGGTGATCGGCAGTGCCCCCAAGCGTGCCCGCGGTACGGTGGTGCGCTTCTGGCCCGAGGAGAGCTACTTCGATAGCCCCCGGCTCTCCCTCTCAAGGCTAAAGCACCTGATGCGCGCCAAGGCGGTGCTCTGCCCGGGCCTCAAGGTCACCCTGGTTGAGCCCGACGGCAACGAGAGCGTCTGGCAGTACGCGGATGGCCTGCGCGACTACCTGGCCCAGGCCACTGACGGCTATGAGGTGCTGCCGGCCTCGCCCTTCATCGGTCACTTTGCTGATGACGAGCACGGCGTGGACTGGGCGATCCAGTGGCTCCCCGAGGGCGGCGAGCCGCTGCTGGAGAGTTACGTCAACCTGATCCCCACGACCCAGGGGGGTACCCACGTCAATGGCCTGCGGGCCGGCCTCCTCGACGCCCTGCGCGAGTTCTGTGAATACCGCGGCCTGCTGCCACGGGGGGTCAAGCTCACCGCCGAGGACCTCTGGGAGCGGGTCTCGTACGTGCTCTCGGTGAAGATGCTCGACCCGCAGTTCGCCGGCCAGACCAAGGAGCGGCTCTCCTCGCGCACCGTGGCCGGCTTCGTCTCCGGTGTGGTCAAGGATGCCTTTTCGCTGTGGCTCAACCACCATGTCGATCAGGCCGAGGCCCTGGCCGAGCTGGTGATCAATGCCGCCCAGCGCCGCCAGAAGAGCTCCAGGAAGGTGGCGCGCAAGAAGGTCACCTCAGGGCCGGCGCTGCCCGGCAAGCTGGCCGACTGCTCGGGCCAGGACCCGGCAGGCAGTGAGCTCTTTCTGGTCGAAGGCGACAGTGCCGGCGGTAGTGCCAAGCAGGCACGCAATCGCGAGACCCAAGCGATCCTGCCGCTGCGCGGCAAGATCCTCAATACCTGGGAGGTGGAGTCCCACGACATCTACGGCTCTCAGGAAGTTCACGACATCGCCGTGGCCGTGGGCATGGACCCGGGCAGCGATAACCTCTCCAAGTTGCGCTACCACAAGATCTGCATCCTCGCCGATGCCGACTCCGACGGCCTGCACATCGCCACTCTGCTTTGCGCGCTCTTCGTGCGTCACTTCCCGGCGCTGGTGGATGCCGGCCACGTCTACGTGGCCATGCCGCCGCTCTACCGCATCGACCTGGGCAAGGAGGTGCACTATGCCCTGGACGAGAGCGAGAAGGCGGCTATCCTGCGCAGGCTCGAGGGCAAGCGTGGCACGGTCAACGTCCAGCGCTTCAAGGGTCTGGGCGAGATGAGCCCGCTGCAGCTGCGCGAGACCACCATGGCGGTGGAGACCCGTCGTCTGGTGCAGCTCACCCGCGAGGTCGGCGACGGCACCATGGAGATGATGGACATGCTGCTGGCCAAGAAGCGCGCCGGCGACCGCAAGAGCTGGCTCGAAGACTACGGCAACCTCGCAGACATAGAGGTCTGATCCCCTTATGACCATGGATATCCAGGTGGCGGAGGGCGACGTCGAGCGCCTCTCGCTGCGCGAGTACACCGAGAAGGCGTACCTCGACTACTCGATGTACGTCATCCTCGACCGGGCGCTGCCACATATCGGCGACGGCATGAAGCCGGTACAGCGGCGCATCGTCTACGCCATGCGTGAGCTGGCGCTCGGTGCCAACGCCAAGTACAAGAAGTCGGCGCGTACCGTCGGCGACGTCCTGGGCAAGTTCCACCCCCACGGCGACAGCGCCTGCTACGAGGCGATGGTGCTGATGGCCCAGCCGTTCAGCTACCGCTACCCGCTGGTGGACGGCCAGGGCAACTGGGGCAGCCCCGATGACCCCAAGTCCTTCGCCGCCATGCGCTACACCGAGGCGCGGCTGTCGAAGTTCGCCGAGGTGCTGCTCGCCGAACTCGGCCAGGGCACCGTGGACTGGACCCCCAACTTCGACGGCACCATGAACGAGCCGGTGGTGCTGCCGGCGCGCCTGCCCCACGTGCTCCTCAACGGCGGTACCGGCATTGCCGTGGGCATGGCCACCGATATCCCGCCTCACAACGTGGGCGAAGTGGTCGAGGCGACCTGTCATCTGCTGCGCGATCCCCATGCCACCACCACGGACCTGCTCGCGCATATGCCGGCGCCGGACTTTCCCACCGAAGCGGAGATCATCACCTCGCGCAGCGACCTGCGAAAGCTCTACGAGAGCGGGCGCGGCTCGGTGAAGCTGCGGGGTCGCTACGTGCGCGAGGAGGGCAACGTGGTGGTCACTGCGCTGCCCTACCAGGTCAGCGGGGCCAAGGTGCTCGAGCAGATCGCCGCCCAGATGCAGGCCAGGAAGCTGCCCATGGTCGCCGACCTGCGCGACGAATCGACCCACGAGGAGCCGACACGGCTGGTGATCGAGCCGCGCTCCAATCGCGTCGACATCGAGGCGCTGATGGCGCATCTCTTCGCCACCACCGATCTCGAGAAGAACATCCGCGTCAACATGAACGTGATCGGGCTGGACGGCCGCCCGCGCGTCATGGCGCTGCCCGACCTGCTCGGCGAGTGGCTGCGCTTTCGCCGCGCCACGGTGCGCCGCCGGCTCGAGCACCGCCTGGGCAAGGTCGAGGACCGCCTGCATATCCTCGAGGGCCTGCTGGCCGCCTACCTCAACATTGACGAGGTGATCCGCATCATCCGCGAGGAGGACGAACCCAAGGCCGCGCTGATGGCGGCCTTCGGGCTCTCCGACCGCCAGGCCGAGGCGATCCTCGAGCTGCGCCTGCGTCATCTGGCCAGGCTCGAGGAGATGAAGATCCGCGGCGAGCAGGATGAGCTCGAGGCCGAGCGGGAATCTCTCCAGGCGCTGCTGGGCAGCGAAGCCAAGCTCACCGACCTGATCGAGGAGGAGTTGCGAGCCGCCGCCGAGGCGCATGGCGATGACCGTCGCTCGCCGATGGTCGAGCGCGAGGAGGCTCGAGCGCTCTCCGAGGTGGAGCTGGTCGGCGCCGACCCGGTCACCGTGGTGCTCTCCGAGAAGGGCTGGATACGCAGCGCCAAGGGCCACGAGATCGATCCCGCCGGACTCTCCTACAAGGCCGGTGATCGTTTCCACCTCGCGGTAAGAGGCAAGACCAACCAGCCGCTGGTGCTGCTGGACGATACCGGACGAGCCTACACGCTCTCGGCCCATAATCTGCCCAGCGCCCGTGGCCAGGGCGAGCCGGTCACCGGCCGGGTCAACGTGGCGGCCGGGGCCCACATGGCCGGCCTGATGCTGGCGCCGCCGGACAGGCGCTACCTGCTGGCCTCCGACGGCGGCTACGGTTTCCTGGCCCGGCTCGAGGAACTGGTGGGCAAGAACAAGTCGGGCAAGGCGATCCTCAGCGTGCCCAAGGGCTGTAACGTGTTGCCGCCGCTGGAAGTGCCGGCCGAGGAGGGCGCCTGCGTGGCGGCGGTCTCCAACGAGGGGCGGCTGCTGGTCTTCCCGCTCGAACAGCTGCCCGAGATGGCCAAGGGCAAGGGCATCAAGATGCTCGATATCCCTGGTGCCCGGGCCACCCGCCGCGAAGAGTTCGTGCGCGACCTGGTAGTGCTTCCCGCTGGCGCGGCGCTGGTGGTGCATGCCGGCAAGCGTCACCTGACCCTCAAGGCCGGCGACCTGGACTACTATCGTGGCGAACGCGGCCGGCGCGGAAGCAAGCTGCCACGCGGTCTGCAGAAGGTGGATCGGCTGGAAGCACTGCAGGCCAACGCCTGACAAAACGATACAGCGGCGCCGGATAAGCCGCGGAAACAATTGAGCTTCTGAGGCAACCATGACACGACGCGTACTGATACGTGCCACCGGAGTGGCGCGCCCCGGCCAACTGGCCGGTCTCGGCAAGGCGCTGGCGACCAGTGGCGCCCGGCTGCTGGACATCAACCAGAGCGTGACCTTCGGTATCCTCTCCCTGGAAGCCCTGGTGGGTCTCCCCCGGGAGAGCGACCTGGAGGGCGCGCTAGCCACGACGGGAGACACCCTGGGGCTGGATGTCCAGGCGATCCAGGTGAGCGCCGAGGACTACCAGCGCTGGAGCGTGCAGGCGAGCCAGCCGCGGCTGATCCTGACCCTGCTGGCGCCCCATCTGCCGGCCGGTATCCTCGCCGAGGTGGGAGCGCTGACCGCTGAGCATGGCCTGACCGTGGAGCTGATCCATCGCCTCTCCGGTCGCGAGCCGCTGGACGGCGGCATGCCTGAGCACGGTGCCTGCGTGGAGTGCTGGCTGCGCGGTGAGGAGGTCGACCTCGACGCCCTGCGCGAAAAGGCTCTGGCGCTGGGTGCCATGCACGGCGTGGACATCGCCCTCCAGGAGGATTCCATCTGGCGACGGCACCGCCGGCTGGTCTGCTTCGACATGGACTCCACCCTGATCCAGACCGAGGTGATCGACGAGCTGGCCCGCCGCCACGGCGTGGGTGACGAGGTGGCAGAAGTCACCGAGCGAGCCATGCGCGGCGAGCTGGACTTCCAGCAGAGCTTCCGCGAGCGCATGGCGAAGCTCCGTGGGCTGGACGAGTCGGTGCTCGCCGAGATCGCCGAGTCGCTGCCGCTGATGGACGGCCTCGAGCGGCTGATGCGCCATCTCAAGAGGCTGGGCTATCGCACGGCTATCCTCTCCGGCGGTTTCACCTACTTCGCCCGCCACCTGCAGGAGAGGCTCGGCTTCGATGAGGTGCACGCCAACGAACTGCTGATCGAGGATGGCAAGGTCACGGGCGAGGTGCGCGAGCCGATCCTCGACGCCGATCGCAAGGCCGAACTGCTGCGTGAGATCGCCGCCCGCGAGGGCCTGGCCATGGAGCAGACCATCGCCGTGGGCGACGGCGCCAATGACCTCAAGATGCTGGCCGCGGCCGGACTCGGCATCGCCTTCCGGGCCAAGCCGCTGGTTCGGGCCCAGGCGCGCCAGTCGATCTCCACGCTGGGGCTCGATGCCGTGCTCTACCTGATCGGCTACCGCCACGGCGATCTGGAGGAAGGCTAGTCGTGAGCACCATCTTCGAGACCTGGCGCGACCGCTTCGAGCGGCTGCGCGCCCACAAGGCGTTCGAGCTGACGGTGATTGCCATCATCGTGGTTTCTGCGCTGCTGATCGGGGCCAAGACCTACGAGGAGACCACGCGCTTCCAGCAGTGGCTGCTGGCCATGGACGTGGCGGTGACGGTCTTCTTCCTGGTGGAAATCCTTATCCGCATGGCGGCGGAGAAGCGGCTGCGCGACTTCTTTCGCAAGGGATGGAACGTCTTCGATTTCCTGATCGTTACCGCCAGCCTGATCCCCCTGGACGACTCGGAGATGGTGCTGCTGGCGCGGCTGCTGCGCATCTTCCGGGTGCTGCGTCTGGTCTCGATGATCCCCGAACTGCGCATGCTGATGGGCGCTCTGATCAAGTCGATCCCGCGCATGGGCTACGTGGTGCTGCTGATGTTCATCATCTTCTACATCTACGCCGCCCTCGGCAGCTTCCTGTTCGCCGAGGTGGACGAGTTCCTGTGGGGCAATATCTCGACGGCCATGCTGACCCTGTTCCGGGTGGCCACCTTCGAGGACTGGACCGATGTCATGTACGCCACTCAGGAGCTCTATGCCTGGAGCTGGGTCTACTACCTGAGCTTCATCTTCCTTACCGCCTTCATCTTTCTCAACATGATGATCGGCATCGTGCTCGACGTGATGCAGAAAGAGAGCATCCAGATGGAGATCGAGAGCGGAGAGGGCGAGGCGGCTGAGCTGCATGGCCTGCGCCACGATGTGCGTCAGCTTCGTGACCAGCTCGACCGCATGGAGGCGGCGCTGGTGGCCGGGCGCGGCGACGTCAAAGTTGACAGAAGCGATGAAGACTGATTCTCTAGAGATATGAACACGACATCTTGCTTCCCCGTTCTCGATCTACGACTACTACTAGCCTGTCGCTGAATGCGACGGGTGACGCCTCGCGTCATCGTCGCCTGGCAAGCCCGCAAGCCGCTAGTACTAAGATCAGGTTGAAACGAGGTCGCAAGATGTTTACCACACCCAATACCTGCCCCATGACAATTGCCGCTGTCGCCACTCCTTCAGTATGCTCTCGAGCATATTCCACGGTGAGTATCGACAGTGCAGATTCGAACGATGCCCCGCCCGCCTCTCGGCCGGCGGGGCGTTGTCGTTTCTGAAGGCCGCCGTACACCAGGGAGAACGCCACCATGATGCTCGACAACCCCGCCACCAAGTACCGCCCATTTGTGGCCGTCGACCTGCCCGACCGCCAGTGGCCCAATCGCCGCCTCGAGACGCCGCCGCAGTGGTGCAGCGTCGACCTGCGCGACGGCAACCAGGCGCTGATCGACCCCATGGACCAGGAGCGCAAGCAGCGCCTCTTCGACCTGCTGGTCAAGATCGGCTTCAAGCAGATCGAGGTGGGCTTCCCCTCGGCGTCCCAGACCGACTTCGACTTCGTTCGCACCCTCATCGAGCAGGACAAGGTGCCCGATGATGTCTCGATCCAGGTGCTGACCCAGGCTCGCCCCCACCTGATCGATCGCACCTTCGAGGCGCTGAAGGGGGCAAAGAATGCCATCGTGCATGTCTACAATGCCACCGACCCGGTCTTCCGCCGCGTGGTCTTCCATGTCAGCAAGGAGGAGTGCATCCAGATCGCCGTGGATGCCACCACTCAGATTCGCCGCCGCATGGAGGAAGCCCCCGAGACGCACTGGACCTTCCAGTACTCACCGGAACTGTTCTCCACCACCGAGATGGATTTCGCCGTGGAGATCGTCGAGGCGGTGGCGGACGTCTACCGGCCGACCGTCGACACGCCGATGATCGTCAACCTGCCGGCCACGGTGGAGGTTGCCACACCCAACAATTACGCCGACCAGATCGAGTGGTTCTGTCGTAACGTCGCCAACCGCGAGAGCCTGATCGTCAGCTTGCATCCCCACAATGATCGCGGTACCGGTGTGGCCGCCGCGGAACTGGGCATGATGGCTGGCGGTGACCGTGTCGAGGGCACGCTGTTCGGCAACGGCGAGCGGACCGGCAACGTCGACATCGTGACGCTGGCCATGAATCTCTACACCCAGGGCGTCCATCCCGGGCTCGACTTCTCCAATATCACGCCGATCATGCGCGAGGTGGAGCACTGCAACCAGTTGCCGGTCCACCCCCGACACCCCTATGTCGGCGACCTGGTGTTCACGGCCTTTTCCGGCTCCCACCAGGACGCCATCAAGAAGGGCATGGCCGAGCGGCGCGGCGACCCGGATGCCATCTGGGGGGTCCCCTATCTGCCCATCGACCCGCTGGATGTCGGCCGCAGCTACGAGGCGGTGATCCGCGTCAACAGTCAGTCCGGCAAGGGAGGGGTCTCCTACCTGCTGGAGCAGGAGTACGGCATCGAACTGCCTCGCCGGCTCTCCATGGAGTTCAGTCAGGTGGTGCAGGAGGTGGCCGACCGCCTGGGACGCGAGATAACCTCGCACATGATCTATCAGGCCTTCGTCGACGAGTACCTGGCCAAGGACTCGCCTTTCAGACTGGTCGGTCATCGTCTCTCCTCCGAGCCCGACAGCCCCAAGGTGAACCTCGAGGCGACCATCGAGGAGGACGGCGAGCGCCGCGTGGTATCCGGACAAGGCAACGGGCCTTTGGCGGCCTTCATCAAGGCGCTGGCCGCGGCCGGCCACGACGTGGAGATCATCGACTACCACGAGCACGCACGCGGCCAGGGGGCCGATGCCGAGGCGATCGCCTATGTGGAGGTGCGCGCGGGCAATGAGGCGGTGTTCGGGGTCGGAACCGACGAGAGCATCACCAGTGCCTCCATGAAGGCGGTGATGAGCGCCCTCAACCGCCACCTCTCCACCCGGGCCCCGGCGCCCAATGTGACCGCCGATAGCCTTGCGGTTGCCAAATAGCCTAATCGTGGATTAACCGGTAGGCCCGGTAAACGACAGCGTACCGGGCATCCCCGCCGAATGCGCCTTCGGCTTATCCGGCCTGCTTGTGGCCATGATGGCTAAAGCGGTGTCTTGCTCGCCTCACCGGGAATCTCTCGCACCAGCCGCGGCATCAGGAAGCCCGGCAGCACCTCCCGCAGGCCCGCGACCAGTTCGCGGGCCTCGTCGTCCGCCACGTCAAAGTGCGCCGCCCCGGTCACCGGGTCGAGCACGTGCAGGTAGTAGGGGAGGATGCCGGCCTCGAACAGCCGCTCGGAGAGCGCGGCCAGGGCCTCAATCGAGTCGTTGACCTCCCGCAGGAGCACGCTCTGGTTGAGCAGGGTGACGCCGGCAGCGCTCAGCTTGCGGCACGCCGCGATAACGGCCTCGTCGATCTCGTTGGCGTGGTTGATGTGCAGCACCATTACCTTCTGCAGGCGGCTGGCGCCGAGCCATCCCAGCAGGGTGTCGTCGATGCGATCGGGTATCACTACCGGCAGCCGGGTGTGGATGCGCAGGCGCTTGAGGTGAGAAATTCCTTCCAGCCGCTCGACCAGCCAGGCCAGCTGGCGGTCGCTGGCGGCCAGGGGGTCCCCCCCGGAGAGGATGGCCTCGTGGAGCGAGGCGTCGCCGCGCAGATAATCGAGGGTGGACTCCCACTGGGCGCGCGAGGGGGCGTTCTCCTCGTAGGGGAAGTGGCGGCGAAAGCAGTAGCGGCAGTTCACCGCGCAGGCGGGGCTCGCGATCAGCAGTACCCGGCCGGCATACTTGTGGATCAGCCCCGGTGCAGGCGCATGCTCGGCCTCGGCCAGGGGGTCGGCGACGTAGCCGGCCATCGTTACTGCTTCCTCGGCCAGGGGCAGCACCTGGCGCAGCAGGGGGTCGGACGGGTCCCCGGGGCGGATGCGTGCCAGGTAGGCCTCGGGCACACGCACCTCGAAGAGCGCATGGCCCGCCTCGGCACCGGGCCACCAGGCCTCGTCGAGCCCCAGGCGGCGGCATAACTCGCGGGGGTCGCGGATCGCCCTGGCCAGCTGGGTCTGCCAGGTGAAAGGCGTTACCAGGCTCGAGGCTGATCCGACAACAGGCCTGCGAGGGGGCGCTGTAAACCCTTCCCTGGGCGCTACCGACGCCATCCCTGGCGTAGGACCCCCTCTACGACCTGTTCCCGGCGCCTCTCGCTGCAAACAGTTCTGGCTGCTTTCTTCGCCTTTGTCATGACGCTGCAAAGGGATCAGGCTTCGGGTTATCATGTGCTACACCAGTCAATGCGAACGGGGACAAGTGCCCCGTCGAACTTCATCTGCTTACGCGCGCCCCCGGCCAGTGCCGGTGGCGCGCTCGAATATGGGTAAGTCATCATGGCCAACTATTCTACCAACGAATTCAAGGGCGGGCTGAAGGTGATGCTGGACGGTGACCCGTGCAGCATCGTCGAGAACGAGCTGGTCAAGCCCGGCAAGGGGCAGGCCTTCAACCGCGTCAAGCTGCGCAACCTGATGACCGGCCGCGTCTGGGAGCGCACCTTCAAGTCCGGCGACTCCCTGGAGGCTGCCGACGTCCTCGAGCTGGAAATGGAGTACCTCTACACCGATGGTGACATGTGGTATTTCATGAAGACCGATGGCTCCTTCGAGCAGTATGCCGTGGAGAAGAAGGCACTGGGGGATACCGAGAAGTGGCTCAAGGAGCAGGTTCCCTACACCGTGACGCTGTGGAACGATAACGTGATCAACGTCAGCCCGCCGAACTTCATCGAGCTGCAAGTGACCGAGACCGATCCTGGCCTCAAGGGTGACACTGCCCAGGGGGGCTCCAAGCCGGCCGTCCTTTCTTCAGGGGCGGTAGTCAAGGTCCCCTTGTTCATCGAGGAGGGCGAAGTTCTCAAGGTGGATACGCGCACCGGTGAGTACGTCAGCCGGGCCTAGTCGAGGGATGGAGGTAGAAGACTGGCAGCCGACCGCCGATATCGCGACACTACGCGAGCGTGCCCGGCTGCTGGCGAGAGTGCGCGCCTTCTTCTCCGGCCGCGGGGTACTGGAGGTGGAGACCCCGGTGCTGGGCCACGGCGGCAGCACCGAGGTGCACCTGGCATCGCTTTCCGCGGAAGCGACCACCCCGGCCGGGCGCGAGCGGCTCTGGCTGCAGACCTCCCCGGAGTTCCACATGAAGCGGCTTCTCGCTGCCGGTAGCGGGCCGATCTTCCAGCTGGCCAGGAGCTTTCGCGACGGTGAGGTGGGTCGACGCCACAACCTCGAGTTCACCATGCTGGAGTGGTACCGCCCCGGGCTGGGGCTTGATGCGCTGATCGAGGAGGCCGCTGCCCTGGTGAGTACCGTGATGGGGCAGGAACTGGGGGATAAGCCGGGCCCGCTGCGGCGACGCCGCTATCGTGAGCTGTTCCGAGAGCACCTCGCTTTCGACCCCTTCACGGTGCCCTTGGATGTAGTGCGGCGCCTGGCCGGGCAACGGGGTGGCCTGGATATGACCGACAGTGACCGTGACGGCTGCCTCGATCTGCTGATGAGCCTCGAAATCGAGCCTCATCTCGGGCGAGCTGGCCTCGAGGTGGTCGTGGACTATCCGGCCAGTCAGGCCGCCCTGGCTCGCCACCATCGCGACCCGGAGGACGGCGCCTGGGTAGCGTCGCGCTTCGAGCTCTATCTCGAGGGGCTGGAACTGGCCAACGGCTACGACGAGCTCACCGACGCCGACGAACAGGCCGCGCGTTTCGAGCAGGACAACGCCGACCGCCGTGCCGAGGGTCTGCCTGAGGTCGATGTGGATGCGCGCCTGTTGGCGGCGCTGACGCATGGCATGCCGGAAGGCAGTGGGGTGGCGTTGGGCCTCGACCGGCTGATCCAGCTGGCGCTGGGCAAGCAGAGCGTGGCGGAGGTCATGGCTTTTGCCACGCCGCGCTGTTAGAAGCTCCCCAGCGACTGTCCCATCTGCACCTTGGCGCCGGGCTCGAGAGCATCGGCGAAAGTGACCGGCTCGGCGAAGGCCATCACTACCGTGGAGCCTAGCTTGAAGCGCCCCATCTCCTCGCCCTTTTCCAGCCGTATCGGCGTATCGAAGCGGATCCGCTGCACGCCCCCTCGGGGCAGGGGCGTGATCTGGCCGGCCCAGACCGTCTCGATGGCGGCAACGATCATCGCCCCCACCAGCACCACCACCATGGGGCCCTGCTCGGTATCGAAGTGACATACCAGCCGCTCGTTGCGAGCGAAGAGGTTCGGGACATGCTGGGTAGTGGCGGCATTGACCGAAAACAGCCGGCCCGGTACGTAGACCATCTCTCTCAGGGTGCCACCCAGCGGCATATGGACCCGGTGGTAGTCACTCGGTGAGAGGTAGATGGTGGCAAAGCTGCCGCCGAGGTAGCGGCGGGCCGCCTCGCCGTAGCCACCGAGCAGCTCCATCAGAGAGAAGCGGTGCCCCTTGGCCTGGAGCAGCTGTCCGGCCTCGATGGCACCGAACTGTGAAAGTGTTCCGTCGGCGGGAGAGGCCAGGCCCCCGCCGATGGGACGGGCATCCTCCTCCAGGGCGCGGGTAAAGAAGTCGTTGAAGGTGGCATAGCTCGTCGGGTCGGGCTCGATGGCTTCCTCCATGTCGACCTTGAACTGCCGGATGAAGGTCTTGATCAGGGTGTTCTTCAGCCAGGGGAGTCGGCAGTCGGCGAGCCCTCCCACCAGTCGCGAGAGCAGGTGGTGGGGAATGGGGTACTGGATCAGGGAAAACAGCTTGGCTAGGGACACGAAGGATGGGCTCTCTCGAAGGACTTGGGGTAAATGATGGGAGCGTGGGCCTGGCTACCTTGAGCTTCCAGCTTCCAGCTTACCTTTCGATCGGCGTATCCTCGCGGTTGCCCCACTCCTTCCAGGAGCCGGCATAGCCGCGGATCTTCTCGAAGCCCAGCGCCTTGCCCACCAGCCAGGTGAAGCCGCTGCGGTGGTGGCTCTGGCAGTGGGTGACCACCTCCATGTCCGGGGTCAGGCCCAACGCCTCGAGCTCGGTAATCAGCTCCGCATAGTCGCGGATCCGCAGGTCGTGTTCCCGATCCATGGCCTCCGTCCACTCCATGTTCACCGCGCCGGGAATGTGACCGAGGCGTGCGTTGTCGCCCTTCTCGCCGCGGTACTCCTCGGGGGAGCGGGCATCCCAGATCGCGAATCCCTTCTCGTCCAGGCGCTCCTGGAGCTCGAGGCGATCGATGGCGACCTCGGGATGCAGTATCTCTGCCTCGTAGTCGCTGGGCCTGGGAGCCTGGATTTCGGTGGAGACGGGCTGGCCGGCCGCCCGCCAGGCGTGTATGCCACCATTGAGATAGGAGTAGCGGGTGTGGCCGATCAGCTCCAGGGTCCAGAGCAGGCGCCCCGCCCAGCCGCCACCCTCGTCATCGTAGGCGACCACATGGGTGTCGCGGGTAAGGCCGAGCGACGAGAACAGCCGGGAGAGTGCCTCGGCCGTGGGCACGTCGTTGGACACGCCGTTTCCGGCCGGATCCTCGCCGCGCATCAACAGGCGATGGTCCAGGAAGACGGCGCCCGGAACATGCCCCTCGCCGTAGCTCTCGGGCCTGATGGGCACGTCGATGATCAGCAGCGACGGCTCGTCCAGATGGTCGGCGAGCTGCTCGGGCTCGATGATCAGGGGGAGCAGATTGTCTTCGGAACTCATGGTGCACTCTCCTTAAATTCGGCCCCTCGGTTCAGGCTCCTCGATTCATGTTTCCCCGAGGCTCTCGAGGATGCGTCGGTAGCTGGCAAAGCGTTCGGGGTGGATGTCGCCACGCTCCACGGCGGCGAGCAGGGCGCAACCCGGCTCATGGCGATGGCGACAGTCGCGAAAGCGGCAGTGGCCCAGGAGGTCTCGGAACTCGACGAAGCCCTCGGCTACCTCCTGCTCGTTCAGGTGGCCCAGGCCGAACTCGCGGATTCCCGGCGAATCAATCAACTCACCGCCGCTGGCCTCGGCGTCTGAGCCGGGATTCGGCAGGGCGTAGAGGCGCGCGGTGGTGGTGGTATGGGTGCCCTTGCGCGAATCCTTCGACAGCGCCCCGATACGAAGTTCCTCGTCCGGCAGCAGGCGGTCGATCAACGACGACTTGCCCACGCCGCTCTGGCCCACGAAGACCGAGGTGCGTCCCGCCAGCCGAGCATGCAGGGCCGAGAGGCCATCCGCACGTTCGGTGGTGGTGGTGACCACCGGGTAGCCCAGCGCCTCGTAGCGCCCCAGCAGGTCGCGCAGTTCGCCGCCATGCAGTGGAAGCAGGTCTATCTTGTTGAGCACCAGCACCGGGGCGATGCCGGTGGCCTCGGCGGCCACCAGGTAGCGGTCGATCAGGTTGGCATGGGGTGCCGGTTCCACCGCGAAGACGATCAGGATCTGGTCGATGTTGGCGGCCACCGGCTTGAGCTGGCCGCGCGCGTCGGGGCGCTCCAGGACGCTGTTGCGCTCGCCTCGCGCCACCACTACGCCGTCATTGGCGTCGTGGGCGGCGCGCCAGATCACCCGGTCGCCGGTTACCAACCCCTCGAGGTTGGCGCGCAGGTGGCAACGCACGGCCTTGCCGCCCTGCTCGGGACGTACATCCAGGGTGCGGCCGAAGTGAGCAATGACGCGGCCGCCCTGTTCGGGTCCGTACTCGCCCGCGGCCAGCTTCTCGCCGTCCCGGGAGTCGCGCCGGTCGGCACGCCGGGCGCGTTCGGCCTGGACCTTGTCGATGCGCCAGCGCTGCTGGCGGCTCAAATTGCGTTTGCTCATGGGGGCCTGAAGCTCGCTACAATGGGTCTCATTGTACTCACCCAAGGTGGTCGCTGTCGTCAGCGGGCATCATGCGAGGAACCCCCATGGCAGAAGACTCTTCGTCCGCGACCTCTAATACCCAGGACCCGCGCCAGAACCGCCTGGTATGGATCGACCTGGAAATGACCGGTCTCGATCCGAACCGTGAGCGGATCATCGAGGTGGCGACCCTGGTCACCGATAGCGAGCTCAATGTCGTTGCCGAGGGGCCGGTGATCGCGGTGCAGCAGTCCGCCGCCCTTCTCGAGGCGATGGACGACTGGAACACCAGGACCCATGGCGCTTCCGGCCTGGTCAAGCGGGTCAAGGACAGCCTGGTCGATACCGCCGAGGCCGAGCGGCTTACGCTGGCCTTTCTCAAGGAGCATGTCGCGCCCGGCACCTCGCCCATGTGCGGCAACAGCATTCACCAGGATCGTCGCTTCCTGGAGCGGGAAATGCCCGAGCTGCTGGCCTTCTTCCACTACCGCAACCTGGATGTCTCGACCCTGAAGGAGCTGGCCAAGCGCTGGAACCCGGGAGCACTGGTCGGTTTCCAGAAGCGCAACGTTCACCTCGCCATGGACGACATCAAGGAGTCCATCGCCGAGCTGGCGCACTATCGTGGCACTTTCCTGCGCCTGGCGGAGGACGAGCAAGACGAGGAGGAATAGCGCCGAGCTGAAAGCGCCGAGCTACAAGCCAACCCCGAGGCCATTTTGCCGTTGGGTCTTCCCGAGAGCTGATCACCATGCTGGCCGCTTGGCCGCTTGGCCGCTTGGCCGCTTGGCCGCTTGGCCGCTTGGCCGCTTGGCCGCTTGGCCGCTTGGTCGCTTGGCCGCTCAGCTTGCAGCGATCAGTTGCTGGCGCTTCTCCCGCTGCCGGGCCAGCGCCCAGCGGACATGTTCGCGCACCAGGTCGGAGGGGTAGGGCAGCCGGGCCATCAGGGCGTCCTCCACGGCTTCGCTCCAGGGAGCATTGCCGAGCCCCACGGCGAGATTACGCAGCCAGCGTTCGTAGCCGATGCGGCGTATCGGGCTGCCGGCGGTCTTCTCCAGAAACTCTTCCTCGCCCCAGGCGAACAGCGAGACCAGGCTCGCGCGGTCCAGGTCATGGCGCGGGGCGAAGTCGGCCTCGCGGGAGACCCGGGTGAAGCGTGTGAAGGGGCAGACCAGCTGACAGTCGTCGCAGCCGAACACCCGGTTACCCATGGCCTCCCGGTAGCGCACGGGAATGGCCCCGTAAAGCTCGATGGTCAGGTAGGAGATGCAGGCCCGGGCATCCACCACCCGGTCCTCGACGATGGCGCCGGTGGGGCAGGCGCTGCGACAGGCGCTGCAGCTGCCACAATGATCCGTCTCGAAAGGTGCATCCACCGGCAGTGGCAGGTCGGTATAGAGCTCGCCCAGGAAGAACAGCGAGCCGGCCCCGGGGTTGAGCAGCATGGCGTTCTTGCCGAACCAGCCCAGCCCCGCCTTGCGGGCCAGGGCCCGCTCCATCACCGGCGCCGAGTCGACGAAGGCGCGGTAGCCGAAGGGGCCCACCTCGGCCTCCATCCATTTCGCCAGGGTGGCCAGCCGCTTGCGCATCAGCTTGTGATAGTCGCGTCCGGTGGCATAGCGGGAGACGTAGGCGGTTTCCGGCCGGCCCAGCACCTTCGTCGTTTCCACCTCGGCGGGCAAATAGTCCAGGCGCACGCAGATCACCCGCATCGTGCCCGGGACCAGCTCCGCCGGCCGGGTGCGCTTGGTGCCGTGCTTGGCCATGAAGCCCATCTCGCCCTGGTAGCCGGCATCGAGCCAGCGCGCCAGGTGGCGCTCGTCCTCGGCCAGCTCGACGTCGGTGATGCCGACGTCCTGAAAGCCGAGCTCGCGGCCCCAGATCTTGATCTGCTCGGCGAGGCCGGTCATGTCGGGTACGTCAGCTGGCGTGGGCGCTGAGGTCATTATCGAGAAAACACCATGCAGATCGGCCCCGAGGCTTGGCGTGGGGCGTAGAGAATTTACCAAATAGCGCGTAAAGCATCGCCCACTCGGGCGGTGATATAAGCGCGCACCGCGCAGCCGTGCCTGTTGATATAGCCACCAACCCCTGATATTTTTCCAGTATGACGAAACGTGCCTACAAGGAACGCTTTTATCCTACGCATGAGCAGGCCGAGCTGCTGGCGAAGTCGTTCGGCTCTGCCCGTTTCGTCTGGAACCATTCCTTGGCGTTTCGTACTGAGGCCTATCAGCAGCACGGCGAGTCGGTGTCGCCTTCGGCAGTGGAAAAGCGGCTGGTGGCGCTGAAGGCTGAGTATCCCTGGTTGAAGGACGTTTCCAGCGTGATACTGCAACAAACCCTGCGTGATCAGAAAGCCGCCTTTGATAATTTCTTCAACCCTCAGCTCAAGGCGCGCTATCCGCGCTTCAAGCGCAAGCACGGCCGGCAGTCGATCCGCCTGACCAAGGCGGCGTTTCGTTATCGGGATGGCGAGATCACCATCGCCAAGACAACGACACCGTTGCCGATCCGCTGGAGCCGGCCGCTGCCCAGTGAGCCCTCCAGCGTCACGATTTCAAGGGATCGTGCCGGGCGTTATTTCATCAGCTGCCTATGCGAGTTCTCGCCCGAGGCGCTGCCGATCACGCCGCAGATGATCGGGATCGATCTGGGCCTGACCGATCTCTTCATCACCAGCGAGGGCATGAAGTCGGGCAATCCGCGCCACCTCAAACGCCATGAGGCGAAGTTGGCGTACCTGCAACGCCGATTGGCGAAAAAGCAGAAAGGCTCGCGCAACCGGAACAAGCTACGCCAGAAGGTGGCGCGATTACATGCCAAGATCGCGGATTGTCGCCGCGACGCCATCCATAAAGCAACTCGCACGCTCGTCAACGAAAACCAAGTGCTGTGTGTCGAGTCGCTCAACATCGCCGGCATGCTCAAGAACCGCTCCCTGGCCAAGGCCATCAGCGATGCGGGGTGGGGCGAGTTTCTTCGTCAACTCAGCTACAAGGCAGAATGGGCCGGGCGACACTTGGTGAAGGTGAGCCAGTGGTTGCCGAGCAGCAAGATGTGCCACGGCTGTGGTCACAAGGTCGAGAAGCTGCCGCTCTCGCAGCGCCGCTGGCACTGTGCAAGCTGTGGGCAAGCCATCGACCGCGACGTCAACGCAGCCAGGAATATCCGAACCGCCGGGCTGGCGGGGTTAGCCTGTGGAGCGACTGGAGCGGGGGCAGCGGGCTAGCCGCTGCCTAGTGAAGGCGTGTCGAAGCAGGAAGGTTCTGGGGGTGACCTTGGAACCCTCGCCCAACGCGCGAAGCGCGGCGGGCGGGGAGTGTCAGACTCCTATGGTAAAGCATGCTGAACGAGGAGACATCGAATGAGCTGGCAAGCAAGCCCTGCCACGACACGCGGTCGGCCGCTCTATCGCACCGACCAGGTGCGTGAGCTCGACCAACGTACCATTGCCGCCGGCATCGAGGGCTTTGCCCTGATGCAGCGCGCGGCCGCGGCCGCCTGGAAGAGCCTGAAGGCCCGCTGGCCCGGGGTGCGCTCACTGAGCGTGATCTGCGGGGGCGGCAACAATGGCGGCGATGGTCACGTACTGGCGGCGCTGGCCGCCGCCGAGGGGCTTGCCGTTCAGCGCATCCTGCTCAAGCAGCTCGAGGAGCTTTCCGGCGATGCCAGGCGCGCCGCCGATATGGCCACGGCGGCCGGGGTCGAGGCCCTGCCCTGGAAATCCGGTCTCGCCCTCGAGGGTGAGCTGATCGTCGATGCCCTGCTGGGCACCGGCCTGGGCGGCGAGGTACGCGGAGAGGCCCGCGAGGCTATCGAGTCCATCAATACCAGCGGGTTGCCGGTGCTGGCCATCGATATTCCGTCGGGGCTGCATGCCGATACCGGCGCGATTCTGGGCGTCGCGGTGCAGGCCGTGCGGACAGTCACCTTCATAGGCGACAAGCTGGGCCTGCACACCGGCGCGGCCCCCTCCTGTGTGGGCGAGCTGGATTTTCAGGCCCTCGGCGTCGATGCCGGGGGCGAGGCGGACATCGTGCCGGCTGCCTACCTGCTCGATGCTGGCATGATCGGAGCCTGGCTGTCCCCGCGAGAGCGCAGCGCCCACAAGGGCGACTTCGGCCATGCCCTGGTGCTGGGCGGGGCTCCGGGCTTCGGCGGCGCGGCACTGCTCGCCGCCGAGGCCTGCGCGCGGCTCGGCGCCGGCAAGGTGAGTCTCGCGACGGCGCCCGAGCATGTGACGGCGAGCCTGGTGCGACGCCCCGAGGTGATGGTCCATGGAGTGCGCGGTGCCGGAGATCTCGGCGAACTGCCGGAACACGCCGATGTGCTGGTGGTCGGCCCGGGGCTCGGCCAGGGCAGCTGGGGGCAGGGCATGCTCCAGGCGGCCCTGGGGACCGACAGGCCCCTGGTGGTGGACGCCGACGCCCTCAACGTGCTGGCAACACGCGACAGCGGTCAGCACCGTGAGAACTGGGTTCTTACGCCACATCCCGGTGAAGCGGGCCGCCTGCTGGGGCTCTCCGCCGGCGAGGTCGAAGCCGATCGGCCTGCGGCGGCCCTGGCCCTGCAGGGCCGTTATGGCGGCGTGGTTGTGCTCAAGGGCGCCGGCAGCCTGGTGGCCGGCCCCGAGGGTCTCGCCGTCTGCCCGTCGGGCAATCCGGGCATGGCCAGCGGCGGCATGGGGGATGCGCTCTCGGGTATCCTGGGTGCACTGCTGGCCCAGGGGCTGCCCCTCGAGCCGGCGGTCCGGCTTGGCGTGCTGGTGCATGCCCTGGCTGGCGACATGGCGGCTCGGCAGGCGGGCGAGCGTGGCCTGCTGGCCGGCGATCTGGCATCCTGTGCACGAATTCTGGTCAACCCGACGATGGGCGAGGACAATGCAACTGCGACTCGATGACGAAGATCGCCAGGTTGCCTTCGGCGAGTGCCTGGGGCGAGCCCTGGAGGGTCATGGTCGCGTGCACCTGACCGGCGAGTTGGGGGCCGGCAAGACCACCCTCACTCGCGGCATCCTGCGCGCCTGTGGCCACCGGGGGGCCGTCAAGAGCCCCACCTATACCCTGGTGGAGCCCTACGAGCTTGACGGAATCCTGGTGCACCACTTCGACCTCTATCGCCTGGGCGATCCCGAGGAACTCGAGTTCATCGGCGGCCGTGACCTGCTTGCCGAGGAGGCGCTCTGCGTGATCGAGTGGCCGGAGCGGGGAGAGGGGTGGCTACCCGCCCCGGATCTTGAGGTAATTCTCCGACTCGCCGACAGTGGTCGTGAGGCCACGCTCGAGGCCCGCAGCGAACGTGGACGAGCGGTACTCGAGCGCTTGGCGGAGATGCCGGCGCTGGCCGGATGGGGCCTGCTGAAAGAAGGTGACGCAGCGCGATGACACGCACGATACGTCTTGGACGCCTGCTGGTCGGGCTGGGGGGGCTGCTGCTGTGGCTGGCCAGTGGCCTGGCTGCTGCAGCCAGTGTCGACAATCTCCGCCTCTGGGCGGCACCCGACCATGCCCGCCTGGTTTTCGACCTCTCCTCGCCGGCCCGAGCCAATGTCTTCAGCCTCGATAATCCGCGTCGTCTGGTGATCGACCTGGACGACAGCCAGCTCAATGCCAGCGTCGACCGCCTCGACCTCGAGGGGAGTGCCATCAGTACCCTGCGCACCGGCGTGCGTGACGGCAATGGCCTGCGGGTGGTGCTGGAGCTCGAGCGGGAGGTCGAGCCTCGCCACTTTTCCCTGGCGCCCAACGACCAGTATGGCCATCGCCTGGTAGTGGATCTGGAGTACCCCGGCGAGAGCGCCGTGGAGGACCCCATCGATCCCATCGAAGCGATGATCCGCGAACAGGAGATCGCCGCGGATCGTGCCCGCAGCGAGGCGGTGGCCCAGGGCCGCAACCCGGCTGACATCTCGGCCGCCGAGGTCCTGGGATCGGCCAAGCCGCACCCCAAGCGCGATATCATTATCGCTATAGATGCCGGACATGGCGGCGAGGACCCGGGGGCGATCGGGCCGGCGGGCACGCGCGAGAAGGATGTCGTGCTGGAGATGGCCAAGCGCCTGGCGCGGCTGGTCAACGCCGCGGAGGGGTTCCGGGCGGTGATGATCCGCGATGGCGACTACTACATCGGGCTGCGCCAGCGGACCCGGATCGCCCGAGAGCAGAAAGCCGATTTCTTCGTGTCGATTCATGCCGATGCCTTCAACAGCCCGCGGCCCAACGGCAGCTCGGTCTATGCCCTGTCCCAGCGGGGGGCCACCTCGGAGACCGCCCAGTGGCTGGCCGCCAGCGAGAATGAGGCCGATCTGATCGGCGGGGTCGACGGCAGCCTGTCGCTGGATGACAAGGACGAGGTGCTGCGTGGCGTGCTGCTTGACCTGACCATGACCGCGACCCTCAATGACTCCCTGACCATCGGCGGCCAGGTGCTCGACCAGCTGGGGCGGGTCAACCGGCTGCACAAGTCACGGGTCGAGCAGGCCGGCTTCATGGTGCTCAAGTCGCCGGACATCCCCTCGCTGCTGGTCGAGACCGGCTTCATCTCCAACCCCGATGAGGAGCTCCGCCTTCGCGACGGTGCTTATCAGCAGAAGGTGGTTCAGGCCCTCTTCGGCGGCATCCGTGGCCACTTCCAGCGCAATCCGCCGCCGGCCAGCCTGCTGGCCTGGCAGCGTGACGGCAACCGCAGTCCCGAGGGCAACGAGTATCGCATCCAGCCCGGCGACACTCTCTCCGAGATAGCCGCCCGTCACGGTGTGCCGGTGGCCCAGCTCAAGCAGGCCAACGAGCTCAACGGCGACGTGATCCGGGTCGGACAGGTGCTGCGCATCCCCCGTTCCTGAGCGCCGAGCCTCTCGCTTCGGGCTTCGAGCAGTGGGCTCGCGGCTCTTGGCCCTTAGCTCGTCTTGAGGAGTGACATGTCAGAGAAGCGACATATCCAGATACTCGATCCTCGCCTGGCCAACCAGATCTCGGCCGGCGAGGTGGTCGAGCGTCCGGCCTCGGTGGTCAAGGAGCTGGTGGAGAATGCCATCGATGCCGGCAGCCGACGCATCGAGGTCGAGCTTGAAAATGGCGGTGCACGGACGATCCGCGTGAGGGACGACGGCAGCGGCATCGGCGAGGACGACCTGCCCCTGGCGCTGTCGCGCCATGCCACCAGCAAGATCGTCTCGCTGGAGGAGCTCGAGGGGGTGGCGAGCCTGGGGTTCCGCGGCGAGGCGCTGGCCTCGATCAGCTCGGTGGCGCGTCTCGAGCTGGTCTCCAATACCGACGAGGATCCGCGCAGTGGCTGGCGTGTGGTGGCCGAAGGGCGGCGCATGGAACCCCGCGTGACTCCGGCCCCACATCCGCGCGGCACCTCGGTGACGGTGCGTGACCTCTTCTTCAATACGCCGGCGCGTCGCAAGTTCCTGCGTACCGAGAAGACCGAATTCGGTCACGTCGAGGAGGCCTTCCGACGCCAGGCGCTGTCGCGCTTCGATATCGGCTGGGTGTTGCGTCACAACCACAAGACCCTCCATCAGCTGCCGCCCGGGGATGAACCGGTGGCTCGGGAACGCCGTCTTCAGTCCCTGCTGGGCAAGGCCTTCCTGGAGAATGCCCTGCACCTGGACCTGGAGGTGGGCGGGCTGAGGCTCTCGGGCTGGGTCGGGCTGCCCACCCACTCCCGGGCCCAGGCCGATCAGCAGTACTTCTTCGTCAATGGCCGCGTGGTGCGCGATCGTCTGGTCGCCCATGCCATCCGTCAGGCCTACCGCGACGTGCTCTTCCACGGCCGCCATCCGGTGTTCGTGCTCTATCTCGAAGTCGACCCCCGAGTGGTGGATGTCAACGTCCATCCCACCAAGCACGAGGTGCGATTCCGCGACGGGCGCATGGTCCACGATTTCCTGTTCTCGAGCCTTCATCGTGCGCTGGGCGAGGCCCGAGCCGGTGAGGGTGGCGAACGCGATGCTACCGCGGAGGCGCCGCAGGCGGAAGAGGGCGTTCGCGAGGCGGCGGACGGCGTGCGTGAAGCGGCGCCCGCCTGGCAGCAGCAGCCGATGTCACTGCCGGGGCAGGGTGATGGCGAGCGCGTCACGCCGGATCGCGTCAGGGCCTTTATGGAGGGCTACCGGGCGCTGCACCCCGAGCATGAAGAGAGCCTGCTGACGCCACAGCCGGCTGCCCCGGCCCCTGGCGGTAGTGCCGCGAGCGTGGCCCTGGAGGAGCGTCGTGTCTCGTCGACGTCTCGCGCCCCGCGCCCGGCGATGCCGGATGAGGACGCCACCCGCGCGCCGCCGCTGGGCTATGCCGTTGCCCAACTGCACGGGGTCTATATCCTCTCCCAGACCGAGCGTGGCCTGGTGGTGGTGGACATGCATGCCGCTCACGAGCGCATTGTCTACGAGCGAATGAAGACCCAGGTCCACGGCAGTGTCGGGAGTGAAGGGGGATTGCAGGCCCAGCCGCTGCTGGTCCCGGTTTCGCTGGCGGCAAGCCCCGCCGAGGTGGCCACCGCCGAGGCCGAGCATGAGGCCTTCGCGCGACTCGGGGTGGAACTTGACGTGGCCGGTCCCGAGACTCTGCTGGTGCGCCAGGTGCCGGTGCTGCTTGCCGATGCCGACGTCGAGCCGCTGATACGTGACATGCTCGCCGACCTGGAGCGCTATGGCCGCTCCGATCGGATCGAGGCGCGTATCAACGAGCTGCTTTCGACCATGGCCTGCCACGGCAGCGTCAGGGCCAATCGTCAGCTGGGGCTCGAGGAGATGAATGCCCTGCTGCGCGACATGGAGCGCACTGAGCGCAGCGGCCAGTGCAACCATGGCCGCCCCACCTGGACCGAGATGAGCATGAAGGAGCTGGACCGCCTCTTCATGCGCGGGCAGTAGACCCATGAGCGATACGCGCCCCCCCGCTATCCTGCTGATGGGACCCACCGCGGCCGGCAAGACCGACCTGGCCATCGAGCTCTATGAACGACTCGGCTGCGAGCTGATTAGCGTCGATTCGGCCATGGTCTATCGCGACATGGATATCGGCAGCGCCAAGCCCTCGCCGCAGGAGCTTGCTCGAGCACCGCATCGGCTCATCGATATCCGTGATCCGTCCGAGCCCTATTCCGCGGCCGACTTTCGCGAGGATGCCCTGGGCGAGATGCGCCGGATCAGCGACGCCGGCAAGGTGCCACTGCTGGTCGGTGGCACCATGATGTACTTCAAGCACCTGCTGGAAGGGGTCGCCAACCTACCGTCAGCGGACGCTGCGGTGCGCGCCGAGCTGGAGCACAAGATGGCGCGCCATGGCCTGAGGTCACTGCACGAGGAGCTGAGTGGGATCGATCCGCGCTCGGCGGCGCGGATCCACCCCAATGATCCCCAGCGACTGATGCGGGCCCTGGAGGTCTATCGGCTGACAGGCCGTTCCCTCAGTGAACTGTGGGACGAGCAGCGCCTTGAAACCTTTCCCTGGCGCACGCTGTCCATAGGGCTTGCTCCCTCTGACCGTGGAACGCTTCATGCAGGCATCGCCCAGCGCTTCAAGATGATGCTCGATGCCGGGCTTGTCGATGAGGTGGCGGCCCTGATGAACCGTGATGATGTCGATGCGTCGTTACCCGCCATGAAGAGCGTGGGTTATCGCCAGGTATGGGCGTTTCTCGAAGGGGAGTATGGGCAGGGCGAGTTGGAAAGACGGGGTATCATCGCGACCCGCCAGCTGGCCAAGCGCCAATTGACCTGGATGCGTAGCTGGCCGGGGCTCAACTGGGTCGATAGTCTGGGCCTCGATCCCCTGAGCGAGGTTTTGAAACTCGTGCGCGAATTCGGCACTTAGCGTAAGATGACCTTTTCAGTGGCTGGCTTAGCAAGCCCCTCGGCGTATTCAGCGTTGCCCCCTGGCGGGAGCGACAAAGATCGACATAACATCAACCCCCAGAGACACTTCAGGGAGAGCAACATGTCCAAAGGGCAGTCCCTTCAAGACCCGTACCTGAACATCCTGCGCAAGGAGCGCATTCCGGTATCGATTTTCCTGGTCAACGGCATCAAGCTGCAGGGTCAGATCGAGTCCTTTGATCAGTTCGTCATTCTGCTGCGCAACACCGTCAGCCAGATGGTCTACAAGCACGCCATCTCCACGGTGGTGCCTTCGCGCAACGTGCGCCTGCCGGCCCCGGATGCGCAGCCGGATACAGATGCGTGAGGTATTGATTGTTTTTTGAACGTCCCGACGCCGGCGAGACGGCGATCCTTGTCCATGTGGATTTTCAGGACGAGGAGGAGCGCGAGGATGCCGGTG
This sequence comes from Pseudomonadota bacterium, assembly GCA_051751285.1. Taxonomy (GTDB): domain Bacteria; phylum Pseudomonadota; class Gammaproteobacteria; order Pseudomonadales; family Halomonadaceae; genus Halomonas. Next base: position 81,441 of record JBNJKT010000007.1, on the reverse strand, counting down.
AATTCCTGGAACTCGTGCGCTCGGCCGGTGCTGAGCCGGCCACACTGGTCACCGGCAGTCGCAAGCGCCCCGATTCCCGAACCTTCGTGGGGTCGGGCAAGCTCGAGGAGCTTCGCGAGTCGAAGGCCGCCCATCAGGCCGAGCTGGTGATCTTCAACCATGGCCTCAGTCCCTCCCAGGAGCGCAATCTGGAGCGTGAGCTCAAGTGCCGGGTGATTGATCGCACCGGCCTGATTCTCGATATCTTCGCCCAGCGTGCCAGGACCCATGAGGGCAAGCTCCAGGTGGAGCTTGCCCAGCTCGAGTACATGTCGACCCGGCTGGTGCGCGGCTGGACCCACCTGGAACGCCAGAAGGGGGGTATCGGTCTGCGCGGGCCGGGTGAGACCCAGCTCGAGACCGACCGCCGTCTGCTGCGCGCGCGCATAAAGGCGATCCACAAGCGCCTCGACAAGGTGCGCAGCCAGCGCAGCCAGAATCGCCGGGCCCGTTCCCGGGCGGAGATCCCCAGCGTCTCGCTGGTGGGCTACACCAACGCCGGCAAGTCCACGCTCTTCAACGCTCTCACGTCCGCGAGGGTCTATGCGGCCGATCAGCTCTTCGCTACCCTCGACCCGACCTTGCGTCGTCTCGAGATCGAGGACGTGGGGCCGGTGGTGCTGGCCGACACCGTGGGCTTTATCCGTCACCTGCCCCACAAGCTGGTCGAAGCCTTTCGCGCCACCTTGCAGGAGGCCGCCGAGGCTTCGTTGCTGGTGCACGTGATCGATGCCGCCGACCCTGACCGCGAGCTGAACGTCGCTCAGGTCGAGGCTGTGCTCGACGAGATCGGTGCCCTCGAGGTACCGACCCTCAAGGTGATGAACAAGATCGACCTGCTCGACAGCTCACCGCGTATCGAGCGCGATGGGGAGGGCCGGCCCGAGGTGGTCTGGCTATCGTCACGCGAGGGCAAGGGGCTCGAACTGCTGGAGCAGGCGCTTTCGGAGCGCCTGGCCGACGACATCATCGACTTCGAGCTCTGCCTGGCCCCTGAGCAGGGCAAGCTGCGGGCCGGGTTGCACGATCTCGGGGCGGTGCGCGGTGAACGCTTCGACGACCAGGGGCGCACCCTGCTGGAGGTGCGGCTGCCACGGCGCGACTTCCTGCAGCTGATGGCGCGCCTGGGTGAGCGTGCCGACAATTACTTGCCGACAGCGCTGCAGGCGCCGCCGGTGTGGGAAGTTTGACGCGAGAGGAGCCGGTACGCTGGCAGGCAGGTCAGCAGCCACAACACGATAACTGGGCGCCGGGCTGTGTGCCGGGCGTTACCCGCAGGATCGCAACCGATGTCCGTTGCCAGTACGCCCGGCGGCGGGATGAAATGCCTAGTGGAGACGACGTATGGCCTGGAATGAGCCTGGTGGTGGCAACCAGCACGACCCCTGGAGCGGGGGTGGCCGCGGTGGTAGCGGCGGCGGGGGCAAGGGTGGTGGCAATCAGGGGCCGCCCGACCTCGACGAGGCCCTGAAGAAGTTTCAGGACAAGCTCAACAACATGCTTGGAGGCCGCGGGGACAAGAAAGGTGGCTCCGGTGGCAAGGGGGGCGGTGGCAAGCCGCGCAATGCCTTTACCTTGCCGGGTCTGCTGGTCGTGGTCGCCCTGGCTATCTGGGCGGCCTTGGGCTTTTACCTGGTCGATCAGTCCGAGCGCGGGGTAGTACTGCGCTTCGGTGAATTCCAGGAAGTGGTTACCCCGGGCCTGCAGTGGAATCCGCCGCTGATCGATGACGTTCGCATGGTCAACGTGACGCGTGTGCGCTCGGTCACCCAGACCCAGTCGATGCTGACCCAGGACGAGAATATCGTCTCCGTCGAGATGTCGGCGCAGTACCAGGTCGCCGAACCGCGCGACTTCGTGCTCAACGTGCGCGATCCCGGGCTCACCCTCCAGAACGCCCTTGATTCGGCGTTGCGTCACGTGGTCGGCGGCACCGACATGATCGAGATCCTGACCTCCGGCCGCGAGATTCTCGGCAGCTCTGTGTCCAGTCGCTTGCAGTCCTACCTGGATGACTACGGTACCGGCATCCTGCTGCAGACGATCAACGTCGAGTCCACGGCACCGCCCGATGCCGTGGTGGATGCCTTCGACGACGTCATTCGTGCTCGCGAGGATCGTCAGCGCACGATTAACCAGGGCATCGCCTATGCCAACTCGATCATCCCCGAAGCTCAGGGTCAGGCCCAGCGCCTTGTCGAGCAGGGTCAGGGCTATCGCGAATCCGTGGTCGCCGAGGCCCAGGGTCAGGCCAACCGCTTCAATGCGTTGCTCGGCCAGTACGAGGAAAACCCGTCGATCATGCGCGAGCGCCTCTATCTTGATGCCATCAGCGAGGTATTCAGCAATACCTCGAAGTTCATGGTCGATGTGTCCGAGAACAGCCCGCTGATGGTGCTGCCGCTCGATCGCCTCAGTGGTGCCGGCATCTCGGGAGCGAGTGCCCAGTCGGCTAACGATGAGGAGCTGGATCCGCGTGTGCTCGAGCGTATGCGCTCAAGCCAGTCGTCGAGCAGCAGCAACAGCAGCAACAGTGGTATCCGCAGGGAGGGCCGCTAAATGATCAATAATCGTTCCCTGATCATCGTCGGCGGCCTGGCCGCCGTTGCCTGGCTGGCCAGCAACAGCCTCTACGTGGTCGACGAGACCGAGCGTGCTGTCAAGCTGCGCTTCGGTGAGATCGTCCAGGAGAACATCCAGCCTGGCCTGCATTTCAAGGTGCCGATCACCCAGACGGTGCGCACCTTCGATACCCGGCTGTTGACGCTGGATACCGACCCGAGCCGCTACCTGACCCTCGAACAGAAGGCGGTGATCGTCGACTCCTACGTCATGTGGCAGGTCGTCAATCCCACCCAGTACTACGAGGCCACGGCTGGAGACGAGCTGATGGCCACTCGACTTATCCAGCCGCGGGTTGACGAGAGCCTGCGTAACGAGTTCGGCCGTCTGAACCTGCAGGAAATCATTGCCGAACGCCGCGACGACCTGATGACCGGCCCCACCGAGGATCTCGACCAGCTGATGCGTGAGGAGCTGGGTGTGGCGGTGCGCGATATTCGGGTCAAGCGCATTGATCTGCCGGAGGATGTGTCTTCCGCCGTGTATGAGCGTATGCGTTCGGAGCGCGAGCGCCAGGCGCGTGAATGGCGCGCCCAGGGCCAGGAGGAAGCCGAGCGTATCCGCGCCAACGCCGATCGCCGCCGTCAGGTGCTTCTCGCCCAGGCGAGTGCGCGTTCCGAGACCCTGCGCGGTGAGGGTGATGCCGAGGCCGCAGGCATCTTCTCGGAGGCCTATGGCCAGGACCAGGAGTTCTTCAGCTTCTGGCGCAGTCTCAACGCCTATCGCGACAGCTTCGAGGGTGACGACAACATGCTGGTGCTGGATCCCTCCAGCGATTTCTTCCAGTACCTCAAGAGTCCGCAGGGCGCGAGCGACTGATCTTCCGGCGGGTGGTGCGCCGCCCGCCGGGGTTCAACCGGCTAGCAATCGTGGTAGAATCCACAAACCGGGCGTGGCCCGGTTTTTTTGTGGCCTCCCCATTGCCGGCGTACCCGTTCGCCAGCACGCCTCGGGCGTCGTCGCAGGCCAACCATCGTCTTGCAGGATGAACGACATGACCATCGCTGACCGCTGGCTGCTTCCCGACGGCATGGACGAAGTGCTGCCGCCTCAGGCCAGTCGCATGGAGGAGCTGCGCCGTGCGTTGCTCGACCTCTATCACCGCTGGGGCTACGACCAGGTGATGCCGCCCCCGGTGGAGTTCCTGGACTCACTGCTTACCGGCACCGGTACCGATCTCGATCTGCAGACCTTCAAGCTCACCGATCAGATGAGCGGCCGAATGATGGGCGTCAGCGCCGATGTCACTCCCCAGGTGGCGCGCATGGATGCCCACTCCTTGCGTCGCCAGGGGCCGGTTCGGCTGTGCTATTGCACCAATGTGCTGCGCGCCAAGGCGGACCAGCACCAGGGCGGGCGCAGCCCGGTGCAGGTGGGCGTGGAGCTGTTCGGTCATGCCGGCCTGGAGGCCGATCTGGAGATCCTGCGCCTGGCACTGGCCAGTCTCGAGACGGCCGGGGCCCGGGAGATCCATCTGGCGCTGGGCCATATCGGCATCTATCGTAGCCTCGTAGAAGCCGCGGATATCGATGCGGATCAGGAGCGTGCGCTGTTCGACGCCCTGGCCCTCAAGTCGCCGGGTGAAATGGCGGCACGCGTCGAGGAGAGCGTTCGCGATCCGGGGCTGGCCGCCATGTTCCATGCGCTGGGCGAGTTGCATGGCGGTCTCGAGGTGCTGGAGATGGCCCGCGAGGCCTTTGAGGAGGCGCCCCAGGCCGTTACCGCGGCGCTGGGCCAGCTGAGTGCCCTGGTCGACGGGGTGCTCACCGAATGCCCCGGGGTCGAACCCTACTTTGACCTGGCCGAGTTGCGGGGCTACCAGTACCACACCGGCATGATGTTCGCCGCCTATGTGCCGCACTATGGTCAGGCGCTAGCCAAGGGGGGGCGCTACGACGACACCGGCCGCGCCTTTGGTCGCGCCCGGCCGGCCACCGGCTTTTCCATGGACCTCAAGCTGCTGGCTACCCTGGCCCCCGACGAACCCGAGCCGGACGGCATCTGGGCACCGGCCGAGGGAGAGGGCTTGGCGGAGGCCCTGCAGACACTTCGCCAGGGAGGCGAGAGGGTGGTCCAGGCGCTACCCGGGCAGCGAACCGGCCCTGCGGAACACGGCTGCGACCGCCAGCTGGAACGCATCGATGGTCGCTGGGAACCACGCTTCCTGAAGACGCCACAAGATCGGGCCTGAGGGTCCGTTGGCAATGACCTCGGCCCTGGCCTTTCCACGGCCGCGGTGCCGCAACGAGAGACGAGAGCACAATGGGCAAGAATGTAGTCGTACTGGGCACCCAGTGGGGTGATGAAGGCAAGGGCAAGGTGGTTGACCTGCTCACCGAATCCGCTTCGGCGGTGGTGCGCTTTCAGGGCGGGCACAACGCCGGGCACACCCTGGTGATCGACGGCGAGAAGACCGTCCTGCACCTGATTCCCTCGGGTATTCTGCGCAACGACAAGATCTGCGTGATCGGCAATGGCGTGGTGTTGTCACCCGAGGCGCTGATGGAGGAGATCCGTGAGCTGGAGAGCAAGGGCGTACCGGTGCGTGAGCGCCTGCGCCTTTCCCCGGCCTGCCCGCTGATCCTGCCGTATCACGTGCGCCTGGATCAGGCCCGCGAGAAGGCCCGCGGCATCGCCAAGATCGGCACCACCGGCCGGGGCATCGGCCCGGCCTATGAGGACAAGGTGGCACGGCGTGGTCTGCGACTTGGCGATATCCTTCACCGCGAGCGTTTCGCCTCCAAGCTCGGCGAGGTGCTTGATTACCACAACTTCGTGCTGACGCAGTATCACGGCGAGAAGCCGGTGGATTTCCAGCAGGTGCTCGACCAGGCGATGGCCATGGCAGAGGAGCTGCGCCCCATGGTCTGCGATACGGTGAGCCTGGTGCACGAGATGCGTCGTGCCGGGGAGAATATTCTCTTCGAGGGCGCTCAGGGCTCCTTGCTGGATATCGACCACGGCACCTACCCCTTCGTGACGAGCTCCAATACCACCGCCGGCGGCACCGCCACGGGTTCCGGTGTCGGCCCGCTCTACCTGGACTATGTCCTGGGTATCACCAAGGCCTATACCACGCGGGTCGGCTCCGGCCCCTTCCCGACCGAGCTGTTCGACGACCACGGCCGTCACCTGGCCGAGCGGGGGCACGAGTTCGGCGCCACCACGGGTCGCGCACGTCGCTGCGGATGGTTCGATGCCGTGGCGCTGCGTCACGCCGTGCAGATCAACTCCGTGTCGGGCATCTGCCTGACCAAGCTCGATGTGCTTGACGGCCTGGAGAACATCCGTGTCTGCGTGGGCTATCGCAGCAAGGATGGCGAAGTACTCGATACCCCGGTGGACTCCGAAGGCTACGAAGCCATCGAGCCGCTCTATCAGGACCTGCCGGGCTGGAGCGAGTCGACTCTGGGGGCACGTCGTGTCGAGGACCTGCCCGCCAATGCGCGCTCCTATATCAGCTTCCTGGAAGAGAAGGTTGGTACCTCCATCGACATCATCTCCACCGGGCCGGACCGCAACGAGACCATCGTGCTGCGCAACCCCTTCGAGGGCTGAACGCCAGCAGACTCAGTAGTCGATGCCGCGCCGCGCCTGGATGCCACTGTTGAAGGCGTGGCGCACTTCCTGCATCTCGGTGACGGTGTCGGCCATGGCCATGAGATCGCGGTGGGCGTTGCGCCCGGTGACGATCACCGTCTGCTCTGACGGGCGGTTCTCGATGGCGTGCTTCACCGTCTCGATGTCCAGATAGCCGAACTTGAGCATGTAGGTGATCTCGTCGAGCACCACCAGGTAGACCTCGTGGTCGGCGAGCATCCGCGCGGCATCGGCCCACACCTCGCGGCAGGCGGCGGTGTCCGCTTCGCGGTTCTGGGTGTCCCAGGTGAAGCCGGTGGCCATGATGGCGACCTCGAGGTTGGGGTCCTCGGCCAGCCGCTCGCGCTCGCCGCACTCCCACAGCCCCTTGATGAACTGCACCACGCCGGCCTTGTAACCATAGCCCAGGGCGCGGGTCACGGTGCCCCAGGCGGCGGTGGTCTTGCCCTTGCCGTTGCCGGTGAAGACCAGCAGCAGCCCGCGCTGTTCGGTAGCCTCGGCGACTTTCTCGTCGACGCGGGACTTGAGTTTCTGCATGGCCTGCTGGTGGCGGGTATTGCGATCGCTCATCGTGGCTCCAACTCTTGTATAAGGCTTGTTCAGGAAGGCGACAGCATACGCCAGAACCGGATGAGCGTCAGCCTCCCGCGGTTCGCGACCTCTCGCCCACCCGTGCTTCCATGCGCGCCAGGAAAACCGCCATGATCCGCTCATAGAGCGTGCGGCCGAGCACAGCGTCCTCGATGCCGGCGTCCACGTTGGGGTTGTCGTTGACTTCGATCACGACCACCCGGTCACCGGCCTGCTTGAGATCCACCCCATAGAAACCGTCGCCGATCAATCGTGTCGCCTTGAGTGCCGCCTTGATGACTGCGGTCGGGACCTCAGCGGGATCATGGGTGGTGAAACCGCCGCTCTTCACCCGGCCGCCGGAGTGGTCGTAGATCTGCCAGTGGCCGCGGGCCATGAAGTAGCGGCTGGCGAACAGGACCTTGCCGTCGAGCACGCCAATTCGCCAGTCATATTCGGTGGGTAGCCATTCCTGGAGCAGCAGCAGGGCCGAGGTGGCGAACAGCCTATTGGCCTCGAGAGCGAGTTGCTCTGTCGATTGGACCTTGACGATGCCCCGGGAGAAGGCGCCGTCGGGAATCTTCAGCACCAGCGGGAAGCCGAGGCCGGCGACCCGTTCGTCCAGCGGGCGGCGGTCGCCGCGCTTGAGCAGGACCCCCTGCGGCGCCGGAACGCCGCGGGCCCGCAGCAAGGCGTGCAGGTAGACCTTGTTGGTACAGCGCAGGATGTCCCGGGGAGCATCGATCACCACCAGCCCTTCATGTTCCGCCCGCCGGGCCAGGCGGTAGGTATGATGATCGAGGGCGGTTGTCTCACGGATGAACAGGCCGTCGAATTCGGCGAGTCGCCCGGCATCCTTGCGGGTGACCAGCGAGACATCGATGCCGAGCCTGCGTCCGGCGCGGATGAAGGCCTTGAGCGCACCGCGATTGCTGGGGGGCAGGGCTTCCTGTGGATCGACCAGGACCGCCAGGTCGAAGCGGTAACGGCGCCGTGCCTTGGGCGTGCGCCATACCTTGCGGGAATGCCGATTGAGGGCCGTGGCGAACAGGTCCTGCTCTTCCGGCGCCAGATCGCGCAGGCTCAGCGGCTTGAGGCGTGACAACTGCCAGGCATCGTGGCGACGCACCAGGCGGGCCTCGAGCAATGGGCAGGGCAGTCTCTCGAAGAGCCGGCGGGCCAGTTTCGCCAGCCCTGGCTCCCGGCACTCGCCGAACAGCACCCGCAGGGTCAACTGGTCACCGTGCAGCGTGCCCTGGCGGGCCAGGTCGCCGAGCAGCGGGTTCAGGCCTTCGAGCTGGAGGTCGACCAGGGCCTTGCGGCCAAGCGCGTTGAGGATCTCGACCGCGGGCAGTACCCGCTGTCCTCGCGCCTGGGCCAGCAGCGAGACATAATAGCCCGTGCCCAGGTAGTCGAGCTCGCTGCACAGGTTGATCACATGGGTGGTGCGGTCCTGGTCGTCGCCGATGCGGTGTTGCCGGTCCTGGGCCAGGAAGTCGTCGGCGGTGATCAGGTCCTCGGAGGGATAGTAGGGTCGCCAGTCTTCCAGACGGTCGACGACGATGCGCAGCGGACACATGGTGTGGCTTCCGTGCTGGGCGGCGGGGTGCCGCCGGAATTCGGCCAGCATGCTCCTGAGCCCGCTCCCGGACAAGCGGGCGTTCGAGTGAAAAGATTTCATGGTCAACGCCGGTGACAGCGATAATGACCATGATCACAATCGTGCCGAGATTTCGGGAGATTCGAGATGACCGTCACCCTGCGCCAGGCCCTGGGTCGCGACCTGGCCGCCCTCTACCGCCTGGAGCAGGTGGCCTTCACCGGCGACCGCTTCAGTCGCCGCCAGCTCTGGCATCTGCTCAACCGCGCGAATGCTCTGACCCTGCTCGCTGAGCGTGACGCCGAGGATCTCTCTCCAATGAGGCTGCTGGGCTATGGCACCTTGCTGTTTCGTCGCGGAACCCGTCGTGCCCGGCTCTACTCCTTCTGCGTGCATCCGGATGCTCGGGGCAGCGGCTTGGGCCGCAGGCTGCTGGAGGCTCTGGAGGTCGAGGCACAAGCGCGTGATGCCGAGGTGCTGGGCCTCGAAGTGCGCGTCGACAATCGCGTGGCATTGGGACTCTATCGGCGAATGGGCTTTCGCCCGGAGCGCTGGCTGAGCGACTACTACGAGGACGGCTGTGCGGGCTGGCAGATGGCGAAGCCGCTGTGGGTCGAACAGGAGGCCGCGCAGGCCCGTCAGGGCTGATAGAATCACGCCACTCGTCTCCCAGCACTTACCGATCAACCCTCTACCGGATATGCCCATGCCCTCCTTCGACATTGTTTCCGAGTTCGACAAGCATGAAGCCAGCAACGCCGTGGATCAGGCCAATCGGGAGATCCAGACCCGTTTCGATTTCAAGGGCGTCACGGCGAGCTTCGAGCTCAATGGCGAGACCGTCTCCCTGGAAGCCGAAGTCGACTTTCAGCTCAAGCAGATGCTCGACGTGTTGCGCAACAAGCTGATCAGTCGCGGCATCGACGCCCGCTGCATGGATGTGCAGGAACCGGTGCTCTCCGGGGTTCGGGCTCGCCAGGAGGTGATGCTCAAGCAGGGGCTCGACCAGAAGGAGGCCAAGGACGTCGTCAAGCGCATCAAGGAGAGCAAGCTGAAGGTCCAGGCCCAGATCCAGGGCGAAAAGGTCCGGGTCACCGGCAAGAAACGCGACGATCTCCAGGCCGTCATGGCCCTGCTGCGCGGGGAGGGTGGCCCCGACCTGCCGCTGCAGTTCGACAACTTCCGCGACTGACGGCCGGCGTGGCGCCTTGACCCAGGTCAGCCTGATGGTGTCCATAGCCGTTCGTGATTGGCACGCTGTGGCAGAATGCTCTTAAATAGGGTGGATACCTGATGTTGGGGAGTGACCGATTGATGCCCGCCGTTCGTCGTATCGCCTTCCTCGCCCTGGCCTGGGTCAGCTTCGGGCTGGGTGTGGTGGGTGCTTTTCTGCCATTGCTGCCGACTACCTGCTTCATGCTGCTGGCGGTCTGGGCGGCCTCGAAGGGGTCCCCGCGCTTCGCCCTGTGGATTCGAGAGCATCCGCGTTTCGGCCCCGCCGTGGTGGCCTGGGAGTGCGAACGGGCGATTCCCCGCCATGCCAAGTGGCTGGCCTCCGCCATGCTGGCCGTCTCGATGCTGGTACTGGCGTTCACTGTGAGCCTCTGGTGGCTCAAGCTGTCGCTGATTGCCGGGCTCTGCCTGGTAGGCGCCTGGATCCTGTCGCGCCCCGAGCCTATCGTCGCCCATTGATCGAGGAGCGTTCTTCGCATTGCTTTGAGCTCAGAGCGTGGGGCGCCGTACAATGGCGGGCTATCACCGACAGGAGCCATCCTCGATGTCAGAACCGCAGCCGACCTATCTGAGTGACTATCGCCCCCCCGCCTACCGTGTCACCCGTACCGAACTGACCTTAGATCTGGATCCGAACGCCACCCGGGTCAAGGCTCGCCTGCACATCGAGCGTCACCCGGAGCGCGAGGCCGGGCCCCTGGAACTCGATGGCGAGCAGCTCTCCCTCAAGGCCATCGCCATCGACGGTCAGTCGCTGGAGCCGGACGAGTACGAGGTCGACGAGGCCGCGCTGGTCGTGCATCGGGTACCCAAGGCCTTCCTGCTCGACACCGAGGTCGAGATCGCGCCAGACGCCAACACGGCGCTGTCGGGGCTCTATCGCTCGAGCGGCATGTTCTGCACCCAGTGCGAGGCCGAAGGCTTTCGCCGCATCACCTTCTATCCGGATCGCCCCGACGTCATGGCCACCTTCTCCACCACGGTCATCGGCCATGCGGAGCAAGAGCCGGTGCTGCTCTCCAACGGCAACCCGGTGGAGCGCGGCGAGCTGCCCGGTGGTCGCCACTTCGTCACCTGGGAGGACCCGCACCCCAAGCCCAGCTACCTGTTCGCCCTGGTGGCCGGGGACCTGCAGAAGGTCGAGGATGCCTTCACGACCATGAGCGGGCGTGAGGTGACCCTGCAGATATGGGTCGAGGAGGAGAACCTCGACAAGACCGCTCATGCCATGGCCTCACTGAAGCGCGCCATGCGCTGGGACGAGGAGGCCTACGGCCGGGAGTATGACCTGGACCTCTTCATGATCGTGGCGGTGAACGACTTCAACATGGGCGCCATGGAGAACAAGGGTCTCAATATCTTCAACTCCGCCGCGGTGCTGACCCATCCCCATACCGCCACCGATGCGGCCTTCCAGCGCGTCGAGGGCATCGTCGCCCACGAGTACTTCCACAACTGGTCGGGCAACCGGGTCACCTGTCGTGACTGGTTCCAGCTCTCCCTGAAGGAGGGCTTCACGGTATTCCGCGACCAGTGCTTCTCGGCGGACACCAACTCCGCGCCGGTCAAGCGCATCGAGGACGTCTCCTTCTTCCGCACCGCCCAGTTCGCCGAGGACGCTGGCCCTACTGCTCACCCGGTGCGCCCCGATCACTACATCGAGATCGGCAATTTCTACACCCTGACCATCTACGAGAAAGGCGCGGAGATCGTGCGCATGCTCTCGAACCTGGTAGGGAAAGAGGCCTTCCGCCGTGGCAGCGACCTCTACTTCGCGCGCTTCGATGGCCAGGCCGTCACCATCGAGGACTTCGTGGATTGCATGGCCGAGGCCTCGGGCCAGGATCTCACCCAGTTCCTGCTCTGGTACTCCCAGGCGGGGACACCGGAGATCGATGCTCACGGCGAGTACGATTACGCCAACGCCGAGTACCGCCTCATCCTGCGCCAGCGGACTCCGGCGACGCCGGGTCAGCCGGACAAGCAGGCCCTGCACATCCCGGTGCGCCTGGGGCTGGTGGGTACCAAGTCGGGCCGCGACCTGCCGCTGACCCTGGAGGGCGAGTCGCTGGGCAGCGACACGGTGATACATCTGCGTGAGGAAGAGCAGGAGTTCCTCTTCACCGACGTCAGCGAGGCGCCGGTGCCCTCCTTGCTGCGCGGCTTCTCGGCACCGGTGAAGCTGCACTTCCCTTATGCTCGCGAGGACCTGGCCTTCCTGCAGGCCCGTGACTCCGACGGCTTCAACCGCTGGGACGCCGGGCAGCGCCTGTCGCTGCTGGCCCTGGACGACCTGATCGCGGCTCATCGCAATGGCGTCGAGAAGGTGATGGACCCGCGGGTGGTCGATGCCTTCCGCAGCCTGCTGGCAGCGGAAATCGACGACAAGGCGGTGTTGGCCCAGATGCTGACGCTGCCCTCCGAAGCCTACATCGCCGAGCAGCAGCCGCTGGTCGACGTGGATGCCATCCATGCCGCTCGCACCTTCGTCAAGCAGCGCCTTGCTCAGGCACTGCGTGACGACTTCCTGCGCGTCTATCGCGAGAACCAGGACGACGCTCCCTATGCGCCCGAGCCCGAGCAGATCGCCGCGCGCAGCCTCAAGAACGTGGCGCTCTCCTACCTCATGGCCATCGAGGACGATACGGGGCTGGAACTCGCCCGCGAGCAATTCGAAGCAGACCACAACATGACCGACGTGCGCCATGCGCTGACCCTGCTGGTGCACAGCTCACGCGGCGACATCGCCGACCCGGCCCTCAAGACCTTCGGCGAGACCTGGGCCCACGACCCCCTGGTGATGGACCAGTGGTTCGCCATTCAGGTCACTCGTCCGCAGCCGGACGTGCTCGACCGCGTCAAGTTCCTGATGGAGCACCCTGCCTTCTCGTTGAAGAATCCCAACAAGGTGCGAGCGTTGATCGGGACCTTCGCCAACCAGAATCCTGTTAATTTCCACCGTGACGACGGGGCAGGCTATCGGTTGCTGGCCGACACCGTTATCGAGCTCAACCGCCTCAACCCCGAGATCGCCGCTCGCATGATCACTCCCCTGACGCGCTGGGCACGCTTCGACGAAGCGCGACAGGAGTTGATGAAGGGCGAGCTCGAACGCATCCGCGCCGAGGAACTTTCGCCGAACGTCTACGAGGTAGTGGAGAAAGCGCTCGCCTGAGACAGAGGTGTGATTCATGTTGCCTGAAGCGCAGAGCGCCGCCCCATAGGGCGGCGCTCTTGCGTCGTGGCAGGGGTGAAGTTACCGGATCAGCCAGCTCAGAACCGTCACCCCCAACAGCCACCAGACCAGGGTGGCGAAGATGGCGGTTCGCATCAGCGCGGCGACACCCTTCCACATCAGCCACAGGCCGATCACCAGCACCACCAGGTTGATCAGGGTAAGGGGAATGCCCAGCGACTCGGAAAGGCCCTGCATGAAGCTGCGGGCCGCGTCGCCGATGCCTGCGAAGAAGCCGGTGAGGCCCTCGACGATAAAGCGGATGAATGCTCCGAAGGCGTTGCCGATGAAGGCGAAGACGTCGTCCATGGGATCGGCTTTCCTATTCGATCATGTCGAGAACGGTGCCGACGATGTCATCCATGGTGACCAGCCCGAGGAGCCGGTTGTCGTCCAGCACCAGTACCCGCTTGACAACGTTGCTGGTCATCAGCCTGGCGACATGTCGTACGTCCAGCGATTGACCAACGCCAATGGCAGGCTTGGCACAGACGTCGTAGACGTTGATCAGGTCGATGTCGCCGTTCTCGGCGACGATGGTCTTGAGGATGTTAGTATAGGTGATCAGTCCCCAGGCATCGTGTGGATCCTGCTGTTCCACCACCAGGCACTTGAGGTTGTGCTGCTTCATCAATCCGAGGGCGTCGCGCAGGGTGGCGAAGGGGGATACCGTCACCACCTTGCGTATCATGATGTCCTTGACCAGCATCGTATTACTCCGTCGGTAGAAAAAGGTCAGACTTCATGCCTGAGGCGTTCCTCGAAGCGTTTGATCTGCGACATGTCGATGCCGCCAAGGTGTTCCACGGGCAGCGTCATCACCAGACCCTTGGAATCCTCGCCCGTGGGATTGAGGACGTGCCGGATGGCCTTGAGCACCTTGAGGGAAAGTCCTTTCTCCAAGGTCATCAGCATCACGCTCTGACTGCCCTCGTAGGTCAGGCCGAAGAATGTCTTCTTGCGTTCACCGCCGATACCGCGGCCCGACATCAGGGTCATGCCGACGGCTCCCGCTTGGGTGGCGGCGTCGATGCACTCCTTTTCCATTTCCTCGGGGACAATGGCGACCAGCAGGGAAAATTTCATCGCGTCTTGTCTCTCGTCTTGGCCACTCTGTCCATCAGAATGGCATAGCCCATTACGGTCACGATAGGAAATATCGAGGCGAAGGCAATCAGCCCGAAGCCGTCGATCAGCATGTTGCGGCCCTCGATCTGGCTGGCCAGGCCGATGCCCAGTGCGGTGACCAGGGGAACGGTCACCTCGGAAGTTGTCACCCCTCCCAGGTCGAAAGCCAGTGCCACGATATAGCGTGGTGCCAGGAAGGTAAGCACGATCACCAGCAGATAGCCGCCGATGATGTAATGGTGGATGGATTCGCCACTGATGATGCGGTGCACACCGAGGGTGATGCCGATGGCCACGCCCAGCGCCACCAGCAGCCGGATAACATTGCCCTGGATCTTGCCGGCGGCGGCTTCCTCGGCCTGCTGGCCCACGGCAAGCAGGGCCGGCTCGGCCATGGTGGTGGCGAAGCCGATACAGAAGGCGAACAGGTAGACCCATAACCAGCTGTCCAGGGCGATAAGCTGCTCCGCCATGTTCCGACCGATCGGGAAGAGTCCCAGCTTGAGGCCTATCACGAAGGCATAGAGCCCGATGATCACCAGCGCGAAGCCGGTCGCCACCCTGAGTGGGTTGGCCAATGGGCGCTTGAGAATGAGGTACTGGAAAAACAGGATCACCAGTATGATCGGCAGAACGTCACGCAGCATGGCGAACAGTTCAAGGAGCATCGCCAGCACGCCGCCCGGTGCCTCGACCTTCGCCTGGGTGTCAACCAGCACGGCGTTCTCCGCCGCACTGGCCGGGTCGCCAAAGACCAGGATGCCGTAGAGCTGCACACTGATCATCGGCACCATCACCGCCAGTGCCACCAGGCCGAAGCCGTCGATCAACGGGTTCCGCCCCTGGATCGACGACGCCAGTCCGATGCCCAGGGCCGCGATCAGCGGCACGGTGACGATATTGGTGGTCACACCGCCGGAGTCATAGGCCAGGCCGACGATCTCCTCGGGCGCGAAGAAAGTCACCATGACCACCAGTACGTAGCCGACGATCATGTACCAGTGCAGAGGGTGGCCCAGGATCACCCGGAAGACGCCGAGTGCCATGACCAGCCCTACCGAGGTGGCGACGATCAGGCGCAGGGTGAGGGCATCGATGCGTCCCGAGCTGATCTCCCTGGCCTGTTCCGCCACGGCGATCAGGGCGGGTTCAGCCACTACGGCCGAGAATCCCATGGCGAAGCCGAACAGCATCAACAGAGGCATGGAGCCGCGGCTGGTAAACTGGTTGGCCAGACGCTTGCCCACCGGGAAGATGCTCAGCTCGAGCCCCCTCAGGAAGAGCGCCACGCCCAGGGCAACGATCAGCAAACCGCCTGCCATTGCCAGTCCACCCTCAGGCCACTGGCGCAGCAGCAGCGCCTGAAAGGCCACCACCACCAGGATGATGGGCAACAGGTTGCGTAGCGCGTGAAGCAGGGCGTAAGCGAAATCCCTGAGTGGTTCAGTCAAGACCGACTCCCTGGTTCCCCTGTTGTCTGCCAACCTGTTTGGCCCGTGCGGAGTGCAAGGATCCATAATCTATCATCAATGACCTGTCCGGCTGCAGGACGAGATTGATATGAATCAAGACTTTTCGTTATCCATCAGCCCAGCTGGCGCGTCATGGATTCGACACCGGCCTCCTCGGCGGCGCTGTCGGCAAGGGCTCGGCCTGCCTCGTCATAGACATGGAAGACCGCATTGGCGCCCAGTGCCATGATCGGCTCGATCTCCTCGGGGTACTCCACGATAGCGGTGATGCTTCCCCGGAAGGCACGTGACTTCAGTTGCTTGAGGGCGAAGAGGTTACCGGCATGGTGAGGCATGGCCAGTACCACTATCTTGACGCCATGGGACATCAACAGCTTGTCCCAGAAATCCGAGTCGACGGCATCGCCCTCGACGATGTTGAAGCCCCGTTTGCCGAGGGTCTCGACGGTGTTGGTATTGCTGTCGATGCCCAGGATCCGCAGGCCGTATTCCTTCTGCAGGCGCCGATAGACGCTGCGGCCGATGCGGCCCATGCCCAGCACCACGGCCTCGGCATCACCGACTTCGATGGGCCGGTCGCGCGAAGCCAGGCGCTGGGGATCGCGTCGCGGCAACCTGGGGGAGATTTGCCGATAGAGTGCTTCGCTGTAGTTATTGAGGATGGCCGAGGCAGCGAAGCTGATGGCCACGGCCAGCGACAGCACGACTAGCCACTGATCGTCCAGCCAGCCGCTGCCCACGGCAATGGTGCCCACGATGAGGCCGAATTCCGAGTAGTTGGACAGGCTGAGAGTGGCCAGCAGCGAGGTACGGTTGCGCATGGGAAAGCGCAAGAAGATGAGCTGATAGAGCAGGCTCTTCAGTGGCAGTACCACCACCAGCATCAGGGCCATGCCCAGGTGTGTCCAGTTCGGCATGGCGGTCAACCCGAGGTTCAGGAAGAAGCCCACCAGCAGCAGTTCCTTGAGGTTGAACATCGAGCGAGCAAGGGTCTGCGCTGCGGGATGCGGTGCCAGCAGCAGGCCGATGATCAGGGCCCCGAGGTCGCCCTTCACGCCCACCGATTCGAAGAGGGAGTAACCCAGCACCAGGGCCAGCAGCATGCCGAAAAGTATCTGCATCTCCCCATGGCCGAGCCGGTCGAGCAGGGCGCGCAGCGCCGGCGCGAGGGGAATCAGCAGCACCAGGCCCAGGGCCCAGGGGCTCGGCAGCTCGCCGGTGGAGGCGGTCAGGAAGAAGACGGCAAAGATGTCCTGCATGATCAGTACGCCGATAGCCAGGCGGCCATAGGCGGTTTGGCTCTCGCTGCGCTTGTCGAGAATCTTGACCACGAAGACAGTGCTGGAGAAGCTCAGGGCAAACCCCAGCAGGGGGAGCGTCTGCCACCCGGCGCCGTCCAGCATTCCCAGCCCTAGCCCCAGCCACTTGATCAGCGACAGCACTGCCACCATCAGTAGGGTCGATGCCATCATGTGCAGGGAGGCGCTTCCCCAGACATCCCGGCGCAGCAGGGTGCGCACGTCGAGCTTCAGGCCGATGGTAAACAGCAGCAGGGTGACCCCGATGCCGGACAGGGTCTCGAGCAGCGGCGTCTTGTCGTAGCCCAGCATATTGAGCGCGAAGCCGGCGACGAGGAAGCCCACCAGGGGCGGTAGTCTTAGCCCCATTGCGACGAATCCACCGACGAAGGCCGCCAGAAGAAAAGCCGGTTCGATCATGCACACTCCCTGTTCCGCACGCTTGAGCAAGACAGATAGTGTAGGGAAGTCGTAAGCTAATTGGCATTGATGATTCGGCGTATGCCGTCATGTTCGGTGTCGATGTCATGCTTGGTGTGGGACGAAGCAGGCGAGAGGACCGCGAATGGCCAGGTTGATCCTCAATGGCAAGTCGGCGCAGATGCCGGCGGTGAGGGAGGCGGTGTTCGCCCGCCGCGAAGCGGGGGACAACATCGAGGTGAGGGTCACCTGGGAGCAGGGCGATGCTGCCTGCCTGGCGGAGCAGGCTGGTCGCGACGGTGTAGAACGGCTGATCGTGGGCGGTGGTGATGGCACGGTCAACGAGGTGGTCAACGGCTTGATGAGGCTCTCGCCCGAGCATCGGCCCATCCTGGGAATCCTGCCCCTGGGTAGCGCCAACGACCTGGCCACCTCCCTGGGGCTGCCGCTGGCCTGCGAATCTGCCCTGGCCTCGGCCCTTCACCTGCCCGAGCGGTATGTCGATGTGCCGAGGCTTGATGACTGGCACTACCTCAACATGGCTACCTGTGGCTTCGGCGCAGAAATCACCTCCTCCACCCCCAAGGCCCTCAAGCGCCTGCTCGGTGGTGGTGCCTACTCGCTGATCGGTGCCTTCAAGGCCTGGGGGTTTCGCCACTATCCCGGGGTCTTGCACTGGGAGGGCGGCGAGTGCCGCGCCGAGGTCTTCATGCTCGCCATCGGCAATGGCCGACAGTCGGGTGGTGGCCAGGCGTTGACGCCACAGGCCAGGCTGGACGACGGCCTGCTCGACGTGCTGCTGCTGCAGGATGCCACCTCCCTGGCAAGGCTGCGCGCCATGCGCCATGAGCTGGCGTCTCGTCCCGCACGAGGTCGCTATGTCAATGCCTTCCGCACGGACTGGCTCGCCTTCGAGGCGGATGAGGAACTGCCGGTGACCCTGGATGGCGAGCCCGTGCATCGACGTGGATTCAGCGTGGCCATCAGCCCCGCTGCGCTGGCGCTCGCAGCCCCGCAAGAGTGCCCGCTGTTCTCGCAATCGCCATGATGCAATGTCTCGCGGTCAGGCCTAAGGTTAACGGCAACCGCCCTGTCGTTTTTTTCCTCTGACTAGGAGTCACGGCACCATGGACCTCTCGCTGATCATCCCCGTCGTGCTGCTGGGCGCCCTGCTGGTGTACGGCGTCGCTATCTATAACCGGTTGGTAACACTCAAGAATCGCTACCAGAATGCCTTTGCCCAGATCGAGGTACAGCTCAAGCGTCGCCACGACCTGATTCCCAACCTGGTGGAGACCGCTCGGGCCTACATGAGCCACGAGCGTGAGACCCTGCAAGCGGTGACCG
Organism: Pseudomonadota bacterium; assembly: GCA_051751285.1. Classification (GTDB taxonomy): domain Bacteria; phylum Pseudomonadota; class Gammaproteobacteria; order Pseudomonadales; family Halomonadaceae; genus Halomonas. The sequence continues at coordinate 62,877 of JBNJKT010000007.1, read as the reverse complement.
AAGCGCGCAACGCCGCCGAGGTCGGCCTGCAGCAAGCCGCGGCTCGACCCGGCGAGCCCGGCGCCATGGCCGAGCTGGCCGATGCTGAAGGTGCTCTCGGCGCGGCACTCGGGCGACTCAATGTGGTGATGGAGGCCTACCCGGACCTCAAGGCGTCCGAGAACATGCAGCAGCTCTCCGAGACCCTGACCAGCACCGAGAATCGGGTGGCCTTCGCTCGACAGGCCTTCAACGACGCGGTCATGCAGTACAACACCTATCGCCAGAGCTTTCCTCCGGTGATCCTGGCCGGCTCCTTCGGCCATAAGCAGGATGCGGCTCTGCTGGAATTCGCCGACAGTGCCGAGATCCAGTCGGCGCCCCGGGTAAGCTTCTGAGCCGGCCCCGATGGACTTCTTCACGGCCCAGGATCGCGCCCGGCGCCAGACCGGTCGACTGGTCCTGTTGTTTGGGCTGGCGGTAGCGGCACTGATCCTGGTCACCTCGCTGGTGGTGGCCCTGGCAGTGGTGCTGTTCGATGGCGGCCCCTTGACCGGCAAGCCCCTGGAACGAGCCCTGCAGCCGCCGCTGTTCGCCGGGGTGGCGCTGGCGGTAGTGCTGGTGGTGGGTCTGGGGAGTCTCGTTCGGCACCTGCAACTGCGGGCGGGAGGCAGTGTGGTGGCCGAAGCCCTGGGCGGCCGGCCGCTCAATCTTGAGACCCGTGATGCTAACGAGCGGCGGCTGCTCAACGTGGTGGAAGAGATGGCGATTGCCTCCGGCATGCCGGTCCCGCTGGTCTACCTGCTGGAGGATCAGGCCATCAACGCCTTCGCGGCCGGATACGAGCTTGACGATGTGGCCATCGGGGTCACCCGTGGCGCTATCGAGTCGCTGGATCGCGACCAGCTCCAGGGGGTGATTGCCCATGAGTTCAGTCATATCCTCCACGGCGACATGCGAATCAACCTGCGACTGGTGGCGCTGCTTCACGGCATCTTGATGATCGGCTTGATCGGTCGCATGCTGCTGCCTCGCTCAGGCAGTGGCCGCCGCATGCGCTCTCGACGCGGCAGGGGGCATGCTGCGGTGCTGGGCCTGGGGGTGGGGCTGATGGTAGTGGGCTATGCCGGTACCCTGTGCGGCAACCTGATCAAGGCCGCGGTGAGTCGCCAGCGCGAATTCCTGGCCGATGCCAGCGCCGTGCAGTACACACGCAACCCCGAGGGCATCGGCGGGGCGCTGAAGGTGCTGGCCGCGCACCGCCCCGGTTCGCGCCTGCTGGGTACTCATGCCGCGGAGTTCAGCCACCTCTATTTCGGCAGCGGTGTGCGCGCCCTGTCACGCCTTACCGCTACTCATCCCCCTCTGGAGACGCGGATTCGCCGGGTTCTGCCCCGCTGGGATGGCAGCCTGCCGCCTCCGCCAGTGATTCGTCCTTCATCGACCCAGGAGACCACTACCCCCACCGCTGGCGAGCGGCAAGGTGCCGCGACTCTGGCCTCAGGGACCTTGGCCGCCACAGTGGTGGCCAGCGTGGGTCGGCCGAGCGCCGAGGATATCGCCCGTGCTCGCCGACGCCTCGGCGAGATCGACGAGCGCCTGCTCGAGGCCGCCCATGAGCCCTTTGCCGCCCGGGCGCTGGTCTACGGAATCCTGATGGGAGCCGACCCTTTCAGCCGCGAGGCGCAGCGCCAGGCCCTGGAAGGCCAGGCGCTGCCAGAGGTGCTCAGAGAGCTCGAGGCCCTCGACGCCTCCCTGTCCGGGCTGGCGCCCGGACAGCGCCTGCCGCTGATCGAGCTGGCACTCCCGTCACTTCGCCAGCTCTCCACAGCCCAGCATGCCCGCTTCCAGGCCTGCCTGCGCCGGCTCATGGCCCTGGAGACGCACGCCGGTGCCCTGCAGGGGGCCCTTCACCGGCTGGTGATCCAGGGGGTTCAGGGGGAGCGGCGAGCCCGCCGTGATCGTCACCTGGTGGATCTGGCCGGGCCGCTGTCACTGCTGCTCTCGACGCTGGCGCGGGCCGGCCAGCAGGATGAGGATCAGGCCCGGTCCGCCGTCGAGCGGCTTTCCTCGGCGCTGGGCGTGAGACTGGATTTCGTCGGGAAGCCGGCCCTCGCCAGCGAACTCGACTGGGCCATGGCACGGCTGGTACGTCTGGTTCAGGCCGAGCGGAAGCCCTTGCTGGTGGCCATGAGCTGCTGTGTGGAGCACGACGGCCGGATCGATCCCGAGGAGGCAGAGCTGCTGAGTGCCGTGGCCTGGATCCTGGGTTGCCCATTGCCGTCAACTGAACGCTCCGCTGGCCAGGCGGTTACCGGGACGGCATGATGAAGGCCCCTGACCCCCTCACCAATCGGAGGACTCCCTGATGCTCACTCCCTTCCATCTGGCCGTACAGGTCCGCGACCTGGCCGAGGCGCGGCGCTTCTACGGTGAACTGCTGGGCTGTCCGCAAGGACGCGCCAGCGATACTTGGGTCGACTTCAACCTCTATGGCCATCAGTTCGTCTGTCACCTGAACCCTGCTCTGGGGGAAAAGGGAATCGACGATCACCACAACCCGGTGGATGGCCATGGCGTACCGGTACCACACTTCGGAGTGGTGCTGGAGATGGCCGACTGGGAGGCGCTGGTCGACCGCCTCACCGCGGCGGGAGTGCGCTTCGAGATTGAGCCCTATATCCGCTTCCGTGGCGAGCCCGGCGAGCAGGCCACCATGTTCTTCCGCGACCCCAGCGGCAATGCGATCGAATTCAAGGCATTCCGCGACATCGCCGGCCAGCTGTTTGCCACCTGAGGCGCTACGCCGCCTTGCGAGAGCAGGGGGGCTCTGGTGCAATGTCGTTCCTTTCGTCAGGAGCAAGAAAATGGCAATGAAACCCTGGATCCCGCTGGTCGCCGCCATGACATTGGTCGTGGGGCTGGCCGGCTGCGGCAACGGTGATGACGAGCCTGCTCCGGCCGAGGTCGAGGAGACGCAGGAAGAGCCCTCTCAGCCGGTCGCCGAGGCGGAAGAAGAGCCAGCCGCCGAGGAGGCCGAATCGCCCGCGGAAGATCAGCCTGCCACGGCGGATGAGGTGGATGTCGCCGACGAGATGGATGTCGACGCCGAGGGTGAGATAGACCTCGAGGCCGGGGGTGAGGTGGATGCCGAAGCCGAGACCCTGGGCGAGTCACCGGCCGATACCTTGGAGGAGGACGCGGCCCTGCCCGGCGAGACGACTCGCTCCGATGTCGATGCCATCATCGAGGAAACGGAGCGGCGCTTCGAGGAAGCCAGCCGTCGCATCGACGAGCAGTTCGAAAGCGCCGAGGAGGGGGCACCTGACCTCGAGCCCATGGAGGGGTCGCCCGAGTTCGAGCCTATGGAGTCACCGGAGCTCGAGCCCATGGAGTCGTCCGATCTAGAGTCGGATATCGGGATCGACGTGTCTCCCAGTAGCGAACTGGATGAAGAAGAGGCAATGCCAGGGGAGAGTACCAGCTCGGATATCGATGCGATCCTCGAGGAAACCGAAAAGCGCTTCCAGGAGGCGAGCCGCCAGATCGATGAACAGTTCGAGGAGGCCGAGCGCCAGGCACCGGAGGCATCGTCGGAGCTCGATTCGCTCGAACGCGATGACACGGATGGCTCGGACAATTGAGACGCCCTCGACGAGGCTTACTTGGAGCTTGCGGAATGAAAAAGGCCCACCGAGGTGGGCCTTTCTCCTGGCATCCGATTGGCAGAGCCAACCGGATGCATCCGGATCAGCCGGGGATCAGTCGGCGGCCCGAATGTTGGAGGCCTGAAGGCCTTTCTTGCCCTGGGTCACCTCGAAGGAGACCTTCTGGCCGTCCTGCAGGGACTTGAAGCCTTCAGCCTGAATTTCGGAGAAGTGAGCGAACAGGTCATCACCGCCGTCGTCCGGGGAGATGAAGCCGTAGCCTTTGGTATCGTTGAACCACTTGACAGTGCCAGTTGCCATCGTCGATTTCCTTAACTAACTAAATAATGGTGCTGAGTCGGGCAGGGAATCTCCCCGCCGCGAACCCGTCATGCGTGGGCAAGGCAAGAAGGAAGTACGCACCGAGTGTATCGAAGGAATCGAAGTACCACTGACGACTTTTCTACTTGCAAACCAACGCAACGGATAGTGCAGCAGCGCCAGGGTTGCGTCAACAGGGTGGCACAGAGAGACTGGCGCTGCGCCCGCAGAATCACTTTAGATGCAAAGCCGGTGAGCGTCCAGCCTCCATCCCTAGGTTTCACACATGCAAGAGCGACCCATGACCGATACCCGAATCGCCTCCCTGGATACGCACAGCAAACTGATCGGCTACCTTTTGTGGCTGTTCGGCTTTCTCGGTGCCCACCGCTTCTACTATGGCAAGCCGGTCACCGGCACGATCTGGTTCTTTACTCTGGGGCTGTTGGGAATCGGCTGGTTGATCGACCTCTTCCTGATCCCGTCCATGGACCGCCAGGCCGACCTGCGCTTCCAGGCGGGCCCCATCAACTACACCCTGGCCTGGCTACTGCTCACCTTCCTCGGGGTATTCGGCATCCATCGCTTCTACCTCGGCAAGTGGCTGACCGGGATTCTCTACCTGCTGACCTTCGGGCTCTTCGGTCTCGGGGTGCTCTACGACTTCTGGACGCTCAACGACCAGATCTCCCTTCGCCATGCCCGTCGCGGCATCTTCAACGGCTGACCCCATGTTCTTCGATGCACAGTTCTGGCCCTTTCTGGTGGCCATCACCCTGCTGAGCATGAGCCCGGGGGTCGATACCCTGCTGGTGATCCGCAATACCACCAGGGGCGGCTGGCGAGACGGCGTGGCGACCAGTCTGGCCATCTGCTGTGGGCTATTCGTGCACGCGACGGTCTCGGCGCTGGGGATTTCGCTGATCCTGCTGCAGTCCGCCTGGGCGTTCAACCTGCTCAAGATGGCCGGTGCCGGCTACCTGGTATGGCTGGGTGTCAACAGCCTGCGCTCTGCCCGCCGGGGGCAGGGTCTTCCCGTGAGCGGTGTGCAGGCCGATCGGCAGACCCTGCCGTTGTGGCGATCCGTTCGCGAGGGGCTGCTCTCCAACGTGCTGAACCCCAAGACGGTGGTCTTCTACATGGCCTTCCTGCCGCAGTTCATCGCGCCCGGCGATCCAGCGCTGGTCAAGTCGCTGTGGCTGGCCGGGGTGCACTTCGTGGTCGCTAATCTGTGGCAGGTGACCATCGTGGTGATGGTGGGCAGCGCCGGTCGTTGGCTGGCGAGTCCGGCTTTCTCGCGTTGGCTCAATGGCATTACCGGCGCGGTGCTGGTCGGCTTCGGCATCAAGCTGGCGCTGACGCGTCAGCCCGGCTGACCGGGCTGCATCCAGAGCTTCAAGCCTCAAGCTGTAAGAAAAAACCTGGAACTGAACGCTGGTGAAAACGTGCCACCTTTCAGCTTTCAGCTTCCAGCTTTCAGCTCAGTTCCTGGCCAGCAGCGAGCGGTCGTAGCGCACCGTCTTCTCCGCCGGGCTCAGCATCGAGACGCCCGTGCTCTCGCCGCCCCTGGAGAGGCTCTCGAAGATCACCCGATAGGCGAGCACGGCCTGCACATAGTTGCGGGTCTCGCGGAAGGGGATGCTCTCGACGAAGAGGTCGAACGCCTCCGGCGCGTCGCGTAGCCAGCGGTCGACCCGGCCGGGCCCGGCATTGTAGGCCGCCGCGGCGGCGAGGCGGTTGCCGCTGTAGCGATCGATCAGCTCGCCCAGGTAGATGCTGCCCAGGCGGATGTTCACCTCGGGTTCTAGGACCCCGTAAGGGCCAGGGTCGCCGATCCCCAGGCGCCGGCCAAGCTGGGCGGCAGTGGCCGGCATCAGCTGCATCAGACCTCGGGCGCCGGCGGGGGAGAGGGCCACGGGGTTGTAGGCGCTCTCGCGCCGGGCGATACCCATCAGCAGGTAGGGGTCGACCCCGGCCACGCCGCCCCAGTGCAGGAAATCATCGCGATAGGCCTCGGGGAAGCGCCACGCCAGGGCGTCCCACATCTCGCCGACGATGGTGGTCTGCACCAGTTCGGGGAGCCAGCCCCGCTGCGCGGCGTAGTCGGCCAGGGCCCGAGCCTCCTCCGGCGTGGCTCGGGCCACGGCCCGGTACCATTCGCTGTTGGCAAGGCCCGGTTCGTCGATCCGTCGCAGCGCCTCGGTGCGTTGCACCGCCGGCCAGTCGGCGACTTCCTGCCGGGTGGCCGCGTGGATGGTATTGCGCTCCAGATTCAGGGCGTAGGGGCGATCCAGGCGATCGGCGGCGGCAAAACCGAAGAAGTTTCGCTCATCGGCCGCCGCGGCATAGGCCTTTTCCGCGGTGGCGGTGTCGCCCTGCTGCTCCAGGGCCCGGCCCAGCCAGTACTGCCAGCGGGCCTCCCGGCGAGTCTCGTCGGGCATGCGATGCACCCAGTCGATGACTCCCGGCCAGTTCTTCTCGGCCAGGGCCCTGCGCACGCGAAGTTCCAGCAGCTCGGTATCGCCGAGACGTGCCACGACCTCGTCGCGCCAGCCACCGTGCTGGTCGATGTCCCGCACCATGGCGTAGAAGGCCAGGTCACGCTCGATGGTGTCGCGGTGGCGGGCCTCCAGCGACAGGTGAGGAGCGACCTTGCGCCAGGCTTCCAGGGCCGCTTCGGTGTCGGCGCGGGTGAAGCCGTGCATGGTCGCGGCGAACAGCGGCCCGCTGCCCCGGCAGCCCGGCCCCGTGCAGGCCGGGACCTCGGTCACGGCCGCATAGTCCTTGCGGAGCCGCTCGAGGCTGGCCCTGGCGGACTGCCAGTCAGTGTTCAGCTGACGGCCCAGGTAGTTCATCAGCCCGCTCTCCCCGGCCTGCCAGGCCAGCATCATGCGCTCCCAGACATGGGTCTGGCCGATCTCGCCCCGGGCGCGCAGGGTGTCGAAGAGAGTGTCGCAGGCATCCGGCTGGGAGCGGCCGACGAGCCAGAGCTCGCGACCGCCCCGGGCGGCGTCCTCCGGCGCACGGTCGAGCAAGGCCGTGTAGTAGTAGCACTGGCGGGCGGTGCCCTCGGGCACGCCGTCGGCGACCGCCAGCAGGCTGGCCGGGCGCCTGGCTTTGCCATACTCGGTGATGGCCTGGCCCCTCATCCAGTCGCTGAGCGGAGAATCTTCATGTCGCTCGATGTAGGCTTGCACCCGCTCGGCGTCTACCTGCGGCAGGCGCTGGCGCAGGCGGTGATAGTCGACGTAGCCGGCGAGCACATGGTCCTCGATGGCATCCCGGTCGATCTTTTCCCACTGAGCGTTGCGGGCGGCCTCCAGGGCTTCTTGCAAGGCACGGTCGTCGGCCTGGCCGGCCAGAGGCAGGCTGCAAAGAATAGCGGCGATGAGGGTCTTGCAGTGGCCGAGTGACAGGAGCATATCGTGACCTCTTGCGGTTCGCGGTCGTCAAACTGCCATGGTGGCCGATGGCAGGGCACTTGAGTAGTGTTGCCGCTGGTCGAGGGGCAGCGGCTGTCCGTCAGGGTGGGGATACCCTATCGTGTAGCGGTATTCCCGCCAGTCGACAAGGAGTTCGTGATGGCCAGAATCGGTGGCGGTATTCTGGTGCAGCGTCTGCGGCGTCGCGCTCATGTGCTGAAGCAGATGGGGCGTGCCCTGCGACTGTTCCTGCCCATGATCCGCGATGTGCTGCTGCGACGCTACCGCCCAGTGCCCTGGGGCGCCTTTCTGTGGATGCTGGCGGCGCTGGCGTACCTGGTTTCGCCCCTCGACCTGATTCCCGACATGCTCGTGCTGCTGGGGTGGCTGGATGATGTGGTGATCGTCGGCTGGCTGCTGACGCGGGTCGACCGGCGCCTGGCCGGCTATCGTGCCTGGCGGGAGCACCGTGAGGCAGAGGTTCGGCCCTTCGACCAAGATCGGGGCGACGGGGAATCGCCGTCCTGATACGATCGTTTGAAACTCTCTGCTTCCGTCTGCGAGGCCCGGATGCCCCATGACCAGACCCCGAGCAACGCCGACTGGCGTCGCGCCCTGACGCGTTTCGTCACGGTGATCCCGCACACCCGCGAACTGGGCCTCGAAGTGCTCGAGGTGGCGCCCGCGCTGACCACCATGCGTCTGCCCTGGTGCGACGATCTGCTTGGCGATACCACCCGGGGGCTGGTCCATGGCGGGGTGCTGACCATGCTGCTGGATACCGTCTGCGGTTCGGCGGTGTTGCCGGCTCTGCCGGCACCGGAGGTCTGCCCGACACTGGATCTGCGGGTCGACCATTTCCGGCCGGGGGTGACCGGGCAGGCCATTTTCGCCGAGGCCCGCGTGATCCGGGTCACCGAATCGGTGGTGTTCACCGAGGGGACCCTGTGGCAGGAGGCGGGCCGACCGCTGGCCCGGGGGATCGGCAACTTCGTGCGGCTGGGGCCGCGCAATACGCCAGAGGGCTTCGCCGAGGCGCTCTTCGCGAGGGAGGATGATCATGCGTGAGGGCTTCGGCGATCTCGAATGGCTGGCGAGGACCCGCGCCGAGGGCGATGTCGAGGCCTGGTTGGCGTTGATGCCCTATGCCCGTCGCATCGGTATCTCCGCGCTGCCGGACCCGCAGGGCGAGGGCCTGCTGTTCCGTCTCGACCCCCGCGAAGGCAATGTCGGCAATGTCCTCTTGCCGGCGTTGCATGGCGGCGTGGTGGCGGCCTTCATGGAGACCGCGGCGACGCTGGACCTGATGCTTGCCACTCGGACACCGCGACTGCCACGCATCGTTGATATCTCCATCGACTACCTGCGCACGGCGCGAGTGACGCCGACGCTGGCCCGCTGCAGCCTGATGCGTGAAGGGCGGCGCATGGGCAATGTGCGGGTCTGTGCCTGGCAGGAGCGTGAGACGGTGCCGGTGGCCACCGCCCGCCTGCATTTCGTGCTTGGAGATCCTGCCGAACGAGGCGCTTGAAAAACCGCTACCGGGCCCCATATCGACGACAGTTCCGAACCGGTGGTTCTTGCCACCATGGCACGTCGACAGAGGGGTTCACGCCACATGACCACAGCCACTCATGAGGAAACCCTCGGCTTCCAGACCGAGGTCAAGCAGCTGCTGCATCTGATGATCCACTCCCTGTACTCCAACCGGGAGATTTTCCTGCGTGAGTTGATTTCCAACGGCGCCGATGCCTGCGACAAGCTGCGCTATGCGGCGCTGGACAACGACGCGCTCTATGAAGGCGATAGCGAGCTGCGCATCGAGATCGACCACGATGCCGAGGCGGGCACCGTGACCGTGCGCGACAACGGCATCGGCATGAGTCGCGACGAAGTGATCGAGAACCTCGGTACCATTGCCCGCAGCGGTACCGCCGAGTTTCTCAAGCAGCTCTCCGGCGAACAGAAGAAGGATGCCCGACTGATCGGCCAGTTCGGTGTCGGCTTCTACTCGAGCTTCATCGTGGCCGATGAGGTGACCGTGCGAACCCGCAAGGCCGGCAGCGACAAGGCCGCCGGCGTCGAATGGCACTCCAGGGGTGAAGGCGAGTTCACCGTTGCCGACATCGAGCACGAGGTCCACGGTACCGAGATCGTGCTGCACCTCAAGGAGGATGCCCAGGAGTTCGCCGACGACTTCCGCCTCAAGAGTCTGGTGCGCAAGTACTCCGACCATATCGAGGTGCCGGTGCGCATGCCGAAGGTCGAGACCGCCAAGGACGAGGACGGAAACGACATCGAGGGCAGTGAAACCACTACCTGGGAGACCGTCAACGAGGCCACCGCCCTCTGGGTGCGGCCCAAGAGTGAGATCAGCGACGACGAGTACAAGGCGTTCTACAAGCACGTGGCCCACGACTTCAGCGATCCGCTGATCTGGAGTCACAACAAGGTCGAGGGCAAGCTTGAATACACCAGCCTGCTCTACGTGCCCGGCCGCGCGCCCTTCGACCTCTACGAGCGGGACGGTGCCCGGGGCGTGAAGCTCTACGTGCAGCGCGTCTTCATCATGGACGACGCCGAGCAGTTCCTGCCGCTCTATCTGCGCTTCATCAAGGGCGTGCTGGATACCCGGGACCTGTCGCTGAACGTCTCTCGGGAGCTGCTGCAGAAGGACCCGCAGGTCGACAAGATCAAGGCCGCCCTCACCAAGCGCGCGCTGGACATGCTCAAGAAGCTGTCCAAGGATGATGAGGCCTACCAGACCTTCTGGAACACCTTCGGCAGCGTGCTCAAGGAGGGTCCGGCGGAGGACTTCGCCAACCGCGAGAAGATCGCCGGCCTGCTGCGCTTCTCCACCACCCATACCGACAGCGCCACTCAGGACCAGTCGCTGGCCGACTACGTGTCGCGCATGAAGGAAGGGCAGGAGAAGATCTACTATATCGTCGCCGATGGCTTCAATGCGGCCAAGTCGAGCCCGCACCTGGAGATCTTCCGCAAGAAGGGCATCGAGGTGTTGCTGCTGCACGACCGCATCGACGAGTGGCTGATGAGTCATCTCGATGAGTTCGAGGGCAAGCACTTCGTCGATGTCGCCAAGGGCGATCTCGATCTGGGCGACGTCGAGGACGAGGAGGAGAAGAAGGCCCAGGAAGAGACCGCCAAGTCCAAGGAGGACCTGGTCAAGCGCGTCAAGGAGGCACTGGGCGACGAGGTCCAGGAGGTCAAGGTGACGCATCGCCTGACTGACTCCCCGGCCTGTGTGGTGTTGCCCGAGCACGAGATGGGCTTCCAGATGCGTCGCATCATGGAGGCGGCCGGCCAGAAGATGCCCGAGGTCAAGCCGATTCTCGAGCTCAACCCCGACCATGCACTGGTAGCGCGCCTCGAGGGCGTCGAGGGTGAGGGCTTCGAGGACCTGGCGCGTATCCTGCTTGACCAGGCGATCATCGCCGAGGGCGGTCACCTCGATGATCCCGCCGCCTACGTCAAGCGTCTCAACGCCCTGCTGAGCGCCTGATCTTCCAGGTATCCAGGCTTCTTTGAAGTAAGTTATCGCTAACCCCGCCGGCCTTTCATGCCGGCGGGTTTTTTCGTTGTCGGGGCCCGGTGGTGTGCCGTCGTTGGCGAGCGGTTCGCTAAGTCACCTTGATCCGGTGGCTGCGTTGTGGTGCTCTATAGCGTTCTGGTTCTCGGCACCGGGCATTGCACCGGTTCAGTCACCGTGGGGCCGCCAATGCGGCCTTGAGCATGGAGGTCCAACGTGAAAATAGGCGCACCGAAGGAGAGTGCCCGGGGGGAAGCGCGTGTCGCGCTGACCCCCGAGAGCGCGAAGCAGATACAGAAACTGGGGCATGAGTGTCTCGTCGAGGCCGGGGCCGGGGTAGCCGCGGGTTTCAACGATGACGTCTATCGCGAGGCCGGGGTCACCGTTGTCGACGGGGCCGAGTCGCTGTGGACCCAGGCCGAGGTGGTCATCAAGGTCCGCGAGCCCTCCGAGGAGGAGGCCCATCGGCTGCGCAAGGGGCAGACCCTGATCGCCTTCTTCTGGCCAGCCCAGAACGAGGAAATGCTCGAGCTGTGCAAGGCCCAGGGGGCCACCGTGATCGCCATGGACATGGTGCCGCGTATCTCCCGGGCGCAGAAGATGGATGCGCTCTCGTCCATGGCCAACATTGCCGGCTACCGGGCGGTGATCGAGGCCGGCAACAACTTCGGGCGCTTCTTCACCGGCCAGGTGACCGCCGCGGGCAAGGTGCCGCCGGCCAAGGTGCTGGTGATCGGTGCCGGTGTGGCGGGCCTCTCCGCCATCGGTACCGCCACCAGCCTGGGGGCCGTGGTGCGTGCCTTCGACGTGCGCCCCGAGGTGGCCGAGCAGATCGAATCCATGGGCGCCGAGTTCCTGTTCCTCGAGTTCGAAGAGAGCCAGGACGGTTCGGAGAGCGGCGGCTACGCTGCCCCCTCCAGCCCGGAGTTTCGCGAGAAGCAGCTCGAGTGTTTCCGTGAGCAGGCCCCGGACGTCGACATCGTCATCACCACGGCGCTGATCCCCGGCAAGCCGGCACCCAAGCTGTGGCTGGAGGACATGGTAGAGGTCATGAAGCCCGGCTCGGTGATCGTCGACCTGGCCGCCGAGAAGGGCGGCAACTGTGACCTGACCAAGCCCGACGAGAAGGTGGTGACCGACAGCGGCGTGACGGTCGTCGGCTATACCGACTTCCCCTCGCGCATGGCCACCCAGTCCTCGCTGCTCTATTCCACCAACATCCGCCATATGCTCACCGATCTGACGCCCGAGAAAGACGGGGAGATCGTGCATGACATGGAGGATGACGTGATCCGCGGCGCCACGGTGACCCACCAGGGCGAGATCACCTTCCCGCCGCCGCCGCCCAAGGTCAAGGCCATCGGTGCCTCCAAGCCCAAGCCCAAGGAGAAGGAGCCGACGCCGGAAGAAAAGAGGGCGGCGGAACATGCCAACTTCAAGGCACAGACCAAGCGTCAGGTGACCCTGCTCGCCGTGGGTGGCGCGCTGATGCTGCTGCTCGGCCAGGTAGCCCCGACGTCCTTCATGCAGCACTTCATCGTTTTCGTGCTGGCCTGCTTCGTCGGCTTCCAGGTGATCTGGGGCGTCAGCCACTCGCTGCACACGCCGCTGATGGCGGTGACCAACGCGATCTCGGGCATCATCATCCTCGGGGCGGTTCTGCAGATCGGCTCCGGCAGCGTCATCGTCGGCGTACTCGCGGCGATCTCGGTGCTGATCGCGTCCATCAATATCGTGGGTGGCTTCCTGGTGACACGCCGGATGCTGGCCATGTTCCAGAAATCCTGAGCGGCGGAGACACGACATGTTGGGTCAAGGATTCGTATCTGCCGCGGCGATCGCGGCAAGTGTATTGTTCATCCTCTCGCTGGGGGGGCTGAGCAACCAGGAAAAGGCCAAGCGAGCCGTCTGGTACGGCATTGTCGGCATGGCCGTGGCGGTGTTCTTCACCGCCTTCGGACCGGGCATCGGCGGCTACTGGTGGATGATCCCGATGATGATCATCGGCGCCGTGATCGGCTGGTATGTGGCCAATAAGGTCGACATGACCGAGATGCCGCAGCTGGTGGCGGCGCTGCACAGCTTCGTCGGCCTGGCTGCGGTCTTCGTGGCCTGGAACGCCGACCTGGAGCGTCGCCGGGTGCTGGCCGTTCAGGCCGTGGAAGGCGCGACCGATCAGTTCTCGGCCTTCGCTGCCCTGGTGGCCACCAAGGCGCCTGACGAGCTGATGTTCCTGCAGATCGAGGTGGTGTTTGCCATCTTCATCGGTGCGGTGACCTTTACCGGCTCGGTGATCGCCTTCGGCAAGCTGGCCGGCAAGGTCGATGGCAAGTCCAAGCAGCTGCCGGGCGGACACCTGCTCAACGCCGGTGCCGCGGTCCTCTCGCTGCTGCTGGCCATTCTCTACCTCAACGGGGCTGGCTTCTGGACCCTGTTGGTGCTGGCGGCGCTTGCCTTCTTCATCGGCTACCACCTGATCATGGGCATCGGCGGTGCCGACATGCCGGTGGTGGTGTCGATGCTCAACAGCTATTCCGGCTGGGCGGCGGCTGCCGTTGGCTTCACGCTCTCCAACGATCTGCTGATCGTTACCGGGGCCCTGGTGGGCTCCTCCGGTGCCATCCTGTCGTACATCATGTGCAAGGCGATGAATCGCAATTTCATCAGCGTCATCCTGGGGGGGTTTGGTGGCACCCAGGGGCCAGCAGCCGATATCGAGGGCGAGCAGGTGGCCATCGATGCCGGTGGCGTGGCCAGTGCCCTGAATGATGCCGACAGCGTGATCATCGTGCCGGGCTACGGCATGGCGGTGGCCCAGGCCCAGAATGCGGTCAGCGAGCTGACCCGCAAGCTGCGCAGCGCCGGCAAGAACGTGCGCTTCGGCATCCACCCGGTGGCGGGTCGCCTGCCGGGGCACATGAATGTGCTGCTCGCCGAGGCCAAGGTGCCCTACGACATCGTGCTGGAAATGGACGAGATCAACGACGATTTCCCCACCACCGACGTGGTGATCGTCATCGGCTCCAACGACATCGTCAATCCGGCCGCTCAGGAAGATCCCAACAGCCCGATCGCCGGCATGCCGGTGCTGACTGTCTGGGAGGCCAAGCAGGTGTTTGTCTGCAAGCGTGGCCAGGGTACCGGCTACTCAGGCATCGAGAATCCGCTCTTCTTCAAGGAGAACACTCGGATGTTCTACGGCGATGCCCGTGAGAGCATCGACTCGCTGTTGCCGCTGGTCGACTGACGCTGATTCCGGTCCCCAAGGGGCCCGGTTCCTCAACGCCTTCAACGGGGGTCTCCCTCGTTGAAGGCGTTTTTCGTTACACTGTCTGCCAACCTTTTCGAGTCTCGGGGCGACCATGTCAGACGAACCCATGCGTGTGGCGGTGCTTGGCGGCGGCAGTTTCGGCACTGCTCTGGCCAGTATCGCGGCCGACAACGGGGCCCAGGTGCGCCAGTGGATGCGCGATGCCGATCTGGCGGCGCAGATCAACCGTGAGCATCGTAACGGCCGCTACCTGCCCGACTATGCCATCAATCCCGCTTTGGTGGCCTCCACCGAGATGGCCGAGGTCCTCGAGGGCGCCGACCTTGTGCTGGTGGCCATCCCGTCCAAGGCCTTCCGCGAGGTGGTGCGCCAGGCGCGTCCCTATCTGCATGAACAGCAGATACTGGTCAGCACCACCAAGGGCATCCAGGAAGAGGGCTTCAAGCTGATGAGCCAGATTCTCGAGGAGGAGACCGGCTTTCCCCATATCGGCGTGATCTCGGGGCCGAACCTGGCTGCTGAAGTCGCCGACAAGCAGCTTACCGCCACGGTGATCGCCAGCGATGATCCGCAGACCCGTACCTTTGTGCAGACCGCGCTGGGCTGCGACTACTTCCGGGTCTATGCCAGCAACGACCGCTATGGTGTGGAACTGGGCGGTTCGCTCAAGAACATCTATGCCATCGCCGCCGGCATGGCGGCGGCGCTCGGCATGGGCGAGAACACCCGCAGCATGCTGATGACCCGGGCGCTGGCCGAGATGAGCCGCTTCGCCGTGGACCAGGGGGCCAACCCCATGACCTTCCTGGGCCTGGCGGGGGTAGGTGATCTGATCGTCACCTGCTCCTCGGCCCTGTCACGCAATTATCGGGTGGGTCAGGCCCTGGGGGAGGGCAAGACACTGGACGAGGCGGTGGCGTCCCTTGGCCAGGTGGCAGAGGGGGTCAACACCGTACGCCTGGTGCGCGACAAGGCCCACGAGGACGGTGTCTACATGCCGCTGGCCGAGGGTCTCTACCAGGTGCTGTTCAAGGGCGTGCCGGCCCGGGACATGGCAAGGCTGCTGATGCTCGGCGAGCAGAGCAGCGACGTGGAATTCGTGTTGCCCCGCAAGCACGTGCAGCAGGATCGTCGCGATGGTGGCGACCGCCATGACTGAGCGACTGCTGATCATGCGCCACGGCGAGGCCGCACCGGGCCGCCCCGACCAAGAGCGCGAGCTGACTTCGCGCGGGCAGGAGGAGGTGCGTTGCATGGGCCGCTGGCTCGCTGCCCGCGAGGACCGGGACTTTCCGCGCCTGCGACTGCTGGCCAGTCCCTATGTGCGGGCCCGACAGACGGCGGAGAGGATCGCCGAGCCCCTGGGACTTGTGGTCGAGCCCCTGCCGATCATCACTCCCGACGATCCCCCCGAGGGGGTGGTGGAGTGGTTGCTGGAACAGCCGGAGGAGCAGCCCTTGATGCTGATCAGCCATATGCCACTGGTCGCGGCCCTCACCGGCCTGCTGGTGGAAGGGCGTAGCGATCGTGGTCCCGGCTTCCCCACGGCCGCCGTAGCGGAGCTCGAGTCCGAGGTGTGGGCGGCAGGCTGCGCCCGACTTCTCGGGTTCACGAGTCCAGCAGGGGTGACTGCTCCCCGCCCTAAGCGCTGACGCGCCACGGGGGAGGCTTCCCACTTCTCAGGCAGCAGCCGGCGACATGCCGGACTTACGCAAGCCTCCATGGGCAGAGACGGACAGCCCTTCCGCCTTCAACTTCACTATGCCTTGATGCTTGATGTTCAGCGCCGCGTTGATGTCCCGGTCGTGCTGTGTGTGGCAGGCGGGGCACTCCCACGACCGGAGACTCAACGGCATGGCGTCCATCTTGTGCTGGCAGACATGGCAGGTCTTGGAGCTGGCAAACCACGGGTCGATCTTGACCAGATGTTTGCCCTGCTCCTTGGCCTTGTAGTCCAGTTTGGCCGTCAAGGAATGCCATGACGCATCGCCGATGTGCTTGGCGAGCCTGGCGTTTTTCATCATGTTCTTGACCTTCAGCGTCTCGACGATCACCGCTTGGTTGTCGTCAACAATCTGTCGAGAGAGCTTGTGCTGGAAGTCATTGCGGGCATTGGCAACCCGCTCGTGCGCCTTGGCGACGAGGAGCCGTGCCCTAGCTCGATGGGCGCTGCCCTTCTTCGTGCGGGCCAGCGCCTGCTGTTTGCGCTTGAGGTTCTTCTGCGCCTGCTTGAGGAATCGCGGATTGGCGATCTTGCGGCCGGTGGAGTCAATGGCCAGATGCGACAACCCCATGTCGAGGCCGACGACACCGGCAGCGTCTACATCCTTCAGCAGTGCCGGAGCGACCTGTTCTGTTTCGTAGAGCAGCGAGGCGTAGTGCTTCCCGGTGACCGTCCGGGTCAGGGTGATGCTTTTCAGCCTGCCCTCAACCTTACGATGAACCTTGGCCTTGATCGGCCCGAGCTTGGGCACCTTGATCCAGCTATCGCCAGCATTGACGCCGACGCAGTGGTAGCTGGATTGCTTGCCCCGCTTGCTCTTGAAGCGCGGGTAGCCGGCCTTCTGCTTGGGGTCGAAGAAGCGCTGGAAGGCTTGGTCGAGATTGATGCACGACTGCTGGAGAGCCATGGAATCCGCTTCTTTCAGCCAGCCATACTGGCGGGACTTCTTGGCCACCGGCAGCAGCTTTTTGATGTCGTGTTTGGCACTCAACGACTGGCCGTGGCGCTTGTAGCGATGGGACATGATGCGAAGGCCGGTGTTGTAGCAGAAACGCACCGCGCCGAACTGGCGGTTCAGAAACGCCACCTGCTCGGTCGTGGGGTAGATGCGTATCTTGGTGGCCTTCAACATAATGAAGCACATGGCATGGATGCATGTACAGCGTATGTCGTCTTATCCTGTCGGGCAACCCCAGCAGCGCTACCGCGCTACCCGCTTACCTCCCCGCCCGAGTGGGCGAGGGTTCACGCGGATTTTGCTGAGACCAACCGATCCTAGATAAGCCCGGCGGCCCTGAGCATGAAGGCCCCCAGGGTGATGGTCAGGCTCGCCATCAAGGTGGTCAGGGCGATGATGTTGGCGGTGAGGGCGGCATTGCCGCCCATTGCCTTGGCCATGACGAACGCAGCGGCGGCGGTAGGGCTGGCGAAGAACAGGAACATCACGCCCAGCTCGCGTCCCTCGAATCCGAAGAGCCAGGCGGTGCCGGTGGCCAATGCCGGCAGGGTGACCATCTTCATCAGGCTGGCGCTGATCGCCAGTCGACCCGAGTGGCGGATCTCGCCCAGCGAGAGGGTGGCGCCGATGCAGATCAGCGCCAGCGGCAGGGTCAGGGAGGCAAAATAGTCGCCGGAGGTCATCAGCCACCCGGGCAGGGGCACACCCGCGGCGGCCACGGGCACGGCGGCGACCACGGCGAGGATTAGCGGGTTGGTGATGATATGCCCGAGGATGCTGCGCCAGTCGGTGATCCGGTTCTCCTGGTAGCTGGCCAGGACAATCACCGAGAAGACGTTGTAGCTGAGGATCACCACCCCCAGCAGCAGGCCACCGGCGGACAGCCCGTAGTCCCCGTACATGCCGGCGGCAAGCGCCAGACCGACGATTCCGCAGTTGCCGCGGAACGCGCCCTGGACATAGACGCCGCGCGCCTCACGGGGGACGCGCAGCAGCGCCCAGCCCCAGCTGAACAGGAAGCTGCCGAGAGTCGCCAGGGCGAAGACGCCGAGCAGAGCCGGGTTCAGGGTGGCCGCCAGGTCAGCACGGATGATGCTGAGAAAGATCAGCGTGGGCAGGGTGGCCTTGAAGACCAGCATCGAGGCGGTGGCGACGAAGGACTGGTCGATCCAGCCGGCGCGCTTCAGGCCGAGGCCGATGAAGACCATGGCGAAGACCGGCAGGGTGATCTCCAGGGTCTGAAGGAAGAGGGCGGAGAGCTCCATGGGGGCTGGCCTAGCGCGTCAGCCAGAAGCCGACGACAAGGGCGGCCACCACGGTCACCAGGAACATGCGATTGCGGGTGCGGGTACCCTGGACGGGCTTGCGGGGGTCTTCCATGAAGGGCTCCTGTCGGTTCGCCTGTCGCCGCCGCGCGACTTGGCGGATCATGGTAATCCCGTTAGCCTGCTATCGCCAGAAGGGTGTCGGCCAGGCACCCGCCAGCCGGAAGAGTCCATGAGCAGATCTGACCACGCCTTACCTCCCCTTGTCTTCGCCCATGCCAACGGCTTCCCGGGGCAGAGCTATCGCAGCTTTCTGGCGCCGCTGGCCGAGCGCTTCGACCTTCATCCGCTGGATCGTCTGGGTCATCATCCCGACTTTCCCGTCGGCCACAACTGGCTGGCACTCCGCGACGAATTGCTCGACCACCTGGCCCGCCTCCCGGCCCCGGTGGTCGGCGTGGGCCACTCCATGGGTGGCGTGCTGATGGCCATGGCTGCCGAGCACGCTCCCGAGCGGTTCCGCTGCGTGGTGATGCTCGATCCACCGCTGATGCTGGGCCTGTCGGCCTGGGTCATGAAGGCGGCCAAGCGCCTGGGTCTTGCCGACCACATCACTCCGGCCGGCAGGACCCTGGGACGTCGTGACAGCTGGCCCAGCCAGGAGGCCATGTTTCATTATCTGCGTCGGCGGGGGCTCTTCCGGCGCTTCACCGAGGCCGCCCTGCACGACTACGTGGATGGCGGCACCCGGGAACTGGATGACGGTCGCGTGGTGCTGCTCTATGACCCCGATATCGAAGTACAGATATTTCGCCACCTGCCGGATCACCTCGGCGACCTGCCTGGCCGCGTCAGGGTGCCCCTGGGCGTTCTGGCCGGTGCCGAGTCCGACCTTCTCACGGTGCGGCGACGTCGCCAGCTGCAACGGCGGGGCGTCAGCGTGGCCCAGGTCCCGGGTGGGCACATGTTCCCCATGGAGTTTCCCGACCAGACTCGCTCGGCCCTGCAGGTCATGCTCGACGAGCTGATGGAGTCGCCGGCATGAGTGAACCCCGATCTCTGCGGATGGCCGAGGGTCGCCTGGCGGCGCTGGCCTGGGGCGATGAGCAGGCCCCCACCTGGCTGGCGCTGCACGGTTGGCTGGACAATGCCGCCAGCTTCTCTCGCCTCGCCCCGCGGCTGGTCGCGGCGCTCGGCATCCGGGTGGTGGCCATCGATTTCACCGGTCATGGATTATCTCGCCACCGCCGAGGTGACTATGCATTGTGGGACTACTGCCACGACCTCCTCGATGCCTGCGACCACCTGGGCCTCTCCCGGGTGACGCTTCTGGCTCACTCCATGGGAGCCGGCGTGGCCTGCCTGACGGCTGCCGCCCTGCCGGAGCGCGTCGAGAAACTGGTACTGCTCGACGGTCTGGGCGCCTTGACCACCGAGGCCGATGAAGCGCCTGCCCAGCTGCGCAAGGGCCTGCTCGCCGATCGACGCCCCCTCTCGCCGGCGCCGCGCTATCCTGATAGTGAGACTGCCGTGGCGGCCCGTGTGGCCGGTGGGGCGACACCCATCGATGCCGAAACGGCGCGCCCGCTGGTGTCACGCAATCTCGAGGCGTTGCCCGACGGCCATGTGCAGTTGCGTACCGATGCACGACTGCTGCGTCCTTCCCTGGTGCGGCTCGCTCCCGAGCAGATCGGGGCCATGCTAACGGCGATCCGTTGCCCGGTGCTGCTGGTGGAGGGCGAAACCGGTATTCTGGGAGACAGGGAACGGGCGCGCCGCGCCCGGATGGCGGTGACCAGGCTGACTCGTTGCGTGCTGCCGGGCGGGCACCACCTGCATCTGGAGCCATCGGCCGTCGCTGGGGTGGCAGCGACCATCGTGAGGTGGCATGAAAGCTGATCGTGGCAGTCGAGAAGGGGAGCGCGTGATGAGCCAGCAGCGAGAAGCCGACGAGGCAGGGCAGAAGACCGTGGCGCTGGTGCTGGGCAGTGGTGGCGCACGGGGCTATGCCCATATCGGGGTCATCGAGGAGCTCGAGGCAAGGGGCTACCGAGTGGTGGCGATCTCCGGCTGTTCCATGGGCGCCCTGGTCGGTGGCGTCTACGCAGCGGGGAAACTGGCCGCCTACCGCGACTGGGTCTGCCAGCTGGACTATTTCGATGTGCTCAGGCTGGTCGATGTCACCTGGAGTCCCATGGGGGCCATGAAGGCCAGCAAGGTGATGGACAAGCTTGATCATCTTATCGGCGATACTCGCATCGAGGATCTGGCGATTCCGGTCACCACCGTGGCGACTGATATTACCCGTCAGCGCGAGGTCTGGTTCCAGGATGGCCCGCTGCTCGAGGCGATCCGCGCCTCCATCGCCGTACCTGGAGTCATCACGCCGGTGCATCGCGGTGACCAGGTGCTGGTAGACGGTGGTCTGCTCAATCCGCTGCCGATCATCCCCACGGTGTCGGCCCAGGCGGACTTCGTGCTGGCGGTGAATGTCACCGCCCACAGCCCGCGGCCAGTGACCCTGGAGGAACTGCTACCTCCCGAGGAAGCCGCCGAGGAACAGGCACGGGAAAGTTCCCGAGATGCCGGAGGCGTCGACTTCAACCACTGGATCGACGGGGTTCGTGGTGCTGCCCGACGACTGCTCGATGGTTTCGGCAACCGCGATGATGCCGACACCGCCGACAAGAGCGAGATGGAAGAGGCCATGGAAGGTGGTCGACGCGAGTGGGGACGCATGGACATGGTGCTGGCTTCCTTCGACATTACCCAGGCGGCCCTGGCCAAGTACAAGGTGGCGGGTTATCCGCCGGATGTGCTTATCGAGGTGCCCAAGACGGTCTGCGGTGCCTACGAATTCCACCGTGCCGAGGCGCTGATCAGCCTGGGCAGGCACCTGGCCGCAGAGGCGCTGGACCGTTTCGAGGGGCGCGGCAAACCCGGCGAGGGAGGGATTTCCATCCTTGTGGAGGCGCCGGACAAGAAAGGCCAGGAAGGGGAAGATGGGGATCAAGGGGAGCGCGCACCCTGAGAAGTGTCAGGCTCGTCCGCCGCGACGCCTGAGCAGCACATAGACCGCTCCCGTGCCGCCATCGATGGTGGTGGCTGAACAGAAGGCCAGTACGCTGGGCCACTCCCGCAACCAGGCATTCACGTGGCTCTTGATCATCGGGTAGTCGCTGGTGGTTCCCCAGGCCTTGCCATGCACGATCAGCACGCAGCGCCGCCGGCGGCTTGTGGCATCACGCAGGAAGGCCTCGAGTTCCTCGCGGGCCTCTTCAAGGGTATGGCCATGCAGGTCGAGTCCTGCCTCCCAGCCGATGGCGCCGCGCTTGAGCTGCTGGCGCGTGCGCCATGGCAGATCGGGCAGCGCGAAGTCGAGGAATTCAGAGGGCCGCACCGGCTCCACCCGGCCGTCCGAGGTGCGACCGACAGTCGCGAGATCGTCAGTGGCCGCGGTCGCGGCGGCTCTTCGCGCAGCTTCGGCGGGATCTTCCCGGCGCCGGCGGCCGGGGTCGGCGCGATTGCTGGCGATCGGCCGTACGCCGGCGTCCCGCAGGGCCTGACGAAAGGCGTTGATTTCGTCCTCTTCCGGGGAGTGGCGATCTCGACTCATGGGGCCTTCGGCTTGTGACGCAAAGCGCCAGTATACCGCCCCTGCCGTGGCTGTGAACCGCGGGCCCGGTTACAATCGGTTCTCTTGCTATCCGAACCCCTCGACTCCAGGATGCCCCGTGGCTGATTCTCTCGCTCATGCGTCTTCCTCCACCCTCGTCATGCGTGATGAGGTCCTTGCCGATGGCCTGGTTACCCTGCGGGATTGCCTGCGCTGGGCAGCCAGCGAGTTCCACCTGGCGGGCCTCTTCTACGGCCACGGCACCGATTCCGCCTGGGACGAGGCTGTGGCACTGACTCTCGGCGCCCTGCACCTGCCCTGGAACATCGATCCGGCGGTACTCGATGCACGGCTGCTGCCCATGGAGCGCACTCGCATCGTGGCCCTGGTGCGAGCCCGCATCGAGACCCGCCGCCCACTGCCCTATCTGCTGGGCGAGGCCTTCTTCGCCGGGATCCCCTTCAGCGTCGACGAGCGGGTCTTGATTCCCCGCTCCCCCATCGCCGAACTGATCGAGCATGGCTTCGCCGCCTGGTTCCCCGTCGAGCCACCGGCTCGGGTGCTGGACCTCTGCGCCGGGTCGGGCTGCATCGGCATCGCTACGGCACTGCACCTGCCCGGCTGCGAGGTCGACCTGGCCGACATCAGTCCCGATGCTCTGGCCGTGGCTCGTAAAAACATCTCTCGCCATGACGTGGGCGAGCGAGTGCGTGCCGTGGAATCTGACCTCTTCGCGGGTCTCGCCGGTCGACGCTATGACCTGATCGTCTGCAACCCGCCCTACGTCGACACCCACGACCTGACCACCATGCCTGCCGAGTTCCGCCATGAGCCGGCATTGGCGTTGGGTGCCGGCACCGACGGACTGGACATCGTGCGGCGTATCCTGCGCGAGGCGCGCGACTACCTCACGGATGAGGGCGTATTGCTCGTCGAGGTCGGTAATTCCGATCACCACCTGGAGGCGGCCTTCCCCGAGGTGCCCTTCCTGTGGCTCGAATTCGAGCGCGGCGGCCAGGGGGTGTTCGCCCTGACCGCTGCAGAACTCGACGCCCATGCGGCGTCCTTCGCCTGATCCCCATTTTCCGACCCAGGAGGAGCGCTCATGTCCGGCAACACCTTCGGCAAACTGTTCACCGTCACGACCTTCGGCGAGAGCCACGGTCCCGCACTGGGGGCCATCGTTGATGGCTGCCCACCGGGACTGCCGCTGACCGAGGAAGATTTGCAGCGTGACCTGGATCGCCGCCGTCCCGGCAGTTCCCGCCACACCACCCAGCGGCGAGAGTCGGACCGGGTGCGGATCCTTTCGGGGGTATTCGAGGGGGTGACCACCGGGACGACCATCGGCCTGATGATCGAGAATACCGACCAGCGCTCCAAGGATTATTCGAAGATCAAGGACCAGTTTCGTCCGGCCCACGCCGACTACACTTATCACCACAAGTACGGTATCCGCGACTATCGAGGCGGGGGGCGCTCCAGCGCCCGAGAGACCGCCATGCGAGTCGCGGCCGGGGCCATCGCCAAGAAGTATCTTGCCGCGCAGGGAATCACCATCCGCGGCTACATGAGCCAGCTCGGTCCGATCGCCATCGACTTCAAGCAGTGGGAGTCCGTGGACGAGAATCCCTTCTTCTGTCCCGACCCGGATCGCGTGGCGGAACTCGAGGCCTACATGGATCAGCTGCGTCGTGATCAGGACTCGGTGGGGGCGAGGATCAGCGTGGTGGCAGAGGGCGTGCCGCCGGGGCTTGGCGAGCCGGTATTCGACCGCCTGGACGCCGAGCTGGCCCACGGTCTGATGAGCATCAACGCGGTGAAGGGCGTGGAGATCGGGGACGGCTTCGCCGTCGTGGCAAGCCGCGGCAGCGAGCATCGCGACGAGATGACCCCCGAGGGCTTCCTCTCCAATCATGCCGGCGGGGTGCTCGGCGGCATCTCCAGCGGCCAGGCGATCATCGCCCACCTGGCCCTCAAACCCACCTCCAGTATCACCACGCCGGGGCGTAGCATCGACCTCCATGGAAACCCGGTGGAGGTGGTGACCAAGGGGCGCCACGATCCCTGTGTCGGCATCCGGGCCACGCCCATTGCCGAGGCGATGATGGCGCTGACGCTGATGGATCACCTGCTGCGCCACCGCGGTCAGAATGCCGATGTTCGAGTATCGACACCTTGTCTGTGCTGAGCCGCACCATCCGTCATGGCTGCTACACTTCTCTTGACCACCAACAAGAGTGACGCCATGAAGATCAACGTCGAGTTCGACCTGACCCCCGAGGAGTTTCGCCGCGCGCTTGGCCTGCCGGATGTGGAGGCCTTTCAGAAAGATCTGATGAACCGCATCTACAAGCAGATGGAGTCGGGCACGGAAGGCTATGACCCGATGAGCCTGATGCAGCCTTTCCTGCAGCAGCCCGGCTTGTCGCAGAACGTTTCCCAGAATCTCTCCCAAGGGTTGTCCAGTTTTGGCAACTACCAACAGATGATGCTCGACATGCTGACCAAGGCCGCCAGTTCCTCTAGTACCGGTGGCGGGAAGTCGAGCAATGACCAGAGCGACCAGAGTTCTGAAACGGGGGGCAGCGGCAAATCCTCCAGTGGCTCTGCTGGAACCTCCAGCACCTCTCGAAAGTCCACGGCAAGTGCCCGCTCCCGCACCAAGCGCGAGAGCTGATAGTGGAAATCGCCCGGCCTTGTTCGACCTTCGCGAGGGCGCTATGAATACGGTTGCAACTGGGAAGGTTGAAGACTAGGCTTTGTGCAGTGCAGCAAGCCGTTTACTATCGATCCTCCAGGAGGAATTCGACATGCAAGACCAAGACAAGATGATCAACGCATTCAACGAGCAGACCCGCCAGTTCTTTGAGCCGATGCGCAAGCTCAACTCCCTGATGCTGAACAATATGGAGAAGATGACTCAGTATCAGATGGAGTCGATGAAGCGCTACAGCCAGATGGGCACCGAGCGCATGCGCGATGCCAGCGAAGTCAGCGACGCGGACAGCATGCGCGACTTCGGTACTCGCCAGGCCGAGATGATGAACGAGCTCTCCAAGCAGATGCTCGAGGATGCCAAGGCGATGAGCGAGATGAGCCTGGAGTTCAAGGCCGAGCTCGAGAAGCTCTACGCCGAATCGGGCAAGCAGCTCGCCGAGAAGGCCGGTCAGGCCGCCAAGGGCGAGGCATCGAAGTCCGATGAGCCCGCCAAGGCGACCAGCCAGTCCACGTCGCGCAAGCGCTGATATCGCGATAATCTAATGGCACCTGTCCGGTCTCCGGTTAACGGGGGCCGGATAGCGTCGTTGTTCGTCGTATCGAAACCTAGGTCGGTTTCAGTGTTCGCCCGTCAGAAACACCGGCCTTCATGAATGACAGGAGGGGTCAATGCAGTCAGGGGTGCAAGCACCGACACAGGTCGAGCTCGAGGCCTGGAACACTCAGCTCGCCGCTATCAGCGAGGAATACAAGGCCTTGATGCAGGATCTGCTGGCGCGCATGGTGCCCAGCGATGCAGCGGAATCGGTCCATCAAGACATGCGCCAGTGCTTTCAGGCAGGTGCCCAATCGCTGATGCAGAACCCGCCCCTGCTGTGGCAGACCCAGTCGCGGCTGCTCCAGGATCAGTTCCAGCTATGGCAGCAATCGCTTCGCAGCTTCTCCGGCGAGGACGTCGAGCCGTTGATAACGCCGAGCAAAGGCGATCGGCGCTTCAAGGATGATGCCTGGTACGACGATCCCTATTATCAGACGATCATGCAGCAGTACCTGATGTTCTCGCGCACGGTGGAGGAGCTCATCGAGAACCTCGATGGCCTTTCGGAGCATCAGAAGCGCAATCTCGGTTTCTACGCGCGCCAGTTGGTCAATGCCATGGCGCCCACCAATTTCGTCACCACCAATCCCGAAGTGATGCGCAGGACCATGGAAACCCGCGGCCAGAACCTGATCGAAGGCCTGGCACGCTTGCGGGAGGACCTGGCCAACTCCGCCGAGGGCCTCAATGTCACCATGACCGATCGCAGCGCCTTCGAGATCGGTGAGAATATTGCCGTCACTCCCGGGGCAGTGGTCTACGAGAACGAGTTGATCCAGCTGATCCAGTACACGCCGACCACCGAACAGGTCTACAAGACCCCGCTGCTCGTGGTGCCGCCCTGGATCAACAAGTACTACATCCTCGATCTGCGCCAGGATAATTCTCTGGTTCGGTGGCTGGTGGAGCAGGGCCATACCGTCTTCCTGATCTCCTGGCGCAATCCTGGTCCGGAACAGCGGGATCTGAACTGGGCCGACTATATGCAGCTGGGCCCCATCGACGCCATGGGAGCCATCGAGCAGGCCACCGGCGAGAAGTCGGTCAACCTGATGAGCTACTGCATCGGCGGGACACTGGCCGCCTCGACCATGGCTTACCTGACCAGCACCCGGCGTGGTCGCAAGGTCAAGTCGGTAACCTATATGGCCACTCTGCAGGACTTCCGTGATCCGGGCGAGATTGGTGTCTTCCTCTCCGAAACGGTGCTCGACGGCATCGAGGCCAAGCTCGAGCGCGACGGCTACCTGGACGGCCGGGTGATGGCCTACTCCTTCAACCTGCTCCGTGAGAACGACCTCTTCTGGTCCTTCTACATCAATAATTACCTGAAGGGTGATGCACCGGCGCCTTTCGACCTGCTTTACTGGAACACTGACGGCACCAACTTGCCGGCCGGTACCCATGCCTGGTACCTGCGGCACATGTATCTGGAGAATCGTCTGGTCCAGCCGGATGGTATCGAGCTTGACGGTGTCAAGATCGATCTGCGCAAGATCTCCACGCCGAGCTACTTTATCTCTCCCCGAGAGGATCACATCGCCAAGTGGAACAGCACCTACTATGGGGCGCTGCTGCCCAAGGGGCCGGCCAAGTTCGTGCTGGGCGGCTCCGGCCATATCGCCGGAATCGTCAACCCGCCCAGCAAGAACAAGTACGGTTACTGGACCAACGATGCGCTTCCGGAGACTCCCGAGGAGTGGCTCGAGGGTGCCGAGCAGCATGAAGGTTCCTGGTGGCCCCACTGGCAGCAGTGGATCACCGAAAATGGCTATGTGGACACCGAGAAGCTGGTGCCGGCTCGACAGCCTGGTGACGGCGAGCTCGACATCCTTGAACCGGCGCCGGGGCGCTATGTGCGCATGACCATCCCTGAGGTGCTGGGCGAGAAGTAAGCGCCGAGCTACAAGCGCCGAGCTACAAGCGCCGAGCTACAAGCGAACCCCGAGGCCATGACCTCGGGGTTCGCTTTTTTCAGGAGCAGCACACACTGATGGATGCTTCGCTGCTTCGCTGCTTGGCTTGCTATTGGCTCGGCGCTCGGCGCTGAATCCCCGGCAGCACCAGCAGGGCGGATAGCAGCCAGGCTGGCCAGCTGCCCGTGCGCGTGAAGGGGGTAAGACCTTCCATAGGCGTGACGTCACCCTCGAGGAAGGTGGTCTCGAACTGAGGTGCCCGAGCGGTGACGCTCCCCTGCGGGTCGATGAAGGCGGTGACGCCGTTGCTGGTGGCACGCACCACCGGACGGCCGTTCTCCAGTGCTCGCAGCCGGGCCATCTGCAGGTGCTGCAGCGGTCCGATGGAGGCGCCGAACCAGGTGTCGTTGGAGACCGTGAGCAGGACCCCGGCATCGCGGGCTCGCGAGGCCACCAAATCGGCGTAGATGATCTCGTAGCAGATGGCAACTCCGAGGGTCAGCTCGCCGACGCGCATCGCCGATTGATCGGAGGGTCCCGGCGTCATGGTCGGCGCCGGCAGATCGAAGAAGGCGATCACCCCGCGCAGCAGGCTTTCCAGAGGCAGGTATTCGCCGAATGGCACCAGGTGGGTCTTCCGATATTCGCCTTCGACGTCGCCCCGGCCGATGACGCTGTTGTAGTAGAGGCCACTGTCGTCACGCTGGAGGATACCGGTGAGCAGGTCGGTACTCGTCGGCAGGCTGGACTTGGCTCGGGCGAGCATGGGCGCCGCCTGGTCCTCGAACATGGGCAGGGCGGCCTCGGGCCAGATCACCAGGTCGACATTCTCCTCCAGTTCCCGAGTCATCGAAAGATAGGTGTCGACAGCGCGCCGCTGTCCCTCGGGGGTCCACTTGATCAGCTGGGGGAGGTTGCCCTGAAGCAGAGCGACGCGCACCGGCTCCCCGGCGGGGGAGGTCCATTGGACGGGCATTACAAGTGGTACCAACCACAACACCGTAACGGGGGCGATGGCCCACCAGCGGCGGCGCAGGAACTCCACTCCGAGACTGCCCGTCAGGGCAGTGATCATTGACAGCAGGTAGACGCCGCCTACCGGGGCCCAGGCAGCGAGAGGCGAGTCCACCTGGCCACTGCCCAGCAGGAGCCAGGGAAAGCCGGTGAATAGCCAGGTACGCAGCCACTCGCCGAGCACCCAGGCACCCGCAAAGCTCAGTGCCGCCAGGCGAGGGCCGCACAGTCGCCGATAGAGCCAGAGGGTGGCCGCGAAGAATAGTGCCAGGCCGGCGACGAACAGCGCGGTGAGGAGGAGTGCCAGGGGCACGCCGGTATAGCCGTAATCATGAATCGAGACATAGACCCAGGAAGCGCCGGACCCGAACAGTCCCAGGCCATAGCACCAGCCGCGAAGCGCCGCCTGGGCGGGTGTCAGGGAGTGAAGGCCCAGGTAGACAAGGCCGGCGGCGACTGGTCCCAGCCACCAGAGCTCGAAGGGGGAGGCGGTCAGAGTGGTGAGGCCACCGGCGAACAGTGCCGCCAGGCAGCCCAGCGCCGGGGTCAGTCGGGTGTCAGCCATGGTGTCCATCCGTGGTCAGGGGCCGCATTATTCCTCGGGGCTCTCCTCGCAGGGCTCGGCCTCGAGCAGGCGGATTCGGCGATTGTCGGCGTTGAGCACCGTGAAACGCCAGCCACCGATATCGGTGTGCTCGCCGCGTCCCGGCAGGTGGCCGAACCGCTGCATCACAAGTCCGCCCAGGGTGTCGAACTCGTCGTCGGAGAAACGGGTCCCGAAGCGATCGTTGAAGTCCTCGATAGTGGTCAGGGCGCGAATCGCATAGCGATCGTCGCCGAGCTCGCGGATATCGATCTCCTCGTCGATGTCGTGTTCATCCTCGATTTCGCCGACGATCTCCTCGAGGATATCCTCGATGGTGACGATGCCCGCCGTGCCCCCGTACTCATCCACCACCACCGCCATGTGGTTGCGAGTATCCTGGAACTCCTTGAGCAGGCTATTGAGACGCTTGGATTCGGGGACGAACATCGCCGGACGCAGGACCTCGTCGAGCTGGAAGGGCATGCCGTTGCCCTGGCCACTGCGCAGCAGGGGCAGTAGATCCTTGGCCAGCAGGATGCCCTTGACCTCATCCAGGTTCTCGCCGATCACCGGATAGCGGGAGTGTCCGGTCTCGAGTATCACCGGCAGGTACTCCTCGAGGGGCTGGTCGAGGGCGATGGCGGTGATCTGGGAGCGCGGGATGAGGACCTCGCGCACCTGCTGGTCGCTGATGTTCAGAGCGCCCTCAATGATCATCATGGCGTCCTGGTCGAGCTTGAGGCGAGAGCCCGCCTGACGCAGGAACTCCAGCAGCTCACCGCGGGAGCTCGGTTCATCGCTGTCGCTGGACAGGGCGCTGAACAGTTTGTCTAGCCAGGACTTGCTGCCCTGGCTGCTCGATCGATCTTCGCTCATGCGTCGGCTCTCTCGTCCTCGGTATCGGAATCGCGATTCGACGGCGCATAGGGGTCGGCGATCCCCAGCGACGCGAGTATCTCACGCTCAAGGGCCTCCATGGCCTCGGCTTCGGCCTCTTCCTCATGGTCATGACCCAGCAGATGCAAGGTGCCGTGGACTACCAAGTGAGCGTAGTGAGCGCGCAGCGACTTGTCCTGTTCCGCGGCTTCGCGGGTCACCACCGGGTGGCAGATCACCAGGTCACCCAGCAGTGGCAGCTCGACATCCGGCGGGCTCTCGAAGGGGAAGGAGAGCACGTTGGTTGGCTTGTCCACGCCGCGGTAGCTGCGGTTGAGGGCCTGGCTCTCGGAGTCATCTACGTAGCGTATGGTGAGCTCGTGGCGTGATTCACCGGCATGCCGTGCCAGCACCCCGGCCACCCAGGCCTCGAGCTCGGCCTGGGATGGCAGACCTACCGCCTCCAGGGCGATCTGGCGATCGACGAGGGGGCTCATGAATCTGCGGATCCTGGGGCGTCGTGGCGCAGCTTGTTCTGCCGGGAACGCTCCAGGCGTTCCTGTCTCTGGGCATCGCGCTCCTCGCGCTGGGCGCGTTCGGAGGCTTCCTGTTCGGCCTCGAAGTGGTCATAGGCCTCGATGATTCGCTGCACCAGGGGGTGACGTACCACATCCTTGGCGGCAAAGTGGGTCACGCCGATGCCAGGGGTTCCCTTGAGCACCTCGAGCACCTGGATCAGCCCCGAACTCTGGCCGCGGGGCAGGTCAACCTGGGTGATGTCGCCGGTGATCACCGCGGTGGAGCCGAAGCCGATGCGGGTCAGGAACATCTTCATCTGTTCGCGAGTGGTGTTCTGGCTCTCGTCGAGGATGATGAAGGCGTTGTTGAGGGTGCGCCCGCGCATGTAGGCCAGCGGGGCGATCTCGATGACCTGGCGTTCGATCAGCTTGGCCACCTGCTCGAAGCCGATCATCTCGTAGAGAGCGTCGTAGAGCGGGCGCAGGTAAGGGTCGATCTTCTGGGCCAGGTCGCCGGGCAGGAAGCCGAGCTTCTCGCCGGCCTCCACGGCCGGACGCACCAGCAGGATGCGGCGCACTTCCTGCTGGTTGAGGGCCTCTACCGCCGCCGCCACGGCCAGGTAGGTCTTGCCGGTACCGGCCGGGCCGATGCCGAAGTTGATGTCATGCGCGCGTATGCTCTGCACATAGCTCTGCTGGTTGAGGCCGCGTGGCTTGATCAGCGTGCGCGGCGTGCGCAGCAGGACTTCGTCGTCAGGTTCTCCGCCTTCCTCCTCATCCAGCGCCTCCAGGCCCGACTCCTGCAGGAAGAGGTGCACGGTATCCGGGTCCAGGTCGCTGACCTCGGCCTCGCGGTAGAGGTGTTCCAGTACGTTGGCGGCCGCCTTGACGCGATGGGAGGGTCCAGCGAGCTGGAAGATGTTGCCGCGGTTGCGAAGGGTGATGCCGAGTCGCGATTCGACCAGCTTGAGATTCTCGTCGCGCTGGCCGCAAAGGTTGGCCAGGCGACGGGGGTCGTTGGGCTCGAGATTCAGGGTAATGATGCGGTTGGCCTGGGAGGCTGGTTGGGTCAAGTCGGGGTGGTCCGTGGCTGATGGGTTTAGGGCCAGCTTACTGCCCCGGTGCTGGCCGGGGCAACGCATGTGCCGTAGAGAAAAGCTTGGAGCTTAGCCGTCGACAAGCCTGCGAGGAGGCGCTGTGAACCCTTCCCTGGGCGCTACCGACGCCATCCCTGGCGTAGGACCTCCTCTTCGTCTTGCCCCCGGCGCTCCTCGATGGCGAGCGTTTACGTCAGTAGCAGGCTGGGGAAGCGAGCTCGCCACGCAGCGAGTTGGGCAGCGCCTCGCTGATCTCCACGTCGACGAAATAGCCGATCAGTTCCGTCGGGTTGGACGCACGGAAATTGACGACCCGGTTGTTCTCGGTCCGCCCGGAGAGCTGGCCCGGATCCTTCGCCGAGAAGCCGGTGACCAGAATGCGTTGGGTGGAGCCCACCATGCGGCGGCTGATCTGCATCGCCTGCTGGTTGATGCGCTCCTGAAGAATGGCCAGTCGCTGCTTCTTGACGTTTTCCGGGGTATCGTCCTCGAGATTCGCGGCCGGCGTGCCGGGGCGCGCCGAATAGACGAAGCTGAAGGAGTGGTCAAAGCCGATGCGGTGGATCAGGTCCATGGTGGCCTCGAAGTCCGCCTCGGTCTCGCCCGGGAAGCCGATGATGAAGTCCGACGAGAAGCTGATGTCCGGTCGTAGTTCACGGATACGCTCGAGTTTCTCGACATACTCCTCAACGCCATGGCCGCGCTTCATGGCCGCGAGCACGCGATCCGATCCGGCCTGCACCGGGAGGTGCAGATGGCTCACCAGCTCGGGAATCTCCCCATAGGCCTCGATCAGGCTGTCGGAGAACTCCACCGGGTGGGAGGTGGTGAAGCGGACGCGATCGATGCCTTCAACAGCCGCCACGCAGGCGATCAGCTCGGCCAGGTCGATCTCGTCGCCCAGCTGGTTGGCGCCGCGGTAGGCATTGACGTTCTGTCCCAGCAGGTTGATCTCGCGCACGCCCTGGTCAGCCAGATGGATCACCTCGTCCATCACTGGCTCGAAGGGGCGCGAAACCTCCTCGCCGCGGGTATAGGGCACCACGCAGAAGGTACAGTACTTGGAGCAGCCTTCCATCACCGAGACGAAGGCGGTGGCGCCGTCGGAGCTTGGCTTGGGCAGGTGATCGAACTTTTCGATCTCGGGGAAGGTGACGTCGACCACCGAGATCTGGTCCTGCTGGCGCGAGTCGAGCATCGACGGTACCCGGTGAAGGGTCTGCGGGCCGAACACCATGTCGACATGGGGGGCGCGCTTGCGCAACGCCTCGCCTTCCTGGCTGGCCACGCAACCCCCGACGCCTATCAGCAGGTCGGGGTTGGCCTCCTTGAGCTTCTTCCAGCGTCCCAGCTGATGGAACACCTTCTCCTGGGCCTTCTCACGGATGGAGCAGGTGTTGAGCAGGATGACGTCGGCATCACGCTCGTCGTCGGTGAGCTCGAGCTGATGGGATTCGCCGAGTAGATCCGCCATGCGTGCGGAGTCGTACTCGTTCATCTGGCAGCCGTGCGTCTTGATGAAGAGTTTCTTCGCCATAAGAATAGGTCGCGGCATCTGGCGCGACGGTGCACCGGTGGATGGATGTTGGCAGATGGCCGAATGGCCATCCAGGAGAAGGCCTATCATTATACGCCGCTGCTCCCATCCGGGCCAGCGGCCGGCGGGTGCGACTGTGGTACCCTGTGCGTTTTGCAGGCACGAGTGCAATGGCCTGCGCTGATCAGAAGCCTGCGCTGGTCAGAAAGTGAGCGACAGCGGTACGGTTCGGCAGCTATGCCGGCTGTCGGCAACTTTCCAGCGGTTTTCCCGATGGTTGTCCACAGTCGCTGTGGGTAACCTACACCATGAACATCAGCGTCGCCGCCACGGTCTTTCGTGGGTGGTGCATCTTTCGCGACACGCGAGCCTTGGACAGCCAGGACAATGGCATGACGATACATAAACTCAAGATTCTGACACTGGGCGTGGCGCTCGCGACGCTCCCCCAAGCGCTGCATGCCCAGCAGGAAGCCGACGGTACTGCCTGGGTATCGGACGGCCTCACTACCTATGTGCGTAGCGGTCCGACCGACGGCTATCGGATCATCGGAACCTTGACCGCCGGTGAGCCGGTCACGGTCCTCGAGACCAGCGGTGACTACAGCCGGGTCGAGGACGCCGAAGGGGACACGGTCTGGGTTCTGAGCGACGAGTTGCAGGAGAGGCCCAGCGCCCAGGAGCGACTTCCGGTGATGGAAGCTCGGGTAGAGGAGTTGACCGAGGAACTTTCCGGCATCAACGACACCTGGCAGAGCCGTACCGCTTCGATGACCGAGACCCTCGAGGTTCGCGAGCAGCGCATTACCGAGCTCGAGGCGCGCAACACGGCCCTCGAGGATGAGACCGAACAGGCGCGCTCCACGATCCGCGAGCTTCAGGCTCGCCTGGATACCCAGGAAGAGGACCTGCTGATGCGCTACTTCATGTACGGTGGCGGAGTTGCCGGCGCCGGCCTGCTGGTGGGGCTGATCGTGCCTCATCTGCCACGCCGTCGTCGCAAGCGCGACCGCTGGTTCTGACGCCGGCAGGTCAGGGGGAAAGATGGCCAATGAATGGCGGGAGCGCTGGCGTGAGGGGCGCATCGGTTTCCATCGCGACCGGCCCCATCCCCTTCTGGTCCGCTACTGGCCCAGCCTGGGAGTACGGGCCGGCACCAAGGTGCTGGTGCCGTTGTGTGGCAAGAGCCTGGACATGCGCTGGCTGGCGCATCATGACCATCCGGTGCTGGGTATCGAACTGGCCGGGCAGGCCATCGAGGCCTTCGTCGCCGAGGGCGTGGGGGAGGTGACTCGCTATCGTCAGGTCGGTTTCGACATCTGTCGCCAGGGCAGCGTGGAGTTATGGTGCGGCGATTTCTTCCACTTCCACATTCAGCAGGCGGCGGAGATCGGCGCTTTCTACGACCGCGCCGCCCTGATCGCCTTGCCGGCGGCCACACGCCAGCGTTACGCCTTCCATCTGGCTCAGTTGATCCCGCCTGGTGCTCGAGGGTTGCTGATCAGCCTGACGCGAGGTCCCGGCGGGCCGCCCTTCAGCGTTTCCGCTGAGGAATTGCTCGAGCTGTTCGAGCCCAACTTCCGCGTCACGCATCTGGAGGACGGCGAGCCGGAGCCTAACGGCTTTCGCGAAAGTGCCTGGGCGCTGGAGCGCCGCGGCCCGCAGGCCTGATTCAGCGTGCCAGCAGCTGCCCCAGCTCGGGGTCGCGGAAGGCGCGGTCGAGACCGTCCGAGAGCAATTCGTTGACCATGCGGGTGTTGGCTTCCTTGCCGGGGCGCACGGCATAGCTCTGGGTGCGACGCGAGGTGTAGGTGCCGGTATAGGTGTTGCCATCGTTGGTCGCCTCGGCGATCAGCACCGACTCGAGTCGTGCCTCGTCGATGACGGGACGGCTCTTGCCACGCTCGTAGCCCAGGTGATCCAGGGTCAGTGTCAGGCTGGGTCGTCCCTCGGCTTGCTCGGCCGTGGGAGTGAAGCCCATTTCCCGCAACGCACGTTCCGCTTCCGCCTGCAGCCGCGGCACCAGCTCATGGGCATCCACGGTGATCACTGCGGTGGACATGGCGCTGCCGGTACGGGTACCGATGACCTCGCTGTCGCGACCGTCCACGGCTGTCACCGTGACCGCCTGGCCGCTACCGCTCTGCGGCACCTGGGCCGTGAGCTTGGGGTCGAGTTGCAGGTAGTGGGGGCTGGAGCAGCCGGTCAGCCACCCGGTGGCGAGCAGCAGGGCGCAGGCGCCCAGGACATGACGACGCTGCATGGAGAGTCTCCTGAAGATGGCGGGGCATCGAGTATAGCCTTCGGCCCTGGTGGCGGGAACCGGGTGGCGCGACCCGTTCCGTGCTAGGCGTTACACTGCAGGGATAGCCAAAGGAGCCACGACATGATCCGACCCGCCACCCGGGAGGAGTATCCGCATCTTGTCGACATCTGGCTGCGTGCCTCCGTGCAAGCCCATCCCTTCATTGACGAGGCCTACTGGAGGGCGCGTGCCGATGACATGGCGCTTCGCCGTCTACCCGCGTGCGAGGTGCAGGTGCTGGAGGCCGGTCGACGCGTGATTGGCTTCTATGCCATGCACGATGATCATCTCGAGGCCCTGTTCGTGGATCCCGAGGTGCAGAGTTTCGGGCATGGCAGCGGCTTGATGGCTCACGCCATGGGGAGCCACTCTTCCATCACCCTCTGGGTCTATTCGCGTAATGTGCGTGCCGTCTCCTTCTATCGGCGGCTGGGTTTCAGCATTGTCGATGAGCGCGAGGAACCCGAAACCGGGGAACCGGAGTCGCTCATGGCCTGGTCACGCTGACGGCACGCGGCATCTTGCTCGCATGCGCGGCTCATGGAGCCAGGGCGAGTGAGGCGCCATGCAAGGCCCAGACTCTCGCGGGGCTCTGGTAGAATGCCCTCGATCGTGCGATCGCCTGCACACCCTCATGACGGACGACTCCATGACTGACCCGACCCGCGACTTTCTCATCGCCCCTTCCATCCTCTCCGCCGATTTCGCCCGACTTGGTGCCGAAGTCGACGATGTCCTGGCCTCCGGGGCGGACATCGTCCATTTCGACGTGATGGACAACCACTACGTGCCCAATCTCACGATCGGGCCGATGGTCTGCGAGGCACTGCGCAAGCACGGGGTGAGCGCTCCCATCGACGCCCATCTGATGGTCAAGCCGGTGGACCGGCTGATCGGTGATTTCATCGACGCCGGGGCCAGCTATATCACCTTTCACCCGGAAGCCTCCGACCATATCGACCGCTCGCTGCAGCTGATCCGTGACGCTGGCTGCCAGGCCGGTCTGGTCTTCAATCCGGCCACGCCGCTCTCCTTCCTTGACTACGTGATGGACAAGGTCGACATGATCCTGCTGATGAGTGTCAACCCAGGCTTCGGTGGCCAGTCTTTCCTGCCCGGCACGCTGGACAAGCTGCGCGAGGCTCGGCGGCGCATCGATGCCTCGGGTCGCCCGATCCGCCTGGAGATCGATGGCGGGGTGAAGGTCGACAACATCACCGATATCGCCCGGGCCGGCGCCGATACCTTCGTGGCCGGCTCGGCGGTGTTCAAGGCGCGCAACGAGGCTGATCCGCATCGCTACGATAGTGTGATCCGCGATTTTCGCGACCAGCTGGCCAGGGTATAGGTCGCCCCTTGGATGAGACGCTTCCCACGCCCCTGTGGCACCTCTATCTGGTGGAGACCGCCGGCGGTGCGCTTTACACCGGGATCACCACCGACGTGGCCCGCCGCCTGGCCGAGCATCGTGCCGGTCGGGGGGCCAAGGCGCTGCGCGGCAAGGGGCCGCTGGTGCTTCGCCATCAGGAGCCCGTCGGCAGCCACGCTGAGGCGTTGCGCCTGGAAGCACGCCTGAAGCGACTGCCAGCGGCGGCCAAGCACACCTGGCTGGCAGGACGGAAGGCGATGACGTCAGAGTTCTCGCTGGACTGACGGTCTCTCCGAAATAGACGCCTGGCTCAGTGCAGCTTCATGCGTGGCTTGAGGAAGCGATTGATGCCATCCACGACCACCATCAGCCCCGTCTTGAGCGTGCCGTGGATGGCGCGCTGGTGCATGCGGTAGAGCGAGGCATAGAAGAACTTCGCCAGGTGGCCCTCGATGAACAGGCTGCGTGTCGAGGCGCCGCGCATCAGGCTGCCGACGGCCTCGAAATGCGCCAGCGAGATCAAGGATCCTCGGTCGCGGTAGACGAAGGGCTTCAGCGGCTTGCCGTCCAGTTGCGCCCGCAGGTTGCGATAGAGTGTCGAGACCTGCTGATGGGCGGCCTGGGCGCGGGGTGGCACCGTGCTGCCATCCTCCTGTGGGCAGCTGGCACAGTCTCCCATGGCGAAGAGTTGCGGATCTGCCTCGCTCTGCAGGGTCTGGTGGACCTTGAGTCGGTGGTTGGATTCCGTTGGCAGGCCCAGTTCCGAGAGGAACGGTGGGGCCTTGATGCCCGCCGCCCATACACCGAGATTCGTGTCGATGCGCCCGCCATCCGCGGTATGAATCGCGTTGGCCTCCACCCGGGTCACGCGTGTGTTGGTATGGATCCGCACGCCGAGGCCCTCGAGTTCCTGATGGACCGATTGGCTGATGCGCTCGGGCAGCGGCGGCAGGATCCGGGGAGCGGCTTCGAGCAGATGAACCTCGAGGTGGTCGCTGTCCAGATCCGTGACGCCGTAGCTTTGGAGCATTCGCGATGCTTCATGGAGTTCCGCCGCGAGTTCAACGCCGGTGGCGCCGGCACCGACGATGCCGACGACCATGCGGGTATGTCGCTCACTGCCTGGGTCGCTGTGGCGCAGGAAGGTGTTGAGCATGTCCCGGCGGAACGCCTCGGCTTGTTGCGGGCTGTCGAGGAAGTGGCAGTACTCGCTGACGCCCGGTGTATCGAAATCATTGCTGACACTGCCGACCGCCAGCACCAGGAGGTCATACCCCAGTGTGCGGGAGGGCAGCAATTCGTTGCCCTCCTCGTCGCGCACGGGGGCCAGGGTCAGGGTCCTAGCCGTACGGTCGACGTCACTGAGGGTGCCGCGCTGGAATCGGTAGCCATGATGGCGGGCATGTCCCGGATAGGAGATCTCGTCGAGTCCCGAGTCCAGCGCCCCGGTGGCGACCTCATGCAGCAGCGGCTTCCAGATGTGCGTCACATTGCGATCGACCAGCACGATCTCGGCCCGCCTGCGCCTGCCGAGCTTGCGGCCGAGCCGTGTGACCAGCTCGAGGCCTCCGGCGCCACCACCGACTACGACAATTCTTGGCACACTCATGCAGCGACTCCTGCAAGGAACGGAACTACAGCATAAGCTCTTGCCAATTTCTTGCCCATGGCTTGTCCGGCATAATGTCTGCTTGACTGCATTATCAGAGGCCTCATGCACCCCATACTCAACGATATCCGCCTGGTCACCTTCGATCTGGACGGTACCCTTGTCGATTCCGTGCCGGACCTGGCGCTTGCCGTGGACGCGGCCCTCGCCGATCTGGGCCTGCGCGCTGCCGGTGAGGCGAAGGTGCGCAACTGGGTGGGTAATGGTTCGTTTGTCCTGATGGAGCGTGCATTGCACTCCGCGATTCAGCCTAATGGCGAGGCTTTTCCCCACGAGGCGCCGGACGGTGCCTTCTTGGAGCGCGCCCACGCCGCCTTTCTTGACCACTACGGTCGCGACCCCGGCGCCCATACCCGGCTTTACCCCGGGGTGCGTGAAGCATTGGACGCCCTGCGCGACCGTGGGCTTCCGCTGGCGCTGGTGACCAACAAGCCCTACGCCTTTATCGCCCCGTTGCTGGAAGGGCTGGGG
Organism: Pseudomonadota bacterium; assembly: GCA_051751285.1. Lineage (GTDB taxonomy): Bacteria > Pseudomonadota > Gammaproteobacteria > Pseudomonadales > Halomonadaceae > Halomonas. The sequence goes on along the minus strand of JBNJKT010000007.1, from coordinate 24,448 downwards.
CTTGCCGAATACTTCGCGCTCTGCCTGGGCGGCGACAGCCTGCCCGAGAAGAAGCCCGACCCGGCCCCGCTGCGGCATGTTGCCGCCCACTTCGACGTCTCGCCAGCGGCCTGCCTGATGGTCGGTGACTCGCGCCATGACATCGAGGCCGGACGCGCCGCGGGGTTCCGCACCCTTGCCGTGCCCTACGGCTACAATCACGGCGAGTCGGTGCGAGACAGCGGCCCGGATGGCGTGGTTGAATCGCTGGCGGAACTCGTTTAACGTGATTTCGGCTAATGCTATAAGCGCGGCCCAATCAATATGTTATTGCTATAAGACAAGACGCGGAAACCCCTCGATGATCAGCCGCATGACGCCGGAAACTCTCTCGACCGCCGATGGCGCCATGGCCGCCATACGATCTCTGCCCCGTTCGCCTGCCCGCTGCGGCTGGCGATGGTGATGCTCGCCTAGCGAGCCTGAGCCGCGGCGCTGCTGCGCCTGCCATCGCCAACCGTCACATCTAGGATCCGGGCATGATGACTCCCGAACGTTTCCACGAGCTGGCCGACGCCGGTTACAATCGCATTCCGGTTACCCGCGAAGTGCTGGCCGATCTCGACACGCCGCTCTCTACCTACCTCAAGCTGGCCGATGCCCCCTGGACCTTCCTGCTGGAGTCCGTGCAGGGCGGCGAGAAGTGGGGGCGCTACTCCATCATCGGGCTGCCCTGCCGCGAACGACTCGAGATACGTGGCTTCACCGTCAGCCATATCGTCGATGACGAGCTCTACGGCGCCGGCGAGGTGGAGGATCCGCTCGAATGGATCGAGCAGTTCCAGGCCCGTTTCAAGGTGCCGCGCCTCGATGACCAGCCGCGCTTCGACGGCGGCCTGGTGGGGTATTTCGGCTACGACACCATCCGCTATATCGAACCTCGCCTGCGTGGCGAAACCGCCGTGAAGCCTGACCCGCTGGGCGTGCCGGATATCCTGCTGATGGTCTGCAATGACTTGGTGGTGTTCGACAATCTCTCCGGCCGTCTGACCCTGTGGACCCATGCCGACCCGGAAGAGGCCGGCGCTTACGCCGGTGCCGTGGAGAGGCTGGAAGCCCTGGAGATTCGCCTGCGCAGCGCCACCCTCAACACCATCAGCCCCGGCACCGGACGCGCGGCGGTGGAGGAGGGACACTTTACCTCGGGCTTCACCGAGGAGGGCTTCAAGGCGGCCGTGGAGACGATCAAGGAGTATGTGCTGGCCGGCGATGTCATGCAGTGCGTTCCTTCTCAGCGCATGTCGATTCCCTACCAGGCACCGCCGCTGGATCTCTATCGGGCCCTGCGCAGCCTCAACCCTTCGCCTTACATGTTCTACCTGAACCTGGGCGATCATCAGGTGGCGGGTTCCTCGCCGGAGATCCTCACGCGGCTGGAAGACGGCGAGGTCACGGTGCGGCCCATCGCCGGCACCCGCAAGCGTGGCCACAGCGAAGAGGAGGATCGTGCTCTGGAGGCTGACCTGCTGGCCGATCCCAAGGAACTCGCCGAGCATCTGATGCTGATCGACCTGGGGCGCAACGACGTGGGACGCATCAGCGAGACCGGCTCGGTGAAGGTGACCGACCGGATGGTGGTCGAGCGCTATTCTCACGTGATGCACATCGTCTCCAACGTCGTCGGGCGCCTCAAGCCTGGCCTTTCCGCCATGGACGTGCTGCGCGCCACCTTCCCGGCAGGCACGGTGTCCGGCGCACCCAAGATACGCGCCCTGGAGATCATCGACGAGTTGGAGCCGGTCAAGCGCGGTGTCTACTCCGGTGCGGTGGGTTACCTGTCCTGGCACGGCAACATGGATACCGCCATCGCCATCCGCACTGCCGTGATCAAGGACGGCGAGTTGCATGTCCAGGCCGGGGGCGGTGTGGTGGCCGACTCCGTACCCGAGCTGGAGTGGCAGGAAACGCTCAACAAGGGCCGCGCCATCTTTCGTGCCGTGGCCATGGCCGAGCGCGGCCTCGACAACCTCGAGTGATACGCCACCCCTGAATTCCCTGCGTCTGGTCTTGGCCGGGCGAGCGCCCCCGCGGCGGGAGAGAACGACCATGAAAGTCTGCATGATCGACAACTACGACAGCTTCACCTTCAACGTGGTGCAGTACCTGGGGGAACTTGGCGCCGAGGTGGTGACCCATCGTAACGACGCCATTACCCTCGGGGAGATCGAGGCCCTCGCCCCGAGCCATCTGGTGATATCGCCGGGGCCCTGTACGCCTGACGAGGCCGGGATTTCCATGGCGTCCATTCGTCGCTTCGCCGGTCATGTCCCCGTGCTGGGCATCTGCCTGGGTCACCAGGCCATCGGTCAGGTGTACGGCGGCAAGGTGGTCCGTGCCCCCCAGGTGATGCATGGCAAGACCTCGCGGATTCGTCACCTCGGCCAGGGGGTCTTCGAGGGCCTCGAGGACCCGCTGGAGGTGACGCGCTACCATTCGCTGGTGGTGGAGCGTGAGAACCTCCCCGACTGTCTCGAGGTCACTGCCTGGTGCGACGACGATGACGTCACCCCGGGGCTGATCATGGGGCTGCGCCACCGAGAGCTGGATGTCGAAGGGGTGCAGTTCCACCCCGAGTCGATCCTGACCCGCCAGGGCCATGAACTGCTGGCCAACTTCCTGAAACGTCGCTGAACCGTGCCCATGCCAGAGGAGAGCAACATCATGCAGATGCGAGAGGCCATCGGTGCGGTGATGCGCCGTGTGAACCTGAATTTCGCCGAGACCCATGAGGTGATGCGCCAGATCATGACCGGCGAGGCCAGCGACTCCCAGATCGCTGCCTTCCTGGTGGGCATGGCCATGAAGGGCGAGACCGCCGAGGAGATCAGCGCCGCGGCCCAGGTGATGCGCGAACTGATGAATCCGGTCCGCCTGCAGGCCGACAACGTGGTCGACATCGTCGGCACCGGGGGCGATGGCGCCAACCTCTTCAACGTCTCCACGGCCGCCAGCTTCGTGGTCGCCGCAGGCGGTGCCCATGTCGCCAAGCACGGCAATCGCGGCGTCTCCTCGTCGTCGGGCAGCGCCGATCTCTTCGCCGTGGCGGGCATCAACCTGAACCTGGATGCCGATCAGGTGGGCCGCTGTATCGAGCAGGTGGGCGTGGGCTTCATGTTCGCCCCCAACCACCACCCCGCGATGCGCTATGCGGTGGGCCCGCGTCGCGAGATGGGCGTGCGCACCCTGTTCAATATCCTGGGGCCGCTGACCAACCCCGCCGGCGTCCCCAACCAGGTGCTGGGGGTCTATGCCCCCGAGCTGGTGCCGCTGATGGCCGAGGTGCTGCGGCGCCTGGGCAGCGAGCACGTGCTGGTGGTGCATGCCGAGGATGGCCTCGACGAGATCTCCCTGGCGCAGCCGACGCTGGTGGCCGAATTGAGGGACGGCGAGATCCGCGAATACACCATCACCCCCGAGGCCTTCGGCATCGAACGCCAGTCCCTGGATCCGCTGCGGGTGAAGACCGCCGAGGACAGCCTGCGGCTGGTCGAGCAGGCCCTGGTGGGCGATGGGCCGGCAGCGGACATCGTGGCGCTCAATGCCGGTGCCGCTCTCTACGTCTCGGGCGTTTCCGACAGCCTCGCCGAAGGCGTCGCCATGGCCCAGGACGCCCAGGCCTCGAAACTCCCGCTCGAGAAGCTCAGGGAACTCGCCAACTTCACCCGCGTGTTCAATCAGTGAGGTCCGACATGACCGATGCTCGCCGTCTTCCCACCATCCTCGAGCGTATCCTGGCCCGCAAGGAGGAGGAGGTTGCCGAACGGCGCCGCGTCGTCTCCGAGCAGGAGCTGCTGCGCCTGGCTGCCGAGCAGTCCGACCCGCGGGGCTTCGTCGCCGCGCTCCACCGCGCCGTCCAGGCCGACGAGCCGGCGGTGATCGCCGAGATCAAGAAGGCTTCACCCTCGAAGGGGGTGATCCGCGAGGACTTCCGCCCCGGCGAGCTCGCCGCGAGCTACGCCGAGGGCGGTGCGACCTGCCTCTCGGTGCTTACCGATGCCGACTTCTTCCAGGGCCACGAGGACTTCCTGATCGAGGCACGGGACGCCTGCACGCTTCCCGTGATCCGCAAGGACTTCATCACCCACGGCTACCAGGTCAGCGAGGCGCGCGCCCTCGGCGCCGACTGTATCCTGCTGATCGTCGCCGCCCTCGACGATGTCCGCATGGCGGACCTGCATCGCCAGGCCGTGGCGCTGGGCATGGACGTGCTGGTGGAGGTGCACGACGTCCAGGAACTCGACCGTGCCCTCAAGCTCGACCTCGCCATGGTGGGCATCAACAATCGCGACCTGCACACCTTCGATACCCGCCTGGAGACCACCCTGGAGCTGCTGCCGCGCATTCCCGCCGGCGTCACCGTGGTCACCGAGTCCGGCATCCATACTCGCGACGACGTGCTGCGCATGCGCGAGCACGACGTCAATGCCTTCCTGGTGGGCGAGGTCTTCATGCGCGAGGCCGACCCCGGCCAGGCTCTGCGCCGGCTGTTTTTCTGAGCAAGCGGCGGGAGGAGCCGAGAAGGGCCGTCGAATGCCGGCCCTTCTGGTGTGTGGATCAGCGATTCAGCAGCCACATCACCGCCGAGAGCACCACGCTGATGATAATCATGGTGGTAATCGGAAAATAGAAAGAGAAGTTCTCGCGGCGGATGGCGATGTCGCCGGGGAGCTGGCCCAGGGGCAGCCTGGAGAGCCAGGGCCAGAGCAGGCCCACGGCGATAATGAGCAGGCCGATCAGGATCAGGGTTCGGTTCATGGTTCGCCTCCTCTAGAAGCTCAGCTCGAGACCGGCGAAGAAGGTGCGTCCGGCGGCGGGTTCGTAATAGCGACCCCCGAAGGCGTTGATGCGTACGTTCTCGTAATACTCCTCGTCCAGCAGATTGCGAATCCCCAGGTTGGCGCCCAGCCGGGTATTGCCGCCGCCGAGCCTCCAGCTGTCGCCGGCCTTGAGGTTGAACAGCCAGTGGTCGTCGATCTTTACCTCGTTGGCGTTGTCGGCATAGTAGTCGCCGGTGTACTGGGCCTCGAGGATGGCAAAACGGTCACGGCTGCCGTACCAGGTCAGGGCGTTGTGCCAGACCTGCCGCGGCTGACCGGGCAGGCGATTGTCGGTGAAGTCGTTATTGCCGTCATCGAAGCGGTTGAAGCGGTAGTCCGTCAGCGTCAGGGCGCTCGTCCAGCGCCAGTCCAGCGAGAAGCTCCAATCCAGCCCCAGTTCGATCCCGTCGCGTGAGGTCCTGCCGGCATTCTCGTAGTAGGTCCTGCCATCGGTCGCCTCGAAACCGATCAGCTCATCGTCGACATCCACCGAGAAGGCCACCATCTCGTAGCCCAGGCCGTTGCCGAAGATGCCGCGCAGTCCCATCTCGCGGTTCAGCGCCTTCTGGGGATCGATCTCGGGGTTGAAGCCGCCGCGGCCGTCGGGACGGGCGAACTCGGTGAAGGTCGGCGTCTCGAAGGCGTTGCCGACCGTGGCATAGACCTGGTGGTCGGCCCGGTAGCGGTAGCTCAGCCCCAGGCTGCCGGTCCATTCACGAAAGGTGCGCTTGCCGCTGTCGTCCTGGTCGTCGGCGAAGAAACGGTCGTCGATGTCCATGCGTACCTGGTCATGGCGGATACCCGCGCTGAGCTCCAGTTTCTCGGTGAGCCCCAGCTCTGTCTGCAGGAAGACACCCATCGAGGTGGCGTTCTGCTGCTCATCGGCGGTGATACCGGTCACCTCGCCCTGCGAGTTCACGGAACGCCGACCACGATCGTCTTCCTGGCGCGCCAGGTCGATGCCGGTGACATAGCGTAGCGGCATGTCACCCAGGGTGAGTGCCCCTGTGAAGTCGGCGTTTGCGCCATAGTAGTTGCGCTCATAGTCGATCAGGCTGCTGCCCGGGAAAGGCAGCTGCTGTTCGAAATCCCGGCGGCTGGCGAAGCCGCGGACATTGACCTCGCCGCCCAGGGCGTCGAGCTCCTCGTAGTGCAAGCCGACCAGCTGCTGTTCCACGCTCTGCCCCGAGTTCAGCGGGATGGCCACATCGCGGGCCTGGCGGCGATCCTCCTTGACCTCCTCGAGGGTCAGGGCACTGGGATCTTCGGCAGTGGGCAGGTCGAGGATGTTGACCAGCGCCGAGAGGGTCCGGGTGTCGTCCAGACGGTAACCGACGCGCGCATTGAGCAGCCGCTTCTCCACCTCGCTCTGTTCGCGGTAGCCATCGAAATCCAGCGCCGAGACACTCACGCTGTGCACCCAGTGGCCGGTTTCCCCGCCACTGCGTACTGAAAGCTTGCGAAAGTCGTCGCTGCCGCCCTGAAGCTTCAGAACAGGCGAACGTTGCATCTCGCTGCCATCGCCGGTGGTGATGTCGATCACGCCGCCGGCGGCATTGCCGTAGAGCACCGACGAAGGACCGCGGATTACCTCGATGCGCTCGGCGCTGTCCAGGTCCACGGCATCGATCTGCGCCTGGCCGTCGGGCAGGGTGTAGGGGATGCCGTCGACACGGATATGCAGTCCGCGGATACCGAAGGTGCCCCGGGCGCCGAAACCGCGGCTGGAGATGCGCTGGCCCTGGGCGAAGTTGTCGCGGTTCTGCAGGAAGACCCCGGGCACCCGGTCCAGGGCCTCATCCAGGTGGACCCCTTGCTGACCCTGCTGGATATCTTCCCGGGTCAGGACCGTGACGGCGCTCGGGGTGTCGTAGAGGTCCCGCTCGAGTCGCGGCGCGCTCACGGTGATGGTCGGCAAGGCCTGGTCGGCTGAAGGGCCACCGTCGTCATCCAGGTTGCCGAGGCCTTCTGTGGCCTGCGCCCTGGACTGAGCCGCCACCGGAAGGGTGAGCCCGAGCAGCAAGGCCAGGCCGATCAGGGAGCGGAGGGAGTGGATGTTGATCACGTTTCATCCTTGAGCGAGACGCAACTGCTGCAACAACCCCTGTAGCGGGTGGGGCAAGCTGGTGCCGGAGAACCGCTTCGCCTGGCTGCGGCAGGAGTAGCCGGTGGCCAGCAGCCTGCCCAGGTTGTTCTCGTCTTCAACCACCGGCTTCCATGACTGGGCGTAGATCGTCTTCGAGGTCTCGCGGTTTCTGGCCTCATGGCCGTAGGTGCCGGACATGCCGCAGCAGCCGGTGGCGACCAGTTCGAGCTCCAGGCCGAAGGCGGCGAAGACCTGCTGCCATGCCCTGGGGCTGCCGGGGGCGTTGGTCTTCTCGGTGCAGTGGGAGACCAGCCGGTAGCTCTCACTCATCGTCGCTAGCGGGGTCGGGGCGAGGTGACTGGCCTGAGCCACCAGCCATTCCTGCAGCATCAGCACCTCGGGCACGGCCTCAGGCCCCAGCGCTTTCACGTACTCCTGGCGATAGGTGAGGGTCATGGCCGGGTCGATGCCCACCAGCGGCACGCCGAATTCGGCCAGCGTCCTGAGACGCTTTGCCTGCTTCTCGGCGGTGCGTTCGAAGGCCCCCAGGAAGCCCTGCACATCGAGCGGCTTGCCGTTGGGCGAGTAGGGCGCGACGAAGACCCGCACGTCGAGACGCGAGAGCAGTTCGACGATGTCCATGACCAGCCTGGCCTCGAAGTGGCTGGTGAAGGCGTCCTGGACAAGCACTACGCTGCGCGCCTTCTGCGTCTCGGTGAGCAGGCCGAGCGACGTCGGCGTCGCTTCTGCTACGCCCCAGGCCGCCAGTTGCTTCTTCAAGCTGGCGCGGGAGAGCCGTGGGCTGTCGACCATGCCGATGGGCCCGGCCAGCCACCGGTCGACCAGGCGGTTGCCCAGTGCAGCATTGTAGAGCGGTGCGATGCGCGAGAGGGTCGGCACCATGAACTCCAGGCCACCGATCAGGTAGTCGCGCAGCGGGCGCAGGTAGCGGCCGTGGTAGACCTCGAGGAAGCGCGAGCGGGAGTCCGGCACATTGACCTTCACCGGGCACTGGCCGGCGCAGGACTTGCAGGCCAGGCACCCGGCCATGGCATCGTAGACCTGGTGCGAGAAGTCCGCCTCGCCGCGTCGCCTGGCCAGGGTGTTCCTGAGCCGTACGGGGAAGTCCTTGACGAACCCCCAGGCGCCCTCGGCCTTCTTCTTCCGCGATTCTTCGACCAGGTCGATGCCGGCCTCGCCCTGCAGGCGGAGCCACTCGCGGATCAGGCTGGCGCGCCCCTTGGGGGAGTGGATGCGGTCGCGGGTGGCCTTCCAGGAGGGGCACATGGCGTCATCGGGGTCGTAGTTGTAGCAGGCGCCGTTGCCGTTGCAGTAGACGGTGGCGGCGTGTGCCTGCCATACCCGTTCGTCGATGGTCCGGTCGAGCTGGCCTCGAGTCTGTACGCCATCGATGGTCAGCAGACCCGGATCCACCAGCCTGATGGTTTCTTCCGGCATGACGGCGCCGGTGGCGGGCTGGGCAGGGGCACCCTTCACGGCATCACGCGTGGCAGAAGAAGCCTCTGCGGCGCCGGGGGATTGGAAGGGAGTCGCAATCTTCCCGGGGTTGAGCTGATTGTGGGGATCGAAAGCGGCCTTGATCCGCTGCAGGCTGGGGTAGAGCTCGCCGAAGAATGCAGGCGAATACTCGGAGCGCACCCCCTTGCCGTGCTCTCCCCAAAGCAGGCCGTGGTACTTCTGAGTCAGCTCGACCACTTCGTCGGAGACCTCGCGGATCAGTCGAGCCTGCTCGGGATCCTTCATGTCGATGGCCGGACGCACGTGCAGAACCCCGGCGTCCACATGGCCAAACATCCCGTACTCGAGGTTCCGGGCGTCCAGGGCGGCGCGGAATTCGGCAATGAAGTCGGCCAGGTGCTCTGGCGGGACGGCAGTGTCCTCGACGAAGGGGATCGGCCGCTTCTCGCCCTTGGCGTTACCCAGCAGGCCCACGGCGCGCTTGCGCATGGCGTAGATCCGCTGGATCTGCTCGCGCCCTTCCGCCAGGGTAAAGCCGAGGCGCTCGACGCTCGCGTCAGCTTCCAGATGGCGACAGAAAGCGTCGACCCGTTTGACCAACCACTGCGGATCGTCGTCGTTGAACTCGACCAGGTTGATGCCGCGAACCGACGTCTCCCCCGACGGGAAGAATTCCGCCACGCTGTCCCAGACGAAATCCTCCATGGCCAGCATCAATACGGTGTCGTCCACCGTTTCGATGGAGGTGGGGCTGGCGGAACTTGCCATCAGGGCCTTGGCGTCTCGTAGAGCGTCCATGAAGCCGGCGTAGCGCACGTTTACCAGGGTGGAGTGCTGAGGGATCGGCAGCACGTTGAGCACTACCTCGTCAAGCAGGCCGAGCGAGCCCTCAGAGCCGCACAGCAGGCTGTTGATATTCAGGCGGCCATCAGAATCTCTCAGATGTGCCAGGTCGTAGCCGGTAAGACAGCGGTTCAGCGGCGGGAACTTGGCCCTTATCAGCTCGCCCTGGTTGTCGATGACCTCCCGCGCGGTGCGATAGATCGCGCCGGTAATGTCCTGGCGTTCGCACTGGCTGGCGAGTTCGGTCTCCTCCAGCGGCTGGCTCTTCAGCCGTTCGCCGCCCAGCAGCAGGGTCTCGAGCTCGAGCACATGATCGCGGGTCTTGCCGTACTCGCAGCTGCCCTGGCCGCTGGCATCGGTGGAGATCATGCCGCCGATGGTGGCGCGGTTGGAGGTGGAGAGGTCCGGTGCGAAGAACAGGCCGTGAGGCTTGAGCGCGGCATTGAGCTGGTCCTTGACCACCCCGGCCTGGACGCGGACCCGGCGGTTCTCCACGTCGATGTCGAGAATCCGGTTCATGTGGCGGGAGACGTCCACCACCAGGCCGTCGGTAAGCGATTGGCCGTTGGTGCCGGTGCCGCCGCCCCGGGGGGTGAGCACCACCTGACGGTGCTCGTCGCGGCCGGCGAGCCGGGCGATGCGCTCCAGATCGACCCCATCCATGGGATAGAGCACCGCCTGGGGCAGGCGCTGATAGATGGAGTTGTCGGTCGCCAGTACCGTGCGGGCGGCATGGTCCGGGGCGATCTCGCCCGTGAAGCCGGCGGCCTCGAGGGCGTCGAGAAAGCGCAGGTAGCGATCGTCGAGGCCCTCCAGGCGGCTCGAGTCGGCGGTGTCCAGTCGTGCGATCATGGTGTCGTGTTCAATCTTGGCGCCACCACGGCAAGGCCGGGCGGGGAAGAGGAAGATGGTTCTACTTTACCCTGACAGGCCGGTGCGCGCATCCCGGCGCCGGGCGAGCGTGGCGCCCCTGCGGCCTTTTGCCTACAATGGGCGGCCTGTCATCAGCGCCGTCTTTCCGCGGCCGACACCTCCAATCACCGACTGCAACGGACCGGATTCCATGCTCGATCCCAAACTGCTGCGCAGCGACCTTGAAACGGTCGCCCAACGACTCGCCAAGCGGGGCTTTACCCTGGACACCGACCGCCTCTCGGCGCTGGAGTCCCGGCGCCGTGAGCTGCAGGCCGAGACCGAGTCGCTGCAGAACGAGCGCAACACTCGCTCCAAGGCGATCGGCAAGGCCAAGGCGGGGGGTGAGGATATCCAACCGCTGCTCGACGAGGTGAGCGACCTGGGCGATCGCCTTGATGCCGCCAAGGCGCGCCTGGCCGAGGTGCAGGCTGAATGGGACGATGCGGTCAGCGGCATTCCCAACCTGCCCCACGAGAGCGTTCCCGAGGGCGAGGACGAGAGCGACAACATCGAGCTGCACCGCTGGGGAACGCCGCGGGAGTTCGACTTCGAGGTCCGCGATCACGTCGACCTGGGCGAGCTGAAAGGCGATCTCGACTTCGATCTGGCCGTGAAGCTGACCGGGGCGCGTTTTGCGGTAATGCGCGGGCCCATCGCTCGGCTGCATCGGGCGCTTGCGCAGTTCATGCTCGACAAGCAGACCCTCGAGCACGGCTATGAGGAGTGCCATGTCCCCTACATGGTCAACGAGGCGTCACTGCGCGGCACCGGACAGCTGCCCAAGTTCGGCGAGGACCTGTTCAGGCTGGACGATGAGCGCAGCTACCACCTGATTCCCACTTCCGAAGTGCCGCTGACCAATTTCGCCAGGGACGAGATCATCGATGCCAGGGCGCTGCCGATGAGGCTCACCGCCCACACGCCATGCTTCCGCAGTGAGGCCGGCTCCCACGGTCGCGACACCCGCGGCATGATCCGCCAGCACCAGTTCGACAAGGTCGAGATGGTTCAGCTGGTGGCGCCCGAAACCAGTTACACGGCGCTGGAGGAGATGCGCGGCCACGCCGAGGCGATCCTCCAGGCACTGGAACTGCCGTATCGTGTGGTGATCCTGTGCACCGGGGACATGGGTTTCGGCGCCGCCAAGACCTACGACCTGGAGGTGTGGCTGCCCAGCCAGGATACCTACCGGGAGATCTCTTCGGTCTCCAACTGCGAGGACTTCCAGGCGCGACGCATGCAGGCGCGCTTTCGTCCCCCCGAGCAGAAGAAACCCCAACTCCTGCATACCCTCAACGGCTCCGGCCTGGCAGTGGGCCGTTGCCTGGTAGCCGTGCTGGAAAACTTCCAGAACGCGGATGGCTCGATCTCCGTGCCCGAGGTGCTGCGGCCCTACATGGGCGGGATCGAGACCATCAACGGCTGATATGGCTTACGGCGTTATTTCCCAGCTGACGCTGACACCTGCCTCGATGGTAATGGTGCCGGGACGGTATTCGGCCTGGGGGGCGCTCTCCCGTGCATCGGCGCTCATGGCCATCATCCGCGGCTGAAAGACCGGCGAACGGGTCTCGCTCACGCTGACTATCTCACCCAGTTCGATATCCAGTGTCTCGGCCATCAGTGTGGCCTTGTGCCGGGCCTTCTCCAGCGCCTTGACCAGCGCCTCGTCGGTAGCCCTGTCGCGGTCGGCCAGGTCATAGCTCACGCCGTCCAATGCATCCACGCCTGCCTCCATCAGGGCATCGAGCAGTCCGGGCAGCTGTTCGAGGTCATCGAGCTGGATACGAACGGGTCGCTCGAGGCGCGTGCGCACCAGCGTCTCTCGCTCGCCTTCCGAGCGCGGCTTGCCCGGCAGGTGCTCGGGTTGCACGTTGAGCGAGCCGGCACGAATCGCTTCGCGCTCGAGTCCCGCCTCTTCCAGGGTTCGAATCAGGCCGGCGGCACGGGCCTCCAGCCTTTCTCGGGCCTCGCGCAGGGCCCCCGGATCGTTCGCGGAGTCCTCGCCCCTGGTGATGGCCGGCGTTTTTTCCCACAGGCGAGCACTGAGCGTGGCGCGATCCGGCACCACCTGCAGCTCAGCCTGGGCCTGGACATCCAGGCGGCTCGGCGTCTCTGCGGCGAGGGCTCGGGGCAGCATCGGCAGCGATGCCGCCATCATCAGAACGGCCAGGGCGGGCATGAGTAAGGGACGGGAAATCGGCATGACGTTCTCCTTGTCGCATGGTGGGCACTGGCTTCGAGAACACGGGCCCGGGATGGTTCCCGTGCTTTGCAATTACCCTCCGCCCCGTCATCATGAACAGACCAACAACGACCGTGAGCGCGGGCATGCCCCATCCCCAAGACAGTGAACAGAGTACCCTTCCCCTCAACCTGACCCTGACCCTGGCCGCCCTGGTGGTCATCGTTGCGGGCATGCGCGCGGGGTCCAGCCTGCTGGTGCCTCTGCTGCTGGCGTTGTTCATTGCGGTCGTCTGCACTGCGCCCGTGCAGTGGCTGCATCGTCTCGGGTTGAGCATGCGGCTGGCCGTCTGGCTGACGCTGGTGGTGATAGGCGGCTTCCTCTCGCTTCTCGGCCTGTTGCTGGTCAACAGCTTCGATACCTTCATCGATGCCTTGCCGGGAATCGAGCAGAAGCTCTACCAATACTACCTGGGGCTTCTGGATGGGCTGGCCGGGCTGGGTCTTGCTATCGACACCAATCGCCTGGCCGATCTTCTGGACGCCGAACAGTTAGGCGACTGGATTCCGGCGGTGCTCGGCGAGGTCGGCAACCTGGTGATGCAGAGCATTGTGGTGGCCCTGCTGGTGATGTTCCTGCTCTTCGAGACGCTCAACTTTCCCGAAAAGATCTCCCGAGCTCTTGTCAACCCGGCCCCTAGCCTGCGCCGTTTCAGCGAATTCAGCCTTACCCTCAAGCGCTACCTGGCCGTCAAGACCCTGATCAGCATGGTGACCGGTGCATTGATCTGGGTGGCCTGCAAGATGTTAGGTGTGGAGTTTGCGCTGCTATGGGGGGTGATGGCTTTCGCACTCAACTTCATTCCCAATATTGGTTCGGCCATCGCCGCCTTTCCCCCGGTGCTGCTGTTGCTCGTGGCTCCCGATGGCGGTTTGTTCGATGCGACGCTGCTGGCGGCGGCCTATCTGGGCGTCAACTTCGTGATGGGCAATATCATCGAGCCGCGGGTGATGGGCAGGGCCCTGGGGCTGTCGACCTTTGTGGCCTTTCTTTCGCTTGTGGTGTGGGGCTGGATCTTCGGTGCGGTGGGGATGCTGCTCTCGGTGGTGCTGACCATGACCCTGAAGATCGCCCTGGATAGCCATCCCGAGACTCGCTGGATTGCCCATCTGCTGGGACCGGGGGATGAGTCGCCGATCGAGAAGGCTCATCGCCCGATCTCGGAACGGGAGGAACGGGAAGAGGAGTAAGTTCAGAACCTCGGAGGGTAGAGGAAGTGATAACGCCCCGGGCAAGGCCGGGGCGATTAGCCACCCAGAGGTCTGGGATCAGGCGTTCTGGTCGATGAACTGGGTCAGCTGTGACTTCGACTGCGCACCGACCAGTGAAGCGACCTTGGTGCCGGATCTGAACAGCATCACCGTCGGCACGCCGCGCACGCCCTGCTCAGCGGCGATTTCGGGGGCATCGTCGACATTGACGCTGACGACCTTGAGGTTACCGTTGCGCTCCTCGGCGACCTCGTCGACCACCGGTGCCATCACCTTGCAGGGACCACACCAGGGAGCCCAGAATTTGAGCAGGACCGGCGTGTCGGCCTTGAGGACTTCCTGCTCGAAGTTGGCATTGGTGACATCGACGTTATTGGCCATGTAATTCTCCAGTTTCGTTGCGCTGTATCGAGCGGATAGGTGACATGCAGGGCATGCCCGGTCGGACGATGGTAGCGGCCGACTGAAGTGCTGGCAAATCCCCACTCTGTGGAAGAGTGCAGGAAAGCGGTTGCACCTGCCCGGCCAGGTTATGCTATAAAGCGATCATGAGTAATTTTCTTATGTCTTGCGGATATTTTAAAGATCCCGCGATGCGCGGGGGAGAGTGGCCATGAAGCTTCAGCAGTTGCGCTATATCTGGGAGGTGTCACGCCACAACCTCAACGTGTCGGCCACTGCCCAGAGCCTCTTTACCTCTCAGCCTGGGATCTCCAAGCAGATCCGCTTGCTCGAGGACGAACTGGGTGTCGAGATATTTGCCCGCAGCGGCAAGCACCTGACTCGCGTTACCCCTGCAGGCCAGGCGATCATCGAACTTGCCGGGCAGGTGCTGAGGCTTGCCGAGAACATCAAGGAGGTTGCCCAGGAACACAGTGACGAGCGTCGCGGTAGCCTGGCGATCGCCACGACCCACACCCAGGCGCGTTATGCGCTGCCGCCGGTGATCCGCGAGTTCACCCAGGAATATCCGGACGTGGCGCTGCACATGCAGCAAGGCACGCCCAAGCAGATCGCCCAGATGGTCAGCGACGGCCAGGCAGATTTCGCCATCGCCACGGAGTCTCTCGAACTCTTCAACGACCTGGTGCTGCTGCCCTGCTATCGCTGGAACCGCTGTGTGCTCGTGCCTCAAGGCCACCCGCTGGCCGAGATGCCGACCCTGACCCTCGAGGCTCTGGCGGCTTATCCGCTGGTCACCTATGTGTTTGGCTTCACCGGGCGCTCTCAACTCGACGATGCCTTCCGTGCTCAAGGGCTGACGCCCAACGTGGTGCTCACGGCGGCCGATGCCGATGTCATCAAGACCTACGTGCGTCTGGGAATGGGGGTGGGCATCGTCGCCCACATGGCCGTGGATGCCGAGTACGATACTGATCTGGTCGCGCTGGAGGCCGACCACCTCTTCGCGAGTTCCACCACCAAGATCGGTATTCGTCGCGGCACCTTCATGCGCGGTTACATGTATGATTTTCTTGAGGGTTTTGCCGGCCACCTGACGCGGGACCTGGTCGACGCGGCCCTTGTCGCCGGTCCCCGGCACGAAGAGACGCTCTTCAAGGATATCGAGCTACCCGAGCGCTGAGCGCCTGCTCGCCTTTCTGTCCTTCGCTTTTGTCTTTACCTACCTGTCGCGGGAGCTTTACTCCCGCTATGCCATTCCCAGAGCATCAATGCTGCAGATGCAGCCCGCACTCGCGCTTCTCCTCGACCTTGGTGGGATCGAAGTAGTCGAAGTTGTTCGGCAGGTCATGCTCCTGCAGGTAGCGATGGAGCTCGCGGGCCGTCCAGTGCAGCAGGGGCGAGACCTTCAACAGGCCGTCACCGTTGCGACTCACCGCTGCCATGCGGGCACGTTCCGGGGTGTCCTCGGCCCGCAGCGCGGTGAACCAGACATCCGGTGCCATCTCGCGCAGGGCCCGCTCGAAGGGTTCGAGCTTTACCTCGCGGGTGAAGGCCTCGTGACGCGGGTCGTCGATCCCCGGCGCCGGGCCTTCCAGCGCCTCGCGATGGGCCCGCGAACGCCGTGGCAGATAACTCACCAGGTTGAGGTCCAGGCGCTGAATCAGCTCATCGGCGAACCGGTAGGTGGCCTCGGTATTGTAGCCACTGTCCATCCATACAATCGGAATATCCGGCTGCTGGCGCGTGACCATGTGCAGGATCACGGCCTCGAAGGGACGGAAGTTGGTCGTGCAGATCGGCCGTTGACCCTGGTCAAGTGCCCAGCGAATCAGGGCCTCGGGATCGTTGCCGAGTTCTCGGTTGATGACGTCGAGTTGAGGCTCCATGAAGGGCTCCCGGGCAGGTGTTGGCGAGTATGCGGCTACCCTAGCAGAGCCGTTGAGGCCTTACCCAATACCGTTTCATTGGATATCTATTCCTTCATGAATTAAAGAGTCCCTTTCTTTATTCCATAAAGACTCATGGCTGGCCGCCATCAGGGCCCGCATCAGGTGGCGGATTTTGTCCAGGGTCTCGGTGTACTCGTCTTCGCCGCGGGAGTCGGCGACCAGGCCACCTCCGCCCCAGAGGTGCAGTTTCCCCCTGTCGGCTACCACGCTGCGAATGGCGATGGACGTATCCATGCGCCCGCGAACGTCCACGTAGCCGAGGCTGCCGCAGTAGACGCTGCGCCGACTGGGTTCCAGTTCGTCGATGATCTGCATGGCCCGTACCTTGGGGGCGCCAGTGATGGAGCCACCGGGGAAGGCGGCGGACAGCAGATCCATGGGGCGCTGGCCCGCTGCCAGTTCGCCGATGATGACGCTGACCAGGTGGTGGACATTGGCGTAGCTCTCGAGACCACAAAGCTGCGGAACTCTCACGCTGCCCGGCCGACAGACCCGCCCGAGGTCATTGCGCAGCAGGTCGGTGATCATCACGTTCTCGGCCTTGTCCTTCAGGCTCGCACCCAGTTCATCGGCCAGCCGCCGGTCTTCCTCGGGTGTCGTGCCTCGTGGCCGTGTGCCCTTGATCGGCCGGGTCTCGACCCGACCCTCCCGGCAGAGCAGAAAACGTTCCGGCGAGAGTGAGAGGATCGCCTTGTCGCCCCAGGCCAGATAGCCGGCGAAGGGAGTGGGCGTTGTCTGACGCAGGCGGCAGTAGGCCTCCCAGAGGTCACCCTCGAAAGGGGCACTGAAGCGCTGGGCCAGATTGATCTGGTAGCAGTCGCCAGCGCGGATATAGTCCTGAACGGCGGCAAAGCGTGCCAGATAATCGCTGCGGCTGAGCTCGGCAGCAAAGGGCGCGGTGAGGCGGAAGTCCGCCGCCTGACGTGCCGGCGTGTCCAGCCACTCCATTACCTGACGACGGCGTGAGGCGCTACCCACCAGCCAGCTCTGCCGGCATTCGTGGTCCTGGATCAGTGCCCAGTCATAGAGACCGACCCGGCTGGTCGGCAGATTGACCACCTGTCGGGCCCTTCCGGTTACCGGCTCGATTTGCTGGCCGAGGTCGTAGCTCCAGTAGCCGATCAGCCCGCCGAGAAACGGTAGCCTGCTGTCCGGCACGTCATCGGATAGCTGGTCTAGCAGTGCCTGCTGGGCGACGAATGCAGCGAGTCCCGTCAGCGCCGAATCGCCATGCACGTCGCCGTTGGCATCTACCTCGATCAGCGTGAGGGGATCGCAGCTGAGGATGTCGTAGCGGCCACCCGGCGCCATCGGGCGGCCGCTGTCGAGCAGCACGGCACCGGGCCTGTGGCGCAGCGCCGCGAAGTAGCCGAGTGGATCCTCGCGGTAGGGCAGGGGGGTGATCTCGATCGGTGGCGTCATCACAGCGTCTTCCCGGAACAGGCCCCCATTCTAGGCGTAGGGAGCCGACTTGTCCCTCACGCTGCGGCACCTCTTGACGCTCCCGACATCTCTTTGTCGTGATCATTGTCGACATTGGCGGGTTTGCGTACTGTGTTGTCTACAACCAAAGGTTAAGCTATTACGCTATGCCGGGCTGTTGACCCTGAAGGGGGCAATGGCTACAGTTTCTCCACCACTTGATTGTCGACAATTACCATGAATTCAGTCGCACCGGAATTGGCCACGCTACCCGAAGTTCGCACGCTGGCGGAACGGGTCTTCCAGCAGCTGCAGGATGCCATCGTCAGAGGCGAGCTGGCTCCAGGCAGCAAGATCACCGAGCCGGGGTTATCCCGGACCTACGGGATTTCCCGCGGGCCGCTGAGAGAGGCCATGCGTCGCCTCGAGGCGCACCGCTTGATCGAACGGGTCCCCCATGTCGGGGCCCGGGTGGTCAAGCTTTCCATGAAGGAGCTGCTTGAGCTTTTCGACGTGCGCGAGGCGCTGGAAAGCATGGCCGCACGGCTTGCCGCCGAGCACATGACACCCGAGGAAATCGCCGGTCTGCGGGAGGTGTTGTCATTGCACGAGCGACAGGCCGACCTGCGCAAGGGCGAGGCTTATTATCAGCGCGAGGGCGATCTGGACTTTCACTTCCGCATTGTCCAAGGCAGCCACAACAAGATGCTGATGGGCATGCTCTGCGATGACCTCTACTACCTGGTGCGGCTATATCGCACCCAGTTCAGTGCCAGCGGAACGCGACCCCAGCGCGCCTTCGTCGAACACCATCGCATCGTCGATGCCATCGAGGCCGGCGACGCCGAGCTGGCGGAGTTGCTGATGCGCCGCCACGTCAGTGCCTCTCGTTCCAACGTCGTCGAACGCTATGCGGCATCCCTTGAACTGCAGGACAGCGAGACGCCTACCTGAGGCGCTCGGACAACATACGGAGACCTTTCATGACGCAACCGACACCCGGCGCTCGCTTCCGAGCTGCCCTCGAGGCCAACCGCCCGCTACCCATTCTCGGCACCATCAATGCCTACACGGCCATGATGGCCGAGCGGGTGGGCCACCAGGCCATCTATCTTTCCGGCGGTGGTGTGGCCAATGCTTCCTTCGGCCTCCCGGATCTCGGCATGACCACCATGAACGATGTGGTTCAGGATGCTCATCGCATCTGTGGGGCCACCGATGTGCCCTTGCTGGTGGATATCGACACCGGCTGGGGCGGCGCCTTCAACATCGCACGAACCGTCAAGGAGATGCAGCGTGCCGGTGTCGCTGCCGTGCATATCGAAGACCAGGTAGCCCAGAAACGCTGCGGTCATCGCCCCAACAAGGCGATCGTCTCCCAGGAAGAGATGGTCGACCGTGTGAAGGCTGCGGCGGATGCGCGCCTCGACCCCGACTTCTACCTGATCGCGCGCACGGACGCCTTCCAGAAGGACGGCCTGGATGCGGCCATCGAGCGGGCCAATGCCTGTATCGAAGCCGGTGCCGATGCCATCTTCGCCGAGGCCGTGCATACCCTAGATGACTACCAGGCGTTCTGCGAGCGCGTCGATGCGCCGATCCTGGCCAACATCACCGAGTTCGGCGCCACCCCGCTGTTCACCCAGCAGGAGCTGGGCGAGGTGGGGTGCCGCATGGTGCTCTACCCGCTGTCTGCCTTCCGCGCCATGAACGCCGCGGCGCTCAAGGTCTACCAGAGCATCCATGACAACGGCCATCAGAAGGACGTGGTCGACATCATGCAGACCCGCGATGAACTCTACGACTTCCTCAATTATCACGATTTCGAGCGCAAGCTCGACGCGCTGTTCGCAGAGAAGGGTGGCGAGGCGTAACGCTGCCCGGCCTTTATATCGACAAGAACTGATTCACAAGGAGACACCAGATGGCAGATAAACCCGTCAGCGGCGCCGGCCTGCGCGGCCAGAGTGCCGGCACAACCGCCCTGTGCACCGTCGGCCAGTCCGGCTCAGGCCTGACGTATCGTGGCTTCGACATTAAGGAACTGGCCGAGAAGGCCAAGTTCGAGGAAGTGGCCTACCTGCTGCTCAAGGGAAAGTTGCCCACCCAAGCCGAGCTGGATGCCTACATCAGCAAGCTCAAGGGACTGCGCGGACTGCCCCCCGAGCTCAAGACCGTTCTCGAGCAGATTCCCAGGGATGCCCATCCCATGGACGTGATGCGCACCGGCGCCTCCATGCTGGGCAACCTGGAGACCGAGCAGAGCTTCGACGAGCAGCAGGATGTCTCCGACCGCTTGCTGGCGGTGCTACCCTCGATCATCTGCTACTGGTACCGCTTCAGCCATGACGGCGTACGCATCGAGACCGAGACCGACGACGCTTCCGTGGGGGGACACTTCCTGCACATGCTGCGCGGCGAGCCGGCCTCCGAGTTGCACGCCCGAGTGATGAACGTCTCGCTGATTCTCTACGCCGAGCACGAGTTCAATGCCTCGACCTTCACCGCTCGCGTCTGTGCCTCGACCCTGTCCGACATGCACTCCTGCGTGACCGGTGCCATCGGCTCGCTGCGTGGCCCGCTGCATGGCGGTGCCAACGAGGCGGCCATGGCGATGATCGAGAACTGGACGTCGCCGGAAGAGGCCGAGCGCGAGATCATGGGCATGCTCGAGCGCAAGGACAAGATCATGGGCTTCGGCCATGCGATCTACCGTGAGTCCGACCCACGCAACGCCATCATCAAGCACTGGTCCAAGAAACTGGCCGAGGACGTGGGCGACAGTGTGCTCTACCCCGTCTCCGAGCGCGTCGAGGAAGTGATGTGGCGCGAGAAGAAGCTGTTCTGCAACGCCGACTTCTTCCACGCCAGCGCCTACTACTTCATGGACATTCCCACCAAGCTGTTCACGCCGATCTTCGTCTGCTCGCGCGTCACCGGCTGGACGGCGCATGTCTTCGAGCAGCGCGCCAACAACCGCATCATTCGTCCGAGCGCTGACTACGTGGGCCCGGAGAAGAGTGAATGGGTGCCCATCGAGCAGCGTGACTGATCGACTGCTGCCACCAGAATGGCCTCACGGGGCCGTTCTGCTCTGCCCCTATCCCCGCCACGCGCCAGTTGTCAGCGAGAGATCCCAGACGTCATGAACACCGAATATCGTAAACCGCTTCCCGGCACCGAGCTGGACTACTTCGACGTGCGTGAGGCCGTCGAGGATATCCAGCCCGGTGCCTACGACACCCTTCCCTATACTTCACGGGTGCTGGCCGAACAGCTGGTTCGCCGCTGCGAGCCGGAGATGCTCACCGAATCGCTCAAGCAGCTGATCGAGCGTCGGCGTGACCTGGATTTCCCCTGGTACCCTGCCCGGGTGGTATGCCATGACATCCTCGGCCAGACGGCACTGGTCGATCTGGCCGGTCTGCGCGATGCCATCGCCGAGCAGGGCGGTGACCCCGCCAAGGTCAACCCGGTGGTTCCGACGCAGTTGATCGTCGACCACTCGCTGGCTGTGGAGCATGCCGGCTTTGATCCGGATGCCTTCGACAAGAATCGCGCTGTCGAGGATCGGCGCAACGAGGATCGCTTCCACTTCATCGAGTGGACCAAGACCGCGTTCGAGAACGTCGATGTGATCCCCGCCGGCAATGGCATCATGCACCAGATCAACCTGGAGAAGATGTCGCCGGTGGTGCAGGCTCGCGATGGCGTGGCCTTCCCGGATACCTGCGTGGGCACCGACAGCCATACTCCGCACATCGATTGTCTGGGTGTGATTGCCGTGGGTGTGGGTGGCCTTGAGGCCGAGACCGTGATGCTGGGTCGCCCGTCGATGATGCGCCTGCCCGACATCGTTGGCGTGGAGCTGACCGGCAAGCCCAAGCCTGGCATTACCGCCACCGATATCGTGCTGGCCATCACCGAGTTCCTGCGCAAGGAGCGCGTGGTCGGGGCGTATCTCGAGTTTTTCGGCGAGGGAGCCAAGACCCTGACCATCGGCGACCGTGCCACCATCTCCAACATGACGCCGGAGTACGGTGCCTCGGCGGCGATGTTCTATATCGATGAGCAGACGCTCGACTATCTCACCCTCACCGGGCGCGAGCCGGAGCAGGTGGAACTGGTCGAGACCTACGCCAAGCAGGTTGGCCTGTGGGCCGACAGCCTGACGGAGGCCCAGTACGAGCGCGTGCTGACCTTCGACCTCTCCTCTGTCGAGCGCAACCTGGCGGGCCCCTCCAACCCGCATCGTCGCCTGCCGACCAGCGCCCTCCATGATCGGGGCATTGCCGTGGACCTTGACAAGGCCCAGGCGGAAGAGAAAGACGGCAAGATGCCCGATGGCGCGGTGATCATCGCCGCCATCACCAGCTGCACCAATACGTCCAACCCGCGCAACGTGGTGGGTGCTGCCCTGCTGGCCAAGAAGGCCAACGAGCTGGGCCTGATGCGCAAGCCCTGGGTGAAATCCTCCTTTGCCCCGGGGTCCAAGGTGGCGCGCCTCTATCTGGAGGAGGCTGGCCTGCTCTCCGAGCTGGAGAAGCTCGGCTTCGGCATCGTTGCCTACGCTTGTACCACCTGCAACGGCATGTCCGGCGCCCTGGACCCGGAGATCCAGCAGGAGATCATCGATCGCGACCTCTATTCCACTGCGGTGCTCTCCGGCAACCGCAATTTCGATGGTCGTATCCATCCTTACGCCAAGCAGGCCTTCCTGGCCTCGCCGGCCTTGGTGGTGGCCTACGCCATCGCCGGTACCGTGCGCTTCGACATCGAGAAGGATGTGCTGGGGACCGACCCGAACGGCAACCCCGTGACGCTCAAGGACCTGTGGCCCTCCGATGAAGAGATCGACGCCATCGTCGGCGAGTTCGTCAGGCCGGAGCAGTTCAAGCAGGTCTATATCCCGATGTTTGACCTGGATGCGTTCGAGCCGGCCGAGAGCCCGCTCTATGACTGGCGTCCGCAGAGCACCTATATCCGTCGCCCGCCTTACTGGGAGGGCAACATGGCGGCCGCGCGGGCGTTGAAGGGCATGCGTCCACTGGCGATCCTGCCGGACAACATCACCACCGACCACCTGTCGCCGTCCAATGCCATCATGGCCGACAGCGCCGCTGGCGAATATCTGGCGAAAATGGGCCTGCCGGAGGAGGACTTCAACTCCTACGCCACCCACCGTGGCGACCATCTCACCGCCCTGCGGGCTACCCTGGCCAATCCCAAGCTCTTCAACGAGATGGTGCGGGACGAGAACGGCGAAGTGATACAGGGCTCGCTGGCGCGCATCGAGCCGGATGGCGAGGTCACTCGCATGTGGGAGGCCATCGAGACCTACATGGAACGCGGCCAGCCCTTGATCGTCATTGCCGGTGCCGACTATGGCCAGGGCTCCTCGCGTGACTGGGCGGCCAAGGGCGTGGCCCTGGCCGGGGTCGAGGCGATTGTCGCCGAGGGCTTCGAACGCATTCACCGCACCAACCTGATCGGCATGGGCGTGATGCCCATCCAGTTCCAGGAGGGGACTAACCGCCATACCCTGCAACTGGATGGCACCGAGACCTATGACGTTGAGGGGGCCCTGGCACCCCGTGGGACCCTCGAGCTGGTAATCCATCGCAAGACGGGCGAGGTCGACCGCGTGCCGGTCATCTGTCGTCTCGACACCGCCGAGGAAGTGTCCATCTACACGGCCGGCGGTGTACTGCAGCGCTTCGCCCAGGACTTCCTTGAAGGTGCAACGAGTGAGGAGGTGGCAGGAGCATGAATCAGATCCGAATACCCGCTACCTATATGCGTGGTGGCACCAGTAAGGGCGTCTTCTTCACGCTTACGGACCTGCCGGAAGCCGCCCAGGTGCCCGGCGAGGCGCGTGATCGCCTGCTGATGCGGGTGATCGGCAGTCCCGATCCCTATCAGAAGCAGATCGATGGCATGGGCGGCGCCACCTCAAGTACCAGCAAGACGGTGATCTTGAGCCGGAGCGAGAGTCCCGACCACGATGTGGATTACCTGTTTGGCCAGGTCTCCATCGACAAGCCCTTTGTCGACTGGAGCGGCAACTGCGGCAATCTCTCGGCAGCGGTGGGCCCCTTCGCGATCAGCAACGGTCTGGTGGATCCGACGCGTATCCCCGAGAACGGTGAAGCCGAGGTGCGCATCTGGCAGGCCAATATCGGCAAGACCATCGTCTCCCGGGTGCCCATCACCAATGGTGAGGTGCAGGAGACAGGCGATTTCGAACTGGACGGGGTGACCTTTCCTGCCGCCGAGGTGCCGGTGGCCTTCAAGGACCCGGCGGACGGCGAGGGCGCCATCTTCCCGACGGGCAATCTGGTGGATGACCTTGACGTGCCCGGTATCGGAACCTTCAAGGCGACCATGATCAACGCCGGCATCCCGACCGTCTTTCTAAGGGCTGCCGATATCGGCTATACCGGCAACGAATTGCAGGAGGCAATCAACGGTGACGCCAAGGCGCTGGAGATGTTCGAGGCCATTCGTGCCCATGGGGCAGTTCGCATGGGCCTGATCGCTGATGTCAGCGAAGCGTCTGCCCGCCAGCATACCCCCAAGGTGGCCTTCGTGGCGCCTCCGGCCGACTATCTTTCCTCAAGCGGAAAGCAGGTCAGCGCGCAGGAGATCGATTTGTTGGTTCGGGCACTCTCCATGGGCAAGTTGCACCACGCCATGATGGGCACGGCGGCGGTGGCCATTGCATCAGCGGCCGCCATCGATGGCACCCTGGTCAATCTGGCAGCCGGCGGCGGCAAGCTCAATGCGGTAACTTTTGGTCATCCTTCCGGCACCCTGCGGGTGGGTGCCGAGGCCAGCCTTGTGGACGGCCGCTGGGTGATCGAGGAGGCGGTGATGAGCCGCAGTGCCCGGGTGCTGATGGAGGGCTTCGTGCGAGTGCCCGGCGACAGTTTCTGAGCAAAGCCCCCCTAAAAAAAAGTGAGCGCCCCGGGACCCTGATTCGGGGCGTTTTCTATAGTGGTAGGGTCTGACACTCCCCGCCCGCCGCGCTTCGCGCT
>JBNJKT010000006.1:0-275783 GCA_051751285.1 Pseudomonadota bacterium | reverse complement strand
GGTGCAGCGTTGTTTAAGCCATAACGGATTGAATGACGACTATATTGTATGCTTTTGAGTAGCGCTAGTTACCTCCTCTCCATTAGGGAAATGCCATTTCCTGCGTTACAGTCGCGGGCATGTCGCCAGCCCCACGCCAGCCCAATGAGCAGCCAATGGAATACCGTGATGCAAAAGCCTAGCCTGCCCGCCAACGAAGCCTCAAGGCTTTCCAGTCTCGCCGATCACTACATTCTCGATACGCCGCGCGAGCCGGTGTTCGATGCCATCACCACCCTGGCGGCAAAGATCTGTGACACACCCTATGCGTTCATCGCCTTGATCGATTCCCGCCGCCAGTGGTTCAAGTCCACCTACGGCATGGACCTACAAGAGTCCGGGCGCGAGGAGAGCTTCTGCGGACACACCATTCTGGGCGAGAGCCTGATGGAAGTGCCCGACGCCACCCAGGACCCGCGTTTCCACGACAATCCCTTCGTCGAGGGTGATTTCCATGGCCGCTTCTATGCTGGCAAGCCCCTCTTCAGTTTCGATGGTCACGCCCTCGGCACGCTGTGTGTCATGGACCGAAAGCCTCGACAGCTAGAGCCTGAGCAGATGGAAGCGATAGAGGCGCTGGGCCAGCTGGTCGAGACACTGCTCAGCACGCACCGGCAGGAAGCGAAATTCGCCTGGCTGGGTTCTGTGCTCGACCTCATGTCGGAAGAAGTGGCGCTTTTCGACATGGATACGTTGCACTATGTCTATGCCAATGCCAGCGCTATGGAAGAGATGGATCTCGACATGGGGGCACTGAAGGATGCCACCCCTCTGGACATGATGCCGGAACTGAACCGCGACAGCCTGGAAGCGCTATTGCACCCTCTGCGTCAAGGTGAAAAGAAAGTCGTGATCAGCGAGCAGAAGCGACGGCGCAAGCAGGGGCTTTTGTATCCGGCGGAGATCCGTTTTCAGGTCATCAACACCGACGTGCCCGTCTTTGCCAGCGTGGTGCGAGATATCAGCGAGCGCAAGGCGGTTGAGTCCGCCCAGCGGGAGCTCATCTCC
Source organism: Pseudomonadota bacterium (assembly GCA_051751285.1). Classification (GTDB taxonomy): domain Bacteria; phylum Pseudomonadota; class Gammaproteobacteria; order Pseudomonadales; family Halomonadaceae; genus Halomonas. The sequence goes on along the minus strand of JBNJKT010000006.1, from coordinate 274,736 downwards.
ACGGTCAGCCATGAACTGCGCGCACCTCTGGGCTCAATCGACGGCGCCCTCTCCGTGATCACATCGGGCATGGCGGGGTATGTGCCGGAGCCAGTGGCAGAGATGGCCACCCTCGCCCAGCGCAACAGTCAGCGCCTGGTGAGGCTTGTCACTGAGTTTCTCGATCTCGAGAAGGCGGAGCTGGGCAAGGTCGACTTCAAGCTAACCCCGCTTGATGTCGCCGAGGTACTGAACGAGGCCGTGTCCACCAACCAGGGCCTTGCCCACAAGCATGGCGTCAGCTTGGCACTGGGCGAGATGCCAGAAGCCGCGGTACTTGCAGACCCTGACCGCCTACAGCAGGTGCTGACCAATCTGCTATCGAATGCCATCAAGTTTTCTTCGGCCGATGCGACCGTCAGGGTTGAGGCGCGTTGCCTCGAGGAACAATACAGCGATGACGATGACGACCGCATACGCATCAGCGTTATCGACTGCGGTCCTGGTATTCCCGAGGAGTTCCAGCCCTATCTCTTCGAGAAATTCAGGCAGGCTGAAGGCCGCGACGTGAGCAGGCGCGGCACCGGCCTGGGACTGGCGCTGGCCAAGGCCTATGTGGAGGGCATGCACGGCCGCATCGGGTTTGATTCACAACGCCACAAGGGAACAGCTTTTCATATCGACCTGCCGAGGACGGCAATGCGGTAGGCCGCTATCACCGCTGCCGGCGTCCTTGGCGCGCTATACAAAGCCTTGTGCATCGGCGCATTCGCTCACTCCTGCTTGTGCGCCAGCGCCATAAGATAGAGGGCCAGGGCCAGGGCCAGCACGGAGAGCGCCAGATAGATGGCATCCAGCGGCGTGTCGAAGCTGATCCCCACCACGGCCCGGAAGAACTCGATGATCACGGCCAGGATGACCACCCGGGCGATCTTGTCCTTGAGCTGATCGAGGGAGCTGACGTTGAAGGGGTGCTGGGGGTCGCGCCCCTCGACGGGCTCGATACGCGAGACAAAGAGCTTGTAGACCCCGAGACTGAAGATCATCAGCACGAGGGCAATCAGGTAGATATCCACGGCGACAATGATATTGGTGACCACGCTCTTGTGGATGTCGGGCCCTCCCTGAGCGTAGTGCCGCCAGGTATCGGCCAGGACCGAGAGGATATCCAGGCTGGCGATGATAAACAGCACCAGAGCCCCCAGCAGCGCCGGTACAACGGCCAGCAGAACCATCAGGCGCGAGCTCCAGAGGAAGGCCTCGAAGCGGCGCTCGAGTTCGCTGCGTTTCGTCTTGCGCTCGGGCCGGGAATCCGGATCCATGATGCTCTCCTTGTGAATTCAATGACCTCGGCTGAACACGTTGTCGGCCAGTGGTTTGACCCGACGACGCTGGATGCGCCTATGATGACGCAAGTCCTTTCGCATGGCAGCTTCGATGACACCACCGACTGTTCGCTCACGACGTCTGATCTTCACCCTGCTGCCACGCATTCTGCGCTTCCTGTGGCGGGTACTGTGCGCCTTCCTGCGCAACCGCGGCATTCTGCTGGCCGGGGGCGTGGGTTACAACATCCTGCTCTCCATCGTGCCGCTGTTTTCTCTGCTGGTGGTGCTGCTGGCCGGGGTGGTCGACGAGGCGCATCTGCTCGAGGTGCTCAGCGTTCAGGCTCGCCATCTGGCGCCGGCTCATGCCGAAGTCCTGCTCGATGCGGTACGCACCCTGCTCGATTCGCGTGACGTGATCGGCATTCTGGGCTTTCCCGTGCTGCTGCTGTTCAGTTCCTTCGCCTTTCGCATGCTCGAGGATGCGCTGGCCATCATCTTCCATGCACCGGACACCCACCCCCATGGTCGTAGCGCCTGGGTCTCGGTGTTGCTGCCCTATGCCTTCATGCTGGTACTTGGGGCAGGCCTGCTGGCCCTGACCCTGCTGGTGACCCTCGTCAGCTCCATGAATGCCTTGTGGCTGGCACTGTTCGAACGCGAGCTGCCGCTTGCCGGCCTTTCCGAGCCGATGCTCAACCTGACCAGCTTCCTCGGCGTCTTCATGCTTTTCAGCGCCATCTACAAGGTCCTGCCCGTGGTGACGATCGCCCTGCGACGCGCCATCGTGGGCGGCTTCATCGCAGCCCTGCTGTGGGAGGGCGTGCGCCTGCTGCTGGTCTTCTACTTTGCCAACATCTCACTGGTGAACGCGGTATACGGCTCACTGGCCACCCTGGTGGTCGTGCTGCTGAGCCTGGAGGTGGGCGCCATCATCCTTCTGCTCGGGGCACAGGTCATCGCCGAACTGGAGCGCAATGCCCGCCTGGGTCTAGCCTGGTACATCGATCCTCGACACCAGGCAGTGACACATGTCGACTAGTCTCGAGGAAGAGAGATCAACTATCAGAACGTGGAGAGCCATCAGCCGTCAAAAGGTAGAAAGTCCCGTCGCCTCCATGACCCGATAGCGAAGCCGCTGCCAGACCGTGGAGTCGTCATGGGCCTCGAAAGGCTCGCTGGTGATCCGCTGGGGGGTGCTCTGCCAGCGGCGTTCGAAAAAGGCCGCAGCGTCGAGCAGGGCCGGGGTCTCGGCGGGACCTACCAGTCGCACGCTGGTCTCCAGATTGAGGTCATCCAGATTGCGCCGGGTGAAGTTGGCCGAGCCGAGAATCATCTCGGCCTCGCTGGCCGCCTCGGCGGGCCGACGCAGCAGCAACTTGCTATGGCACTGCTCACCACGGCTGACACACCAGCGCACCGTGATGCCGGCCTCATGGAGTTCATGGGCCACGGGACGGTTGGGAATCCCGCCTTTCTCCAGCCCGAAGGCATCGCGGTTGGGGTCGAGCAGCACACGAAGTACCACTCCACGTTGCCTGGCCGCCACCAGCGCTTCGATCATTTCCCGATGGGAGAGATAGAAGACAGCGATGTCCAATCGGTCACCGTGGCCGCTGGCGCGGATGGCCGCCATCAGCGCATCGCGGATCGCGCCCTCGGTCAGCACCTGCAACCTCGCTTTATCGCGCGGCGCACTCTCATCATCGACCGGCGCCGGCCCAGCCAGGTTCACGCCTGACCACCTCGCCACCGGACGCTCCGAGGCAAGCAGGTCGAGTGCCGCCGCGCCTTCGAAGCGCAGCGCCACGTTACCGTGCAGGCTGCTGGCATCGTGGGGATTGGCGGAGGTCACGAGCCCCATCCAGCTATTGCCATGATCCACCACCAGGGTCTTGCGATGGTTGGCGTTGAAGTTGAGCAAGGCCAGGTAGCTGCGCAGTGGCACCCGCCCCGGGCCCAACGCGTTGGGCAGCCAGCCGCCGTGGCTATCGTTACCGAGCCAACGCGGGCCCAGGTACCAGATCCCCGACCAGAGGGGATTAGAGGCCCGTAACCGATTCAGATCGCTGATCACCACCTCGACGCCGACATCGCGAAGGGCCTGGAGATGGTCGAGTTCCAGCCCCCCATAGAGGGTATTGAGCGGGTCGGTGATCACCACCGCCTCAAGCTCAGGGTATTGCCGCTTCTGTACGATCAATGCATCGGTGACTTCCGACGATAGCGGCCTGAACTCGCGGCCGTCGGCGGCACCGGCGAAGTCGTTGAAGAGGAACATGTCGAGCACCACCAGACGCCGGGCCTGGCCGATCAGCGCCAGCACCTCGTCGAAGATTTCGTAGCGAGCGTGCGGTTCCCCCGAAGGGGTGTACCAGGTCTCGTCGGCGAGAAAGCGAACCTCGGAAGCAAGGCGTTCCGGAAAGGCATGAGACACGCCTTCGGGCAACGGCTTGACGCGCTGCCAGGTGCCCATGGCGACCCAGGAGAGTAGCACTGCCGCGAGTATCCATGGCCACATTCGACGCCTCCCCTGCCCCAGCTTGTGCTTGTCGTCCATGACGCCCTCGGTCAGTCGAGTCGCCTCATCGTGCGACGTATGGGGGCCAGCATAGCGACAGGGGCGGCAAAAAGCAGGTGTGCCCGGCCGGAGCCGGGCACAACGAACGTCTAGCGGCTCAGTCGGCGGCGCCAAAGGATCAAGCGTGCCACTCCCGCCAGGGAAGTGATTCCCAGAGCGATGATACCGAACACGACCAACATCGACGGGCTGCCGGTATGGGCATGCACCGAGGGCGCACCGTGTCCCGAGTGGGCCAGGGCCGCCGTGGTCGACAACATGGCGGCTGCCGAGAGTCCGGCACGGGTGAGGGAAGATAATCGAAGGTTCATGGAGGGGTCTCCCGGATCAGGCGAAGGATGGATGAGGTCAGGCGGAGGCAGACGCTGTCAGTCGCTCGGCCGGCCGGCGCTCGGGCAGCATGCCCCGATCAAGGATGAAGCGGATGATCTCCTCGAGGCCGACGCCGTCATAGAGGTTGGTGAAGACGAAGGGGCGCTCGCCGCGCATCTTGCGGGAATCACGATCCATCACCTCCAGCGAGGCGTGGACCTGTTCGGCGATATCGATCTTGTTGATGATCAGCAGATCCGACTTGGTGATACCGGGACCGCCCTTGCGCGGGATCTTGTCGCCGGCGGAGACATCGATTACGTAGAGAGTCAGATCCGAGAGCTCGGGGCTGAAGGTGGCCGAGAGGTTGTCGCCGCCGGACTCGACCAGCACCAGTTCCAGTCCCGGATGCCGCGCCTGGAGCTCGTCGATGGCGGCGAGGTTCATCGAGGCATCCTCGCGAATCGCGGTGTGCGGACAACCGCCGGTCTCCACCCCCAGAATGCGGTCCGCGGGAAGCGCCTCATGCTTGAGCAGGAAGTCGGCATCCTCACGGGTATAGATATCGTTGGTCACCACGGCGATATCGTAGTAGTCACGCAGCGCCCGGCAGAGCTGCTTGAGCAGGGCCGTCTTGCCGGAGCCCACCGGGCCGCCGACGCCAATACGCAGGCAATGTGTCATCTTTTCTCTCCTGGGCCGCAAGGCGGCTCTGTAAAGTTTGCGTTGCACCAGGCCAGCCGCTGCCGAATCCACCTCGCGCGGCCGCTGGCGACTCGGCCGAGGCGACGCGGTCGATCTTCAGGGAAGAAGATCGAGGAAAGCCGGCACTGGGAAGTGCCGTCTTTCCGACCGCGGGAGACCGGCCGAGGCGCCAGGGTTTCGGACGCGTGGCGTGGTGAGCGCAGCGGGCTGGCAAGGGCAACGTCATCGGTCAACTCCGAAACAACCGTGAGTACTGGGTCTCGTGCAGCGCACTGGCGAGCGCCAGGCCCGGCAGGACGGGGCCCAGGTCGTCATCGTCCAGGACCAGTGCCTCCTCCACGGCGGCCACCAGTGCCGGGCGCAGTCGTTCCACCAGGCGCTGGGCCGCGGTATGGCCCAGCGGCAGTGCCTTGCAGGCGACGGCCAACTGGTTCTCCAGCCAGGCCCAGGCGAAGCCGAGCAGCGCCTGGCGAACTGGCACACCGCGGCGATAGGCCGTCCAGGCGAATACCGTCACGTAACCGGCTCCCTTCGGTAGCGCCGGCGACTCTCTCGAAGGGCCAAGCTCCAGGCTCTCCAGGAGACGCGTCAGCGACGCACCCAGCCGGCTGTCCTCGGCGGCGAGCTCGGCGGTCTCGCGGTTGGCGGCGAGCCAGGCGTCCCAATCGACCAAGGCGGCGTCATCGCCCCTGGCCCAGGCAACGTGAAGGCGCGCCAGCGCCGGCAGTTCGCAGCGGGTCAGGCCATCCTCCAGCACCCCCTCGAGCCACTCGCCCAGGGTGGCCTCATCGGTCACCCAGCCCAGCTCGAAGGCGCTCTCCAGCCCCTGGGAAAAGGCAAAGGCGCCGATGGGCAGGGCCGGGCTGACCAGTTGCAAGAGCCCCAGAAGCGCCAGATCGTCGCCCTGCTCCACGCCTGCCGGTTCAGTGGGCATGGGCATGATGGTGCTCATGAGAATGGCCTTGGCCGGGCTGGGTATAGGCACCGGGCTCGGGATCGAAAGGCGCGTCATGGTGCTCGAGGCTGGCCCCCAGGCGTTCGGCCAGTTCCTCCAGCACATGATCCGGCGGGAAACGCACAAAGCCGCCCTCCTTGTCCTCGCCCAGCGCCAGCTGCACATGCCGGTTGCCCAGGTGGTAGGCCAGTCGTGCCAGGGGCAGCCCGGCGGCAATGCGGGCGGTGACCACCGGCTCCACAGCGGCACGAATACGCACCACCTCGCCGCTGTCGGCGCGCAGCCCTTCTCCGTCCCGCAATACCGGACCTCGATCCAGGAAAAGACCGAGCTTGCTGCCGCTATCGCTTGTTGCCTTGAGGCGGCCCAGCACGCGCCGCTCATAGGGCAGGGTCAAGGTCTCGGTGGCCTGGGCGGCCGCGATGGGCCCCAAACGTTCGGTCAATTTCAGCATTGTCATCGTCTCGTTGCATTCAGGCTCGGAGCCGTGCAGGCGACAGCTCGAACCCCGTGGAGCCACCTCGCACGACCGCTGGGGCCCCGGCCGAGACGACGCGGTCGATCTTCAGGGAAGAAGATCGAGGAAAGCCGGCACAGGGAAGTGCCGTCTTTCCGACCGCGGGAGGCCGAACGGGGACCCAGGGTTTCGGGCGCGTGGCGTTGCGAGCGCGGGGAGTCGAGCATGGAGCCATCCTCACGGACATCAAAACAGGTGGTAGCGCTGCGCCAAAGGCAGCTCGGTCGCCGGCTCGCAGGTCAGCAGCTCGCCGTCGGCATGCACCTCGTAGGTCTGCGGGTCCACGGAGAGCTCGGGGCAGGCGTCGTTGAGCTTCATATCGCCCTTACGCACGCCGCGCACGTTACTGCAGGCAGAAAGCTCGCTATTGAGCCCCAGCTTCTCCCTGATGCCGGCATCCAGTGCCGCCTGGCTGACAAAGGTCAGGCGGGTCTGGCTCGCTGCACGGCCGAAGGCACCGAACATATAGCGATAGTGGACCGGCTGGGGCGTGGGGATCGAGGCATTGGGATCGCCCATGGGCGCGGCGGCAATCATGCCCCCCTTGAGGATCAAGGCCGGCTTGGTACCGAAGAAGGCCGGCTTCCAGAGCACCAGGTCGGCCAGCTTGCCCACCTCGACGGACCCCACCTCATGGCTGATCCCGTGGGTGATGGCCGGATTGATGGTGTACTTGGCGATATAACGCTTGGCCCGGACGTTGTCGGCCCCCAGGGCTTCGTCCTCGGGCAGCAGGCCGCGCTGGACCTTCATCTTGTGCGCGGTCTGCCAGGTGCGGCACACCACCTCGCCGACGCGACCCATGGCCTGGGAATCCGAGGCGATCATCGATATCACTCCCAGATCGTGGAGGATGTCCTCGGCGGCGATGGTCTCGCGCCGGATGCGCGAATCGGCGAAGGCCACATCCTCTGGAATCTTCGGGTCGAGATGGTGGCACACCATCAGCATATCGAGATGCTCGTCTATGGTGTTAACGGTATAAGGTCGAGTCGGATTGGTGGACGAGGGCAACACGTACGCCTTCGAACAGGCCGTGATGATGTCCGGCGCATGCCCCCCTCCGGCCCCCTCGGTGTGGTAGGTGTGGATGCAGCGCTCCTTGAAGGCCGCCAGGGTATCCTCCACGAAGCCCGACTCGTTAAGTGTGTCGGTATGGATCGCCACCTGGACATCGTAGGCGTCGGCGACCGAGAGGCAGTTATCGATGGAGGCCGGCGTGGTCCCCCAGTCCTCGTGGAGCTTGAGTCCCATAGCCCCGGCCTCGAGCTGGGCCTCCAGCGCCTCGGGCAGGCTGGCATTACCCTTGCCGAGAAAGCCGATATTCATCGGCATGTCGTCGACGGCCTGGAGCATCTTGCCCAGGTGCCACTCCCCGGGGGTGCAGGTGGTGGCGTTGGAGCCCGTCGCCGGGCCGGTGCCGCCCCCCAGCATGGTGGTGATGCCGCTCATCAGCGCCTCTTCCACCAACTGGGGGCAGATGAAGTGGATATGCGCATCCAGGGCCCCGGCGGTGAGGATCTTGCCCTCCCCGGCAATGATTTCCGTGCCGGGCCCGATCACGATCTCCACGTCAGGCTGGGTGTCGGGGTTGCCGGCCTTGCCGATGGCGGCGATGCGCCCCCCCTGGAGTCCCACATCGGCCTTGACGATCCCCCACCAGTCGAGGATCAAGGCATTGGTGATCACGGTATCCATCACCGTCTCGTCATGGCGCTGGCTCTGTCCCATGCCATCGCGAATCACCTTGCCGCCGCCGAACTTTACCTCGTCGCCGTAGTGCGTGGCGTCGCGCTCCACCTCGATCCATAGCTCGGTATCGCCCAGGCGCACCCGGTCGCCGACGGTCGGGCCGTACATTTCGGCATAGGCTTGTCTCGAAATTTTCATCAGGTGTCGTCCTCCAGGCTGCCCATGACGGCACCGCGAAAACCGTAGATATGACGCCGCCCGACATAGGGAATCAGCGTCACCTCACGCGACTGGCCGGGCTCGAAACGGATGGCGGTACCGGCCGCCACGTCGAGGCGACAGCCTCGCGCCTTGTCGCGATCGAAGATCAGGGCCGGGTTGGCCTCGGCAAAGTGGTAATGGGAGCCGACCTGGATCGGCCGGTCGCCGGTATTGGCGACCTCGACGCTGATCCTCTTGCGTCCGACGCAGAGCTCGATGTCGCCCTCCTCCAGTCGGTACTCTCCTGGAATCATGTCGTTCTCCTCATACGATCGGGGTATGGACCGTGACCAGCTTGGTGCCATCGGGAAAGGTGGCCTCGACCTGCACGTCCTCGACCATCTCGGCTACCCCCTCCATGACGTCATCACGGCTCAGGATCTCGCGGCCATAGCTCATCAGGTCCGCCACGCTGCGCCCGTCCCTTGCGCCTTCGAGTATCTCGAAGCTGATCAGCGCCACGGCTTCGGGGTAGTTGAGCTTCAAGCCGCGTGCCAAGCGACGCTCGGCCAACTGTGCCGCCGAGAAGAGCAGCAGCTTGTCCTTGTCTCTGGGGGTCAGTTCCATGCAATCCTCTCCTCTGTATATAAACGCGACTGAGCATCCATGCCGCTTGTGGGAGCCGTGCTTGCACGGCGATCAGTGCCTTCCGCCATCGCTCTGCCAGCAGAGCTCCCGAAAAGAGTCCTGCTCCTACGTCAACCAGATGCGCGGCGTATGTGCCGGCAGGCCAATCAGTCGTGGCCGCAGGATTTCCCAGGCACGGCGGCACAGGTCCCAGGCCTCGTTGCGTTCCTTTCCCAGGTAACGCAGCAGCAGCACTCCGTGTCGCACCGTTACCGCCCAGCGGAGCGCGATCGGCAACGTCTCGCGCAATGCCTCGATGGCCTCGCGCTCGTCATCCAGACCTACCGCCCAGAGGGTGGCCTGCACCGTGGCGCCGCCCTGGCCCCAGCGTCCGAGGAAGCGTGGATGTGCCGGGTCGAGGGGCTGGCGTTCCAGCCACAGCGGTCGGCCGTCACGGGTCAGGCGAAAGCGCTGGTCGATCCGGCCCGAGACATAGGGCAGCGAACTGGCCGGCCTGCCCAGCGCCAGCACCTCCCAGCCCAGGCAGCGGGCGCCTCCCTCCAACTCGATCGTCGTGGTCTGCTCTCCACGGGAGCCGTCGAAGGCCAGGGTCTCCTGGGGCAGCCACTCGAGAATGCCGTCATCGACTACCGCCAGCCGGGAATGCTGTGACCAGGCCACGCCATGGCTGTCGGCCTTGTAGAGCTTGTTGGCCGCCGGCGTGGTGAGCAGCGCGTGGGCGCCGGGCTCGACCCGGGCCGAGATCGACAGGGCATCGCCACTGACCAGCCCGCCGGGCGGGTGAAGCAGATAGGCATGACAGGCGCCCGTGGTCCCTTCCGGATGGAAGGTGCGCTGGACGCGAAGCGGTCCCTGGTGGCGTGCCCGTACCATCCGGGTGATGCCCTCTCGTGCCGCGAAGGCCAGATCGAGCGAAGCCGCCCAGTGGCGCCGGGCATCGAAGCGATGGCCGGAGCGCCCGGGTATCGTCCTCTCGAAGGCCGTCATACCGTCAGATGCTCCTTGATGAGTGCATCGGAGAGCGCATCGATCCCGCCCCCCGCCACGCGGCGCCCGCGATCGATGATGGCGAAGCGATCGGCGAACTTGCGGGCGAAGGGCAGCTTCTGCTCCACCAGCAGCACCGTCAGGCCGTCCTCGCGGATCAGGCGACGAATCACCTCGCCGATCTGGGTAACGATATTGGGCTGGATGCCTTCCCCCGGCTCGTCGAGGATCAAGAGCCGAGGCTCGATCACCAGGGCACGGCCGATGGCCAGTTGCTGCTGCTGGCCGCCTGACAGGTCCCCGCCGCGTCGATGCTTCATCTCCTCGAGTACCGGGAAGAGTTCATGGACGCGCTCGGGAATGCGCTTGATGCCGTCGCCCCTGGCGGCGAGGCCGGTCCTGAGGTTTTCCTCCACCGTCAGCAGGGGAAAGATCTGGCGACCCTGGGGCACATAGCCGATGCCCAGCCGCGGGCGTTCCTCGATGGGCTTGCGGGTGAGGTCGATCTTGTCGTCATAGCGGATGCCGCCCGATGAGATCGCCACCTCCCCCATGATTGCCTTCATCAGGGTGGTCTTGCCCACCCCGTTGCGCCCCATCACGCAGGTGCACTGACCGGCCGGGACCTCGATGTCGAGATCCCAGAGAGTGTGGCTCTCGCCGTAGTACTGGTTGAGTTCCTCGACGTTGAGCATCAGGCGGCCTCCTCGTCGGGATCGGCGCCCAGGTAGACCTCGATCACCCTGGGATCATGGGCGACCTGGTCCATGCTGCCCTCGGCCAGCACGCTGCCCTGGTGCAGCACCGTCACGGTGCGTGCGATGGAGCGCACGAAGCCCATGTCGTGCTCGACTACCACCACCGACTGCTTGCCCTTGCCGGCAAGGCCGGTCAGCAGTTCGGCGGTACGCTCCATCTCCTGCTCGGTCATGCCAGCCACCGGCTCGTCGATCAGCAGCAAGCGTGGCCGCTGCATCAGCAACATGCCGATCTCCAGCCACTGCTTCTGGCCATGGGAGAGAATGCCCGCGGGCCCGTTACGCAACTCCTCGAGCCCGATGGTCTCGAGCACCTCCTCGATACGATCCCGCACCTCGCCGGTCATCCGGGAGGTCAGCGTCGGCAGGATGCGCTTGTCGGCGGCCATGGCCAGCTCCAGGTTCTCGAAGACGCTGAGCGCCTCGAAGACCGTGGGCTTCTGGAACTTGCGACCGATGCCGAGGCTGGCGATCTCCGGTTCGTTCATGGCAAGCAAGTTGTGACGGCTGCCGAACCAGACCGAGCCGGTATCCGGTCGGGTCTTGCCGGTGATGATGTCCATCATGGTGGTCTTGCCCGCCCCGTTGGGGCCGATGATGCAGCGCAGTTCGCCGTCGTCGATGGTCAGGTTGAGATCATCGATGGCCTTGAAGCCGTCGAAGCTCACGCTGACATCCTCCAGATAGAGGATGGGACCGTGACGCACATCCACCGGAGAGGTGGCGGGCACCAGGAAATCGAAGACATGATCGCGATCGGCCAGGGAACTCAGGAAACTCATGCGGAGGCCTCCCCGGTGGTAGTGGATGGACGCTGCCTTTTGAAACGCTGCCCTTGAAAACGATAGGCCAACAGACCGGCGACACCCCTGGGCAGGAAGACCGTGACCAGCACGAACATGCCGCCCAGGGCGAACAGCCAGGCGTCGGGCATGACGCCGGTGAAGACAGTCTTGGCATAGTTGACCAGCAAGGCCCCGATCACCGCGCCGTAGAGCGTGCCGCGACCGCCCAGGGCGACCCAGAGCACGATCTCGATGGAGAAGATGGGCGAGAACTCGCTGGGATTGATGATGCCCACCTGGGGCACATAGAGGGCGCCGGCCACCCCGGCGAGCATCGCCGAGACCACGAAGACGAACAGCTGGAAGCGCTCGACGCGATAGCCCAGGAAGCGCGTGCGCGCCTCGGCATCGCGACAGGCGACACTGACCCGACCTAGCTTGCTGGTCACGATGGCGCGGCACAGCACATAGCCCATCGCCAGGGCCACGCCAGTGGCAATAAAGAGCCCCAGGCGGGTGGCGTCGGTGCGCAGATCGAAGCCCAGCAGTTCCCGGAAATCGGTGAGGCCGTTGTTTCCACCGAAGCCCATCTCGTTGCGAAAGAAGGCCAGCATCAGGGCGAAGGTCATGGCCTGGGTGATGATCGACAGGTAGACCCCGGTCACTCGCGAGCGGAAGGCCAGGAAACCGAACACAAGCGCCAGTGCCCCCGGCACCAGCATCACCATCAGAAAGGCGAACCAGGGCATGTCGAATCCCAGCCAGTACCAGGGCAGGCTGTCCCAGTTCAGGAAGACCATGAAATCCGGCAGGATCGGATCGCCATAGGTGCCGCGATCTCCGATCTGGCGCATCAGGTACATTCCCATGGCATAACCGCCCAGGGCGAAGAAGGCCCCATGCCCCAGGCTGAGGATGCCCAGGTAGCCCCACACCAGATCCACCGCGACGGCCAACAGGGCATAGCTCAGGTACTTGCCGAGCAGAGTCACGGTGTAGGCCGAGACGTGCAGGGGATGCCCGGCCGGGACGGCCAGGTGAAGCACCGTCACCAGTGCCAGGCAGGCGAGCAGCACGCCCAGGAAGAGTCGGGTCGCGCCTTCGTTGAAGGGTTGCATCAACCACATGGCGGTCTAGCCCTCCGCTGCACGGCCCTTCTGCGGAAAGAGTCCGCGAGGGCGTTTCTGGATGAACAGGATGATGAAGACCAGCACGATGATCTTGGCCAGCACGGCGCCCGCCCAGGGCTCCAGCACCTGATTGATGACTCCCAGCGACAGTCCCGCCACCAGGGTGCCCCAGAGGTTTCCCACGCCACCGAACACCACCACCATGAACGAATCGATGATGTAGTTCTGGCCGAGATTGGGCCCCACATTGGTGAGCTGGGACAGGGCGACGCCCGCCAGCCCGGCAACACCCGACCCCAGGGCGAAGGTCATGATGTCGACCCGGGTAGCACGAATGCCCATGGAGCGTGCCATGACCCGGTTTTGCGTTACCGCGCGAACCTCGAGGCCGAGACGGGTACGCCGCATCACCAGCATCAGGCAGGCGAACACCACCAGGGCGAAGCCGAGGACGAAGAGACGGTTCAGGGTGAGAGACAAGCCTTCGTTGATCATCAAGGAGCCGCTCATCCACTCCGGCGAGACCACGGTGCGGTTCTGCGGCGAGATCAGGGTTCGAACCAGTTGCTGGAGAATCAGGCTGACCCCGAAAGTCGCCAGCAGGGTCTCCAGGGGACGCCCCTTGAGGAACTGGATGACGCTGCGTTCGATGGCGATACCCGCCAGGGCCGCCACCAGGAAGCCCGCGGGAATCGACAGGACCAGTGCCATACCGGGCTGGCCGGGCAACAGCTGCTGCATCGCCCAGGTGGTGTAGGCGCCCAGCATGATCAACTCGCCGTGGGCCATGTTGATCACGCCCATGACGCCGAAGGTGATGGCCAGCCCGATGGCGGCCAGAACCAGTACCGAGCCCAGCGACAGCCCGAAGTACAGGGTCTCCAGGCCGCTGTTGAGACGCAGCTTCTGTTCGATGTCGACGAGAGCCGCCGAGGCGGCATCGGCCACCAGGGGATCGTCGCTTCGCGTGGCCGAATTGAGCGCGGCGCGGACACGACTGTTCAGGCTCCCCGCCAGCTCGGCAATGGCGTCGATGTCCCCTTCGTCGAGGCGGTGAATCGCCAGGCCCTGCTCGAGCAGACGTCGCACCTCGGCGTCGTCTTCGCTGGCGATCACCTCGCGCAGCGGCTCGACCATGGGGGCATCCACGCTGCCCAGGAGCTCACGGGCCGCATCGCGTCGATCAGAGACATCATCGGTATAGAGATCGAGCACCGCGAGGGCACTCTGCAACTGACCCCGCAAGGTATTGTTGATACCGATGCCATCCAGATCGCGACGCGACATCTCACCGGCGTCCTCGAACGTCAGGGCATCGATGACCGGCCAGTTGCGACCGCGGTTCTCGAGCACGATCACAAAGCGCCCGCTGTCCTTGTGGCGCTGCAACTTGCCGCCGAGCAATTCATCGAGCCAGCGGCGGCTGCGCTCATCACCGCTGACGATAATGGCCTCGATGGCCTCGGCCTTGGCGTCGTAGGAGGGGGAATCCAGAGATTCCAGCAGGGCCTGACCCTGGCCCGTTTCCTCCTGGGCCTGGGCCATCGGTGCCAGGCCCAGCAGCAGACAGAGGAGCCATACCCCGGGCAAGAAGGCTCGGATCATCCACATGGGAGAGTCCTGTGGTTTATCGTTTGACTAGAGTGGCGTGTCACGGTGGGCCGGCCCTGTGGCCGGCCCGGGGATCATTCGGTCTCGACTTCACTGCCGCCGCAGCTGCCCTCGACCACGTTGTAGTTGCCGCACTCCATGGGCTTGCGCCAGTCGCTGATCAGGTCGCGCGAGCCCTCCAGATAGTCGGACCAGGCGTCACCGGCCACGGTGGACGGGGTCTCCCAGACGATGGAAAACTGGCCGTTGTCCTGGATCTCGCCGATCAATACGGGCTTGGTGATGTGATGATTGGGCATCATGGCGGCATAGCCACCGGTAAGGTTGGGCACCGTCACGCCGATGATGGCGTCCTTGACCGCGTCGACCTCGGTGGTGCCGGCCTTGCGCACCGCCTCGGTCCACATGTTGAAGCCGATGTAGTGGGCCTCCATGGGGTCGTTGGTCACCGCCATCTCGTCACCGGTGTACTCGATCCAGGCATCGATGAAGTCGTAATTGACGTCGGTATCGACGCTCATGAAATAGTTCCAGGCCGCCAGATGCCCGACCAGGGGCCCGGTATCGATGCCGGTCAGTTCCTGCTCGCCCACCGAGAAGGCGACGACGGGAATATCGGCGGCATTGATCCCCTGGTTGCCGAGTTCCCGATAGAAGGGCACGTTGGCGTCGCCATTGATGGTCGATACCACCGCGGTCTTCTTGCCCTGGCTGCCGAAGTCCTTGATCTCGGACACGATGTTCTGCCAGTCCGAGTGCCCGAAGGGGGTGTAGTTGATCATGATGTCTTCATCGGCCACGCCGTGTGACTTGAGGTAGGCATCGAGGATCTTGTTGGTGGTACGCGGATAGACGTAGTCGGTGCCGGCCAGCACCCAGCGCTGGACACCGACATCGTTCATCAGGTAATTGACCGCGGGAATCGCCTGCTGGTTGGGCGCCGCCCCGGTGTAGAAGACGTTCTCGGAGGACTCCTCCCCTTCGTACTGCACCGGGTAGAAGAGCAGCCCGTTGAGCTCCTCGACCACCGGGAGTACCGACTTGCGCGATACCGAGGTCCAGTTGCCGAAGATGACGTCGACCTCTTCCTGGGCCAGCAGCTCCCGCGCCTTCTCGGCAAACAACGGCCAGTCGGAGGCCGGGTCCACCACCACGGCTTCGAGTTCACGCCCGAGCAGCCCGCCTTCGGCATTCTGCTGCTCGATGAGCATCTCGACGGTGTCCTTCAGCACCGTCTCGCTGATCGCCATGGTGCCGGAAAGGGAGTGCAGGATGCCCACCTTGATGGGGTCTTCCTGGGCCAGGGCTGGCGTGGCGACGGCAGCGCTCAATAGCGAAGCGGCCAGCCAGCGGGGAGTGCGATAAGAATTGGACGGGATCATGGGATCTCCTTGCGATCGATGTTGTTGTCGATGAATCCAGCGAGGGAGAACATCGCAAGATGCCTCTCGCTGCTATCGCAAGGGGTGTGCCAGATCGGCACGATGCCAGTTTTTATCTGTTTATTCAGAGAGTTGGCCCGTGACATCCACGGCACCGAATCCATCAAAAAGCGATATTGTGGTGCAAGGGGCTCACTGAATTGCCCCATGATGGTCCCGCCCTCTGGTGCAGCGCACCGCCATGACGCAAAAAGGGCCACAAGGAAAGGGAAGAAAAGGAAAGGGGGCACCGGCCTGGCCGGTGCCCCCTGAGCAGTCGCAAGGAACGCCGGGCTCAGTCGCTCTCGGGTCCTCCCGTGCCGGTAGTGGCCTGCATCCGACGGCGCAGGATCGGGCCGACGATATAGGGCAGGATCAGCCCCAGTCCGGCGAAGACCCAGAGGCCGATGGCCAGGCCACTGTCCCACAGGATGGCCCAGTCACCGTCGGAGATGTCCATGGCATGGCGCAGGTTCTTCTCCATCTCCGGCCCCAGCAGCAGGCCGAGGATGATCGGAACCAGCGGGATCTCCAACTTGCGGAAGATATACCCGGCAACACCGAAGGCCACCATGAAGTAGAGATCGAAGACGGTGTTGCTGATCGAATAGATACCCACGAAAGCGATCATGGTCACCACCGGCAGCAGATACATCGGCGGCACCGAGAGCAGCTTGACGAAGATGCCCACCAGCGGAATATTCAGGATCAGAAGCAGGAAATTGCCAATCAGTAGCGCCGCGATCACCCCCCAGACGATATCGGCGTTCTGGGTAAACATCAGCGGCCCGGGGGTGATGTTCAACGAGATGAGCAAGGCCAGCAACACGGCGGTCGTGCCGCTGCCCGGGACACCCAGCGTCAGCATGGGCACCAGGGCCCCGCTGGAGGCACCATTGTTGCCAGCCTCGGGACCGGCGACACCACGCGGGTCGCCCTGGCCGAAATAGCCCTTCTTGCCGACCACCTTCTTCTCGAGGGTATAGCCGATAAAGCTGCCCAGCGAGGCACCGGCGCCGGGCAGGACACCGGCGATGAAGCCCAGCACGCCACCCCGGAAACTGGAAGGCAGGATGTTGCGGATATCCTTCCACGTCAGCGTAAGCTTGTTGACGGCCATCTTCTCCTTGCCGCCGCCGGCCTTCTCCTCGATAAAGAACAGCAGCTCGGAAATGGCGAACAACCCGACGATGGCGATGATGAAGTCCACCCCCTCGTAGAGTTCCAGGGTGCCGAAGGTATAGCGCTGGACCCCGGTAGAGTCGATGCCCACGGTGGCGATCATCAGGCCGATGGCGGCGGCCACCACGGTCTTCATGGGATTCTTGCCGGTGATGCCGCCGAGGGTGGCAAAGGCCAGCAGGAAGAGCGCGAAATACTCGGCCGGGCCGAAGGTCAGGGCGAAATTCGCCAGCAGCGGGGCCAGCAGGATCAGGCCGATGGTGGCGACCAGGCTGCCGATAAAGGAGGCCACGGCAGAAATCGCCAGCGCCTCGGAGGCCTTGCCCTGCTGCGCCATGGGATAACCGTCGAGGCAGGTCATCATGGCCGGTTCGTCACCGGGAATATTCAACAGGATCGACGAGATACGTCCGCCGTACATGGCCCCGGCATAGACCGAGGTGAGCATGATCATGGCCGTTTCCGGGGCGAGCCCCAGGGTGAAGGCCAGCGGAATCAGGATGGCGACCCCGTTGGCCGGTCCCAGGCCCGGCAGGGCACCGATCAGGGTACCGAGGAAGGCGCCCAGCAGGGCGAACATCAGGTTATGCGGTGCCAGGGCGACGCCGAACCCGTCCATCAGAAAGCCAAGCGTCTCCATCAGTTCACCTCCAGGAAGGACAGCAGCCCCATAGGCAACGCCAGGTCAAGCGCGAAGTTGAAGAGCAGGAAGACCACCACCCCGGACACTGCACCGGTGACGTAGGCGTTGACCGGACGCGATCCCATGCGCCAGCACAGGGTGCCCACGGCAAGGGTGGTGCTGATGATGAAGCCCAGTGGCTGCAGCAACATGGCATAGAGGATCAGCACCACCACGGCGATGATCAGCTCGATGCCCGTGCGGCTCCAGGGCCAGGCGTTATCCGGATCCGGCCGCACGACCATATACAGGCTGGAAAGTGCCAGCACGACGGCCAGCAGGCGGGGAAAGGTATCGGGACCGACGGCCTCGCTCCCGCCGAAGGGTTCGGTGAACTGAGTCGTGCCCCAGCCGTACGCGACGGCCAGGACAATCATCAAGACCCCGAAGATGCGGTCGTTGAAGGTCATTACTGAATCAGCCCTATGTCCTTGGAAAGGGTTTCGATCTCGACGATCTGGTCCTTGACAAAGGTCTCGAACTCACCGGCGCTCATATGGAAGGGCATCAGGCCGTTCTGCGTCATGACATTCTGCCACTCCTCACTCGCGTAGATGGTGTCCATGGCATCGACCCAGTACTGCTTGGCGTCATCCGAGATGTCCGCCGGCATATAGAAGCCGCGCCAGTTGGGACCGAGAACATCGATACCCTGCTCCATGGCAGTGGGGATATTCTCGAACTCACCGGGCAGGCGCTCCTCGGACAGCACGGCGAGCACCTTGAGATCCCCGGATTCCATGAAGCCCTGGGCCTCGGTGATGTCACCGGTGAAGGCCTCGACATGGCCCCCGATCACCTGGGTCAAGGCCTCACCGCCGTTGTTGTACGACAGGTAGGCGATGCGCGGCAGGTTCTCCACATCGGCGGCCTGGGCGGCGATCAGCACCTTGAGGTGATCCCAGCCGCCCTTGGCACTGCCCCCGGCAAACTTGACGCTGCGCGGGTCTTCCTTGAGGGCATCCATCAGCGCGTTGAGATCTTCATATTCGGAATCGGCTGACACGGCGATGATGCCGTAATCGGCCCCGAGCGCGCCGATCCAGTTGACCATGTCGGCGGTCATGTTCGGGAACTGACCCTGAGCCAGGCGGGTCGTGGTGGCCGTCGAGGCGGCCACCAGCAGCTGCTCGTCACCGGCGCGCTTGCTGATGGTGTGACCGAAGGCCACCCCGCCGCCGGCACCGGCCATGTTGATGGTCTGGACGCTACGCGGAACGATATCCAGTTCCTCCATCACCTTGCCGACGCTTCGGCAGGTGAAGTCCCAGCCGCCACCCGGGTCGGCGGGCGCCAGGCACTCCACCTTGCCCTCGGGCTCGAAGGCCTGGGTCCCACCGGCGCCAGCGGCGAATACGGCTACGGCAAACAGCTTGAGCGGTGTTTTCATCGGCATTGTTATGTCCTCTTGCGTTGCGGATATCGAACAAGGAAGCAGGCCTTGCCAGGTGTCGTTGATTACCTTACAATTCTGTAAGGCAGAACAACGTTCTTCAGGATAGAAAACTAGGGTTTGCCGATGATCGCGTCAATGGCGATCCGGAAAATTGCGACCAAAGTTTCATACCGGAATACCCCACCCGGAAGGAGTCTTGTCAGTATGGCTCAGGATCGTGTGGAGGCCGTGGAGCGAGCGCTTAGCGTGCTGGAGGCCTTCGACTCCGACCAGCAGGCCTTCAGTCTCGCCGAACTGGCCCAGGCCACCGGCTTCTACAAGAGCACCCTGCTGCGTTTGCTGGGTTCGCTGGTGCGCTTCGACTATGTCAGGCGCGACGAGGCTGGCCTCTGGCACCTGGGCGAAAGCCCGCGGCGCCTGGCCCGACGCCAGGATCCTGACCAGCTGCTGGCCAGCCGGGTCCAGCCGCTGCTCGATAGGCTGGCCGCCAGGATCGGCGAGACGGCCTCGCTGCTGGAACGATCGGGCGGCAGCGTCGAGTGCCGGCTGGTGGCTCTTCCGGCTGCCGCCCTTCGCCACGACCTGCGCCCCGGCATGACCTGGACGCCAGACATCGATGACGCCCCTTGCCCCGCCCTTCCCGGCGGATGCATGGTCACTCATCCGCTTCCCGAGACACCTGGCGCACCGCGACGCTGGCTGGCCCTGTCGGGTCCGGAGGGGCGACTGACGGTCGCCGATGCGAACCTTGCCCTGGCCGAAGCCGGTGCTGACCTCCAGACCCCACGCGGGAACACCGGCGAGGAAGTGACGCCATGAGATTGCTGCTGGTGGAAGATGACACCCTGCTGGCCGAAACCCTCATCGATACCCTGAGCCTCGAGGGCCATGAGGTATGGCATTTCGCTGACGGCGAAGCCGCCCGGACACATCTTTCGAAGCCTGAACATGGCGCCGGGCTGGTGTTGCTCGACCTGAACCTGCCGGGGTGCAACGGCCTTTCGGTTCTCGAAGCACTGCGTCACCACGACACCGAAACCCCGGTACTGATCCTGACCGCACGCGGCGCCGTGGAGGATCGCGTGCAGGGCCTCGACCTGGGCGCAGACGACTACCTGGCAAAGCCCTTCGCCCTGGATGAACTCGAGGCGCGCGTCCGCGCATTGCTGCGACGACGCAACCCTGATCCGCAGCTCAGGGTCGGCCCTCTGATGCTGGACACCCGGCACCAACGTTTCACCCTCGAGGAGGCAACGCTTGCCCTGCCGCCCCGCGAGCAACGCCTGCTGGCCTGCCTGATGCGCCATGCCGGCGAGCCGGTGGACAAGGTGCGACTTGCCGAGGAAGCCTTCCAGGGCGACGCCATGGGCGACAACGCCATCGAGGTCTATGTTCACCGCCTGCGCAAGCGGCTGGGCAATACCGGCGTGGCCTTGCGAACGGTGCGCGGCCTGGGTTATCTGCTGGAGGTCGAGTGAAGGGGGGAGACAGCCTCTATCGGCGCCTGCTGGGATGGCTGCTGCTGCCCCTGCTGGTACTGGGTAGCCTGATCCTGATACAGGCGTGGGTCGACGCACAGCGAACGGCCGACCGCGCCTTCGACCGGCTGCTCGAGGCCGCTTCACTGGCCATTGCCGAACAGGTGCAATGGCAGGATGATCGACTCTGGCTGGACCTGCCCCCGGCGGCCCTGGACATGTTGGCCACCGATGCCGAGGAACGAGTCTTCTACAGTCTGGTCGACGGTCAAGGGCGCATGATTACCGGCAATGCCAATCTTCCGGGCGATCCGCGCGGGGGCCTCGAGGAGGGGGACACCCTGCTCTATCGTCATATCGCCTGGCAGGACCTGTCGCTGCGTCAGGGGGTGCGTCGCACGCGCCTCGAGGAGTGGCGCGTTCGCGAGCCCTTCGAGGTCCGGGTCGCGCATAGCCGCGAGGGACGTGATGCCCTGGCCGCCGAACTGTGGCGGGCCAATCTGGCGATGATCCTGGCCATGGCAGCGTTGGCAACGGTGGGAATGCTGTTGGCCATCCGCGTCGCACTGACGCCACTCACCCGGCTACGCCGTGCAATCCGTGCGCGCGACCCGCGCACCCTCGCCCCCCTGGAGCTCACACTGCCACGGGAACTCGCCGAACTTCGCGATACGGTCAACGGCTTGCTTGCTAGGATGCGCCGCGTGCGTGCCAACCAGGAGCGCTTCATCGGCGATGCGTCGCACCAGCTGCGGACCCCTCTGGCGGGCCTGTCGGCACGTGCCGAGTTCGCCCTTCGCCAGGACGATCCGATACGCTGGAAAGAGGCGCTGCTCGCCATGCAGGCCACCAGCGCCAACACCGCCAGACTGGCGGCACAGCTGCTCTCGCTGACCCGGCTGGCCAACCCCGAATACCACCCCGACCCGGCGCCACTGGAACTCAATGCCCTAGCCCGCCAGGCATTACACGATCACTGGGCATCCTGCTACCGCCAGGGAGTCGACCTGGGGGTGGAGACCACCGGGAGCGAAGTCTGGATCCAGGGCAGCGACTGGCTGCTCACCGAAGCCGTCGGCAACCTGATCGACAATGCCTGTCGCTATGGAGGGCGTCGGGTCACGTTGCGGGTCGAGGACAAACCGCCGCGGCTGATCGTGGAGGACGACGGCCCGGGGATACCCGAGTCGCGACGCTGGCTGATGCTTCGCCCCTTTCACCGCGACCGCGACGATCAGGAAGGCTCCGGGCTGGGGCTGGCCATCGTCGATGGTATCGCCCGAACGCATGGCGCACGCCTGCAGCTGTCGGCAGGCCATGACGGTCGTGGGCTTCGCGTGGGACTGCAATTTCACGGAGACACCCCATGAATCGTCGAGGCCGCCCTATCCATCGCTGGCTGCTGCTTCTCTTGCTGGTTGCCATGGCGGTCCGCGCCGACGAGTCCCTGCACTTCCCCGCCGAGTCAGGTGACGGGCAGAGTCCCTCACTGGTGGTTCATGGCGCTCTGGACCTGCCCCAGATACGCCCGCTGCTGAAAGGTTTTCAGCGCGAGCACCCCGATTTGGCCGTGCGTTACCGCAACCTGACCACCCTGGCACTGCACGAACGCTTTCTTGGGGCGCCGGACGAGGCCGATGTGCTGCTCTCCTCCGCCATGCCATGGCAATACCGGCTGGCCAATGCGGGGCATGCCCGCCCGCTGGAGAGTCTCGCCGCACAGCAGTGGCCGAGCTGGGCGCGCTGGCGTCATGAACTCTTCGCCATCACCTTCGAG
Organism: Pseudomonadota bacterium; assembly: GCA_051751285.1. Taxonomy (GTDB): domain Bacteria; phylum Pseudomonadota; class Gammaproteobacteria; order Pseudomonadales; family Halomonadaceae; genus Halomonas. The sequence goes on along the minus strand of JBNJKT010000006.1, from coordinate 252,614 downwards.
CCCATTGTCATGGTCGTGAACGAGGCGGTCATCGAGCGCTTCGGAGAAATACGTGGCCATGCGGATCTGCTTGCCCTGCTGGAGGGCCATGCAGAGGCACTGCAGGGCCAGGTGGTCACCTATGACCCGGTTACCAGTGGCGCGGGTTATACCTATGCCATCGAGGAATCGCGCCTGTCGCCCCGCTACTGGGAGCTGGTGGCAGCGCTGGGGGAGGCCGAGACCGAACTGGTGGAGACCACCGGGGCAATGCTGGAGGGACTGATCGAGGGACGCTATCTGGTGGGGTACAACCTGCTGGGCAGCTATGCCCAGGCCCGGCTGGGCGACCAGCCGCAACTGAGGATCGTGGTGCCCGAGGACTATACGCTGGTCACCCAGCGCCTGGCACTGATACCTCGCCAGGCACCCCACCCCGAGGCGGCAGAACGCTTCATCGACTACCTCATCGGCGAGAGGGGGCAGAGGGTACTCGCCCGCGAGACCACCCTGGGTGCCATACATCCTGCACTGGAAGGGCCCGGCACGGCGGCCTCGCTGCGTCAGGAACGGGGTGAGGCTCTGCGGCCGATCATCCTGGGACCCAGCCTGCTGGCTACCCTGGACGACCTCAAGCGTGAGGCACTGCTGACCCGCTGGCAGCGGGAATTCTCGCGCAGTGTTCCGCGCTGATCATCGAGCCGACGGGCTCTTGGCCCGCCACGGCTGCCTCACTGCACGAAGGAGATTTCTACCGGAACGGTACCACGCTGCAACATGCCCAGCTCTTTGGCGGCACGCTTTGAGAGGTCGATGATACGCCCCTTGGCGTAGGGTCCGCGGTCATTGATCAGCACCTCGACTTCGCGGCCGTTGTCCTCGCGGGTCACCACGACCTTGGTGCCAAATGGCAGGGTCGGATGCGCCGCCGTGAAAGCCTGCTGGTCGAAGGGTTCGCCACTGGCCGTGGTACGACCCTGAAAGCGGTCGCTGTAATAGGACGCGACACCCTGCTGGGTATCTGCCGACTTCTCGTGAGCCAGCCCCTTGCCGACAAAGCCGGTCGCAAGAAGAGCCGCCACGCAGCAGTTCAGGATCAGGCGGGATCGAATCGCCATAATGTCACCTCATGACTTACCGTAATGCGCCGACTTCGCATCCAGCGATCAGGCGCCATGATAGGTTATTGACGTACCAGAATGCTTGCCCTGCATCCACACCGAAAGCGTGACAAGGCCTTGATCGAACCAGGCCAGCCGGTGAAACAACCACACCACGCTGCCGACGATAACCAGCGTCGGCGGTCGGATAGTAACCACTTCGTCGGTCAGCGGCAACCTTTTCGGGATTACGACATGCATTGGTTGCCATATCATAGTCCGGCCTAGGCGGTGGATGCCTGTCGCCAGGAATCGTCACGATTCAGCGGCATGAACGACGTCGCCCCCGCTGGGCGGGGGCGACGAAGTCTCTTCGGGGTTTGCTACCTGCTCAGTGAGCAAGCACCCGGCGCAGGCGAGGACTAATCAGCTCACCAACCAGGGTGATGATCACCAGCACCGCCAGCAACCAGGGCCAGTGCTGCGCGAACACCACCTGGGTGATGCCCAGCGCATCGACGAAGATCACCAGGATACCCAGCGGGCTCACGTAGCGGACCATGAACAGCCAGAGCGCATGCCAGCCGGCAGAGAGCCCCAGCTCCTCGCGGAACGTCTCGTTCTTGAGCACGAAACCGGCGAGCAGCACCATGCCCAGTCCCCCCAACGGCATCATCCAGCGCGAGGTCAGGTAATCCAGCCAGTCGAAGAAGTGCTTGCCGGCCAGGGTCCAGTCGGCGCCGACATTGAACGACAGCATCGCCAGGGTGCTGACCAGCCACAGGACGATGCCGGTGCCCCAGGACGCCGTGCGCCGCGAGATGCCCTTGTTATCGGTCAACCACGAGACCGTGGCCTCCACCATCGAGATCGAGGAGGTCAGGGCCGCCATGGAGAGCATGACGAAGAACAGGATGCCGAACAGAGTTCCCAGCGGCATGGCCTGGAAAGCCAGCGGCAGGCTCATGAAGATCAGTCCCGGCCCGCTTCCCGGACTCATGCCGTTGGCAAAGATCACCGGGAAGATCGCCAGTCCCGCCATCAGCGCCACCAGGGTGTCGGCGAACGCCACGGACAGCGTGGTGCGAGCAATGGAGGCCCGTGCCGGCAGGTAACTGCCGTAGGTGAGAATGGCCCCGGAGGCCAGCGAGAGGGTGAAGAAGGCATGCCCCAACGCAGCCAGCGCGCCTTCACTGGAGAGACTGCCGGCATCGAACGAGAACAGGAAGCGTACCGCCTCACCGAAGCCGCCGGAAAACATCCCGTAGCCGATCAGCACCAGCAGCATTACCACCATTCCGGGCATCATCCAGCTGACGCTCTTCTCGATGCCAGCCTGAACACCCTTGCCGACGATCACCATGGTGGCCACCGTGACCAGGGTGCTCCAGAACCCCAGATTGAAGGGGCTTTCGTTGTTGGCGCCGAAGATCGCCGCCATCTCCTCGACACTGGAGGCGGCCAGGCCACCGCTGAGCATCTTCCAGAGGTAAGAGAAGGACCAGCCAGCCACCACCACGTAGAAGGACAGGATCATGAAGCCGGCCAGCATGGCCATCCAGCCCAGCAGTGACCATGCCGAACCACGGCCTGACTCGCTGGTCACTCGACGGATGGCATCGATGGGGCTGCCGCGACCACGGCGCCCCAGGGCAATCTCGGTCATCATCACCGGCACGCCCACGGCCAGGATGCAAGCCAGATAGACCAGCACGAAGGCCCCACCACCATACTCACCAGTGATATAGGGGAATTTCCAGATGTTACCCAGGCCCACCGCAGAGCCGGTTGCCGCCAGGACAAAGCCCCAACGACCGTGCCACTGAGTCCGGGATTGTTGATTCGTTGTCATATCACACCAGGGGTCATGAACATTGTTCTTCCGTCACGATAGAAGAATCGCTATCGAGAGCACTAACGTGACGGATTTTATCGTGAAGAGGCAGGCAGGTGGTCGATCGTACCATCATTGATCGTTACCACCTGCCGGCTGACCGGTAGATCACAAGAGGATCAATCGTCCTTGAGGACGCCACGACGAATCTGGTCTTCCTCGATGGACTCGAACAGGGCCTTGAAATTGCCCTCGCCGAAGCCGTCGTTGCCCTTGCGCTGGATGATCTCGAAGAAGATCGGCCCGATGACCGTCTCCGTGAAGATCTGCAGCAGCACGCCCTCATTGGGACCACCATCGACTAACAGGCTCAGCTCGCGCAGATCCTCGACGTTCTCCTGATGGTTGGGCACACGCTGGTCGACCTTCTCGTAGTAGGTATCTGGCGTGGAGAGGAAGGTCACACCATTAGCCCGCAGCGCTCGCACCGTGGCGTAGATGTCGTCGGTGGCCATGGCCAGGTGCTGAATGCCCTCGCCGTTGTACTCGCGCAGGAATTCGGCAATCTGCGACGTATCATCGGCCGACTCGTTGATCGGGATATGCATCTTGCCGCAGGGAGCGGTCATGGCACGGGAATGCAACCCGGTCTTCTTGCCCTTGATGTCGAAATAGCGGTTCTCGCGGAAATTGGCGATGCGGGTGTAGAAGTCGGCCCAGGGATCCATCTGTCCACGATCGACGTTGTGGGTCAGGTGATCGAGGACCTGCAGGCCCACGCTGTTGTCCTGCGATGACCGCCCCGGGATCGCCTCGAAGTCGATGTCATAGATGGTACGACCTTCGCTGTCGACCTTGTTGTCGACGAAGTACAGCAGCGAACCACCGATGCCCTTCACTGCGGGAATACCCACCTCACCGGGACCAACCGGATTCTCCATCGGCTCAGCACCATTGGCCACGGCATAATCGAATGCCTGGCGGGCATCTTCTACCTTCCAGGCCATGGCACAGGCGCTCGGACCATGCACATCGGCAAAGGTCGCGGCATGGCTACCCGGCTCGGCATTGAGCACGAAATTGACGTTTTCCTGCTGAAAGAGGAATACCTGCTTGGAACGGTGCTTGCGGGTTTCGGTGAAGCCCATGCGGTGGAAGAGTGCCCGCAGTTCCTCGATACCTTCGGCAGTCGGTGCCGTGTATTCAACGAATTCGAAGCCGTCGGTACCGATGGGATTGTCGTGGGTGACGGGCGGTACGGTCTGATGCTGGGGTGTTGCGGTCATGGCGGCTCTCTCCTGGGGAACTATTATTGTGAATTTGCATTGGAACGGTCATCGGCCCGTCGCGGGTGACGTTCAATTGCTGACGGGCTCTCGATGACGCTCAGCCTAGTGCCTCGGCCCTTCCCCCGGAATCCGTAAACGATGCCATTGGGACTCCAGCGACATCACCCACACCCCCAGCTCCGTAACGAATTCCTTACAAAGACTGCAACCCCGCCTGTTCCAGCCTTGGCCTGGCGCAAATAGCTGACAGGATGTAACGTTATATTTACGCACAGAGTGACGCAGCGTGCCGAATGACGGGGTCACCGCTCGCCCAGTAGGTTCTCGACGCTCGCCACCTTGTCATCCATTCGCTGGTCGCGGTCGGTGCGCGTTCCGAGCTTGAGCGTTGTCGTGATGCGTGGCGCCCCCATCTCGTGCACCACCTCGTGACAGCGCTTGACCACCGCCATCACCTCGTCCCATGGCCCCTCGATGTTAGTCCCGTAGGCATGCATGCGGTACTCAAGACCCGACGCCTGAATCTCGCGCTGGCAAGCCGCGATCTCCGCTGAAACGGACACTCCGACCCCAAGGGGCACCACACAAAGATCGATGATCACGTGCATTGAAACACCTCCTGTTTCGTTAACCTGGTGCAATATACGACCCATGCTCGCTGGTCTATGCTAATCCACAAAAGAACAATGCGGTCGCAGAGCCATGCCCAGCGCGTTCGCCACCCTGACTTCCATCACCGGACCAGGAGGAATCCATGACCAGCGAACCCCGTATCGGCCCCATCGCCCTGCCCGACACTCGCGCCCGCCGAGTCGTCGAACAGCTTCTCGAGGGATCGGGCGTCACCCTCAACGGCGATGCGCCCCAGGATATCCGCGTGCTGCATCCCGACTTCTTCTCGCGCGTGCTGTACCAGGGCACCCTGGGCCTGGGCGAATCCTACATGGATGGCTGGTGGGAGTGTGACAGCATCGACGAGCTGGCCTACCGGCTACTGATGAACGGGCTGAGCGAGCATGCCCGCTCGACCACGGAACGCCTCAAGTACCGCTTGCAGGCCGGCTTCCTCAACCTCCAGAGCAAGGCTCGCGCCTACATGGTTGGTGAAGCCCACTATGACCTGGGCAATGATCTCTTCGAGCGCATGCTCGACCCCACCATGTGCTACTCCTGTGGCTACTGGAAATCGGCCGAAGACCTGCACCAGGCCCAGCAGGCCAAACTGGAGCTGGCCTGCCGCAAGCTGAAACTCCAGCCAGGCATGAAAGTGCTGGATATCGGTTGTGGCTGGGGCAGCTTTGCCGAGCATGCCGCCCGCCACCACGACGTCGAGGTGACCGGCATCACCATCTCCCGCGAACAGGCCGCGCTGGCCAGGGAGCGCTGCGAGGGACTGCCGGTGGAGATTCTGCTGCAGGACTACCGCGACCTGGACGGGCACTATGACCGCATCGTCTCCATCGGCATGTTCGAGCACGTGGGACACCGCAACTACGCCACCTACTTCGAGACGGTACGGCGACTGATGCCGGCCGATGGCCTCTTCTTGCTGCATACCATCGGTTCCAACCGCTCCGAGATCACGGCGGACCCCTGGATCAATCGTTACATCTTCCCCAACGGCGTCCTGCCTTCCGCCATGGACATCGCGCGCACCAGTGAAGACCACCTGCTGATGGAGGACTGGCAGAACTTCGGGCCCGACTATGACAAGACACTGATGGCCTGGCTTGAGAACTTCGATGCCCACTGGCATGAGATCGCCCATCGCTACAACGAGCGCACCCGCCGAATGTTCCGCTACTACCTGGCGATCTGTGCCGGGGCCTTCCGGGCTCGCCACCTGCAGCTGTGGCAGGTCGTCTTCTCCCGCGGACGCCCAGGACGCTACGATGCCCCACGGTAGTGCCACTCGATCCCTTACCATCCTGTAAGCGATCTCCTACGTCGCAGGAAGGATGCCGACTCGATTCCGTCGGCGTATCATAATGTGCTTGACCAAGAGACAACCAGCGTCCACCAGCTGCCGTCTCCGTGGGGCAGGACGATAACCAAGCACGACCCCCCTGTTTACCGCAGGGAAAAGGACACCCGCATGCCTTCCAACGACCTCGAGACGGTTGGCGAAAAGCCGCAACCGGAATGGATCCTCGAGTTGACCGAGCAATTGCCCGGGGTGATCTTTCAGCTGCACCGGGCCCCGGACGGCCGGATGCACTTCCCCTACCTGGCCGGCAGTGGTATTCAACAACTCGGGATCGACCGACTCGACCTGGCGCAGAGTGCCCTTCCAGCATTCGAGCGCCTGTCCGAAGACGAGTACCCCCGCCTGATGGCTGCCATCGAGCGTTCCGCCCGCTGTCAAAGCCCCATCACCACCAAGTTTCAACTCAGGCTGGCCGATGATCGAATGAGCTGGATTGCCCTGCGCGCCCAGCCGCGAAAGATCGATACCGGCACCCTCTGGTACGGCATGATGATCGATATCAGCGAGCAGATGGCCGAGGAGCAGCGATTGCGCCGCCTTTCCGACACCGATGATCTGACCGGCCTGGCCAATCGCCGCAAGCTGATGCAGCGCCTCGACGAGGAGATATCGTTGAGCAACCGACACGCCTTCCCACTGTCGCTGATGATGCTCGATATCGACCACTTCAAGTCGATCAACGACACCTGGGGACATCTGCAAGGAGACCAGGTACTCAAGGAACTCGCCGTCCTGTGCCAAGAAATGCTCCGAGAGGAAGATCTGGTGGCCAGGCTAGGGGGCGAGGAGTTCGCCCTCCTGCTGCCCCTGACCCCCGAGCTTCATTGCCGAAAGCTGGCGGAACGCCTTCGCGAACGGATTGCCGTCCATGACTTCGGTATCGGTCCGAAACGCATCACCGTCAGCATCGGCATCGCCGAACACCGCATCGGTGACTCCCAGGAAACCCTCATCCACCGAGCCGACGAAAACCTCTACGCGGCCAAGCACGGCGGGCGCAACCAGGTCATGGTCGGCGTCTGAGCCCTCGACGCGGACGAAGGCCGATGGGCACGTTATACTGGATGAATTCCCAGTAATATTTCGACGACACGGCAGGACATGCCCATGATCCAGCGGACGCTCCAAGAGGTCTTCGGCCATGACGATTTTCGCCCGGGTCAGCGACCGGTCATCGAGGCCATCGTGGCGGGCCGTTCGGCCGCGGCGATCTTTCCCACCGGCTCCGGCAAGTCGCTGTGCTACCAGCTGCCGGCCCTGCACCTCCCCCATCTGACCCTGGTGATCTCGCCGTTGCTGGCGCTGATGCAGGATCAGTTGGCCTTCCTCAGCCGTCACGGCATCCTCGCCGCCAGTCTCGACTCGGGCCAGAGCCGTGAGCAAGCGGCGGCAGTCATGGAAGGCGTCAAGCGCGGCGATATTCGCATCCTGATGGTCTCGGTGGAACGCCTCAAGAACGAGCGATTCCGCGCCTTCATCCAGCGAGTGCCGATCTCGCTGATGGTGGTGGACGAGGCCCACTGCATCTCGGAATGGGGCCACAACTTCCGACCGGACTACCTCAAGTTGCCGGACTACCGTCGCCACTTCGCCATCCCGCAGGTCCTGCTGCTCACCGCCACGGCCACCCCGCGAGTCATCGACGATATGCGAACCCGCTTCGCCATCGACGCGGATGACGTCACCGGCACCGGCTTCTACCGTCCCAATCTCGATCTCCAGGTAACCCCGGTACCCGCCGCCGAACGCCCCCGCCGGCTGGTCGAGTGGCTGCGTCCCCGCTTCGAGAAGGAGACAGCCCAGCCGACCATCGTCTACGTCACCCTGCAGCAGACGGCGGAACGACTGGCCGCCTACCTGGCGAAGGCGGGCCTGCCGGCCACGGCCTACCATGCCGGGCTCGACGGTGAGCGCCGCGAAGCGATCCAGCGCGATTTCATGGCCGGCCGCACGCCGTGCATCGTCGCCACCATCGCCTTCGGCATGGGCATCGACAAGGCCGACATCCGCAACGTGGTCCACTTCGATCTGCCCAAGTCCATCGAGAACTACAGCCAGGAGATCGGCCGGGCCGGCCGCGACGGCCTGCCCTCCCACTGCCTGATGCTGGCCGGGCGCGACCATCTCGAGATACTCGAGAACTTCGTCTACGGCGACACGCCCGAGCATCATGGCATTCGCCGGGTGATCGACGAGCTGCAAGCCGCTGGATCCCAGTGGGAGCTGATGCTCAACACGCTGTCGCGGCACAGCAATATCCGCCCCCTGCCGCTCAAGACGCTGCTCGTCCAGCTCGAGTTGAGGGGCCTCATTGCTCCCCGCTACAGCTACTTTGCCGACTATCGCTTCCGGCTGGAGTCCGACCCAGAGGCCCTGATCCGCCGTTTCCAGGGAGAGCGTCGGGCCTTCGTCCAGGCGATCCTGGACGCCTCCTCACGTGCCCGGACCTGGTACAGCCTGGACTTCGCCGCCCTGGAGGCCCTGGGTGGCGAGCGTGGCCTCGACACGCATCGCAGCCGGGTGATCACGGCGCTGGACTACTTCGTCGAGAAGGGCTGGATGGTGCTGGAAAGCAAGCAGATGACCGAGGTCTACGAGGTGCTCTCGGTCGAGATGGAACCCGAATCCCTGACCGACGACCTGTGCACCTACTTTCGCGAGAAGGAGCGAACGGAGATCGACCGCCTCCACGCCATGCTCGTGCTGTTCGAGAGTGACCGCTGCCTGAGCCGTCGGCTCGCCGACTGGTTCGGCGATGCCCGGGCGCCCGAATCCTGTGGCCACTGTTCCGCCTGCCGAGGCCAGGTGGCACACCTGCCATCCGCCGAGCCGACGAGGCCCCTGGAGACCCAGGATATCAAGGCCCTGTGTGAGCCTTTCCTGAAACGGCTCGGAGAAGCTGGCGAGGGGCACCCGGCCACAGCGGACCTGATGACACGCTTCCTGTGCGGGATCACCACGCCGCTGTTCACTCCCATGAAGGCACGCCAGTTGGCGGGGTTCGCCGCCCTGGAGGACTATCCCTATGCCGAGGTTCGACATTGCCTCGCCAAACACCTCGCCGACTGACGAGATCAGCCGCGACGGCGACGTGACAGCGCCAGGGTCAGCCCGTGCACCGGCAGGTAGATCAGCAGCGGCCAGAGAATCATCAGCACCGCCAGGTAAACCAGAGGGTCCATCATCGATTGGGGCTTCCCGAAGGGCCCCTCGACCCAGTTGATGTTGCGTTCGGCCTCGGTGAAGAAATAGCTGGCGGGAATCACCAGCCAGGTGAGCAGGCTCTGCCAGACCAGCGCCCGGCGGTCATAGCCGATCCGCCAGATCGCGAAGCCCGCCACCAGCGGCAGGATCAGGTGATAGAGCGACATCGCCCGTGTCAGCGGAGGATGCTGGGGATCGAACATGTATTCGGTACCGCCGATGGGGTGCCAGCCGGTCACCCAGGCGGTACCCACATCCACCGCCCAGAAGGTGCCCACGAGGGCCACGGCCAGCCACTGCATGGAGATCAGCCGCCGGCTCTCGCTCCATAGCCCTGCCAGGATCAGGAAATTGGCCAGGTTGCACAGCCAGAAGAAGTTCTGCGGACCGAGCAGCACCCAGTAGGATGACGCCCAGATCGTCACCCAGAGGCTGAAAACCAGCTTTAGCCACAAAGGCAGCCCTTCAGTCGACAGAGCCCTTCCGGTAGGACAGAGCATCACTCCTCCCCGCCGATTCCGTGGCGTCTGAGCTTGTTGGCGATGGTGGTATGGGAGACCCCGAGGCGCTTGGCCAGCTGGCGGCTGGATGGATGCCGAGGATAGAGTTCCGCGAGCACCCGGCGCTCCACCTCGCCGAGGATGCCGGCGAGGGACCCCTCCAGCTCGATACCTGCCAGGCCTGCCGAATCCCCGACGTCGGGCAGGCGAAGGTGGTCGGGCTCGATGGTCTCGCCTTCGCACAGCGAGACCGCCTGGAAGAGCACGTTCTCGAGCTGGCGGACATTACCGGGCCAATGGTAGGCGGCGAGCCTCGCCAGGGCCGGCGAAGAGAGGCCCGGGAGGCGGCAGCCGATCTGGCGGGCGGCGCGGTCGATGAAGTGCATGGCCAACGCCTCGATGCCATCCCGACACTCGCGCAGCGGAGGCACCCGCAGCGACAGCACATTGAGGCGGTGGTAGAGGTCATGTCGAAACAGCCCCTCGGCACAGAGTGCGGGAAGGTCCTGCTGGGTGGCACAGATGACCCGCACGTCGAGCCAGGTCTCCTCGTCGCTCCCCACTCGGCGGAAACCACCATCCTGCAGGAATCGCAGCAGCTTGACCTGCAGCCGCGGGCTCATCTCGCCCACCTCGTCGAGAAAGATGGTGCCGCCGGCCGTCAGTTCCAGCAGGCCCAGCTTGCCCTCGGCACGCGCGCCCTCGAAAGCGCCGGGGGCATAGCCGAACAGCTCGGTCTCGGCCATGGACTCGGGCAGGCCGGCGCAGTTGAGGGCCATGAAGGGAGCCTGACCCCGCGCACTGGCCAGATGGCAGGCCCGGGCCAGCAACTCCTTCCCGGTGCCGGTCTCGCCCTGGATCAGCAGGGGGGCATCCAGCGGCGCCATCCGCCGGGCCTCGCGAATCACTGTCTGCAGTCGTGGACTCGCCTGGAAGATCGCCTCGAAACCACGTAGCTCCTGACGCTGCACCTGGTAGATGCGCTCGCCGATGCGATCGGCCCGGTGCAGGGTCACCACGGCACCGGCCAGAGAAGCCACATCGTCCTGGTGCTCCCGGTGCAGCGGCGCGATATCGGCAAGGAAAGTGGTATCGCGAAGCTTGATACGCAAGCCATTGACCCGGGCATTGTTGCGTCGGATCAGCGACGGCAGGTCCAACTCCGGAAGATGACGATCCAGGGACAGCCCGGGCACCTCGTCGATGCGCACACCAAGCAACTGCCCGGCGGCCCGGTTGGCGGCCACGATATGCCCTTCCATGTCGATGGACATCACAGGGTCGGAAAGCGAGGAGAGCAGCGCATCCAGCTCCAGGTGTCGTCGCTCGCTGGGCATCAGGCTGACCTGGCGCACTGCAAAGACCCCCGGTACCGCCTCCAGCTCCGACCTGAGGGTGGCCAGTTGCGCATGAAGCAGATGGGGCACATGCAGGTAGATGGCATTGCCGTGCTCGCCTCCCACCTCTCCGCGGGCCACGTTGAGACCGTAATCAGAGAAGTGGGCGACGATGTCACGCAGGATGCCGATCCGGTTCTGGCAATGAAACCTCAGTCGCATCGGGACAGGTTCTCTCTAAGGTGTCAGCAAAGTTGTCACGCTAACGTGACCGAAGTGTCAAGATAACGTGACACCTGCTCTGCCTCAAGGCGCGCCAGCTCCCGTTGCCTGCCCCGACCGTACTACCGCACGCTTGACGAGCTCGGCACTCTGCACGACCTTTGCGGACAGGAGACCGCGAGCACGGTTGACCTTACGACCCATCGAAACAGTACGACCCATCGAAACGAGAAGGAGATACCATGAGCCAGCTTTCCAAGCAGCAGTGCGAAGCCTGCAGCATCGACGCCCCCAAGGTGACCGAGAACGAGATCGAGCAGTACAAGGCCGATATCCCCGAGTGGCAGATCGTTGATCGCGATGGCATCATGCAGCTGGAGCGGACCTTCAAGTTCCGCGACTTCCAGCAGGCCCTCGACTTCACCCAGCGGGTAGGCGAGATCGCCGAGCAAGCCGATCACCATCCCGCGATCCTTACCGAATATGGCAAGGTGACCGTGACTTGGTGGTCACACAAGATCAAGGGCCTGCACAGGAACGATTTCATTCTTGCCGCCAGAACCGACGAGGTAGCGAAATAAATGTTCGAGAAAATTGAGCGGGTTCCCGGGGACGCCATCCTCGGTCTGATCGAAGCCTTCAAGAAAGACACCAACCCTCAGAAGGTCGATCTCGGCGTCGGCGTCTACAAGGACGACCAGGGCAACACACCTGTGATGCGCGCCGTCAAGGAAGCCGAGGCCCTGCTGCTCAAGAACGAAACCACCAAGACCTACATCGGTTCGCATGGCGCGCCGGCGTACGGCGAGGTGATCCTGCCCATGGTGCTGGGCCAAGGGTCGCCGGTGCTGGAGGCCAAGCGTGCCAGCGCCACCCAGTCACCCGGCGGCACCGGTGCCCTGCGACTGGCGGCAGACTTCATTGCCACCCAGCTGCCCGGCAAGGACATCTGGGTCTCCGACCCGACCTGGCCGAACCATCTGGGCATCTTTCCGGCTGCCGGCCTGACCCTGCACAAGTACCCCTATGTGGACGCGGAGAACCGTCTCGACTTCGACGGCATGCTGGGAGCGCTCAAGCAGATACCCGAGGGTGACGTGGTGCTGCTCCACGCCTGCTGCCACAACCCCACCGGTTTCGATCTTTCCCGCGACCAGTGGCAACAGGTGTTCGAAGTCGTCAGCGAGCGCAACCTGCTGCCGCTGATCGACTTCGCCTATCAGGGCTTCGGCGAGGGCCTGGATGAGGACGCCTACGGGGTTCGGTTGATGGCCGAGAACCTCGACGAGGTCATCATCACCAGTTCCTGTTCCAAGAACTTCGGCATCTATTGCGAGCGCACCGGCTGCCTGATCATGGTGGCGAAGAATAACGAGCAGATGGAAAACGTCCGCTCCCAGATCGCCATCGTGGCCCGCGAGAACTACTCGAACCCGCCGGCCCACGGCGGTGCCATCGTCAGCGAGATCCTGCACTCCGCTGAACTCGCATCCGTCTGGCGCGAGGAACTCACCGAGATGCGCGACCGCATCAACACCCTGCGTCGCGACTTCGTCGAGGCCCTGAAGCCCTACGAGCTGGACCACAAGTACGCCTGCGTGGCCGAGCAGCGCGGCATGTTCTCCTACACCGGCCTGACACCCGAGCAGGTCGACCGCCTGCGTGACGACTTCGGCATCTACATGGTGCGCTCGGGCCGAGCCAACGTGGCCGGCTTCTCCCATGACAACCTGGGCTACCTGGCCAAGGCGATCGCCGCGGTCAACTGATCTCGGCATGCTTGCAACGACGATGCCCGGGCCGATGGCCCGGGCATCGTCGTGGCGGCGAGCCAGAATGCGGGACCTCAGAGTTACCCGACGATCACTCTGCATTGCCGGTCACGCCTAGCTGATCGGACGCTCCATCGTCTCCGGTTGCCTGCGGGGGGCCGCGAGGATGCGTCGCAGCACCTGCCAGGCCGCCAGGCCCGCCAGCAGATTGCCGAGCGCCGCTCCCATGGCCAGACCCAGCAGGTCCCCCAGCCAGGCCCCGACCCAGAGGCAGGGCAGGTAGAAGACGAACAGCCGGGCGGCCGACATCAGCATGGCGCGTAGCGGCCAGCCCAGGGCGTTGCCCGCCGAGACCACGATCATGCAGACGCCCAGTGCCGCATAGCTGGGCAACAGGAAGCGAATCAGCGTCGCCAGGTCATCCTGCACCTCGGGATTGCCGGAAAGGGCAAGCGCCACCCAGGGAGATGCCAGAGCCATCAGGAGACCCAGCGACAACTGCCAGACGACCACAACCTTGAGCGCCAGGCGCATCAGCCGGTGTATCTGGTCCCAGTCACCGCTACCGTAACAGCGTCCGAGCCAGGGCGGCAGCGACATCGTCATGGCCAGCACTACCATCAACGAGAGGGTTTCCAGGCGGCTGGCCAGCCCCCAGGCCGCCACCTGAGCTTCGCCCAGGGAGGCCACTACCGAGATGGCGAGCATCGCCGCCAGGGGCGGCATCAGTTGGCTGATCATGGCCGGGCCGGCAATGCCAGCGAAGGGCACCAGCGAACGGCGCAACTCCCCGAGGAGCCCCTCGGCCGCCAGCCAGTCCATGACAACCAGCCGACGGCTCAGTACCAGCAGGCCGGTTGCGAAGGCGATCGACGTTGCCCAGGCCGCCCCGGGCAATCCCAGACCCGCCCAGGGCCCGATGCCGAAGATCAGCAACGGATCGAGGACCAGATTGACCAGGCTGGTGATCACCATCATCTTGCCGGGCAGCCAGGTATCCCCATGGGCCCGGAACAGGCTATAGCCGAAATAGAGCACGGCCCCCAACCAGGCCGCCAGCAGTTGGGGCGTCCAGTAAGCCCGGATCAGCTCACGGGTGGACGCGTCGGCCCCCAGCAGGGTAAAGATCGGCGTCTGGATGGCCCACAGCAGCAATACCAGCAGGGCAATGGTCACGGTTCCCACCAGCAGCACCAGACTGCCCAATCGCCGTGCCCGGGCAGACTCCCCTGCCCCCAGGGACCGCGAGATCAACGCCGCAATGGCGATTCCCATGCCAACCTGGATGCCGATGACCAGGAAGGACAACGGGAAGGTGAAGGACTGGGCAGCCAGCGGCGCCGTGCCGAGCCGCGCGATGAAGGCACTGTCCACCAGCTGGAAGCCGAGCAGTGCCAGCACGCCGATGGCCATGGGCCAGGTCTGACGCCAGAGGACGAGACCAAGCGAGGTACGGGATTCGTCGAGGGAATTCACAGGGGCTCCGTGGCTGTTCGGAAGCCTGGCATTCTACGCCAAGGTGGCGTCGGCCTCAGCACGAACCGTCTTGGTGCGCTACCAGCAGCCCGTCCAGCACGCGCTCCAGCTCCGGGGCGGGCATGGGATGAAAGAAATAGAACCCCTGGACCAGGTCGCAGCACATCTCCCGAACCAGGGTGAACTGCTCAAGGTTCTCGACCCCCTCGGCCACGACCTCGAGCCCCAGACGATGGCCGATAAAGATCGCGGCCTCCATGATCGCCCGATCCTCGGATTGGTCCGGAGCATCCCGCACGAAGGTCCGGTCGATCTTGAGCGCCGTGACCGGGAAGTGCTTGAGGTAGCTCAGCGACGAGTAGCCAGTACCGAAATCATCGATGGCAATCCGAAAGCCCAGGTGATGGAGCCGTTGCAAGCCCTTCAGCACCCTCTCGTCGGCTTCGATCAGCACATTCTCGGTGAGCTCGAGACCGATATGCCTCGGTCCCAGATCATAACGCGCCAGGCAATCCTCGAAACGCTGGAATACGTCGCTCCGGCTCATCTGACGGCCGGAGAAATTGATATCGATGCGCTCAATGGCCCGGCCGGCGTCTCGCCACTGAGCACGCTGATGGCAGGCAGTCTCCATGACCCAGTCACCGAGACGATGGATCAGGTCGGAGCGTTCGGCGAGGGGAATGAACTCGGCCGGCGAGACCGGCGGCCCTTCAGCCGGCTGCCAGCGAAGCAGCGCTTCCAGATTCTCGATGCGACCACTCCCAACGGCTACTTGCGGCTGGTAGTGCAGCGAGAGCTCTTCGCTGTCCATGGCCCGCTCCAGCCGGTCGACGAGGCGATGCTGGTGGAGCAGCTCGTCGTGAAGCTGCTGATCGAAGAACCACACGCTGCCGCGACCATCCAGCTTCGCTCGATTCTTGGCGACATCAGCATTGCGTATCAGCTCACGCGCCGTATCGCCGTTATCCGGATAGAGACTTACGCCCAGGCAGGCCGACACCTGGCGCCGCGAACCATTCATCAGGAAGGGAGCCCTGAGGACCTGCTGGACCTTGTGCACCAGCTGCGGAAGCACCTCTTCGCGCTGGAAGCCCGGGAAGGCGATCACGAACTCGTCGCTGGAGAGGCGAGACATCAGGTCGGAGGATCGCGTTGCAAGGTAAAGCCGCCGAGTCAACTCGACCAGCAATCGATCACCCTGCTCGTACCCGAGGGCGTCATTGATATCCACGAAGTGATCGATGTCGAGATAGACAAGGACTAGCCCGACGCCCTGTCGGCGACACTCGGCGATGGTTTCGTCCAATTGTGCCTCGAAGGTCTGACGATTGGGCAAGCGGGTCAGTGAATCAAAGCGTGTAGCGAAATCCAGTTCGCGATTTGCTCGCTTCTGATCCGAGAGGTCCACATCGATACAGAACATCAGCGGATCGTCGGTGTGCTCGGCGAGCATGACGTGATGAGAGAAGACCGGAACGAGTTCCCCGCTCTTGTGCTGGAGCTCAAGCTCCTCGGCGGGAATTTCTACCCCCTCCCTCAACCAGGCACCGTGCGCCTGAATCACCAGCTCCCGCATCGGCGCGGGAATGATCAGCTCTTCCAGCAGCTGGCCCTGGGCCTCCGCGGCGGCATAGCCATAAAGCCGGGTGCTGGCCTCGTTCCAGTAGATGACACGACGGTCACGATCATATCCCTGGACCGCTACCTTGGGCAGACTCTCCAGCAGGGCCCGGAAACGCTGTTCGCTCTCCAGATACTGGCGGCGAACGACCCCGATGTCGTCAGCAACGCTATCGTCGCGGACATCGGATTTTCTAGCTCTGAGTTCTTGCCACCGACGCGCCAACCACTGCCGGAGGCCGGTATCGCGACCGCCCATTGAATCCCTCATGATCGGAGGACGATGTCGCTCTTCATCAAGAAGCGGGCTGACCCCAGCGTGTGACATCGAGAAATCTCATCCTACACGCATAAGTCATCCATGCCGATGGCGACAAGGCACCGAGCATTAAGCTGGTTAACCGCCACAAGCCCGAGGCAGCGACCAACGAGAGTCGCTGATCACTGACTAGAACGAGGCACCCCCCGGAGGCATCTCCGGGGGGCGTCATGCTGAACGACGGGCCGAACCCGCGGGCAAAGCCTTACTGACGGATACCTTCGAAGGTCACATAGAGCTCAACTTCATGCATCACCTCGGGGAAGTCACCCATGTCGATACCGTAGTCGGCCAAGGTCAGCATGGTAGAGCCCTCGAAGCCGGCACGGTAACTTCCCCACGGGTCCTGGCCCTCGCCTACCAGGGTAACCGGCATCTCGATCTCGTTGGTCTCGCCGTGCAGGGTGAGCTCGCCGGTCAGCACGCCTTCATTGTCACCGGTCGATTCGAAGTCGGTGGACGTGAAGGTAGCGGTGGGATACTCACCCGCATCCAGGAAGTCATCGCTCAGGATGTGCTTGTCACGCTCGGCATGATTGCTGTTGAGGCTGTCGACCTGAACCTCGATCCCGGCGCTGGAGGCCTCCAGATTATCGGGGTCATAGCTGAAGGTGCCGGAAAATTCCTCGAAGCTGCCGAGAATGTAAGAGAAACCCAGGTGGCTGATCTTGAACTGCACGAAGGCATGCTGACCATCATCGGTATCGATGACGTAGTCGGCGGCCTGGGCCTGACTGATGCCCACCAGGGCGGCAGCACTCAGGGCGGTGGCAATGGCAGTCTTCTTGAACATGTATTTCTCCTTCGGATCGTGTCAGGAAAATATCGCCTCAGGGACGACGGGAACGGCGCGGGTCGACCATACGCATCAAGACGTCGTTTCGATCAACCCAATGGTGTTTCAGAGCGGCCAGGGTATGTCCCGCCGCCAACAGGATAAGGGCCAGGGCGCTGTACCAGTGAACCTGGCCGGCCACGGTGGCTTGATTGGGCAGGTCGCTGATCAGGGCTGGCACCACGAAAACGTCGAATACGCTGATGCCCTTGCCGTCTGCGGTCGAGATCAGGTATCCGCTGACCAGCACCACCAGCATCAGCACGTAAAGACCGATGTGGCCGAAATGAGCGGCCAGACGCTCGAGGCGATGCCCCCTTTCCACCGGCACCGGATTGGCGGTGCGCCATCCCAGGCGGATCAGCGTGGCGAACAGAAGCAACATGCCGATGGAGCGATGCCACCAGGGGCCCAGGTTGTACCAGCTGTCATAGTAGCCGAGTCCGGTCATCCACCAGCCCAGGACGAAGAGGCCGATGATGGCCAGCGCACTGATCCAGTGGAGCAGGATGCTGAGCAGCCCCCAGCCGCTGCGGGTGTTCTTCCACATGTTTCGTTGCCTCGGTCCGCGTCTTGTCTATCCGATGATCCTATCGCAGCGCATCATCGGCATCCGCTGAAAAAAGGCGAATGTAGCATTCGGAAAAACCGCATGCCGCCTGCCACGCCAGGGATGGCGGGCAATCGAGCTCACACCAAGGCGTCGAGCCCCCGGGCCAGGTCGGCACGGATGTCTTCCATGGCTTCCAGGCCGACCGCCACACGAATCAGCCCTTCGGTGATGCCGGCGGTATCCTTCTGGGCCGACGTGAGGCGCCCATGGGTGGTGGTAGCCGGATGGGTGATGGTGGTCTTCACATCACCGAGGTTGCCGGTGATGGAAAGTAGCCGTGTCGCATCGATGACTGACCAGGCCGCCTCGCGCCCACCCTTCACCTCGAAACCCAGCACCGCCCCGTAGCCCTGCTGCTGGCGGCTGGCGAGCTCGTGCTGCGGATGCGTGGTCAGCCCACTGTAGTAGACCTTCGCCACGGCGGGATGTCCCTCCAGCCATTCCGCCAGGATCCGAGCATTCTCGCCGTGTGCACGCATGCGAAGGTGGAGAGTCTCCAGGCCCTTGGTGAAGATCCAGGCATTGAAGGGGCTCAGGCAAGGGCCGCAGGTACGCACCACGCCGAACACCTCTTCGAGCTCCTTGTCGCGCCCCACCACGGCACCCCCGATCGCCCTGCCCTGGCCATCCAGGTACTTGGTGGCGGAGTGGATCACCAGGTCGGCACCCAGCGCAATCGGCTTCTGCAACGCCGGGGTGAGAAAGCAGTTGTCGATGGCCAGCCAGGCGTCGTGGCGACGGGCGATCCTGGCCAACTGCGCAATGTCCACCACCTCGGAAAGCGGGTTGGACGGCGTCTCGGCAAACAGCAGCCGGGTGGCCGGTGCCATCGCCGCTTCCCAGGCCTCGAGGTCAGACAGTTCCACGTAGCGCGTGGTGATGCCCAGCTTGCTCAGGTACTTGTCGAACAGGCTGACCGTGGAACCGAACAGGGAGCGCGAGGCCACGATCTCGTCGCCGGCCTTGAGTAGCGCCAGCGCGGTAGCCAGGATCGCCGCCATGCCCGAACTGGTGGCCACGCAACGTTCACCGCCCTCCATGGCGGCCAGGCGCTGCTCGAAGGTGCGCACCGTCGGATTGGTGAAGCGCGAGTAGACGTTACCCGGTTCCTCGCCGCTGAACTTGGCCGCCGCCTCGGCGGCGCTGCCATAGACGAAGCTCGAGGTCGGGAAGATCGGCTCGCCATGCTCCTGCTCATGGGTACGCTGGTGACCGGCACGGATCGCCAGGGTTTCCAGTGCCCATTCCTTCTGTGGTGTCTGATCCTGCTGCATGACCTGCCTCTCAGTCGTCGATGTCATCTTCCTGATTGTGCATCCCCACCAGGGCATGGTCGCCGGCGCTGCGCTGCTGCTTGGCATCGTCGCTGCGTGAGGCCTCGAGGGCCGACAGGTAACGCTCGTCGATATCACCCGTTACGTACTTTCCATCGAATACCGAACAATCGAAGGTCTCGAGCTCGGGATTCACCTCGCGACAGGCGGCCTGCAGATCATCGAGGTCCTGATAGAAGATCCGGTCGGCACCGATCAGCTCCCCCACCTCGGCCTCGCTTCGTCCGTGGGCAATCAGCTCGCTGGCGGCTGGCATGTCGATGCCATATACATTGGGATAGCGCACCGGAGGAGCGGCAGAGGCGAAATAGACCTTGCGGGCGCCAGCCTCGCGTGCCATCAGAATGATCTGCTTGCAGGTGGTGCCGCGTACGATGGAATCATCTACCAGCAGCACGTTCTTGTCCTTGAATTCGATGCCGATGGCATTGAGCTTCTGGCGCACGGACTTCTTGCGCTGGGTCTGGCCCGGCATGATGAAGGTCCGGCCGATATAGCGGTTTTTCATGAAGCCCTCGCGATAGGTCACGCCCAGGTGCTGGGCCAGCTCCAGTGCCGAGGTCCGCGAAGTATCGGGAATGGGAATCACCACGTCGATATCATGCTCCGGCCATTCGCTCTGGATACGGTCACCGAGCTTGCGGCCCATCTGCATACGGGTGCCATAGACGTAGGCGCCATCGAGAATGGAGTCGGGACGTGCCAGGTAGACATGCTCGAAGATGCAGGAGGTCAGCCGCGGATGGTCGGCACACTGCTGGGTATGGATCGTGCCAGTCATGTCGACGAAGATCGCCTCCCCCGGGGCCAGGTCACGGTGCAGCTCGAAGCCGCCGACATCGAGGGCTACCGACTCGGAGGCGATCATCACTTCCTGCCCGTGGCCTTCGTCGCGGGTGCCGAACACCACCGGACGAATACCATTGGGATCACGGAAGGCCACCAGCCCCACGCCATTGATGATGGCCACCGCGGCATACCCCCCTCGGCAGCGACGGTACACGCGTCGCACCGCGTCGAAGATATCGCCGGGCTCCAGGTGCAGGCCCTGCTTGCCCAACTCGTGGGCAAAGACGTTGAGCAGCACCTCCGAGTCGGAGCTGGTGTTGATGTGGCGAAGGTCGGAGGAGAACAGCTCCTGCTTGAGCTGGTCGGAGTTGGTCAGGTTACCGTTGTGGGCCAGGGTGATGCCGTAAGGGGAGTTGACGTAGAAGGGTTGAGATTCCGCCTCGCTGGAGGAGCCGGCCGTGGGATAGCGCACATGGCCGATGCCCAGATTCCCCTTCAGCCGAGTCATATGTCGAGTATGGAACACGTCCCGCACCAGGCCGTTGCTCTTGCGCAACAGGAAGCGGCCGTCGTGCCAGGTCATCATGCCGGCGGCATCCTGTCCGCGGTGCTGGAGCACCGTCAGGGCGTCATAGATCCCCTGGTTCACCGCCTGCTTGGCCATCAGGCCCACGATACCGCACATTCCACCTTACCTCGCTTGCCCGGGAACTAACGTTGAAGAGTTGCGACGGGGCCGTGATCCAGCCTCGTCACGGGATTTATCTATTCGGGGGGCGTTGCCTCTCCGGCGTCGTCCTGGGGCGACTCGGCTCCGCCTGCTGGCGGCTGTTCCGGGCGCGGCAGCGAGAACTCGCGCAGCGATTCCGGTGCCTCGGGCAGGCGCCCTTCCCATGCCTCGAGACGACTCACCGCCCAGTCCCGCAGCTGCTCGAAGGTGGGCCGCAGCTCGGCGTCCTGCCAGGCCTGAAGCTTGGCCAGCGGCGTCAGGCTGATGAGGATGGTCGCCAGCACCAGAATCGCCGCACCCTTGGCCATGCCGAAGGCAGCGCCGGTCACCCGGTTCAGCAGCCCCATTCCGACCCACTCCACCGCCGCATGCACCCCACGAATGATGATGCCGCAGAGCAGGATGACCGCAAAGATCACCAGCACGAAAGCCAGCACCAGCCGTCCATCCGGATTGTCGATGACGCCGGAGAGCAGATCCGCCACCGGCTCGGCGAGAAGCCGCGCGGCCAGCAGGGCGATGATCCAGGCCGCCAGCCCCAGGGCCTCGCGGACCAGGCCGCGCAGGAAGCCGGTCAGCCCGGTCACCACCAGCACCGCCACGAAGAGCCAGTCGATCCAGGTCAGCGCCATGCTCAGTTACCCGCCCGTACCAGCAGGCCCTGGAGGTTGGACTCGGCCTTGAGCTCGGCCATCACCTCCTCGCCTTCACTGGAGGTGGCGTAGGGTCCGACATAGACGGTAGTCAGCCCGTTGTCACGGACGCGGCTATAGACGGGCAGGCCCTGTGCGGCCAGGTTCGACTCCAGACGCTCGGCATTTGATGGCTCCCCGAAGCTGCCCACCTGCACGGCCCACTCTCCTTCGGGAGCCGCCTCGTCCGGTTCGCGGCTCGTCTGCTCGGCCTGGCTCGACAGACGCTCATCGGCGGCGCGGGCCAGTTCGGCGATGGGGTCCTCGCTGGGCGCTTCACGCGTCTCGGCGGTCTCGGTATCCGAGGCCTGGGCAGCAGGCGATTCGGCCGCCGGCTCGACCCGCGATTCAGGATCCTCCTGTCGAGACGACGATGACCCGCTGGGCGACTGGATCTGGCCAAGGCTCGCCGGGGGCTCCGGGTCGGGCACGTCACGACGCTCGACTTCCACCGGCTGCTCGATGGTCATCACCGGCTGAGGCCGCTCACTGCGCGGCGCCGGCTCGTCGAACAGCATGGGAACGAAGATCACCGCCAGGGCGATCAGGATCACTGCTCCGCTGAGACGTTCTCGCATTCCGTATTTCATCTCGCTCCCTCGATGACCTTGCCTTCCCCTGCAGTCTGATCCGCCGCCTGGCTCATCGCCAGCCGCCATTCCAGCACCTCGGCTACGGTGAAAAAGGAGCCGCAGACCAGCACCCGATCCTCGGGCTCGAGCCGAGCTGCCAGCCACTCGGCCGCATCGACCGGCGAGCTGCCACAGTACCCCACCTCGCCGCCGCGAAGCGCCAGGCACTCGGCCAGGTCATCCGCGCTGCGGGCACGCTCTCCTGCAAGACTCGCCGGCACCCACGCATCCACCACCGGCGCCAGGGCGCTGATAACGCCATCGGCATCCTTGTCGGCGAGCATCCCCAGCACTCCGTAGGTGCGCCCCGTGCAGGGCCGCATCGCCAGGCGCCCGGCCAGGTAGTTGGCGGCATGGGGATTGTGACCGACGTCCAGGCACCATTGCCCCAACCACTGCAGGCGCCCTGGTAGCTGGACGCCGGCCAGCGCGCGGCGACAAGCGAGCGGGTCCAGTTCGATGCCGGCCAGAGCCAGCGCCTGAAGCGCCGTGGCGGCATTGTCCAGGGGCAACCCGGGGTCAGGGAGATCGGCCAGCGTCAGCGCCTGGCCTCGAAAGCTCCAGCCCTCGCCCTCCCCCTTGCGGTGGAAGGCCTCCCCCAAGGCATGGACATCGGCGCCAAGCTCCGTAGCCACCTGGCGCACGCTGTCAGGCAGGTCACGGCTGCCCAGCACCGCGGGCCGACCGGTCCGCAGGATGCCGGCCTTCTCGCGGCCGATGCCCTGCAGGTCGGTGCCGAGAAAGGCAGCGTGGTCCTGGGCCACAGTGGTAATCACTGCCACATCGGGGTCGATGACGTTGACGGCGTCCAGCCGACCACCGAGCCCCACCTCGAGGATAGCCAGGTCTACCTGCCCCCTGGCGATGACCCACAGCGCCGCCAGGGTGCCCACCTCGAAGTAGGTGAGACTGACCGGCTCACCCGCCAGACGCCCCGCCTCCACCGCCTCGAAGCCGGCGATCAGGGTTGCGTCGTCGGCCTCCTGGCCGTCGAGACGCAGGCGCTCGTTGTAGCGCAGCAGGTGGGGGGAAGTGTAGGTCGCCGTGGAGAGGCCATGGACCCGCCCAAGCGCCTCGAGCATGGCCACGGTCGACCCCTTGCCGTTGGTACCGGCCACGGTGATGACCCGGGCGGCCAGCGGAGTCTCCGGGAGCCCCATGCGACACGCAACCTCGGCCACGCGCTCGAGCCCGAGGTCGATACCGACCGGATGAGCCGCCTCCAATCGGGCCAGCCAGGCCGTAAGCGTATCGGGAAGGGCGTGATCGCTCATGCCAATCGATCAGCGCGCGGGATCGGGGCGCTCGCCGTCCTGCTCAGCATCAGGGTCTACCTCCGGCTCGGCATCCAACGGGCTGATCGACGACTCGGCCTCTTCCTGCTCCGCCTGCTCGGCCGCCTGCACCAGATCGGGCTCATCAGTGACGGGAGCTTCCTCTCCGGCCAGTGGCCAGTGAGTCAACTTGCGCAATACGCCACCCAGCCGCTCGCGCATCTCGCCACGCGATACGATCATGTCCACGGTGCCGTGCTCGAGCAGGAACTCGCTGCGCTGGAAGCCTTCCGGCAACTGCTCGCGGACCGTCTGCTCGATGACACGAGGGCCGGCGAAGCCGATCAGCGCATTGGGCTCGGCCACGTTGAGGTCGCCGAGCATCGCCAGCGACGCCGAGACACCGCCGAAGACCGGGTCGGTCAGCACCGAGATATAGGGCACGCCGGCCTGCTTTAGCTTCTCCAGGGCCGCCGAGGTCTTGGCCATCTGCATCAGCGAGAACAGCGCTTCCTGCATGCGTGCGCCGCCGGAGGCGGAGAAGCAGATCAGCGGGATGCCCTCTTCCAGGGCAACAGTCGCAGCACGCACGAACTTCTCACCCACCACAGCGCCCATGGAACCGCCCATGAAGGTGAACTCGAAGGCCACCACCACCACCGGCAGCCCCTCCAGGGAGCCGCGCATGGCGATCAGCGCATCCTTCTCGCCGGTCTCCTTCTGGGCCGTCGCCAGGCGGTCCTTGTACTTCTTGGAGTCGCGAAACTTGAGGCGGTCCACCGGCTCGAGGTGGGCGGCAATCTCCTCGCGGCCCTCCTTGTCCAGGAACCAGTCCAGCCGCTTGCGCGCGGTCAGGCGAAGATGGTGGTCGCACTTGGGGCAGACGTTGTGGTGCTTCTCCAGTTCGGGGAGATAGAGCACCGCCTCACACTTGGGGCACTTGCGCCACAGACCGTCAGGCACGCTCGCCCGGCGATCCTTGCGCTGGATGCGGCCCACCGAGGGCACGATCTTGTCTAGCCAGCTCATGTCAGAAGCACTTCCGTATAGGCTGAAGCCCTCGGCGACGCCGGGGGCGGGATCGATTCGATTGGCGACGAGCCCGGATCAGGCGTCAAGCGCCTGGCGCATCTCCCCCAGGACCGCCTTCAGCGCGGCCGGGATCGCCTCGGGGCGTTCGGCATTCTCGGCAACACGATTGATGAGCGCGGAACCGACGATCACGCCGTCGGCCACCTTGCCTACCTCGGCCGCCGAGGCACCATCGCGGATGCCGAAACCCACGCACAGCGGCAGATCGGTCATCTCGCGCAGCGGCGCCAGATGAGCGGCGACATCCTCGGCATTGAGGGTCGCCGAGCCGGTCACGCCCTTCAGCGAAACATAGTAGATGTAGCCCTCGCCGTGGGCGCATATTGTAGCGGCCCGGGCAGGCGAAGTGGTAGGGGCGACCAGGAAGATCGAGGCCAGCCCGCGGGCCTTGAGCAGCGGACCGACATCGTCGGCCTCTTCCGGCGGCATGTCTACGATCAGCACGCCATCGACGCCGGCCTCGGCCGCCTGGTCGGCGAAGGCCTCGAGGCCGATGCGCTCCACCGGATTGAGGTAGCCCATCAGCACCACCGGGGTCTCGCTGTCGGTCTGGCGGAACTCGCGGACCATCTCGAACAGATGGGAGAGCCGTACACCATGCTTGAGGGCGCGTTCGCAGGCCTTCTGGATCACTGGCCCATCGGCCATGGGGTCCGAGAACGGCACCCCCAGTTCGATGACATCCGCCCCCGCCTCCACCAGGGCATGCATGAACCCCACGGTGTGCTCGGGTGCCGGGTCGCCGGCGGTAATATAGGGAATCAGCGCACGGCGCCCCTGGGCCTTCAGCGCGGCGAAGCGTTGGTCGATACGATTCATGGTCTGGGCCGTCATCAGAATTCAATCCCGTCGATCTTTGCCACCGTCATGATGTCCTTGTCACCGCGACCGGAGAGGTTGATCACGATGTTCTGGTCGGGGCGCATGGTAGGCGCCAGCACCTTGGCATAGGCCAGGGCATGAGCCGTTTCCAGCGCCGGCATGATGCCCTCGACGTGGGTCAACTCGCGGAAGGCCGCCAGCACGTCATCGTCGTTGGCGGCCACGTAGTTGACCCGCCCCACGTCCTTCCACAACGCGTGCTCGGGGCCGACGCCCGGGTAGTCCAGGCCCGCCGAGACCGAGTGGGTATCGGAGACCTGGCCGCCCTCGTCGGACATCAGGTAGGTGCGGTTGCCGTGCAGTACGCCGCGAGGTGCGCCGGATGCCAGGGGCGCGGCATGGCGGCCGGTCTCGACGCCATCGCCGCCCGCCTCGACGCCATACATGACGACATCATCGTCCTCGACGAAGGGATAGAAGAGGCCCATGGCGTTGGAGCCGCCGCCCACGCAGGCGATCAACGCATCAGGCAGCTTGCCGAACTCCTCGAAGGACTGGCGGCGCGCCTCGCGCCCGGCCACTGCGTTGAAGTCGCGCACCAGCATGGGATAGGGATGGGGGCCGGCCACGGTGCCGATGATGTAATAGGTGGTGTCGACGTTGGTCACCCAGTCGCGCAGCGCCTCGTTCATGGCGTCCTTGAGCGTGCGAGTGCCGGATTCCACCGGGATGACGTTGGCCCCTAGCAGACGCATGCGATAGACGTTGAGCTTCTGGCGCTCCACGTCGGCGGCCCCCATGTAGACATCGCACTCCAGGCCCAGACGCGCGGCCACCGTGGCGGACGCAACGCCATGCTGTCCTGCCCCGGTCTCGGCGATCACCCGCGGCTTGCCGGTCTTCTTGGCAAGCAGCGCCTGGCCGATGGTGTTGTTCACCTTGTGGGCGCCGGTGTGGTTGAGATCCTCTCGCTTGAGCCAGATCTGTGCGCCACCGAGCTGCTTCGACCATCGCTCGGCATGATAGAGCGGTGATGGACGGCCCACGAAATGGGCCAGATCATAGTCGAATTCCGCCAGGAAGGCCGGGTCTTCACGAAGACTCAGATAGGTCTTCTCCAGCTCATCCAGGGCGAAGCTCAGGGTCTCCGAGACGAACCGGCCGCCATAGGCACCGAAATGGCCGCGGGCATCCGGCAGTCGGGTCAGGTCACTGAACTTGCTCACGAAAGACACCTCACAGGGTCGCCAGAAGGGATGAAGGGGAAACAGGGTAAAGCGAACGGCTCAAGCACCGCAACGCACATCATCGGCTCGGCGCACGGCCCGCAGGAAGGCCGCCATGCGCGCACTATCCTTGACGCCGGGGGACACTTCGATGCCACCGGAGACATCCACGGCAAAGGGAGACACGGCCGTGATCGCCTCGGCCACATTGTCCGGCATCAGGCCTCCGGCGAGGATAACAGGTTTTGCCAGACATGCGGGGATTCGCGACCAGTCGAAGGTCTCGCCGGTGCCCCCCGGCACGCCTGACCGGTAAGCGTCCAGCAGCAGCGCCTGTCCCCCGCCGTAGGCCTCGGCGGCGGCGTGCAGATCGAGACCATCGCGCATGCGCAGTGCCTTGATCCAGGGACGACCGGCGGCAAGGCAGGTGTCAGGCGACTCGTCGCCATGGAACTGCAACAGGTCCAGGTGATCGGCGCAGCGCGCGACTAGTGCGGGATCCGCATCGACGAATAGCCCGACCCGGGTGACAAAGGCTGGCACTCGGGCGCAGAGCTCGGCGAGCCGTGGCTCATCGATGGCGCGCTTGCTGCCGGGCCAGAGCACGAAACCCAGGGCGTCGGCACCCGCGGCCACCGCGGCATCGACATCCTGAGGACGCGTCAGGCCGCAGAACTTCACGCGGGTACGCCCGGTCATGTCGCCTCCTGACTGACGGCCACTGGCCTGCCTCGTCGAAACTCGACCATCGGGCAGTCGGGAAGCACTCGCTCGCCGGTCCATTCACCGAGGAAGGCCAGCAGGTTGGGGCCCAGCGGTTCGCGAGGCAAGCCCCAACACTCGTCGTAGAGAGTGTCGACGAAGTGCAGGCCGCACGCCGGGGCGGTGACATCGGCAAGCCGACGGTTCTTCAGCGCCATGAGCTCGCCCAGATAGTCAGCGCCGTGCTCGCCGCGCCCCACCGTGACCAGGGCACCGACGATATTACGGATCATGTGGTGCAGGAAGGCATTGCCCTGGACGTCGATGACCACCAGCGGGCCGTGGCGGTGCACTTCGATGAAGTGCAGGTGGCGCCAGGGGGTCTTCGACTGGCAGCCGGCAGCACGGAAGCTGGAAAAGTCATGCTCACCCACCAGGGCCTGGGCGGCGCGGTGCATGGCCTCGGCGTCCAGCGGATCCCGACACCAGGTAACGTTGGCGCGCTCCAGCACCGGACGGCTAGGCTGGTTGAGCAGGATATAGCGGTAGCGGCGAGCCAGCGCCTTGAAGCGGGAGTGGAAGGTCTCCGGCACCTCCTTGACCCAGCGCACGGCGACATCGCGCGGCAGGTTGGCGTTCACACCAAACACCCAGGCCTTCTCGGAGCGCGGCACCGGCGGGTCGAAGTGGATGATCTGTCGGGTAGCATGGACACCGGAATCGGTGCGTCCACTGGCGTGGACACGCACCGCCTGACTGGCCACCCTGCCCAGCGCCTTCTCGAGAGCACCCTGCACCGAGGGCGCCTGCTTGAGAAACTGGAAACCACAGTAGGCACTGCCGTCGTACTCTACCCCCATGGCCAGGCGGCCGGACAAGGGACGATGTTCATCGAGAGCTCGGAAAAGGGTCATTCGGCCTCATTGCGGGGGTTGGTCCAGCAATTCGCGGGCCTCCTCCCTGACATCGGGGTCGTGGGACTCGTCGATCAGGCTCTCGAGCAAGGGACGCGCCTGACCGGCCTCGCCGGCATCAAGCAGGCGCCGCGCTTCGGCCAGGGTCGATGTGGAGGAAGCCGCCGCGGAAAAGTGGACATTATCCCGCGAGAGAGGCGGGAAGGCCACCTCTTCGATGTCCCACTCCTCGTGCACGTCGCGATCCGCTTTGTTGCCGGGCTGCATATCCACCGTGGCGCCGTCCCCGGCGCCGGACGAGGTGAACTCCACGCTGGGCTGCATCGGCGTTTCTTGACGAGGGGCTGGGCGCTCTTCCAGTGTCGGCGGACTATAGTCGATGACGTCGCGTCCGTCTTCGTTGGCGCGAGTGGTCAGTGGCACTGCCGAAAACTCCTCGCCCCCTTCCGGCTCTTCGGGTACCGCCATGTCGGGGCGCTTGCCCCCCGGGGACGGCGCACCTTCCTGATCGGACGCCGCATCGGATCGCTCGTCTCCCTGGGACGACTCACCATCCTGAGCGGACGAAGCGATGTCTTCCGGCCGAGAGTCTGAGCCCTCCTCAGCTTCTGGCTCCAGCTCGGGTGGACGATAGCGAGCCAGCGGATCGGCCGGTTCACTGGCAGGAGATACCTTTTCAGGTTCCGGCGACGTGGTGGGGGGTATCCCTTCGGGCTCCGCGGAGGTGACCGAAGACTCCTTCGGCGTTTCGGCTGGTGACGCTTCCTCGGCCGCAGGTGCTTCACCGCCGTACGTCTCGTCGCTCTCGTCAGTCGCCTCAGCGTCGTCGAAGCGACGCGGGGGAAGCTCGTTGGCTTCAGGGAAGACCGCCCGTTCGGCAGGCGTATCCGCCGAGGTGTCCGTGACAGAGGCAGACGAAGCACTGTGAGCATGGCGCTCCATCAAGTGAGCTACCTGAGCCTGAATATCCGGATCGCCGCCGGCGCGCAGCAACTCGGCCTGTCGGGTTGCCGCCGCATTATCGCCCTGGGACAGCTGCACCCCCAAAAGCTTGAGCCTCAGGTCATCGCGGTCTGGCTCTTGTGCCAGGTTGGATTCCAGCAGTTCGCGGGCCTGGTCGTGACGCCCGTAGGCGATAAAGATATCCGCTTCGCTGATGGCCTCGGCCTCGGGCATGGACGTGCGCACCGATAGCTCCCGCTCTTCGCGACGTACATCGGCCCTCTGCGCCTCGGAGGTACCCGGCACCACGACGCCATCTGCTGTCGAGTCCCACGGCCGAACCTCGCTGAACACCGCCGCCGGCTCGCTCTCCTCGCGACGACGACGTATCAGGGCCCACAGTGCCAGCAGTGCCGCCAGCCCGGCGCCGCCGAGCAACAGATTGCGGCCGGTGTCACCCTGATAGAGCGCACCCCACCAGGGCGCCTGCTGGGAAGTTTCCGGCTCGCTGCCGGGCGCCACCACGCCACCGCTGCCTGACGCATCAACGCCTTGTCCTCCGGCACTCAGGGCGGCCAGCTGGTCGCGCATGGCATCCAGCTCTTCTCGCAGCTCACCGAGTTCGGCTTGCAGCACATCCCGTTCACTGCGAACCGCCTCCAGGGCCTGGCGATTCTCACGCCAGCGAGACTCGAGGCGCAGCAGGCGCTGATCCTCGGTGAGCCCGCCGCTACCCGCAATCAACCCCAGCACCTCCGGGTCGATGAAGGGCCCCTGACCGGCATCACCCGCGGCCAATGCCAGGGGGGCATCCGTCATCACCTCTGCCTGTTGTACGTCGGTAGTCTCGTCACTCTCCTGCTGGTCCTGGTCCTCCTCGACGGGCGCCACGCCTTCTGCAGCCACCTCGGCATCACTGAGCAGTGTCAACCGGGGTGCCTCCTCACCAGTGACGTTCTCATCATTGTCGGAGGCAACGCTGGACCCTGTCTCGGCCGTCTCCGCCTGCGCCTCGGCGGCAGATTGAGCTGAGGCACCTTCCTGCACAGGAGCACTGGCTACGGCCGACGCCGGCGCGTCGGAGGAACCGCCCAGGGCCACTCGTGCCGGTGCCCCACTGCCGCGATTGGCCCAGGCCTGATTCATGGCCTGGACGATACGCTCAGCCTCGGCAGAGGAGCGTGCCGCGATGGCCTCACGAGGAGGCACTACCAGCGTGAAGCCGGCCCGCATGGCATTGATATTGCCTGACGGGAAGACCTCCGGATTGGCCTCCACCAGGGCGACCATCATCTGATTCCTGCTGATGCCGCTGTCCGGTCTCAGTCGGCCAGCCACGGCCCAGAGGGTATCGCCACTGCGCACCCGCGCGGGGTCTCCCGAGCCGTCGCTGGAGGTTCGCGCCACCGGACGCGGACCGGGGTCCGACGCCACGGCCGAAGAACTCGGCGAGGATGCCGGGTCCTGCGTTGAAGCCGAGGACGCCACCAGGGCGGGAAGCTGATCATAGTCGGGCGGGTCGAGCAGCAGGGTCACTTCCTGCAGCTGTTGGCCACTCGGCCAGTCGAAGCGCAGCAGAAGGTCGATCCAGGGCTCACGAACTGCGCGCTCTGTGGTCAGATCGACTACCAGACGCCCCTGACGTCGCGTCACATCCATCTTCACGCTGGCCGCAAGCGGGGTGCGCGGCAGACCAGCCGCAGAGAAAGCACTCTCATCGGCCACCGAGACATTGAGCAGCTCAGCTTGCAAGCCGCTGCTGTCAGTCAAGGGGATGCTCGCCCGCAACGGTGCATTGAGCGTCGAGTTCACCTCGGCCTCCCCCAGGCCCAGAGCCAGCGCCATCGGGCTGGCGGCGGAGAGCGAAAGCAGCATGGCAAATGTCAGCTTGCGTTTCATCGGGATCCCTTGCGTCGTTCCACTGCGCCCCGCCGGGCCAGGCGGTAGACTGGTAATATATTCTTAGTCGTTATGATGAACATGTATCATGTTCACTCTACCGGCGCCCTCACGGATCATCACTATTCATCGTACTTTAAACATAAGCCATTGATCGCATGAGATGCGACCCTCGCTCGCGAAAACCGACAACCAAAGGCCAACGAAAAGCGGGGCGCCTTGATCGGCGCCCCGCTTTTTCGTTCAGGTGATCATGGAAGACCCCATCGGATTTATTGCTCACGCAGGATCTTCAGCATCCGCTTGAGCGGCTCGGCGGCCCCCCACAACAACTGATCGCCGACGCTGAAGGCCGACAGGTACTCGCCGCCCATGGCCAGCTTGCGCAGACGCCCCACCGGCACGGTGAGCGTGCCGGTCGCGGCAGCCGGCGTCAGGCCATCAATGGTGGCGTCCTTGTCGTTGGCGATCACCTTCACCCACTCGTTGTGGCGGGCAAGACGGTCCTCGATCTCATCGATCGGCACGTCCTTCTTGAGCTTGATGGTAAAGGCCTGGCTGTGGGAGCGCATGGCGCCAATGCGGACACAGAGCCCGTCGATGGGAATCGGGTTGTCCTGGAGGCCGAGAATCTTGTTGGTCTCCACGGAGCCCTTCCACTCTTCCTTGCTCTGGCCGTTGTCCATGGCCTTGTCGATCCAGGGCAAGAGGCTGCCGGCCAGCGGTGCGCCGAAGTTGTCGGTGGGGAACTCCCCGCTGCGCATGGCCGCGGTGACCTTGCGATCGATATCGAGGATGGCGCTGCCCGGATCGGCAAGTTCGTCGGCCACGCTGTCGCGCAGGCCACCCATCTGGTTGAGCAGTTCGCGCATGTGCTTGGCGCCAGAGCCGGAAGCAGCCTGATAGGTCATGGAGGTCATCCACTCGATCAGATCCGCCTCGAACAGCCCACCCAGCCCCATCAGCATCAGACTGACGGTGCAGTTGCCACCCACGAAGGTCCTGGCCCCCTTGGCGAGCTGGGCATCGATGACCTGGCGATTGACCGGGTCGAGCACGATGGTCGACTCCTCGGCCATGCGCAGGGTGCTGGCGGCATCGATCCAGTAGCCTTTCCAGCCCTCCTGGCGCAGATCACCATAGACCTTCTCGGTGTACTCGCCGCCCTGGCAGGTGATGACCACGTCCAGCGCCTTGAGCGCGTCCAGGTCGAAGGCGTCCTTCAGCGCGGGAACGTCAACGCCGACATCGGGGCCGTCCTGGCCAACCTGGGAGGTCGTGAAGAAGATCGGCTCGATGCCCTTGAAATCGCCATCGTCGAGCATCCGCTGCATCAGCACGGAACCCACCATGCCCCGCCAACCGACAAAACCGACTTTCAACATGTGAAGACCTCCAGAAATCGAATGTAGGAGACATTATACAGAAAGCCGGGCCGAGCGCCGAGCGCCGAGCGCCGAGCGCCGAGCAGGAGGGTGCTCGCACACCACTGTAGCAACAAGAAAAAAACCTCCATCAGAGTAATCTGCTGGAGGTTTTTTCTTGGCTGCTTGGCTGCTTACAACGCCTCGAATGCCGCCAGCACGGCATTACCCATCTCGGCGGTGGAGACGGTGCGCGTGCCTTCGGCGGCAATATCGGCGGTTCGCAGGCCGTCATCCAGCACCTTGCCCACCGCGTCCTCGATGCGCTTGGCCATGGCCGGCGCGTCCAGGGAATATCGCAGCATCATGGCCACCGAGAGGATGGTGGCGAGCGGGTTGGCGATGCCCTGACCGGCGATGTCCGGGGCGCTGCCGTGGCAGGGCTCGTACATGCCCTGGCCGCTCTCGTTGAGGGAGGCAGACGGCAACATGCCGATCGAGCCGGTGAGCATGGCGGCGGCGTCGGAGAGGATGTCGCCGAACATATTGCCGGTGACCACGACGTCGAACTGCTTGGGGGCACGCACCAGCTGCATGGCGGCGTTGTCGACGTACATGTGGGAGAGTTCGACGTCCGGGTAATCCGGCGCCAGGCGCTCCATCACCTCGCGCCACAGGATGGTGACCTCGAGCACGTTGGCCTTGTCGACGCTGCAGAGCTTCTTGCCACGCTTCTGGGCCATCTCGAAGGCG
The DNA here is from genome assembly GCA_051751285.1 of Pseudomonadota bacterium. Classification (GTDB taxonomy): domain Bacteria; phylum Pseudomonadota; class Gammaproteobacteria; order Pseudomonadales; family Halomonadaceae; genus Halomonas. The sequence continues at coordinate 219,359 of JBNJKT010000006.1, read as the reverse complement.
ACCCGGCCGATGCGCTCGATCTCGCTCTCGGAGTAGACGTAGGTATTGAAGCCCACCCGCTCGCCGTCGCGCTCCTCGATGCCGCGGGGCTGACCGAAGTAGATGCCACCGGTCAGCTCGCGCACGATCATGATGTCCAGGCCGGCCACCAGTTCCGGCTTGAGGCTGGAGGCTGAGGCGAGCTGGGGATAGGTGATGGCCGGGCGCAGATTGCCGAACAGGCCGAGCTGCTTGCGCACCCCGAGCAAGCCCTTTTCGGGGCGCTTGGCGAGGTCCTCGATCCTGTCCCACTTCGGGCCGCCCACGGCGCCCAACAGGATGCCGCGAGCCGCCTTGGCCTTCTCGAGGGTCTCGGCGGGCAGCGGATCGCCGTGAGCGTCATAAGCGGCGCCGCCCAGGAGCCCTTCGTCGACCTCGATATCGAGACCGCGGGCCTGGCAGGCGGCCAGGATGCGGCTGGCCTGGGCGGTGATCTCGGGGCCGATGCCGTCCCCCGGCAGTACCAGAATCTTCTGTGTCATTACTTGGTCCTTCGACTACAGCCGGGTAACGAGGGCGCCGGAGGCAGGCCGAAGAAGAGGTCCTATGCCATGAATGGCATCGGTAGCGCCCAGGGATGGGTTCACAGCGCCTCCTCGAAGGCCTGCCGCCGGATCAGCCCGCGTTCCCGGCGGCAAGGGTGTGAGAGGGTGTCAAGCCTGAGCGGAATCGCGAAACAGCCAGGGCCGCGCCGCGCGATGCTTCGCCTCGAATTCGCGGATGGCGTCCTCGTCCTTCAGGGTGATGCCGATGTCGTCCAGCCCTTCCAGCAGGCACTGCTTGCGGAACGCGTCGACCTCGAACTCGAAAATCTCGCCGGAGGGCGTGATCACCCGCTGGTTCTCCAGATCCACATCGAGCCGGTAGCCCTCGTTGGCCTCGACCTCGGCGAACAGGCGATCCACGCTCTCTTCGGGCAGGGTCACCAGCAGCAGCCCATTCTTGAAGGCGTTGTTGTAGAAGATATCGGCAAAGCTCGGCGCGATCACGACGCGGAAGCCGAAATCCTCCAGCGCCCAGGGCGCATGCTCGCGTGAACTGCCACAGCCGAAGTTGCGACGCGTCAGCAGCACGCTCGCCCCCTGATAGCGTGGCTGATTGAGCACGAAGTCGGGGTTCTTCGGGCGCTCCGAGACATCCTGCCCAGGCTGGCCCTCGTCGAGGTAGCGCAGCTCATCGAAGAGGTTGACGCCAAAACCGGTGCGCTTGATCGATTTCAGAAACTGCTTGGGAATGATCAGGTCGGTGTCGACATTGGCCCGGTCGAGTGGCGCGACGAGGCCTTGGGTGCGTTCGAATTTCTTCATGGTTCAGGCCTCCTGACCCTGGACGTCGTCATTGGCGGCATCGGTTCCAAGTCCCCTCACATCCACGAAGTGGCCGGCGATGGCGGCGGCCGCCGCCATGGCCGGGCTGACCAGGTGGGTGCGCCCGCCGAAGCCCTGGCGACCCTCGAAGTTGCGGTTGGAGGTGGAGGCGCAGTGCTCGCCGGCCCCCAGCTTGTCGGCGTTCATGGCCAGGCACATGGAGCAGCCGGGCTCGCGCCACTCGAAGCCCGCCTCGATGAACACCTTGTCAAGGCCCTCTGCCTCGGCCTGGCGCTTCACCAGGCCGGAGCCCGGGACCACCATCGCCAGCTGGATGGAATCAGCCACCTTCTTGCCGCGCGCCACCTTGGCCGCCTCGCGCAGGTCCTCGATGCGGGAGTTGGTGCAGGAGCCGATGAACACCTTGTCCAGGCGGATATCGGTGATCTTCTGCCTCGCGGCCAGCCCCATGTACTCGAGTGCCCGGGTGTAGCCACGCTGGGTGGTCTCGTCACCGGCCTCGGCCGGGTCCGGCACCTCGCCGGAGATCCCGGTGACCATCTCGGGGCTCGTGCCCCAGGAGACCTGTGGCTCGATCTCGGCGGCACCCAGGGTCACCACCTTGTCGAAGCTGGCGTCGGCATCTGAGACGAGGTCATGCCAGTCGGCCACCGCGGCGTCCCACTGCTCGCCGGTGGGCGCATAGTGACGGTCGCGCAGGTAGTCGATCGTGGTGTCGTCCACGGCGATCAGGCCGACCCGCGCCCCCGCCTCGATGGCCATATTGCATACGGTCATTCGGCCTTCCATGGAGAGCTCGCGGATGGCGCTACCGGCGAACTCGATGGCATAGCCGGTACCCCCTGCGGTGCCGATCTTGCCGATGATCGCCAGCACGATATCCTTGGCAGTGACGCCGGTACCGAGCTCGCCCTCGACGCGCACCTGCATGTTCTTCATCTTCTGGGCCAGCAGGCACTGCGTGGCGAGCACGTGCTCCACCTCGGAGGTGCCGATGCCGTGGGCCAGGGCGGCGAAGGCGCCGTGGGTGGCGGTATGGGAGTCACCGCAGACCACGGTCATCCCCGGCAGGGTGGCGCCCTGCTCCGGACCCACGACGTGGACGATCCCCTGGCGCGGATCGTTAATCTTGAACTCCTCGATGCCGAACTCGCCGCAGTTATCGTCGAGGGTCTGCACCTGGATCAGCGACACCGGGTCCTTGATGCCGGCGTTCCCCTCGGCGCGCTCCTTGAGGGTGGTGGGCACATTGTGGTCCGGGGTGGCCAGGTTGGCATCGATGCGCCAGGGCTTGCGCCCCGCCAGGCGCAGCCCCTCGAAGGCCTGGGGCGAGGTTACTTCGTGGAGCAGTTGACGGTCGATGTAGATCAGCGCGGTGCCGTCACCACGCTCCTTGACGAGGTGCTGCGACCACAGCTTGTCGTAGAGTGTCTGGCCTGCCATATCGCTCTCCCGGGCCTTGGGCCCTTCATTTTCTGTCCGATCAAGGGTATTTTCCGGCGGCTCGCCCATAAAATCAATTCATGTTATTTATGGATTAGATTCCATAAAGGAATCCGAAATCATCGCCATCGGGGTGCCCATGGATACGCAGAGCCTGCAGGCCTTTCTTGCCGTGGCCGACAGCGGGAGCTTCTCCCGCGCCGCCGAGCAGCTGCACCTCACCCAGCCGGCGGTCAGCAAGCGTATCGCCGTGCTGGAAGGGCAAATCGACGCCCGGCTGTTCGACCGCATCGGCCGGCGTGTGAGCCTCACTGAAGCCGGCCGGGTACTGCTGCCCCTTGCGCGGCAGATCCTGGTGATGGTCGACGACAGCCGCCGGGCGCTGGGCAACCTCGAGGGTAGCGTCGCCGGCAGCCTGACGCTCGCCACCAGCCACCATATCGGCCTGCACCGCCTGCCCCCACTACTCAAGGCGTATACTCGCGACCACCCCGAGGTCCGCCTCGACCTCCACTTCCTGGATTCCGAGCAGGCCTATCAGGGGGTGCTGGACGGCGAGCTCGAGATCGCCGTGGTGACCCTGGCGCCTCACCCCGATGCTCAGCTTCAGGTGGTACCGGTGTGGATTGATCGACTCTGCTTCGTCTGCGCTCCGGACCACCCCCTCACCGGCCGAGGGCGCCTGGACCTCCGGGAGCTTTGTGCCTTCGACGCCGTACTGCCCGGGCCGCTGACCTTCACCCGCAGCCTGATCGAGTCGCGCTTCGCCTCCGCCGGGCTGGACCTGCCGGTGGCGATCTCCACCAACTACCTCGAGACACTCAAGATGATGACGGCCATCGGCCTGGGCTGGAGCCTGCTGCCGGCGCACCTGGTGGCCGGCGAACTGCATGAGCTCGACGTCAAGCACCCGCCCATCCACCGACCCCTGGGCTATCTCGTGCACCGCAGCCGCACCCTCTCCAATCCGGCACGGGCCATGCTGGCCCAGCTCGACGGTGCCCGGGAGCCGGCCGCCAGGGAGTGGGGCTGACGCATCAGGCCATCGCGACGCAAGCGTCGAGGCGTCGAACCGTTCACTCCCACAGGGGCACAGTGCCGACATTAGCAAGTGGGCCCGGGACAACCTCACGGCAAATTGTTTAGACTGCTCACTATTTGCACGAGGATTCCCGTTCCGTGTCGGAGACTACCGCGGCGACAACCGTCCCCCGCCACGCCCTGGCCGGCGGACTGATTCTGGCCGGCTTGATCCTGCAGATTGCACAGTTCACGGACCGCTTCCCGCTGGCCCATTCGGTGAGCTACTGCCTGTGGCTGGCCACGGCCCTGCTGTGGGTCGACATCCCCCGTCGCACCCGGCGCCAGGCGGGGATACTCGCCGCGCTGGGTCTGGGGCTGCTGGTAATGGCGCGCACCTGGCACGGCGCCAGGATCGACTGGCCGGGCATTCTCGACGGCAACACCTACGTGGTCGCCATGCTGGTGGGGGTCAGCTTCATCGGCCTGATCGGCAACCTGCGCGGCCGGTCACGTCCTGCGGGCAAGGCCCTGACCGGAACCCGCGGCATGCTGGGCACCTGGCTGGGGGTCCACCTGCTCGGCTCGATCCTCAACCTCTCCACGGTGTTCATGGTCGGCGATCGCCTGGAACGGCGCGGCCCGCTGACCATGCCGCAGCTGCTGGGCCTCAACCGCGGCCTCTCCAGCGCGGCGCTCTGGTCGCCCTTCTTCGCCTCCATGGGCGTGGTCATGACGCTGGCACCGGCGATGCACTACGCCACCATTCTTGCTTTCGGTCTGCCGCTAGCCATGGTGTCGGGCATGCTGACGGTCGGCGAGCTCTCGCGACGTTTCGAACTGGCCGATACCGCCGGCTTCTCGCTCTCCCCACGCAGCCTGCTGATGCCGGTGAGCATGGCGGGCCTGGTGATGCTGTTCCATTACCGCCTTACCCCCACCCTCTCCATCGTCAGCATCATCACCTTCCTGCTGCCAGGCGTGGCGCTGCTTTACAACCTGACCCGGGGCCCACGCTGGACCCTGCGGCGAGTCCATCAGCACACCCTCAACCGCCTACCGGCCATGCGCGGCGAGATCTCGCTGTTCCTCTGCGCGGGACTGCTCACCCAGGGGCTATCGAGCTTCATCACCGCCGCCACGGACAGCACCTGGACGCTCTTTGCCCACTTCGGGCCCCTCGAGGCCGTCGCCAGCTTCCTGACCATCGTGCTCAGTGCCGTGGCCGGCCTTCACCCCATCATCGGCGTCTCCGTGCTTGCCTCGATGCTCGATCTGGACGCCGGCCAGCAGACCCTGTTCGCCTTCGTGGGCCTGGCCTCCTGGGCCGTCGGCACCAGCGTCGGTCCTCTCTCCGGCATCAATCTCTCGCTGCAGGGACGATACGGCGTCAGCGGAACGACAATGATGCGCCACAATCTCGGCTATGCCGCCATCATGACGCTGCTTGTCGTGGGCGCCATTCTGGTGCTGGAGGCGCACCTCTGAGACACGGCGCCCCTCCATGCGGCAGCGGGAATGGATTTCATGGGGGCTTTCCTCGGGTGATACGGTTAGGTCACGGGATCCGATATCGATGCGAGCCCGGTTCCCTCAGCGACATCACGCCGCATCATTCGACAACGCGCATGCGTTCTGGGGACATCGATGACCGACGATCAGACCCCGAGACACAATCTCGCAAGGCAGGTGGGTCCCTTCAAGCGGATGCAGCCCACGGTATTCTTCGGCTCGGCGGCACTGGTCGTCGGGTTCTGCCTCTTCGGCGGGGGCTTCACCGAGACGGCCGCCTTCACCTTCGAATCTGTCCAGGGCTGGATCGCAGATACCCTCGGCTGGTATTACATGCTGATATCCACCGCCCTGGTGCTTTTTGCACTGTGCGTGGTGATCAGTCCGGCCGGCAAGCTGAAGCTCGGCAAACCCGACGATGAGCCGGAATTCAAACGGCTCAGCTGGTTCGCCATGCTGTTCGCCGCCGGCATGGGGACCGGGCTCGTGTTCTGGGGCGTAGCCGAACCACTGAATCACTATATGGAACCGCACTACGCCGACCCGACGACCGCAGCGGCCATGAACGACGCCATTCGCTATTCGTTCTTCCACTGGGGACTTCATCCCTGGGCCATCTACCTGGTACTGGCACTGGCCATCTCCTACTACCACTTCCGCATTGACCTGCCGCTGGCGCCCCGCTCCGTGCTCTGGCCGCTGATCGGGACGCGTATCTACGGCATGCCCGGTCACCTGACCGATATCCTCTGCACGGTGGGTACACTGCTGGGCGTAGCCACCTCTCTGGGCCTGGGGGCGATGCAGATCAACGCCGGTCTCTCGATGTCGCTGGGCATCGAGACGTCGACCCTTGTCCAGGTGATGATTATCGCGGCGATCACGACGATCGCTACCCTGTCGGTCGTGTCGGGCATTCACAGCGGCATCCGGCGGCTTTCGGCGCTGAACATCGGGCTAGCGTTCGTGCTGCTGATGTTCGTCTTCCTGGTCGGCCCCACGGCCTATATCCTGGAAACGCTCACCGGCGGGCTGGGCATCTACCTGCAGAGATTGATCGAGACCAGTCTGACAACCGATTTCGCAACTACCTCGGAGTGGCAGTCGCGCTGGACGCTGTTCTACTGGGGCTGGTGGATCTCCTGGTCGCCGTTCGTCGGCATCTTCGTTGCCAGGATCTCCAAGGGCCGCACCGTTCGCGAATTGATCACGGCAGGCCTGCTATTGCCGACACTGGTCACGTTTTTCTGGATGGCGACGTTCGGCGGCACCGCCCTGCACATGGAGCGCTTCACCGAGATCGAGATTGCCCAGCAAGCCGTGGACGACGTGGCTACCTCACTACACCTGCTGCTGAGCCAGCTGCCACTAGGGTCGATCACCACCGTCTTCGCCACGCTGGTGATCATCATCTTCTTCATCACCTCATCGGATTCCGGCTCGCTGGTCGACGACATGGTAACGTCCGGCGGGCACCCCCACCCGCCGGTGTCACAACGGCTGTTCTGGGCCATCTCGGAGGGCGCCGTGGCGGCCACCCTGCTTGTAGTCGGTGGCCTGGCGGCCATCCAGCAGGCCGCGATCACCATGGCCTTGCCGATGACGCTGCTGCTCGCCGCGGCCTGCTACGGCATGGTGCGCGCCTTCTCAGCCGATGTCCGCAATAGCGGCGCACCCTCGCAACGCCAAATCGAAGGCGGTAATTGAAAACGATCTCAGGCGGACTTCGGCGCGCGAACGAAGTAGCGATGGCCACACTGGTGACAGGGCTCGATGCGGGTCACGACCTCCAGCTCGACGATGGCATCGCAGTGCGTACAGGCCATACGCCCGGGGGCGGCCATCTCGCCGGCGACGTAGTCGGCGCGTGACGCTTCGAGATCATCCTCGAGCCGCTCCCGCTCGATCACGCTACGGTCGGCGATGGACAAGAGCGACTCCACCACCTTGCGCGACAGCTGGGAGAGATCGATGCCGAGCCAGCTGGCCACGCTCTCACCTCCGGCGCTCAAGTAGCGGCGCATCTCCTTGAGGTCACGCTCGACCCAGGCACGCAGGAGCGACAGCTCATCCTTGGTGAACTCTTCGAGCTCGTCCTCGAATTCGACCGCCTCGTCCAGCTCTTTCTGCAGATTCTCCCAGGTCAGCTCGTGCGCCCCGTCGCGCAGCCGGTCGAGCATGCGCTCGTAACCCCCGCGGAGGCGGTGTTCCTGGTGCGTATCCTTGTGCTCGCTCATGGTGCTCTCCTCGTGACACGTCAGGGCTTGCCGGCCCGGCAGCGATACCCCATAGCCGCCGGATGCCGTGCTGGGGTATGCTAACAGGCAATCAGAATCACCATTTAGACGACATCCCGCCGGAAAATCAATGGTTTCGCGCAGGCCCCGCGCACGACCTTGATGCCGGATCAGGGCCGCTGACATGCGCAGCACCACAACGCTGCGCTCGACTTTCAAGGTACCCGAAGAGAGCGATGGACGCACAGTACAAGCCCCACGAGACCGAACGCGACGCCCAGCAGTTCTGGGACAACAATCAGTGCTTCAAGGCGGTGGTAGATACCAGCCGCGAGAAGTTCTATTGCCTGTCGATGTTCCCCTACCCTAGCGGCAAGCTACACATGGGGCACGTGCGTAACTACACCATCGGCGACGTGGTCTCGCGCTACCAGCGCATGCAGGGCAAGAACGTCATGCAGCCCATGGGCTGGGACGCCTTCGGCATGCCCGCCGAGAACGCCGCGATCCAGAATCGGGTACCGCCGGCCAAGTGGACCTACGACAACATCGACTACATGCGTCAGCAGCTCAAGGCGCTGGGTTTCGCCTACGACTGGAGCCGCGAGTTCGCGACCTGCGATGTTGACTACTATCGCTGGGAGCAGTGGTTCTTCACCAAGCTGGTGGAGAAGGGGCTGGTCTACAAGAAGATGTCCACCGTCAATTGGGACCCCGTCGACCAGACGGTGCTGGCCAACGAGCAGGTGATCGAAGGCCGCGGCTGGCGCTCCGGCGCGCTGGTGGAGCGCAAGGAAATCCCGCTTTGGTTCCTCAAGATCACCGACTACGCCGAGGAACTGCTGGCCGACCTGGACCGCATCGAGTGGCCCGAGCAGGTCAAGACCATGCAGCGCAACTGGATCGGCAAGTCGCGCGGCGTCGAACTGACCTTTGACATCAAGCCCGCCGAGGGCTCCGACCTCGAAGCCGTCGAGGGACCGCTTGCGGTCTACACAACGCGCCCCGACACCCTGATGGGCGTCACCTACATGGCCGTGGCCGCCGACCATCCGCTGGCCAAGCAGGCCGCCGAGCGCAATCAGGCGCTGGCCGATTTCTGCGCGGAGTGCGCCCGCGGTGGCACCTCGGAAGCCGAGCTGGCCACCCGTGAGAAGAAGGGCATGCCCACCGGCCACCTGGCCGTCCATCCTCTCACCGGCCGCGAAGTGCCGGTCTACGTGGCCAACTTCGTGCTGATGGAGTTCGGTACCGGGGCCGTCATGGCCGTGCCCGGCCACGACCAGCGCGACTGGGAGTTCGCCACCAAGTACGGGCTACCCATCGAGGCGGTGATTGCCGACGGGAGCGGCCAGGCGCCGGACCTCTCCCAGGGGGCGCACGACAACTATGGCGTGCTGATCCATTCCGGCGAGTTCGACGGCCTGGCCTTCGAGAGCGCCTTCGAGGCCATCGCCGAGCGCCTTGAGGCACTCGGCCGTGGCGTGGTGAAGACCAACTTTCGCCTGCGCGACTGGGGCGTGGCTCGCCAGCGCTACTGGGGGGCGCCTATCCCGGTCAAGTACGGCCCCGAAGGCCAGACCGTGCCGCTCACCGACGAGGAGCTGCCGGTGGCCCTGCCCATGGACGTCACCGTCGACGCTACCGGTTCGCCGCTCAAGCGCATGCCCTCGTTCTACGATCTCGGCGACGGCTGGACCCGCGAGACGGACACCTTCGATACCTTCATGGAGTCCTCCTGGTACTTCGCGCGTTTCTGCTGCGCCGACAACATGGAAGCGATGCTCGACGAGCGGGTCGACTACTGGCTGCCAGTGGACCTCTACATCGGCGGCATCGAGCACGCCATCCTGCACCTGCTCTACGCCCGCTTCTTCACCAAGCTGATGCGCGACCTGGGGCTGGTGAAGAGCGACGAGCCCTTCCAGCGCCTGCTCACCCAAGGCATGGTGATTGCCGAAACCTACTACCGCCCCACAGAGAACGGCGGCAAGGCGTGGTTCAACCCCGCCGACGTCGAAGTCAAGCGCGACGAGAAGGGCCGTCCCGTCAGCGCCGTGCTGGCCAGTGACGGGGAGCCGGTGGAGATGGGCGGCATCGAGAAGATGTCCAAGTCCAAGAACAACGGCGTCGACCCGCAATCCATGATCGACCGCTTCGGTGCTGACACCGTGCGCCTGTTCATGATGTTCGCCGCGCCGCCGGAGCAGTCCCTGGAGTGGTCCGACGCCGGGGTCGAGGGGGCCCATCGCTTCCTCAAGCGCCTGTGGCGCCTGGTCAGCGAACACCTCGAGGCCGGCGAGCCCGGCACGCTCGACCTTGAGGCCCTCACCGAGCCCCAACGCGAGCTGCGGCGCAAGACCCACGAGACGATCAAGAAGGCCGGCGACGACATCGGCCGGCGCACCACCTTCAACACCGCCATCGCCTCGGTCATGGAACTCACCAACGCGCTCTCGAAGTTCGACGACACCTCGCCCCTGGGCCTGGCCGTGGCGCGCGAGGCGGTGGAAGCCTGCGTGCTGCTGCTCGCCCCGATCACGCCCCACGCCTGCCACACGCTGTGGCAGGCGCTGGGCCATGACGCGCCGGCGATCGATGCCCGCTGGCCTCAGCTCGATGAATCGGCCCTGGAGCGCGACACCATCGAGCTGGTCGTGCAGGTCAACGGCAAGCTGCGCGCCCGCGTCGAGGTCGAGGCCTCCGCGGAAAAGGCCGATATCGAGGCCCAGGCGCTGGAGGCAGAGAACGTGCAGCGCCACATCGAAGGCAAGGCGGTCCGCAAGGTGATCGTGGTGCCCGGCAAGCTGGTCAACATCGTGGTGGGCTGAACGCCGCACCCTGACGGGGAGAGACCCATGCAGCGCCGAACCCTACTCCAACTCGGCCTCACCACCGGCGCCTCCCTGGCACTGGCCGGCTGCGGTTTTCGCCTGCGCGGCCTCGAACAGTCGGTACTGGCCGTCGATGCCCTGGCCCTGGCGGGCACGGAGAGCGAACTGGCCCGGCAGGTCGCCGGCCGTCTGGAGCGTGCCGGCACTCGGGTCGACGGGCAGGCGGAGCGGATACTCAACCTGGGCGCGGAGCGCTTCCGCGAGCGGCGCATGAGCGTGCTCGACAGCGGGCCACGCGAGCTCGAGATGAGCCTGGAAGTGCCCTTCTCCGTGCAGCGTCGCGCCGACGGTGCCTACCTGCTCGACCAGCAGCGCCTGGAAGTCAGCGAGCGCATCACGGTCAACGATGACCAGCTGCTGACCCAGGATGACCTGCGCGAGGCCACACGCAACCGGCTGCGCAACCAGGCCGTGCGCCAGCTGATGGATCGCCTGCGCGCGCTATGAAGGTCTTTCCCGACAAGCTCGAGGACGCGCTGGCGAAGAAACTTCCGCCGGTGGTGATCGTATCCGGCGAGGAACCCCTGCAGCACGTGGAGGCCTGCGACGCCGTCAGAGCCGCCGCCCGTCAGGCCGGGGTCGACGAGCGTGAGATCTTGCACGTGGAGGCCAACTTCGCCTGGGGACGCCTGACCGAGGCGGCCGCCAACCTCTCGCTGTTCGCAACCCGGCGGCTCATCGAAGTGCGGCTGGGCAGCGGCAAGCCCGGCCAGGAAGGCGCCAGGGCGCTGCGCGACTATGCCGAGTCCATAAAGGGCAGCGACGATATCTTGCTGCTCTCCACCGGCAAGCTCGACTACCGCGAACAGAAGAGTGCCTGGTTCAAGGCCCTGGACAAGGTGGGGCTCTTCGTACCGGTCTGGCCGGTAGACGTCTCGCGTCTGGGTTTCTGGCTGCGTGACCGCGCCTCCCGCCACGGATTTTCTCTGGATCTCGAAGCCGCAAGGCTGCTCGGGGAGCGCACCGAGGGCAACCTGCTGGCCGCCGATCAGGAACTCCAGAAACTCGCCCTGATGCTGCCTTCTGGCGCGCGAGTCGGGCCACGCGAAATAGCGGGCGGCGTGGAAGACAGCGCCCGCTATGACGTCTTCACCCTGATGGACGCCTGCCTCAAGGGCGAGCGAGCCCGGGTCACGCGGATCATGGCCGGCCTGCGCGGTGAAGGCGTCGAACCCCCTATAGTGCTCTGGGCGCTATCCCGTGAACTGCGCATCCTTCTTTCAATTCAGCAGCACCTTGATCAGGGCCAGAGCCTGGAGCACGCCTGCAAGGCCCAGAAACCGCCGATTTTCGAGAAACGCCGCCCCGCCTATCAGCAAGCCATCGCCAGGCTGCCGCTTAAACGCCTGCACAAGCTGCTGCTCTTTGCCCAGCGACTGGACCTGGCGATCAAGGGAGCCAGCAGCGTGCCACTCTGGGATGGCCTTCATGACCTGGCTCTGACGCTGGCCGGCGGGCGCGGCCTGCTCGCCGAGTTGCCCTCCTCCTACCGCGTCGGCTAAAGCGCTGGGCAAGGGCTATTGAGTGCGCCACTTCTTGTGGAAGCGATACTGGCATAGCTCCCACAGAGGGCACAATGCCGAGTTCTCTCCCACGAGGGCATGAAATGTCACGGCATTCCGTCCTATAATCAGACAGCATCGCTGCTTCGCGGGCCTGCATGGAAGCCGCACCGACGAAGCCTGGAGCTGGAAGCCCAATCCCGACAAGAAGGAACACCGCCATGATGAAGAAGCTCTATCGCTATCTCAGCCCGCTGCTGATCGCCGCCCTGGTGCTGGGCAGCCTGCCGGTGGCCGCTGCACCGGCCAGTTCTGGAAGCGGGCTGATCACCACCCAGGAGGCCGTGAATGCCGAAAGGTCCCAGGCAGATCGGGAGCGGATCCACGAGATCCTCGCGCGTGACGAGGTTCAGGAGCAGCTCGTCGCCCAGGGCGTCGATCCCACCGAGGTGGAAGCCCGCGTAGCCGCCCTCTCCGATGCGGAAGCCGCTCAGATGGCTGACCAGCTCGAGCAGCTGCCGGCTGGTGCCAGCGTGGTCGGCGCCCTGTTCGCCGTCTTCGTGATCCTGCTGGTCACTGACATCCTCGGCCTGACGAACGTCTACCCGTTCGTCCGCTGATCGGGAGCGTCGCATGACTCAGAGCCTTATCGGGCATCACGTAAACGCTACTCTTCTGAACGCCCGCCTAGCGGGCGTTTTCGCGTTGGCACTATTGATGCTCACCATGGCCGGCTGCGCCAGCACGCCGCAGCTCGCCGACACTACCCTGCGCGAACTGCCCCGCCAGACCCTGCTCGAGCAGACCCCCTTCCACGGGCAGCGCGACTACCAGTGTGGCCCCGCCTCACTGGCCATGGTGCTCAACGCCTCCGGTGTATCCGTCGACGTCGACACCTTGATTCCCCAGGTCTTTCTTCCCGGACGCGAAGGCAGCGTCCAGCCCGAGATGCTCGGTACCGTGCGTCGCCACGGCCGCATCCCGTTCAGGATCGAGGGCAACCTCGACACCCTGCTGACCGAGATCGACGCCGGCCATCCAGCAGTGGTGATGCAGAACCTCTCGTTGCCCGCCTGGCCGATCTGGCACTACGCCGTGGCCATCGGCTTCGACCTGGACGAGGAGACGCTGATCCTGCACAGCGGCATGGAGCCGGAGCGCATCGAGTCCTTCAAGCGCTTCGATGCCACCTGGGCCCGCAGCGATCGCTGGGCCTTCGTCGCCTTGCCCCCGGGCACGCTGCCTGCCACCACCGACGCGGACGCCGCCCTGGATGCCATCGTCGACTTCGAGCGCGTGCAAGGTGAACAGGCCGCACTGCTCGCCTGGGAAGCTCTCATTGACCGCCACCCTGAACATGCCATGGGACATTTCGCCCTGGGTAATGCCCGCTATACCACCGGCGATCGGCAGGGGGCCATTGCGGCCTTCGAGGATGCCGTGAAAGAGGACACAGACCTTGCCGTGGCCTGGCTCAATCTGGGGCTCCTGCAGCAAGAGATGGGAAACGTCGATCAGGCTCGTGAGGCCCTGCAGCAAGCGGCGGCCCACCCTGGCGCCTGGCAGAACCCGGCTCGCCAAGCCCTCGATGGCCTGGAGAGCGGAGATTAGCCGCTCATTACCTCTCGAAAAGGCTCGACCCTTAATCCCATGGAGTTTCCCGGTTTTTTCCCAACGCACGAAAAAGCCCCCTGGCGAGTTAGGCCAAGGGGCTGATTCACATGTTCTTTTTGGTGGAGCCTAGCGGGATCGAACCGCTGACCTCAACACTGCCAGTGTTGCGCTCTCCCAGCTGAGCTAAGGCCCCAGGTTGTTCCCGCCTTGCGTGAACGAGGCGAATAATACGCAGCCCCATCGGGAGCGTCAACCCCATGCTGGCAAATTCACTCTTCTGCCTTTGACCAATTCCCCTTAGGGACGGGATGTGCCACCCTGCCTAGACTGATACAGAGCCGGCCGACAAGTTGGCATCTTATGACTTAGCCAGGCCCGTCTCGGGATGACACTCACCCACCACGTTTTCAGGAGCGTCAGCGTTGATCAGGGTTCTCGTCGCCGATGACCATCACCTGGTACGGACCAGCATCGCCCACCTGCTGAATGCCGAGCGCGGGATCCGCGTGGTCGGTGAGGCCGCCGATGGCGAGGAGGCCATCACCAAGGCGCGCAAGCTCGAACCGGACATCGTGCTGATGGATATACGCATGCCCGGTATCGGCGGCCTGGAGGCCACCCGCAAGATCAACCGCTTCGCCGGCGATATCCGCATCCTGGTGCTGACCGCTTTCATCGAGGAGACCTTCGCCCAGCGGCTGCTCGAGGCCGGGGCGCACGGCTTCATCAGCAAGGGGTGCCAGCACGACGAGATGGTCGAGGCGATCCGCTGCGTGTTCGGCGGCAAGCGCTATGTCAGCCCCGAAATCGCCCAGCGGCTGGTGCTGTCACGCATCGATGCGCCGGACAACCCCTTCGACCAGCTCTCCCAGCGCGAACTCCAGGTGGCGATGATGGTCGTCAACTGCCAGCGCGTCGCCGACATCGCCGACCGCATGTTCCTGAGCCCCAAGACCGTCAACACTTACCGCTACCGGATCTTCGAGAAGCTCGGCGTGACCTCCGACGTTGAGCTGACCCACCTCGGCCTGCGACATGGACTGGTCGACGGTTTTACCGACGCCGATTGAGCGCCCCATGGCCCGGATCTGATAGCATGCAGGCCTTGTTTTCTTTCCCCGGCACGCCGTCTCCATGAGCTTCGATTCCCGCGACTTCCTCGGCAGCGTCAGCGAATCCCCGGGGGTTTACCGCATGCTCGATGAGCATGGCGAGACCCTCTATATCGGCAAGGCTCGTCGCCTGAAAGCACGCCTGGCAAGCTACTTTCGCGGTGCGCTCAACACCAAGACCCAGGCCCTGGTCGGCCGCATCGCCGACATTCAAGTGACGGTGACCAACAGCGAGACCGAGGCCCTGCTCCTCGAGCAGACGCTGATCAAGGAGCTGCGTCCGCCCTACAACATCCTGCTGCGCGACGACAAGTCCTACCCCTTCGTCTTTGTCAGCGACCGCCACCCTTTCCCCGCCCTGGAGTACAAGCGCGCTCGGGTGCGCCATAACGATGGCCGTTACCTCGGTCCCTACCCCAGCAGTGGCGCCGTACGCGAGAGCCTGTCGCTGATGCAGAAGATCTTCCGCATTCGCAACTGCGAGGACAGTGTCTTCGCTCACCGCACTCGCCCCTGCCTACAGCACCAGATCCAGCGCTGCAGCGCCCCCTGTGTGGGCTACATCAGCGAGGCGGACTATCGGTGCGATCTGGAGCATGCCGTGATGTGTCTCGAAGGCAAGAGCGACACGGTGACCCATGAACTGAGCGAGGCCATGGAAGCCGCCAGCGCCCGCCTGGATTTCGAGGAGGCCGCCCGGCTGCGCGACCAGGTTCAGCACCTGCGCCAGATGCAGCAGCGCCAGTTCGTCGACACCGGCGGCGGCGATGCCGATGTCTTCGCGCTGGCCAGCCGCCCCGGGGCGCTGTGCATCTCGGTGCTCACGGTGCGCCAGGGCCGTCTGCTGGGGGCCCGACACCATGCCCCGGCCAACGGGCTCGACCTGGGGCCCGAGGCACTGCTCGGTGACTTCATCAGCCAATTTTACCTGGGGCAGGCCAGGGAGATCCCGGCGGAGGTGATCGCCAGCCACGCGGTACCGGATGCCGACCTGATCGCCCGGGCACTGGGCGAGCGCGCCGGCAAGCGCATTCGCCTGACTGACCAGGTCCGCGGTCATCGCGCCCAGTGGCGGGAGCTGGCCCGCACCAATGCCGAACAGCAGCTGGCCAGTCAACTGGCCAGCCAGAACCAGCTGTCGAAGCGTTTCGCGGCACTGCGCGAGGCCCTGGAACTCGAGGACACCCCCCGCCGCCTGGAGTGCTTCGACATCAGCCACAGTCACGGTGAGGCCACGGTGGCCTCCTGCGTGGTGTTCGACGAGAACGGGCCGCGCAAGTCCGACTACCGCCGCTTCAATATCGAGGACGTGGCCGCCGGCGACGACTATGCCGCCATGCGCCAGGCGCTCACCCGACGCTTCAAGCGCCTTGCCGACGGCGAAGGCGAGCGTCCCGACATCCTGATCGTCGACGGCGGCAAGGGACAGCTGAACATGGCCCGGGAGGTGTTCGCCGAACTGGGTGTCAGCGGCGTGACCCTGCTCGGCGTGGCCAAGGGGACCACCCGCAAGGCGGGACTGGAGACGCTGTTCATCGAGACCGTCGAACGCAGCCTGGACCTCGACGGCGCCTCCCCGGCCCTGCACTTGATCCAGCATATCCGCGACGAGTCCCACCGCTTCGCCATCGCCGGCCACCGGGCACGTCGCGACAAGACGCGGCGCACCTCCACCCTGCAGGACATTCCGGGCGTGGGGCCACGTCGCCGACGCGAACTGCTGCGCTTCTTCGGTGGCCTGCAGGGGGTCAAGCAGGCCAATCGTGAAGAACTGGCCAGAGTCCCCGGCATCAGTGCCACGCTGGCCGAAACGATTCATCGTGCCCTGCATGGATGAGTCGAGCCCCGAGGGATAGAATGAAGAGGTTTCCGGTATCTCCCAAGGCAAGGACCGCACCTCCCGATGAATATCCCCAATCTGCTCACCCTGGCCAGAATCCTCTTCATCCCGCTGCTGGTGGTGCTGTTCTATCTGCCCTTCACCTGGAGCATGCCACTGGCCGCCGCCCTGTTCGCGCTGGCTGCGGTGACCGACTGGCTCGACGGCTATCTGGCCCGACGCTGGGACCAGTCCACCCCCTTCGGCGCTTTCCTCGATCCGGTCGCCGACAAGCTGATGGTGGCCGTGGCCCTGGCCCTGCTGATCGAGCGCTACGAGGCCATCTGGCTGACCCTGCCGGCGCTGGTAATCATCGGCCGCGAGATCGTCATCTCGGCCTTGCGCGAGTGGATGGCCGAGATGGGCAAGCGCGGCCATGTGGCCGTATCGTCGATCGGCAAGGTCAAGACCACCCTGCAGATGGTCGCTCTTCTGGTACTGCTGGCCTTCGCCCCGGGCACCCCCATCGCGCTGCTGGGCGTGGTGATCCTCTACGTGGCGGCCCTTTTGACCCTCTGGTCAATGTTCCTCTACCTCAAGGCGGCATGGCCGCACCTGAGCAGTTCGATGCGCTGAAGGGAGTGGAAAATGTTTGACAGTCACCGACTTATCCGTATAATTCGCTCTCGAGTCAGGCGGGAATAGCTCAGTGGTAGAGCATCGCCTTGCCAAGGCGAGGGTCGCGAGTTCGAATCTCGTTTCCCGCTCCAGACTCGACAAAAGCAGTAACAAGAGTCATTGCGTGCGACTGCGAGGGTCGCGAGCCGGTGCGCCGGTCCGATCGAATCTCGTTTCCCGCTCCATTCCCCACGAATGGCACGACTCATGAGGCTGGATGGCAGAGTGGTTATGCAGCGGACTGCAACTCCGTGTACGCCGGTTCGATTCCGACTCCAGCCTCCATCACTCCCCCCGCTGCCCCCGCTCGGAACCGTGCCGCCCGGATGGCGAAATTGGTAGACGCAAGGGACTTAAAATCCCTCGGTGGCAACACCGTGCCGGTTCGAGCCCGGCTCCGGGCACCAGCTTTTCAGCACCCTTCTGGCAAGCGTCGGGCGCAACCCTCGAACGGGACGCCATGACATGATCCTGCCGCGCCTGCGCGACCCCTATTTCAATTACCAGCATCGGCGCAAGCTGCATGTGCTGCGCATCGTGCTCGCCCTGTGCATCACCTTCGCCATCATCGAGTTCTTCGCCATCCAGCACAGCGGCTGGGCACTGGTCAGCACCATCATGGTGATGGGCAATCTTCCGCATATCGGCGGTGTGCTCGACAAGGGGCGCCAGCGCCTCCTGGGCACCCTGCTCGGCGCTGGCTGGGGCCTGCTGCTGATCCTGCTGCCGCTGCCATGGCCGCCACTCGCTCCCCTTGCCGCCCTGGCCGGCATCGCCGTTGCCACCTGGTTGACCTTCAGCAACCGGCATGGCTACAGCGGCCTGATGTTCGCGATCAGCCTGCTACTGGTGATCGGTGACGGCACCCGGGAGCTTGATATCGCCCTGTGGCGCGCCTTCGACGTGCTGCTCGGCACCCTGGTAGGCATCACCGTCACGGTGCTGGTGCTGCCGCAGAAGGCAACCGACATGCTGCGCTTCATGCTGGCCGATAACCTCGACGGCATGGCTCGTCTCTATCATGTTCACACCTCGGCCAAGGCAGCCCCCGACATCGATGCTCGAGAGACGCTCAAGGCCACCAGCAGTCTGCTGGTCAAGCAGCGTGGCCTGGTAGATGCTATCCATCGAGAAAGACGACTGAGCCGCCAGGAGCTTGATGACCTCATCTCCCTGCAACGGCGTATGCTCTCCACGATCGAGCTGCTGCTCGAGACTCACTGGACAAGCCGAGACGGACATGATCGCATCGACGCCATGACGGGCCTTCGCGAAGAGCAGCATACCCTGGCTCGCGGCATCGGCACCCTGGCCTTCCAGGTGCGGACCGGCCAGCCGATCGACGTAACCATCACCCCCTTCGAGCTGCAACGCCATGCCGAACAGGCCGGCAATGGCCGATCCGCCGATGGCCGCATGCTGTTCAGTCCCAGCGGCTACCTGTGGCTCAATCGGGAGCTGGCACGCCTGACCGCCGACCTCGCCCGGCGCCTGGGTGGCCTGGAGCGTCTACCCAGCCGTCGGCTGCGTCGCCGAGCGCCCCATCACGGGCTTACCGAGGCCCCCTCCGGCAACGCGCCAGCCACCAAGCAGAAGAGGAAAGGCAGATGACAGACGGCAAGCATGAAGTGCTGGTCATCGGCGGCGGAGTCGCCGGACTGGCACTCGCCCTGGAGGTGGCCGACCGCCGCCGGGTCACGCTGCTGCGGCCGGCCAGCGATGACCAGGGCGCCAGCCGCTGGGCCCAGGGTGGCATCGCCGCTGTGCTCTCTCCTCAGGACGACGTCGAGGCCCACATAGCCGACACCCTGGTGGCAGGCGACGGCCTGTGCGACGAGCGAGCAGTGCGCTTCACCGTCGAGCAGGGGC
The DNA here is from genome assembly GCA_051751285.1 of Pseudomonadota bacterium. GTDB lineage: Bacteria > Pseudomonadota > Gammaproteobacteria > Pseudomonadales > Halomonadaceae > Halomonas. The sequence goes on along the minus strand of JBNJKT010000006.1, from coordinate 200,292 downwards.
CGTCGGCGATCGACTGGCTGCTGTCGCTGGGCGTCCCCTTTACGCCGGACGCGAGCCCCGATACCGGCTATCCCTACCATCTCACCCGCGAGGGAGGGCATGGGGCGCGACGCATCATCCACGCCGACGATGCTACGGGCCGTGCCGTGGTCGAGACTCTCAGGCAACATGTAGAGGCCCACCCCAATATCAGGAAGTACGGCGACCTCACTGCCGTCGGCCTGATCGGCGACAGCGAGGGCCACTGCCGAGGGGCACGCTGCCTGGATGCCGGCGGCCGGCTTCATGAGCTGTTGGCCGATGACACCGTGCTCGCCACCGGGGGAGCCAGCGGCCTCTATCGTCATACCACCAGCCCCCAACCCGCCAGCGGGGAAGGAATGATGATGGCTGCCGAACTCGGCGCCGAACTGATGAACCTGGAGTTCCAGCAGTTCCACCCTACCTGCCTCTATGACCCCGAGGGGCCTGCCTTTCTGGTCAGCGAGGCGGTTCGCGGCGAGGGCGGGCTGTTGATCAACGCGCTGGGTGAGCGCTTCATGCCAGCGCTGGACCCCCGGGCCGAACTGGCGCCCCGCGACATCGTCGCCCGCGCCATTGATGCCGAGATGCAGCGCACCGGCAGCGATCATGTCTTGCTGGACATTCGTCATCTCGGCGAGACCGCCATCCGCCACCACTTCCCGACCATCCATGCCCACTGCGCCAGTCGTGGGATCGACATCGTGCACCAGCCGATCCCGGTCGTGCCGGCCGCCCACTACAGCTGTGGCGGAGTCACCACCGACCTGGACGGCGCCACCACGGTCCCGCGACTGCATGCCGTCGGCGAGGTGGCCTGTACCGGCCTGCACGGGGCCAACCGCATGGCCAGCAACTCCCTGCTGGAGTGCCTTGTCTATGCCCGCAGCTGTGCACGACGACTCCGCACTGCCGAAACCCTGCCGATTGCCGAACTGGCCCCGGCGCCCTGGGGCAGTCAGAATGTCTCCCTGGAAAGCATCGGGGAGTTCCGCGAGGCGATGCGTCAACTGATGAGTGCCCGCATGGCCATCGTGCGCACCGATCAGGGGCTGGACGAGGCTGCCCGGAGCCTGGCGCAGCTGCATGACCGCCTCGCCCCCCAGGTGAAGAGTGCCGCGCCCTCGGTGCCCCTGACGAGCCTTTGGCATGCTCTTCGCCTGGCATGCCTGAGCGTGGACTGCGCCCGCGCACGACGCGAGTCACGGGGCCTTCACTTCAATCCGGACTGCCCGGTACACGGCGATGCGAACCCGCAGCCTTCGCGAATCCGGCTTGAGGATATGTGATCCGCTGCTCCCCTCCGGGCGGCAACCACGAGTTTTCAAGGGAGGTCTTCAAGGAAGTGGCGAAAGCTCCCGACGAAGACGGCGGAGCGATTCTGCGTCGCTGCTGTCGGGCCACAGCCACAGCCTTTGTCCATCGATCCTCAAGCCGATCAGCCAGGGGCCGAGATAGTCGCAGCGCAGGCTCACCGGTCGCCAGGCCTGGCTGGCACTGTCTCGCCATGACCAGTCCACACCACCGGCCGACTTCGGCGTGCCACGCAACTCGCCAAACGGACGATGCCTCGCCAGCGTCAGCCATACCCCACCCAGCACCAGGACAGCCAGCAAGGCGGCCCAGGGGGGTGCCATTGCCGCAATAAGACCGGCAACCGACACAGCCACCAGACCGTGGGCGGCCAGCGACAGCCTAGAGGTTGCGATAGCGATCGTTGTCGGTGGTCTCGGCATGCTCGACGATCATCTTGACGATGCGCCGCCGGGCCGGATCCTCGGGCCACTCGCGGCGCATCAACCAGGCGAACAGGTCCTGATCCTCCTCCTCGATCAATGATCGAAAGGCCACCTGGTCCGCCTCGCCCAGATCGCCATAGCAGTGCTCGAGGAAAGGGATCAACAGCAGGTCAAGCTCCCACATGCCACGGCGCGAGTGCCAGTAGAGGCGCTTGCGGAGGATGGCTTCCGGAGACGAATCGTCGCTCAAGGTCGGCCTCGTTGTGTCGAATGAGTGTGGCGCCAGTATACCCGAGCCCTGCCCTGCCGGCAGCCTGTCGGGCCCTCGCCGTCCTTACTCTGCCCACGCTCTGCCCTCGGATTCGTGAAAAGGTCGTAGTGCGTTGTTTTCTCGACACTTGCCCAGTATGCTTTGGAAAAACAAAAACGCCGGGATCGCGTCGACCCAGGCAGGACCGCACGGAGTAGAGCCGATGACCAAGTCCGAACTGATCGAACAGATCGCCATGCGACAGCCGGAGCTGTCGGTCAAGGAGGTCGAGGCGGCGGTACGCCTGATCCTCGATGACATCACCGATACTCTGTCCGAGGGAGGACGCGTGGAGATCCGCGGCTTTGGCAGCTTTTCGCTGCACTACCGGGAACCCCGCGTGGGCCGCAACCCCAAGACAGGGGAACCGGTCGCACTCGACGGCAAGTTCGTGCCACACTTCAAGCCCGGCAAGGAGCTGCGCGAACAGGTGGATGCCAGCCGCGCGCTCGGCTACTGAGCGGCGCCCTGCGACCGCCGACTCTCCTTCAACCGACATGGGAAAAAGCACATGCGTTGGCTAAAAGGCCTGATCCTGGCCATCATCCTGCTGGTGGTGCTGCTGATCGGCATCCTCTTTGCCGTCAATAACCAGCAGGCCCTGCCCCTCAACCTGATCTGGATCGAGCTGCCTGCAGCCTCGCTCTCCGTCTGGCTGCTGGCTTCGCTTGCCTTGGGTGTGCTGTTGGGCATGCTCGCCATGAGCGGTGTCTACCTGCGTCTGCGCACCCTGCTGACCCGTGCCCAGCGGCACAACCAGCAGCAGCGCAAGGAGCTTGATCGCCTGCGTGTCCAGGAGATGAAGGAACTCCCCTAGAATGCCCGATGTTTTCCTGCTGGCCGTGCTGGTGGTGGCTGTCGCCATCGGCTGGTGGTTGGGCCGCCGGGAGCGCCAGGGTTCCGGCATAACATCAGTGCCATCGGCGCTGCCGCGGGACTACTTCGTGGGCCTCAACTACCTGCTCAATGACCAGCAGGACAGGGCCATCGAAACCTTCATCGGCGCTCTGGAGGTCAACAGCGAGACCATCGAGACACACCTGGCGCTGGGCAACCTCTTTCGAACCCGAGGGGAAGCTGACCGTGCCCTGAAGATCCACCAGAACCTCCTCGCCCGCCCGACTCTGACCGCCGAGCAAAGCGACAGGGTACAGCTCGAGCTCTCCCGCGACTTTCTTGCCCTGGGGCTGCTGGACCGCGCCGAGCGCCTGCTGCAGAGCCTGGTACGCGACAGCCAGGATGACGAACTGCGCGATACGGCGAGGCGACTACTGGTCGACCTGCTGGAACGGGAGGGAGAATGGCGGGCCGCACTGGATGTCGCCCTGCCAAGGCTTGTACGCCAGCACGACGACATACGACGCGCGGCGGCCCACTGGCTGTGCGAGCTGGCTGAACAGGAGCGTCACTCGGCCAGTCCCGTACTGGCCAGGCGTCATCTGCGCCAGGCACTGACCACCGACCCCCACTGCGTGCGGGCCAATCTGCTGCTGGCGGCCATGGAGCACGAGACCGGCCACTACAAGCCGGCCATCCGGCTGCTCAGGCGCATTCCCGACCAGGATGCCGCCTTCACTCCTGCCATCCTCGACCCTCTGACCCGCGCCTATCGCCTGCTGGACGACGAGGAGGGCCTGATCCGCTGCCTGCAGGAGCTTCTCGAGCAGTCGCCCAGCACCAGCGTGATCACCCGGCTGGCCGAGACACTGCGTCATCATCATGGTGATGATCGTGATGCCCTGCTGCTCATCATCCGGCAACTCGAGCGAGAGCCAAGCCTGGGCGCCGTACACTACCTGCTGTCTCTCTATCGGTACGACGCCAAGGGGGATGAGGACGAGCGCCTCGCCGTGCTGCAGCACCATATCCATACCCTGGTACAGGCCCTGCCTCGCTACCGCTGTCGTCGCTGCGGTTTCTCGGGCGAGCGGCTGCGCTGGCAGTGCCCGCGCTGTCGCAACTGGGGCACTACCAAGCCGATCATCGGCATCGAAGGGTAGTGATCAGGCTCAAACGCCGCCCAGCTCGGACTCTATGGCGGCCAGGGCGACCATGGGATGCTCGGCCTGGGTCACCGGTCTACCCACCACCAGATGGGTGCTGCCAGCGGCCATGGCATCTGCTGGGGCCATGACACGACGCTGGTCACCATGCACAGCGAAGCTTGGCCGAATGCCGGGCGTAACCTTCAAGAACGCGTCACCACAAAGACCGCGCAGACGTGACGCTTCCTGCGCCGAACAGACTACCCCATCCATGCCGCTCTCACTGGCCAGCAGTGCCAGGCGCTCGACCTGGTCGGCAGGGGATGCATCAATACCAATATCGGAGAGGTCGTTAGCTTCCATACTGGTCAGCACCGTTACCGCGATCAGCCGGGTTGTCAGCCCCTGACGATCCAGGCGCTCGCGTGCCGCCTCCATCATCCGTCGTCCACCGCTGGCATGGACGTTGACCATCCAAACGCCTTGCTCCGCAGCGGCCTGAACCGCCCCGGCCACGGTGTTGGGAATGTCGTGGAACTTGAGATCCAGAAACACCTCGAAGCCGCGGCCATGCAGCGCATCGAGCACTTCAGGGCCGCTGCGGGTAAAGAGCTCCTTGCCCACCTTGAGTCGGCACCGTGAGGGATCGAGGCGATCGGCCATGCACAGGGCAGCGTCCAGGGAGGCATAGTCGAGGGCGATGATGAGGGGGGAATCGGTAGACACGAACCGGGCTCCTGGCAAGAGGAAATCGTCGATAGAGTATACCAGCCACGCCTGACGGAATCGGTGCGAGATCACCGACCTGAAAACGGCGATGTCACCTCACTCCTGAAAGCCAGGGCGACGGACCATTGAAGTCGTGCCCTACGCGGTATTGAGCAGAAGACCCAAGGGATTTTCGCCCATTCGCGGCTAGCTTGAAAAAGGCACCCGCCGAGGATGCGATTCCATCAAGGGAGGAAGTAAGATGAAAAACAGGATTCAAACCCTGTTCGGGGCCAGCCTCTTCGCCCTGATGTTGGGTCTTGCACCGTTTTGTGCCGTCGCTCAGGAAATGGAGCCGATCAACATCAACAGCGCCGATGCCGAACTACTGGCCGAACTGCCTGGTATCGGGGAAACGCGTGCAGCCGCGATTATCGAGGACAGGGAAGCCAACGGTCCCTACGAGAGCGCCGAGGACCTGACGCGGGTCAGCGGCATTGGCGACGCCACCGTGGAGGGACTCGCCGACCAGGTGACATTCTAAGCGGAGCGGAGCGTGTCAGTCCCTATAACGCCGGCCGTGGGGCCGGCGTTATCCTTCGTCGGGCGATCGCTGCCTGTCGAGGTGGCTAGAGTCGCAGACCGCCATCACACTCGATCACGCGTCCTGTGAAGTAGTCATTGGTCATGATGAAGGCCACGCTCTCGGCGATGTCCTCGGGCTGGCCGAGCCGTCGGAGCGGTACACCTGCAGTCAGCTTGTCGAGCATGTCCTGACGCATCGAGGCCGTCATGTCCGTCTCGATGAACCCCGGTGCCACCGCTCCCACGCGAATGCCGTAGCGTGCCAGTTCGGTTGCCCAGGTCGTGGTCAGTGCCACCACCCCGGCCTTGGCCGCGGCATAGTTGCTCTGGCCCATGTTACCGGCCCGAGAGATGCTCGAGATATTGACGATAACGCCCTGATGGCCCGCCTCTATCATCTGCACCGACGCCTCGCGTCCGCAGAGAAAAACGCCTGTCAGATTGACGTCGATCACCTGTTGCCACTGCTCCACTGGCAGGGTCTTCTCCACCTTGCCGTCCCTGGCCTTGACGAGCAGGCCGTCGCGAACGATTCCCGCATTGTTGACCAGCCCATGGATAGGGCCCAGCGATGACGCGATATCGCCGAACGCCTGCTTCACGGACGCTTCATCGGCTACGTTGACCACGAAGCCGCGGGCCTCGACTCCCTCGTCGTGCAGGGCGGAAACGGCGCTGTCCAGGGCATTGCCATCCATGTCCATCAGGGCAAGCTTCGCTCCCTGCGCACCGAGTTGACTTGCCATTGCCAGGCCGAGGCCACGGGCGCCGCCAGTGATGGCGATGACGGTGTTGTCGAGTTTCATAGGCACTTCTCCGGGAGATGGGGAGTCGCGCTGTCGGCGCGATTGCCGGGCAGCCGCCGGCAGGGGGACCAACTGCTGTTATATCATCATTATGATGCACTGCACCATTACCATAACGAATCGTGGAAGGACTTTCCATCACTTCATCAAGACACGGCGATGGCTTGAATTCCCCTGCCCCGCCCCAATCACCTGCGGAACTGTCATACGCGGAGTCATCATGCCCTTTCTCGTCATCTTTACCCTCTTCGCACTGCTCGACTTCGTCATCTTGTTCTCCGTCGGCAGCCATATCGGCCTGCTGAGCACCCTGCTACTGGTCCTCGCCACCGGCTTCATCGGTCTGCACCTCATCCGCAGGGAAGGTGTCGCCACCTTCGCCAGAGCCCAGGAGCGCATGTCTCAGGGAGAAATCCCCTCGGGCGAGCTGCTGACCGGTGCGGCACTGATCTTCGGTGGTGCGCTGCTGATGGCGCCCGGCTTCCTCTCCGATGCGCTGGGTTTCATGTGCCTGATCCCCAATGCACGGCGTCAGCTGGCCAGGATCCTGGCCTGGGTAGGGATACGCATGAAGGGTCTGCACCTGCATGCCGAGACCTATCGCCCACGCCGTGGCTCGGATGCCGACTGGCAGCAGGCGGGCCCACGCCGGGCGGCCGACGGTGCGCAAAACGGGGAACCGCACAGCCGCCGGAAAGACGAGCCCCTGGAAGGCGAGTTCATCTCGCGAGACGACTCGCGCTGAGCCGGCCACAAAAAATTTTCAGCCGGGGCCTTGAAAGGCCAATGCAGAGCCCCACTTATCCGACAGCATCAGGATTCGGCACGGGCTAACCCCCGGGCCATCGACACGGAAGGCGAACCTCGCCTCCACCTCGCAGCTTGACTGCGGGTTGATGATGAAAACCGCCAGGGCAACGCCCTGGCACTGCAAACCATCAGGAGAACGTGAGCAATGAACATCCGTCCCTTGCACGATCGCGTCGTGATCCGTCGCGTTGAAGAAGAACAGAAGACCGCTGGCGGCATCGTGCTTCCGGGAAACGCCCAGGAAAAGCCGACTCGCGGCGAGGTCCTGGCCGTCGGTAACGGCCGGATCCTCGACAACGGCGATGTCCGCCCGCTCGACGTCAAGGTCGGTGACACCGTGATCTTCAAGGATGGCTTTGGCGTCGAGAAGCAGAAGATCGATGGCGAAGAAGTGCTGATCATGAGCGAGTCCGACATCCTGGCCGTTGTCGAAGGCTGAACTCGGACACGACCCGCAACTGTTCGATATTGACGTTCACGAACTCACAGGAAATATACGAAAATGGCAGCAAAACAAGTCAAGTTCTCTGATGATGCCCGCAAGCGCATGGCGCGCGGTATCGACGTCCTGGCCAACGCCGTCAAGGTCACCCTCGGACCGAAAGGTCGCAACGTGGTACTGGAGAAGTCCTTCGGCGCCCCGACCGTGACCAAGGACGGTGTTTCCGTGGCCAAGGAGATCGAACTCAAGGACAAGTTCGAGAACATGGGCGCTCAGATGGTCAAGGAGGTCGCCTCCAAGACGTCCGACGTGGCCGGCGACGGCACCACCACCGCGACCGTACTGGCCCAGGCTATCGTTACCGAAGGCATGAAGTCCGTGACCGCGGGCATGAACCCGATGGACCTCAAGCGCGGCATCGATCAAGCCATCACATCGGCCGTCAAGGAAGTTCAGGCTCTCTCCGTGCCCTGCACCGACTCCAAGGCCATCGCCCAGGTCGGTACCATCTCCGCCAACGGCGATGCCCGCATCGGCGAGATCATCGCCGAGGCCATGGAGAAAGTCGGCAAGGAAGGCGTGATCACCGTCGATGAAGGCCGTGGCTTCGAAGACGAGCTGGATGTCGTGGAGGGCATGCAGTTCGATCGTGGCTACCTGTCGCCCTACTTCGTCACCAACCAGGACACCATGGCGGTCGAGCTGGAAGATCCCTACATCCTGCTGGTCGACAAGAAGATCTCCAACATCCGCGAGCTGCTGCCGACGCTGGAAGCCGTCGCCAAGGCCGGCAAGCCACTGGTGATCGTCTCCGAGGACATCGAAGGCGAGGCACTGGCTACCCTGGTGGTCAACACCATGCGTGGCATCGTCAAGGTCGCAGCCGCCAAGGCACCGGGCTTCGGTGACCGCCGCAAGGCCATGCTGCAGGATATCGCCATCCTTACCGGCGGCACCGTGATCTCCGAGGAGGTCGGCCTGACCCTCGAGCAGGCAACCCTGGATCACCTGGGCACCGCCAAGCGCGTGACCATGTCCAAGGAGAACACCACCATCATCGATGGTGCCGGCCAGGACGGTGATATCGAGGCCCGCGTCGGCCAGATCCGCGCGCAGATTGAGGAAACCTCTTCCGACTACGATCGCGAGAAGCTCCAGGAGCGCGTCGCCAAGCTCGCCGGCGGTGTCGCCGTCATTCGTGTCGGTGCCGCCACCGAGATCGAGATGAAGGAGAAGAAGGCTCGCGTCGAGGATGCCCTGCACTCCACTCGTGCCGCCGTCGAGGAAGGCGTGGTGCCCGGTGGCGGTACCGCCCTGGTGCGCATCCTGGCCAAGGTCGCTGCGACAAGGGGCGACAACGAGGACCAGAACCACGGCATCGCGCTGACCGTGCGGGCCCTGGAATCTCCGCTGCGCCAGATCGTGACCAATGCCGGCGAAGAAGCCTCCGTCATCCTCAACAAGGTGAAGGATGGTGAAGGCAACTACGGCTACAACGCTCAGACCGGCGAGTTCGGCGACCTGTTCGAGATGGGCGTGCTGGATCCGGCCAAGGTGACCCGTTCTGCCCTGCAGTCCGCTGGCTCAGTCGCCGGCCTCATGATCACCACCGAGTGCATGATCGCCGACGATCCGGACGAGAAGGAAGCCGGTGGCGGCGACATGGGCGGCATGGGCGGTATGGGTGGCATGGGCGGCATGATGTAACGCCAGCCCCCTGCCCCAGGCCTAGCCTGAGACAGACCCCGCCGGTGAAAGCCGGCGGGGTTTTTTATGGCCAGCGCAAAGCGCCGAGCTACAAGCGCCAGGAAACCCGGATCTGGCGGCTTGGCGGCTTGGCGGCTTGGTGGCTTGGTGGCTTGGCGCGGTAAGATACGCGACCTGACTCCTATCACCACCAGGCCTTCCCGAGCCCCATGCTTTCTAATATCCGCATCGTCCTCGTCCAGACCTACCATCCCGGCAATATCGGCGCCTCGGCGCGGGCCATGAAGACCATGGGCCTGACCGACCTGGTGCTGGTCAATCCCCGCCAGTTTCCCGACCCCGAAGCCTCGCGACTGGCCGCGGGCGCCGAGGATCTGGTCGACAACGCCCGAGTGACCGGCTCGCTGGCCGAGGCGGTAAGCGACTGCGTCCAGGTCGTGGGGGCCAGCGCGCGGCTGCGCAGCCAGCCCCTGCCCCACTTCGACGAGACGGACGAGATGGCCCGGGCACTGGTGGCGCAGGCCAGCCATGATCCGGTGGCGCTGGTGTTCGGCCGTGAGCGCTTCGGCCTGACCAATGACGAGATCCGCTGCTGCAGCCACCAGGTGAGCATCCCCGCCAATCCCGACTACGGCATCCTCAACCTCTCCCAGGCGGTACAGGTCCTGGCCCACGAGCTCTTCACCGCCTGGCGGCGCCGCCCCGACAGCGGTTACCAATCACCGCGGCCGGCGCAGGAGCGCCAGCCGACCCGCGAGCAGCTCGGCCATTTTCACGACCACCTGCGCCGGGTGATGCAGCGAAGCGGGTTCATCACCCAGCCCCATGCCCGCACCGAGGACCATCTCGAGGCCCTGTTTGCCCGCGCAAATCCCTCTCGCCGCGAGCTCTCGCTGCTGCGCGGCCTGCTCGCCTCGCTGGAGCGTCACCTGCCGGGTTCATAACGTCATCGCCGCCAGCCAGCCGAAGGCGATCAGCGGGATGTTGTAGTGCAGGAAGGTCGGCACCACGCTATCCCAGATGTGATCGTGCTGGCGGTCGACATTGAGCCCCGAGGTCGGTCCCAGGGTGGAATCCGAGGCGGGCGAGCCGGCGTCGCCCAGCGCCGCGGCGGTGCCCACCAGCGCCACGGTGGCCAGTGGCGAGAAACCGAACTGCACCGCCAGGGGAACGAAGATCGCCGCGATGATCGGGATGGTGGAGAACGACGAGCCGATGCCCAGAGTGATGAACAGGCCCACCAGCAGCATCAGCAGCGCGGCCAGGCCGCGGTTGTCACCGATCACTTCCACGCTGGAAGCCACCAGGGTCTCGATCTGGCCGGTGGCAGTCATCACCGCAGCAAAGCCCGACGCGGAGATCATGATGAAGCCGATCAGCGCCATCATGCGCATCCCGCTGGTGAAGAGGTCATCGGCCTCCCGCCACTTGAAGATGCCACCCACCGAGAGCAGCGCAAAACCTACCAGGCCCCCCAGCACCATGGAGCCAGTATAGAGCTGGATGCCCAGGGCAGCGACGATGGCCAGCACCGACATCATCAGTCCCAGGGTGTGAGGTTCGTGGGCCTCCGGATGATGGTGCGGCATGTTGGTGGTGGCCACATCCAGGGCCTCGTAGTCGCGGGGCCGCCGGTAGCTGATGAACACCGCCACCAGCAGACCGAGTGCCATGCCACCCACCGGCACGCCCATGGCCAGGGGCACCATACCCCGACTGATCTCTAGTCCCAGCGCCTCACCGGCCTGATTGATGTTGGCCAGCAGGATGTCATTGAGAAAGATGGCCCCGAAGCCCACCGGCAGCAGCATGTAGGGGGCTGTCAGACCGAAGGTCAGTGCGCAGGCCACGGCTCGGCGATCCAGGCGCAGCTGGTTCATCACCTTGAGCAGCGGCGGGATCAGAATGGGGATGAAGGCGATGTGCACCGGAATCAGATTCTGGGAGGAAATTGCCACCAGCAGCACCGCGCCGAGCAACAGGTACTTGACCATGGCCTTCCGGTCAACGGTAGCCTCCTGCCCCAGCAGGGCGATCAGGCGCTTGGCCAACAGGTCCGGCAGCCCCGAGCGCGAGATCGCCACCGCGAAAGCGCCGAGGGTGGCATAGGCCAGCGCTACCTTGGCGCCCCCACCCACTCCGTCGTTGAAGGCGGCCAGGGTCGCCTCGATGGAAAGCCCGCCAACCAGCCCCCCGACCAACGCACCCACCACCAGGGCAAAGACCACCGAGACCCGTGCCAGCGACAGGCCCACCATCACCAGCACCGCAATGATTACTGCATTCATGACAGCTTTCCCGAAAAAGGAGTTGGATTGAGATGAAACGGCGCAGGATTCTACCAGAAGGCTACTGGACCTGCCGCGGCACCTCGCCCCGATGTCATGCCACCGTCAACGGAGCATCACACCGCTGTCACGTGAATCGACAATAGTGTCGGTGACAGGCAAGGGATACTGCCGAGCACGTCGCCAGGGATGCGAGGGGGCTGGACGCCCTGCCAGGGAGAACGGCATCGGGACGATGCCCAGGGAGGAGAGGAATACCGCCACGACGCCCGCGTCGTGGCGTTTTTCATGGTCGACGGTCCAGGGACTCCCAGCCGGGAACGCCCCGACGGATACGCCGTGAGAAGTCGGGGGCATCACCAGCCTGCCGGGCACGTTCGGTGATATCCCCACGCCGGCGCAGCTCATGCAGGGAGTGGCCAGGAACCAGGCCACCATGGTCGTGGATGTAGTCCGGCAGAAAGGCGCTGAGCAGAAGGCGATGATCCAGCGGCAGCCGCCCGATGATCCGTCGCATCATGACGAATACCAGAGTGGTGCAGTTGGCGGTGATGGTGTGGTAGAAGCGCGGCTCACGCGCCAGATCGTTAGCCGACCTCACCAGTGCCAGCAACAATTCTTGACGGGCCTCGGGAGACAGGGTGACGTGATAAAGGGTAACCCGCTCGTCACGCACGTTGCTGCGCAGGCGGACTGCATCGCGTTCGTCGGCGGCGATGATCGCCAGCTCATACTGCTTGAAGAAGCCGCCGATCTCCGAGAAGCGCTCGTGTCGCTCGCGACGCACCTCCACCGAGAAGGCCACGAAATCGTCATCATCCGTCTTCTCGGTCGAAAAGCCGAAGGAGACCAGTACATGGGCGATACCCGGCCGGCCCCAGCTCGAGACAAACAAATCGACCGCCTTCAGGCGATGCAAGTCGTAGACGCGTCGCTCCCAGAGGCCGCATGCCTTCTCCGGAGACTGCCAATCGAAGTGCCGTACGTGATGAAGGGTCAGCCGGTCGCCCTCGACATCGCCGGTCGCCAGATAGGCGACGTCCTCGGCCCAGTCGCGATATTTCACCGGCGTAAGACGCCGCCACCAGGCCAGCAGCGCCATCATCTGCACTGCCATGGCGGCAAGCGGACCCAGCCGGGCTCCCTGCCAGGCCAGCCACAGCCAGCCCCCTCCCGCGAGCAGCCAGAGTGCTACCACCAGCCACCGCCCCGGGCGTGGCAGTGCCAGGCGATGGCCCAGGGCCAGTGCTCCCCAGAGGGTAGCGAGCAGCAGCGCCAGGCGAAGGATGCCATCCAGCAGGACCAGGATCATCGCCCCCCTTGCGAACAGGCTACCGCAAGGCTTTGAGAGCTTGCTGGACGGGAGGCCAACGGCGGCTGGCGGCTCAGGCGCTGGTCAGCCAGCCGGCGAAGCCCTGCAGATCGTCGCCGAGCTCGCCTCGGGTGACACGGTGGTAGAGCCGCTGCAGCCGGGCGGTCAGCGACGCCTCGGCGATGGGTTTGTCCGGCGGCGGCGCCCCGGCCCGGGCACCGATGTGCCGACCATCGAGCTCGCGCAAGGGCAACAACTCGGCCGCGGTGCCGGTGACGAAAGCCTCGTCTGCAATGTAGAGCTCGTCGCGGGTGATACGCCGCTCGCGAACTTCGATGCCCAGCACCTCACGCGCCAGATGAATCACGCTGTCGCGGGTGATGCCCTGCAGGCAGGAAGTCACCTCAGGGGTATGCAGCACGCCATCGCGCAGCAGGAAGATATTGGCCGCCGAGGCCTCGGCGACATAGCCTTCCGGGTCGAGCATGATCGTCTCGTCGTAGCCCGCTTTCACGGCGGTGTTGAGCGCCAGCATCGAATTGACATAGTGGCCGTTGGTCTTGGACCGACAGAGGCTGATGTTGACATGATGGCGCGCCCAGGAGGAGGTCAGCGCGCGCAGGCCGATCGATGCGGCCTCCGGAGAGATGTAGTCCCCCAGGTCCCAGGCGGCAACCATCACGTGCACGGAAAGCCCCTTGGCCCGAAGCCCCAGGCCCTCGGCACCGAGGTAGACCGTCGGCTTGAGGTAGGCATTGGTCAGGCCGTTGCGCGCCAGACACTGGCGCTGGGCCTGTATCAGCGCCTCATCATCGAAAGACAGCGGGATATCCAGGGCATGAGCGCTATCCAGCAGCCGACGGGTGTGCTCCACCACCCGGAACAGGTGGGCGCCCCTTGGACCATCGTAGGCACGCACGCCCTCGAAGCAGCCCATGCCGTAGTGCAGAGTATGCGTCAGCATATGGGTGCGGGCATCTCGCCAAGAGAGCCATTCGCCATCATGCCAGAGCCAGCCATCGCGGTCGTAGAGAGGTGTCATGGCGTTGCGTTCCTTTCGTGTCAGAGGCGACCGGCTGCGGCCCAGGCCGTGCGCCAGCCGTCGATCAGCTCGCGCTGGTGGGGCTGCAGGGCCTGATAGGGCCAGGCGGCGATTTCTTCGTCCTGGGGGTCGGGCACCGCAATGGCGCTGTCCGCAAGGACCTGGACGACCGCGTGACCGCACAGCGGGACATAGCCCTCCGAGTAGCCACCCTCGTGAACCATCACCAGTCGACCCCGGCAGCGGCGTTCGGCCAGCTCGCAAACCTGGCGTGTCATGCGCGCGAAGGCGCCGCTATTGAGCAGCATCTTGCCCAGCGGATCCTTGGCACAGGCGTCATAGCCGCAGGCCACCACGATCAGGTCGGGCGCGAAGGCCTCGATCGCCGGCAGCACCAGTTCGCGCATGGCGTGCTCATAGGCCCCGAGGCCGCAGCCCGGCGGCAGCGGCAGATTGAGGCAGGCGCCCTCGCCCGCCCCCTCCCCCTGCTCCTCGAACGTGCCGGTGTCCAGGGGGAAGTTGCCCGCCTGGTGGATCGAGACCGTCAACACCTCGGGATCGGAATAGAAGGCCGCCTGCTGTCCGTTACCATGGTGCACGTCCCAGTCGAGTATCGCCACGCGTCCTACCTGGCCCAGGGCACGCGCCCTCATCACGGCCACCGGGATGTTGCCCAGCAGGCAAAAGCCTCGGCCATAGTCGGCTTCGGCATGGTGCCCCGGAGGACGACAGAGCGCGTAGGCGCGCTGCAACTCTCCACCGGCCACGGCGTCTACCGCGGCAATGGCCAGGCCCGCTGACTGGCGCGCAGCGGCCAGGCTACCCGGTGTGTAAGGGGCGCAATCGCCGCCATCGCCGCCGCGTCCTCGATCTCCGGCCTCCAGCGCCTCCAGGTAGCGAGGCGTATGGAAGCGCTCGAGATCCTCGCGGGTGGCCGGCGGTGGCTTGCGCACCGCCAGCTCATCGATCAATCCGGAAACTTCCAGCAGGTTCTTCAGCCGCCGCTTGCTCTCCGCGCTCTCCGAGGCCGGCTGCGGCTGGAGGAACTCGCCGGGGGCCGAGAAGACACCGATGGCTCCCGGATCGTGCCAGAAGCAGCGCTCGTGCCAGAAGAGACCCGTCGCCGTCATTCGTGACCCTCTTGATACTCCCAGACCTCGATGGCCGCGGCCAGGTCCTCCAGCGAGGCGCCCACCGACTTGAACAGCGTGATGGCATCATCCGAGGAGCGCCCCGGCCGCTCGCCGCGCAGCAGCTCGGCCAGGTCGCCGCGGATGGCGTCGAAGGCGAAGCCCCCCTCGTCGATAGCCTGCAGGATGTCGCCCGCCTCGCCCTGCGCCCCGGCATAGGTATCAACGAACACCTCGCTACGGGCCAGGCACTCGGCATCGGTCTCGCGCATGGTCGGCCGGAAGGCGCCGATGAGGTCGAGGTGAGAGCCCGAAGCCAGCCACTCGCCGCGGATCAGCGGCGCGGTGGAGAGCGTCACGCAGCTGATGATATCCGCCTCGCCGGCCGCCGCCTCGAGGTCGGTGACCGCAGCGCTGTCGAAGCGCTCGGCATAGTCGGCAGCCAATTGCTCGGCCTTGTCGGGATTGCGTCCCCAGACCCGCACCCGGGTGATGGGCCGCACCGCGGAATGTGCCTCGATCACCATGGGGGCCAGCTTGCCGGTGCCCACCACCAGCAGGGTCGCGGCATCGTCCCGAGCCAGCTCCCGGGCCGCCAGGGCCGAAGCCGCCGCGGTGCGCCGCCGGGTCAGTTCGCTGCCGTCGATGCAGGCCAGGGGGCGCCCATGGGCACCCTCGCTGAGCAGGTAGACACCGGCGATGGCCGGGAGCCCATGATCGGCGTTCTGCGGGAAGACATTGACCATCTTCACGCCGATGTAGCCAGCCCGCTCCCAGGCCGGCATCAGCAGCATGGTGGCCTCGCCATCGGGGCGATGCATGGCGTGGTGATGGCGAGGCGGCGACTCCACCCCCTCGCGAAAGGTCGTGGCCAGCCGCTCGACCAGCGCCGGCCAGGCCAGCGAGGCCGACACCTGCTCGGCAGTGATGATGCGCATCTCAGGCCTCCGGCAGCGCCGCGGTGACCATGATCTCCACCTTCCACTCGGGCTTGGCGAGCTTGGCCTCGACGGCGGCACGCACCGGCGGGCGACCCGGCACTACCCAGCCATCCCAGGCGGCATTCATCTGGTCGAATTCGGCCATGCTGGTGACCCAGATCTGGGCGGCGACCAGGTGCTCCTTGGAGGTGCCGGCCTTGGCCAGCAGCTCATCAATGCGGGCCAGCACCTGCTCGGTCTGGCCGCGCATGTCCGCTGAGGGGTCGGACGGCACCTGGCCGGCCAGGTAGATGGTGCCGTTGTGCACGGTGATCTGGCTCATGCGGGCATTGCTGTCGTGATAGGTGACGGTCATGGCGTGGTCTCTCGTCAGGATGGCAGTCAGGCTGCGGTATAGCCGCCCAGGAAGGCGGCCAGGTTATCGCCCAGGTGCTGGGTGGGGTAGCCCCCCTCCTGCACCAGCACGGTGGGCAGGTCGATGGCGGCCAGGCGCCGCCCGATCTCGATGAAGTCCTCGGTCTCCAGGGCCAGGCCGGCCAGCGGATCGTCCTTGTGGGCGTCGAGCCCCAGGGCCACCACCAGCGCCTGGGGGCGGAAGGCGGCCAGGCGTTCGATCAGGCGGTCCAGGGTCGCCAGGAAGGTTGCGCCATCGCTGCCCAGGGGCAGCGGCAGGTTGACGTTGGCCCCCTCACCGTCGCCTTCACCGAGCTCATCGGCTCCGCCCCAGAAGAAGGGGTAGAAGTCGGCGGGGTCGGCATGCAGCGAACCGGTCCAGACATCGCCGCGGTCGTAGAAGATGTCCTGGGTGCCGTTGCCATGGTGGAGGTCCACGTCGAGGATCGCCACCCGCTCGTGATGCTCGCGCAGCACCGTGGCGGCCAGCGCCGAGTTGTTGAGGAAGCAGAAACCGCCGGCCCGCTCGGGGCCGGCATGGTGGCCCGGCGGTCGACACAGCGCATAGGCCGAGGGCTCGCCGGTCAGCACGGCATCGGCAGCCGCCTCCGCCGTGGCGGCGCTGGCCAGGATACCGGCGAAACTGTCGTCGGTCATGGGGCAGGCCATGTCATGCATGTGCCAGCCCACCAGTCCCACCGGGTGCCGAGGGTAGTGGTGCCCGCCCCCACAAGGGTGGACGTTGGGCGCAACGATCTCGGCAGCATCCGGCAGCGCCCGCCAGCGGGCATGGATGGTCTCGAGGAAATCGAGATAGCGCGGCGCATGAATCCTGGCCAGGCGGTCTCTCAACCGCGCGCTGTCGACCTCGGTGGGTGGTGTCATGGAGAGGCCCATGGACGCCAGTCCCTGTGTCAGCAGCTCGGCCCGCACCGGCCCTTCCGGAGAGGCCACCGGCCGACCGCGCAACAGGAAGGTCTGCGGCGCATGTCGCTCCTGATCGGGATGATAGAAGAGCTTGATCATGGGGTTCCTTAGCCCAGCAGTGAGGGAATCCAGGTGGAGAGCGACGGAAAGGTGACCAGCAGCAGGATCACCACGATGAAGGCGACATAGAACGGCAGCGAGGCAATGATCGCCCGTTCGAAGGGCACATTGGCAATCCTCGCTGCCGTCATCAACGTCATCCCCACCGGTGGCGTGACGTTGGAGATATTGAGCACCACGATCATCAGGATGGCGAAGTGCAGCGGGTCCACGCCCAGCTGGATCATCGCCGGCACCAGCACGGGGGCCACCACCACCAGCGCCGGCAGTACGTCCATGACGGTACCGACCAGGATCAACAACGCGCAGACCAGCAGCAGTTGCAGAAAGGTAGAGTCGCTGAAGGTGGTGATCAGGCCCGCCGCCTCACGGGCGATGCCGGAGCGGGTGACGAACCAGCCGAGCACCGCCGAGGTCGCCAGCAGAAAGAACACCACTCCCGAGAAGCGCACCGTCACCACCAGGGCGTGCCAGATCTTGCGCCAGGTGAGGCTGCGGTAGAAGACCACGCCGATGGCGATGGCATAGACGGCGGCGAACCCGGAGGCCTCGGTGATGGTGGTCATCCCTGAGAGGATGCCGCCGAGGATGATCAGCGGCACGACCATGGCGGGCAGGGCCACCAGGAAGGCCACGACCGCCACCTTGAACGGCGTGGGCGCCTGCTTGGGATAGCCCCGTTTCCAGGCCAGGAAGAAGCTCACCGCGAGCAGTGCCAGGGCCATCAGCAGGCCGGGAATGATCCCGCCGGCAAAGAGGTCGATCACCGAGATGTCACGCAGCAGGGTGGCATAGACCACCATCACCACGCTGGGCGGGATGATGGGTCCGATGATCGACGAACAGGCAGTGATCGCCGCGGCATACTCCGCGTCGTAACCCTGTTTCTTCATCTCGGGAATCATGATCTTGCCGATCGCCACGGTGTCAGTGATCGCCGCCCCGGTCAGGCCGGCGAAGAACACCGATACCGAGATATTGACGTGGGACAGGGCCCCGCGCACCCGGCCGAAGAGGGCGTTGTTGAAGGCGATCAGCTTCTGGGTCAGGCCGCCCTGATTCATCAGCTCGGCGGTGAAGATGAAGTAGGGCACGGCGATCAACAGAAAGCCCGAGACACCGGCGAACATGCGATCGGCAATGATCCCGAGCATGCGCTCGCCGCCCATGGCGAAACCGCCGGCCAACCCCGACATGGCCATCACCACGGCCACCGGGGCGCCGATCAGGAGAAGCACGACAAAGGCAATGATCGCAGGCGTCATGAGCGCTCCTCCATGTCATTGGCATCGATGAGTTCCTCGATCACGGTCTCATCGTCGATGAAGTGTTCCAGCAGGTCGAAGCCCTGCACCAGGTGGAGCAGGATGATGACCCCGCTGATCGGCACCACGATGGCAGTGACCTTGCCGGAGATCTGGATCTGGTCGGAGACCATGTAGACCTGGCTCGCTCCCTCGAAGAAGACCCAGCCGTACCAGACCAGCATCAGGGCGAACAGCGCGATGACGGCGAGGCAAAGCCCTGCCGCCACCTTGAGCAGTGCCCGTGGCAGGCTGCGCACCAGCAGCGTCATGGCCACGTGCTCGCCGTAGCGCAACGAGATGGTCATGGAGAGAAAGCCGATCCAGGGCAGGAAGAGCCGCGCCAGGGAGTAGGTCCAGCTCAGGGTACTGCCGGTGGCCAGCTTGTAGAGGAAGGCCGTGAAGGAGATGCCCAGCATGAACAGCACACAGGCAACACACGTCACGATCGCTACCTGATTGACCACGTCGCTCAAGCGACGCAGGGATTGAAGCAGGTGCATCGGATCACCTCACAGGAAGCGTCGACCGGCCGGTCAATCCGGCCGGTCGACGGGACGGATCAGAGTCGAGCTTCAGCGGCCATACACGGCCACGTCCGATTCCTGCACCTCTTCACCGACCCGGGCCACTTCCGCGAGGAAGGCATCGACCTTGTCGGCCTCGATACCGAAGTCGTTGACGATCCAGTCCCTCCATGCCGGCGTGGCGATCTCCGCCATGCGCTGACGCTCTTCGGGGGGCATGATGTAGCACTCCTCGAAGCGCTCGCAGGACTGTTGCCAGCTGGCCGTGGCCAGCGCGCCGGACATGCCGTGGCCGATGGCGATGGCTTCGCGGGCGGACGTCACGATGGCCTCCTGATTCGCCTCGCTCAGGCTCTGGAACCACTCCTCGCTGACCAGCCAGGCAGCACTGTTGTAGACGTGGCCGGTGAGCGTGGTGTAATCCGTCACCTCGTCGAAGTTATAGGTGACATTGAGCACCGGGGCGTTGAACTGACCATCGGCCAGGCCAGTCTCCAGGGCGGTGATCACCTCGCCCCAGGGCAGCGGCGTCGCCGAGGCGCCCAGCGACTTCATGATGGCGACGTGCCCCGGATTCTCCTCGGTGCGGATATTGAGCCCTTCGAGGTCCTCCACGGTCTTGATCGGACGCTCGTTATTGGTGAAGGCCACGAAACCGCCGCCATCGTCGAAGGTACCGAGATAGCGCATGTTGACTTCCTCGATGGTCCCCGACATGAAGTCGGCAAACCACTCGCTGTCGAAGAAGGTCCAGGCCTGGCGCCAGTTGTCGAAGATGAAGGGCGCGGTCATCAGCTGGTAGTCGTCATAGAAGGACGACATGGCCCCGGTGGTGATGATCGTGGACTGCAGGGTACGGCCGCCCTGGACCTCGGAGGCTGTCTCCACCTCGGACCCCAGCTGACTGTTGCCGAAGATCGAGACGGTGATCTCGCCATCGGTTCGAGTCTCGACCAGGTTCTTGAAGTGCACCAGCGCCGGGTAGACCTCGTTGTTGCTCATGTTCTCCGGGAGGATGGTGGAGATGGCCATTTCCGTGGATTGAGCCTGCACCTGGGTGCTGGCGATGGCCAGGGGCAATGCAGCCAGTGCCAGAGCGCCGGGGAGTGTCTTCGCTTTCATGGTCAACCTCGTATCGTCTTGTCGTTTTAGTGACCCTGCCTCGCCTTCCTGCGGAAGGGCACCATGAGGCAGCTGTCTTCAGACTAGGTCGACTCGGCCGCTTTCGCTTGCCCTATACTGCGGTGCTCTTGCCCGAAGCTCGCCAATGTGTGGCTCTCCCGGCGAGCTACCGAGGGGGAAACCTCGAAGCAGCGGCGGTAGGCGCGCGAGAAACTGCCCTGATCGCGAAAGCCCACCAGAGAGGCAATATGCCCGAGACTCAAGCCGCTGTGGGTCACCAGAGTACGGGCATGGTCCAGGCGACGTCGCTGGACATAGGCGAGCGGGGTCATGCCGGTCAACTCGCGAAAACAGGCATGGAAATGCCCCGCGCTCAACGCGCAGAGTGCCGCCAGCTGCTCGACCCGGATCTCGTCGGCAAGGTGGTGGTCGATCCAGGCGTCCAATCGGCCCAGATCGAGGCGTTCGCGGAGTCCCGGGCCGAGCGCCACCCCGGTGTCCTCTGAAAGGGGCTGGGACTCGAGGTGCAGATAAAGGGCCCGCAGCAGCAGTGCGGCGATCTCGCTGTGTAGTGCAGGACAGCACTCGAGCTGCTGCATCAAGCTGGCCGCCAGGCGATTGAGCCGCGGCGGCACGCTGAAGAAGCGCGGCCGCTCGAAGAGTCGCTCGATGGCCTCGCCATCGCGCAGCGTCGGCAGGCTGGTGGCAGGAATGTCGAGCACGAAGGTGCGGTTGCGCCCGTCGCCCCGGTAGTCATGATGTCGGCCACAGGGAATCAGGCAGCCCCGGCTGCCGGTGATGCGATCACCGCGTCCCTCGATGGAGAGTTCGGTTGCGCCACAGGTGGCGAGGATCAGCTGGTGGTGGTCATGGGCATGTGCCACATGAGCCTGGCCCAGGTTGTCGGCGCGAAGATCGAGCAGGGGCATCGGGCATTGCCCTCCAGTCACCATACAAGGCCACAACGTGGCGTGAGACACGGGTGTAACGCAAATGGGGGCGGCCAACGCTCATGCGCGTGACCCATCGATGCCCCGAACCACGTAATCCCGTGCCACGCCAATGTGGTAGTCGATGGCTTCGCGACAGCGGGGAGCGTCACCGCTGGCCAGTGCATCGAGCAGCAGGTGATGGCTATCGGCAATGGAGTCAGGTGCCTCGTGGGTCTTGGTGATCAACGTGATGCACAGCCGCAACTCGTGCGCCAGATCGTCGAATGTCCTGAGCAGACGGCGGTTTCCCGCCGAAGCGATCAGCAGGCGGTGGAAAGCCAGGTCCTCCTCGATACGGCGGGTCTCGTCACCGCTGCTCGA
This sequence comes from Pseudomonadota bacterium, assembly GCA_051751285.1. Lineage (GTDB taxonomy): Bacteria > Pseudomonadota > Gammaproteobacteria > Pseudomonadales > Halomonadaceae > Halomonas. The sequence continues at coordinate 178,760 of JBNJKT010000006.1, read as the reverse complement.
TACCTCGCACAGAATCTCGATCTGACGGCGCAGTGACGTCAGGGCCTCGGGGGAACAGTAGCCGGCGATCCGCTCCATGGCATGACGTTCCAGGCAGAGTCGAAGATCGAAGATGTCGGCGAGCTCTCCGGCGTCCAGCGCCCGCACGAAAAAGCCACGCCGAGGCTGCGAAACCAGCAACCCGCGACTCTCCAGCAGCCGTGCCGCCTCGCGTACCGGCGCACGGCTTACCCCGAGGTCTCGGGCCAGTTGCACTTCCGACAATCGTTCCCCGGGGGCGAAACGCTGGCCGATGATGGCCTGGGTCAGGTAGTCGGCCACCTGCTCCACCAGATTGCGCTGATGGATGAATGGGGAAGGCGCGGAGACGGGGGATGCAGACATGCGACTTGGACTCGTGTCGGGACAGCTTCCTCCAGTATGGACAAGAGATTCAGCTTGTCGACTGTCGACAGTTTGAGAACTGCCTGCTAGCTTCATTCAAGCGACTGCCCATTGCCAACAACAATCGCCACAACGGGGACAGCACCATGAAGACACCACTGGCCATTGCCATTGCCGCCGCAGCCATCACCACCTCCTCCGCCTTTGCCGACGAACCCAAGTCCGGCGGGATCGTCGACACCATCATCCAGCCCGAGCCGCCCGGCCTGGTGCTGGGAATGATCCAGAATGCCCCGACCCGTACGGTTGCCGGCAATATCTACGAAGGCCTGCTGCGCTATACCACCGACCTGGAGCCACAGGCCCAGCTCGCCGAATCCTGGGAGGTCAGCGAGGACGGTCGCACATGGACCTTCCACCTGCGCGAGGACGTCACCTGGCACGATGGCGAGCCCTTCACCGCCGAAGACGTGGTGTTCTCCGCCGATGTCTTCCACCGTGAGCTCAATCCCAGTGCCCGGGCCGTGCTCCAGCATGTCGAATCCATCGAAGCCATCGACGATCATACCGTCGAGTTCACTCTGAACGAGCCCTTCGGCCCCTTCCTGATCTCCTTCGAGGCCGGCACCTTCACCATGGTGCCCGAGCACATCTACGCAGGCACCGAGTTTCGCGACAACGAGGCGAACAACCACCCCATCGGCACCGGTCCCTTCAAGTTCGAGAACTGGGACCGCGGCACCGTCATCCAGCTGGTAAAGAACGAGGACTACTACGAGGAGGATCTTCCCTACCTCGACGGCATCAACTGGCACATCATTCCCGATGGGGCCTCGCGAGCGGTCGCCTATGAGAATGGCACCGTCGACGTACTGCCCTACGGCACGGTGGAGAATTTCGACATCCCGCGCCTCACCGAGCTGGACAACACCTGCGTGACAGAGAAGGGACACGAGTACTTCAGCCCCTTCGCCATGCTGTGGATGAACAACCGCGAGGGCCCCACGGCCGACAAGCGCTTCCGCCAGGCGGTGATGTATGCCATGGATCGCGAGTTTGCCCGCGACGTGCTCTGGAATGGCCTGGGCAGGGTGCCGCTGGGCGCCTTCGGCTCCAACGCCCGCTTCCAGAACGATGACCTCGAGCCCTACGACCACGACCCGGAACGTGCCCGCGAACTGCTCGACGACATGGGCTATGACGGCGAGGAGGTCCGACTGCTACCCCTGCCCTATGGCGAGACCTGGACGCGCTGGGCCGAGGCCGTGCAGCAGAACCTCAAGGAAGTCGGCATCAACGTGCGCACCGAGGCCACCGACGTGGGCGGCTGGAACCAGCGCCTCGGCGACTGGGACTACGACCTCGCCTTCACCTACCTCTACCAGTATGGCGACCCGGCACTGGGCATCTCTCGCACCTACCTCTCCAGCAACATCGAGAAGGGCTCGCCCTGGAACAACGTCGAGGGCTACGAGAACGAGAAGGTCGACGAGCTGTTCAATCAGGCCGCAACCGCCTATCCGGAAGAGAAGCGCGAGGCGCTCTACCACGAGGTCCAGGAGATTCTCCAGGAGGATGTACCGGTAGGCTGGCTGCTGGAACTCGGCTTCCCGACCATCTACCGCTGCGACGTCAAGAACCTGGTGACATCGGGTGTGGGCGTCAACGACGGCTTCAAGGACGCCTGGCTCGACAGGTAAACCGCACGGGGCGGCCTCGACGGCCGCCCCGGCGTCGTTCCACTGCGTCTCACGTCGCCAGGGGGTAATGGCATGCTCTATGCCAGACTGATCGTGTCACGCCTGTTCAAGGCCGTGATCGTGTTGTTCATGATCATCATCTTCAACTTCTTCCTCATCCAGATGGCGCCGGGCGACCCGGCTGCCATCCTGGCCGGTGAGGCCGGTGCCACCGACGCCGAGTTCCTGCGCCAGCTGACCGAGCGCTTCGGCCTCGACCAGCCGCTCCACGTGCAGCTGTGGCGCTATGTCTCCGGCGTGGCCATGCTCGACTTCGGGTTTTCCTACCGACAGCAGGTACCGGTACTCGACCTGATTCTCGCCCGCCTGCCGGCCACCCTGCTGCTCACCGGCACCGCCTTCGTGCTGTCGCTGGTGCTGGGCATCGTCGCGGGCTCGCTGGCCGCGGCGCGGGTCAAGAAGCCCTCGGGCTCGATCATCATGGCCCTGGCGCTGGTCTTCTACGCCACCCCGCTGTTCTGGGTCGCCCTGATGGCCGTGGTGCTGTTCTCGGTCTATCTCGACTGGCTGCCGGCATACGGCATGTACACCGTGGGGGCTGGCCTGGAGGGGTTCGCCTTCGCCCTGGACGTGGGCAAGCACCTTATCCTGCCGGCCACCACACTCGCGCTGTTCTTCATGGCCATCTACACCCGCATGACGCGCGCCTCGATGCTCGAGGCCGCCCAGCAGGACTTCGTCAAGACGGCTCGCGCCAAGGGTCTGAAGAACAGCGTGATCCAGCGACGCCACATCCTGCGCAACGCCCTGCTGCCGATCATCACCCTGGCCGGCCTGCAGGCCGGCCAGATGGTCGGCGGCGCCATCCTCACGGAGACGGTCTTTGCCTGGCCCGGCATCGGGCGGCTGATGTTCGAGGCCCTCCAGCAACGCGACTACAACCTGCTGCTGGGCATCTTCTTCTTCTCGGCGGCCCTGGTGATCGTCTTCAACATCATCACCGACCTCGTCTACCGCCTGGCCGATCCGCGCATCAAGGAGGCGTCATGAGCTTCTTCGCCCGCTTCGCCCAGAACCGCGGCGCCCTGGTGGGCCTGATCATCTTGACGGCGATCATCCTGATGGCCATCCTGGCCCCGCTGCTGTTTCCCGAATCGCCCTGGCGCATGGTTCAGCGTCCCTTCCTGCCGCCGCTCGAGACGGAAGGCTTCCCGCTGGGCACCGACACCATGGGGCGCAACGTCGCGGCCGGCCTGATGCATGGCGCCTGGGTCTCGCTGCTGATCGGCCTGGTCTCGACCTCGGTGGCCCTGGCGATCGGCGTGCCGCTGGGCGCCATTGCCGGCTACTACGGTGGCCTGGTCGACGACGCCTTGATGCGCTTCACCGAGTTCTTCCAGACCATCCCCAACTTCGCCCTGGCCATCGTGCTGGTCGCGATCATGCAGCCCAGCCTCACCTCCATCGTGCTGGCCATCGCCATCGTCAGCTGGCCGCCGGTGGCGCGCCTGGTGCGCGCCGAGTTCATGTCGCTGCGGCATCGCGAGTACGTGGAGGCGGCTCGCCTGGTCGGCCAGTCCAACGCCACCATCATCCTGCGCCAGATCCTGCCCAACACCCTGTCGCCGATCATCGTGCTGGCCTCGCTGATGGTCGCCACGGCCATCCTGCTGGAGTCCGCCCTCTCGTTTCTCGGCCTGGGCGACCCCAACGTGATGTCCTGGGGCTACATGATCGGGGCGGCCCGTACGGTGATCCGTCAGGCCTGGTGGCTGAGCTTCTTCCCCGGCGTGGCGATCCTGCTGACCGTGCTGGCGCTCAACCTGGTGGGCGAAGGCCTCGACGACGCCCTCAACCCCAAGCTCGCCCGGGAACGCTCATGAGCGGCGGCCAAGGAGAATCCCATGACTGACACCCTGTTGAGCATTCGCCACCTGAGCATTGCCCTGCCACAGGGGGCCGACCGCGACCTCGCCGTCGAGGACGTCAGCTATGACGTGGCGCGCGGCGAGATCATGTGCGTAGTCGGCGAGTCCGGCTCCGGCAAGTCGATGGCCGCCAATGCCCTCATGGGCCTGCTGCCCAAGGGGGTGCGGGCCACCGCCGGCGAGGTGGTATTCGATGGCCAGGATCTGCTGCAGCTCACCGAGAAGCAGCATCGTGCCCTGCGCGGGCTGCGCATCGGCATGATCTTCCAGGAGCCGATGACCGCGCTGAACCCGCTGATGCGGGTCGGCGCCCAGATCGGCGAGGTGTTCGAGGCCCACAACAGGCTGACCCCGAGCGAGCGACAGGCCCGCGCCCTGGAGCTGTTGACCGAGGTGGGCATTCCCCAGCCCGAGAAGGCCATCCGCGCGTACCCCTTCGAGCTCTCCGGCGGCCAACGCCAGCGGGTCATGATCGCCATGGCCCTGGCGCTCGAGCCGGAGCTGCTGATCGCCGATGAGCCCACCACGGCGCTGGACGTCACCACCCAGGCGCAGATCCTCGACCTGATCGGCGACCTGCAGCGTCACCACGGCATGGCCGTGATGTTCATCACGCACGATTTCGGCGTGGTGGCCGAGATCGCTACCCGGGTCTGCGTGATGCGCGAGGGGCGCATCGTTGAACTCGGCGAGGCCCGGGAGGTGCTGGAGAATCCGCAGCACGACTATACGCGGGCGCTCATCGAGGCGATTCCCAGCAACGCCATGCCCGCCGCCCGCGAGGCCGACCAGACGGCACCGCTGCTGGAGGTTCGTCACCTGCAGAAGGTCTTCCGCTCCCGCGGGGGCCTCTTCAAGCCCTCGCGTGAGGTCCACGCCCTGGACGACGTCAGCTTCACCATGGCGCGCGGCGAGACGGTGGGCATCGTCGGCGAGTCAGGCTCCGGCAAGTCGACCCTGGGACGCTGCGTGGTGCGCCTGGAGCGGCCCGACAGCGGAGAATTGCTGCTCGACGGCATCGACCTTACCAGCCTCAAGGGCGAGACCCTGCGCCGCGAACGGCGGCGGGTGCAGATGATCTTCCAGGACCCCTATGCCTCGCTCAACCCGCGTACCCGGGTCGGCATGGCCATCTCTCAGGGGCCCATCGCCAACGGCGTGAACCGACAGCAGGCGCTGAAGGAGGCCGGCGACCTGCTCGATCTGGTCGGTCTGGGTGCCGCCTCTGCCGAGCGCTTTCCCCATGAATTCTCCGGTGGCCAGCGTCAGCGCATCGGCATCGCCCGGGCGCTGGCGCTCAATCCCGAGCTGATTGTCGCCGACGAGGCCGTCTCGGCGCTGGATGTCTCCATTCAGGCGCAGATCCTCGAGCTGCTGGAGGACCTGAAGCAGAAGCTCTCGCTATCGCTGCTGTTCATCACCCACGACCTGCGCGTCGCCGCCCAGATCTGCGATCACATCATCGTCATGCAGTACGGCCGTATCGTCGAACATGGCACCGCCGAAGCGGTCTTCCTCTCGCCACAGGAGACCTACACCCGCGAACTGCTCGAGGCCATCCCGGGCAGAGCACAGGTCCTGGCCACCGCCTGAACCACCCGGAGTCTGCCCCTGACATGGAAACCTTCTTGCAGGAAATCGCCGCCATTGTCGGCGCCACCAACGTCCTCACCGGCGAGGATGTCAGCGCCCGGCGAGTCGACTGGCTGACCGGCGCATCCTGCCGGGCCGGCGGCATCGTGCGACCGGGGTCGACCTCGGAACTCGCCGCGGTGATGCGTGCCTGCCACGCCGCCCGCCAGCCGGTGGTCACCCACGGTGGCCTCACCGGACTGGTGCACGGAGCCGAGGCGGATCCCGACGAACTGGCCGTGTCACTCGAGCGCATGACCGCCATCCAGGCCGTCGACCCGGTCGGTGCCACTCTCACCGTCCAGGCGGGTGCGCCGCTGGAGAGCGTCCAGCAGGCCGCCGAGGCGATGGGCCTCCAGTTCGCCCTGGACCTGGGTGCCCGCGGTAGCTGTACCATCGGCGGCACCATCGCCACCAATGCCGGCGGGATTCGCGTGATCCGCTACGGCATGATGCGTCAGCAGGTGCTGGGGCTGGAAGCGGTACTGGCCGACGGCACCGTGGTCAGCTCGATGAACCGCATGCTCAAGAACAATGCCGGCTTCGACCTCAAGCAGCTGTTCATCGGCAGCGAGGGAACGCTGGGCATCGTCACCCGCGCGGTGCTGCACCTGCAGCCGCCCACGCCAGACGTTCAGACGGCACTCGTCGCCTGCCCTTCCTTCGAGAGCCTGACCGGCCTGCTGGGCCATCTGGGCCGCCACCTGGGAGGTAGCCTGGCGGCCTTCGAGGCCATGTGGCAGAGCCACTATCGGCTGCTCACCCGGGAGAGCGGCCGGCATACCCCACCGCTATCCCCCGACGCCCCCTTCTACGTGATTCTCGAGTCGTTGGGGAGCGATCCGCAGAGCCATGGTGCCCAGTTCGCCCTTGCCCTGGGGCGCGCCCTGGACGAGGGGCTGATCAATGATGCGGTCCTCGCCCAGTCCGACGCTCAACGCCAGGCCCTGTGGGCGATCCGCGAGGACATCGAGGGACTGATCCAGGCCCTCTCGCCACTGTTCACCTTCGACATCAGCCTGCCGATCCCCGAGATGCATCGCTATGTCGACGGCCTGGAAGCGGCCCTGGCCCGTGACTGGCCTCAAGGACGCATGGTCACCTTCGGCCACCTGGGCGATGGCAACCTGCATATTTCCATCAGCGTCGGCAGCTCCGATCCAGCGGCCCGCCGCGCCGTCGAGCATCTGGTTTACACGCCGCTCGCCGAGCTTGGTGGCTCGGTGTCGGCCGAGCACGGCATCGGCCTGGAAAAACGCGACTACCTTGCCCTCTCGCGGACCCCCGAGGAGATCGCACTGATGCACACCCTCAAGCGAGCCCTCGACCCGCACGGGCTGCTCAACCGTCACAAGGTGCTCGCTCCAGAGGAGGGCTGAACGCTCGATGACACGCTTACTCGCTGACCGCCTGCCTCGTTTGCTGGCAGCCCGACCATTACTCGCCTCGCTGGCCTTGATCCTTGCCATCGGGCTCTTCTGGGGCGGTAACTGGCCGGCGGTGCGTTTCATCCTCCGCGACCTGCCGCCCTTCAGCCTGCGCGCCATCGGCTTTACCGCCGGTGCCCTGATTCTGCTGGGCTGGGCTCGATGGCGCGGCCTGTCACTGAGTGTGACGGGCCGGGAGTGGCCATGGCTCGCCATCACCGGACTCTTCACCATCCTCGGCTTCAACCTGGCCACCGCCTTTGCCCAACTGCGCATGCCGACCTCCCAGGCGGCGATCATCGCCTTCACCATGCCGTGCTGGGCGCTGCTGATGGCGTGGGGGCTGCTCGGCGAGGGCGTCCGGCCACGCCAGTGGCTGGGTCTGGCCACCGGCCAGCTGGGGCTGGTCGTGCTGCTCGGCCCCGCGGCTCTGGCAGCCCGGACCGAGGACCTCGTCGGGCCCGTCATCGTGCTCGGTGCTGCCCTGTCCTGGGCGCTGGGCACCGTGCTGATCAAGCGACGAGGCCATTGGGAGAGTCACCCGGTGGTGATCACCGGCTGGCAGTTTGCGATCTGTGCCGCACCGATGATCGGGCTGGCGGCATGGTGGGAGTCGCCGCCCCCGCCCAGCGACTGGCTCGACACGACGTGGCTGGCACTCGGTTACCACCTGGTGTTCTCGATCTGCCTGGCGCAGATGCTATGGTTCCGTAACGTCAACCGTCTCACCCTGGGCCAGTCCACCATCAGCACCCTGATCATTCCGGTCGTCGGTGTTCTCAGCGCCAGCCTGCTGCTGGGCGAGCCGCTGACGCTGCAGGTGGTGATAGCCCTGCTGCTGATCCTGGCGGCGATTGCCATCGTCATGCTCGGCAGGCGCCGCCTTGAACAAGATCCGCCCAAGGTCGACCGCGACGAAGTGCCCTCGGACCACACCTGACTGGGAGTTCACGATGCCCCGTTTTCCCGACCACCTGACCGGCGACGGTCCCACCAATCCCTTCCCGGGGATCCGTGTGCTGGAGCGGCGCCTGGGCCGCGAGATCCCCCACCGCCTGGGCTCCAACGAAGGGCTCGACATGCCTCACCGCGCCCTGCGCGCGCACTTCGGCGACGCCATGGTCGAGCATGCCTACTGCTACGGGGATTCGGAAGCACTGGGGATCCGCCAGCGGCTCGCCGACCAGCAAGGCATCCCGCTCGAGGCCCTGCTGGTCGACGCCGGGGCCGACAGCCTGATCGCTCTTGCCCTGCGCACCGTGGCCGAGCCCGGCACCGCCGTGGTGGCCACCGGCGGCACCTACCCCACCTTCGGCTACTTCGCTCGGGGCCAGGGCTGCCGGCTGGTCGAGGTACCCTACGAGGAAGCGCCCGGCCGCCTCGCCCCCGACCTCGAGGCTCTTTCCGCCGCTGCCACAAGGGAACAGGCGCGGCTGGTCTATCTGGCCAATCCCGATAACCCCGGGGGCCACCTGCATGACGACGCGGCCATTCGCCAACTGCGCGAGACGCTGCCCGACTACTGCTGGCTGCTGCTCGACGAGGCCTATCACGACTTCCGCGATGATGCCGAATCGCCCTTCGCCCGGGAGGTACTGCCCGGTGTGTTTCGCCTGCGCACCCTCTCCAAGGCCCATGGCATGGCGGGTCTGCGCATCGGCTATGCCATCGCCGAGCCCGCGACCCTGGCGATGATGATGAAAGTCCGCATCCACTATGCGGTCTCGACGCTGACCCAGGCCGCCGCCGAGGTGGTGCTGGACCATCCCGACGAGACCCGCGAGCATATTGCCGCGGTGCTTGAGCGTCGCGAGCGCCTGGCCGAGCACTTCCGCGGACTAGGTGCCGAGGTGCTGCCCAGCGCCACCAACTTCATCGGCATCCGGCTGCCCAGCGCCGAGCTCGCCGAGCGGGTCAACCGGGAACTGCTCGAGGCCGGTCGTCTGATAGCCCGTCCGGCTCACCCGGACCTCGGCCACGTGCTGCGCATCACTGCCGTGGAGGATGCCCTGGTACCGGGCCGGCTGGAGATCCTGGAGCGGGCCCTGAAGGAAGGGTGAGACCATTTAGGGGGAGTCGCATCGATGCACTCGGGCTTTCCTCAGCAGCCCTGTGCATTCACGGCCCGGGGGAGCAGAAGTCACCAGGGCGGTACCGGTAGCCGACGCCGGTCACCGTCTCGATGCAGCCTGCCTCTTTCCCCATCTTGCGGCGCAGCCCTACCACCACCGCATCCACCTTGTTGCTCCAGCCCAGGTAGTCGCTCTGCCAGACCTCCTTCAGCAGCCGCTCACGTGATACCGCCTCACCTGCGCGGTCGAGCAGATAGGAGAGCACACCGAATTCCAGCGGCGTCAGGGCAATGCGGCGATCATGACGAATCAGCTCGTGCGCCTGTCGATCCAGCCACTCGGTGCCGCCGCCCACCCCCAGCTCGGCGGCGGCCAGCCGAGCCAGCCAACCGTCCACGGATCGCGGACCGAAATCGAGCACCGCAGAGGCGAACTCGACGACATCCAGGGTGACGCTGCGGGCAGGCAGTGGCCGGAACCCCAGCGTCTCGGCGACCGCCGCATAAGGAGAGAGGTCGGCGAGCACCAGATAGTCGCGGCGCAGTGCCGGACGCATCTCCATCTGACACTCCCCGCCCGCCGCGCTTCGCGCGTTGGGCGAGGGTTCCAAGGTCACCCTCAGAACCTTCCTGCTTCGACACGCCTTCACTAGGCAGCGGCTAGGCCGCTGCCCCCGCTCCAGTCGCTCCACAGGCTAACCCCGCCAGCCCGGCGGTTCGGATATTCCTGGCGGCATTGACGTCGCGGTCGATGGCTTGCCCACAGCTTGCACAGTGCCAGCGGCGCTGCGAGAGCGGCAGCTTCTCGACCTTGTGACCACAGCCGTGGCACATCTTGCTGCTCGGCAGCCACTGGCTCACCTTCACCAGGTGTCGCCCGGCCCATTCTGCCTTGTAGCTGAGTTGACGAAGAAACTCGCCTCACCCCGCATCGCTGATGGCCTTGGCCAGGGTGCGGTTCTTGAGCATGCCGGCGATGTTGAGCGACTCGACACACAGCACTTGGTTTTCGTTGACGAGCGTGCGAGTAGCTTGATGGATGGCGTCGTGGCGACAATCCGCGATCTTGGCATGTAATCGCGCCACCTTCTGGCGCAGCTTGTTCCGGTTACGCGAGCCTTTCTGCTTGTTCGCCAATCGGCGTTGCAGGTACGCCAGCTTCGCCTCATGGCGTTTGAGATGGCGCGGATTGCCCGACTTCATGCCCTCGCTGGTGATGAAGAGATCGGTCAGGCCCAGATCGATTCCCGTCATCGCCGGCGTGATCGGCAGCGCCTTAGGCGAGAACTCGCATAGGCAGCTGATGAAATAACGCCCCGCACGGTCGCGTGACAAGGTGATGCTGGAGGGCTCACTGGGCAGCGGCCGGCTCCAGCGGATCGGCAACGGTGTCGTTGTCTTGGCGATGGTGATGTCGCCATCCCGATAGCGAAAGGCCGCCTTGGTCAGGCGGATCGACTGCCGGCCGTGCTTGCGCTTGAAGCGCGGATAGCGCGCCTCGAGCTGAGGGTTGAAGAAATTATCGAAGGCGGCTTTCTGATCACGCAGGGTTTGTTGCAGTATCACGCTGGAAACGTCCTTCAACCAGGGATACTCAGCCTTCAGCGCCACCAGCCGCTTTTCCGCCGCTGAATGCGATATCGACTGCCCGTGCGTCTGATACGCCTCGGTGCGATAGGCCAGTGTATGGTTCCAGACGAAACGGGCAGAGCCGAACGACTGCGCCAGCAGCTCGGCCTGCTCAGGTGTGGGATAAAAGCGTTCCTTGTAGGCACGTTTCGTCATACTGGAAAAATATAAGGGGTTGGTGGCTATATCAACAGGCACGGCTGCGCGGTGCGTGCTTATATCACCGCCCGAGGGGGCGATGCTTTACGCGCTATTTGGTAAAGCTCAGTGAGGGCGTCCATGATGGGCTGCAATGAGGCCTATGGCAGACGGAAGCCGGCGCGCGCGGGCAGCGTGGCGGCAGCCAGCTGAATCGCCAGCGGATTACCGTGCAGACGCCTGGCCATGACCGTTGCCTGGGGGCCGGAGAACCCCAGGCCTTCCAACAAGCGCGTCGCATCGGAGATGGCCCGAGGAGCCATCGACAGCATGCGCACCCCAACCCCCGCCGGCCCAGCGTGCCAGCTCGTTGCCGGTCGATGCCGCCCGCTGAGCAGTAACCGAACACCCTCTGGCAACTGCAGCACCAGGCGCTCTTGCCGATACCCGCCACGCCGTGGACCCATATCACTTTCGGCCCTGCCTCCTCGTCCAGCAGGGTCGTCAACTGCTCCAGCTCTGCCCGGGCCCTACCAGCGTACCGGCAGTGCCCGGGGTCAATCGTTCCAGGCCTGCCATAGGTCCGTCCCGCTTGCCGTGTCTCTCCTTCAGCCTAATCCAAGCTCAGCACGCCGTCGCCTTGACATCGTCTCTCATGGAATTTTCATCGCCTTCTCGAAAGCATCGCACGGCGAGGCGCTATACATGAAGGACACGTAGCGAAGGAGAGGACATCCCGTGATGACGTTCATCGCCGCGGGCGTCTTCCAGTGGACACCGCTGAAACATGCCTGCCTCTACCGTTGTCGCAGCCCTCTTGGCATGGTCGCCGAGGGGTTCCCTGCCAACCGTGTTCGTGCCCTGCGGTCCGGCCTCCTGCTCGGCCTCTACTGTGCGGGCTGCTGCTGGGCGCTGATGGCACTGATGTTCATCGGTGGGGTGATGAGCCTGGCATGGATGGCCCTGATTACCCTGGTCATTCTGCTGGAAAAGGTGGTCTCCCCCTGGAAGCACCTGGCCGAGGGGCTGGGCCTGGCACTGGTCGCCTATGGTGGCTGGCTGCTGCTCATGGGGCTCGGTGCATGAACGAAACCTGACGTACAACTCGTGACGCCTGGCCGCCCTCGCCGCTGACGGCGGCCAGTCCGCTGTCTTCAAGAAGCGACAGTGGAAAGGCTCGGGTTATCGCGCGATAGTGACGTGCCATTAGTCTGCAAACAGGTCACTCCCGAATGGATGCGCTGCGCCGCCACACCCTGATGATCATCGTCCTGGGGAGCCTGGTGATCTCGCTGGCCATGGGCCTGCGTCACGGTTTCGGCCTCTTCCTGGAGCCGATGAGCTCGGAACTGGGCTGGGGCCGCGGTGTCTTCGCCTTCGCCCTGGCCATACAGAACCTGCTGTGGGGGCTCTCCCAACCCTTCGCCGGTGCCCTGGCCGATCGTTTCGGTGCCGCCCGGGTGGTGGTTGTCGGCGGAGGCCTCTATGCGCTGGGCCTGCTGTTCATGGGAGTCTCGGAGTCGGCACTGGGCATGACCCTCTCCGCCGGGGTGTTGATAGGCCTGGGCCTCTCCGGCACCACCTTCTCGGTGATCCTCGGCGCCGTAGGCCGGGCCGTATCCCCCGAGAAGCGCAGCCTGGCCATGGGTATCGTCAGTGCCGCCGGCTCCTTCGGCCAGTTCGCCATGCTGCCCGGCACCCTGGGGCTGCTGGGGTGGCTGGGCTGGTCGGCGGCGCTGCTGGTGATGGGCGCCATCGCCGCGCTGATGCTGCCCCTCGGTGCCTTGCTGCGCGATCGTCCCTCGGCCAAGGCCGCCAGCGATATCAGCCTGGGCGCTGCCCTCAACGAGGCCGCGGGTCACCGCGGCTTCTGGCTGCTCTGCCTGGGCTTCTTCGTCTGTGGCTTCCAGGTGGTGTTCATCGGCGTCCATCTGCCCGGCTATCTGGTCGACAGCGGCATCGCCGTGCAGGTGAGCAGCACCGTGCTGGCCCTGGTCGGCCTGTTCAATATCTTCGGCACCTATACGGCCGGCTGGCTGGGCGGTCGCTTCTCCAAGCCGCGCCTGCTCACCTGGCTCTACCTGATCCGCGGCGTGGTGATCACCCTCTTCCTGGTTGCTCCCTTGAGCCCCATGAGCGCCTACCTGTTCGGCATCGCCATGGGACTGCTATGGCTCTCCACGGTGCCGCTGACCAACGGCATCGTTGCCTCGGTGTTCGGTGTGCAGCACCTCTCCATGCTGGGCGGCATTGTCTTCCTTTTCCACCAGTTCGGCTCCTTCATGGGCGTCTGGCTGGGCGGCTACCTCTATGATCTGCAGGGGGACTACGAGGTGGTGTGGAATATTGCCATCCTGCTCTCGGTGGTGGCCGCCGCCCTGCACTGGTTCATCACCGAGCGACCGGTCAACCGCCCTGCCCGCACTGGCGTCGAGGCATGATCGGCAAAGGCGAAGGTGGCTCGCCCACTGTCCCCGGGTGACCCGCCTCTGCCGCATGCCTTCACCATCCCCCATGAGACAGGTAATCTCGGGATATCCATCGGCGAATGTCTGGCGACATCACCTCCGGTTGACGCCAATCAAGGCACTCCACTCTGCCTGGGTGTGAAGTGTCGGAAACATTCCGCACTCGATGCTGGACAGGGAGACGCGTCCCATGCCGCTTGCGCTGATCATCCTTCTACCGCTGACGGGCGCCTGCCTGCCCGCCTTCATGCAGGGTCGATCATCGCGCCTGCTGGCCTCGGTCTCGGCGATTCCTGCCCTCTTGAGCCTGCTGCTGTTGCTGAGCTGGCTGCCGCACATCATGCACGGTGGCGAAGCCATCGTGCAGCAGCTGACCTGGCTGCCGTCGCTGGGCCTAAACGTGGCCTTCCGTCTCGATGGCCTGGGACTGCTGTTCGCCCTGCTGATCACCGGCATCGGCTGCCTGATCCTGCTCTATGCGCGCTACTACTTCGAGGGTAACGACGCCTCCGCACGCTTCTTCACCCTGATCCTGCTGTTCATGTCCGTCATGCTGGGCATCGTGCTCTCCGAGAACCTGCTCTTCCTGCTGGTCTTCTGGGAGCTGACCAGCCTGATCTCCTTCCTGCTCATCGGCTTCAATACCGACCGCCAGGCCGCCAGGCTGGGCGCGCGAATGTCTCTGGTGATCACCGGCGGTGGCGGGCTGGCACTGCTCGGCGGCCTGGTGCTGCTGGGCCAGGCCGCCGGCGGCTATGAGCTCTCCACGGTGCTGGCGGCGGGCGATCGCATCCGCAGCCACGAGCACTATGGATTGATGCTCAACCTGATCCTGCTGGGCGCCTTCACCAAGTCGGCACAGTTTCCCTTCCATCTCTGGCTGCCCCACGCCATGACGGCGCCGACCCCGGTCTCCGCCTACCTGCACAGCGCGACCATGGTCAAGGCGGGGCTGTTCCTGCTCGCCCGGCTGCATCCGGCACTGGGCGATACCCCGGAGTGGTTCCACCTGGTCACCCTGACCGGCATGCTGACCCTGATGGTGGGTGCCTTCGTAGCCATGTTCATGCATGACATGAAGGGTCTGCTGGCCTACTCCACGGTCTCGCACCTAGGGCTGATCATGCTGCTGATCGGCCTGGGCACTCCCATGGCGCTGGCGGCGGCGCTCTTCCACCTGGTATGCCATGCGCTGTTCAAGGCGCCGCTGTTCATGATGGCGGGCTACGTGGATCGTGCCACCGGCACCCGTGACATGCGCCAGATCAACGGCATGTGGCGCTTCATGCCGGCACTGATGGTGCTGACGGGCATCTCCGCCGCCGCCATGGCCGGCCTGCCGCTGATGAGCGGCTACCTGAGCAAGAAGATGCTGTTTACCGAGAGCCTGCTGGTGACGGCACCCGACTGGGCCGTCGTGGTGATCCCCGCCTGGGTGACCCTGGCCGCGCTCTTCTCGGTGGCCTACTCGATCCGGATCTTCCATAACGTCTTCTTCAACGGCCGGCCAATCAACCTGCCCACCTGGCCGCCGCGCGAGCCCCGCAAGGCGGCGCTGTCGCCCATCGCGCTGCTGGCCCTGGCCACGCTGCTGGTGGGGCTGGTGCCGGAGCATGTCTATTCCGCCCTGGTCCAGCCAGCCTTCGCCGCCGCCCGGCAGATGCCTGTCGATCCCTATGACTTCTCGACCCTGGGCGGCAGCGTACCCATGATCATGAGTCTCGCCGCCCTGGCCGGTGGCGCGCTCTTCTACGCCATGCGCGACCCGCTGTTTCGCCTGCACGCCAGCCTGCCGGAGGTGGACGCCAAGGAGATCTTCGACTGGATCATGCGAAGCGCCATCGCCCTCTCCCAGCGCCGCGTCTTCCAGCTCGAGAACGGCTCGCTGCAACGCTACCTGGTCTTCATCCTGCTTACCGTGCTGGTGCTGGTCGGCCTGGAGCTGCTGGCCGTCGACCGCTGGGACGGGGGCGTGGCGCTGGCCCCGCTCGATCCGTTGACCGTGCTGGCCGCCATCCTGCTCTGCCTGGCGGCCTTGGGCGTGGTGGTCTTCCATCACTATCGCCTGCCAGCCCTGCTGCTGCTCGGCGTGACTGGGCTCTTCGTCACCGTCACCTTTGCCCGCTTCTCGGCGCCGGACCTCGCCCTGACCCAGCTGATGGTGGAGGTGATGGCGGTGGTGATCATGATGCTGGCGCTCTCCTTCCTGCCGCAGACGTCACCCCAGGGCTCGACCTCCTTCCGGATGGGGCGCGACCTCGCCATCGCCGTGCTGATGGGCATCGGGGTAACGGCCTTCAGCTTCGCCATCCTCACCCGCCCGCAGGAGACGATCTCCGGCTTCTTCCTGGCCAACAGCGTGCCCGGCGGCGGCGGCACCAACGTGGTCAACGTCATCCTGGTGGACTTCCGCGGCTTCGATACCCTGGGCGAGATCACCGTGCTGGGCATCGCCGCCCTGGCGGTGTTCGCCTTCACTCGCGACCTGCACCTCAAGGAGCGCGTGGTGGATACCCATCCCGGCCACTGGGTCGCCGAACCCCATCCGATCATGCTCAGCACCGTGGCCCGCCTGGTGCTGCCGATCGCCCTGCTGGTCTCGGCCTATATCTTCCTGCGCGGACACAACCTGCCCGGCGGCGGCTTCATCGCCGGGCTGATCACCGCGGTGGCGCTGACCCTGCAGTACATGGCGGGCGGGCTGGTCTGGGCACAGGAACGCATGCTGTCTCCGTTCCGGCCACTGATCGGCGCCGGCATCCTCATCGCCGTGCTGACGGGCCTGGGCAGCTGGCTGTTCGGTTACCCCTTCCTCACCTCGGCCCACGGCCACGTCAGCCTGCCACTCATCGGCGAGTTCGAGCTGGCCACCGCCATGCTCTTCGATCTCGGCGTCTACGCCACCGTCGTCGGATCGACGCTGCTGATACTCGCCAACCTCGGCAAGCTGATGACCGTGGCCGGCCCCGGCAAGGAGATCGGCTGATGGAACTGCTCTACGCGATCACCCTCGGCGTGCTGACCACCTGCGGGGTCTACCTGCTGCTGCGGGCACGCACCTTCACGGTCATCCTGGGGCTGACGCTGCTCTCCCATGCGGTGAACCTCTACCTGTTCGCCTCGGGGCGCCTGGTCGCCGGAGCGCCGGCCATCGTCGGCCTCACCGAGCGCTCGGCCGACCCGCTGCCCCAGGCCCTGGTGCTCACCGCCATCGTCATCGGCTTCGCGATGACCGCCTTTGTGGTGGTGCTGGCCCTCAAGGCGGCGGTGGAGCTGCGGAACGACCACGTGGATGGTGAGAACCCCGACGAGGACCGCGCATGAATCACGCCCTGATCCTGCCGATCCTGCTGCCGTTGATCACCGGCGCCGGACAACTGCTGTTCTACCAGGCGCCCTTCGCCCTGCAGCGTCTGCTGGGCTTCGCCAGCACCTTCTGGCTGGTGCTGCTGGGAATCTGGTGCCTGCAGATTGCCGGCACCGGCGAGCATGTCCTCTACCATGCCGGCGACTGGCCGGCGCCGTTCGGCATCGTGCTGGTCCTCGACCGACTCTCCGCCATCATGCTGGCGCTGACCGCCGTGCTGGGGTTCTGCTGCCTGCTCTATGCCAGCAGCGGCAGCGACACGCGAGGGGCCCACTTCCATGCCCTTTTCCAGTTCCAGCTGGCCGGCCTCAACGGGGCCTTCCTCACCGGCGACCTGTTCAATCTCTTCGTGTTCTTCGAGATCCTGCTGATCGCCTCCTATGCCCTGCTGCTGCACGGCGGGGGCCGCGCCCGCAGCCGTGCCGGGTTGCACTACGTGATCATCAACCTGGTGGGCTCGGCGCTGTTCCTGATCGCCCTGGGCACGCTCTATGGCCTCACCGGCACCCTCAACATGGCCGACCTGGCCGTTCGCGTAGCGCAGGCTCCCCCCAGCGACGCCCCGCTGCTCGCCGCCGCCAGTCTGGTGCTATTGGTGGTGTTCGGCGTCAAGGCCGCCATCCTGCCGCTGCTCTTCTGGCTGCCGCGCGCCTATTCGGCCGCCACCGCACCGGTCGCCGCGCTTTTCGCCATCATGACCAAGGTCGGCATCTACGCCATCCTGCGTGTCTTCCTGCTGGTCTTCGCGCTGGGCGAGACGCCGGTCAGCGAGACCGCCTGGGGCTGGCTCTGGCCACTGGCGCTACTGACCCTGGCGCTGGGCGGCATCGGGGTGCTGGGCTCGAACAGCCTGCGCACCCTGACCGCCTACCTGGTGATCCTCTCGGTGGGCACCCTGCTGGCCACCATCAGTCTTGCCACCGAGGCAAGCCTCGGCGCCGCGCTCTTCTATCTGATCCACAGCACCGGCATGACCGCCGTCTTCTTCCTGATGGCCGACCTGCTGGGCCAGCAGCGCGAGGAGGGCTACGACCGCTTCTCGGCGACCGGGCCCATCGGCCATCGCTGGCTGCTGGGCACGCTGTTCTTCGTCGCCGCCATCGCCATGGTGGGCCTGCCTCCTTTCAGCGGCTTCGTCAGCAAGGCGTGGATCCTGCAGGCCAGCGCGCAGGAGCCCCAGGGGTTCTGGCTGTGGGGCGTGCTGCTGGCCGCCGCACTGCTGACCCTGATCGCCTTAAGCCGCACCGGCAGCAGCTGGTTCTGGCGCCCCGGCGAGATGGCCAAACCGTATCCACTCGAACGGGGCCCGCTGACGCTGGTGTCCCTCATGGTCGGCCTTAACGGGCTTCTGGCAGTATTCGGTGACCCGGTGATGGGCTACCTGGAACTGACCGCAGAGCAGCTGCTCGACCCGCGGGCCTACATCGCCGCCGTGCTGCCGGAGGCCACTGCTGCCCGCCAGGAGATCTCACCATGACATCGTCGCATCGCACCCGGCGGTTCTGGCTGCCGCATCCCCTGTTCTCGCTGTTCCTGGCACTGCTCTGGCTGGCGATGGTCAACGACGTCAGCGTGGCGCATGCCCTGCTGGGCCTGGGCCTGGGCGTGGCCATTCCCTTCACGACCCACGCCTTCTGGCCCGAGGAAGCAAAGATCAAGCGCCCCCTGCCGCTGCTGCGCTACCTGCTGGTGCTGCTGGTGGACATCCTGCGTTCCAACCTGGTGGTGGCACTGCGCATCCTGCGCCCTGCCCGGTATCTGCAGCCGGGCTTCTTCGTCTATCCGCTGACGCTGGACGACGATTTCGCCATCACCATCCTGGCCAGCACCATCTCGCTGACACCCGGCACCGTCTCGCTCCACTACGATGCCGAGGCCAACACCCTGCTGGTTCACGCCCTGCACCTGGAGGACGAAGAGGAGGCCATCGCTACCATTCGTGAGCGTTACGAGCAGCCTCTCGAGGAGATCTTCCGATGATTGCCGTCGTCATACCGATCGCCATGACGCTATTCGCGGTCGCCGCCCTGCTCAACCTCTACCGCCTGGCCATCGGCCCGGATATCGTCGACCGGATCCTGGCGCTGGATACCCTGATGATCAACAGCATCGCGCTGATCGTGCTGGCCGACATCTGGATGGGCCTGGGCATACTGTTCGAGCTGGCCCTGCTGATCGCCCTGATGGGCTTCGTCAGCACCGTGGCCATGAGCAAATACCTGCTTCGGGGAGACGTCATCGAATGACCAGCATCGACATGCCCTGGTATCTGCAGCTCATCATCGTCGCCTTCCTGCTGTTCGGCGCTCTGGTCGCGCTGATCGGTTCCTGGGGGCTGGCCAAGCTGCCCGATTTCTACACGCGCCTGCACGGACCTACCAAGGCCAGCACCCTGGGCGTCGGCTGCACCCTGATCGGCTCGCTGCTCTACTTCAGTCTCCAGCAGGAGGGCATCTCGGTTCAGGAAGCCCTGGTGACGATCTTCCTCTTCGCCACCGCCCCGGTCAGCGCCCATATGATGGGCAAGGCCGCCCTGCGCCGGCGTCTGAAGGGCGTGCCGGGAACCCGCAACATGCCCGAACGTTAGCGGCGGTCCAGCCTGAACGACCCCCTGCGCAGACGAGCCCTCAATGCAGCCCCTCGGCCTTCGGCTCGAACAACAGCTGGATATAATGGCGCAGCAGCATGAGCTGGGTGGGCAGTATCTGCGGGTCGCCGGTGGCGCGGCTCAGAACCAGCCCGCCCTCGATGATCGTCGACACCATGTCGGCCAAGACCTCGGTATCGACCGGCTCCCGTGGAGCATGCTGCACGACGATCTCGTCCAGGATGGCACTGAAGCGCGCTCGCCACTGCAGGACGATATGCCGGTTGAGTTCGCGCACATCACGATCGAAGAGACGCTCCTGGTAACAGTAGGTCGCCACCAGACAGCCGGGATAGTCTCCCGGCAGGTCGCTCATCGTCTCCGCCAGCAGCTTGAGGCCTGCCAGGAAGCCATGGAGGGGATCGCCGGCCAGATCGCGACCGCGGGCGAAGACATCGTCGAGAAGGACATCCTCGCGTTGCATGTAGCGCTGCAGCAGGGCCCGCGCCAGGGCGTTCTTGTCGTGGAAGTGGTAGAAGAAGCCGCTCTTGGTGATGCCCGCCTCGGCGATCAGCTCCTCGATGGAAGTGGCACCGAAGCCCTTTGCCAGTACCGACGACTCCGCAATCGCCAGGATGCGTTCGCGGGTCGCTTCGCCCCTTCCCATCTTCATGGCCACCCCGGTTAACCGTACCGGACGTCCAGTTTGGCGGCCCCAAAACCCGCAAGAGCCGCACCGTTGCCGACTACATCTGACCTATATGGCTGATTGTAGTCGAGACTCGCCGTCACGTGAGAACCCCACCACGGGTTCACTAGCCGCACCCCCGAGTTACACCCACGCTGCTGGTAGGAAAGCCGCAAACCCCGGCTTCGATCACCAACAGGAGGGATGAATCATGACGGCAATCCATGACACAACCCCGGCCCTTGCCACCCTCGATGAACAGCACGTCGAGGCCTTCGCCGACCGCCTCGTGGAGATTCTCAATGGAGGCGCCTTGAGCCTGATGACCTCGCTCGGTCATCGCACCGGACTCTTCGACACCCTGGCAGAAATGCCACCGGCCACGAGTTCCGAGATTGCCCAGCGCGCCGGTCTCGCCGAGCGCTATGTCCGCGAATGGCTGGGCGCCATGACGGTTGGCAACATCGTCGAGCACGACCCGGCCGCCGGCACCTACCACCTGCCGCCAGAACACGCTGCCTGCCTCAGCCGACGCTCACCCACGGACAACATCGCGGTGTTCACCCAGTACATACCGCTGCTCGGCAGTGTGGAAGACGACATCGTGCGCTGCTTCCACTAGGGCGGCGGCGTGCCCTACGAACGCTTCGGCCGCTTCCACGAGATCATGGCGGAAGACAGCGGTCAGTCGGTGGTGCTGGCGCTGGAGCCGCACATACTGCCGCTGGTACCGGGGCTCATCGAGCGCCTCGAGAGCGGTATCCACGCGCTCGACGCCGGCTGCGGCAGCGGCCGGGCCCTCAACACTCTGGCTCGCCGCTTCCCGCGGAGTCACTTCATCGGATATGACCTCTCCGAGGAGGCCATCGCCAAGGCATGCCGGGAGGCAGACGAGCTCGGCAATACCAACGTGGTCTTCCAGGTGCGCGACCTGACCGACTTCGACCGCACCGCCGAACCGGCCACCTTCGACCTCATCACCACTTTCGATGCCGTGCACGACCAAGCCGACCCGCCTGCCCTGCTCCGCGGCATCCGTCGCGCCCTGGCCGATGACGGCGTCTATCTGGCCCAGGACATCAAGGGTTCGAGCCACCATCATCAGGACCGCGGCCACCCCATCGGACCGCTGCTCTACACCCTTTCCTGCATGCACTGCATGACGGTGTCGCTGTCCCGAGGTGGCGAAGGGCTCGGCGCCATGTGGGGCCGGGAGAAGGCGCAGGCGTACTTCCGCTCTGCCGGCTTCAGCGACATCGAGGTTCACGAGCTCGATCACGACTTTCAGAACTACTGGTATGTCTGCCGGCCCTGAACCTCCGGGCGGGAGCCGCGGCGCTCCCGCCCGGGCAATACTCGCCAGACCTTCTACGCTGGAAAGGGCCTGTCCCTCCGACACCCGGGCGTCACCGTGTCGTAATGGCTCATCAGGCACGCTGGACAGCCGCACCCCCTCCCTTATTCGCTCAAGGAGAAACGTGAGGCCACCATGAAGATACCCACCCCGATGCTCACACTCGCCGGCCTGGCGATGCTGCTGCTCGTCCCTTCCTCCGTCGCCGCCCAGGACGAGATCGCCGCCGCCGGCCACGTTACCCTCGGCCCCCGTCCGCTCTTCCTGGTCCAGGACATGGACGAGGAGACCCAGCGCTCACGCGAACTCAAGGCCGAGCTCATGCGCTGCGCGGCCAGCACTGACGATTGGCAGCGCAGTGACTTCAGCATCGGCCACCGAGGTGCGCCCATGCAGTTCCCCGAGCATACCCGCGAGGCCTACCTGGCCGGCGCGCAGATGGGTGCCGGCATCCTGGAGTGCGACGTCACCTTCACCGCCGACCAGGCGCTCGTCTGCCGCCACTCGCAGTGCGACCTCCACACCACCACCAATATCGTGGCCACCGAGCTGGCGCAGAAGTGCAGCGTGCCACCGGCCTTCAACGAGGCGGGTGAGTTGACCAATGCCGAAGACATCCAGTGCTGTACCAGCGACATCAGCCTGGCGGAATACCGCACGCTCCAGGGCAAGATGGAGGGCGCCAACACCGAGGCCACCAGCATCGAGGCGTACATCGACGCCACCCCGGGCTGGCGCACGGATCTCTACAACTCGCGTGGCACGCTGATGACCCACGCCGAAAGCATCGAGCTGTTCAAGTCACTGGGCATGAAGATGACGCCCGAACTCAAGTCGCCGAGCGTCGAGATGCCCTTCGACGGCATGAGCCAGGCGGACTACGCCCAGAAGATGATCGACGAGTACAAGGCGGCCAACGTGCCGGCGAGCGACGTCTATGTCCAGTCGTTCAATCTCGAGGACGTACGCTACTGGATCGACAACGCGCCCGAGTTCGGCCATCAGGCCGTGTATCTCGACGACCGCTACAGCCAGGACGACTTCGACCACACCGACCCGGCCACCTGGTCGCCGAGCATGGAGGAACTGGCCGAGCAAGGCGTGCAGATACTCGCCCCGCCGATGTGGATGCTGCTGGCCTCCAACCCCGACGCCGGTGACGACGAGAGCCGTATCGTGCCTTCGGTCTACGCCGAACGCGCCAAGGCGGCCGGGCTCGACCTCATCGCCTGGACCTTCGAGCGCTCCGGCCCGCTGGCCAACGACGGCGAGTGGTACCACAGCAGCACGGATGACGTGATCGACAACGACGGCGACAAGCTGCTGACCCTCGACGTGCTGGCCCGTGACGTCGGCATCATCGGCCTGTTCAGCGACTGGCCCGCCACCGTCACCTTCTACGATAACTGCATGAACGCGAAGAGCTGAGCCCAACCACCGGGCCGCCGCCAGTGCGGCCCGGCGCCGTTGGTGTTGGTTCATCGCACTTTGCCGGGTGAGTTTCTTCAGGTACCTGCACGAGAGACTGATCAACATGTCGCTGAGTCTAAATTCCGTGATAGGGGCCGTAGCGTTCACGGGATAAACCCAGGGTGAGACGTTGCAAGAGTGTCGGCAAGACTGCCTCGATTTCTGCCTCAGGCAACACCTGACACAGCGCCACATGCCGACTGGTAGAGAAACGCTCGGGGTCGCCTATAGCGGCCTGGAAGGCATTAACTACCCCCACTAGAGCCTCCGGCGTGTTGCCCACCTGCATGGCACCGTGAGCCAGCATCGCCATGTCCCGACAGCCCCGCACGCGCCGCCAGCGCTGGGCGGTGCCCACCAGTTTTCGTTCCCCGATGCGCACATTGAAGCGCCCGTCACAGTAGGCACCCGGGGCCGCGCCAAGGTTGGCGTCACAAACCCCCAGGGCGTGTAACCAGTCGCACCATGGGGCCCCCAGTCGCTGATAGCCCCACTCTAGATGGGCGGCTGAGCCATCGACCCGACAGCGCAGCGCCAGAGCCACATTTATCACCGCTTCGCTTTGAGGCACCGGAGTGCCACCAGTAGAGCGAAAATGGATCGGCCAGCCCCGATTCTCAAGCGCCGCACGCGCCTCGGGGAAGCCAGCCAGGCGCCCATGGCGACGCGGCATCACCAGGGCACGATCACGGGGCGACCAGGCCACCAGGCCGAAAGAGCTTTCGCCGTGACAGATCGACTCCAGCAGCGTTTCCTCCAGGGCCAACCCCTCCGCCACGCTAAGGCGGCGCGGGGCCAGAGGATCGGATTCCGGGGACATGGCAGGCGTCATGGGTCTGACTCCAAGTCAGAATTCATGGTCGAAGGCATCCCTGGCCAACCCTTCAATACGCTCGCAGAGGGCATCGAGGAAGGCCGCCGCCGGGGCGCCATTGACAGCACGATGATCGAAGGTCAGTGACAGACCGATCACTTCTACTGCGCGCCAGCCATCCGAGGCTGGTACGGCCCGGGTCTCGACACCACCGATACCGAGCATCGCCACCTGGGGAGTGTTTAGCACCGGCGTGAAGTGATGCACCCGGGAGCGGCCCAGATTCGATACCGTAAAGGTCGCTCCGGTCAGTACCTTTACGCCCAGCTTGCCAGCCCGGGCCTGCTCGGTCAGCGCCCGGCGCGCTCCAGTCAGCTCCCCCAGGCTCAGGGCCTGAGCATCGAAGAGCGCCGGCGCCACCAGCAGGTCATCGGGCAGTGGTATCGCCAGGCCCAGGTGCACCGCGGCATGCCGGGTGATGCAGTTCTCCTCCAGGGTGGCATTGAGGGCCGGAAAATCGGCCAGGGTCTGGACGATCAGGCGCAGCAGCAGATCCTGCAGCGAGGGCACCGGCAGCTCGGCATCGCGACGGTGCTGCCGCAATGCCTGTAAGGCATCGAGGCGGGCACTGGCATGGTGGGTCAGTTGGGCCGACTGCTGTAGGCTCTGCAGCATCTTCGAGGCAATCATGCCGCGCATGCCGCGCAGCATGATCGGCGGCGTGGTGCCATCCGCCCCGGAGGGGGCGGCGGTCTCCTGCGTGTCGAGTCTCATATGCTCTCCTTAGGCTTCCAGGGTGGCGATCAAGGTCCCCTTGCTCACCACCTCGTCCTCTTCCTTGGCGATGCTGAGTCGCCCGGGGTGCGGCGCTTCGATCTCGTACTGGGCCTTCTCCACCATCACCTCGGCGACCAGGTCACCCTGGGCGACCTCGGCACCGTCATCGACCAGCCAGGCGGTGATCACGCCTTCGGTCTCGCCCTCCCAGAGGTCCGCGGGTACGGTAATGTCGGTCGTCATAGGGGTCACTCCTCACTTTTCGGTCAGCATTTGATGGAAGACATCGACGATCTTGTCGGCATTGGGTAGCGCCCACTGCTCCATGGTCGGGGCGAAGGGGATCGGAATATCCGGGTAGGCGACGCGCCGAGGGGCGGCCTTGAGACGGTGGTCATGCTCGACAACGCTGGCGATGATCTCGCCGCTGACGCCGTAGCTGTGGTAGTCCTCGTCGACCACGATCAGCCGACCCGTCTTGGCCACCGAGGCGCGCACCGTTTCGCGATCCAGCGGCACCAGGCTTCTCAGATCGACCACCTCGGCATCGACCCCCTCCTCGCCCAGCGCCTTGGCGGCGCGCAGGCAGTGATGCACGCCAGCCCCGAGGCTGACCAGGGTCAGGTCCTGGCCTTCCCTGACCACGGAGGCCTTGCCGATCTCGACGGTGTAGGGCTCCTCGGGCGTCGCCACGGTGGCTCCCTTCTCGGTACCCAGCCAGCCCATGCCCTGCAGCGCCTTGTGGTACATGAAGACCACCGGGTTGTCGTCGCGGATCGCCGCGGTCATCAAGCCCTTGGCGTCATGGGCGTTGCTCGGCACCACCACCTTCATGCCCGGCAGGTGGGCGAAGGTGCCGTAGAGGCACTGGGAGTGCTGGCCGCCGTCGGAATAGCCACCACCGGTGGAGGTCATCAGCACCATCGGCACCTTGACCTTGCCGCCGGAGAAGTAGGTGTTCTTGGCCATCAGGTTGTAGATGGCGTCCATGCAGACGCCGAAGAAGTCGACGAACATCAGCTCGACGATGGGGCGCATGCCGTCGGAGGCTGCGCCCACGGCGGCGCCGATAAAGGCGGTCTCGGAGATCGGAGTGTCACGCACGCGTTCGGGCCCGAACTCCTCATGCAGACCTCGGGTATTGCCGAAGACGCCGCCGAGCGGGCCCACGTCCTCGCCCATCACGAAGACTGACGGGTCCTGGCGCATTTCCTGGGCCGTCGCCTCGGCCATGGCCCGCGCAATGGTCAGCTTGCGGGAGCCGGTAGCAGCGGTTGAAGTGGTCATGGGTTCTCTCCTGGACAATCAAATGAAGACGGTTTCAAGGGCCGCCTCGGCGGGCAGAAAGTCGCTCTCCCGCGCGAAGCGGATGGCCGTCTCGACGCGTTCGTGGGCCTCTTCGACCAGGTGGCTGTCGGTGGCCTCGTCAAGCAATCCGGCCTCGATGAGCGCCTGGCGATAGCGCGGGAGGGGATCATGGCTCTGGAGCCCGGCCTTCTCGCCTTCGGGCCGATAGTCCTCACTGTCGCCCATGAAGTGTCCGGCCAGTCGCGAGGTCTCGATCTCGATCAGCGTCGGCCCCTGGCCGTTGCGGGCCCGGGCGATGGCAGTGCCTGCGGCCGCGAACACGCCCTCCACGTCGTTATTGGCGACATGCACCCCGGGCATGTTGTAGCCGCTGGCGCGCACATCGTTGCGCGGCACGGCGGTAGCGGCCTGCTTGGCCACCGAGATGCCCCAGGCGTTGTCCTCGATCACGAACACCACGGGCAGCTGCCAGACAGCCGCCAGGTTCAGGGCCTCGTGGAAGGCGCCCTGGTTGGCCGCCCCCTCGCCCAGGAAGGCCACCGCCACACCGGGCTTGCCCTGCATCTTGCGGGACAGGGCGGCGCCCACCGCCGGCCCCAGGCTCTCGCCGATGATCCCCGAGCAGGAGAAGTTCACGTCGGCGTCGAAGATGTGCATGTGGCCACCCCGGCCGCCGGAAAGGCCGTCGGCCTTGCCGAAAATCTCGGCGACCATGGCATTCAGATCGACCCCCTTGGCCACGGCGATATGGTGCGGCCGGTGGGTGGCGACGACGACGTCCTCGGCGCTGAGGTGGGCGCAGACCCCCACCGCGCAGGGTTCCTGGCCGTTGGAGAGGTGCATCTCACCGGGAATCGGGCCCTTGGCCATGTTGAAGACCGGCGTCTTGCCTTCCATGTAGATCGTCTCGATGCGTTCCTCGAGATGACGGCTGGTCACCATCTGACGGTACATCCACAGCCGCTGGTCGTTGGTTGGTTGCATGGGGAGTCCTCCGCTCAGAGTTCTTGGCGCTGCATGCGCTCGGCGATGTGATCGGCCTGGCGCAGGGCCAGGGCGACGATGGTGAGGGTCGGGTTCTCGGCCCCGCTCGAGGTGAACTGGCTGCCGTCGGAAATGAACAGGTTGTCGATGTCGTGGGCCTGGCCCCACTGGTTGACCACACCGTCCTCGGGCCGGGCGCTCATGCGGTTGGTGCCGACGTTATGGCTGGTGGGGAAGTCCGGCACCTTGAAGATGCGCTCGGCACCCGCCGCCTCGTAGCAGCGCCGCGCCTGCTGTTCGCCATGGCGGCGCAACTTCGCATCGTTGGGGTGATCGCCCTTGTAGACGACGGGGATCGGCAGGCCGTACTGGTCCTTCTTGGTGTCATGCAGGGTGATGCCGTTGCCCGCCATCGGCAGGTCCTCGCCGCAGATCCACACCCCGGAGAGATGGTCGTACTTGTCCAGGGCGGTGGTGATATCGCGGCCCCAGCCGGCATTGGTGGGATCCATGAACTTGGCGAAGAAGGGCACGCCCAGCGACATCACCTCCAGGGTGTAGCCGCCAACGAAGCCCCGCGACGGATCGAGGCGCGCCTCGTCGGAGATGATGCCGGCGAAGGTGGTGCCACGATGCATGTGCACGGGCTTGGGCATTACGCCAAAGATGCAGCTGGTGGCGTGGGTCATGTAGTTGCGCCCCACCTGGCCGGAGGAGTTGGCAAGGCCATCCGGAAACATCGAGGAGTGGGAGTTGAGCAGCAGGCGCGGCGATTCGATGGAATTGCCGGCAAGGCACACTGCCCTGGCGCGCTGGCGATGCTGATTGCCGTCGCCATCGGCATAGACCACCGCCGTGGCTCGGCCCTGGTCGTCGTGCTCGATCTTCAGCGCCATGGACCGCGGCCGTACCTCGCAGTGGCCGCTGGCCTCGGCGCGGGGAATGTCGGCGTACATGGTCGACCACTTGGCACCGAAGCGGCAGCCCTGCATGCAGAAGCCGGCCTGCATGCAGCGGCCCCGCTCGTCGTACTCCTCGGTGTTGATGGCCATGGGACCGGAGCGCAGCTGCTTGTAGCCGATGCGCTCGGCGCCCGCGGCCAGCACCTTGAAGTTATTGTTCCACTGGTGATAGGGCATGCCGGTGGACTCGCCGGTTACCCCCATATGGCGTTCGGCCTGCACATAGTAGGGCTCTAGGTCCTCGTAGGAGATCGGCCAGTCCAGCAGGTTGGCTCCCTCGAGATCGCCGATCTCGCTGTGCAGCTTGAACTCATGGGGCTGGAAGCGCAGCGAGACGCCGGCCCAGTGAATGGTGCTGCCGCCCACCGCCTTGACGATCCAGGCCGGCAGGCCGGGGAAGGTCTC
The DNA here is from genome assembly GCA_051751285.1 of Pseudomonadota bacterium. Lineage (GTDB taxonomy): Bacteria > Pseudomonadota > Gammaproteobacteria > Pseudomonadales > Halomonadaceae > Halomonas. The sequence goes on along the minus strand of JBNJKT010000006.1, from coordinate 150,667 downwards.
GGTGAGCTGGCGGGGGCCGGCGGTGACGCGCTCATCGAGCCAGGAGATCTTCTTGAACATCTCCCATTCGTCGTTCTCGATATCGTTCATCTGGTAGCGCTTGCCGGCCTCCAGCACCACGCTGTCGATGCCCTTCTTGGCCAAGGCCTGGGCCAGGGTGCCGCCGCCGGCCCCTGAGCCGATGATCACCACAACGCTGTCGTCGTCATAGTCGAAACGGGTTGCCATGATGTGCCTCCTCTCGATTCGGTTGTTGTTGTCGCGTCACACCGGGATAGCGGGCGTCACAGCCAGTCGATCTCCAGATCATCGAAGCCGCGGTGGAGGTATCCCCCCTGCTGCCACGACGAGCCCTCGTAGCCGAAATACGGCTCCCACAGCGCGGGGTTGTCGTAGAGCCCCACCACCAGGGTGCCCCGCACCGTCTGGAAGAAGTCGCCATCCTCGATCTCTCGCAGCAGTGCCTCCCGGTCGGCCTCCTCGCCGATGTCGCCGTAGTCCTTCCCGTGGGAGGCACGGGCCCGGCGATTGAGGTCGGACAGGCCGTCGGCGATCAGTGCCCGGTGGTTCTCCAGCAGCGGCTCGAGGGGCGTGAGGTAGTGGGCGTCAGGGATGGCATCGTGGGGGTAGATGTCACGGCCCATGCGCAGCAGGCCGGCGGCAAGGTCCGGCTCGGCCAGGGCCCAGCGTGGCCATACGCCAGCGGCACCCAGCGCCAGGCTACCGGCGGTCCAGGCGCCGGTAAGGGTAAGGAAGCGGCGACGGCTGAGCGTCGCTCGAGGAAGATGGGTCATGGCATGTCTCCTGGTTTCTTGTTCGATAGCCGCAGACGAGAACACGGCGGCCACGTCCAGTAGAGGCAGCTTTCGTGCCAGACATGCCAAAAAAATAGTTATCTATCTGAAATTAAAGGCTTAAAAGCAGAGGATACGAGAATCTCTTAGCGCCAGGGCGTGACACCGATGTGACACTTGGCGGCGAACACCCATCACACCCCATTACAGGTGTAACAAGGGCGACGAAGGTCGTATCTCGGTGCGGGATCGGGCCCATTACCTTGAAGACATGACAACCACAACGACCGTAACCGGCAGGGGCAGAGACAGAGGCACGCCATGATTCCCACGCTGAGCCAGCGCGAACACATCGACACCATCCTCGAGACCTTGCGTCATCCCGAAGCCGAAAACGAAGCAGCCATCATCGAACGTTCTTGGCGACGCTGCATCGATCGCTACGGCCTCGATCCGACGCACCCTACCCCGGCTCGCTATGTGCCCGGCGACATGCTGCGCGAACATCAGGACCAGGCCGATGCACTGCTTCAGGTGGCTCGCGCGGGGGTCGAGCAGCTATACCGCCAAGTAGCGCCCTTGGGGTATGTGGTCATGCTCACCGATGCACGCGGAATCGCCGTACAATTCCTGGGAGCCAAGGTCGACCAGCGCGAGCATCAGCGCACTGGCCTTTACTTGGGGGCCGACTGGAGCGAGTCCTATGCGGGAACCTGCGCGGTAGGAACCTGCATACATGAACGCACTGCTCTGACCTGTCACCACAGCGACCATTTCAGCGCCCACCACATCCAGCTGACCTGTACCGCAGCACCGATATTCGATCCCCATGGCCAACTCCTGGCGGTGCTCGACATTTCTGCCTACCGATCACCGACTGCCAAGGAATCCCAGACCTTCGCGCTTCAGTTGGTCAAATTCACCGCCAAGATGATCGAGGACGCCTACTTCCTGCAGCGCTATGCCAACCATGCCATCGTCTGTCTGGACCGCTCGCGAGAGTTTGTGCAGATCAACCGTCGCTACCTCCTGGCCATCGAGCGGGACGGCACACTGGTGGCAGCCAATACCGCCGGCCGCAAGCTGCTGCGCCATCATGAAATGCCACTGCCTGAAGCCGGCGAGGCACGCTCTTTCAAGGCCTGGAATATCCAGGATCTTCTCGATGCCCAGGTAGATGAGGTTCTGGCCATACCCCAGCATAGTAATGACCGGGTACAAGCCTTCCATACTCGCCGTCATCGGGAGATCCACTTCGCCACCCTGATCGAGCCACCGCGAAGTGCCCCCGGCACCACTCGAACTTCGCGAGACACCAGCCTGGCGCCCCTGGAGGCACTGGCCGATGACGATCCCAGCATGCGCGATACCCTGACCCGGGCCGCACGACTGAGGAATGAGCCGATCAACATCCTGGTAATTGGCGAGACCGGGACCGGCAAGGAACGCATGGCCCGCGCCCTGCATGATTCAAGCCGGCGTGTCGATCAACCCTTCGTGGCCATCAACTGCGCTGCCATGCCGGAATCGCTGATCGAGAGTGAACTGTTCGGCCACGAGCCCGGCAGCTTTACAGGCGCTCGTAGCAAGGGCATGAAAGGGCTGATCGCCCAGGCCGACGGCGGCACACTATTCCTGGACGAGATCGGCGATATGCCGCTGCAGCTGCAGACCCGGCTGCTGAGAGTGCTGGCCGAGCAGGAGGTACTGCCGATTGGTGCCAGCCGCCCCGTAAAGGTGGACCTGCGCGTGGTGGCCGCTACCCACCGTGACCTTCGCGAACTGATACAAGCCGGGCGCTTCCGCGAGGACCTCTTCTACCGTTTGAACGGTGCTAGCTTGCGGTTGCCCCCCCTGCGCGAACGCGCCGACAAGGGTTACCTGATCCGTCAACTCTTCGACGAGATCAACAATGAGCGCGACGGCCGAGCCCGTCTGCGTGGAGACGCCATGAGTGCCCTACTCGCCTACCCCTGGCCGGGCAACATCCGCGAGCTGCACAATGCCCTGCGCTTTGCCCTGGCCACCTGCGATGGCGATGAGGTGGTCGTGAACGACCTGCCAGAGGAGTGCCTGCACGGCCAGGACGCTCATCCGGCCGCTAGCCGCCTCACTGCCATGGGCATCGACAATACAGCCGGTGGGCTGGACACGGCCGCTAAACCACGCCAGCTGGAGCAGGACCTGCTGTATCGGGCACTGTGCCGTCACCAGTGGAACGTCAGTGCCGTGGCACGGGAGCTGGGGCTATCGCGCCCTACCATCTATCGGCGCATGAAGCGGCTCGGCATCGTGCCGCCAAATCACCGGGAAACCAGTCCTCAAGCGTTATAGACCACCCGCTCCTGCTCGCTGATGTCATAGCCGCCCAGCGCCTCGGCGCGCTCGGCAAAGCGCGTCTCCCGAGCGAAGGCCAGCAGCCGCTGGAACGGCGGCTCGAAATAGCTTCGCCGCCGCAGGGCCAGGTCGAAGGCCTCCTCATGCAACGCCACGAAAGCCAGTCCCTGACGGCGCGCCGCCGCCTCGACGCCTAGCCCCGCATCCGCCTCGCCCTGGCGGATCGACAGCGCCAGATCATCCTCGTTGAGCGACGGATGCGGGGTAAAGTGCAGCCGGCAGATATCGATCCCCGTCCGGGCCAGCAGCCAGGTCAGCAAGCGCTGAGCCCCGGCATCCGGTTGTCGATGAGCCACGCGCACTGTGCCCCTGGCCAGGTCCTCGAGGCCAGTGATGCCCAGGGGGTTGCCCGGCGCCAGCAGCAGCCCCTGGCGGCGCCTCGCCCAGCGCACCATGACCAGGTCGCGCATGCCGGAAAGCCCCAGTGTCTCGGGCCGGTTGTAGCTTCCGCTCTGGGCGTCCAGCAGGTGCATGCCCGCCACCATCACCTCGCCGGCCAGCAGACGCCGCACCCCGTCACCGCTGCCGTGGCAGAGCAGCGCCAGCCCCGCGCCGCTCTCGCGCACCGCCCACTCCAGCAGCGGGTCCTGGCTGCCCGCCAGCACCACGGGCACCGGCCGGCTGCTGGCCCTGTCGCCCTCCAGGTGGTTCATCAGCCACAGATCGATGCTCTGGCGCGGAAAGAGCAGCTTGCCGGTCACGCGCACGCAGGGCATCGCTCCCTGGCGCACCAGGTCATAGACCTTGCGCTCCTTGAGGCGCAGGTAATCGGCCACTTCGGCGGTGGTCAGGTAGGTGCGGGACGCACTCCCCCGGTCGGTTTCCATGGTGCAAGGCCCCTGATGGCAACGGACTCGTCGTTATCCTGCATGGTACTGCATGAATTCCTGCGTTGGATGCGCCTTGGCGGTTTAACGCACATGATGCAGGAAGACTGCAGGAGCGCCCGATGTCCGACGATGCCAACGCCTTCCAGACCGCCCTGGCCCTGATCCTCGGGGGCGATCCCGATCTGATCGGAATCGTGGCGCTGTCGCTGCAGGTTTCGCTCTCCGCCGTGCTGATCGCCGCGCTGATCGCCCTGCCGCTCGGCGCGGCCCTGGCGTTGTGGCGCTTTCCCGGCCGCGGGGCGGTCATCGTGATCCTCAATGCCCTGATGGGGCTGCCGCCGGTAGTGGCCGGCCTGGCGGTCTACCTGCTGCTCTCCCGGGCCGGGCCCCTGGGCGAGTTTGGCCTGCTCTTCACCCCCGGCGCCATGGTGATCGCCCAGGTGATCCTGGTGCTGCCGATCATCGCCGCCCTGACCCGCCAGCAGGTCGAGGAGCTACACGGCGAGTACCGCGAACAGCTCATCTCGCTGGGCGTCTCGCGGGCGCGCCGCATCCCCACCCTGCTGTGGGACGCCCGCCTGGGGCTGACGACCGTGATGCTGGCCGGCTTCGGCCGGGCCAGCGCCGAGGTCGGGGCGGTGATGATCGTCGGTGGCAACATCGACGGCGTCACCCGGGTGATGACCACCGCCATCGTGCTGGAAACCAGCAAGGGCAACCTGCCCCTGGCGCTGGGGCTGGGCATGGTGCTGCTCGTGCTGGTCGCCCTGGTCAACGCCGCCGCCCACCTGGTGGGCGAGACGGCACAGAGGCGGCTGGGATGAACGACATGCGGCGGCTACCCATGGCAGCCATACCCTCGCTCGCCCTGGAGGGCGTCAGCTTCACGCATCGCGGCCAGACCCTGCTGCATCCCCTGGACCTGCGCCTCGCCGGCTGCCAGCGCACCCTGGTGATGGGCCCCAATGGGGCCGGCAAGAGCCTGCTGATGCGCCTGGCCCACGGCCTGCTGGCCCCTTCCAGCGGCCACGTGAGCTGGGAGGGCCGCCCGCCCCGCCAGGCGATGGTCTTCCAGCGCCCGGTGCTGCTCAAGCGCTCGGCGCTGGCCAACCTCACCTATGTCCTGGCGATCAACGGCACGCCCTATGGTCGGCGCAAGCCCCTGGCCCGCGAGGCGCTGGAGCGCTTCGGGCTGGCGACCCTCGAAAAGCGCCCGGCCCGGGTGCTCTCGGGTGGCGAGCAGCAGCGCCTGGCCCTGGCCCGGGCCTGGCTGATGGATCCCGAGGTGCTGTTTCTCGACGAGCCCACCGCCGCCCTCGACCCGGCCGCCATCCAGGCGGTGGAGTCCGCCGTGGGCGATTTCCATCGGCGCGGCACGCGCATCCTGATGACCACCCACGACCTCCAGCAGGCTCGGCGCCTGGCCGACGACATCGTGCTGCTCTTCGGCGGCCGACTGGTCGAGCACAGTCCGGCCGAGCGTTTCTTCAACGATCCGCAGACCCCGGAAGGCAGAGCCTTTATCCGCGGCGAGCTGGTCTGGTGACCGCTCGCGCCCCCTGCGCCGCTCCCGAAGGAGGGAAGAGCCGCATGAGAAAGACAGGACTCGCCCTCGTCGCCATCGGCCTGGCGGGGCTCTCGCTGGGCGCCTCGGCCCGGGACGAGGCGCCCTACATCATCCTGGCCTCGACCACCTCCACCGAGGCCTCGGGCCTCTTCGACGCCATCATCCCCCCCTTCACCGAGAAGACCGGCATCGAGGTCCGGGTGGTCGCCGTGGGTACCGGCCAGGCCTTCGAGATCGCCCGCCGGGGCGACGCGGACAGCCTGCTGGTTCATGATACCGTCGGCGAAAAGCGCTTCGTCGAGGAGGGTTACGGCAGCGAGCGCGCCGATGTGATGGCCAACGACTTCGTGCTGATCGGCCCGGGGGGCGATCCGGCCGGCATCGCCGAAACCGATTCCGTGGAACAGGCCCTCGGCCGTATCGCCGAGGCCGAGGCGCCCTTCGCCTCGCGCGGCGACGACAGCGGCACCCACCGCGCCGAACAGCGCCTCTGGGAGGCCGCCGGCATCGAGCCGAGTGGTACATGGTACCGGGAACTGGGCAGCGGCATGGGCCCCACCCTCAACACCGCCGCCGCCATGGACGCCTACGTGATGGCCGACCGCGCCACCTGGGTCGCCTTCGACAACCGCCAGGACCTGGAACTGCTGTTCGAGGGCGACGAGGCGCTGTTCAACCCGTACGGCAGCTTACTGATCGCTCCCGAGCGCCATCCCCACCTCAAGCACGACCTCGCCGAACAGTGGCATGAATGGCTGCTCTCCGAGCAAGGCCAGGCCGCCATCGCCGACTTCGAGGTCAAGGGCCAGCAGCTCTTCTTCCCCAGCGCCGCCGAATAACCCTGTGGGGTCAGACCCTTCAGGATACTTAAGGGTCTGACCCCAGCCCCGCCAGCAGACCCGCCAGTTCGTTGCAAAGGAAGCGCGACTCGACGCACTCGTCCAGGTGTCCCTCGGCGAAGCGCAGCAGCCCCAGCGCCGCATGGGGCAGCCGCCGGTCGCGGCGCACGATGAACTGCCAGTGGCTCTCGAGGGGCAAGCCAGCCACCGGCAGGATCACCAGGTCCGGATGCTCCGGCGGCAGCACGTGCTCGGAGAGCACGGCGAGCCCCATTCCCGAAGCCACGCCGACACGGATCGCCTCGTTGCTGGCCATCTGGAGCGTCGCCCCCAGGGTCAGCCCCTGTTCCTGCAGCCAGCTCTCGAAGAGCATCCGCGTGGCCGAGCCGGGTTCGCGCAGCAGGAAGCGCTCGCCCAGCAGTTCGCTCATCGCCACCTGGTCGCGTCCCGCCAGGGGGTGGCCCTGGGGCGCCACGGCCACCAGGGGGTTGCGCAGGAAGCGGCCGGCCCGGGCATGGGCCAGCGAAGGCGGATGGCTGAACACGTAGAGGTCGTCGTCCTGGCGCTCGAAGCGGGTCAGCACCTGGCGACGGTTGCCGATATGCAGGGTGACGTCCACCTCGGGAAAGGCGCGGCTGTAAGGGCCGAGCAGACGCGGCAGCACGTACTGGGCGGTATTGACCAGGGCGATGGAGCAGCGCCCCCGTGCCCCGCCGCGCAGCGAGGCCAGGTAGTCCTCGACGTCGTCGAAGCGCCCCAGCACCTCGCGGCTCGCCCGATAGAGCTCGCCGCCCGCCTCGGTAGGCACCAGGCGCCCCTGGCGGCTCTCCAGCAGCGGCTCGCCCAGCGTCTCGGCCAGGCGGCGCAGCTGCTGGGATACCGTGGGCTGGGTCAGGTGAAGCCGTCGCGCCGCCTCGCTGACCGAGCCGGCGTGCACCACCGCCACATAGACCTGCAGCAGACGGAAGGTAAGATGTCGGATGTTCATTGCGGCAGTGCCTCCCGGCCTGCATAGATGATTATCCATGATGCAGTGCCAAAGAGTTTATTGGAATCAATGACCCGAGCTTCGCAGAATGCGTGGCGTTTTCCTCCGCTACCCGAGACCCTCCGATGCCCGATATCGTGGTGATGTTCTTCCTGCTCGGCCTGCTAGCCGGGCTGGTGAAGTCCGACCTGACCATTCCCAAGGCCGCCTACGACACCCTGAGCCTGCTGCTGATGCTGACGATCGGCCTCAAGGGCGGCATGGCGCTCTACGGCAACCTGGGCTGGTCGCTCGTGCCCGAACTGGCCGCCGTGGCGGCGCTCGGCGCGCTGATCCCGCTGGCCCTGATGCCGGTGCTGCGCCGCGTCATTCGCCTCTCCGCCGCCGACAGCGCCAGCATTGCTGCCCACTACGGCTCGGTGAGCGCCGGCACCTTTGCCGTGGCGCTGGCCTTCGCCGAGAGCCGCGTCCTGCCCATCGGCGCCGAGGTCACCCTCTATCTGGTGATGATGGAGCTACCGGCGATCATGGTCGCCATCGCCCTCTACCGCCGCCATGCGGGCAAGAGCTCGGGCGAAGCGATGCAGGGAATCTGGCACGAGACCCTGACCAACCGCGGCGTGATCCTGCTGGCCGGCGGCGCGGTGATCGGCGCCATGTATGGCCCCCAGGAGGGCGCCAACGTCACCGAACTCTTCACCAGTGCCTTCCATGCCGTGCTCGCCCTCTTCCTGCTGCAGATGGGCCTTACCGCCGCCGAGACCCTGCGCCCGATTCCCTGGTTCCACTGGCGACTGCTCACCTTCGCCCTGGTGGCCCCGCCGCTGCTGGCGATGGCCGGTCTGACCGTCGGCCTGGCGCTGGGCCTGCCCCAGGGCTCCCTGCTGATCCTCACCGCCCTTGCCGCCAGCGCCTCCTACATCGCCGCTCCGGCCGCCATCCGCACGGCGATCCCCCAGGCCAACATCGGCCTGGCGATGCTGGCCTCGCTCGGCTTCACCTTCCCGCTCAATGTGATCATCGGCATCCCGCTCTATCACCAGCTGATTACCTGGCTGACGAGCTGAGTCATCGTGGGGCAGCCGTGACGGCTGCCCCACTTGCTCCTTGCTCCTTGCTCCTTGCTCATCACCCTGCTTTCGACATTCGTCGTAGCGGTAAGAACCTGCACTTTACGTTAACGTCAACCTCGCCTAATCTTGTGCCATCTGCCATCTTGATGGCACCACTTTGCCTGTGGCGCCGACCGCCCGAGCGATCGGCGTCTCACCTGACAAGAACGGGAGCCCGCCATGCAAACGCCCTACAAGCCCCTCGATTTCGGCCTCGATGACGAACTGAACATGCTGCGCGATCAGGTCAATGCCTTCGCCCGCGACGAGATTGCCCCGCGCGCCGCCGAGATCGACGAGAAGAACGAGTTCCCCAACGATCTCTGGCAGAAGTTCGGCGACATGGGGCTGCTCGGCATCACCGTGTCGGACGAGGACGGCGGTAGCGGCATGGGCTATCTGGCGCACTGCATCGCCATGGAGGAGATCTCCCGGGCCAGCGCCTCCGTGGGTCTCTCCTACGGTGCCCACTCCAACCTCTGCGTCAACCAGCTCAAGATCAACGCCAGCGCCGAGCAGAAGGCCAAGTACCTGCCCAAGCTGATCAGCGGCGAGCATATCGGCGCGCTGGCCATGTCCGAGCCGGGCGCCGGTTCCGACGTGGTCTCCATGAAGCTGCGCGCGCGCAAGGATGGCGACAAGTACATCCTCAACGGCAACAAGATGTGGATCACCAACGGCCCCGAAGCCAACGTGCTGGTGGTCTACGCCAAGACCGACCCGGAGGCCGGCTCCAAGGGCATCACCGCCTTCATCATCGAGAAGGACATGCCCGGCTTCTCCACCGCCCAGAAGCTCGACAAGCTGGGCATGCGCGGCTCCAACACTTGCGAGCTGGTGTTCGAGGACTGCGAAGTTCCGGAAGAGAACATTCTCGGCGAGCTGGGCAAGGGCGTGCGCGTGCTGATGAGCGGCCTGGATTACGAGCGCACCGTGCTCGCCGCCGGCTCCGTCGGCATCATGCAGGCGGCCCTGGATGTCGTGGTGCCCTATGTCCACGAGCGCAAGCAGTTCAACCAGTCGATCGGCGAGTTCCAGCTGGTGCAGGGCAAGATCGCCGACATGTACACCACCCTGAATGCCTGCCGCGCCTATCTCTACGCCGTGGCGGCCGGCTGCGACCGCGGCCAGACCTCCCGCAAGGACGCCGCCGGAGTGATCCTCTACTGCGCGGAGAAGGCCACCCAGGTGGCGCTGGACGCCATCCAGCTGCTCGGCGGCAACGGCTACATCAACGAGTACCCCACCGGCCGCCTGCTGCGCGACGCCAAGCTCTACGAGATCGGCGCCGGCACCAGCGAGATCCGCCGCATGCTGATCGGCCGCGAGATCTTCAACGAATCCAAGTAAGGGCCGCGTTCCATGAGCATCCTCCAGACCCAGATCAACTCACGCAGCGACGTCTTCCAGGCCAACGACGTCGCCATGCGCCACGAGGTCGGCAAGCTGCGCGAGCTGACCGCGGCCATCGCCCAGGGCGGCGGCCAGAAGGCCCGCGAGCGCCACGAGTCCCGCGACAAGCTGTTCGTACGCGACCGCATCGATCACCTGATCGACGAGGGCTCGCCCTTCCTCGAGTTCTCGTCGCTGGCCGCCCATGAGGTCTACGATTCGGCGGTGCCCGCCGCCGGCGTGGTCACCGGCATCGGCCGCGTTTCCGGGGTCGAGTGCGTGATCGTCGCCAACGACGCCACGGTCAAGGGTGGCACCTACTTCCCGCTGACCGTGAAGAAGCACCTGCGCGCCCAGGAGATCGCCCGCAAGCACCGCCTGCCGTGCATCTACCTGGTCGACTCCGGCGGCGCCTTCCTGCCCCGCCAGGACGAGGTCTTCCCGGATCGCGACCACTTCGGCCGCATCTTCTACAACCAGGCCACGCTCTCCGCCGAGGGCATCCCGCAGATCGCCGTGGTCATGGGCTCCTGCACCGCGGGCGGCGCCTACGTGCCGGCCATGGCCGACGAGTCGATCATCGTCAAGGAGCAGGGCACCATCTTCCTGGGCGGCCCGCCGCTGGTGAAGGCTGCCACCGGCGAGAGCATCAGCGCCGAGGACCTGGGCGGCGCCGACGTGCACGCCAAGAAGAGCGGCGTGGCCGACCACTACGCCGAGAACGACGCCCACGCCCTGCAGCTGGCCCGCGCCTGTGTCTCGCGCCTCAACTGGCAGAAGCGCGGCCAGCTCAAGATGCAGGAGCCCAGGCCGCCGCGCCTCGACCCCAGCGAGCTCTACGGCATCGTCGGCACCGATCTCAAGAAGCCCTACGACGTGCGCGAAGTGATCGGGCGCATCGTCGACGACTCCGATTTCGACGAGTTCAAGCGCTACTACGGCGACACCCTGGTCACTGGCTTCGCCCATATCCAGGGCTACCCGGTGGGCATCGTCGCCAACAACGGCGTGCTGTTCTCGGAGAGTGCGGTGAAAGGCGCGCACTTTATCGAGCTGTGCGCGCAGCGCAAGATTCCGCTGATTTTCCTGCAGAACATCACCGGTTTCATGGTGGGCTCGAAGTACGAGCACGAGGGCATCGCCAAGCACGGCGCCAAGCTGGTCACCGCGGTGGCCTGCGCCAAGGTGCCCAAGTTCACCGTGCTGATCGGCGGCAGCTTCGGCGCCGGCAACTACGGCATGTGCGGCCGCGCCTATGATCCCAACCTGCTGTTCATGTGGCCGAATGCGCGCATCTCGGTGATGGGCGGCGAGCAGGCCGCCGGCGTGCTCTCCCAGGTCAAGCGCGAGCAGATCGAGCGTGAGGGCCGCGAGTGGACGCCGGAGGAAGAAGAGGCCTTCAAGGCGCCCACCCGCGAGCAGTACGAGCACCAGGGCCACCCCTACTACGCCAGCGCCCGGCTGTGGGACGACGGGGTGATCGACCCGCTGCAGACCCGCGAGATCCTCGGCCTGTCGCTGGCCGCCGCCATGAATGCCGAAGTGGAAGAGACCCGCTTCGGCGTGTTCCGGATGTGAGGTCGAGATGACGCAGACATATTCCCGACTGACGATCGACGACCGCAGCGTGGCCTGGCTGACCCTGGAGCGCCCGGACGTTCACAACGCCTTCGACGACAGCCTGATCGCCGAGCTCAATGCGCACCTCGAGCGTCTCCACGATGCCGCACGGCATGGTGAAGTGCGGGCCGTGGTGCTGGGCTCCGAGGGCAAGAGCTTCTCCGCCGGCGCTGATCTGAACTGGATGAAGCGCATGGTGGAGTACGACGTCGATGACAATATCGCCGACTCGCGCAAGCTCGCCGCGCTGATGCACGGCCTGGATACCCTGCCCTGTCCCACCGTGTGCCGTGTGCAGGGGGCCGCCTTCGGTGGCGCCGTGGGCCTGGCCGCCTGCTGCGACATCGTGATCGCCTCCGAGAAGGCGAAGTTCTGCCTCTCCGAGGTGAAGATCGGCCTCTCGCCGGCGGTGATCAGCCCCTATGTGCAGCGCGCCCTGGGTGAACGCCAGGCGCGCCGCTACGCGCTGACCGCCGAGGTGATGGACGCCCCCACCGCCCAGGCGCTGGGACTGGCCCACCGAGTGGTCGAGCCCGAGACACTCGACGACGCCGTGGCCACCATGCTCGACACCCTGCTCGCCGGCTCGCCCCAGGCACAGCGCGCGACCAAGGCGCTGCTCGCTGAGGTCGCCCGCGCGCCCGACAGCAAGGCCACCCGCGAGCACACCTGCCAGGTGATCAGCGAGCTGCGCGTCAGCGCCGAGGGCCAGGAAGGGCTGGCCAGCTTCTTCGAGAAGCGCCGCCCGGCCTGGATAAACGATAGCGACACGACCGCCACGGAGCGACGCTCATGAGCCTCAATACCTTCGACACCCTGCTGGTCGCCAACCGCGGCGAGATTGCCTGCCGCGTGATGCGCACCGCGCGTGCCATGGGCCTGCGCACCGTCGCCGTCTACTCCGACGCCGACGCCAACGCCCGCCACGTGCGCGAGGCCGACGAGGCCATCCGCCTCGGCCCGGCCGCTGCCCGCGAGAGCTACCTCAAGGTGGAGGCCGTGGTCGAGGCCGCGCAGCGCAGCGGCGCCGGCGCCATTCACCCCGGCTACGGCTTCCTCTCCGAGAACGGCGCCTTCGTCGAGGCGCTCGACCAGGCCGGCATCGTCTTCGTCGGCCCGCCCGCCTCGGCCATCGCCGCCATGGGCGACAAGTCCGCCGCCAAGGCGCGCATGGCCAACGCCGGCGTGCCGCTGGTGCCGGGCTACCACGGCGACGACCAGGACGATGCCCTGCTCAAGGCCGAGGCCGACAAGATCGGCTACCCGGTGCTGCTCAAGGCCAGTGCCGGCGGTGGCGGCAAGGGCATGCGCGTGGTGGAGTCCGCGGCCAACTTCCAGGCCGCGCTGGACGGTTGCCGCCGCGAGTCCCAGGCCGCCTTCGGCGACCAGCGCATGCTGATCGAGAAGTACCTGACCCAGCCGCGCCACGTCGAGGTGCAGGTGTTCTGCGACAGCCTCGGCAATGGCGTCTATCTTTTCGAGCGCGACTGCTCCGTGCAGCGCCGCCACCAGAAGGTGCTGGAAGAGGCCCCGGCCCCGGGCATGACCGCCGCGCTGCGCCGCGAGATGGGCGAAGCCGCGGTGCGCGCCGCCAAGGAGATCGGCTACGTGGGTGCCGGCACCGTGGAGTTCCTGCTGGACATCGACGGCTCGTTCTTCTTCATGGAGATGAACACTCGCCTGCAGGTGGAGCACCCGGTCACCGAGATGATCACCGGACAGGACCTGGTCGAGTGGCAGCTGCGCGTGGCCATGGGCGAGGCGCTTCCCCTCACCCAGGACGAGCTGACCATCACCGGCCACAGCTTCGAGGCGCGGCTCTACGCTGAGGACCCGGAGCAGGACTTCCTGCCCGCCACCGGCACCCTGACCCGCTTCGCCATGGATCTGGAGGGCGCGGGTCTGGATCCCGCCAAGGTGCGCCTGGACAGCGGCGTGGAGACCGGCGACGCCGTCTCGATGCACTACGACCCGATGCTCGCCAAGCTGATCGTGCACGGCGACGACCGCGCCCAGGCACTCTCGACCCTCAACCGGGCCCTGGCGGCGCTGGATGTGCAGGGCGTGGTGACCAACCGCGCCTTCCTGCAGCGGCTGGCCACCCACCCCGCCTTCCGCGACGCGGAACTCGATACCCGCTTTATCGAGAAGAACGAGGAGACGCTGTTCGCGCCGCGCCGCTACCGCATCGAGGAGTATGCCGGCGCCGCCCTGGTGGGCCTCAACCAGCTCGCCCGCGAGTGCGAGAGCGACTCGCCCTGGGATCGTCACGACGGCTTCCGCGTCAACGCCCCGCGCACCATTCGCATCTCCCTCTGCGACCCGGCCCATGCCCAGGACGACGACGACTCCGAGGCCGTGGTGGTGGTCGAGGGTACGCGCGAGGACAACAGCGGCCCCTGGCACCTCACCATCGGCGGCGAGACGCTCACCGCACGCCTCGACCCGCTGGCCGGCGACGCCGTGGCCATGACCCTGGACGGCCACCGCCGCCGCCTGCAGGCCCGCCGAGACGGCAACGTGGTGGTGATGGTCGACCCGCGCGGCGAGACTCGCCTCTTCTGGCGGCGCATCGACGCCATCGACCACGGCCATCACGAGGCCGAATCCACCCTCACTGCGCCGATGCACGGCACCGTGGTGGCGCTGCTGGTGGATCCCGGCCAGAAGGTGGAAAAGGGCATGCCGCTGATGGTCATGGAAGCCATGAAGATGGAGCACACCATGACCGCCCCCGCCGACGGCCATGTGGCCAGCTTCCACTTCCACGCCGGCGACACCGTCGGCCAGGGCGACGTGCTGCTCGAGTTCGCCCCGGAAGAGTAACGCAGAGCCCCGTGGGTCAGACCCCGGCGGCGGCCAGCCCCACCGGCAACAACCCCCGAAACACGCCAAACGGCGTGGCGGGGTCTGACCCGGAGGGGCCTGCCACTGATGTCGAAGCCCCGTGGGTCAGACCCCGGCGGCGGCCAGCCCCACCGGCAATGACCCCCGAAACACGCCACACGGCGTGGCGGGGTCTGACCCGGAGGGGCCTGCCACTGAAGTCGAAGCCCCGTGGGTCGGACCCCGGCGGTGGCCAGCCCCACCGGCAACGACCACCGAAACACGCCAAACGGCTTGGCGGGGTCTGACCCGGAGTGGCCTGCCACCGATCTCAAATAGCCAAGATCCTGGCCGGGGCATGCCCCGTCAGGCCGATAAGGATGGGAGACAACCGATGGCATTCCCCAAACATGTGCGCCTGGTGGAGGTCGGCCCGCGCGACGGGCTGCAGAACGAGCCCGAGCCGATCAGCACCACCACCAAGCTCGAGCTGATCGAGCGCCTCGGCGCGGCCGGCGTCAGTTACATCGAGGCGGCCAGCTTCGTCTCGCCCAAGTGGGTGCCGCAGATGGCCGACCACCAGCAGGTGATGAAGAACCTCGCCCGCCGCGACGGCGTGACCTACGCGGCCCTCACCCCCAACCTCAAGGGGCTGGAAGGCGCGCTGGAGTGCGGCGTCGAGGAGGTCGCGGTGTTCGGCGCCGCCTCCGAGGCCTTCTCGCAGAAGAACATCAACTGTTCCGTGGCCGAGTCCCTGGCCCGCTTCGAGCCGGTGCTCGAGCGCGCCCAGCAGGCCGGCGTGCGGGTGCGCGGCTACGTCTCCTGCGTGCTGGGCTGCCCCTACGAGGGCGAGATCGCCCCAGCCAAGGTGGCGGAGGTCTCAAAAGCGCTCTATGACATGGGCTGCTACGAGGTCTCGCTGGGCGACACCATCGGCACCGGCACGCCGCTCAAGGCCAAGCGCATGCTCGAGGCCGTGAGCCGCGACATCCCCATGGACATGCTCGCCGCCCACTTCCACGACACCTACGGCCAGGCCCTCGCCAACCTCTACGCCGTGATGGAGGAAGGCATCGCCGTGGTCGACAGCTCCGTGGCCGGCCTCGGCGGCTGTCCCTACGCCAAGGGCGCTTCCGGCAACGTAGCCAGCGAGGACGTCGTCTACCTGCTCGACGGCCTCGGCATCGAGACCGGCATCGACCTGAACGCCCTTGCCGCCACCGGCACCTGGATCACCGAGAACATCGGGCGACCCAACCGCTCCAAGGTGGGAGTGGCCTTGGCCGCCAAGTAAACTTGGCACCCAACGAAAGCCCCCGAGCCAGATGACTGACTCGGGACTTTTCGTTATCAAGCCAAACTATCTTCGCTGGGTTAACGCAGAACGACCGGCCCACTTCGGAGCGTCAGCAGAGTAGCCCCTCCACGATGACGTGTTGGTCATGTGCCTACGGACCGCCATCTTTTTAATATGCGTTCGAGCTCTGCATGATTGATCTGAAATGCAAAGGGAAATAGACCCTGCTCTACAAACAACAAGAACCTGACATCAGCATTGTAACGTTCCGCAGGATAGGCCAGGTGGTGCTCGACAAGCTTATTGGCAATATTGATTACGCGCCTTGATGCCAACCACGCCAGCAAGCACGAACAAAGATCGCAAACCCTTGAAGTCATTACAATACCCTACATCCGCACAGGCACATGACGACTAGCTAGACGGTACGGTTTTCCATACCTCACCGTGTAACGTCACACATCAACCGTTCCACCTTTCGACATCAACTATACTTCGCTTGTTAGCGATAATTTTTATAGTACCTTTCATCTCACCACATCAGTCTCCTGGCCTGTAATAGAGACCGATGGGAGTGCCATCCTTGGTGTCGCAAAGACCTTTGTTTTTAAAGAATTTCTAAAACTTTTTTAGAGTTGCTAATCAACCACAACCGAGTGAACTGTTGAGAAAAAATCTGCAAGAACTGTTTCAGCTCGGCAATGTACACGTTTTGGCCCTATCAGCACCACCAGTGATGAGCATGGCAGCAAGCGAAAGGTGGCTATCCACGCCCTGAAAGGAAGGTGTCTACTGAGCGCTAATCTGCTTGTGGCCGTAGACTGACAGGTGTCTTGAATGCTACGAACGTTTCAAATAAATAATTTAGCAGCTGCTGGCCAGCTTTACAGTCATCTCTATTATAAATGCCCAAAAAAAAAGCAATCACCTCGCACGACTAGGCTTATATTTAACCACTGGATCTTTTTTATTTACTTTAGAAGATGCCACACCTCTCCCCTTGCCGGGCTTCGACTCCAAGCCTAGAAAATCTTCATCCAGCAAATCTTCATTATGAGAACTACTATTTGACCAGAGAATTTCGCTACCAGATGAAGTCTGAACTCTAGACTGAAAAAGCCTTTCAATTTTTTCTATACGTTCGGGATCTGTAGTCAGCTGACCGACAGGCACTGTCACACTGCTGTTATTATTAGGCTGAACATGGTATTGAGCAATTGCCAACAAGCCAGGAACAACAAGGATCTCAACACGATCTTGCGGACTTCCACCTCTAAGAGAAACGCCATGTGGAAGACGTGCATTAAACGCCTTCTTAATAACTTTACCCTCACTTGAGTCTTGTGTATTGAAAAAAGCAATCAAGTTTTGCTTTCTATCCGCACAAGAACTAAGTTCGTTTTCGAACCTCCTGACAAATTTTTCTAAATCAGTGCCACTGGCTCCCCATAATGGGACAGACGCGGGGTACCAATACGCATTGGGAATCTCTTCATTGTACTCACTAGCAGCTTCACCGAGAAACCGATATATTGTTATAGCGTTCTTGGGTAGATAAACAGGGCCCAGCATACCTCTCGTAGAACCAGATCCATAACCTGTATTTTTTTTATTCCTATCGTTCAACCATGAGGCCAAATCAAAACCTGTTGAGCTGACATATTTAAGCAATACCTCGTCACCGATAGACTCACAAAAGTCAATAAAGCTAAAATTACTTTCCGGGATAGAAAGATTGGCGAGATAGTCTGCAACTTGTGCCTCTAACTCATTAGAAAGGGCATGCTTTCGAGTGTCGCCAACACGCTCTACAACATCACGATAAACGCGGACGCCCTCCCCAGGAACAACATCAAGATAAATTTCCATGTCAATAGGGACTTGTACTGTCCTAACAGGTCGACAATGAGAAACCTTGTATAAGCGTGTATTATCGGCACGACCGCTTCTTGTGCTATCTAAATGAGCTCTATACTGCCTACCAAACTCTTCTACAACTGATTCTATTTTCACTGAGCCAAACTTAGAAGGTGGGGGAATTTCCGGCAAACCGTATTTAACACCTTGGTAGCTCCGACGAGGAATAACACTCAACGTCAAGAGGTCAAAAACAACATTTTCTTCTCGGATACTATAAGTCGTTAGTGTAGGCACACTTTGACCGCCATTAGACTTTGAACGAAGAACCGAAGATGCTTTGATCAAACCTTCAGGATCTATCTCTACAAGACGCTTTTTCAAAAGACTATCTACAAGACCATTAAACTCAAACTCAGACAAACCAAAGAATTCTCTAACTTCAAAAGGTGTAACGCCATCAAAAAGAAGTATCAGTTTACATGAAAATTCTTCAATAGCTGGCAGCGGCCTCTCAGTTGTCCATGAACAGTTTAGACTAAACTGCTTTGCCGGCAGAAGCAAAGAAATAGTATTGACATGTCGTTTTTTACCGGAACCATTACCCTGAAAGTCACCAGCAAAATCATCCATTGGTCATAACCTCCATCCGTGAGTTATTCAGCTGTTCGACAAATATTGGATTGGAAACAATCTGGTAGTTGGGATCACCCTCGTTAAACCTAGCTCGAATGTAAGTAAGAACCTCACCGAGGGCACTTGTCGCGTTACGCTTTTCCCACATATGAGCAGCACCAACGATCACCAGCCTTTCCTGTGCGCGAGATATTGACACGTTTATCCTTGCTCGATCTTTAAGGAAACCTTGTTTCTGAATGGCATTATCTCGCACCAGACTGAGAATAACTACCTTATTTTCTTGGCCTTGATAAGAGTCGACTGTATCGATACGTATGAGATCACGCATTGCTACCGCCCACTCAGCCTTGCTAAGTTCTTTTTCAAGAAAATCTTTCTGTGCGCGGTACATTGTAATTATACCTATAGGAACGCCTTTTTCCGCACCAACAGAGCCACGCAAATATCCTAATGACTCAGGATCAGCGAGAAGCTTTAAAAGATTCATAATCTGATTAGCTTCGTGGTAATTAACATAGCGACCAGGCCTCAACTCGGTCTCACCTGTCGCTGAACTCCCTTTTGAGCTATCTAACCAAACCACTGATGAATCCCAAGGGGCTGGTAGGCTATTAAACCAGCTCGGCGAAGGACCTCTTCCTGTTATTAATGAACCTACTTCATCACGATAAAAACAGTTGGACACCAACTTTCCTATAGGCTCGACCATTCTATACTGTGTATCAAGTGTAACACCCTTAGTAGCATGAAACGCACGTTCAAAATCAGTAACCTTAAAAATGGACGTGTCGGCACTTCTACCAACCTCACGGGAAGCTGCTCGCAAGTGAGGCTTCTCATAATGCGGAGGAAGCTGTCGATGGTCACCAACCAAAAGGACTCGCTTTGCTGACTGAAGTGCTATCATTAACTCACTTGCTTGGGCTCTCGCTGCTTCATCGACTATTACCCAGTCAAACTCAGCATCTGCAACTCCATATCTAGTCTTACCCATACCTACAAGTGTTCCACAAACTAGCTGACGAGTTTGAACCAAAAACTGGTCGTAATTTGCATCACCAGTTGCCAAAACATCAAGCCACTCGTGACTAAGATCTAGAAGATTTGTGAGCTTTGACACAGCAGCAGGGTTATTTACATTGTGCTCTTTGCACAACTGACTCACAACACCTGACATCAAATCATCTTGCTCTAACAATTCTTCTGCAGTATCTGGATAACGCTTGTGTAATATTTTTCTAACGAGTTCCTTCAAATTTTTTTCTTGCTCATCAAGATCATGGGGAAACTCATTGTCATCGCCGCTACTAAGGTGCTTTCTACTAATTTCATTTTTAAAATAGCTCAGCGAAGCTAAAATTGGAGAGAGTGTACGATGCAGAGTGAGCAACTCATCAATCAGAAATTCTGGAAGACCGAAGCGATTCGAAAATACTTTTATCCTTTGATCGTACTCTCTATGGAAAGCATGCCGCATCTGTCTTTGAAGAGCACTCGAGTGAGTATCTAGCATGTCAGTTGCTACCATGCGCTCCTGACCCATTCTTACTACAGAAAGATCCGTATTTTTTTCATTGCATACTTCTCTTGCCTTAATCGCAACAGCATCAACAGAGGTGTGTGACTGACCCACTAGCAATACGTTTCTAGCTCCTAAAGAATCAAAAATGTAGTGTATAAACTGTGATACGAAAGAGGTTTTACCTGTACCCGGCGGGCCTTGTAGAACACCGACCGGACCATATTTTACTAATCGCTGAAAGGCCTCTATCTGTTTTTCGTTTAATCTTTTGTCCTCATCATCATACCTACTTCTTAGAAACTCGCTTGTGGGTGGTTCATTTTTTACATCGAGTTCAGGGGCTTTCGAATGGTCAAAATATTGAGATAATTTCGGTATTACAGAAGCATGCTCAAGCACCCGCTCCAAAGCCTTCTGCTTACGATCGCGTGAAGCTTTACTCTGTAGAGATTCTAATTTCAGTGATACACCTTCTTTCAGCATCTTCTGAATGCGTGAACGGGAAGGCTTTATGGCAATACAGTCGGGAGTGGTTTCTAAAACATCAAGCTCGCCCAAGCTTTGTTCATCGTCAGCTAATGTGACGAACACTTTCTCGTCATTATCGAAGTCTAAAGGTTGACCATCAAGTGTTTGATAAGGAACAACAATCCTCCCACTCTGGCTTTCATTAATCTCCCCCTCACTCACTTCCAGAGTTAATAAATTTTCACCTTCAGTTGCTAGCAGAGAATTCCAGATAACACGGGGAGGTATTGAAGGAATCTCGCTATCATCAGGGGTTTCTTCATCCTCACCATCGCTACCAACAGAATACTTTTCTTCAAGTAAAGTAAGGACAGGATCAAGGCCCAGCAATAAATTCAAAAGATTTATTGATGATTTAGCATCAAGGTTGCCACGGCCAACTTTTATCGGAGTAGTCAATTGCGCGCTAGACTTGCTCGCAGCGCTTATCAAGTCACTTAAAGGGAGGTTTTTTGTTATACGGATTTGATGCACTTGCCGGAGCTCAGGATTAATAACAACAGTTAACGCAGCATTGACAGCTGTTATATAGCATAAAATCAATTCTGGATTCCTTCGATCCCATCTACAGTTGAAGTAATATATGCCAGCATCAGTCTCAAAATCGATTGTTTGTTCTGGGAAATTTTGTCCGCCCCAAAAAATATTTAGTGGCTCAGCCGCTACTTCAACTTCAGAACAATCAACTTCCAAACTAGATTTAAGTGCATTCTCCAGAGCATCCTGTAGAGGAGATAACGAAACAGGAATTCCTCCAGGTTGAGAAAGGCCTCTAAAAATCTCCTCATTAAGGGCATCCAATGAGGCACTCTCGGAAACAATTTCATTCACCAACTTGTATACAGCATAACGGTCCCTTGCCATAGCATCAGCAGCAGCAGGATTTGCTGGGCCATATTCAAGATTATAAGGCTCGGATGAACCACCGAAATCTAACAAATCAAGAAGAATAACTTGTGGGGAAAAATCAAACTCTTGATCAGAAACTTCCTCAGCCTCAAAATTCGACAATATCAACAAATTTTCAGGATGAATATCACCATGAGCAATGCCTTGGTCATGACATTGCTCAACAGCCTTAATCAGAGACAGCCCCAATTTAAAGAGTTGGATACCACTGAGAGAACTAGAGCATTCAAGCCAAGAGTCACCTGGTTCAAAACTAGTAACGATATAGAGGCCACCAGCCTCTAATAGGCCATAATCTAAAACAGTAGGTGTCGATAGCAAACTATCTTTCACCTTTTCAACCCTAGAACGGAAATTTACAACTCTACGGTTTATCCCTGGCAAAGTAGGTTCAACAGTCACCTGAGGCCAAAGCTTGCATAAAGCTGTTTTTTCCTCGAAAGTGCACTTATATTTTAATTTACTTCCAGCACCTGGATTCTCCCCGGGCAACGGTGCGAAATATTGATATATATTAAAAGTACTCCACCCCCTTTTAATGAAATCACCTTTAGAGAGAGACTCAAGAAGATCGGATGTATCGACCTCACCCTCATACTCACGCTTTGTGATTGAATTAAAATCTGCCAATTGTTGACTAGCGCTTGAGTAACGTTCTTCAGGACTCCAATCAAGCCCCTTTTTAAACCAATCGTCCAAGAGACCATCGTAAGGGTCATTTTTGGGAAGTGACCAAGTTGGAACCGAGTTTTCGTCAAATTCAAGGCTAGACTCTGGGTAGCAAATCCGATATGCCACAGCAGCTAACATAAATACATCAAGTCGGAATGGGTCTATTATGTCTCCATCTTCCCACAAGGCATCTTCAGGCAAATGCATATAGGACCCTTGAAGATGAACACGCAAATCATTAACTGTCCCTCGTTCAGGAAAAAACGAGGCTGAAAAGCCAGAGACAAGTATGCTTCTTTGCTCAGTTGCATACCATAAGTTATGCAGATCTATGTCTCGATGACCAACACCTAATCCATGCAGTTCAGAAAAAGGTGCCAGTAAAGCACGCACCCAATCCAGACGAACCTCGGGAGGTGATTTTACGCCGTTACTATTTACATACTCGTCTAGCCGTACGAAAGTTCTTCGTAACTCATAAAGCTCAGTTACATCTTCTGTAATATCACTTTCGCCCAGAGGGACTAATGGCTTAAGCAAATATTCTTCTAGAGGTGAACTATTTTGTTTGGCATGTCTGATTACTCTACTCTCCCGAAGGGCGATCTCCCCCCACTGAGATTGAGTAGCATTACCTATACCTAGCTGGGTAAAATCCCAGCGCCGCATAAGCGCTATATCATTAGCCAGCTCTTCATGATATCCTTTATATTCTTTGTATAAACCATTCCTATGATTAAACCAAGGCGTAGGATCTGCAATAAAATGATGAGCCCTATATTCTTTGGGCTTAACTCTATACCCTCCAAAAAAGGTACGGAAAATGGGAAGACATTCTTGACTATTAGGCCTTGGCTTACCACTTCTATCAAAAATAAAATATGTTGCTTTACTTCGGTCTTCGACTAAAGCTTCGTACTTATCTCTGCCTGATATCTCTAAGAAATCATCAAGATTATGGACGTAACGTTTTTCCGAAGAAGACAAATTATCTGGTGTTGCAGTACCACAGAGCACCACGTGGGCTTCAACTTGAGGAAAGTAACCTAATTTATGCTGAAGTTCACTCTGAATTAATGCTTGCAACCGTATGGCATGCACACGCTTAATTTCATAAGGGCTTTTACCCCTAGACATACCATTTAGGTACCACCGCCCATCGAGACTCTCAAGCTTCCCATTCCATTCTTTGAGCTCAACAAAAAGCAGCCGATCATGGGTGATTATTAGCGTATCTACATCCATCGAGCCTTGGTCATCAGCTACTAATAAACTAGCATATGCAAACCAGCTTTTCCTTAATTCTGCCCTCATCCTTTCTACAGCTTTAACTTCGCTCGCATGAAGGCCGGTTCCACCTAGAATTTTAACTTCCATTTTTCTCCTGCTCCTTTCATAATCAGTGTAAGATACTATTTTCACATTGTCTCAACACACGATATAAAAAATTTAAGGATTATTTTTCAAACATGAAAAAAGCCAAATCACTTGTCAACAGCTGGCAAGAGAAGCTTTTATAGTTCGGCTCTTATACTTTTGGCAGAGGCTGCTTAAGGTTCAGTATGTCCATGCGTACACCGTGGCATTAGGCGTTATACTGCCAACGACGAAACTGATCAAGGGGTAGGATATTTATATATTCTAACCTCTTGACCTTTGAAACTAGATTCGCAATACGTTTAATGGCCGTTTCAAGGGTATGATCATGTGACAGGATTTTCCTTGCTTCTCTTAGCCTCTTCTGGCGCTGCTGAAAGGCTTGTTTTATCGCTGGGTACTGATGCATATTATGCTTGGATATTTACTCAATCCCAATCACCTTCGCCACACGCTCACAGAAGAGTAGCCAGGTCGGAGAATTGTCGCGAGCCGAGCGGCTGAGACACCTTCCAGCCGTCTTGTCCCATGAAGCAGAAACAGGAAGGCTTCAGCCACGCTACCGCCCCTACCTGTGCATGTTGCGATGACCTCCGCCATCCATGCGATAGTCCCTGCATTCCGTCGATGTCGTTATTGCGCCGGGTCGTCTCGGCGACCTTGAAGACCAGCGTAGGCGAGTGGGAGAGGCATGCAAAGCCAGCTTTGGTAGGAGGAAGCTGTTGAAGGTGGCGAGCTAGGGCCGATTTTCGGCACTCAGGCGGGCAGGTTGGCCTCGTCCACCAGCCATTCGCGAAACTGAGTGGCGATGGGGCGTTCCAGGCCGGCCCCGGCGCTGACCACGTAGTAGGCCTGGTCACAGTGGAGGGGGCATTCGGTGGCGACCACCAGTTTGCCGGCCTCGAGTTCCGCCTGATGGAGGTCCCGGCTGCCGAGCAGGATCCCCTGGCCGGCGAGGGCCGCTTCCAGCGCGAGCAGTCCGTTGCCGAATCGCAGTTCCCGAAGCGTTCCGATGTCGCCTCCCTGCAGCTGAAACCACTCCTTCCAGCCGCAAGGCTCGTCGAAGCGGCTGAGAGTGCTGTCGCACAGCAGCGGCAACCGGCTCAGGGAGTCGACAGCGTCCACGCTGGCCACCATGTCCGGTGTGCCGATAGGTACCAGCTCGAGCCCCATGAGTCGCTGCGGCTCGATGTCGGCATAACGGCCGTAACCGAGGCGCACGGAAACGTCGACGCCGGCGCGCTTGAGCTCGGCAACCCCGAAATCGCTCTCGCGGCTGCGGTCCACCGTGTGCAGGCTTGCCTGCAGCCGCACTTCGGCCTCCGGGCAGCGGGCGTAGAAACGGTGCAGGCGCGGCACGATCCACTTGGTGGCGAACAGCGGCTCGGCACATACGGTGACGATCAGGCGCTCCTCGCCGTAGGCGCGAATCTTGTCCACGGCACGCCCCAGGGTCTCGAACCCCTCCTGCAGTTCCGGCAGGGCCACGCGCGCCGCCGGGGTCAGGCTGACCCGACGGTGATGGCGCACGAACAGATCGACGCCGAGATACTCCTCCAGCGCCTTGACCTGATGGCTGATGGCCGCCGGCGTGACATTGAGCTCCTTGGCAGCCGCGGTGAAACTCCTGGTTCGCGCGGCAACCTCGAAGTAGGAGAGTGCGATCAGCGGTGGGCGTCGTGACATGACCAATACTCACTCGGCAGGGCGATGGGACAGTGCGCGATCCAGTGACGCGTGCGACGGCCACTATAATCGCCCGTGATAGAAAAGACAGGCCGCGCCGCAACTGGACAAAGGCCGCCGGGACTTCGCCCCACTTGGCGTCTGCCATCGCCACCACGGCGGCGAGCTCGACGTCGCCGTGGTGCTGGATGACGTCCTCCACCTCCAGCGAGGTAATGTTTTCCCCGCCCGAGATGATCACGTCCTTCAGTCGGTCACGAATCTTGATGTGGCGCTACTCCGCCCAAGCGGGTTTGCGCTTGGCCAGAAAGGCATCGATCCCCTCGCCTGCGTCGGGACTCATCATGTTCTCGGCCATCACATTGCCAGCAAGGTCGTAGGCATCGGCCAATGCCATCTGACGCTGGGGATGGAACATGGACTTGCCGAAGCGCACCGCCGCCGGGCTCTTGCTGAGGATCTGCTCCACCTTGGCGCTCACGGCAGCCTCCAGCTCGGCATCCACGGTCACGCCACTCACGAGTCCCCACTCCAGGGCCGTGTCCGCATCGATGAAGTCACCGGTCACCAGCATGTCGAACGCCCGCTTGGAAGAGACGTTGCGGGAAAGCGCCACCGCGGGGGTTGAGCAGAACAGGCCCAAATTGATGCCCGAGACCGCGAAGCGGGCCGATCGAGCAGCGATGGCCAGGTCGCAGCTGGCCACCAGCTGGCACCCCGCCGCCGTGGCCATGCCCTGAACCTTGGCGATAACCGGTACCGGCAACGCAACGACGCTCTGCATCACCCGGCTGCAGCCGCGAAACAGTTCCTGGTAATAGGACTTGTCGGGATTGGCGCGCATTTCCCGCAGATCGTGACCGGCGCAAAACCCCCGCCCCGACGCACCGATCACCACACAGCGAACAGTAGGGTCGGCGGCGATCGCATCTAGCTCCCGCTGCAGTGTGGCCAGCATCGCGTCGGAGAGCGTGTTGAACTTGTCCGGCCGGTTCAATGTGAGGGTCACGGCCCCACCCTGGTCTTCCCTGAGAAGGATGTCGTTCGACGCTTGATTCTGGTTCATACATGACTCCCGCCAGCGATGGCTGATTACAGAGGATTGATCGTCACCTCGGCGGTGATCGAATTGCGGATAAAACAGCTCTTGTGGGCGTTGGCATGGATTCGGGATATCGCATTTTCATCCGGCATCTTGTCTCCGCCGAAGGTGATGCGCGGTGACAGCTCGATCCGCGTGATCTCCAACCCTTTCTTGTTACTGCTCTCGAGATGGCCGACCGGGTCGTCCTCATAGGATTCGACCCGATACCCCTGGAATTCGGCGATTGCCAGGAAAAACAGCATGTGACAGCTGGACACCGCACTGATCAGCATCTGCTCCGGGTCGGCGCAGCTTGGATCGCCCTTGAATTCGACCGATGCGGACACGTCGACCTGCTGGTCACCATTCAACGTCACGCAGTGATTGCGCGAGTAAGTGTTGGCATCGGTTTCGTGGGAATTGTGCTGCCAACGGATGGCGGACTGATGAACTGACATGGATAAGCCTCCTGCGTGTAATGACGTCACCGTAAGCGACCCGGGAAATCGCTGTAAAACGACGATTGCTAAGCCGTTGGATTAGCCTGGCTAATGTGAAGCCCTGCAGCCCTACTCCGCAACGTACTGGAATGCTCGCAAGAGGCGACAAGGGCCCGCCGCCAGAGACCAAATTCTGGATTATTAAAACTAAACCAAATGCTTGGAAATGATCGCTTTACCCCGCACGGGGCCACGGCCAGGCTGTCTCTGCCTGACGCATCCAGGTTAACGACATTCCAGCAACACACTCTCTACGGCGCGTCTCATCCTGGCTTGTCCATTCAAGCAGGAGACGAAACCAGAACCGACAACTCCCAACCACCCAGGCACGGTCTTTTCAACCCTGACTTCAAGAAATAAGCGCAGCGAAAAGCTCAATTTCCTGCAGATCAGTCTGCTGGACGAGGTGGTGGAGGCCGATATCTGGGCCTACGCCACCACGCCCTATTACCGGGCTAAAGGCGGTGATCTACGGCTTCAGCGGGGGGCACGGCGGGCAGCATGCCCGCGACTTCCTCGGCGAGTGGCGGGGCAGTGCACCAACCTGAACGGGCGTGCTCCTTACGCCTATCGGCAGGATGTGATGACGCGTCTACCGACGCAGAAGAGCAGTGCCATAGAGGAGCTATTGCCCCACAACTGGAAACCGGCTATATCTGACACGACGTGATGGCTAAGCTCTTATGTCAAAAATAATCATTTATAGTTATAATTAAAAACTATCACCATTTCCTTCTTCATAGGTAAAAGAAAATCATGAAAAAAATTATCCTTCAGGTCGTCACATTTATTGGCGCCCTTTCATGTTTCGGAGCGGTAAATGCGACGGAGGCGAGAACCCCTCTCGTTCCGCTTCCTTCTATCGACGATTTCACGAATGGCGATGGTTGGGGCTTTGGGCTTGGACTGGGCATTGAATACGAGACTGCTTATGAGGGTTCGGATGAATTCGAGTTTGAGATCGACCCGGCTGGGGGTGTTCAGTGGCGAACTGGTGAACACATTGTTTTCTGGGCAGGTGAAGCAATTGGGTGGCGGACATTGGCCAAGGATGCCTGGTTGTTTCAAGCCTCAGCAGGCTACGAAGAGGGCCGTGAAGAGGGTGATTCAGAAGATGGCAGACTGGATGGGTTAGGCGAATCGAATTCCGGGGCGACATTGCTGCTGGAAGTGCGTCATGCCCTTGCAGAAGATTGGCGTTACTTTTTAGATGGCCGTGTGTTAACAGGAGAAATCGGTACGCTAGGGATTTTCGGCGCAGGAACTTGTTTGGGTTGCGAACCTAACGGCACCGGCTGGGAAGTTGGCGCTGTTGTCACTTTCCACGATGATAAGTTAGCCAACCGGGACTTTGGTGTGAACACACGGCAATCCATAGAGTCGGGTCTTACAGAAACCGATGTTGATAGCGGGTACAGATCAACCGGTGTCAATGTTAACTATCGAAATTACTTTAACGAAAACTGGCAAATCTTCGGTGAAGCTCTTTACGAAGTCTATGGGAGTGACGTTTCAGATAGCCCCATATCTCGGAATGATTATGAAGCGGAGATCGGTATTGGGTTCATTTATGTTTTTTGATGCCCCCCCTCTGTCAGCCTAATTTTCCAGTTGGCGATTTCGCCTGAACTTCACTAACGGGGGTGGCATGAGATCATTCATGCCACGTTCTTCTGAAGAATGTAAAGCCGCAGTGCTGAAGAAGCTGTTGCCTCCACAGAACCGAAGGGGCCAGGCGATAGCTTAAACCAGTGTCTGCATTTCAGGGTCCACTATAATAAGCGGATGGCTGGCCATGCTCGGTGCTCAGTACCGGCTCTTTGGACTGATGCAGGTCTGCCAGGATTTTCGTGGCTTGACGCTTGAGCCTATGCGAGGCCCAGCGGGGTTGCAAAGTCGAGTCTGGTTGTCGCGGTGCTATGGTAGGGCCTTACCGAAGCCATGATGGAAGGAATCCCGCGTGAAATACCTCGGAGCCCATGTCAGTGCCGCCGGCGGCCCCGACCAGGCGGTGTTGCGCGCCGTGGAGATCGGCGCCGATGCCTTCGCCCTGTTCACCAAGAACCAGCGCCAGTGGAACGCCAAGCCGCTGACCGACGAGGCCATCGAGGCCTTCCGCACGGCCTGCGATAAACACGGCTTCGGCCCGGGGCAGATCCTTCCCCACGACAGCTACCTGATCAACCTCGGCCATCCGGAGAGTGCCGGGCTCGAGAAGTCCCGGGCGGCCTTTCTCGACGAGTTCCAGCGCTGCGAGCAGCTCGGCCTCACCCTGCTCAACTTCCATCCCGGCAGCCACCTGAAGAAGGTCAGCGAAAGCGAGTGCCTCACCCGCATCGCCGACTCCATCAACCAGGTGCTCGCCGAGACCCGTGGCGTGACGGCGGTGATCGAGAACACGGCCGGCCAGGGCACCAACCTGGGTTGGCGCTTCGAGCACCTGGCCGAGATCATTGACCAGGTCGACGACAGATCGCGGGTCGGGGTCTGCATCGATACCTGCCACGCCTTCGCCGCCGGCTACGACCTGCGCACCGCGTAGGCCACCACCGCCACGCTGGATGAGTTCGACAAGGTGGTAGGCTTCACGTACCTGCGCGGCATGCACCTGAACGATGCCAAGAGCGCGTTTGCCAGCCGTGTCGATCGTCATCACAGCCTGGGCGAGGGCAACATCGGGCTGGACGCCTTCACCACCCTCATGCGCGACCCGCGTATCGACGGGATTCCCATGGTGCTGGAAACCGTGGAGCCGGCGATCTGGGCCGAGGAGATCGCCTGGCTGCGCGCTCAGGTCACCAGCACCTGAGTGATCCTCGCTGACGCCGCCCTGCCCCAGCGCGAGCCGTGACGACGGCGTGCGCTAGAACCCGGGATTGATGCTCAAGGAGAGCATCGCCGAGAGCTGGCAGAGTGGCCTGCCGGACGCCTGCTGCAATGCATTGAAGGCGTCCTGTACTCGCTGTTGGTCGCGCTGGCTCGTGGGCGTCTGGTCCACGATGCCGGCCGCGGCCAGGCGGGCCACCACATCGCTGGTGAGCAGGAAGGTGTCCTTGCCGACCAGGCGCAGGAAGCCAGAGGCCGAGCGTCCACCCAGGCGAGCGCCACGCCTGGCCAGCAGGCGCCAGAGGCCGACGATATCGCTGCTCGGCCAGTCGGCGATGAACTCGCCGAAGTTTCCGCCCTGCTCCTGACGGATATCCAGGATGAATTGCGCGTTCCGGGGGATGGTCTGCAGCTTGGTGCGATGGCGGATAAGGCGCTCATCCTGCATGAAGCCTTCGATCTGCTCCGGGGTAAGCAACACCAGCGTCTCGGGCACAAACTCCCAGAAGGCGTCTTCGAAGGCAGGCCACCTGGCATCGACTACCGAGTGCTGCATGCCGGCCCGAAACACGCGCCGACTCATGGCGGAGAGGTAGCGGTCATCCCCCAGCCGCTTCAGCTCGTCGGGCGTCAGCGGCCGGGGGAGGAAGGCCTCCATGGCGTCGTCGGATTCGAAACGCCGGCGGACCGTGTCGCGGAGCCATCGGTAATCAAGTGCCATGCCTGCCTCGCTCTGCCTGTGCCTCACTCTCCTCCACGTCCACCCCAATGAAACCGCCGGACTGGCGCTGCCACAGGGCGGCATAGAGGCCGCCCTTGGCGAGCAGCTCGCCGTGGGTGCCGCTCTCCACGATCTGGCCCTCGTCTAACACCACCAGGCGGTCGAGCATGGCGATGGTGGAGAGGCGATGAGCGATGGCGATCACCGTCTTGCCCTCCATCAGCGTGTAGAGCTGCTCCTGGATCGCCGCTTCCACCTCGGAATCCAGCGCCGAGGTGGCCTCGTCCAGCACCAGGATGGGGGCGTTCTTGAGCAGCACCCGGGCGATGGCGATGCGCTGGCGCTGGCCGCCGGAGAGCTTGACCCCGCGCTCGCCCACGTGGGCATCCAGGCCGCGGCGGCCCTGTAGGTCCACCAGGTCGTCGATGAAGGTGTCGGCATGGGCGCGACGCAGCGCCTCCTGGATCTGAGCTTCGCTGGCCTGGGGGCTGCCGTAGCGGATGTTGTCGCGCACCGAGCGGTGCAGAAGCGAGGTGTCCTGGGTCACCATTCCGATATGCCGGCGCAGCGACTCCTGGGTCACCTCGGCGATGTCCTGGCCGTCGATCAGGATGCGCCCGCCCTCCAGATCGAAGAAGCGCAGCAGCAGACTGGCCAGGGTCGACTTGCCGGCCCCGGAGCGGCCGATCAGCCCCACCTTCTCGCCGGGGGCGATGGTCAGGTCGAGGCCATCGAAGACGCGAACGCCCTCCCCGTCCGGGCGGGCATAACCGAAGCGCACGGCGTCGAAGCGTATCTCGCCCTGCGGTACTGCCAGCGCCGCGGCATCGGGCGCGTCCTGCACCGCCGGCTCCCGGGCGATGGTGTTGAGACCATCCTGTACCGTGCCGATGTTCTCGAACAGCCCGGCCACCTCCCAGAGAATCCAGTCGGACATGAAGCGGATGCGCATCACCAGGCCGATGGCCACGGCAATGATGCCCAGCGAGACCGTCTCCAGGTACCAGGCGCCGATGGCCATGGCCGCCACCCCGGTCAGCAGCAGGGAGTTTAGCACCGTCAGGCTCACGGTGAGGCCGGTGGCGAGGCGCATCTGCCGATACACGGTGCCCATGAAGCCCTCCATGGCATCGCGGGCATACTCCTGCTCGCGGCGGGTGTCGGCAAAGAGCTTGATGGTCTGGATGTTGCTGTAGCTGTCGACGATGCGCCCGGTCATCACCGCCCGGGCATCGGCCTGGGCCATGGAGACCGCCCGAAGGCGCGGCACGAAGCCCCACATGATGGCGATATAGCCGGCCAGCCAGAGCACCAGCGGAAGCATCAGCCAGGGCTCGGCGCGGCCCATCAGCAGCATGGCCCCGGTGAAGTAGACGAGCACATAGACCATCAGGTCCATCAGCTTCATCACCGTCTCGCGCATCGCCAGCGCCGTCTGCATCACCTTCTGGGAGACCCGCCCGGCGAACTCGTCCTGGTAGAAGGCCAGGCTCTGGCCGAGCATGTGGCGATGGGCCAGCCAGCGGCCGATCATCGGGTAGTTGCCGAAGATGCTCTGGTGGGTCACCAGCGCCTGCAGCAGGGTCAGCAGCGGCAGGCCGACCACCACCAGCGCCGCCATGCCGGCCAGGCGCCAGCCGTGTTCGGCGAAGAAGCCCTCGCGCTCGGCCGTGGAAAGCCAGTCCACCAGGTCGCCCATGTAGCTGAAGAAGAGCACCTCCGCCGCCGAGACCAGCGCCGTCAGCAGCGACATCACGACCAGCAGCGGCAGCACCGGCCGCGAGAAGTGCAGGATAAAGGCAAACAAGCCCCGGGGCGGGGTCCCCTGCTTTCCCTCGGGATAGGGGTTCACCAGGGTCTCGAAGGTGCGAAACAGAGCGCGAAACATGGCAGCCGTCCGGTTGCTTGGGATGACGCAGGCTCGCTGCCTACCCTTCGATGTCCCGGCGCTTGCGCTCGTACTCTTCCCGCTCGATCTCACCCCGTGCGTAACGCTCCTGCAGGATGTCGAGCGCCGTTTTACGAGGCGCCTCGCCCCCGTCCTTCCCGCTGCCGGTGCCACTCATCCATAGCCACCGAACAAGCGCGATGACACCCAGGATGACCAGCCCCCAGAACAGGAGCATGAAGATACCGCCAAAGCCCATCCAACCGTGTCCGTTGCCCCATCCCATCATGCTGATCTCCTTGAATCATTGCTGACACTCCCCGCCCGCCGCGCTTCGCGCTTTGGGCGAGGGTTCTAAGGTCACCCCCAGAACCTTCCTGCTTCACCACGCCTTCACTAGGCAGCGGCTAGGCCGCTGCCCCCGCTCCAGTCGCTCCACAGGCTAACCCCGCCAGCCCGGCGGTTCGGATATTCCTGGCTGCGTTGATGTCGCGATCGATGGCTTGCCCACAGCTTGCACAGTGCCAGTGGCGCTGCGAGAGCGGCAGCTTCTCGACCTTGTGACCACAGCCGTGGCACATCTTGCTGCTCGGCAACCACTGGCTCACCTTCACCAGGTGTCGCCCGGCCCATTCTGCCTTGTAGTTGAGTTGACGAAGAAACTCGCCCCACCCCGCATCGCTGATGGCCTTGGCCAGGGAGCGGTTCTTGAGCATGCCGGCGATGTTGAGCGACTCGACACACAACACTTGGTTTTCGTTGACGAGCGTGCGGGTCGCTTTATGGATGGCGTCGCGGCGACAATCCGCGATCTTGGCATGTAATCGCGCCACCTTCTGGCGCAGCTTGTTCCGGTTGCGCGAGCCTTTCTGCTTGTTCGCCAACCGGCGTTGCAGGTACGCCAGCTTCGCTTCATGGCGTTTGAGGTGGCGCGGATTGCCCGACTTCATGCCCTCGCTGGTGATGAAGAGATCGGTCAGGCCCAGATCGATCCCGGTCATCTGCGGGGTGATCGGCAGCGTCTCGGGTGAGAACTCGCACAGGCAGCTGATGAAATAACGCCCGGCACGATCCCTTGAAATCGTGATGCTGGACGGTTCGCTGGGCAGCGGGCGGCTCCAGCGGATCGGCAACGGTGTCGTTGTCTTGGCGATGGTGATATCGCCATCCCAATAGCGAAAGGCCGCCTTGGTCAGGCGGATCGACTGCCGGCCGTTCTTACGCTTGAAGCGCGGATAGCGCGCCTCGAGCTGAGGGTTGAAGAAATTATCGAAGGCGGCTTTCTGATCACGCAGGGTTTGTTGCAGTATCACGCTGGAAACGTCCTTCAACCAGGGATACTCAGCCTTCAGCGCCACCAGCCGCTTTTCCGCCGCTGAATGCGATATCGACTGCCCGTGCGTCTGATACGCCTCGGTGCGATAGGCCAGTGTATGGTTCCAGACGAAACGGGCAGAGCCGAACGACTGCGCCAGCAGCTCGGCCTGCTCAGGTGTGGGATAAAAGCGTTCCTTGTAGGCACGTTTCGTCATACTGGAAAAATATCAGGTGTTAGTGGCTATATCAATAGGCATCGCTGCGCGGTGCGCGCTTATATCACCGTCCGAGTGGGCGATGCTTTACGCGCTATTTGGTAAACAGTAATAGTCGCAGCGTACATCTTTCCTACAGCCAAACGGACACTGTATTCGGCTGGGCGTCCTGACCGTGATGAGGATGCACTATCTGCCAATGGATGCCCCCTCCAATACCTTCCATCGCGTCACTCTTCCCTCGATCCATTGACCGCAGCCTGAGGAAAGCCCGCCAGGCTATGCAAATCCAGCCAAAGGTGACAAGGCTTCTTTTTGTTCGATGAAGCTTTTACATGGCGCCTTAACCGTGAAAACCAGTATCGGTAGCCTTCAACATGGTGCGAATACGGTCGATGTGGACTTGAGAATCTCTAGCTCGCTGGGAAACTGACGAGGAAGATGTCTTGCCATCCTTCTTTCCCACCGTCACGAGCAGGTTCTGACGCTCCTCAAACATTCTCAGAGCAACCCAAAGCGTTTCTTCAATCTTTATCGTCTGCTGAGCAAGCAATACTGAGGAGGTAAACGCATGCCCCGTATGACAGCGGTACCTTAGAAGTTTTCCATCCGCCACTTCCCATAACACGCCACCACAGTCTGGACAATTGAATGGGACCTAATCGCCGAGAGCTTCGACAGAAGGCAAATCGCTCAAAACCCGCTGTGCGATCTTTGCCTCGATCACGATGTCCTCTGGAGGCGGCTGGTTCTCAGGTAGCTCTCTACTGAAAAGGTCGGATAGCAGCGCCCCCATTTCAGCTATCGGCAAACAATAATCGGCTCCAACATTCGCTATGACGGATTGCGGCATATCCGGATAAGACGCATCCTCGGGATCCTGTGCAATACAGACGCCTCCGCATCGCTTGATCGCCATCATGCCACTGGTGCCATCATCCAGATACCCTGTAAGGATGATTCCTACTACCCGGTTTCCGTAGGCCACCGCTACGGAACGAAACAACGGATCAATAGCTGGACGTGAGCGGTTTTCCCGGGCACCTTTGGTGACGAGAATCTTTCCTTCCGCTATCAACATATGTTGATCAGAGGGCGCCAGATAAATATGACCGCTTTCGAAACCTTGTCCATCGTGCGCGTGTACACAGGGTAGACTGCCGCTCTCGTTCAAGACCCTGACAAGCGCTTCTCCTGTGGTATCTGCGCTCATGTGATTGACGATAAAAACAGGGGCTGGAAAATCCTTCGTAAATTGGGCTACCAGCTTCTTCAATGCGGCCATGCCACCGGCGGACGCTCCAATGACAATGGGCATTGGACTTCTGAATGGTTTCATCACCACCTCTATCGATGGATGTATGTGTGATCCACATGGACCTGTGCCGGAGCCTTGATGATTGAGACTATGCGAGGCCTTGTAGGGTTGCAAAGTCGAGTTTGATTGTAAGTCAGGTCGTCGGCAGGACCGGCGCGCCACCGATCAACCCAGGATGAAGATCACGCAGGCGGCGGTGAGCGCGCCCATTACGCCGTTGAAAATCCGCCAGGCACGTGGGGTGTCGAGCCAGCGGCCGATCGCCGTGCCGAAGCCCGCCCAAAGCGCAATGCAGGGAAAGCCCACCAGCTCGGCGAAGCCGGCCAGCAACAAGGCATTGACCAGGATGTCGCCCTCCGCCGGCAGAAAGCCGGCCATCAGCGCCAGCCCCATCACCCAGGCCTTGGGATTGGCAAACTGGAAGGCCGCCGCCTGCCAGAAGCTCAGCGGCCGGCCCTCGCCACGCAACCGCAGGTTCGGTGGCGGCGCCGTAGCGATGCGCCAGGCCAAGTAGAGAAGATACGCACTGCCCACCACCCGGAGAGTGGTCTGCACCAGCGGATAGCGCTCGAAGAGGATACCCAGCCCCAGAGCGATGCCGGTAAACAGCAGGAAGCAGCCGCCCAGAATGCCGAGCATATGTGGCAGGGTACGCAGGAAGCCGTAGTTGGCTCCCGAGGCGGTCAGCATAACGTTGTTGGGGCCGGGGGTGATGGTCATCGAGACCATATAGAGGGCCGCGGGACCCAGGAAAGCCACAGCTTCCAGCATATTGCACCCGTACAATTGTAGAGATATGGTCGATTTTGCCTAGAATGTCTCAGCTTAAAGGGCGCTTTTTTGACGTCAAAGGTTTTATTGTCACCGTGACAATCTGGATTCCCCGGCTCGCCGAGGCGGGCCCCCGCTACCGCGCCATCGCCGAAGCGATCGCCCGGGCCATCCCGTCGAGCGAGCTGGCGCCAGACCAGCGCCGCCCGGCTGTTTCTCGGTGGAGCCAACTCGCGAGACGCCCTGACGCAGGCCCTGAAGGCAGTGACCGAGACCCTGCAGGCCCCTCCGCCTGGCGGACGCTCTAGTAATACAGCCGCCGGCGCAAGCCTGTCGAGAAGCGCTTAGCGGGCGCTCGAGGAGACGCTCAGCGTGGTCACCGTGACCAGAATCAGGCCCATTCCGAGGAGTTGGATCACGCCCAGGCTCTCGCCGAGCACCACGACGCCGAACAGCGAGGCCGTGACCGGCTCGACCATCGCCACGATGGAGGCCACGGCCGGGGCCGTGTAGTTCAGCCCGACGATATAGAAGATGAAGGATACGCCGGCACCGAGCACGCCCAGGGTGACGAAGAGCGGCCAGCTCGGGGTGCTCAACGCCGACAGGGTCTGCTGGGTATCGCCGAGCGAGAACAGGATGAGCGCGAGCACCGTGAACGCGATGACGAGAATGGCCTGGGGGCTGCCGTGGGGCGCCGCATACTTGAAGCCGAAGATGAAGAGCGCGTAGGAGAGCCCGGAAAGAAGCCCCGCGGCAACGCCGATGGGGGTGACACCGCCCGGCTGGATGTCGTAGATGCGCGTCAGCAGCACGATCCCCAGCATGACCATGGCGATGGCAACCCACTTGAGCAGCGTGGGCTGCTCGAGCCGGAGGGCGAAGGAGACGAGAAAGACGAAGACTGGCGCGCAGTACATCAGCGTCGCCGCCACCGCCACGCTACCCTCGGAAATACTGATGAAGTAGAAGGTGAAATTGCCGGCCACGCCGAGACCGGCAATCGCCGCCCAGAACCATAGACGGCGATCGGCCAGGCCGCTGCCCCTCGGGCGCAGCGCCAGCCAGACAGCTACGAACACCAGCCCGATCGCACCCCGGTAGAACGAGACGACAAGGGGTTCCCAGCCATCGTCCATGAGCACGCCACCAATGCCCCCTGACAGCCCCCAGAACAGTGCGGCCAGCATCACGAATAGCGTACTCAATTTTGCCATGTAACCTCCTTTCAACAATCACGACGCATGATGGTCACCGCCTCGCCGCGGTAGTAGCGCTGCTCGAGATCACGCCATCCCAGCCGTCGGTAGAGTGCCTGCTGATCCGGCGTGTAGAGATAGAGGCGGTCGTGGCCATGCACCCGAGCTTCTTCTTCCACGCGCTGGACCAGTCGCGAGGCGATGCCCCGGCCACGCCATTCGGGCCGCACGAAGACCGAAGCCAGCCAGGGTGTCAGGTCGCGACGGTCGCTCATGTCGTCGGCCACCAGGCTGGCCATGCCCACTGGCGCATCGCCCTGCAGGGCCGCGAACACCGACGGCACCCCTCCCGCGCCACATTCATCGCGCATCAGGGCAATGGCGGTGTCCAGGCGTCTGCCGGGGTGCAGATGCCCCCAGGTATCGTGAGCCCACTCGGCCAGGATGACGACATGGGGCGAGTCGCCTTCAATGCGCGCAATGCGGACTCTGCCTGGCATGCTGAAAAGCTTCCTCTTCTGGAGGAGAGTAACTATCGACTACAGGCAGGCTACGCCTCTGATACGGCCAGCCTGGCCCTGGCAGCACGCGCGGCGTGCAGCTTCTGGTAGCTCTCGATAAGGCGCTGGTGCTTCTCCAGCCCCTCCAGCGCCATGCTGGTGGGCGTCAGGCCGTGGAAACGCACGCTGCCTTTCACCGAGCCCACCACGGCCTCCATGGTCGCCTCGCCGAACATGCGCCGGAAGTTGTGCAGGAAGTCGTCCAGCTCCAGCTCGTCATCGAGAAAGATCTCCAGTACCGCACTCACCGCACGATAGAAGAGGTTACGCGCCACGGTGTTGTCGTTGTATTGCAGGAAGATGTCGACCCGCTCAAGCGCCTCCTCGTGCTGGCCCAGCGCCAGGTTGATCAGCAGCTTCAGCTCGAGGATGGTGAGCTGGCCCCACTCGGTGTTCTCGTCGAACTCGATGCCGATCAGGGTGACGATATCCTGGTGATCGTCGATCTGGGTCTCCTCCAGGCGTTCCAGCAGATCGGACAGCTGCGCGTCGCTGAGTTCGTGCAGGTGGAGTATATCCTCACGGAACAGCAGCGCCTTGTTGGTGTTGTCCCATACCAGGTCGTCCATCGGGTAGACCTCGGAGAAGCCGGGCACCAGGATGCGGCATACCGGCGCGCCCAGGTCTTCATGGATGGCCATGTAGGACTCCAGGCCCAGCTCCTCGAGGATGCCGAACAGGGTCGCGGCCTCCTGAGCATTGCTGCTGGAACCGCTGCCGGAGAAGTCCCAGTCGACGAACTCGATGTCCGGACGGGCGCTGAAGAAGCGCCAGGAGATCACCCCGGAGGAGTCGATGAAGTGCTCGACGTAGTTGTTGGGCTCGGTGACCGCCAGCGAATTGAAGGTGGGCGGCGGGAAGTCGTTGAGCCCCTCAAAGCTGCGCCCCTGCAGCAGTTCAGTGAGACTGCGCTCCAGCGCCACATGAAAGCTCGGGTGCGCACCGAAGGAGGCGAAGACACCGCCGGTCCTGGGGTTCATCAGCGTGACGCACATCACCGGAAACTGACCGCCCAGGGAGGCATCCTTCACCAGCACCGGAAAGCCCTGGGCCTCCAGCGCCTCGATGCCCTCGACAATGGCCGGGTAGCGTGCCAGCACCTCCTGGGGCACATCGGGCAGCGCCAGCTCCTCCTCGATGATCTGCTTCTTCACCGCGCGCTCGAAGATCTCCGACAGGCACTGTACCTGCGCCTCGTGCAGGGTGTTACCGGCGCTCATGCCGTTGCTGAGGTAAAGGTTCTCGATCAGGTTGGACGGGAAATAGATCGTCTTGCCATCGGACTGGCGCACGAAGGGCAGCGAGACGATGCCGCGATCCGCCCGCCCGGAGTTGGTATCGACCAGATTCGAACCGCGAAGCTCGCCCTCCGGGTCGTAGAGCTCGAGGCAGTAGTCATCGAGGATCTCCGCCGGCAATGCGTCGTTCGGACCGGGCTGGAACCACTTCTCGTCGGGATAGTGGACGAAGTCGCTCCCCGCCACCTTCTCGCCGAAGAACTGGTCGTTATAGAAGAAGTTACAGCTCAGCCGCTCGATGAACTCACCCAGTGCCGAGCAGAGCGCACTCTCCTTGGTGGCGCCCTTGCCGTTGGTGAAGCACATCGGCGAGGCGGCATCGCGGATATGCAGCGACCAGACATGGGGGACGATATTGCGCCAGGAGGCGATCTCGATCTTCATGCCCAGCGCCGCCAGTTCGCCGGAAAGGTTGGCGATGGTCTGCTCCAGCGGCAGATCCTTGCCCTCGATCCAGGTACCGTTCTGGCCGTTCTCCTCGCCCAGCACCTTGCCCATCAGCAGCGCCTGGGCGTCCTCGTCGATGTTCTCCACCGCCTCGACCTGGAACTCCGGACCGGTCTGCACCACCTTCTTCACGGTGCAGCGGTCGATGGAGCGCAGAATGCCCTGGCGATCCTTGTCGGAGATATCCTCGGGCAGCTCCACCTGGATCTTGAAGATCTGGTTATAGCGATTTTCCGGATCGACGATGTTGTTCTGCGATAGGCGGATGTTCTCGGTGGGGATGTCCCGCGCATTGCAGTACACCTTGACGAAGTAGGCCGCGCACATCGCCGAGGAGGCCAGGAAGTAGTCGAACGGCCCCGGCGCCGAGCCATCCCCCTTGTAGCGGATGGGCTGGTCGGAGATGACGCTGAAGTCGTCGAACTTGGCCTCCAGCCGGAGGTTGTCGAGATAGTTGACCTTGATTTCCATGGACAAAGCACCGGGTGTAGGTTCAGGGGGGCATAAGCGCAACCCGCCATTATCCAGCTTTTTCCGGGCTTCGTCTTGGGGAGGTGGTCAAAAAATCGCCACACCAAGCGCACCGAGGGCAATGCCCCGCTCGGCCCCGAGGCCCCAAGGCCCCAGGACGGCGGTGCTCAATATCGGTAGCGAACCTCGATCATGTGGAAATCCGCCCCGGTCGTGTCAGACCCATTCACGCCGGCATCGGAGTAGTGAAGAAACCGGTAGCCGAGCCCCAGCTGTCGATATAGCGGCCCGCCGATGCCCAGGGTCAGGGCGAACTGGAACGGCCCGCCAAAATCCTGCGTGCCGAACCGATGCCGACTGAACAGGGCGCCACCCGCGCCCAGGTCCAGGAGGAAGCGCCCATCTTGGCTCCCGAGCGTCACCTCCGGAATGGCCGACACGACAAGCGCGCTCTCCCCCGCTCCCCGCAACACGCCGGCACTCGCCATCAAGCGGGTGCCTACCCCCCAGCCTGACGTGGAGAAGCGCTCCCAGGGCAGCGCGACGTTGGCCGAGAGGTCGTACTCCTCGAAATCCTCCGGCGCCTCATCCCCGAGCAGGGTCTTCTCCGAGAGTCGGGCACGCAGGCTGAGACTCTGCAATTCAAGGTTATCGGCGAAACTCGGGGGAGTAGCGAGCAGGCAAGCGAGTAAGAGCGATAACAGCCTGAAAGACACTGAATGGGGAGGCATCCAGATCACTGACATGGCAAAAAATAGTCCGGCAACGGCGCGTGATTCAACATTATTCGTAGTGGCTCCAGAGACTGAGAATTTTCATCACTCGCTCATCCTCGATCACTTGGTAGACCAGCCGATGCTGAATATTGATGCGGCGTGAATAAGCACCCTCAAGATCACCAATGAGCGTCTCAAAAGGAGGCGGCTTGTGGTAGGGGGCTTCTGCAATCAGTGCCAACAATTCCTGTGCTTTTGGCTTGAGCCCGCTGGAGGCGAGTTGCTTTGCGTCCTTCTTTGCTTGCTTGGTATAAACTAACTTCCATGTCACCAGCCCAGTTCCTCGTCACATTCATCCACGGCAGTATCCATCCCCTCACGAATAGACTCCCGCATACCGGGTACAGAAAGCAGGTAAAGTGTTTCCTGAATTGCCGACCAGTCTTCTTCGGATACCAATACTGCCTTGTTCCGCTTGCCCATGATGACGATTGGCTGGTGAGACTCGGCGGTTTCGTCGATCAACCGATAGAGGTTGCTGCGTGCCTCAGTTGCTGAGATTCCGGTCATGACGCACCTATTTTGTGTTCAACTTTCCACCAAGTGTACGATTCCAGGCACGTACGTCAAGACGAACGTCATGCACGACTGTAATTTAATGAGCATCAGAACGGCGAAGCCGATGGACCACGTGAAGGCCACCATGCGAGGCTGGACGGGTACCTTTGGGGAGGAAGCCGCTGTGTCACGATCAAACGATGTCCAGGCACCCGACGAGGGCCGCCGGCTGCGGCTGGTCTACGATGGGGACTGCCCGATATGTCGGCGCTATGTGCGCTGGCAGCGGATTCGCCGCGACGTCGGCGAGCTCGAGCTGATCGACGGGCGTCAGGACAGCGAGGCACGCCGCGAGCTCAGCGACCGGGGTATTGACCTGGACCAGGGGTTCGCCCTGCAGGTTGGCGATCGCTGGTATCACGGCAGCGAGGCCCTGCATCGCCTCAGCCTGCTCGGCACGCGAAGCGGCGTGTTCAACCGGCTGATGTATCGCCTGTTCGCCAGCCCCCGGCGCGCCGCCCGCCTCTACCCTTGGTTCAAGGCCTGTCGCAATGGCCTACTCCGCCTGTGCCGCATTCCGCCCATCGACAACCTGCGCCGATGAGCGATATCGGCGTCACGCTCCTCCATAGGCGATGATGTAGCTCCACGGTGAAGTGCATCATGTTATGAAACACCAGCAGTGCCAGGATGCTTCGCCCGGTGCAATAGATTCGGCATAAGACGTTGGTAGATGCGTTTGGGCTAAAGTAGAGTCCCGCAGCTCGGCGTGACAACTTCCCATCGGGCGTTTACCTGGGTAATCCTCTCTCCTGGGTAATCTTCTCTATAGTGTTTTTTGATACCTGGTCTGCTACATCTGGATTGTCTCTCCGCTGCCCTGGCGGCCCGATAACTACGGATCTTTCATGCTGCGACTGGTTTGCTTCACTCAGTGCTTGCTCCTTGTCTCCATGCCACCCGCCCTTGCGGAAACCGCAGGACGATCAGCACAGACCCTGACACCTGACCGTCAGGAAACGCTGTCGCCTGCCGGGACCTCCGAGACCGCCGACCCGGTCGAGGAAACGCTGCAGGCACTGGCGGAACAAGGCGCGCTCACGGTGCGTGCCTTGATCGCCTATGACCGGCTGCCGGCCAGCCTGCGCGGCGAGCTTCTGGGATTGCGCTCCCAGGGCGTGGACATTCTTGGCCAGGACGCCGCTGGTCTGCAGAGGCTGCTGAAAGAACGTGAAGGGACTCTGCCTCCCGAGCAGAGTGCGGCGTTGGGCCGACTGCTCGAGACCCTGCAGGAGGTAGCCGCCTCGCCGGACGCTCCCGGCGCCGTGGCGGACGCCAGCGATACGTCACCGCGCCCCGCTCTGCCGCCCATGCATCTGCCGCCAGTCATCGATCCCGTGGCCATCGGCGAACAGCAGTACGCCGGGCTGATCACCATGGCGGTGGAGGCGATGCGAGCGCTTGCCGGCCCCATGTCCGCGAGTGAGGAGTCACGCTTCGAGGCACGCTGGCAACGCTATCGCGACTATCCCAGCGCCGAGATCGAGGCGTACTTCCGCGAAGCCGCTCCCCTGCTCGCCGAGCTGGTGAATCTCAATGAGGCCATGGCGGTGGCGTCTGCCGCCTTCGACGAGGCCTGGTCGGAGGCGATGCTGGCCGCCGAGTATGAAAGCGAGAAAGACACGGCCATCGCCCTGTCGCTGGCAGCGCGTCAGCGCGATCTGCTGGGTTCCATGCAGCAACGTGCCGACGAGATCGCGGCCGCCCTCGCCCAACTGGGCGATCCACCCGACCCCGACGAGGCACAGGCGCGGGCGTCCCGGCGTCATGCCGATGCCGTGGACGTCATCCGCGAAATGGCGACGGAACCTCCGCTGGAGGGCGTCTGGATCGGTTCCGAACGCGTCGAGACCGTGGGCCAGGACGGCGACGGCTGGATCGATGGCATTCTGGCAGACCCACTGCTGTTCGTGATCTACGCTGCCGGCACGCGCGATGCCCCCGATTACCGTGGACTGCTGCTCAACCCCGAGGACCCTGAGGAGGCGATAGACAACGAGAACACGCCCTACGTCGATGTGCTGCCGCTGGACGGCGGCGATGGCGACGTCCCGCCGCTACTGCCGGCCTTCCAGGAGGGCCAGCTGAACTGGTTCCACACCGAGGTGGACGAGGACATGCAGTGGGAGATCACCGTGAATGCCAGGCGCCTGGAAGGGAGTGACGCCACCTACCCGCCAGCGCTGCAGCGTGACCGCGTGGAGCAGGCCTTCCAGCAGACGCTGGCCAGGATCGAAGACGAGCGGGCCGCGCTGGAGGCGGTCGCAGCCCAGCGCAAGCAGGCCGCCGGCCAGGCCGATCCCGAGGATCTCGAGGCGCTCGTGGCAGAGATCACGGACGACCTGCAGTCCGGCCTCGACGACACGGCCAGCACGATGGGTCTGGCCTTCGACGAATCGTTGGCCCGCAGCACACTGGGCGACTTCCACCGGCAGTACCGCTGGACCGGTCCCTTCCTGGCCGCGTCGGCACAGTGGCTGGAAACGCGACCCTTTACCGACAGCCGGAACGTCGAGGAGGACCGGGACGCCTTCCTGGCACTGCTCGAGCCGCGGATTGCCGACGTCGAAGGTCGCCTTGCAAGTGCCGGCGCCGAACCACGGGCAAGCGACGTGGACGAGTCGGCCGAGGCCGAGGCCCAGGCGGCAGAGGACGCCGAGGCGTTGAGACAGGAACGCATCGCCTTTCACCAGGCCAATATCCGCATCGTCGAGCGCCATCTGGCGCGCGATCGCGAGGACCTGGCCGAGGCGAGCGATCCCGAGCGACGGGCGCAGCTGCAGTTCAGGATCGTGACCGCCCTGTCGGATATCCAGTCCGAACGGGATCGCATCGCCTCGATCGAGACCGGCGAGACCGTGCACAGCCGCACCGTCTTCGATGACTATGCCCACGACGGCATGATCGTCAACATGCGCAAGACCCAACGGGAGATGCAGCGTTTCGAGCAGTCGACGCAGGCG
Organism: Pseudomonadota bacterium; assembly: GCA_051751285.1. GTDB lineage: Bacteria > Pseudomonadota > Gammaproteobacteria > Pseudomonadales > Halomonadaceae > Halomonas. Next base: position 106,903 of record JBNJKT010000006.1, on the reverse strand, counting down.
CTCTACCGCCTGGCGGGCATGCTCCCCGATGACGAGGCCGCGACGGCGCGTGCCTTCATCGACCGTCAGTTGACGCCCGATGTCATGGCCCAACGCGATCGCGAGAGTCTCGAGCGCATCGCCCAGGCCGTGGGGCACCAGATCCAGGGTCACTTCCAGCAACAGGAGGCCGCCGCCGACGAGGAAGCCGCCTGGGCCATGCTGGGCGAAGAGGCGGCCACCAATATTCGTACCGCCGCCGATCAGAGCCTGATGGTCCTCTCGATCGCCGGCGGCCAGCCGGTGGAGACGGCCTACCAGGCAGTCACCGGCTACATCGAGGGTGGTCCGGCCGAAGCCGCCATGCGGGCGGCTAGCAACTTCGGCACCCGCGCCAGCATCGCCGTCGAGGCCCTGCGCGGCTATCAGGATGGCGGCTTGGAGGGCGCGGCCAAGCGGGCCGCGGTCTCCTATGCCTTTGCCAAGGGCATGGAGATCGGCATGGGCAAGATCATGGCCCGCCGCTCCCGAACAACCGCTGGGGTAGACGCCTCACCCGCCACGGGAGCCAGCCGAACCACGCCTCGCCCTACTGGCGTGGACGCCCCTTCCCTGAGTCGACTCGATGTCGACGAACAGCGGGCACTAGCCGCGTTCAAGCGGGCAAGGAAACAGGGCGAGGACCTGGTGGCCGATTTCCAGCAGGCGCAGCGACGCCTGACGGCCGCCGGCGCCGCCGGACGGCCGGCCCAGGAGATCATCGAGCTGCAGGCGCAGGTGCGTGCCCGTGCCGCGGCGGTCAATGGCAGCCCGCATGCCAAGAACTTCCTGAAATACCGGGGGGAAAGCGAGGTGCAACGGGCCTACAACGCCCACTTGCGAGCCGTCCATGCCGAGGTGGAAGCGAACTTCCACCAGCGCATGCAGGCAGAAGGCTGGAACCAGACAGCCATCAGGGAAATGCGCAATGCAAGCAGTGCCGGCAGCGTCGGCATGGACTTCGATATCGGGCTCGACCAGAGCATGATGGGCAACCTGAGCCGCAACGGCAAACGCGCCAGTGGCTACGAATGGCAGGTGGAGGCATCGCAAGCCTGGGAGGCATCCTACCAGCAGGTCACCGGACATCGGGCGGACCTGGCCTGGGAAAACATCACCACCCCCGCCCACCCCGAAAGCTATCGGGACATGGCCTGGCTGGCCCAAGACAAGTCGGCCGTACAGCGGGTATGGGGCCAGCAGGCCGCCGATGTATCACGCTACAAGAGCTGGCACATGCTCAACGATCCCAACCTCAGCCAAATGGAAGCGCTCCAGGAGGTGAGTCGCGGCACGGCCAAGGACATCCAGACCAAGCTGGGCCCGATGCTGGACGCGGTAACGCCTCAGTCACCGGCAAGCGTCGAGCGACTGGCCCAGTCGCGCGACCATTGGCGACAGGTGCAGCGGGTGCTCTCCGACTTCGGCGACAACACCATCGATCCGCTCACGGCCAACCGGAGAATCCTGGAGATCACCGGCGGCAAGGATATTCCGCAGGTCGCGGACGAGATGGCCATGCTGCTGGAGAGCGTCGTGCGGCTAGGCAATCGTTGAGCCGGACGGGCGGGATGCTGGGCCCTCACTCGACACCGAATCGCTGACGCAGTCGAGCCAGCAGGGCGCGAGCCTCTTCAAGGCGATCGTCTGGCACGGGAATCCACTGCGAGTGATCACGGTGAAAGAAGATAAGCGCCTGCTGATTCGGTACGACCTGCGTTTGTTGCGTCACCACCTCGATCATCTCCTGGGTGCCCGTGACAGGGATCATGCGAAAGCCTTTGGGCCGACTGCCGAGCCCCCTCCAGCGCAGATAGCGGTTGCCGACCAGAGCGCCATCCTCGCCGACCCAGACCCGGCGCGGTGCGTCACGTAGACGACGTGACGTCAACCAGGGCATAGCCAGCGCCGCCAGGGCGGCCGCGCCGAACACCACGGCCAGGATCACCATGGTCAGGACGACCGCATGGCGGTCCGGTGCCGCGAGCCAGAACCCTGCCGCCACGAGGACCATGATAATGGCGACCACTCCCAGAACCATGAGATTGGCGCCCAGGGCACGAGACCGGGTCGCCCGCAGATAGTGATGCCACGCCTCGCTATCCAGTGACCATTGGGCCAGCGCGCCCTCCCCCGCGATCATCCGCGCCAGCTTGCGTACCTGCAGGGTCAGCCAGAGCGCGGAGACAAGCGCGGTCAGCAGTAGCACGCTGCCCACCAGGATCATCGCGTAGCCGACCTCCATGCCATCCAATGCATCGGTGGCCAGGTAGAGGAACATCAGGCCTAACCAGACGATCGCAACCAGTGCGACGCGCCTGGCCGCGGCGACCGAGGTGGTCCCCAGCAAGGTGCCCGGCTTCCCCACCCACAGCAGCAGGACGGCAGCCGCGACGCCCGCCAGGGTAAGGGGGAGATGACGCCAGGGGAATTGCACGGCCGAGGGGATACCTAAGCCCCAGAGTTCGTCGGCATCCCGCAGGCGCAGGGAGAAAAATCGCCAGTCATCGGCGTCTCGGACCGTCATCACGCCCCGCTCCGCCGCCTGGGGCAGGGCTTCCGGAGGCATCCAGAAGCGACGCAGAACGGGACTGTCAGCCGAGTCCGGCTGCCGGGAAGCCGCCTGTTCAGGCGATAGGGCCTGCCATTGCGTCGATGTTAGCTGCGGCACATCAGGCGGAAACCGCGACTGGATGAACAGGGGCAGTGGCAGGTGGCGAGATTCCGGCGCGCGCAGGACGTCCCCCCCGTAAAATTGGGCAAGACCCAGGCCGACGGGGCGTTGCGGCGACATGGCATCCGCGTGCAGCTTGCCCAGGTGGAGTTCGGCGACATCGGTAAGCTCTTGAGCCGGCAGCCACCAGGCAAAGGCAAGACCGCCCAGAATCAACGAGGCCAAGAGCGTGCGCAGTGTCGCCGTCATGGTGTGGCTCCTGGCAGATGCGGTGAGGTATCGGGTCGGCCGGCGGGGGTTATGTCCGTCCAGGCACCGCGCTCGTGGTCCAGCAGGTAGACCCCATCCTGACCCCCCGCAACGATTCGCTCACCCGCCCCGGTCGCAAGCTGTAACGGGCCTTCGACGGGCACCGGCCACCGCGACACGGCGCTCAGCCCTGCCTTGCCGTCGTCCTGCAGCACAAGCACCTGACCCTGGCCGACGGCATGCATGCCCCAGGTCGTCGGGGTGAGGGGAATGGCCACCCCCCAGCGTCTTGCCGGTGGCTCGGCCGCATGCCAACGCGTCTCTCCCGGGCGGTTGAACGAGTAGGTGCCACCGCGCTCGACCCAGAGTTTCCCTTCAGAATCGATGCTAGGCGGCTCGCCCGGCGTACGAGCAAACCAGAATTGACGCCAGAAGGGCTCCTCGGGTCGCTTCCATAGCACGTCGTACGTACCCCAGGCCACCACCGTGCCACCGGCAAGATTGACCAGCCAGCGCACCCGGTAGGGGTCGGGCGCCGGCCGGCCACCGAGCACCACGGCTTGCCAGGTCTCCTCTCCCGGGGACAAGGTGAAGAGCTGCTGTTCTGCTTCCCCGGTTCCCAGCGTTGCCAGATGCACGGCGCGATCCGCTGCCGTCAGCAGCTGTCCGACGCGAGCGCCCTCGGGAAGGCCGCGATGATGGGGTAACCATCGACTATCCTGCGGCCGGCGCCGTATCGGCCCCCCCTGCTCGCCGCCAATCAGCAGCCCACCCTTGGCATCCACCGCCAGGCTGGTAACGGCACCCTTCAGGTCACCCGGCAAGTCGACAGGCTGCCAATCTGCCGACTCCCCGGCGCGAAATAGCTGCCCGTCCATGAGCATGAACACTTCGCCAGCCTGTGCCGCCAGCTCCTGGACCCGATACGCGCCCGGCGAGAACAGCCGTGACGGCGCTGCATCCGCCCCGCCTGAATACAGCCGCCCCCGCGTATCACCAATCCAGTAGCGGTCGTTGTTGACCACCGCCATCGCCGAGGCGGGTGCCTCTGGCTCGAACGCCAGCCGCTTCCAGTGCGTCCCCCGATCCGTGGACGCCATCACGCCCGCATCGGTCGCCACCAGCCAGCGCGTCACACCGGCGGCGACCGCCGTGACCTGTGGCCCTGCCGGCACCGCCAGGGGCTGCCAACGGGTCTCATCGACAAGACGCCGGTAGAGCCCTCCGCCCGCCGTGCCCAGCAGGCAGTTGCCCCGGCCATCGCAATCGACCGTCACCACGTTGCGGGTGGCAAGGCCCGCCGAGTCGGACTGCCAGGCGGAGTGGCCCGGCCTCCGCTGGAAGACCCCTTCCGCGAACACGGTCGCCAGCCAGCCCCGCTCGCGGTCGTGGGTGAGAGACTGAACCGGCGCATCGGGCAGTCCCCGGCTCCATGCCGCTGAATGCTCAGCGGGCAGTGCTCGCCGAACCCCACCCTCGCGCGGCGCCCATAAGCACATCTCTGGGGAACAGCCCAGCGTCAGCCCGCCAGTCGCGTCGAGACGCTGCCACAGCGACCGCTGGGAGGGCGAATGATGCAGCCCGCGCCGGGTCAACAGCCACTTACCGGCCGTATTGCGGGCCAGGTCAACGGGGTATTCCTGCGGGGTATCGGGCAGCCGACGAACCCTCTTATGCGGTGGGCAGCCCGCATAGCGCCCGCCCGGCGCATTGGTCAGCAGGGTGACGCAGCCTCGGTCGTCCGCCGCGATACGCAGGACCACTTCCTCATCGGCGAGGGCCGTGGGCGACAACATCACGGCCAGTACCGCTGCCGCCAGGGCGAGGGCGCTCATGCTCTACCACCTCCTCTCGTTTGCGATGAACAGCAGAGGCATGCACGATCGAGTCATTACGGCTCAGCCATCCAGCTGCTGCAGCAGCGGCGCCAGGTCCTCGCCATTGACCCGCGCATTGCCGAGGCTGTCGAGCTCGATCCGGAACACATGCTCGGCATCACCGTCGGGGCTTTCGCGCTCCTCGCCCAACAGGCGCAACATGGTGAACATGGACTCGAGCTCCTGACGCGCCTGGTCGTCGGGAGCGGCCTCGAGCCAGTGCGCCGTCAACCGGTCAAGCTGCACGATGCGCAGATCGAACTGGCCGCGCACCAGGCCGGGTGCATCCCCTTCCCCCTCCTCGGTCCAGCCGCGACCCGCGAGCGAAATGGCGCCATTTGGCAGATCGATCTGCCAACGTGGGATATCCAGCAGGGTGCGATTGGCCAGCATCTGCTCGAGCATCAGCTGACCGGGATCCAGCTCGCCCCGCTTGAGCCGGGCCACCGTCTCCTGGTCCTCGGCGAAGCCGGTGGGTAGCCGCTTGAACAGCAACGAGATGTCCGAACGCTCTGGCAGATAGGCATCGGCCTGCGGTGGCATGTCCCAGGCGGGCGGCAGACGGATGGCCTCATGCAGGACATCCAGCGACCAGCTGGGCGCCGCCGTATCGAGCTCGGTGAATTCCGTGCGAAAGCTCAGACGATCCGTGCCGAAGAGGTGCGGGGGTTTCTGGTGGGGCTTGTCGACTCCTTCAAAGCCATCGACCTCCAGCGCCAGCAGCCAGCGGGAAAACATCTGCTGGGAAAGGGCGAGCAGCTCGGGCTCACTCGGTTCACCCGCCATCAGGGACGCCATCCCTGCCTGGATGATGGCCGCGGGAGAGATCCGGTCGATTTCGCCGCTAACGCTCAGGCTGTCGAGCCCAAAGCCGGTATGCCGCCGTTCGCGCCCTTCGCTGAAGCGCATCTCCTCGAGATCCAGGCGCGCCCAGAGATCGCGCCGCGCATCGTCATCGGCGGCACGCCGGATACCGACATCGGAGCGCAGGCTAGCCAGGCGCAGGTACTCGTATTCGTTATCGCCTCGAATGTGCACGCCTTTGATATCGAGCGTCGCCGAGGGATTGCCGACGGCATCTACCAGGGTGCCGAGCACCGCAAGCGGATTGCCCGGACGGAACAACTCATGCGCTTCGCCCTCCTTGCCCAAGGCCAGCATGATCTCGAGCCTCACATCACGCTGCTCGGTCTGTAGGTCGAGCCGGTCGAGCCGGAAAATCGGAGCCTCGGCGAATGTTGCCAGCTCGACATTCTCGACATGGAAGCGACCCGGCAGGTCATACAGGCCGTCTTCTCGTTGCCGGGTGTCCACCTCGATCCCGATGCGCCCGAAGGTCAGCTGGCGTGGCACGTCTTTCCCCGCCATCTGCGCCAGCGCGGCCTGCGCGCCCATCGCTCCCATCATCCCTTCCTGCGGATGCAGATCGAGCCGCACGTCATCCACTTCCGCCTTGAGGGCATGCAGGGTATCCAGGGCATCGTTCCACATCCCGGAAAACTCGAGCTCCCCAAACATCAGTCGCCCGGCAAGCCCCCCCTGGGGATCGCGAACGTCGACGACATCCGGCACCTCCAATCCGATCGGACGCAGTCCGTTCTCGACCGCACCGAGTTGCATGTGCAGATCGCCGATCACCCACTCCACATCCGGACTGTAGCGCTGGAAATCCCAGTCAGACTCGACGGTCAGCCATGGCAGTGCCAGGTGCACCACGCCCTGCTCATCGAGACTGAACTCCGGGGCGCCGAGGGTGCCCATGACCGGTGCAGCGTCGACCAGGGCGTCTCGCAGCTGTTCCTGGAAGGTCAGCACCTCATCGGGCAGCGCCGGTGCGGCAAGCGGTCTTCCTTCAATGTCCAGCGGCAGCTGCCATACCGACGGCGGCTCCCGGCGCGATCCGGCCTGGAGTCGGCCAATCGCCACGAGTGTCTCCCCTAGCGGCAGCACATCCAGCACTACCTCCCGGGCCGACTCGACACCGTACTCCCGTGACCAGAGCACGCCGCCATCGCTGTCCATCCTCGCCATCCAGCCATTCTCGGTACGCGCCTCGCCGCCGATGAGCAGTTGCCCCTCGGCATCGAAGGTCATGGCGTGCACACCGTCAAGCGCGGGAATCGAGCTCGCACCAGACGGCGTGATTACGCCCACCTCATGGCTCTGGGGATCGAAGCGCCGCAGCCACAGGCCTCCACCATCGACCTGCCCCCCCAGCACGACCTGACCCTGCGGAGACACCGCAAGCGCCTCGACGGCCGAAGGCAGTGATGCCTCACCGGGTTGCGCTTGCCAGATCACCTCACCCTGCCTGCCCAACAGGGCCAACGCGGGCCGACTCTCACCATCCTGCCCGGCCACTAGCCAGCCCTGCCCCGGCAAGGCAGCCAGGTGCTGCGCGCGACTCCAGGCGGCAAGCTGCTGCTCCCAGGCGAGCGTCCCTTCGGCATTCAGGGCCAACAGCTGCACCCCCGAGGCATCGGCCATTTCTACCGCCAGCAGCGATTCTTCCCCCTGTACGTCACCGGCCACCACCGTCGCCTCGGTGAGGCTCGACACCTCGAGCATCTCGCCCGCGTCATTGAAACGCACCACGGGGCCACTGCCCGCCATCAGGTAATCCCCTCCTTGAAGGGGCAGCAGCACTCCAGGTAGCAGCTGTGTGCCGGCAGCCGGCCTCGCCGACCACAGCAGGCGCCCCTCGCCATTACGGCGCATGACCACCGTTTGCGGCCCGGAATGCCCGATCACCGTCACCGCCGCAAGATAGCCTCCCTCTTCCGCCGGTATGGCGTTGACCAGGCCGGCCGTGAGGGGCAGCTCAACCCGGCTGCGTGCATAGTCCGGCGTGCGAAACATTCTTAGCTGCGGCGCCTGCGCCCAGAGCGGCGCCTCGATACGGCTGATACGCTGCGCGGGCACGGTCTCGCCGGACAGCAGCAGACGGGCCTTCCTGCCCTCGGCATCCTCCAGAATCAGCTCACCCCGGCCACGCACCGGCGCCTGTTCGGCGAGCACCACCTCCTGGTCCGGCAGGATCTCTTCCCAGTCGAGATACTCCTGGCCGAAGATGAAGGTATTCAACCGACCCAGCAGCTGCTCATCCGCCTCGAGTTCGCCGGAACGGACCCGTTTCAGGATCGCACGCAGGGTCTCCAGGTCGGCCGAGAGAAGATCGACCCCCTGGGGGCGCAGCGCCAGTGCCAGCGTTGTGACACCGGGTGGCAACCTGTCATAGGCCATCAGCATCCGCGGCGTCAGCGGCTGCTGCAGGCTGCGCGTCGGCAGGTCCTCCGGCCCGGTGGCATGCTCGAAAACCCCGTCGACCTCCAGCACCCGCCAGGTCTGTTCGGCCTGCAAGGTGGTCGCATGCCCGAAGGTACCAAGCAGCAGCAGGAGCACCGAAACGGTGAGTCGGCGCGCGCTCGCCTGAAGAAGCGTATTCATCGGTTTTCTCCTTATGCTGTTGTATCGGCCGCCTGCCCCATAATCCACCACGTGACGGCGGCGATCGAACGGGAGTCTTCACGGTGCACCACATTCCGCCTTGGCGTCCGGCGCGGTCGGCAGGGGCCGATCCGGTTCCAGTGGGTGGCCGTCGCACGTGCTGCCATCGGGTAGCAACACCCGCTTTTCCGTGAAGCGCAGCACCCCCCCCTCCGGCAGCGGCACATCGGTCTGGATACTGCACTTACCGCGGCTCGGACGGCCCCTGAGCTCGGCCCGACCGTGGTAGCGAAGAATCGCCGCCAGTATCTCGGCCGCACTGGCGGTATCCGGCCCGATCCATATCGACAGGGGCGTGCTCGTGTCTCCTGAGCGACGATTCGTGAACCACTCGCGCTCCCCGGCGCGATCCGCGAAGGCCACCAGCTCCTGGCCCGATTCGAGAAACAGGCCCGCCACATCCAACGCCTCGAAGACATCGCCACCGCCACTGAAGCGCAGATCCAGCACCAGCGGCCGCGCCGTCCGCTGCGCCCGATAGGCCGCTAGCCGTGCCGCCACCGCCGGCCGGGTCAAGCCGGCCCGGAAGCGCCGGATGCGCAACAGCTGCCGGCCATGCTCGACGTGAGACTCGACATCCAGCGGTTGAAAATCGGCTCGAAACAGGCGAACGCGACGCACCTCTTCCCCGGGCGTCGCCAGTGTCAGATCGACCGCGGTGCCCCGAGCCCCTCTCAGCCGCTCGGCTACCTCGGCGGGCGAGGCGCCCACGACCTCGACACCATCGACCTCGAGCAGCCGGCTGCCGCCGAAAATGCCTGCACGGTCGGCGGGGCCATCCTGATACGGCCACAGCTCGAGGTGCGCGCCTGTCGGCTTGAGCTCGGCCCCGATACCGCTGGGCAGCGTCTCGAGCCCCGGCACCTGATATGCCTCTGCCTCGAAATACCGGGCATAGGGATCTATATCGCGCAGCGCCTCCTCGAAGGAACCGGCAGTCAGACGCTCCAGGGCCTGCGGCGACGGCGGTTCAAGACCGCGTGCCGCGAGAATATCGCTGACCCGTTCCACGACATCGCCCGCGCCTGCGCCCCCTGAGAGACACAGCAGCGCCGAGCCCAGCACGCAGCGCCAGACGCGACGATCAACGCGCAAGATCAAGGGTCAGCGACATGAGCAAGTCGTACTCCTCCCGCAGCGCCTCCCGCTGGGCGAGCAGCTCGCGGCGGCGACGATCGAGCTCCGAGTCACTCACCCCGCTGCCCTCCAGGGCGTCGAGAGCGCGCTGCTGGCGATCCATACCCGCCTGCAGGGACTCGAGGCGTTCGCGAAGCCGCGCCACACGGGAGTCCTGCACGCCCTGCTCGGCCTCAAGCCGGTTCAGCTGTGAACGCAGCTGGCTCACATCCCCCTGCAGATCGGCCAGGCGTCGCGTTTCCATCGCCAACTGCTGTTCGGCATCGGCGCGCGAGCGGTCCAACGACTCACGCTCTTCAACCAACGCGCCTTGGGTTTCTTGCAGCGCGGCCAGGCGCGCTTCACGCTCACGAATGCGTTGGTCGTAGCTACCGCTGGAGAGCCCCTGCATGCCGCCGAGCAGGCCGCCTTCACGCGGGTCGCCGGAACTGGCACAGCCGCTCAGCCACACCGCCAGTGCACCGGATGTCAGAGCAAGGCCGAGCTTCATACGCTTTATCATACGGACAGTCTCTCGTCGATACTGGCCAGCTGAGCACTGTCGTCACGCAGCTGATCCAGATTGCGCTGCAGCTCTTCCACCTCCGCGCTCAGTTGCGCCAGGTAAGGGTCGTTGTCCGGTCGATTACCGCTCTCCTCGGCGAGGATGCGCTCCTGCACCTCCAACTCGTGAACAAGGGATTTCTCCAGCGCCTCACTCTTGTCGAGTCGCCGGGCGATGGCATTTCGCTCGGCCTGCAGTTCGTCTCGCGCCATCTCGCCTGCCGCCAACCGGGCCTGCATCCGATCGGCCTCTGCTTCCAGGCGAGTGATCTCCACGCGGACCTGCTCGTTGTAGGCAACGGTGGTCTGGTTGAACTGCTGCACGTGAGCAATTTCGCCGTCAAGGAACGCCTCTGTCGTGGCATAGGCCTGCTTGCGCTTGGCCACCTCATTGCCTATGGCATAGCCGGCCCCGGCGCCCAGCGCCGCGCCGATGGCGGCGCCCCGCTCGTCGCCGACGGCATAGCCAAGCAGGCCGCCGATGAGCGCGCCAGCCGCCGTGCCCTCCGTACGGGTACGCCCCTGGTCATCCATGCTGGCACAGCCAGCGGTCATCAGGCTCGCAGCGAGCAGCGGAATCATCAGGTGATGTCGTGTCATGTCAGTTCCCTCGTGGTGGATATCATAGTGTTCGGCCGAACCGCTTCAGCCATCCTCGAAGCCGACGAAGCGCGTGGAGTAGTCCTCCAGCCACTTGTCGGGCTCACTGCGCCGCAGCTCATGATAGCGCTGCACGTGATGATCGAGCAGTTCGAGCACGGCACGCTCGCGGGCGGTCATTCGACGCGCGGCGAGTGTTTCAAAGGCCTCGGCGACATGGTCAGGATGGGTATCCCCCAACTCGGCCAGCTTGTCCCCATACGCCGAGAGCTGCTCATCGATGGAGCGCTTCTGGGCGTCGATCAGCGCCTCCACCTCGCGCAGTCGCGACTCGTAACGGGTGGAGTGCTCGACCAGCTTGAGCGCATTGTCACGGGCCGATGCCAGAGCGGGCAGCTTGGAGACGTGAACACTCAGGTTCGCGCCGTTGCGGGTGGCATCCTGGACGAGGCTTCGGGCCCGAGCCTTCTCGGCCTGGGTCAGCTGCAGCCGTGCCTGTTCGGATTGCGCCTTCAGAGTGCTCAACGGATCGCTCAACGCCGGGTTGTCGGCGATCAGCGCGTCCAGCAGCACGTCCATGTCATCGAGCTGGCCCGACGCCTGGGCCACGAGATTGTCGAGGCTGCGACCCACCGGCGTGGCCTGGCGAATGGTCTCGCGGTAGGCGTCGTACTCCTGCTCGAGCCTCGCCCGCTGCTCGCTGTCGAGGATGACGTTGCTGCCGATCGCCAGCCTTACCCCGGTATTGAAGGAGCGCCGCTGATGCATCTGCTGGCTGTCCGGGTCCCAGGCATACTCGTCGAGCTCGGCCCGTAGGGCGCTGCGCATCTCGGCCTCGGGCGTGGAGACACTGCCACCGCGCACGCTGATGCCCCCGGGCTTGCCCTGGCCAAGCTCCGGCCGGAAGCGACTGGCCGTCATTTCCTGAGCATTGCCCAGCATGTCGTATAGCCCCAGGTGATTGCCTGCCCGGAGGCCCACCGGCCGCAGGGCATGGCGGGCGTTGCCGAGATGCCAGGCATACTCGCTCAACCGCGAGGCGTCGAAGGGCAGCCGGTCGTTGAAAATACCGGCCTCCAGCGCGGGGATACCCCCGCGAGCCGCGAAGGCCCACTCATCCTCGGCAGGCAAGCGCAGAAACCCCGGAACCCCCTCGATCCGCGGCAGGTTCTGCCGACGCTCAGGATGCGCCGGGTCAAAGAGCCATTGGTTATAGCGCTCGACAAAGCGCTGCACGTCGGCGTGGCTCACATAGGTCAGCGGCCTGGCCAACCACTCGAGACGCTCTCGGGGATTCAGCTCCGGCAAGGTAGCGATCTCGGGGTCGGCACTGGCGTCCATCAGGCCCTGAAGGCCCATCACGGCGGCAAACTGGGCCACCGTCAGCTCGTACTTGCCGATTATCAGGTACCACTGGCCCTGGTCATCGACGAAGCTGCCGGCAATCTGTCGGCGCTGCAGCCCTTCAAAGATGCCTCCGGTGGCATCCCCCAGTTGGATCACCCGGGACGGGCCACCCCAGAACCCTTGGCCGGGTACCGGCACCCGGCGAAACACCATCGTGGCGTTATCCGGCATCGGCAGTACGATGTCATCCTCGGCCGGCTGCGGGTTGAAGAGGCGCTCGGCAGGAGAGGCGCCCCAGCTCGCCGGTGCCACCACGAGCAGGAGCACTAACAGACGCCGACCCATGACGCGCAGTTCAGTGATCACGAATAGCCTCCGCAGGATCGATGTTGGTGGCTCGCCATGCTGCCACCAGGGACGCCATGCCAGCCAGCAGCAGCGTTGCCGCCACGGCGAGCAGCACTTGCGAGGCAGAAAGGGTGCAGAAGCGTTCGCCGGGCATCAGGGCATCGGCAAAACTGAGGTTGATAGCGGTCGCCAGCCCCAGATAGGCCACCAGCGACGCCAACAGACCTATGCCAGCGATCAATACCCCTTGAACGATCGGGAAAAAGAAGACATGACGACGGGCCAGTCCCAGCAGCCTGAGGACCCCGAGATCGCGGCGCAGGCGCTCAACGGCCGCGTAAAGGCTGGAGATCAGCACGGCAGTTCCCCCGCTAACGCCCAGCAGAGCGATGAGGCCAAACAATCGCTTCAGCCCGGCATCGAGCACCTGGATGCGCAGAATGGCCTCGACTTCCGCGATGACCTCGATACCCTGCGCCTCCAGTGTCTGTACCAGGCCGGGCACCGCATCGATCGAGTCGGCATACAGACGGAAGCCGCGATAGCCGCCCCGGGCCATCTCCAGTGCCTGTCCATCCGCGGAGAGGGTCAGCGGCCGTTCCATTCCCGTGCGCAGCGCCGCGAGCAGCTCCAGGGAGACCACGGGCCGCTCGCCGGACACCTCACCCACCGGCTCCAGTTCCAGCGCCAGCGGTGCGGCTCCCTCCAGCGTTATCTCCAGGTCACCCGGTGACGTCGCCGGTGCCGGCGCGAGGAAAGATCGAAGCCGCTGGCCAGAGGGGGGCTCGCCGGTGGCCGCCCCCCAAGGCACCGGCTCGAGCCCCAGGAAATCGGCCTCCTTCCCTGACAGCGACCGCCCCAGCAGCCTCAGTGGCTGACCGTCGGCGTCCTTCAGCGCCAGGTCGGACACGAAGGGCAGCAGTACTCGCTTGCGCCCGCGCAGTTTCTGATCGAGCGCGCGCAACTGCGAGGGCCTGAGCGTGGTTCCCGGTGTGGACAGGCGATACGCGGTCAGCTCGGCCGGCAATGATCGACCGATCACCGCCTCAACCCGTGTCGCCGAGGCATCGGTCAGATGGGCAATTCCGGTATTGATCACCAGCCCTGTCCGCTCTATCGGTGTCAACGGTGTCTCGATAAACAACAGCGCCCCGTCATAGCTGAGGTAGGGCTCGGGCGTGGTACCGCGCCAGCCGCGTTGTGGCGCGGCAAAGCCTTCCTTATAGGCCTCGACATCCAGCACATAGTCCAGCGGCGCATACAGACGCGCCAACTGACCCGCCCGCGGGCCAAGCACGGAGACGACTTCGAGTTCATCCTCGACCACCTCGCGGACGCTGCCACGGGCGCGTGTCACACGTACCGAAAGCGCTTGTCCCTGCGTGACATTCAACTGGCGGGCGGCATCGGCCGACAGGACCACCTCGCCGTCGCCGGGAATCACGGCACCGTTCTCGAGAAGCAGCGGATCCCCCGGCCCGGTGGGCACGAGATCATGCACCACCGGTTGCGTGCCTCCTCGCGGCACCACCTGCAGCACCGAGGAGAGTGGCAGGATGGTCGGGATAAGAAACCCCACGCCTGGCTCATGAGCCACGGCATCAAACCATTCGGGGGCATACTCTCGCGTCTGCGCGGGCCTGATTTCGCGAAACACCGGATCCTCGACCAGCCGCTCGCGAAGCGTCTCGATGGTGCCTTGCTTGAGCCCCATCAGCACCAGAAGCGGGGCGATGACGGCCGCCAGGGCGATCACCAGGCACAGCGTCAGGATCCAGTCGCTTCGCAAATGCGCCGCCGCCAAGCGAGGCACCAGCAAGACCGGGGGATGTCCTTGCCGACTCATGACGCCGCCTCTCGCGCTTGCAGCGGCCGGCAGACCGAGACCGTCAGTTCATCGCTGACGGCCGACACGGTAAAGCCGTACCCCCGATCCATCCAGGGCTCGACCAGCGGACGGTCGTGGGTCACCACGACCACCGCGGTGCCCTGCTGTCTGGCGAGCATGGCGAGGCGTTCCATGATCTGTGCCCCACGCTTCTTGTCGACGGCGGCCGTCGGCTCGTCGGCCAGCACCAGCGCCGGGCCGTGGGCGACCGCCCGGGCAATGGCCACGCGCTGCCGCTGGCCGATGGAGAGCGCCGCAGGCATGCGGTCCAGGCAGTTGCCGATGCCTAGCTGAGAGGCGAGCGCCGGCACCGCCACCGGCTCCCGGCCGCTGACGCGTGCGGAGAGCTCGATATTGCGGCGAACATCCAGAAAAGGCAGCAACCCTCCCGTCTGCAACACATACCCCATATGAGCGCGACGCAGGCGTGCCAGCGCGTCCTCGTGCCCGCCCGCCCAGAGCGCTGCTGCATCGACCACCTTGCTGCTGTTCGGATCGGTGAACTGGAACACGCGGCTCGAGGAGGGCCTGAGCACCAGGGCCAGCAGATCCAGCAGGGTACTCTTGCCGCAGCCGCTTTCACCGATCAGGGCGATCATTTCACCCGGATGAATCTCCAGCGACGGCACTTGAAGCTCGAAGGCACTGCCGCCCTGAGCCCGGTGCTTGCGTACGTCCTCGAGCCGATACATGACGCGCTACGGCAGGTAGTCGATGTGCAGCGGGTAGACGCGGGCACTTTCCCGGTCATCCTCATTCAGGGCGAACCAGGCATCGACCTGCTCGTTGATGGCGCGGTACTGCTCCAGCTTGGCCAGCACGCTGTATTCCAGATCGGCCCGTTGCTGGGCAGTCATGCTGGCGAACATCTCGTCGTTGAGCGCCAGGATATCGCTGCGATAGGGAAGCGACTGCACGAACGCCGGTAACAGGCCGGTTTCGGCGAGCGTGGCCCCCTGGCCGATCTCCTCCGGGCTTTTCATCGTCTGCCCGGCGACACCCTGGAGGGCCTCGAAGAACTCACCCTGGGTGATATCGGCTCGCATCAGCCCTTGCACCACCATTTCCAGCGACTGCGCCAGCGAGTTCAGCTGTTCACGGTTGACCAGAACGCGCACCTCCAGGGCACGATCCGCCGGGTTCTCCAGGTCCCGATCCATGGCCCAGGCAACCACATCCTTGGGCGGTTTTGCCTGCTTGCCCACGTACTCTACCAGGGCGGCATTCCAGAGCGCCGAGACCGACTCCAGGGGTTCATTGGACACCTCCTGGGCCGCTGCCGTGTCGGCAGACCCGGTTGGCTCACCAACGGTCGCGACCAGCAGTTGGCGAATGTCATCGGTCACAGTGTCCACCAGCACCTGATAGGCCTCCTGGTCGAAGGCATCGACCGCCTCGATAGCGGCCTCTTTCGAGCCCCGAATGCGTGCCAGTCCGCGAAACTGCTCGTTGGCAACGGGATGGTCGGCCTCGGCGCGGGGGTCCTGAAGATGAATGGCCAGCAGGTGAACCTGGGCATCATTCAGCTCGCGACGCAGATCCTGTGCCGTCTTTCCGGTCATGCTCTGCGGGTGCCCCGGCGGGTGCGCACTGGCATCGCCGATCAGGATCATGAAGCGCAGCGCCTCCTCCCGCCAGGCCGAACGCAGTGCGTCGTCTACCCCGGCGTAGACTTCCTCGGGATAGTCCAGGCTGCCCACGTCGGTAGCTCGTGCGGACTCCTCCAGGAGCGTCACCATGGTCTGTCCGTCGACCAGCTCCGGGGTGTGATGGCGCGACACATAGTCGAGCTCCGGAATCGCCTCGGTGCTGTCCCGATAGGTCACCAGTCCGAAGCGGAAGCGCGCCCCGGTATCCTCGTCGAAACGGCGGGTCAGCGAGGCCACGGCGTCGCGGGTCATGTCGATGAAGGGCTGCATGCTGCGGGTGGTATCGAGCACGAACACCAGGTCGACCTTGAGCGCCTCTAGGCTCCCTCCGGCCTGACGCCCGACCAGTGACTGCTCGGCGTATTCGGGGTTTTCCAGGGTATCGGCGCCGCGCGCATTGGGCACCGCGGCTGCCAGCTGCAGCAGGCGCACGTCATCGCCCTGGATACGGGTCTGCTCCCAGTCGAGGATCGGCAGCATGTAGAACTGGTCGGTGATGTCCACGAAGCGCTTCGGCTCCATGCTGATCAGCGAATCGGGGGCCTCGCCCGCCTCGAGTTGCTCATAGAGCGCACGCGCCTTCTCGGCCCGATTCGGATCATCCACCAGCGCGTCCAGGTCCGACAGCCCCCGGAACATCAGCACCGGATTGCGCCCCTCGATGTCATCACCGGGATGCGTATAGGAGACCAGCAGGGCCTGGCGCCACTCGAACACGTCCACGGCACGCATCCAGCCCTCGGAGGTCTCCTCTGTTGCCCCCACCCGATACCAGCCCTGGGGCGAGTCCGGCTGTGCTGGATCCACGTCTCTGCGCTCGAAGACATACAGCGGACGGAAGGCCGGGACATTGCCCTGCACGATGGCATCCGCCTCTTCCTGTGCCTCGCCGTAGAGGTGGGAAAACGGTCTCGGCAGTACGCGCAGCGCCAGACCGGTGGCCGTCTCGACGCAGGGCCCCTCACCCTGACAATCGATGCCATCATCGGCGGAGCGCGCCTCTGGCTCCGTTCCCGCATGCCCCTGCGCTCCTTCCAGGTCCCAGAGTGAGCGGGTTCCCTCTTCATGGCCGACCGCGCCCTCGAGTTCAGACAACTCGGCGTGAGCCGGCAGGGCAAGCATCAAGGCACAAAGACCGGCATAGGCCAGGCTTTTCGGAACAGGAGATCGCATCGAAATCGGCATCGCTGAAGGTCCTCGAGGTCAAGCGGTCGATAAAGGATGGCGCCAGCCAGACCGCCAAGAAAAGTGCGCTTTGACAACTGCGCTCAACATACATGAACAGCTTATAAAACGACTCATCATCTTTCGTCTGTAGCCCACCTAAACAGGACTCCCTTCAACGGCTCGGATATGGCCGTCAACGATGGTAATAGCGGACGGTCATGGCATCGGTGAACGACGCATCACGGCAAGAGCGCTCACTCGCCTCGCGCCTCGTTCGCCGGGTCCGAATCGGACCTGACCTTCAGGAACAGCCGCAGCCGTTCAACACGACCGGCCAGCGCCTCGTCGTGCTTCAGCGCCAGGCTGCGCTCGAGCCGGTCGAGCGCCGTCTCGTAGTCCCCGTCGAGCATGGACTGCAGGCCCGCTGCACGAAGCTGATCAGCGGTCTCTAGCGGCGACTCCTGGTTGCGGACAACCAGGCTCACGTTTCGCAATCCCGAGACATCCGTGCCGGCCCCGTATTCGGCGCGGATGCGCAAGGCGGTCACCGAACGCAGCACATCCGCCAGGCTTTCGGCGCCCTGAGAAAGGCGCCATCCCGGCTCATTCAGCGGTATCTCGAAATGGCGCCACTCGCCCGAATGATGCTCGGGCAAGGCATAGGTTGCCCGGCCGGCGGGCCCCTCCAGTACGATATCGCCCTCGGATCCATACCCCTCCGCATAGTAACTGCCACCCTGGCTCTTTTTATCCAGACGAAGCGCCCGGACATGAGACCAATCCCCCCTGGCCAGGGCGGGCGCGACGTAATAGCTGGTGAATCCATCACCGCCGGGTTTGGCGGTGATCTCGGCCTCACTCGCCTCGAACTCGGCCGCCGACACGGACCAGTGGGACATGTCGCCGTCGAGAACCGGGAGGGCTTCTCCGGCAAGGCCACCAGGGCCCTCACCGCCAGGCGCCGACGGGGCCGAGCCCGCCGCAGCCGTCTTGCCACGCGCGGTAGGGGCGCCACCCTCTGCCGGTTCGATACCCTCTACCGCATCCGCCTCGGACACCTCAATGGCGGTCTGCAACAGGGCCGGATCACAGGCTCGCGCGTCCTCGGGCAGGAAGAGCCATGCATGGTTCAGCAAGTACTCGAACCCGCCGTTGGCGCTCAGCCAGGCGTCGTCGGCACGCAACGTAACGACCACCGGCGACCCGTCCGGCAAGCAACGATCGAGCAGCGCGACGTGCTGCACGCGGCTGCCCTCACCTGCCTGGCTGCGTCCCACAAAGAGGGTGGCGGGCTCGTCCATGAGGGTGACCCGCCGCGCCGCGGGTGCGGCGATAAAGCCGTTGCCCAGACTGTTAGCCTCTACCAGTCGAAAGTCGGAAGGAAAGGCGTCGGGCCCCGTACCGACGCCGAGGGAGGCATAGGGGCCAGATGGCGTCCGGATCCAGAAGGAAGAACGGCTTCGCCCCGTCTCGAACCCCTCGGGCAGAACAAAGGCCAACATGTCTTCCATCACCCATGTGGCGCGAGCGGTGACTGCCGGGTGACAGGGCCGCATTCCCGTGGGCCAGTCGGCCTCGATCGCCGCCATCACGGACGTCAGGTCGTGATCTTGTAACCAGCCAGGCGCCGCCATGGTGTCAATCATCACCGGCGCACCGTTCGGAAGGCACTGTTCGAGGAGATAAACGCGCACCTCACCCTGCTCCAAGCGCGTACCAGACTGCATCCCGGCGTAGGCCGCCGGCCCCGAAAAGATTCGCGCCGACTGCCCGAGGATGCGTCCCGTGTTGACGTCTGGTTCACCTTGGAACAGATCGTCGAGGGAGAGCGCCTCGCGCGCCGCCTTGCCCCGGCGCAGCGTGATAACGGCGCTAAAGACCGTCTCAGTGCGCAGGGTCACCTCCTGCTCGCCCGGCTCCAGTCTCCAGCCGTTCGGCGGACGGACCGTGACCAGCCCGCCCAGCGTGGCTGACGCCTCGCCCGGCGCGGCTGCACCCTCACTCACCAGGGTCGTCTCTGCCCTGAACTGTGCTGGAGAGGACAGCCGAAAGGTGCTGAAGACCCGCTCGATGAGCGGGGCATTCTCCGCTAGTCGCGCGGGGTCGAAGGCAATGAAATTCAACAGCAAATGGCCATCTTCCGCGTGGCGGTAGCGTGAGACCGCGCCTTCGGTGGCATAGCCCGCCCCGGTCTGATCCGGCAGGGCGGTGAAACGGTCGAACGCGATCCCGGATGCCACCGACAGTGGCGACCTGTTGTCCGCATCGAGAAGCGCAGAGAAGGTGGGATTCTCGAGAAAATCGTCGATGAAATCGTCCGCATCCAGACGCTGGATGCCAAGGCCGAGCCCTTTCTTCTCCCTCGGCGCGAAACCAGGGGCCGCCAAGACATAACGATCATTCGAGGCGCGCATCACTTCCCAATTAGCCGGCACAGCGAAGGTCAGGCCGAACGTCTCATGAAGGACCCAGCCGTCGGGGATCGCCGCCTCACCCGGGGCGACGGAGGCGGCTTGCCCGGAGACGGCCGGGCCACCCAGCGCGTTTTCCTCAACCATCGGAACGCCATCAGCGTACTCATCCACCAGCTTATCGATGGTCTCTGGATTCATCTGGGCAATGGCCGGTGTGGCCAACATCACCGCAAGAAGCATGGCGCGTATCATGCAAAAAATCCTTTCATTGTGACAGACTGGCGGCGGGCCGCTCCCCCCGCGCCTCGTTCGTCGCATCCGAATCATGCCTTACCTTAAGGAACCGCCGCAGCCGCTCGACCCGCCCGGCGATGGCCGGGTCCGGTTCGATGTCGAGGCTACGTTCAAGCAACTCGAGGGCAGTGGCGTACTCACCCTCGACGATCATTTGAAGGCCCTCCTCGCGGAGTTGCGCGGCAGTGGGCGGCGGGCCTTCTTCGAGCTGCAGCAGTGCGGCCAGCTCCCTTTCCAGCGCCGCATCATCCTCGATCACCTCGGGGGGTTTCTCGGGTCGCGGGGCGGTGGATGGCGCGAAGGCATCAGGCTCAGCCGATGTCAGCCGCCACCCTGACGCATCGGCGGGTCGGTGCAGGGTGAGCCACAGCGGTTCGCCGGCGCGTGCCCGCAGTAGCCGTTCGACGCCCAGCGAATCGCCCGCGGGCAGGAAACGCACCAGGAAGGGGGTGTCCGGCACTGGCGCATCCGCCGCATGCCGCCAGTCATGCAGGACCACCGGCTGTTCGTTCTCATCGAGGGCGACCACTTGACCCGCCCCATCGACGAGGGCCAGCCGGCCGGGCATCTCGGCCCGCACTCCGATGGCGGTAGCCGCCTGATCATCTGCCGGGGGCTCATCCGGATCCGTGACCAGATACGCCTGACGCGGGGCAAAGGCAGCGTGCAGCACCGGACTCGCCTCCGCCTGCCCCCAGGCGTCCCCTGTCGACCATGTCCAGGCGATCGATACCGCCAGGGTCACCGTCATGGCATACCGCAAAGAGTTCATGGTGCCGGCTCCTCGACGGCCAGGAAGAGCATGCCGACCGGAAAGTTCATCGAGAAATTCTCGTAGCGCAGGGGCACGCCGTCCTCGGTCCAGAGCTCGTCGGTCCCGCGCCGATAAAAGTCGATGGCGTAGTACAACAGCACGTTCACCGCCACGGATTCACGGCCATCCCCAGGCTCCGGGGCCCATACCAGGGTTGCCGAGGCATTGTTCCCGGCGACCGGGGCCGTCTGGGCAAAGCCGGTCGACAGGCTCCACTCTCGCACACGGACCTGGGCATCGAGGGCGACAGCGTTTTCCCCGTCACCGAAGGTGACCGGAATGCGCGGCGGCATGGGCAGGGAGACCGCAAGTCGAAGCGAGACGGGCTCGCCGGCGCGCACCAGGCCGTGGGCAAGCAATTCAGGAGCCTCGATCTGACCGCCCTCGCCGGCCATGCCGGAGAAGGCCTGGGTCATCTGGAGGGCCTGGGCGATCATGGCCTCGTCCGGTTCGATGCCAATGGCCGCAAACTCCTCGATGAGCCGAGCATGAAGCAGATCGTCGACCGAGTGCGCCGGATCGAGCATGGCCTGCAGGCGATCCCAGGCCGCCGAATCAGTCCGAATGTCGCCCACGATGCCGGCGGTGGTGGGCGTGACCCGCATGATGGATCGCGGAAGGCGAACGGTTGGATCGTTGGCCAGCGGAGTAGCGGTGGTCCAGTAAACCCGATTGCCGAACAGGTCGATGGCTTGCGTGGACTCGCCGATGTCGGCCGGCTCGACGTCCACGGTGGTCGTCGCCTCGTCGAGCAACATGCCGGTCGCCATGTCCGCCAGCGCCACGTTCGCCGTGAGCGACTGCGCCTCGGTTGGCTCGTCCAGTGTCGCGAGCAGGTTCCATGTCGGATCGTCCGTAATCCCTGCCTGGTCGCGAAAGGTCCAGTAGTAGTAATACGCCGACTCGGGGTCCAGATTTTCAGCAACCGCTTGGACCGGCTCGTAGTCGCCGTCGACAAACGCGTAGGGATCCTCGGCGAAGGCGATGCGCTCCTCGGCGACCTTGACCATCACGGCATCCTGGACCGTTCTTCGCACGGTGCGCTGCAGGGGGGCAAAGTCGCCAGGAAGCCCCGAAATACGCACCCTGATCCCTGCCGCCAGCGGATAGACGTCCTGCTCAGCCGGCAACTGGGCTTTCCAGGTCTCGGGACCGATCGGGTCGGCGCCGGGCAGTGATAGCTGGATCTGAGTCTCGACGACGGGCCGCTCACCGGTGATGGCGGCCAGCTCTCGCTCGATCCAGGACACCGCGGTGTCGAATCCCCCGGTCAATCGCACCTCGGTATCGATCATCGCATCCGGCTCGGTACCGCGTGGCACCGGAATCGGGGTCGTCGGCGTCGTCACCAGCGACAGCTCCATCGACCATAGCCGATTGATGCGGGCGATGACCGCGTTGACCCTCTCCTGCAGGGCCTGCCGCTGTGCCTCGACGCGCGCGGCCTCCTCCCGGGCCTCGGCGAGATTCTCGCGCACTTCCTTGGTCAGTTTACGCAGCGTCAGTCCGCCCTCGTTGACCCCGTGCAAGGCCCGCTTGCGATCAATGCCCGCAGAGAGTAATGCGCGGTAGAGTCGCGTGCGCATATCGGACTCCGCGGTGGCACTGCGGTAGGCCATCATCGCCTCAACCAGTTCGCGCTCGCCCAGGGCCTCGACCACTCGCCCCGGGGCGGTGACGATATATTCGATACCTTCCGCGGTGGATGTGGCCATGCCAGCCCCGAGCTCCTTAGTGTTCTCCCACATGTACCAGTAGCCGCCGTCGGGGCCTGGGCCTTCCTCGACGATCAGCACCGGGGATTCGACATCGTGGCCAGCGGCACGCAGGCGAGCGGCCTGGGCCTCCAATGCGTCGAGGTTGCCCGCTTCCACCGACGCCGCCACATAGCGCCGCGCCTCTTCGGTGCTCATGCCGGTCTTGCGAAACTGCAGCGCCCACTGGTTTAGATAGGCCTCGAGGTTGGTCTCGTTGGCCTTCTTGAGCTCCTGCTGAAGCTTGAGATAGTCGCTCAGGCGCTGGCCGGACATCTCCGCCGTGCCGACGACGGAACCGATAGGAGACAGCGGAGGCACATTCAATGCCTCGCGCACGACCTTGCCAACCGAGGCCTCGCCCTCCATATATTGCTCGAGGGTCTTGGCGGCCTTGCCGATGTCGGCGATATCGGTCACCACCCCATAGACCTCATAGGCGCGGGCGGCGCCACTTTTGGCCCTTTGCCAGCTGTCCTGTGCCTCCGGCGCGGGCTGCCGCGCATTCGTCTCCGCCGGGGCGCGCTTGCCGATGTCGCTGTCCTGCGCGGCCCGCGACCCAGTCGCCGAGTCCGCCGCATCTCCCGGCGCACGGGGCCGGCCATCGGCATCGGTCGTCACCTGAGGGCGCGCTCCACCAGCCCGCTGTTGAATATCGGCATTGGCCTCCGCTGCCGCGCGCATCTTGCTCTGAGAGTCGATGATCTCACTGCGTAGGGACTTTTCCCTGGCCTGCAGAGATTTTTTCAGGGCGTCACGTCGGGCACGGGTCTCCGGCCGATCGCTCATGGCATCGACCTTGCGGATATTCTCGCGGATGCGGTCAATCTCGGCATGGCGCGTCTCGATTTCCGCCCGGGATCGCTGATAGGCACGCTGCTCGGCCCGGGTAAAGACCTCATTGCCGACATCCCGTAAACGCGCCGCCTCCGCCGGGTCATCGATGAAGATCCGCTGTTCCTTTAACGCCTGGAGGCGCTCACGAAACTCGGCCGGTGCCTGGTCGATACCATGCCGACGGAGGATGTCCCCGAGCTCGGCATCCAGAATATCGCCAATCTGCAACGTCTTGGCCGTTCCCTTGGCCAGCGACTGCATGTGACCAGGCTGGTCGACAAGTTGCTGACCGGTGGCACGCAGCCCGTCCGCCGCCTTCTTGACATGGTCCTGAACCTCGACGAAATCCGTCCCGACCTGCTTGGTCCCGGCGGCACGATTGCGCATGCGCTCGGACAGGTACACCTCATGATTTCGCGCATCCACGGCATCGCGGATCTCGGCAAACTGACTGCCCGCCGGCGCATCGAGGCCTCCCTTATGCACCGTCATCTCGAAATCGCCACCGATCTCTTGGGTGCCAACCTCTAAAGTACCGGGCGACTCACGCACGGGCACGTGGTCGAGTCCCATGTCGAGCAGGACCTGCTTGAGGGCATCGACGCTGCGCACCCCTCCGGCGGCATCAAGGTCCCCGCGCATCCCTCGATGCGCCGGATCATCGATGGAGGTCCCCAACGAGGCCTCAATCCGACGCCGATTGGCACTACTGCCATGAGCTGCCCGGGCATTGGCTTCGCTGATCAGAACGTCCTGAACCTGATGACGCAGTTTCGCCATACGCTGAGACTCGGCGCGGTGTAGACGTACCTCGCGCTGCAGCAGAGTGTCCTTCTGAGAACGGGAGCGAGACGAGGACTCGATCTCACGAATGCGGGCATCATGACGCTCGAGCTCGGCCTGCCACTCGGCCTGTACCTTGCCGTATTGGTTGCCGACCGCGGTCATCTCCTGCTGGGTCAGGATGCCGCGGTGGGAGGCGTCCGCTGCCCCAACGCTCGGTGCCAGCCATATCACCAGTAGCACTAGCCAGATCCGCAGAGTCCACGGATGGCGGGGGTCAGACATGGATATCAGCATGCCAACTCTCATTATATGCAATCGGGAATATCGTTACTCCTTTCTAGCCTAGGGAGTATCGTTTCGGATTCCCTTGAGGTGGATCAAGCTTCTCTGAGGTTCCCTGCCAAAGTAGAAGCAAGGCGAGGTCACTTCAGTGTGACCGGTGAGACGAACCCCGGCGGCTTCAGCACAACAGCCGACTCCACTCAGGATTTTCCGCCGCCTTGATCACGAGATCATGGTCATCCCGCAACACCGATCGAATGATCTCGATGAACATGATCCCGGTAAGTACCTCGATATGACGGGCGATCCGAACGGCATGCTTGAATGCCCTTCCAATTACTAACACAACATGCTGATTATGCTCGCTTCCCAACCCACGCCTCGTCTAAACCCGACAGGATCATCTAGCCGGTGGCGCAGTACGTCGCCTAAAGTGGACGAGAGCCGGCATACACGGCTGCTTGATGCAGAGTTCGTTCCTCACGGCGCTAACGTCGTAGACGGCATCACGCTCTCCACCGGCCGACGGAGAGAACGGGGCATGGTCGGGCCTCTGCCGATGCGCACCACCAGGTCTGGACGCTCACCGGACAGTCCCAGCGACCGGGCGAACGCGGGGCGAGCACTCGCCTCCTCCACCGGCTGATTGACGAAGGCATTGCGTATGCCCAGCGCTGTGGCCTGCAGGGCGAAGCGCTGGTAGCAGCGGCCGGCCTCGACCCAGTGTGCCCGGTCATCCTCCGCCGAGACGAACACCGCCAGCCCCGCAGAGCTGCGAACCTGCCGCGCCAGCTTGGCGTTCTCTGCCTTCGGCCGCAGCATGGCGCGCATCAGGAGCTTGCCGAGCCAGCGCGGCGCCTGAGGGTTGCCGGTCGCCCGGCCGCTCAGGCCATCGCTCTTCTCCACCGCCTCGGCGTCGTTGAAGCGGATCCAGGCCTCCAGCTCCCGTCGGAAGGCGGGATTCTTCAACTGCCGGGTGTTGGCGCGCTGGATATGTTCCAGCGCCCGCTCGATGGGCTCGCGCTCGGTGAGCAGCAGCACCGAGACGCCATTCCCGTTGCCCGCCGCCTCCAGCAGTCGCCACTCCTCGGCGGAAAGTGGCGTGCCGTCGTAGTCACTGCGCGTGCACTGCCGTGAGGCGATGGCCTCGAACAGCGGCGACGCCTCGGCCTCTCCGGGCGTGAGACTCACCCGAATCTCGCCGTCGCCCTGTGGTCGGAACTCGGCCTGGGCAGAAAGGCCCATCGCCCGAGCGGCCAGGCACAGATTCTCCGTCGCGCAGCCCAGGGATACGTAGAGGTGGTGATCGTCCGGGTCGACCACCGGCGTGCGCCGGGTAAAATCCGGCAGGAGGGTAATGGCGCCATCCTCCACCCGGAACCGCCAGCACTGGGTATTGTGGCCAGAGGGGGCCAGGGTGGCGAAGTGGATGAGCAGGCGCATTCGCTCTGCCTCATTCTGCGAAGGCCATTCCTCCAGGTTCCAGGTGTGCTTCACCGCCTTGTCGTAGTTCATGGTGCCCTCGCAATGGCTGGCCAGTACCGTCAATGAGATTCGCCCATGCGCTCGATAGCATCAGCATAGAAGACAGGAGGTGCCACGGCCGGCATGCTGGACATCGATACGACAAGGACACGTAATGATGCTGTGGCAACGCACGTCACGAATCATGGCCGCTGGCGGCCTCGCAG
Organism: Pseudomonadota bacterium; assembly: GCA_051751285.1. Lineage (GTDB taxonomy): Bacteria > Pseudomonadota > Gammaproteobacteria > Pseudomonadales > Halomonadaceae > Halomonas. The sequence continues at coordinate 81,027 of JBNJKT010000006.1, read as the reverse complement.
CCGCAGTTGGCATGGCAGCGGCTGATGGTCACGCCCGCGAGCAACAGGTTACCGTGTCGGCACAGGCCGAACACGAGGCGACGGCAGATGACATGCGACAAGGAGCGCCCATGACCCACCTCATCGACTTCCAGAATCCCAGCGAGGCCAGCCGCTGGCGTGCCATCAACGATAACGTGATGGGTGGGATCTCCCAGGGCAACATGAATATAGAAGAGGGAATCGGCGTGTTCAGCGGCGAGATTTCGCTCGAGAACAACGGTGGTTTCGCCTCGGTGCGCCGCGAACCCGAGGCGTTCGACCTGAGAGACGCCTCGGGCGTTGTGCTTCATGTACGTGGCGACGGTCGCCGCTACCAGCTGCGCTTGCGTACCGACGAGCTCTTCGATGGAGGCGCCTACCGCGCGCTGTTCCAGCCATCCGCCGGCGAGTGGCAGCGAGTCGCACTCCTCTGGAGCGAGTTCGAGGCCGTCTTCCGCGGCCGCAGGCTGGAGAATGCACCGCCGCTCGACCCCGCGGCGATCCAGCAGCTGGGATTCCTGATTGCCGACAGGCGACCGGGGCCGTTTCGGCTCGAGGTGGCATGGCTCCAGGCGATGAGCGGCGAAACCAACTAACCCGCCTGGGGCGGCGTCGCACGGCGAGGGGAAACAGCGGAAGGCCGAAGGACGTCCCGGGGACTCATCAAGACGTGGCCGCACTACCCCAACGGATGGCCATGGGCCTCAACCCGACGCCTCAGCCAGGCGCCAGTCAGCAGCAGCAGGGTCAACGCAGCCAGTGGCAAGAGCACGTCGGGACTGACAGCGTCCTCCCGTTCCACCGCCTCCAGCGCGCCGTAAATGGCGCTGGAATAAACCGCCCACTTCACCCCCAGGCCGATGATGGCCGCCATCACGAACGTTACCAACGGCAGGCGCAATAGACCCGCCGCAAAGTTGACCACGGAGTGAGGGAAACCCGGAAATACACGTAGGGCGCACTGGGTCAGGAAATCACTTCGCTTTTCCAACTTGCGCATGACGTTGCGAGTGAGACCCTTGGACGTCCAGCGATCGCTGAAGAGGGAAGAGAGGTAGTAGGCTCCCAGGCCACCCACCACGCTGCCGACAGTCAACATCAGGGTGGCGGCCAAGGGATTGTAGAAGGGTGCGATCAGCCAGAGTCCGAAGCTGCCGGGAAGGCCTAGTGTCAGGGTCACCGCCATTATCAGGATCACCGAGATGATCACGGCAGGCTGGTGAGAAGCCCCGTCGGCCCAGCGCTGCACGTCGGCCAGTTCCGGCGAGTACCAGATCCAAAGATAGCCAACCATCAGCAGCGTGGAGCTGATCGCTACCCATCGCCAGGGGCGCCTTGGCGAACTGTCGTTGAACATCGAGGGATCTCGGTCATTGATCAATCGTCATCGTGCCACGCCCACTGCGCCGGGTCACGGTTCCCGTAGTGGCCACGCGATCACGCAACTTCCTCTACCTGGTGATACGCTCAGAGAGTGGGATGTCCGTCGCCTGCCCGGAAAAGCCGGTCAGGTAGCGGCATTCCTGCCGTCCTGACATTCAGATGTCGTGGATAGCAAGCCCGTTCAAAGGAGGCATCACCGTGATCATCAAGGGACTCGCACTCAGTCTTATCCTCTTCGGCTACGTCGGACTGGCCAGCGCCGATTACACCGACGGCATGCGCTACTATGAGCAGCAGGAGTATCGCCAGGCGCTCCAGGAATTCAGCGAAGCGGCCAGAAGCGGCGATGCCGACGCTCAGTACATGCTCGGCCGCCTGTACGAGTCCGGCAACGGAACCGTTCAGAATTTCGTGCAGGCTCACAAGTGGTACAACCTGGCCGCCGCGCGCGGTCACCGCCATGCCGGTGAGGCACGCGACTCGCTGGCCGAACGCATGACGTCCGGTCAGGTCGCCGAAGCGCAGCAGTCGGCGCGTGGCTGGCAACCGGAAGAGCAGAAAGAAGAGGAATCCTCTTCACAGGCGACCCAGCGTTCGCGGCCAGACATCGAGAGCCTGACGGACCGGCAAGGCATTGCCGAAATACAGCGTGAGCTCAATCGGCTCGGCTATGACGCCGGCCCGGTGGATGGTGCCATGGGAAGACTGACCCGCAGTGCGATACGCGAGTATCAGGCCGACCAGGGCATTGCCCGAAACGGCCGCGCCTCGGCCGAACTGCTGAAACGCTTGCGCCAGACGGAAAAGGAAGAGGTCGCCGCCCCTTCGGAGCCGCAACCCGAACCCGAGTCTCGGGTCGTCCTGCAGGACGACTTCCGCGACGGTGATTTCCGTCGCAACCCCTCGTGGACAGTGCTCAGCGGCGACTTCGAGATCGAGGACAACGGCCTGCGCAGCATCGTGGAGATGCAACGGACGACCCAACGCGAATCCCGCCGTCTCAGCGCCGACCGGCCGGAAGAGATCGGTCTGGCGATGCTGGAGCTGATCCTCGATCAGACGGGCAATGCCAGGCAGGGTGAGGTGCCCGCCCCCGTGGAACCGGCGCGCATCTTCGTCAATTCCCCCGTCGACAACGCCTTCAGGATGGAACTGGAACTGGCCTCCCGGCAGCGGCCTGGCAGCCTTGAGCTTGGGCTCTTCCAGGGCAACCGGCCCAATGGCACCGGCTATCGCCTGGTCTACTCTCCCGGCTCACGCCCCGGGCTCAGTCTGGTCAGGCTGATTTCCGGAGGTGCCGAAGTCGTGGCGCGCCACGAGGTCAGTCTCGACCTCGAGGATGGCAGGTTCCACCGCCTCGTCTGGACGCGTGACGAGGATGGGCGGATGGAGGTCCGCGTGGATGACCAGCGCCTTATTCAGACACGGGACAACGGCCTGCGCGATCCCTTCCAGGGCTTCGTGCTGGCCAACCAAGGAGGCGATTACACCCTGCGGAGAATCCGCCTGGAGGAGTAGCGCCTGCACCAGCGCCCCAGGCCGTCAGTTGTCCAGGATTCTGACTCACGATCCAGAAAACGTGCCGCTTCCCGGGAGGCGGCACTTTTCTTGCTGACCATCAGGGGTGCCCATCGGTCTATCCCTCTTCGTCGTTGGCCTGCAGTCGGCCGACGCCTGGAGCATGTCGTTCTTCAATGGCGAGTATAGGAGAGAAAGGGGCTGCCCCGGCTTCCAAGGCTCTCGAAACCTCTCTGGGCGCCGTATTCGATGACCGGGTGGAGGCTTCAGGGCAAGACCAGGATCCAGGCCGGCTGTTCAGGACAGGTGGGCCGGTCAAGGCGCTTCCTTGCCCACCTGCTCTTGACTGAACTGCTGGTGGGTGCCGTCGCAGAAGGGCGCGTTGCCGGTCTGCTTGCACTGGCACAGGTAGGCTTCGCCATCCTGCTCGGCCTCGAACACCATGGGACTGAAGCCTGTGCCCTTGTGAGAGCCGTCGCAGAAAGGCTGCGTCCGTGAGTGGCCGCACGCGCAGAAAGTATGCTTTTTGCCCTTTTGAAGGGTGACCGCCTTTGGTTGATTGTCGGCGATGACGGGCTGGCTCATGGGGCCTCCTGGTGTCGGGAAAGAGGATAACAGTCTGGATGAGGGCCCCTGGCCTTGGCAATCTCGAGCGGGCTATCGAGGCAAACACCACAGCGCGGGAGGCAACCCCAAGGCGACGTTCCCTCGCCCGCCAATACCCACTCGGCTAGACTGGAGCGCTTTCCGAACCCGAGACGCCACATGCAAGCCACCCTCGAGCAGCGCGCGCTGAAGCTATCCATCCTCGTCACGCTGGGTGTCTCCAGCCTGGGGGTCATCTTCGGTCTGCTCGCCGGCTCGCAGTCGATCCTCTTCGATGGCGTCTTCTCCACCATCGACGCCGCCATGTCGGGGCTGGCGCTCTTCGTGGCGCGCCTCGCCGTGCGCGAGGCCAGTGACCGTTTCCAGCACGGCTACTGGCACCTGGAGCCGCTGGTGGCGGCGCTCAACGGCAGCATCCTGATGCTGCTCTGCTTCTATGCCTTCCTCACCGCCCTGCTCGACCTGCGCGAGGGCGGCCGCGAACTCGCCTTCGATCTGGCGATCGGCTATGCCGTGGTAGTGTCCATCGTCTGCTTCGTCATGACCGCCTACCAGCGGCGCATCAATCGCACCGCGGACTCCGAATTCGTGCGTATCGACATGCAGGGCTGGCTGATGGCGGCGCTGATCACCACCTCTCTGCTGGTGGCTTTTGTTATCGCACGCTTCCTGCAGGACACCGCCTGGGCGCACCTCACCCCCTACGTGGACTCGGTGCTGCTGATGGTACTGACGGCCAGCTTCATGCCGGTACCCATCGGCATCGTGCGCCGCGCCATGAAGGAGGTACTGCTGATCGCGCCGAGCGGGATCGACCGCGAAGTCCATGCCGCCATGGCGCCGGTGATGACGCGCGACGGCCTGTTGCGCTACTACAGCCATGTGGCCAAGGCCGGCCGCGGCCACTATATCGAGATCCATATCGTCACCACGCCCGAATACGGGCAGGGCCAGGGCATCGCCGTGCTCGACGAGATCCGCGAGCAGATCAGCGCCGGCTTGAGCCCGCCACCGGAACGGCGCTGGTTCACCGTGGCTTTCACCGCCGATGAGCGCTGGGCATAGGCCAGTCGCACGCCATCTGGACGCGAACGGCCCTTAGCTCTCCCGGGAGACCCACTGCCCCGCCTGCTGCGCCGCGCGCCCTTCGGCCTCGAGCTTGAGCAGGTGGGCCAGCGCCGAGCGCGCTGCCACGCCCAGCCTGCCCTCGGGCACGTCATCGTAGGCGTGGCGCGTCAGCGCCTCCAGGCTCGCCGGGCCATGGCGCGCCAGGGCCCGGCGCACCTTGTGTTCCCGGGCCAGGCGATGGGTGACCAGGAAGTCGATAGCGGCATGGCCCGCGCCGATCAGGAAGCCGTGGCCCGGGGCGATGGTGTCGAAGGGTTCCTCGCCGAGGGCATGCAAGGCAGCCAGATAGGCGGCCATGTCGCCATCCGGCGGATTGATCACCACCGTGGAGCCCTGCATCACCTGGTCGCCGGAGAACAGCAGCCGCGCGGGCTCCAGCAGGTAGCAGAGGTGGTTGGAGGCGTGCCCCGGCGTATGCAGCACCTTGAGCGTTCCGGCGGGCGTCTCGAGGCGCTCGCCGTGGGCCGGCCGGTGGTCGGGCGCGAAACCGGCGTCCTGGCTGGCGCCAGGCGGAGGCGGCAGACCCACCAGCCGAGCACCAGTGCGCGCCTTGAGCCAGGCCGCTCCCGGCGAGTGGTCGATATGGGTGTGGGTGACCAGAACCCGGGAGATCTTCCCGCCGGCCAGCTCAAGCAAGCGTTGCAGATGCGCCGGCTGCTCGGGGCCTGGGTCGATCACCAGATGGTCGTCGCCGTCGCCCAGCAGATAGCTGTTGGTGCCGGGGCCGGTCATTGCCCCCGGATTGGGCGCGGTCACCCGGGTCACCCCCGGCGCCAGCTCGACCGCCTTGCCGGGCTCGATCTCGGCGCTGGCCGTGCCCTTCCGCTGCGGGTCCAGGCGGCGCACCTCCGCATAGGCCGGGGCATCCGGCTCCACCTGCCAGGCGGCATTACCCTTCCGGGCCGGCCAGGGGCGGCTGGGATGCGGGGTCGGGGGGTTGGCATGGGCGTAGCGCAACAGCCCCTCGGCGGTGGAGAAGTCGGCAAGCAGACGCAGTGTACGCAGGGTGGGATAGCCCAGCGAGAGACGGCCCTGGCGATGGTCCGAAAGCACCCGGGCGGGTGAACGCCAGAGGTGATCGATGGTCTCGCTGCCATCATGCAGCGCCTGCTGGCCCGGGGGCGCCAGGGCCACGAAGAAGCGCGTATCGAAGCGCCTCGGCGCGCCCCGGGGCGTGACCCAGCGCCCCAGGTAGGCCAGCCGGTCCAGCGGCAGCCCGAGGCCGTAGCGCTCGCAGAGTGCGCGGAAGCTCGTTTCCTCGAGCCGCAGGGACTCGCGGCCCTCGCTCAGAACGGGATGATCCGCCGGCGGCAGTTGCCCCTGGCCATCCACGGCCAGCAGCAGTCCCGCCTCCTCGAAGCACTCGCGCAGGGCCGCGATCATGTAGTCGGCTCCGCCCTCGTCGAGGCTCAGGGTCTGGCTGATGGCGGCATCATCGCACCCGGACGCAAAGGCTCGGACATCCGGGTCCTGCGGGTCCACGGCTCCGCCGGGAAACACGAAGTAGCCGGGCAGGAAGGCCGCCTGCCAGGTGCGCTGCAGCAGCAGGACCTCAAGCCCCTGCTCGCTGTCGCGCACCAGGGCGAGCGTCGCGGCGGGGCGTATCTCGCGCTTGCGCTCGTCGGCCATCAGCGCGGCTTGACCACGGCCAGCGTCACCGAAGCCTTGGCCACCAGGGTCGCAGCGCCAGCGCCACCGAAGACCTCTGACTCGACGACGATCAGGGTTCGCCCGGGTTTCAGCACCTGCGCCACACAGCGCAACTCGGGCCCGCTGGCCGAACGTAGCAGGCTGATCCTGAATTCGGCGGTGAGTACGATCGCTCCCTCGGGGATCAGCGTGGCACCCGCGGCGCCGGCGGTATGATCGGCGATGGAGGCCTGCACGCCGGCATGCACGAAGCCATCCTGCTGCTGGTGGTCCTCGCGAACCGCCAGACGCGTCACGCATCGACCGGGAGCGATCTCGTCGGACTCTAGGCCCAGCGCCCGGATGAAGGGCGATGCCTGGAGAATGCGTTCCACCTCGGTCCGGTAGTCGGCATGGGCGGGGACGAAATCAGACGTGGACGGCATGGGGCCTCCTGGGCAAGAAAAGGGCCGGCCAACAGCAATACCACAGCGGCGGCGAGGCGCCCAGCCTCCTGGAAACCGGCGCGTTGGGGCGGTGCCCCTGACACCAGCTAGACTCAGGAAAAGTCAGCACCACGGACAAGGAACCCCCATGCCGAAATACCACAACGATGCCACCCTGCCCATCCCGCTCTTTCCCGGCAGTCATATGGTGATCGACGACGACTACGTCTTCCTTTCGGGGCTGACGGCCGAGGATATCCAGGGCGGCGAAACCATGCTCGGCAACATAGCCGAGGAGACTCGCCTGGTGATGCGAAGCATCCAGCGCATGCTGGTCTCCGCCGGTTGCGACATGTCCGACGTGGTGCGCGTCGACGTTCATATCACCAGCCTCGACCTGATCCGCGACATGGACGCCGCCTATGCGGAGTTCTTCGACTCGAGACGCTACCCGGCGCGGACCTGCACCCAGTCACCCCGCCTCTATGGCTCTGCCCAGGTCGAGATCACCGTGATGGCGCGCCGCCCTGCCGAGGCCGAGAACGAGGAGAAAGAGGAGGAGTCGGGCACCGAGGGCTCCTCCGACACCTGAAGGTCTACTCCGCCGATGGCCGTTCGCCATCGGGCGGTGATGTTTCGTCGATTTCCTGTGCCGTCGCCGATCGCGTGATGTTTCGGTGGGCAGGGGGCTCGCCCCGGGCGATGTCGTTATGGCTGAGGACCACCACTTCCCTGGGCCACCACTCGGGGTGATGGTCGCGGATGAAGGCCAGCAACTTCTCGCGGACTTTTGCCTCTGCCTCCCAGGCGCCCATGGGCTCGGGGCCCATCAGATAGAAAGAGATCTCCTGCGCGGCTTCATGCTGTCCGGTGACGAAACAGGCCAGCCTGTGGTGCTCGATGACCTGCTCCTCGGCCATCGCAAATTCCTTGAACTTCTCTCTGAGGATGGCCACATCGGCGCTGAGATGGAGGGTCAAGATGATTTTCCGGTAGATCTTGGCCTGCTTCGAGGAAAGGTTCTCATACGGATTCGAGACGAAATATTTCACCGGCACGATCAGACGCCGCTCATCCCAGGTACGCAGACGGATGAAGGTATAGTAGATGGCTTCCACATAACTCCACTGGTTCTCGAAGACCACCAGGTCTCCGATACGTATCGGCTTGGAAAGCGAGACCTGAAAGGAGGCCAGAATGTTGCCGAGCACAGCCTGTCCTGCGACCCCTACCAGCACCGTGAGGACACTGGCCGAGGCCAGCAGTGTCATGCCGAGGGTCTCGAAGAGGCTTACCTGGGTGATAACGAAGATGGCCACAGCCACCACGGTGACCAGGATCACGGCACGACGTAGCGCATAGAGGGTTGTCAGCAACTGACGTTCGTCGCGGGGCTTGGAGTCGTCGATCTCGCCCACCAGCCGCCGCGTCATCCTCAGCAAGAGGGTATCCACGAGCCGCACTGCGATCAGGCCGACGCCCCAGGCCATGACGATGACCAGCAGCACTCGCAGCGTGGCACTTATCAAGCCCGAGAAGGAGACCACATAGTCGAGCAGCCACTGCGCCAGCAGGGCCATGGCGATGAAGGCCAGGGGCAGCCTGATCATCTGGGCAAAGATGCTGAAGAAACCTTTGGGCAGTACGCGAGTCAGCAGGCCCATCAGCGCATGGATGCCCCACCCCACCGCGCCGGTGATAAACAGGAAGACCGGGATGGCGAGCCACTCCCAGAGTTTCAACACGCCGAAGGAGACCTGGAAACGCTCCGGGATATGTTCCTCGAGCCAGGAGGGACCATATGCCTCGTAGAGCTTGGGGATCGCAGTGATTGTCTCCGGGCCGATCAACCAGACGGGTTCCTGCTCTCCCTCACGGTAACGGGCAACGCGCAGAAGATAACTCTGCCCATCGGCATCGAGGGTAACCAGCTCCAGGTTGCGCCGTATCTGACCGGCGCGGGAGCTTTGGCCCGATTCGTCCTCGACCATGGCATCCTTGCGAGCGGGAAGACCGGAGAGGCTGAACCACTCTCCACGATGAAGGACGGCGGCGAGCTGCCTGGCCAGCTTGGCGCCTTGCTCGGCCTGCTCCTCTGGGGTCAGGTCGTTGAGGTTGAGGAGGTGGGCGGCGGTCGAATAGTCCTCCTGTTCGGTCAGTTCCAGGAAGCTGCGTACCGCGTCTCGCGGCGTCTGACGATTGACCTCGTCGGGCGGCTGGCCTAGGCCGGCATTCAACACGTCGACGGTGTACCAGCGTGATTCCCCGTTCTCGTCCTGAGCCACGGCCTGGCCAGAGGCGGCCAGTAACACCATCAGCAGGAACCCTGCGAGCAGAGTCTTCATAAGCGTCCTTACGGGTTATCGGAAAGTCCCTTTTCCGGCCTCCATCACCCCTCCTGGCGGGTGTCCAGCTGACCGTGCCACGGCCGCATGGCCAGGATCTCGTCGAACCACTGCAAGGGCTCGGGTTCGATGGCGTCATCCGGCCGTGGCGCCAGCGCAACCGGCTGCCAGCTGCTGGACTCCAGCGACTCGCGTAACCGGGCATAGTCCACCGGAATCTGGGACGCGGCCTCGGTCGCCTGCAGCTGGTTGAGCGCCTCCAGCAGATCACCCATGCCGTTTTCCTGCTCATCGAGGGGCTTGAAGGACTGCACATAGAGACGTTCGCCCTCCTGGCCTACCTTCACCGGCATGTCGATGATGTTGACCCGCTCGCCGACATCGATGCGCGAGAAGAGCGCCTCGATGGTCTCGGGCATCATGCGGATACAGCCGCGGCTGGCACGCATGCCGATACCGTCCGGGCGGTTGGTGCCGTGGATCAGGTAGCCGGGGATGTCGAGCAGGATGGCGTGCTGACCCAGCGGATTGTCCGGGCCGGGTGGCACTACCTCGGGCGGAGGTTCGCCGTTCTCCCTGGCCTCCTGGCGCACCGATTCGGGCGGGTACCAGGCCGGATCCTTGAGCTTCATGGTCGTCTCGGTCACGCCCAATGGGGTGTCGAAGCCCTCCCGACCGATACCGATGGGATAGGTCTCCACCCGGGGCGTCTCGCCCTCTGCAATATCCGGATAATAGTAGAGACGAAGCTCGGACAGGTTGATCACCACCCCTTCGCGCTGCGTCGGCGGGAGGATGTAACGCGCCGGGATCACCACCTCGGTGCCCGGCTCGGGCGCCCAGAGACTGACCTCCGGATTGGCGTTACGCATCTCCTCGTAGCCGATATTGTGCTCGCGACCGATGTCGAGCAGCGTCTGTCCCTCACGGGTCTCGACGCGGTAGACCTCGCCGACCATGTTGCCCGACTCGGGAAGCGGGTAGTGGCCACGGGGCCACTCCTCCTCGGCCATGGCCGCCAGGGGCAGACACATCAGCGCCAGGGACAGGACCAGGGGTCGGCAGCATCGGGCAAAGGGGACAATCGCGGGAGGGTTCATGATGGCCAGGGACTCGAAGATGTCGTCGTTAGGGAGTGCGGTTTCATGAACAGTGTTTCATGGCGTTCGCGTCACGGCAAATAGAGGTGAGGTGGCCCGTCTCGACGCACTCCAAGGACGTCCTCATCCTAGAGCGTTTCGCCCACCTCGATACGATAACCCAGATCGATGATCCGCTTCTCGGTGTCTTCGCGCTGCATGTTCGCCATCAGCAACTTGGCGGCCTGGCGACCAATGGCTTCACGAGGCGTGACCACACTGGCCAGGCGCGGTGACATCACCTGGCCCACGTCGTGACCGTGAAAGCCAGCAATGGAGATACGCTGTGGTACCGGAATACCGCGGCGCAGGCACTCGAAGTAGGCCCCGACGGCAACATCATCATTGGTACAGAAAAGCCCGTCCACATCCGGATGTTCGGCGAGCACTTCCGCCATCAGTGCTGCCCCCACACTGTAAGACGACCGCTGGGTGCGCTGAAGCTTCAATGGCGCCAGGCCGTGCGCTTCCATGGCCTCACGATATCCCTGGTCGCGCTGACGGGTGCGCTCATCGAGACGCACCGCCAGATAGATGATACGACGCCGGCCATGACGAATCATCTCGCTGACCATGTCACGCGCCGCGGCGACATTGTCGAAACCAACCGCGTGATGAATCGGAGGCGTCAGCGAATCCATGATCTCGACACAGGGGATGCCGGCGATTTCGAGCATGCGGCGGCTACGCGGAGTGTGTCGACTGTCGGAGAGAATCACGGCATCGACATTATACGAGAGCAGCGAGGACAGGCTGCGCTCCTCGAGCTCCTCGCTATAGGCGTAGTGAGAGAGCATCAAGTGATAGCCGTCCGGCTCGGTGACCGACTCGATCCCCACCAGCACATCGGCGAACACCTGGTTGGTCAATGAGGGCACCAGCACCCCTATTGAGCGGCTGGTGGATTTCGAAAGCAGGTCCGGGGCGCGGTTGGGAATGTAGCCGAGCTGCTCGGCCACCGCCAAGATGTTCTCACGCAGCCCGGCCGACACCGATTCGGGATCGCGCAGACACCGGCTCACGGTCATCTTCGTGACACCGACCCGGTCGGCAATATCCTGGAGCGTGGGGCGACGGTTTTTCAAGGCGGTTCGCAGCCTGGGGAAGTGAAAGGGGGACATGGTGACAGGGGTGAATGACACCCTAGTCGACCTGAGGCAAAGAGTCGACCCGGCGCCAGGCGTCGACCCGGCGCCAGGACCGAGAGCAGTGACTAAAGAGCGATCCGCTGCAAGAAGTTGTCGACCAGCTGGTCGGGCGACAGGGCGATATTCACTTCCACCGCCTCATCCTCGCCAGGAGGCTCAAGATCGCTCAGCTGGCTATCGAGCATCCTGTCGCCCTTGAAGAAATGTCCCTCCCTCGAGGTGAGCCGATGATGCAGTTGCTCTCGGTCACCACTAAGAAACAGGATGTCCAAGTGGGGGTCACCACGGCGCAGGGTGTCGCGATAGCGCCGCTTCAGCGCCGAGCAGCCGATTACCACGCTGATATCCCGTCGACGATACTCGGCAAATATCTCCGCCAGCCTCTCGAGCCATGACTTGCGGTCCTCGTCATTGAGCGGTATGCCACGGGCCATCTTGTCGATACTGGCCGGGGAATGATAATCATCGCCATCGATGAACTCGGCGCCGAGTCGCTCGGCCACCAGGCGGCCGATATGGGTCTTCCCCGAGCCGGAAACGCCCATGACAAGGATACGTCTTGAGTGCGTCACCTCTGCTGCTGTCTCCACCATCTTGACTCTCCTCGTCTATCCGCGAACGGCGGTGAGGTTGGGCAGCCAGGTGACGATGCCCGGGAAAGCCACCAGGATGACCAGCACCACCAGCAGCGCCACATAGTAGGGCAGCATGGCCTTGACCAGTTGCTCCATCGACACCTTGCCTACGCCACAGCCGACATACAGGCAGGTACCGACTGGCGGCGTCAGCAAACCGATGCCCAGGATGAAGGCCATCAGCACACCAAAGTACACGGGATCAACGCCAACCGAAGTGACAATCGGCGTCAGCATGGGCGCCATGATGACCATCGCCGGCGTCAGATCCATCACGAAGCCTATGATCAACAGCAGGAAAGCGACGATCATCAGCAGCCAGAACGGATCCTGAGTGATCGCCTGGACCTGCTTGACCAGCGTCTGCGGCACCATGTTGATGGTCAGGAACCAGGCAATCACCGTGGCGAAAGCGAGCAGCAGCAGCACCATGCCGGTCAGACGCGCAGTGCGGATCAGCATGCCCCACAGTTCCTTGACGTGAAACTCGCGATAGACCACCAGCGAGATGAACAGCGAATAGAGCAGCGCCGCAACGGCCGCCTCGGTGGCGGTGAACACCCCACCGATGATGCCGCCAATCACGATCACCGGCAGCACCAGCGCCAGCCAGGCGGCCTTGAAGGTTTCCCAGAGGCGGTCGAGGCGAAATTTCCTGGTCTGGCCGGCGTGCTGGATGGTGGCCAGGATGAAGGTGGTGACCATCAACGCAAAGCCGATCAGTATCCCCGGGACGATACCCGCAATGAACAGCCGGCTGATCGAGGTTTCGGTCACGATACCGAACAGGATCAGCGGGATCGACGGGGGAATAATGATGCCGATCACAGACGATACGGTGTTGATCGCCGTCGCATGGGGTGCCGAATAGCCCTGCTGTTTCATCGAGGGAATCATCATCGCCCCGGTGGCCGCCGTATCTGCCACGGCCGAACCGCTGATGCCGCCGAAGAACATCGAGCCGGTGATGGCCACCTGGCCCAGGCCACCCCGCATGAAACCGACCAGCGCGCCGGCGAGATCCATCAGGCGGCGGGCAATGCCACCGTTACTCATGACTTCGCCGACCAGAATAAAGAAAGGAATGGCCAGAAGAGGAAAGCTGTTGACGCCCCGAATGGATTGTTCGATCAAGATGGATAGCGGTATATCGGAAAGCAGCGCCATGACCAGTGCCGCGACACCCAGGCCGAAGGCAATCGGCAAGCCGATGGCGATGCTGGCAAACAGGATGGCAAGGAATATCCACAACATTTCAGTGCGCTCCGTGGTCGGGATCAGAAGAGGACGCCAGAAGCGGGTCGCGGATCAGCCGCACGCATTGCCAGGCACGCCATAGCGCTACCGCCACGATGAAGATCGCGCACAGCACCAGGGAGAGATTGATCAGGTTCCAGGGCACGCCGAGAATCGCGGTGCGACCGGTGGAACGCGTCATTACCACATAGCCACCCCACAACATGATGGCCATCAGTCCGCTGATGATCAGATGCTGCAGCAGATAGAGCGTGTAGGCACCCCGCTTCGGAAGCTTGCGCACCAGGATATCCACGGCAATGTGTTCGAAACGCGCGAAGGCCGCGGCGGCTCCGATGAAGACCAGCCAGATGAACAACATCCGCGCCAGCTCATCGGCCCAGGGCAACGATTGGTTGAGCAGCGAGCGACCGACCACGTTGGCGGACACCGAGATGATCAACGCCACCAGGATGGCCGCAATCAACTGCTCCATGGCGACCGTCAGCCAACGGAATATCGCCGGTCCCTTGCGTGCCGCAAAATCCAGCTCGAGGGGCTTGCGGTTGGGATCGTCAAGATAGACATCGGGTTCAGGAATGGGGGTCGAGTGAGACATGGCAGGCTCCAGTGACAGGACAAGGGGCCGAAGCCCCTTGTCCCTGCGCAGCGTATGCAACGTCCTCGTGCAACCTTAAGCAACGGTTACAGAGGGTTGCTCAGTTGGACATGGTCTCTTCGGCAATGGCCTGGATTTCAGCAATCAGGTCCTCGCCGATTTCCGGCGCCCACTCGTCATAGACCGGCTGCACGGCTTCCTGGAAGGCAGCGATCTGCTCATCGTTCAGGCGCGTGATCTCCATGCCGCGCTCCTCGAGCTGATTGCGCGACCAGTCGTCATACTCGGCGGCCAGCTGGATTTCATACTCGGCGGACTGGCGAGCGGCTTCCTGAACCAGTTCCTGGTAGGCCGGATCGAGGCGATCCCAGGTGCGCTCGGACATCATCATGATGAACGGCGTGTACACGTGGCGGGTTTCGGAACCGTAGTCCTGCACTTCATGGAAGTTCGACGTCAGGATGGTGCTCCAGGGATTCTCCTGACCATCGACCACGCCCTGCTCCATGGCAGAGAACAGCTCACCGAAGGCCATCGGGGTCGGGTTGGCACCCAGAGTTTCCCAGATGGACAGGTGTACCGGGTTCTCCATGGTGCGGATGGTCAGGCCACCCATGTCGAGGCCGCCGACGTCTTCCGGCGTCTCGACCGGACGCACGCTGTTGGAGAGCTGGCGATAGCCGTTCTCGGAGAAGGCCAGCGCCTTGATGCCGGTACCGTCGAAGGCATCGAGCATGCCCTGGGCCACATCGCTCTGCATGACCGCCACGGCCGCCTCACGGGTCGGCAGCAGGAACGGCAGGTCGAACGCCGCCAGTTCGGGCACATAGGTGGTGGCCGGCGATGAGGACGGGTACGACATGTCGAGCGTACCGGTCTGCAGCATTTCCATCATCTGCACATCATCGCCCAACTGGCTGTTGGGGAAGATATTCACGGTCAGTCGGCCTTCACTGCGCTCTTCGAGAATATCGGCGAAGTGCTGGCTGGAAATATACTGCGGAGAGGACTCGGCCAGGCCGATGCCCATGCGAATGGTGTGACTGCCGTGGTCCTCTACCACTTCACCATCGATGGCGGGCGGTTCGGACAGGTCCGGCGTCTGGGCATGGGCCATGCCCAGCCCCATCGTTGCCACACCGGCGAAAGTCAGGGTTCCGAGAAGGAATCGAGTCATGGCGCTTTCTCCACTGATGATTGTTCATTGTTGGCACGGAAGTATTCCTGCCGAATTTACGAGACCGATGATATCGGCCATCGGCTATCGACGTTACCGGTAATGTTACTGGTAACTCTTGGCGAGAAAGACTAGATCCGAGGGCCATTCAAGTCAACGCAGGAAACGTCATCGACTATTAGACATTAGTCGTGGGGCCAACGATCAACGGGTCTCGGATACGCGCCTCGACCCAGCGCGTCAGCAGGATCCAGAGGGCAACGGCAGGCACCAGACGCCGCCGCAGCGCGCCACGCTTACTGCCGGCGACGTCACTCGCCTTCCAACCGCTCAACGTGTTCCAGCGTCAACCGGCGCCCCTCGCTGGGCGAGAAACGAAAATGGCCCTCGACCCGCACGGCCTTGCCAAGATGAGGAGCGATCCGCTCGTGAGGGAAGATCTCGACCCGATTGAGGTCCTCGTCCTCGATCCAGTAGTGCAGCGGGTCCTCGAAGTGGCGCACCCTGCCACGAGTGGTGACCCGGCTGTCATCGTGGGCCTGAGGGTTGTTGACCAGTACCGGCAGAGGCACTTCGCTGACCGGCGCCTCCCCGTCACAGCCCATGAGCAGAACGCCGGCGAGCAGTGCCGCCGCCAGGCGGCCGGCGCCTCTCGAGAGTGGTTCCATCTCGTCTCTCCCGCTAGTCGGGGTCGTCCACCATGAACGACACCGCAGCCAGTATCGCCCAGGCGTCTGGGCTCCGTCATTGCTGCGGCGCTTTTCGCCCGGGGGGCCTCGGGGTAGGCTGGACGAATGCCCATCCACCGAGAGTCGTCGATGTCGCGATCCCGCTCCTTCCCCGTCCGCTCCCTGTACGTCGGTGCCGCCCTGGCCGGCCTGATCCCGCTCTCCACCCTGGCCGACGACTGCCCTACCCCCGGCAAGTGGCATGTCGACGGCGGTGAGACGCTGACCACTGCCGATCTGATGGTCGAGCTTGCCGACGCGAGCGTGGTGCTGCTCGGCGAGCAGCATGAGCGCCTCGACCACCACCGCTGGCAGCTCCACACCCTGGCTGCCCTGCATGCCCACCGTGCGGAGATGGTGATCGGCCTGGAGATGCTGCCCCGCGAGGCCCAGCCGGCACTGGACGCCTGGGTGGCCGGCGAGCTCGACGAGGCGGCTTTCCTCGAGCGGAGCGACTGGTACCGGGCCTGGGGCTTCAACCCGGATCTCTATCTGCCGATCCTGCACTTCGCGCGCATGCAGCGCATACCGCTGCTGGCGCTCAACGTGACTCCCGCACTGCGCGGGCGCCTGGCCACCGAGGGCTGGGAGGCAGTGCCCGAGCAGGAACGCTTCGGCCTCACGCCGCCGGCCCCGGCACCCCCCGCCTACCGCGAATCACTGGAAGCCATCTACACCCAGCATGTCGAGCGCGACGACAGCCCGGCGGATCTCGAGCGCTTCATCGCCGCCCAGCTGGTCTGGGATCGCGCCATGGCGACGGCACTGGCGGATGCCGCCGCGGACGGCCGCCTGGTGGCGGGGCTGATGGGAAAGGGCCATCTCGCCGACGGCGATGGCGTCCCTTATCAGCTCGACGATCTGGGCCTGCATGACCACCGCAGCCTGCTGCCCTGGACGCCGGGCCCCGACTGCCAGCCGTCCCTCGAACAGGCCGATGCCCATTATGTGCTGGGAGACGAGTCCGCCTTTCAGCCGCCGGACCCACCGCGCCTGGGCGTGCTGATCGGCGAGCACGCAGACGGTGTGCGCATCGAGGGTGTCGCGCCCGAAAGCGTGGCCGAAACGGCCGGCCTCGCCGAGGGGGATATCATTATCACCGCCGCCGGCCTGTCCATGGAGCAGCCCGCCGACCTCACGGCCGTGGTCAGTCGCCAGGCTCCCGGCACCTTGCTGCCGCTGGAAATTCGCCGCAGCGACAATTTCCAGGACATGCTGATCCACTTCCCGGCCGAGGCGCCATGAACCGCTCAGCCCTGCGGCTGGCAAGCCGGCTGCTCGCCCTGCTCTGGCTCCCGGTCGCGGGACTCGCCTGGGGAGCGGCGGAAGCGGATCCCACCGCCCGCTCCCTGACCATCCAGCTCGACCCCACCACGCGCGGCCTCAAGGGCGAACTGAACCAGACGCTGCCGGAGGGCGGGCGCTTTCGCCTGCTGGAGGGCCTGACGGTGATCTCCGCCCGGCGCGGCAACGAGCTCCTCGCGATCTCGCGGGATGCCGAGGGGCGCTGGCGGATACCACCGGGCGTCGATTCCGGTGACGACAGCGAAGTCCCGGTGACCCTCCGCTGGCGGGGCACCCTGCCCGAGGCCGACGAGGGCGACCGCCATCGCGTGGCCATCGAGGGCACCCTGCTGCCGAGCCGCGCCGGCTGGTACCCGCACCTCGGCGACGCAGCGGGTCCCCTGTGGCTGACGATCAGGGTGTCGGAAGGACAGCGTGCCGTGGGCAGCGGCTCGCTGCTGGAGGAGGGGCGGGTCGAGGGCGATTACCAGGCCCGCTTCCACCACCCTCGCACTCGCGAGGTGGAGATCGCCGCAGGGCCCTGGCGACTGCGCGAGCGTGAGGTCGAGGGCGTGCGGCTGCGCACCCTCTTTCCCGAGGACCTGGACGCCGCCTTTGCCGAAACCTATCTGGAACAAACCGCCGAGCACCTGTCCCTCTTCCAGGACCGCCTGGGTCGGCTGCCCTATTCGAGCTTCTCCGTCGCCGCCTCCCCCGCGCCGGTGGGCCTTGCCTTTGCGGGGTTCACCCTGCTCGGGGAGCGCGTCATCCCCTTGCCCTTCATCCCCTACACCTCGCTGCCCCATGAGCTGATGCACGCCTGGTGGGGTGCCGGAGTGAAGGTCGACTACTCGCGCGGTAACTGGTCCGAGGCCCTCACCACCTACCTTGCCGACCACGCCCTGGCCGAACAGCGGGGCGAAGCCGAGACGATGCGCCGCCGCTGGCTGTCCGATCTGGCCGCCCTGCCTGCCGGCCAGGAATCCCCCCTGGTGGCCTTCCGCGGCGGCCCCGACCCGGCCGGCCGACTCATCGGCTACCAGCACGGCGCCCTGCTCTTTCACATGTTGCGCCAGCGCCTCGGCGACGAGGCCTTCGGTCGCGGCCTGCGCCATCTGGCCGATACATGGATGCACCGTACCGCCGACTGGTCGGCGCTGATCGACGCCTTCAGCGAGGCCGCCGGGGAGCCACAGGAACCCTTTCTCGATCCCTGGCTCACTCGGCCGGGACGTCCGTCCCTCCACCTGGAAAGGATCAGAGTAGAAGCCGGTGAGCACGGCGACAGGCTCACTGGCGAGCTGGTCCAGCGCGGCCTTCATGCCCCCTGGCCGCTGGCCGTGCCGCTGGTCGTGCAAACCGAGGATGGCCCCATCCGCGTCACACAGCAGATGGCGGGCAAGCGCCAGTCGTTCGAGGTGCCCTTGGCATCGCCTCCCCTGGCCCTCGAAGTGGATCCCGAGGCCGATCTGCTGCGTCACCCTGGCGCGACACCGGCCATCCTTCGCCAGTTGACGCTGGACCCGACAACTCGGATTCTGGCACTGGACGCTGCCCACCGTCCCCTGGGGAGGCAGGTGTTGGGGCGCGAGGCCGACACGTGGGGCGCATCCGACGACCTCAAGACCGAGGAGAGCGTACCGCTGCTGGTGATCGGTGCCACCACGGCTCTTCAAGAGTGGCGCCAGGCCAACGACCTGTCCGTCCCGCCGCAGCCAGGGGAAACAGCGGGACGGGCCCGCTTCTGGATGGTCCCGGGAAAGCAGATCGGCCTGCTCAGCGGCGATGACGCCGATGCCCTGGCCCGTCTCGCCGCCTCGCTACGCCACCACGGCCAGCGCAGCTACGTGGTCCAGGGGCCCGACGGCCGAACCACACAGGCCGGTACCTGGGCGGTCGAGGAGAATCCGATGCGAATCACCTTCACCCGCTGACAGGATGGCACCGCAGCGCCCGGGCAGGCATCATGGGCGGCCCTGATCCACCCATCATCCGCGAGGTTCATCACTGCCGATGAGAATCCTGATTCGCACCTTCTTTCGCGGCCTGCGCCTGGTGCTGGCGCCGGTCATGCTGATCTCCGAGAAACTCTCCACCCCTCAGGCCATCGAGCGCAGCCCTGAAGAACAGGCCCGGGTCGACGAGGCGTGCCAAAACCTGGCGCTCTACCAGTTCCGCACCTGTCCATTCTGCATCAAGGTGCGCAAGGAGATCGCTCGCCTGGGGCTGAATATCGAGGTCCGCGATGCCCAGCTCGACCCCGACCACCGCCGTGAGCTCCAGGAGGGCGGCGGCCGCGTCAAGGTGCCCTGCCTGAAGATCATTCACGACGACGGCACCACCGAGTGGCTCTACGAGTCCGAGGATATCAACGCCTGGCTGCACCGCCGCTTCGGCAAGGCCGAGGCCCAGGCCGCCTGAAGCGAGGTGCCCACGAGGCACAGAAGACACGGCCGAAAGACAGTTTACGGTGGCACTTGCCCTGTGCAGGCTGGCCACCTAAACCTTGAGGATGGATTCCCTTCCAGAACGCATTGCTTCCGGCCGCGGTCCCCTGTCCGTCGTCCGCTTCCTGGGCCTGGTGCTGCTGGGGGCCATTGTCGGGGCCGTCGCCGCCCTGCTCGCAGTGGCCTTTGTCAGCGCGGTGCTGGCCCTCAATGACCTGCTGCTGATCTCGCCACGCAGCCGCATGATGTTCGACCATCCCGGTCTGTTGCTGGCCGCCACGATCGCGGTGCCAGCGCTGGGTGGCCTGGTGGTCGGCCTGCTGCACCTCAAGATCCCCGAACGCCGCCCCCATACCCCGGCCGACGTGATCGCCGCGGTACAGACCCGCCAAGGCCGGCTGCCGGCACGGGCCGGGGGGCTCTCGGCACTGAGCGCCCTGGTCTCGCTGGGGTCCGGGGCCTCGGTGGGCCAGTACGGCCCCCTGGTCCATCTCGGCGCCACCCTGGGCTCGCAGGTCGCAAGGCTGCTGCGCCTGGGACGCTCCGACGACAACATCACCATCGCCTGCGGAGTGGCCGCGGCCATCGCCACCGCCTTCAATGCGCCCTTGGCGGGCATCGTCTTCGCCCACGAGGTGGTGCTTCGCCACTACGCCCTGCGCGCCTTCGCCCCGGTGGCCGCGGCCGCCCTGGTCGGCCACGTGATCGCCACCAACGTGCTCGAGCGCGGCGCCCTCTTCCACGTTGCCGATACCGCCGTGCCCCTGCCCTGGGAGTTTATCGCCTTCCTCGCCATCGGCGGCCTGGGGGCCCTGGTCGCCGGGGCCTACATTCACACCATCCTGGTGGTCACGCGCCTGGCCGGCTCACTGCCGCTCGCCGCACCGCTACGCCCCGCGATGGCCGGCGCCCTGCTGGGACTCACCGCGCTGTGGATTCCCGACATCCTCGGCATCGGCCAGGAGACCCTGCGCTTCGCCACCATTGCCGGCGCCTTCGGCAGTGCCGAACTGCTGCTGGTACTGGTACTCAAGATCGCCGCCACCGGGCTCTGCCTGGGCATGGGCTTCAGCGGCGGGGTGTTCAGCCCGGCGCTGGTCATCGGCACCCTGTTCGGTGCCCTCTGCGGCAGCCTGGTCGGCCAGCTCAGCGGCGCGCCCCAGGAGACCTTCGTGTTCTATGCCGTGTGCGGCATGGTGGCGGTGACCTCGCCGGTGATCGGCGCCCCCCTGACCAGCCTGCTGATCGTCTTCGAACTGACCGGCAGCTATGCGCTGACCACCGCCGCCCTGGCCAGCGTGACCCTGGCCAGCCCCATCGCCGCCCAGCTCTTCGGCCGTTCACTGTTCGACATTCAGCTCGAGCGCCGCGGCCTGGACCTTTCCGCCGGACGCGGACGTGCCGTGCTGCGCACCACGCCCGTGGCCGATTACCTGAGCGAGGACTGCGTGACCCTGCATCCGCAGACGCCCGTGGCCGAGGCGGTGACCACCCTGTGCCGGGCCCGGCATGGCGAGGGGTACCTGGTCGATGACCAGGGACGCTACCGGGGCTGCATGAGCCTGGCCGACCTTGAGGCCGCACGAGAGTCGGCCAGCGGGCCGACGCGGGTCGGCGAGGTGGCGACCCTGGCACGACCGGTGGTGCAGCCGGACACCTCGCTGTGGGACGCCATGGCCAAGTTGCAGGACGTCACCGGCGAGGCCCTGCCGGTGGTCGACGCCACCGCGGACGACGCCTTCCGGGGCGTGGTCTTCGAGTCGAGCATTACCCGCGCCTACCTGGCACACGGCGACGAACTGAGACGGGAGGAACATGGCACGGGATAAGCGCAGATGGCGGCTGGGGAGCATGGTGTGGCTGGCGCTGTTCGCGACCGCGCCCGGCCAGGCGGACGATGGCGCCCTCAACATACTGAGCTGGGGCGGCGCCTATGAGCGCGCCCAGCAGGCCGCCCTCTTCACGCCCTATACCGCCGCCACCGGCACGCCGATCGAAGTGGCGAAGTACGATGGGGGGCTGGAAGCTCTGCGCCACGCCGTGGCCGAGGACAAAGTGCCCTGGGACCTGATCGACATGACCCGCAGCGAGGCCATGGTCGCCTGCGCGGCGGGGCTGCTCGAACCGCTCTCACCCACCCTGCTCGCACCAGCCCCGGACGGCACGCCGCCGGAGCAGGATTTCGTGCCCGACGCCTTCGGGCGCTGCGCCATCACCCACAGCATCTTCGCCACCGTGGTCGCCTATCGCCGTGACGCCTTCCCCGGCACGCGTCCCGACGGCATCGAGGACCTCTTCGACCAGCAGCGTTTCCCGGGGCCTCGGGCACTGCAGCGAACCCCGGCAGTCAACCTGGAATGGGCGCTGCTCTCCTATCGCGTGCCCCACGAGGAGCTCTATGGCCTGCTGAGCACCCGGCGCGGCCTCGACCTGGCGCTGGAGCGCCTCGACGAGTTGGAGGATATCCACTGGTGGGAGGCCGGCGATACCCCGCCCCGGCTGCTCTCCGAGGACAAGGTGGTGATGGCCTCGGGCTACAACGGCCGCTTCTTCGACGCCATGGTCAACCGCGGGGTGCCCATCGAGATTCTCTGGGACGGTCAGGTCCAGGAACACGAGACCTGGGTGATCCCTCGCGGGGCCCCGCATCCCGAGATGGCCCGTGACTTCCTTCGCTTCGCCACCGCCACCGAGCGCCTCGCCGACCTGGCGAGGCACATCCCCTACGGCCCGGCCCGTCGCTCGGCGGCCGTAAGCGTCACCACCCATCCTGACACTGGCATGGATATGCGCCTGCACATCCCCACCCATCCATTGAATGCCGAACGGGCGCTGACCAAGGACGAGGCCTGGTACGCCCAGACCCTGGGACGCATCCAGGAGTACTTTCAGGCCTGGCTGGAGGCGCGGGAAGCACAGTGATGCCCTCCGATCACGTCACTCATCGAGGGTCTCCCCCGTACCGCCCATCTCGGCCGGCACGTCGCGCATCTTGGGCAGGCCATCGACAATGCGCAGCACCGACTCCTGATAGTGGACATGCAGGGCCGGTTCGAACGTCAGGTCGGGGAGGATCGCCGCATAGACATCGACCAGCCCCATCCCCGGATGGTCGGTCAACACATGCCCGCCGCAGCTCCGGCACCACTGGCGAAGGCTGGCCGGCGTCTTGTGGTAGCTGGCCAGCGTGTCGGCCCCCTGCACAACTTCCACCGCCTCCGGCTTCCACAGCGTGAAGGCGTTCACCGGGCCCGCCGACCAGTGTCGGCAGTCCTCGCAGTGGCAGTAGCCCATGGCCTCCGGCTCTCCGGTCACCCTCAGCTGGACGGCACCGCAGAAGCAGGCGCCGTGATAAGTCTTGGCATCGCTCATCTCACACCTCCCGGGCGGGTTCCTCCGAACAAGGGACGCAGATGAAGTGTAGAAGCTCCCCTGCTAACCCCGCGAGGCGCGCAACAACAGGTTGCGAGGCGTCAGCTCGCGATCACAGAAGGTGCCGAGCTCCACCCGGAATCCCGCCTCCTCGAGGCGCCTCTGGCGGTCCAGCACCAGCCAAACCTCCAGCGGACGACGGAAGAGGTGGCGGACCAGCTCGAGGCGGATGACCTCGGCCTGGCGCCGCCGGCCCTCCTGCTCGAAGGCGCCCCAGTCGATATCCGCCGGCAGTGATAGTCCCTTGCGTTCGGCCGCCCAACGGCAGAATCCGGCAAAGCTTTCGGGCATCCGGCCATAGGCCAGGCTCGGCACCGGCAGGTAGGAATCCCGGCCCCGTACCTGGCGCTGCAGGGCATCGAAACCCAGCCGCCAGGCATTGGACCTCTGGCGGTGGCGGCGTACATGGCGCGGTGCAGTCACGGTCTCCTGCACTGCCATGGCCAGGTCTTCCCGGGAGAACGACAGGCCGTGCTCGGCGGCCAGCTCGCGTCCCTGCCGCGAGAACGGCCGATAGTGCGCATCGGCGATGCGGTGATAGCAGCAGGGCGCCAGGGTCACGGCGCTGCCCTGCTCGGCGGCCAGCTCGATCAGCCGCCCGTGCAGGTCGCCGCAGGCATGCAGGGCCGCCACCTGGGTGTCCGGCGCCAGCCAGCGTGAGGCGTCGGGAGCCAGCACGTCCTGCTGCGCCAGCTTCACCCGGGCCCCCTGCCGCTCGGCCAGCGCCTGGCCGTCGCGGCAGAGCGCGGCCTGCCACTCCAGGCCGGTAACCTCGCGGTCGAGCTGGCGGGCCAGGGTCCGGGCCAGATGGCCCTTGCCCGCGCACCACTCCAGCAGTTCGGCCCCCGGCTGCGCCGCCATCCGGGGTACGAAGGCGGCTACCTGCTGCCACTTGCGCCCGCCCATGTGCTCTGCCCACGCAGGGGGCAAGCAGGCTCCCTCGGCCGGCAGCTCGGGAAGCGCGACCAGGGCCGCGAGTTCACCCACCGGTAGCCACTTGGCCAGGGGAGACGCAGTGAAGGGGTCGGCCTGCAACCGCTCGCATTGGGCGTCATCGAGTGAGCGCAGCCTGTCGGCGAGCTCGGGATTCGCCTCGGCCCAGGACAGTCGCCGGTGCTGGAAAGGCATGGGCCGCCACAGGGGGAGCCACTCGGCCAGCAGTTCGGTCAGTCGCGCAAAACGCTCGGCATGGGAGGGGATATCGGGCATGGCGGTTCGATCTCGAAACAAGGCCGCATTGTAGGGGCTTCACGATGGGCTTGCATGGCCAGGCGCCAGGCGACAGAGTGCGGAGTTGATCTCCGGGCGTCCTCGAGGCGCCGTACCCCGACCTACCCTCTGGCAGGAGCCTCAGTGATGCCCGCCTCTCCCGATGCACCCTCCCGCAGCGTGCTGGTCACCGGCTGCTCCAGCGGCATCGGCCAGGCCGCCGCCCGGACCCTGGCCGACCGCGGCTGGCGGGTGTTCGCGACCGCCCGGCGCGAGGAAGACCTGTCCAGGCTGCGCGAGGCCGGCCTGGAGGCCCTGCCCCTCGAACTGAAGGACAGCGCCTCCATCGAGGCCTGCGTTGCGGCGGTACTGGCGGCGACCGGGGGACGGCTCGATGCGCTGTTCAACAATGCCGCCTATGGCCAGCCCGGGGCCGTGGAGGACCTCAGCCGCGAGGTGCTGCGCGCCCAGCTGGAGACCAACCTGCTCGGCACCCATGAACTCACCTGCCGGGTGCTGCCGGCGATGCGCCGCCAGGGTCACGGGCGAATCGTGCAGAACAGCTCGGTGCTGGGCCTGGCCGCCCTGCCCTACCGCGGCGCCTATGTCTGTTCCAAGTTCGCCCTGGAGGGGCTGACCGATACCCTGCGGCTGGAGCTGTCCGGCAGCGGCATCCAGGTCAGCCTGATCGAGCCGGGACCCATCAGCAGTCGCTTTCGCGAGACCGCCTACCGCGCCTTCAAGGCGCATATCGATACCGCGCACAGCGCGCATGCCGAGACGTACCGCGCCGTCGAGGCGCGGCTGGCCGGCGATGACAGTGGCGGACGCTTCACCCTCGGCGCCGAAGCCGTGGTCGACAAGCTGGTGCACGCCCTGGAGAGCCCGCGCCCCAAAGCGCGCTACTACGTGACGCTGCCGACCCATCTGTTCGGCACCCTCAAGCGCCTGCTCGGTACCCGGGCACTGGACAGGGTGCTGCTGCGTTCCACCCGCAACGAGCGGCAACTCTGAGGGCACGACGGAGTACCCTTAACCGAGACACCATCCTCAGTGGTAGCGATACCCCTGTGGGAGCACAGCTTGCTGCGCGATGGCGCCGACAGGCGCCCCAGAGCTGGGTGCTCTTTGCCGGGGCGGCCTGCGGCCTCCAATCGCAACACGAGTGTCGCTCCCACAGGTAGGCTAAGAGCCCATTCCCGGGCCTGCGGTGCTGGCACCGATGCGCTGTAGGAGCACAGCCTGCTGCGCGATGCGGTGTCTTCTTCAGATGGTATTGCGCAGCCCCAGCTCGTAGGGGTGCGGGTCCAGGTAGGTCTGCTCGCGGATATAGTCCGAGCCATGGCGCTTCACGTAGTGGTTGAGCAGACGGATCGGCACCACCAGGTGCACACGCCCCAGGCGATAGTCCTCGATGGCCGCCAGCAGGTCCTGGCGGGTCTCGCCGTCCACCGCCTCCTTGAGGTATCCCAGTACGTGCATCAATGCATTGGCGTGGGTCTTGCGGGTCGCCGGCCGGCCCAGCGCGGCCATGAAGCGCTGCAGGTAGTGGGCCATGGCCTCATGCAGTGGCAGCTTCCTCGACTCGGCCAGGTAACGCCCGAGCTCGCGATAGGCCTCCACGTGGTGGGCCATCAACAGATACTTCTGTCGACTGTGGAACTGCAGCAGAGCATGGTAGCTGGGGTCGGCCTCGACCCGGCGCTTCCAGTCATCGAAGGCGTAGACCCGGGTGATGAAGTTCTCGCGCAGCACCGGGTCGTTCATGCGTGCTTCCTCTTCCAGGGGCAGTTCCGGGAAGTGGCGGCGCAGGGCACGCACGAAGGCGCCCGAGTCGGCGTGACTGGGCATACCGTTGGGGTGGTAGACCTTGACCCGCTCCAGCCCGCAGCTCGGGGAGCCTTTCATCAGGATGAAGCCACGCAGATGGCGGTGGCTGTCGGCGAAGGCCGTGCTGACATTGTCCAGTTCCTCGGTGACATCGAGGCTAGGATCCCTGGTCCCCTGCACACGAGGCTCCTCGCCCTGCAGACCGACCAGGCGGATGGGGTCGCGGGGAACGCCGAGTCCGGCCTCGAGTTCAGGGCAGAAGGGCTCGAAGGCGAAGCGGTCCTGTAGGACCTCCAGGCAGTAGCGAGAGCGCTTGTGCCCGCCGTTGTAACGCACCTGCTCGCCCATCAGGCAGGCGCTGATACCCACCGGAATCCCTTCGCTGCTTGCCGCCTGCTCCGCCATGACCGCTCATCTCCTTTCGACATGCACTCCGCTCCGTGCAACGCTCTTCATGCAACGCTTGCCGATGCTTCCTCCGCCATGCCCACCGGGCAGCGCCATTGTGGCACAGCCGGATCGCGCTGCCAGTCCCGTCGCGCCTGCCGGCTAGCATTCCAGGCCCCGTCGCCGGTGCCACTCGGCCAGGCTCTCCTCCGGGTAATGAGCGAAGCACTTGTCGTTGTCGTGGGCCTCTACCTCCACCCAGGAGGCCTTGCTGTCGAGCAGCAGGTGGACCCGCTCGGGCGGAACCGGCAGCTCGCTGTCGATCGCCGAAGCGAAGGGATGGACCAGATCGGGCCAGCCCGGATCGAAGACCCACAGCGCACTGGCGCAACGGCCACAGAAGTGCCGCTCGCCAGAGCTCTCCTCGCCGTCGATGACGGCATGGTAGATGCGCTTGTGCTCGGCGCCCTCCACCTCGAGGGTATCGGCCAGCGCCCCCAGGTTGATGGCGTAACCACCCCCGCCGGCGGTCTTGCGACAGACCGAGCAGTAGCAGCGCTGGTAGGGATATGGGTGCGGTGACTCGACGCGGAAGCGCACCGCGCCACAGTGGCAGGAGCCTTCGAGCAGCATGATGATACCTCGCTATGAAAGAGTGATACCCGCCATCCCCATTGCCGAGGTTGTGACGAAGCTCAGATCGAGGCAAGCGGTCCCAGCAACGCTTCCGCCCGACCTTCCGGCAGGCCGGAGCCGCCCAACAGCTTGAGCCCGGCCCACAGGGTCACCTGGTTGGCAGTCAGCAGTTCCCGGCCGACCTCGCGGCTCAGGGCCCCTCGCAGGAACAGCGAATTGATCGCCGTGTCGGGTACCAGCAACGGCCGCGAGGCATCGGGATAGCGCGCACAGAAGCGACGCACCTCCGCAGACAGATCGGCCCGATGGGAATCAGCGGCATAGGGACAGTCCAGGGCCTTGTCGTTGATCACGGTGACGCCTGCCTCGCGCAAGAAGCTCACCAGTCGCAGGGTCACGTCGTCGGGGTAGGGGCTGAGCAGGTCCACCCGGGTATGCCCCAGGGCGGCCAGCGCCTCGTGGAAGGCCAGCGCCGTAGTGGTGACAGGCACCCCCAGCCGGGACGCCAGAGCCGCACGCTGCTCCCGGGCCCAGTCAAGCCCGCCGATGAAACTGGCACTGGTGCAGGCCCATACCACGGCCTCGGCCCCGTCCTGTTCCACCAGCGTCCCGCCCGCCGGGGCCAACCGCTCTACCTCGCCCAGCGCCAGCAACGCCGCGAGCGCATGGTGGCCATCGCTCGCCACCTTGCCCACCCGAATCCTCGACAGCCCGGCCACCTCGTTGCCGAGGGTGTACCACTCGTAG
The DNA here is from genome assembly GCA_051751285.1 of Pseudomonadota bacterium. Lineage (GTDB taxonomy): Bacteria > Pseudomonadota > Gammaproteobacteria > Pseudomonadales > Halomonadaceae > Halomonas. Next base: position 53,297 of record JBNJKT010000006.1, on the reverse strand, counting down.
TCATCCGGTCCATCGTCGGGCAGCAGGATGCCCAGGCAGGATTCTTGCGACATACGATGATCTCCCGGTCTGGCGTTGCACAAATGAATGTTGTCCAAGGGGTCAGGACGTATCCTCAGGCTATCGCAGTTGCCCCGGCGGATGGCAATAGCCCAAGGGCGTCACGCTCAGAGGAACTCCCGGGTGGCATCCAGCACTCTTCCGTCGACCGTGCGCTGCAGCTTGTCCTCGATCTCGCTGCACAGCGACGTCACCTCCCGCGAGGCGCTACCCACCACCACGAAGGTCCACTCGCTGGCATCATGGCGGTCGAGATCGCCGCTTTCGCAGACCGCCACCGACGGGTAGCGTCCGAAACGCTCGTGCAGACCACCCATGCGTTGGCGCTTCTCCTTCAACGAGCCGCAGCCCGGCAGGGCAATCTTGAGAGTAAGGACGGCGATATGCATGGAGGACTCCTCTGGCCTTCAGGTATCTCCCAGGGTGGCAGCTGGTGCCCCCAACGCCTACCCAGGCTGAAGGCAGCATAGTAGCCTTTCCCTATCGCCTGCCCCGACAGGGATCAAGATTACCTCAGGAGACCTCATGATCCGTCTTCATCACTGCGTCAACGCCCGCTCCTTCCGCCCCCTCTGGATGCTCGAGGAACTGGGCGTGCCCTATGAGCTGATCCTGCACGAATTCCCGCCGCGCGTTCATGACAACGCCTTCCTGGCCATCAATCCGCTGGGTACGGTGCCCGCCCTGCTCGACGGCGAGGCATGCATGACCGAGTCGGCGGCTATCTGCCAGTATCTCGCCGCCCGACATCCCGAGGCCGGCCTGGACGTGGCCAGCCAGGATTCCGCCTATGGTGACTACCTCAACTTCCTGCACTTCGGCGAGTCGACCCTGACCTTCCCGCAGACCCTGGTGTTGCGCTACGGCCAATTCGAACCCCCGGAACGCCGCCAGCCCCAGGTGGTGGAGGACTACAGCCGCTGGTTCCTTTCCCGGCTGCGGACCCTGGAGCCACGCTTGGAGACACGGTCCTGGCTCTGCGCCGAGCACTTCACCGCCGCCGATGTCTCGGTGGGCTATGCGCTGCTGCTGGCCAGTCAACTGGGGCTGGACGAGCGCTTCAAGCCCAACGTAAGCGACTACTGGACACGCCTCCAGAAACGCGAAGCCTTCCAGCGGGCCCTGAAGGTCCAGCATGACGCCGCTGTGGCCCAGGGCGTCTCGCCGGCAACGGCCATGGCAAAAGCTGAGACGGGTTGAAGACCACATAGCATCGGGACAGGCGGCGGGGGTATGCTCTCCGCAGCCAGATAACCGCGCTCTGGAGCACGAACCCCATGCATACTCCCGCCCTCGCCGTTACCCGCACGCCACTGGTTGCCGTCTACGGTACCCTCAAACGTGGGCTGCGCAACCACCACTGGCTGGAAGGCGCCTCCTTCCTGGGCGCGGACGTTCTCACCTCGGCCACCCTCTACGACCTCGGGCCCTACCCCGCCGCCAAGCCGCAGACCTCCCGAGGTATCGTGGTGGAGGTATTCGAGGTCAGCGCCCGGCTGCTGGCAGACCTGGATCGGCTGGAGGACTACCGGGTGCGGACACCGAAACATGGCGACTACGAGCGCGTCATCCATACCACTGCCTTCGGTCCCGCCTGGCTATACCTCTACAACCATGCGGTGGCCGGATGCCCGGTGATTCGCGAAGGGGCATGGCAGCCCCGCTAGCCACACGGCCGTGGTATAAAGGCAGACGCTCAGGAATCCCTGACTGGCAATGCCACCAAGGAGACGGTCATGGTCCGCTTCATCTTTTACCTCGCCCTGCTGGCCGGCCTGGCCTATGGCGGGCTCTATTTCTATTACGGTGTGGAGATCAAGCGTGCCCTTGAACATCGCCTCGACGATCTCGGCCTCACCGCCGTGGAGGTGAGGCGCATCGACTTCCCACCCATGGCGCCCGTGACCGAGGAGGCCCAGATCAGTGCCGAGGTGAGCTATGGCGGTGCCGAGGCGAGCCTCGACATCCGTGTGATCGGCCATCCGCTGTTCTCCGAGGAAACCCGCCTCGAACTCGACAGCCTGCAGACCTTCCGACTGACCATCGGCGCCGGCAAGTGAACGATTGCTCGGATCGGCGCATGAAGGATTAGCCAGGATCGAGCCCGAATGAAACGCCTCCCCTGGCTTTCAACCTGGTTGTTGGACAGGGGAGGCGTAGCGGTGTCAGCCGGCCATGGCGTTCCTTCTACCGCTTCTTCTGAGGCGGCAGATCGGTACACACCCCTTCGAAGAGTTCGGCGGCCATACCGACCGATTCGCCCAGGGTTGGATGCGGATGGATGGTCTTGCCGATGTCGGTAGGATCGCAGCCCATCTCGATGGCCAGGCAAAGTTCGCTGATCAGATCCCCTGCCTGAGTGCCCACGATGGCCCCGCCAATGATGCGGTGGGTCTGTTCGTCGAAGATCACCTTGGTGAAGCCCTCGTCGCGCCCGTTGGCGATCGCCCGACCGGAGGCCGCCCAGGGGAACACCGCCTTGCCGTACTTGATGCCCTCGGCCTTGCACTGCTCCTCGGTCTTGCCGGCCCAGGCGACCTCCGGGTCGGTGTAGGCCACCGAGGGAATCTGGCGGGCATCGAAAAAGCTCTTCTGCCCGGCTGCGGCCTCGGCGGCGACATGCGCCTCGTGCACCGCCTTGTGGGCCAGCATCGGCTGGCCGATGATGTCGCCGATGGCGAAGATGTGCCCGACGTTGGTGCGCATCTGCTTGTCGGTGGCGATGAAACCGCGCTCGTCGACCGCCACGCCGGCGTTCTCGGCGCCGATCTTCTTGCCGTTGGGGGTACGCCCGACCGATTGCAGGATCATGTCGTAGGTCTGCGGATCGGCCGGGGCATTATCGCCCTCGAAGCTGACCTTGAGACCACTCTTCTGGGCTTTCACCTCGGTGGTCCGGGTCTTGAGCATCACTTTGTCGAAGCGCGGCGTATTGACCTTTTCCCAGACCTTGACCAGGTCGCGGTCGGCGCCGGTCATCAGCCCGTCGAGCATCTCGACCACATCGATGCGGGTGCCCAGGCTGGAATAGACCGTGGCCATCTCCAGGCCGATGATGCCGCCGCCGATGACCAGCATGCGCTTGGGAATGTTCGTAAGTTCCAGGGCGCCGGTGGAATCGACCACCCGGGGGTCGTCGGGAACGAAGGGCAGCTTCACCGACTGCGAACCGGCAGCGATGATGCACTTGCCGAACTTGATCACCTGCTTGTCGCCGGTCGGCTCCTTGCCGTCGCCGCGGGTCAGGGCGACTTCCAGGTGGTGCGGGTCGAGGAAGGTCCCCACCCCGCGTACGACGTCGACCTTGCGTGCCTTGGCCATGCCGGCCAGGCCACCGGTGAGCTTGCCGACGACCTTTTCCTTCCAGCCGCGCAGCTTGTCGAGATCGATTTTCGGCTTGCCGAAGGCGATGCCGTGATCGGCCATGGCATTGGCCGAGTCGGTGACCGCCGCGACATGCAGCAGCGCCTTGGAGGGAATGCAGCCGACGTTCAGGCACACCCCGCCCAGGCTGGCATAGCGCTCCACCAGCACGGTCTTCATGCCCAGATCGGCTGCCCGGAAGGCCGCCGAGTAGCCGCCCGGGCCGGCGCCCAGCACCAGCATCTCGCACTCGATGTCGGCGCCGCCGGTATGGGTGGCCGCCTGGGGGGCGGGTGCAGCGGCGTTCGCTCCCGCCCCCTGTGCCGGGGCGGGTTGCGATGCGGAAGGTGCACCCTCTGCTTCCAGCATCAGGATCGATGAACCTTTCGACACCTTGTCGCCGACCGATACCAGCACTTCCTTGACCTTGCCGGCCTTGGGCGCGGGCACGTCCATCGAGGCCTTGTCGGATTCCACGGTGATCAGCGGGTCCTCGGCGCGGATGGTATCGCCGGCGCGCACCAGCACTTCGATGATCGGCACATCGCTGAAATCGCCGATATCCGGCACCTGAATCTCTTCCAGGCTGCCACCGCCATAGCCGCCACCGGCATCACCGGGCGCTGCCGAGCCAACCCCTTCTCCATGCACCGCCGGATGCGGGTCGTGGTCCGCCACTCGGGGGCCGGTCTCGGCCGGCTCCAGCATCAGGATGAGCGAGCCCTCGGAGACCTTGTCGCCGCTCTTGACCTTGAGCTCTCCGACCGTGCCCGACATCGGGGACGGCACGTCCATGGAGGCCTTGTCGGTCTCCAGGGTGATCAGCGGGGTTTCGATATCGATCGCATCGCCCGGCTCGACCAGCACCTCGATGACCTCGACATCCTTGAAGTCACCGATGTCGGGAACCTTGATTTCAGTTGCCATGGTGTCGTTTCCCCTTACATGATGATGCGCCGCATATCGGCGAGCAGGTTGGCGAAATGCACGTTGAAGCGTGCCGCGGCGGCGCCGTCGATCACCCGGTGATCCCATGACAGCGACAGGGGCAGCACGAAGCGCCAGTCTGACTGCTTGCCGTCGGGCGAGACCTGCTTCCAGTAGGAGCGACACACGCCCATGATGGCCACCTCGGGGGCGTTGATGATGGGCGTGAAATAGATCCCGCCTATCCCGCCCAGCGAAGAGATGGTGAAACAGCCGCCCTGCATCTGATCGGGCTTGAGCTTGCCGTCGCGGGCCAGCTTGGCCAGCGAGCCCATTTCCTGGGCGATCTCCACCACGCCTTTCTGGTCTGCGTCACGGATCACCGGCACCACCAGGCCGTTGGGCGTGTCGGCGGCAAAGCCGATGTGGTAGTACTGCTTGTAGATCAGGTTGTCGCCGTCCAGCGAGGCGTTGAACTCGGGGAACTGCTTCAAGGAGGCGACCGCGGCCTTGATCATGAACGCCAGCATGCTGACCTTGATGCCCGCCTTCTCGTTGGCCTTGTTGAACTGCACCCGGAAGGCTTCCAGGTCGGTGATGTCGGCCTCGTCATGGTTGGTGACGTGGGGAATCCTTACCCAGTTGCGATGCAGGTTGGCGCCGGAGATCTTCTTGATACGCGACAGCGGCCTGGTCTCCACCGGGCCGAACTTGCTGAAATCGACCCTGGGCCAGGGCAGCAGATCCATGCCCTCCCCTCCGCCGGCGGGGGCCGCGGCGGCCGGCTGTGCCGCGGGGGCGCCGCCCTTGGCGAAGGCCTGGATGTCCTCCTGGGTGACCCGGCCCTTGAGGCCGGTCGGCGGCACGCGGTTCAGGTCCACCTCCAGTTCGCGGGCCAGTCGACGAGCCGAGGGGCTGGCGTGAACCCGGCTGAAATCGGCAATCGGGCCGGACGGCGCTGCGCCGGGGGATGCGGGAGAAGGCGTAGACAGTGCGGCGGGTGCAGAGGGCGCCGCCGCCGGTGGCGGTGTCTGCTGCTCTCCCCCGGCGGGCGCCGCGGCCTGTTCGCTCGCCCCCGTTGCTCCCCCCTCGCTTTCCAGCATCACGAGCGTCGAGCCTTCGGAGACCGAATCGCCGAGCTTGACCTTGACCTCCTTGACCGTACCCGCCATAGGCGCGGGCACGTCCATGGAGGCCTTGTCGGACTCCACGGTGATCAGCGGGTCCTCAGCCTGAATGCTGTCGCCGGCCTGGACATGGATTTCGATGATCGGGACATCGCTGAAGTCGCCGATGTCCGGTACCTTGATTTCTTGGATGGCCACAGTTCTTCTCCTCCGGCTCAGGCGTACAGGGGGTTGGGCTTTTCGGGGTCGATGCCGTACTTGGCGATGGCATCCCGGACCTTGGCGCTCTTGAGCATGCCCTCGTCGACCAGGGCCTGCAGCGCGGTCAGGGTGACGTAATAGCGATCCACCTCGAAGTGGCTGCGCAGGGCCTCTCGGCTATCGGAGCGGCCGAAGCCGTCGGTTCCCAGCACCTCGTAACGCCGCGGGACAAAGGGTCGGATCTGTTCGGCGAACATCCGGATGTAGTCGGTCGAGGCGATGACCGGTCCTTCGCTGCCTTCCAGGCACTGTTCGACATGGCTCTTGCGCGGCGTCTTGCCGGGATGCAGCCGGTTCCAGCGCTTCACGGCGTGGCCATCGCGGGCCAGTTCATTGAAGCTCGGGCAACTCCAGACATCGGCCGCCACCCCCCAGTCATCGCGCAGCAGATCTACCGCGGCGATCACCTCGTTGAGGATGCTGCCACAGCCCAGCAGCTGAACCCGCGGGCTCTTGCCCTTGCCCTTGCCATCCTCTGCCTTGCTGAACGCATACATGCCCTTGATGATGTCGTCCTCGGCGCCTTCGGGCAGTGCCGGATGATGGTAGTTCTCGTTCAGCGTGGTGATGTAGTAGAAGACGTTCTCCTGGTCCTCGTACATGCGCTTGATGCCATCGCGCACGATCACCGCCACCTCGTAGTGGAAGGTGGGGTCGTAGGCCATGCAGTTGGGGATGAACTGGGCGAACAGCTGGCTATGCCCATCCTGGTGCTGCAGGCCCTCGCCGTTCAGGGTGGTACGCCCCGAGGTACCACCGATCAGGAAACCGCGCGCCAGCATATCGCCGGCCGCCCAGGCCAGATCGCCCACACGCTGGAAGCCGAACATGGAGTAGTAGACGTAGAACGGGATCATGGTGACCCCGTGATTGCTGTACGAGGTGGCCACGGCGATCCACGATGACATGGCGCCGTCCTCGTTGATGCCCTCCTGCAGGATCTGGCCCTTCTGGTCCTCCCGATAGGGCATGATCTCGTCGGCATCCATGGGCACGTACTTCTGCCCTTCGGGGGCGTAGATCCCGATCTGCCGGAACATGCCCTCCATGCCGAAGGTGCGCGACTCGTCGGCAACGATCGGGGTCAGTCGCGGGCCCAGGATCTTGTCGCGGGCCAGGGAGACCATGATGCGTACCATGGCCATGGTGGTGGACATGGTGCGTTCGCCGGTATCCCCCAGCACCTGCTTGAACATGTCCAGGGGCGGCGCCTTGAGCACGTCGCCGTTGCGCTGCCGCTGGGGCAGATAGCCGCCCAGGGCCTTGCGCTGCCCGTGAAGGAACTGCATCTCGTCGCTGTCTTCGGGCGGCTTGAAGAATTCCGCCTGGGTGACCTGTTCGTCACTGAAGGGCAGATCGAAGCGCTTGTTGAAGTGCCTGAGGTGATCCTCGCCCAGTTTCTTCTTCTGGTGAGTGATGTTCTGCCCTTCACCGCCCTCGCCCATGCCATAGCCCTTGACGGTCTTCATCAGCAGCACGGAGGGCTTGTCGGTGGTGTTGACCGCCGCATGATAGGCCGCGTAGACCTTCTGCGGGTCGTGGCCACCACGTACCAGCTTGTAGTAGATGTCGTCGTCCGACATGTGAGCGACCATCTCCTTGAGCTCCGGATACTTGCCGAAGAAATGCTCGCGGATGTAGCCGCCGCCCTTGACCTTGAAGTTCTGATACTCGCCGTCGACGCACTCCTCCATGCGCTTGCGCAACAGCCCCTGCGTGTCCTTGGCCAGCAGTTCGTCCCAGCCCGACCCCCACAGGCACTTGATGACGTTCCAGCCCGCGCCCCGGAAGTTGCCTTCCAGTTCCTGGACGATCTTGCTGTTGCCCCGCACCGGGCCGTCCAGGCGCTGCAGGTTGCAGTTGACCACGAAGATCAGGTTGTCCAGCTTCTCCCGGGTGGCCAGGGCGATGGCCCCCTGGGACTGGGGCTCATCCATCTCGCCGTCGCCCAGAAACGCCCAGACCTTGCGTCCCTCGGTGTCGGCCAGGCCCCGGTGGTGGAGGTACTTCATGAAGCGTGCCTGGTAGATGGCCATGATCGGCCCCAGGCCCATGGAGACGGTGGAGACCTGCCAGAAGTCCGGCATCAGATACGGGTGGGGATAGGAGGAAAGCCCCTTGCCATCCACCTCCAGGCGGAAGTTCTCCAGCTGCTCCTCGGTGAGCCGCCCCTCCAGATACGCCCGCGCGTAGATACCCGGGGCGCAATGGCCCTGCACGTAGATGATGTCGCCGCCGTGGGTGTCGCTGGGGGCATGCCAGAAATGGTTGAAGCCCACCTCGTACATCACCGCCGAGGACTGATAGCTGGCGATGTGTCCACCGGGCTCGGCGGGCTTCTTGTTGGCGCGCACCACCATGGCCATGGCATTCCAGCGCAGATAGGCGATCAGCCGCTGCAGCAACGCTTCGTCGCCGGGCAGCTTGGCCTCCTTGTGGGGCGGGATGGTGTTCACGTAGGGCGTGCGGGTGGTATCCGGCGCCTCGGTGCCGGTCCGGTAGGCCTCTTCCACCGCCTTGTGCAGCAGGTAGGTGGCCCGCTCGGGACCCACCCGCTCCACCACCACATCGACGGCTTCCTGCCACTCCCGGGTTTCCAGTGGATCGAAGTCGTTGTAGTTTTCGAATGCCATGGATCATCTCTCTCGGTTGGGTCGGGATTGTTCTTATCGATCGGTCTGTGCCTCCACCACGGCGAAGGCGCTCATGTTGGTGATGCCTCGCGCGGTGACCGTACGGTTGAGCACTTGAACCGACTTGGCGGCCCCCAGCAGGATGGGGCCCACCGCCACGCCGTTGCCCAGTACCTTGAGGGCGGAAAAGGCAATGTTCGCCGCGTCCAGATTGGGCATGATCAACAGGTTGGCCTCGCCCTCGAGCAGTGAATCAGGGAGGATGCGCCCGCGAACGCCCGTGGACAGCGCCGCGTCAGCCTGCATTTCGCCATCCACCACCAGGTCCGGTGCCCGCTCCCGAATCAGCGCCAGGGCCTGGCGCATCTTCTGGGCACTCTCGAAGTCATCGCTGCCGAAATTCGAGTGGGAGACCAGCGCCGCCCGAGGCGTGATGCCGAAGCGGCGGACCTGTTCCGCGGCCAGCAGGGTGATCTCGGCGATCTGGCTGGCATCGGGGTCATAATTGACGTAGGGATCGGCAATGAACAGCGTGGCCCGTTCGAGGATCAGCAGTTGCAGTGCCGCGGCCGTGCTGACGCCCTCCCGCAGACCGATGACGTCCAGCACCAGCCCCAGGTGCTCGCGATAGGTGCCCACCGGGCCGGTGATCATGGCGTCCACATCGCCGCGGCGCAGCAGCAACGAGGCCAGGATGGTGGCCCGGCTGCGCACTCGCTTCTCGGCGGCATCCGGCTGTACACCGCGCCGCCCCATCAGCTGGTGGTACTCGCCAGCCAGTTCGGCGTAATGGGGATAGTCCTGGGTGTCGATCAGTTCGAAATCGACGTCGGACTTCACCGGCAAGCCCAACTCCTCGATGCGCGCCTCGATGACCGCACGGCGACCGATCAGCACGGGTCTGGCATAGCGCTGACTGACGCAGACCTCCATGGCGCGCAGGACACGCTCGTCCTCGCCTTCGGCGTACAGCAGGCGGAGGGGATTCTGTCGCGCCCGCTCGAATACCGGCTCCATCACATTGCCGGAACGGTAGACCAGCTTTGACAGCGAGCGGGCGTAGGCGTCCAGGTCCGCAATGGGTCGAGCAGCCACGCCGCTCTCCATGGCGGCCTTGGCCACCGCCGGCGGGATGGTGTCGATCAGGCGCGGGTCGAAGGGCTTGGGCAGGATGTATTCCGGGCCGAAGGTCATCGCCTGGCCGCCGTAGGCCACCGCCACCGTTTCCGGCACCGTGGTGGTCGCCATGTCGGCGATGGCCATGACGGTGGCCAGCTTCATCTCCTCGTTGATGGTGGTGGCGCCGCAGTCCAGGGCGCCGCGGAAGATGAAGGGGAAGCACAGGACGTTGTTGACCTGGTTGGGGTAATCCGAGCGCCCGGTGGCGATCACCGCATCGGGTCGTACCGCCTTGGCCTCCTCCGGCATGATTTCCGGAATCGGATTGGCCATGGCCAGGATCAAGGGGCGATCGGCCATGGTCGCCACCATTTCCGCCTTGAGCGATCCCCCGGAAGAGAGACCGAAGAAGACATCGGCCCCGTCGACGGCATCGGCCAGGGTGCGGGCCTCGGTCTGGACCGCATAGCGTGCCTTGTACTGGTCCAGGCCCTCGGCACGGTCGGTGTGGATCACCCCGCTGCGGTCGCAGACCAGGATGTTTTCCTTGCGAACTCCCAGGGCCACCGCCAGATCCAGACAGGCCAAGGCCGCGGAGCCCGCGCCGTTGCACACGAGACGGATATCGGCGAGGTACTTGCCCACCACCCGCAGGCCGTTGAGCAGCGCGGCCGCCGTGACGATGGCGGTACCGTGCTGGTCGTCGTGGAAGACCGGGATATCCATCCGTTCGCGCAGGCGGCGCTCGATCTCGAAGCACTCCGGCGCCTTGATGTCCTCCAGGTTGATGCCGCCGAAGGTGGCCTCCAGACCGGCGACGATGTCGATGAACCTGTCCGGATCACGCTCCTCGATCTCGATGTCGAAGACGTCAACATCGGCGAACTTCTTGAACAGCACCGCCTTGCCTTCCATGACCGGCTTGGAGGCCAGCGCGCCGATGGCACCCAGCCCCAGCACTGCCGTGCCGTTGCTGACCACCGCCACCAGGTTGCCCCGGGCGGTGTACTCGGCCGCATTGAGGGGATCACGCTCGATCTCCTCACAGGCGGCGGCCACGCCGGGTGAGTAGGCCAGCGACAGATCGCGCTGGCTGGCCATGGGCTTGATCGCCTGGATCGCCAGCTTGCCGGGGCGGGGATATCGATGGTACTGCAGGGCGCTCTCGCGCAGATCGTCTGCCATGTGCTTGACCTCACTAGCGTGCACTCGCATCGGCAGCGGCTTCGGATGGCCGCCTTGCCGATCTCGTTGTTGAACTGCTTCCAGGCCGACTCCCTTGGCCGAACCTCCCTGCCCCCGGGGCTCGGCGCGATCAGCCGGTAGACTTCAAGCTAGTCGAAAGGTGAACGGACCTGCCAGTACCTCGAGTGTCGACGACCCGGGCGTTGAAAAATGATCGCAAGATTCTGCCCGCCGGACCTTGCTTCAACGCCGGAAGAAGGCAAGCGGCTTGATCAGATCAAGACGGAGCAACGCATTTTTTCAAAACCATAGAATGCGAGGTGCTGAAGACAAATACATCAGAATATATACATGTATCTCAGAGCATTGCGGGGGATGGTTAAAATCTTGTGCTTCTTTAGATCGATAATTAGCAAAGGAAAACGTGACGCTTTTAGCCAGAAAAAACTCCAAAAAATCAATACAGCGACAACATGAGAAGCCTCGTTTTCAAGGTCAGCTTCACACAAATCTTAAGGCTGATTCTTATATATTAGGCTGGCAAGTCATAGGAAATCTTGGTTCCTTCTACCCGCACTACGCCTTGTTTGCACAAGGACTCAAAGAGTTCTTGTAATTCAGTTTCTGACAGCTCCTTGTTGAACAAGGCAGCCATTGTGCTAAGAAGGATCTTCTGCGTCCTCGGCTTCGATGCTTTGCGCCTGATCAGATCGTCAACGACTACCCATAGCCTTGACTGAGACGCCGGAGCTTTAAAAAGCGGGATGTCGCTGATGGATACGGAGCGCTGAGCGAACACTCCCTTGCTCTTCAAGTGTTTGATCAACGGATCGAACCCGGCGTCTTTGGAGATGATATGGAAAAATGCCTTTGGATCCAGGTTAGAGAGAAGCCCTAGGTAATAGGCAATATGGAAATCTAAGGCGTTGCGCCCACTCGAAGCGAGCGGGATGTATTCGGCGCTATCACCCAATGCCTGAAGCGCTGAAGCGAGCGCAACAGGAACCTTCGTCTGGTTAGCGCCTAGGAAAACCTTGACCTTGAATGCATGCCCGTTGAGCAAGCCTAGATCGACTGGTTGTACGTTTTCGAAATCGATGAGGACATAGTTGGTTTTCAAGATCACTCCAATCGCCTTGTCATACGCCCTAACCATTCAGCATTTGCTCAACTATTCAACACTAATGAACGGTCCGCCAACTTTGTTGTCATGTCCGTTTTGGGTCGATACCGGCCGACCCGATACCAATACTTTTCCTGACCCAATAGCCAGCACAGGTTATCGGAAAATTCTTGCAATTCTGCCTTTTTCCTTCGCGCTGCAAGCAGCGCTCCCACAAGCGCCCTTTCGGCACAGGCAGAGCCTTATGCTGATTCATACAACCTCGCCTGGAAGCCGATGAAGACTTCCCGGATATTCTCGACGCTGCCGAGTTCAGCGATGGCGTCGGTCGGGGTCTGGTACTTGAGTTCGATCAGCCGGGGCAGCTTGTCCTGGGCGAGTTCGCCGACGCCATCCTGGATGTAATGGTCCAGCACGAAGCCGAGGAATTCACGCTGGCGATAGTCGTAGTCGGAAAAGAGCCGTTCTCGTTGGCTGGCCACGCGCTCCTCGCGACTGAGCGGCGGCAGCGCGAAGGCGATGTAGGCCAGCACGTCGAAAAGATCACTGTTCTCGGCATCGACCAGGCGGCCGATCTCGCGGAGCTGCTCGCTGCCGTAGCCCTTCTCGGCCAGGGTATCGAGCAGTGCCTGGCGGGTGTCCGGTCGGCTCCAGAGCCGGCGCAGCTCGTCCTCATCGTGGAAGAGTGCCGGTAGTTCACCGAACAGCTGCGGGATGAAATCGAAGGCCTTGCCAGCCAGGGTGGCGTTCATGGCACGCCGCTGCTCGAGGTCGTCCAGGTACTTGAGGAAGAGCAGCCAGGAGGTCTGTTCGGTGTAGTCCAGCTCAGTGGCGCAGCCGGCCTCTTTCCAGAGCACATCGTCGATGTTCTTGAAGGTCTGCTCGAACATGGGGGTCGCGGGTCCTTGCGATGAGAAGCGTGGGGTAATGCTACGGCGCGGCATCGGGAGGCGCCAACTGGGCCGCTCAGGGAAAATCGACTCTCGCGAAAAAGATGTGAACCGAAACCCGACGAGGAACGACCCATGGGGGAACCAACCACAGATCGGAGCAACAACAATGAAAGCATTCGACCGCAAGGCTCAGTTAACGGCGCTTCTGTTTTCCACGCTCATGCTGGGGGTGTCCATGTCCAGCCATGCCCGTTCAACCGGAGAAGCTATGCAAGAAATACGGATAAATGACGGGACGTCGAAAGTCGAGTGCAGAGACGGAACCATATACTGGGTTTCTTTGCACGTGAATCCCTATGTGCTTTGTGCAGACCACAACGGACCCGTCGGTGGCCACGGCAACCCGACCGGCAGCACTGGCACAGGAACGAGCGTCGGTAACGATCCCGTCGAGCTTCGCCTAGGCAACCGACCCATCGGTAACGATGCCACCGAGCATCGTCTGGACGACCAAAGCGTCAGAGCCAACTCAGATCGAGTCCGCCAACCTGTCGCACCCGTGCAGGATTAGAATTCCACGCGCTCCAATAAAGCCAGCGAATGACCCCGCCGATCGTCACCTCTCCTGCCCCGGCCACTGCGCCGGGGCTTCCATGTCCTTCTGCCTTATCAGTCCCTCTTCCATTTCCCATTGCAAGGCCCCTGCGGAATGCTGGTGGCCGCGGCCAGCAAGTAAGGGGAATGTCCGTGCGGGCAGCGATTCACCATGGGGAGAGCGTCATGATCAGCATGGCAATCGTTCAGGAACCGCCGGTATTTCTCGATCGGGAAAGGACGATCGAAAGGACGGTAGAGTAGGCGCAGCCTCGATATCGTCGGGCACTATGCGCGCCCGGACAAATTCAATGAATAGCATCGCCGGCCCAGCCATCCGGGCAGGCAGGCAGGCAGGCAGGGGCCATCGTGGGGGAGCCGAGTCATGAGCGAAGAGAAAAGCTACCAGGGAAGCTGCTTCTGCGGGGCGGTCCGGCTTGCCGTCAAGGGGGAACCGGAAGCCATGGGCTACTGCCACTGCGATTCCTGTCGCCACTGGTCGGCGGGCCCAGTCAATGCCTTCACCCTGTGGAAGCCGGAGGCGGTCTCCATCGTCAGCGGTGCCGAGAACATTGGCACCTACAACAAGACCCCCGAAAGCTACCGCAAGTGGTGCATGAGGTGCGGCGGGCACATCATGACCGAACATCCCTCCATGGGGCTAACGGATGTCTATGCCGCCGTGATACCCGACTTCGACTATCGGCCGTCAGTGCATGTCCATTATCAGGAGTCCGTGTTGCCTGTGCATGACAGTCTTCCCAAGCTGAAGGATGTCCCGGCGGAGATGGGCGGCAGCGGCATCACCCTGCCGGAGTAGTCCGGGAAGTTGAGTGACGCCCCGCCGGCACCATGCGAGCCGCCGGCGGGGCAAGACCTGCAGATCATGCAACGTGACCTGCCTCTAAAGCACCTGACTTTGTGTAAACCTCGATTCACGAAAAAGATGTGAACCGAAACCCGACGGGTAACGACCCATCAGGGAAGCAAACGAGCTAAGCTCAAGTCTGGTGTATGGCTCTACCCCCAGGCTCTTTCACAACCAGAACCACAATCGGGAGCAATGAAAATGAAAATATTCAACCACAAGGCTCAGGCAACGGCGCTACTGTCTGCCATGCTCATGCTGGGCGTGTCCATGTCCAGCCATGCCCTTTCGCCCCAAGCGGCCATCAGACTGGGACTGATGGATCCCAACACGGAGATTTCGATGGTATGCAATGATGGCACCGTGATTTATTCCACGGCCATCGAGGGATTCAACATGGCTACCGTCTGTAGTGGCCATGGCGGACCGTGCGATCAGGTGGGGGGCTGCGGTGGCTGGGACGGCCCCGGCATTGTTGGCGGCGTTAGCAGAGAGGTCTCCGAAAAGCTCTCCAATCTCCGGATAGGCAATCAACCCGTGAGGGTCCATGATGTTAAAGAACGCCGCCGTTCGGCTCCGGCAAAGGAATACAATTCCAGCCGTTCCAATAAACCCAGCGAGTGACTCCCCTGTCATCACGCGCTCTACCCCGGCCCCTACGCCGGGGTTTTCATGTTCCTCTCCCTTGTAACCCCTTTTCATTTCCCGATGACGGGCTGAAACAACGGCCATGCCCCGAGTCGACCCAGGCCGTGGCCATCGTGGTATCCTTCGGGGCTACACAATCCCCATTACCCAACCTCCCGAGGAGGCCTCATGACCAAGGCAAGCGCACGTCATATCCTGGTGGACAGCGAAGCGAAGTGTAACGAACTCAAGTCGGAGATCGAGGGCGGACGCGACTTCGCCGAGGTCGCGCGCGAGCACTCTTCCTGCCCCTCCGGCAAGCAGGGCGGCGAGCTCGGCACCTTCGGCCCGGGCCAGATGGTGCCGGAGTTCGACAAGGTGGTGTTCGAGGGCGACGTGGGCAAGGTGCACGGCCCGGTGAAGACCCAGTTCGGCTACCACCTGCTGGAGATCACCGACCGCAACTGAGTACCCGGCGCGTTGGAGTCGATGCCGTGCATGGCCGCCATGCACGGTTTTTCTTGTACAATCCCTGTATCACCCCGCCAGTCGCGTTAGACTAGGAACCCCAGCGATCACCACAGGAGGAGCCGCGAATGAACGACGAGGCCTTTCAACACAGCATCCGCAAGCTGCTGAAAACCGTGGGCGTCACCACCCAACAGGAGATCGAGAAGGCCGTGCAGCAGGCGCTCGCCGACGGGCACCTCAAGGGTGACGAGCGGCTGCCGGCGCGGGTCACCGTGGAGGTAGATGGCCTGAGCCTGGCGCTCGATTTCGACGGAGACATCAACCTTGAGTGACGCGCCGATGATACGGGTCGAGGGGCTCTCCAAGACCTTCTCGGATGGCTTCAAGGCGCTGGTGGATGTCGACCTCAGCATCGAGCGAGGCGAGATCTTCGCCCTGCTTGGCCCCAATGGCGCGGGCAAGACGACCCTGATCAGCGTGATCTGCGGGCTGGTCAACGCCAGCCGCGGCCGGGTGCTGGTGGATGGCCACGACAACGTCGACGACTACCGCGCCGCGCGGGAACTGATCGGCCTGGTGCCCCAGGAGCTGACCAACGAGGCCTTCACCACGGTGTGGGACACGGTGAGCTTCAGTCGCGGGCTATTCGGCAAGCCGCAAGACCCGGCACACATCGAGAAGGTGTTGCGCTCCCTGACCCTGTGGGAAAAGCGCGACAGCCGGCTGCTGGAGCTCTCCGGCGGCATGAAGCGCCGGGTGCTGATTGCCAAGGCGCTGTCCCACGAGCCTCAGGTGCTGTTCCTGGACGAACCCACCGCCGGCGTGGACGTGGAGCTGCGCCGCGAGATGTGGGAGGTGGTGCGCAGCCTGCGCGACCAGGGCGTAACCATCATCCTCACCACCCACTACATCGAGGAGGCCGAGGAGATGGCCGACCGCATCGGGGTGATCCGCCGCGGGGAGATCGTGCTGGTGGAGAACACTCACGCGCTGATGCGCAAGCTTGGCAGCAAGGAGCTGACCCTGCACCTGCAGGAGCCGCTGGAGGCCGTACCCGAGTCGCTGGCGGGCCACGGCCTGGAGCTCGCCAACGAGGGCCATGCGCTGGTCTACAGCTACGATGCGGCTCGCCAGGAAGGGGGCTCGTCGATCTCGGGGCTGCTGGCCGACCTCGAGGCAGTGGGGCTGCGGGTCAAGGACCTGCACACCCGCCAGAGTTCCCTGGAGGATATCTTCGTCAGCCTGGTCCAGGAGCGCGCATGAACCTGCAGTCCGTGAAAACCCTCTACCTCGCCGAGATGGCGCGCAGCCTGCGCACCGTGCTGCAGAGCATCGTCTCGCCGGTGATCTCCACTTCGCTCTACTTCGTGGTATTCGGGGCGGCCATCGGCACCCGGATCAGCGAGGTGGATGGCGTCAGCTACGGGGCCTTCATCGTGCCGGGCCTGATCATGCTGATGCTGCTGACCCAGAGCGTGGCCAACGCCTCCTTCGGCATCTTCTTTCCGCGCTTCTCGGGCTCGATCTACGAGATCCTCTCGGCGCCGATGTCCTATGTCGAGGTGGTGATCGGCTATGTCGGCGCGGCTGCCACCAAGTCGATGGTCCTGGGACTGATCGTGCTGGCCACGGCGCGGCTCTTCGTGCCCTACTCCATCGAGCACCCCCTGATGATGCTGGTGTTTCTGGTGCTCACCGCCACCACCTTCAGCATGCTGGGCTTCATCATCGGCATCTGGGCCGACGGCTTCGAGAAACTGCAGCTGGTGCCGCTACTGGTGATCACCCCGCTGACCTTCCTCGGAGGCACCTTCTACTCCATCGACATGCTGCCGCCCTTCTGGCAGACGGTGACCCTGGCCAACCCGGTGGTCTACCTGATCAGCGGTTTCCGCTGGAGCTTCTACGGCATCAGCGATGTCAGCCCGGTGGTCAGCCTGCTGGTGATCCTGCTGTTCCTGGGGTCGGCGCTGGCGGTGCTGCGCTGGATCTTCAAGAGCGGCTACCGGCTCAAGCCGTAAAAGCCACCTCGATCCCGGAATTGCTGAGGCGATCCTCTCCACTAGAGCCCTTCCTCTGCCCCCTCGAAATGAAGGGGGCACGCTGACACCGCCCTTGGCTATGCTGTGCCTTGATGCTTAGCAATCTGGAGGTGCTGCATGGCCCGCTTGAGCCGATCCGTTTCCCTGCTCCCCGCAATGTTGCTGCTGGGCGCCACTCCTGCCATGGCCGAACGCGTGGGGGTCATGGTGCTCGATGCCTCGGGCTCCATGTGGAATCGCATGGATGGCGACATCACGCGCATCGAGGTTGCCCGCGACGTGATCGACGAGTATCTCCAGGATCGCGATCCCGAGGTGCCCCTGAGCGTGCTGGCCTATGGCCACAACCGCCGGGGCGATTGCGGGGATATCGAGGTCATTGCCGCCATGGAGCTCCAGGATGCCGATACCCTGGCGGACCAGATACGTGCCCTCAACCCCCAGGGCATGACACCGATCGCCGAGAGTCTGCGTCTCGCCGCCGAGCAGGTTCCCCGTACCGCCGAGGCCGCTGACATCATCCTGGTGACCGACGGGCTGGAGACCTGCGACGGCGACCCCTGCGCCGAAGCGGCGCGGCTCGCGGAACAGGGGCTTAAGATTCGCGCCCATGTGGTCGGCTTCGGGCTTACCGACAACGAGGTCCAGCAGCTTTCCTGCGTGACCGAGCAGACCGGTGGGCAGCTCTTCCAGACCAACTCCGGCGCAGAGCTGGCCAGCGCGCTGAGCCAGGTGGAGCAGGCCGCCGCGGAACCCACTCCGGAACCCGAGCCGGAGCCCGAACCGGCACCTCCCCCCGCCGCCGAGCTGACCGCCCCCGACGAGGCACCGGCGGGCTCCGTCATCGAGGTCGCCTGGACGGGACCCGATGACGACCGGGACTACGTCACCATCGTCGAGGCCGGGGCCCCCGCGGGCAGCTACCTCGACTACACCCGCACCAGCGGGGGGTCGCCGCTGACCATCACCGCCCCGGATGCCCTGGGCAACCACGAGATCCGCTACGTGCATCAGCAGAGCGGCGATACCCTGGCCAGCCACCCCATCACCCTGTCACCGGTGGAGGCCAGCCTCTCCGCCCCCGAGGAGATCGTGACGGGCTCGCAGATCGACGTCGAGTGGGAGGGCCCCGACAATCCCCGGGACTACGTCACCATCGTCGAGGCCGGGGCCCCCGAGGGCAGCTACCTCGACTACACCCGCACCAGCCGGGGGTCGCCGCTGACCATCACCGCCCCGGATGCCCTGGGCAACCACGAGATCCGCTACGTGCTCCAGCAGTCCGGGCGTACCCTGGCCAGCCATCCCATCAACCTGATCCCGGCATCTGCCGACGTCACCGCGCCCGAGGAAGCCGTCGCCGGCTCGGTGATCGAGATCGAGTGGGAGGGCCCCGACAATCCCCGGGACTACATCACCATCGTCGAGGCCGGAGCCCCCGAGGGCAGCTACCTCGACTACACCCGCACCAGCCGGAGGTCGCCGCTGACCATCACCGCCCCGGATGCCCTGGGTAACCACGAGATCCGCTATGTGCTCCAGCAGTCCGGGCGTACCCTGGCCAGCCAGCCGATCACCCTCATTCCGGCATCCGCCAGTGTCACGGCGCCCGAGGAAGCCGTCGCGGGCTCGGTGATCAAAGTCGAGTGGGAGGGCCCCGACAATCCCCGGGACTACGTCACCATCGTCGAGGCCGGTGCTCCCGAAGGCAGCTACCTCGACTACACCCGCACCAGCCGGGGGTCGCCGCTGACGATCACCGCCCCGGATGCCCTGGGGAACCACGAGATCCGCTACGTGATCCAGCAGTCCGGGCGTACCCTGGCCAGCCAGCCGATCAGCCTGGTTCCCGCCACGGCGCAATTGATGGTCAACGAGCCCATCGTGCCGAGCGGCGAATTCCAGGTGGAGTGGATGGGCCCCGACAACCCCCGGGATTACATCACCATCGTCGAGGCCGGGGCACCGGAAGGCAGCTATACCGACTATGTGCGTACCAGCAGAGGTTCGCCGGTCACCCTGGATGCCCCAACAGAGCCGGGTGACTACGAGGTCCGCTACGTGATCCAGCAATCGGGAAGGACCCTGGCCAGCGAGCCGGTCAGCGTGGGGGCCGGTGAGGTCAGCCTGGCCATCGAGGGTACCCCCGAGGCCGGCGGCGTGGTTACGATCAACTGGCAAGGGCCGGGACGTTACGAGGACTACATCCAGATCGTCGAGGCGGGCAGTGCTCCGGATGCTTCCGCCATCCGCGAGGCCCGGGCCAGCCAGGGCAGCCCCCTGCAACTCTTCGCCCCCAGCTCAGCCGGCGACTACGAGGTCCGCTACAAGGCCTCGGACAGCGGCGAGGTACTGGAGCGGATTAGCTTCAGCCTGGAGTAACGGACTGGCTGAACGACAGCGGCGAGGCATCAGCCTCGCCGCTTTTTTTACCCTCGGGAAACATGTCGCGAGCAGACCTCAGCGCGCAGCCTGCTCCCGCACGGCATCAAGGTCCCAGGCCTCGAGCAGTTCCACGGCGGGCGCCTGGGAGTCCAGCCCCTGGCCGTTGACCTGCATCAGGATGCGTCCATCCATCAGGAAGGAGACTTCGGCGTTGCCGCGCTCGGGTTGCCACTTGAGCAGTGCGGAGTCGCGCCCGATGCGGATACGCTCCATGTTGGGCTGGGCGGCGATCATCGCCGGGTTGTTGAACATGGCCGACATCGCCTGAATCATGGGGTTGTCGATCATCAGCTTTGCGGTCAGTCTGCCACCGCCCTGCTCCTGACGATACTCGCGCTCCAGCATGCTGCCACCGCCGCCGAACATCGCTGCCGCCCCGCCGCCACCGGCAGACTCCACCGTGCCGGCGCTCCACCCTTCGGGCGCGTCGGGGAAGGTCTCGGCAATGCGCTCCGAGACCAGCTTGCGAATATCGTTGATGGCGAACTCGAGCTCGGTGATTGCCGCGCCGTACTCCTGTTCCTGATAAAGCTCCAGGCCCAACTCGATCTGCTCGACGACCCCGTCGGCCTGCGCCTGTGCCTGCGCAGACACCAGGCCCAGTGAGGCGACCAGCGCTCCCGACGTCAACAACCCTATGCCACGTTTCATGTCGTACTCCTTTCTTCGTATTGGGTTTATCACTGCACGAAACCCCGCATGGGTGGCGGGATGAAATCCATCAGGCTCGAGAATCGGACGGTGAGGCACCGGTTTCGCCGAACGACGGGCGCTCCGTGGATTCAGCCGCCTTCTGCTTGAGCTTGCGGAATTTCCTGGACATGCCGTCGAGCTTGGCCTCCCATTCGGGATCGGGTTGCTGACCCTCGATGGTCTTGAAATAGGCCTGCATCATGCAGGTAATGGCGAAGGGTTCCAGCAGTGCCACCTTGACGCTCCAGGCGAAGAGCAGTGCCACGATCACCCCGGTGGCGGACCATCCGCCGGGAATCAGGTAGGCCACCAGGGCTGCCGGCGCCAGCATGATCAGAAACACCAGCAACGAGAGGCCGTAGACGATCAGCGCCAGCCAGGCGGCGTTCTTTAACATCGGCTTGGCATTCTGGCCGTATAGCACGAGGGCATCACGGGAGGAGGCCCAGGCATTGTCAGAGCGCGTCTTGATGCAGTAGGCCAGGATCACCTCATCGATGAAGCCAACGGCTATCTTCAGGAAGGCCTCGAGGAGGCGAATGAACTGCCGCGCGCCGGGAATCGGCAGCAGCCCGAAGACCCCGCGCATGAGGCCCGTGATGGTGCGCAGCACCCCCTTGATCAACTGGTCGATACCGAACAGCAGGCTGGCCTGGCCGAAACGCTCCCGGACCACCGTCTGCGCATGGTCGATCTGACCGCGCCCCTCGGGGAGGGTCTGGCCGTCGAGCAGCTCCACCAGTACGGCAATATGCCCCGCCTTGACGACATAGAGCAGATACTCGCGCAATACATACATCACCGCGCCCACGGTACCGAACCCGATGGCGCCTCCCCAGAAGGTGCTGGCGGCGCGAAATCCCTCGTCACCCAGGCCACCGATGCCCCAGCCGATGCCGGCCCCCACACCGGTCATCAGTGCGTAGGCCAGCGCCACGCCAAAGTAGACGACCAGTCGAAAGAGAATGAAGGGCAGCGTGCGAAGCATGAGCCCCAGTGCCTGTCCGATCCGAAAATCCCACATCATCTGACTTCCTCTTCAATTACCCGCTTACCGTTACCTATTCTGGGTTCCGGGTGACGCCACCGGATCAGGATCACTGGCTTCCATACGCAGAAAAGCCTCCAGTTCGTCGCGAATATCCTCGACGATATCGTCGGCATGAGTGATCCGCATGTAGAAGATCGAGAAGTAGATCACCTTCACCGAGGTGGTCATGCGTTCCAGCACCACGCTGAACAACTTGGCGATCCACACGGCGACAAGAATCGGCAGCGCGGATATGGGCAGCGTTTCCGGAAGCGGGCCGGCACCGGCCAGAGCGGTACCCGCCAGGGGGTCGCCCAGCAGGAAGGCCGGCAGGCTCTCGCCCACCCAGATGCCCACCACCAGCCCCAACAGGAGCGTCACGGCGTAAACGGGAAACATGATGGTCCCCACGGCCCGTGACGCCACATCGATGCCGAACACACCGACCAGCGTCTCCGGCACGCTCTCCCTGAGACGACCCATGCGTGAAACGCTTTCGCGGATGCCATGGCCGTCGACCACCACCGAGGGCAACAGGTAGTGGTTGACCAGGTCCCAGACCTCACGCAAGCCCTTCAGCAGCAGCGACATCAGGGCGCCGACGGGCCCTGAGCGCAATGTCCAGCTGAGCATGCCGCTGAGCATCATATCCAGCAGGGCGATCTTTCTCGCGCTTCCCTTCAGGGTCTTGATCCTGGCCTTGGCGTCCGCGGCGGAGCGTTGGTGGCCCTGCAGTGCCTCGGTCACCAGCCAGCTCTGTCGCAGCTCCTGTCGTGTGTAATAGAAGTACTTGTAGACGAACATCCCCAGGCTCAACAGCAGCGGCAAGGTGCCACCATTGTTCCCCCATATGCTGATCACGCTGTAGAAGAACAGGCTGACCATCACCACGGCATAGAGAGACATGCGAATCCAGGGGCGCAGAATGCCCGGGTCGCGCCCCACGAGGCTGAAGGTATGCTTGAGCAGATAGCCGAGTTGCTCGACGCGTTCCTTGATGCCGGGTTGGCGCAAGGTGCCGGTTGTCATGGCGTGTACTCCCCATGTCCTTGACTGAATGCCTGCCCGACAACATAGCGTCTTGCCCTGGCGCCGGCCCCCTTCATTTGAAGGGGGTAGGCGCGCAAGCTGGAGGCTAGGATCAGTAGCCACTGGCATGACCCTGGCGAAGAGACCTCAACATTGTGAACAGCGGGAGAGACATGATGCTGATCAGGCACTGCCTTGTGCTGGCCACGTTGCTGCTTTCGGGACCGGTTCTGGCCCAAGCTGACGCCGCGACACTCCCGGCTCCCGAGGGAGCGGTCAAGCTGGTCGTCAGCGGACAGATAGCCGCCACCAATCAGGCAGACGAGGCCCACCTGGATCTGGACCTGCTGGAGACCCTGCCGGGTCATGAACTGACCACCTCCACCTCCGTGACCGACGGCGTGAACCACTTCGACGGCTTCCTGATGCGCGATCTGCTGGAGCGCCTCGGCGCCAGCGGGGAGACCGCGATTGCCCTGGCACTGAATGACTACGTCGTCGAGATTCCCTTGCAGGACTTCTACGACTACGACGTCATCCTGGCCACACACATGGACGGGCAGCGGCTGACCCGTCGCGACAAGGGGCCCCTATGGATCGTCTATCCGCGCGATGACCATGCCGAGCTCCAGGATATCCGCTACGACTACCGCTGGGTTTGGCAACTTAACCGACTCGAGATCGAGTAATGCCCAGGCTGCGTCCCTTTCCCGCCTATCTGGTATCCAGCCTGGCCATCCTGGCGTTTTCCGCCTTCCTGGCCTTTGCGCTCGTTCGTCTGTTCCAGGTCGAGAAGGACATGCGCGACAACGTCGACGAGAACATGCTGTGGGTGGTCACTCAGGCACAGGTCGCCAGTCACCGGCTGGACCAGGCCGTGAGCCGACGCGCGATGGGCCAACGTGACTCGGACCCCGAACTGCGCCTGGATATCCTGGCCAGTCGCCTGACGCTGATGGACGACGGACCCCAGCGCCGCTACCTCGCGTCTCAAGGGCTGGAGAGCACGCTGGATGCGGCGCTCGATGATCTCCAGGCCCTGCTGGCAACCGTCGACGACAACGAAGGCGAGTCACGGTTTCGTCCCGCCACCCTGATGCCACACCTCGATGGCCTCATGGACCGCCTCAACCGCATCGCCAATGCCGTCATGATGGCCGAGTGGGAAAGCACCGGTGCCCGTCTCGATACCTACCGCAGCAGCCTGTTGCAGGTCATCGGTTCCGTCGTCGGCATCACCCTGAGCGGTCTCGCCCTGATGCTGCTGCTCATCCATGCCCTTGGCCAGCGCCGCATCGCCCAGCAGGCGTTGACGACACACCGAGATCAGCTGGAGGGAGAGATCGCCAGGCACACCAGCCGCTACAAGGAGACCGCCGATGCCCTGGCCAGCGCCTTGAATCGTGAACGCGGTGTCAGCGAGTTCTACCGCAGCTTCGCGGCCATGGTTTCGCACCAGTTCCGTACCCCGCTGGCAGTGATCGACTCCGGTCTGCAGCGCCTGCTGCGCCGCGATCGACACTTCACCGCCGAGGAGCGCAGCGAGCGGTATCAGCGGCTGCGCGAAGCGGTGGAACAGATGACTCGCCTGGTGGAGTCCTCGCTGACCGCGGCGCGACTCGATGGCCAGCAGGTCGAGGCCAACCCGACTCGCCATTCGCTGGTGTCCATCGTCGATCACCTGTGCCGCCTTCAGGAAGAGGCGAAAGGCGTCGCACGGTTGACCACGTCGCATGGCAGCCCCGAGGCCCTAGCCTGGTGTGACCGCGCCCTCACCGAGCAGGTGCTGGCCAACCTGATCTCCAATGCCCTCAAGTACTCTCCCGCCGACAAACCCGTTTGCATTATCACGGCGAGGGAAGGCGATGAGGCGGTGTGCCGGGTAGCGGATGGCGGCCCGGGTATTCCCGGCGACGAGCAGGCTCGACTCTTCGAACGCTTCTTTCGTGGCAGCAATGCGGCAGGCACCGATGGCATCGGCCTGGGGCTGAACATCGCCCGTCACCTGGCACGTATCCAGCAGGGGGACCTGGAAGTGAGCGCCACCCCCGGCGAAGGGTCCGTGTTCACCCTGCGGCTGCCCGCCGCCGACCAGGAGGAGAGGACCGATGTCACCGCTTGAACGCTCCCATCAGCCCCCGCTGATCCTCTGCGCCGAGGACCAGGAGGACCTGCGCACCGACATCTGCGAGGAACTCAGGGAAGCGGGCTACGCGGTACTCGAGGCCGCAGACGGCGACGCGACGCTGCAGCAGATAGAGGCCAGCGCACCGGATCTCATCCTCTGCGATATCAACATGCCCGGCCTCAATGGCTACGACGTACTGAAAGAAGTGCGCGAACGTCGGCCTCATCTGGC
Organism: Pseudomonadota bacterium; assembly: GCA_051751285.1. Classification (GTDB taxonomy): domain Bacteria; phylum Pseudomonadota; class Gammaproteobacteria; order Pseudomonadales; family Halomonadaceae; genus Halomonas. Next base: position 28,448 of record JBNJKT010000006.1, on the reverse strand, counting down.
CGACACCCCCTTCATCTTCCTGACCGCGCTATCGGATCCACGCGATATCGTCGATGGCAAGCGCTGCGGCGCCGATGACTACCTGGTCAAGCCCATCGATTTCGACCTGCTGCTGGCGACGGTGGAGGCCCGTCTGCGCCAGGTCAGGCGCATGCGGGCAAAATCGAACCATGAACTGCAGGAGTTGCGTCAGGCCATGACCGGCCTGCGACACGAGGCCTCGCGCCAGGCCTTCCGCTCGGCGACGCGGGCGCTGGACCTGGTGGCGCCCGGCATGGTGCTGATCGATGGCCAGGGGCATGTCACCTTCGCCAACCAGCGTGCCCATCGTCTGATCGAGGAGACGGATGCCTTGCTGCTGAACGATACCCTGTCGGGCAGGGGCAGCGAGTCACGCCCGTTACGCAAGGCCATCGCCGATGCTTCCCAGGCCAGTCGGCGTGGCGAGGAACCCGTCTATTCGCTGCGCCTGCCGCACCGCCCGGGCGATCACGGGCTGCTGGTGATGGTGTGTGCCATGGGGCTGGGATCCAGCGCCGAGCCGGATGATACCAGCGTGGTCGTGCTGCTCTCCGCACCCGACCAGAGACCTCCCTTGCCCGAAGGCGTGCTGGCCAGTCTCTTCGGGCTGACGCCGACCGAGACCCGTATCGCCATGGCGCTGCTGGAAGGCTTGCGCACCGAGGAGATCGCCGAGCGGATGGCTATCTCGCCTACCACCGTCGCCTTTCATTTGCGCAACCTCTTCCAGAAGACCGAGACGCATCGTCAGGCCGACCTGATCGCCCTGCTGCTGGCCGGCTCGATGACCGCCTGCCTGGAAGGGCGCTGACGGCAGCGCGCCTATCGGCGGCGCCTTCCTGCGGGTATCATCCTGGCCCTCGTCCATCACCGCGGGAGGCGCCATGCCGATCCTCAACGCCATCGTTCATCGCATCGAGAAGGCCGCCGGGGAGGGGCCGATGAGTCTGGTGCCCGCCACCTCCCCCCTGCCCTCCTCACCGGCCCTGGACGACCTGCTGGCCGGCTTCAATGATGCCTTCAATGCCAAGCCCAAGGCCTGGGGCCACTTCGCCGAGACGACACCCGAGGGCGAGGTGAGCTCGCCTTTCGCCAGTGAACTGGCGGCATACCTCGAGGGCAGCCGCGAATTCGTCGCCTTCTCCCGCGATCTGGCACAGCGCATCGCCACGCTGGTCGGCGCCCACCTGTCGCTCTCCGGCGACCTGCTGGTGCTCCACCACCAGGTCGGCGACGCCCGCTTCCTGAGCTTCGCGCTGCTGCACCACCGGGAGGGATTCGCCATCGACGAAGCGTTGCAGGTGGTATCGGCGCGCCAGCTCAACCTGACCCAGATGAGCCTGGCCGCGCGTCTCAATCTCAACCAGTGGCAAGCCGGCAATTCGAGACAGTACCTCTCCTGGACCCGCGACCGTGGCGGCAAGAAGCTCGCCGAGGGGTTCGCTGCCCTGCTCGGCGCCGGGGAGGGTGTCGATGCCAGCGGGGAGACCCGCACCCTGCTCAAGGCCTTCAGCGACTATGTCGAGCAGGAGGATCTCCCCGAGGAAGCCAGCCGCGAGAAGACCGATGCGCTGATCGACTACGCCAGCGAACAGGCACGCCGCGGCGAGCCGATGACCGTGGAGGCGCTCTCGGAGGTCCTCGACGAGCAGCAGCCGAAGGCCTTCTATGACCATATCCGCAACGCCGACTACGGCCTCTCCGCAGAGATTCCGCCGGACCGGCGCACGCTCAATCAGTTTCGCCGCTTCACCGGGCGCGCCGGTGGGGTATCGATCAGCTTCGACTCCCACCTGCTCGGCTCGGGCGTGGAGTACGACGAGGACCGGGACCGCCTGATCATCAAGCAGGTGCCCAGGCAGCTGCGCGAACAGCTCAAGCGGCAGAGCTGACTGCCCCCAGCACGGCGCTGCTGCCCGGCGCCGGCAACGGCGCAAGGGGCCGCAATGGCCGCTGTGTCGTGATCCACGGTCATCCGTTCGGCTATGCTATGGCCCTGACTCACGCCGCCACGAGAGACACACCATGAGCCGCATCCTGATCCTTCAGGGCCACCCCGATGGCACGGTCGCTCATCTGCTGCATGTTCTGGCCGAACACTACCGCCTGGGCGCGGAGACGGCGGGGCACGAGGTTCGCACCGTGCAGATCGCCGACCTGGACTTTCCGCTGCTGCGCAGCCAGCAGGCCTGGAAGGAAGGGCGCATGCCCGCCTCCCTCGACGAGGCCGCCGACGCCATCCGCTGGTGCGAGCACCTGGTTCTGTTCTTCCCGCTGTGGCTCGGTGACATGCCGGCACTGGTGAAGGGATTTCTCGAACAGGTGATGCGGCCCCACTTCGCCTTCGAGTACCAGGAGGGTAACCCGCTGGGCCGCAAGGGGCTGAAGGGACGCTCGGCGCGCGTCGTGGTGACCATGGGCATGCCGGCCGCGATCTACCGCCATCTCTATCGCGCCCACAGCGTGAAGTCGCTGGAACGCAATATCCTGGGTTTCGTGGGCTTCACACCAGTACGCGAGACGCTGATCGGGTCGGTGGAGGCGCTCGATTCAAGCGACTGCCGCAAGTGGTTCACCCGCCTGGAGAAGCTGGGTGCCAAGGCCGAATAGCCACTCTCCCTTTCCGGTGAGTGGCTGATGCTCACCCTGCACGCAATCGCCTGTAGCCTTGCGCCCCCTGACGTCCAGGATACCGATGGCCTTCACGCCAGGTGCGGTTCGAGCCACTGCCTCAACTGCGGACCCTGCAGCACTCCTGGCTGGCGGGCGACTTCCCTGCCATTCCTGAAGACGATCAGGGTAGGAATGCTGCGGATGCCGAAACGCGCTGCCAGCGCCTGTTCGGCCTCGGTATCGAGCTTGGCGAAGCGCAGGCGAGGTTCAAGCTCGCGGGCGGACTCGGCGAATATCGGTGCCATCATCTTGCAAGGCCCGCACCAGCTGGCCCAGAAATCCACGACCACCGGCAATTCGCTACGCTCCACCAGGGCGTGGAAATTGTCGCTGGTGAGTGGCACCGGCTCCCCGGTGAAGAGATGTTGCTTGCACTTGCCGCAGGTCGGGCCATCGTCGAGACGAGCACGACTGACGCGGTTGATGGCACTGCAATGGGGGCAGCCGAGAATCAAGGAATCAGACACGGGATGACCTTTCAAGGAGGAGTGTAGGTCGCAATATGATTCCGACCACCGATCGCTTCAAGGGGGGTTGCGTCGATCACGAACATGCACACACTTCGCCAAGATGAGACACTCGGCGCATCGCTTGCCCCGGCATGTCGAAAAACCGAAAACCGCTTCGCCTCTGTCCTGGACCCGCCAGGGGAAATACCCTTATGACGACTGATATCGATGCTGCCCAGGCCAAGATCCATCGACTCAGTCGACTCTATCTGACCCTCAGCCGCTGCAATCATGCCGTTCTCGAATCGACCAGCGAGTCCGATTTGCTGGCCTCGGCCTGTCAGATTGCCGTGGAGGCCGGCGAGCTGGCCATGGCCTGGGTGGCGATCATCGATCCGGAGACCGGGACCATCAGGGTAGCTGAACGCTTCGGCCGAGGAGTGGAGTACCTGGAAAGCGTGAGGATTTCACTGGATGCCGAGGACCCCAATGGCCGGGGTCCGACCGGAATGGCCCTTCGCGAGGGACATCCGGTCTGGTGTGACAACTTCATGCGAGATCCCAGGACCGCTCAGTGGCATGACTTAGGCGAGAGATTCGGCTGGAGCGCCTCCGCGTCCCTGCCGCTCACCAGCAACGGCCGCATCGTCGGCGCCCTCAACCTCTACCTGACCCAGCGGAACGCCTTCGACGCGGCAACACGTGAGCTGCTGGGCGAGATCGCCGCCGTGATCAGTTTCGGGCTCGGCAGCTTCGCCCTGGAGGCGGCTAGACAAGAGGCCGAGGATCGCCTTCGTGACAGCGAGGACAGATACCGCAGCATCGTCGAACACTCCCGGGATGCCATTCTTCTGACCGCCCCCGACGGGCGAATTCTCGCTGCCAATCCGGCCGCTTGCAGAATCTTCGGTTGCACCGAGAGTGACATCCTGCGTCTGGGACGCAATGGCCTGGTCGATACCGCTGACCCGAGGGTAACGGCTGCCGTCGAGGAGCGAAAGCGAACCGGCAGCTTCAGCGGTGAATTGACCATGCGGCGCCACGACGGGGAACGCTTCCCGGCGGAGCTGTCCACCTCGGTCTTCCAGACGCACAGCGGTGAAGTGCGTACCAGCATGCTCATCAGAGACGTCACCGAACGCAAACGCAATGAAACCCAGCTGGCCTATCTCGCCCAACACGACGCCCTGACCGGCTTGCCGAACCGCCTGCTGCTCACCGATCGACTCAACTTGGCCATCGCCCAGGCAGAGCGTGCCGGTACGTCACTGGCGCTGATGTTTCTGGATCTCGATCGCTTCAAGCAGGTGAACGACCTCATGGGGCACGAACTCGGTGACCAGGTGTTACACCAGGCAGCGCAGCGCCTGAAAGCTTGCGTCCGCGCCTCGGATACCCTGAGTCGCCAGGGGGGAGATGAGTTTCTCATCGTCCTGCCGACTATCGATTCACCCGAAGCGGCCGTTCCGGTGGCCAGGAAACTGCTGGACACCCTGGTCACGCCCTTCTCTCTCGGCGACAGGGAGATGGTATTGAGCGGCAGCATCGGCATCGCCTGCTACCCCGAGGATGGGACGGATGCCGACTCACTGTTGCGCAATGCCGATGCGGCCATGTACGTGGCCAAGGACCTGGGGCGCAATCGCTACCAGTTCTACTCCCCGGCCATGAACGAACAAATACGCGAACGCCTGATGCTGGAGATTGACCTGCGCCGTGCCATCGAGCGAGGCCAATTTTTCCTGAACTACCAGCCGCAGTTCGCCTTCACTAACCGGCTCGTCATCGGCCTGGAAGCCCTGGCCCGCTGGCAACACCCGACCCTGGGGCTGATTCCGCCCGATCAGTTCATCCCCATGGCGGAAAACAGCGGATTGATCGTGCCGATCGGGGCCTGGGTCCTCGAGACCGCCTGCCACCAGCAGGCTGCCTGGATAGCCGAAGGCCTCGTCAACGGCCCCATGGCAGTGAACGTCTCCATGCACCAGTTCCGTCAGCCGGATTTCATCGAACGAGTCACCGACGCCTTGTCCAGAAGCGGACTGCCGGCGTGTCATCTCGAACTCGAAGTGACCGAGAGCGTGTTCATGCAAGACCTCGGCCAGGTGATGCAGACCCTGGTAGCCCTGCGCTCGCTGGGTGTCAGACTTTCCATCGACGACTTTGGTACAGGCTACTCGAGCCTGAGTCATCTCAAGAAGCTGCCCATCTACCGTCTGAAGATCGATCAATCCTTCATTCGGGGCCTGCCTTTCGACCAGGAAAATGCCGCCATCGCCGGTGCCATCATCAGCATGGGCAAGCGCCTGGGACTCGAGGTACTGGCCGAGGGGGTCGAAACCCAGGAGCAGGCCCGCTACCTGCACTCCCTGGAATGCGACGCCGGCCAGGGCTATCTCTTCGCCAGGCCGATGGCAGCCCGGGAATGTACCGACTTCCTGCGTGACGGTGCCGGAGCGACTCCTGCGCCCTCCTGAGACGAGCCCCGAATGACTCAACGCCCCGATCCGCGAATCCTGCTGCGGCTGCTCGGCCTGCTGCGCCCCTATCGCTGGCGACTGGTGCTCGCAGGCGTCGCCCTGCTGCTGGCGGCGTCCAGTGTGCTGGTGCTGGGCCAGGGTCTGCGGCTGGTCATCGACCAGGGGTTTCTGGCAGCGGACCGCGCCAGGCTCAACCAGGCCCTGGGGATGCTGCTGGTGGTGGTCAGCGTCCTGGCGTTGGCCTCGGCGCTGCGCTACTACCTGGTCACCTGGATCGGCGAGCGGCTGGCCGGAGACCTGCGACGCCGGGTCTTCGACCACCTGCTGGATCTCGAGCCCGGCTTCTTCGAGGCCAGCGACGGCGAAGGCGGCGGGGCCGGCGAGATCACGTCGCGCTTGACGACGGATACCAGCGTGCTGCAGACGCTCTTCGGCTCTTCCTTGTCGCTGGCGGTCCGCAACCTCCTGATGCTGGTGGGCTCGGTGGCGCTGATGTTGGTGACTCAGCCCTGGCTCTCGGCCATCGTGCTGCTGGGAATCCCCGCCACGGTGCTGCCGATTCTCTGGTTCGGGCGCCGAGTACGCCGCCTCTCGCGCTTCAGCCAGGACCGGGTGGCGGAACTGGGTCGCTATGCCGGCGAGGCCCTCGCGGGGATTCGCACCGTCCAGGCCTTTCATCACGAAGATATCGAGCGCCACGACTATGGGCGGCGTGTGGAAGAGGCCTTCACCAGTGCCGTGCAACGCACCCGACAGCGCGCCTGCTTGACCGGCATCGCCATGCTGGTGGTCTTCGCCGCCGTGGGGGTGATGCTGTGGCAGGGTGGCCAGGCGGTGCTCGCCGGCACCATGACCGGCGGCGAGCTCTCGGCCTTCGTCTTCTATGCGGTGCTGGCGGCCGGGGCCGTGGCCACCCTGGCCGAGGTCGCCGGAGACGTCCAGCGGGCTGCCGGCGCCGCCGAGCGTCTGCTTGAGTTACTGAATACCCGGCCGGCCATTCAAGCGCCGGCTGCCCCGGTGCCCCTGCCCGAGCCGGTGCAGGGCGATATTCGTCTGGAAGGCGTGGACTTCACCTATGCGGGCCGGACCCAAGCCGCCCTGGCAGAACTCGACCTGCATGTCCGCCCCGGCGAGCGGGTGGCACTGGTGGGCCCCTCCGGGGCCGGCAAGAGCACCCTCCTCGCCCTGCTGCTGCGTTTCCATGACCCGGACAGCGGCATCCTTCGCCTCGACGGGATCGACCTGCGCGATCTGGACCCTCGCGAACTGCGCTCGGCGCTAGGACTGGTAGCCCAGCAGCCCACGCTGTTCACCGGCAGCGCCGCCGAGAACCTGCGTTTTGGCAAACCCGATGCGAGCCTTGAGGAACTCCGAACGGCGGCCCGGGATGCCAACGCCCTGGACTTCCTCGAGGCCCTGCCGCTGGGCCTGGATACCCCGCTCGGCCCTGGCGGGGTTCAGCTTTCCGGCGGGCAGCGCCAGCGCCTGGCCATCGCCCGGGCACTGCTCAAGGCCCCCAGGGTGCTGCTGCTCGATGAGGCGACCAGCGCCCTGGATGCCGAAAGCGAACAACTGGTGCAGCAGGCCCTCGACCGCCTGATGCAGGGCCGCACCAGCCTGGTGATCGCTCACCGACTGGCCACCGTGGTTGCTGCCGACCGTCTGCTGGTGCTGGACCAGGGCCGTCTGGTGGCCAGCGGTCGCCACGATGAACTGCTCGAATCGAGCCCGCTCTACCGTCATCTTGCCGAGCTGCAGTTCGGGCGCCATCCGAGGGCCGCCACCCGCGGCACTCCCGCTACGCCCTGATTCGCCCTATCGACTCAGAACAGCCCCAACTGGTGATCGATCAGGCTTTCGAAGTCGTCGCCGACGAAGGGCAGGATGGCATCGGCCACCGGCTGCAGCTGACGTGTCAGGTAGTGATCGGTATCGATGGCGGAGCGCAGGGCCTCCAGCGGCTCGGGGCCGGCCACCGTCATCACGTAGCGGATCCAGCCGCCGTCCTGGTACTGGCGTGGCCGGCCCAGGCGGTCGTTCTCCGCGTCGGCCAGTCGTGCCGCGCGCACATGAGGCGGCACATTGCGCTGATAATCATCCAGACGACGGCGCAGCCGCTTGCGATAGACCAGCCGCTCGTCGAACGCCCCTTCCCGGGCACGCCGCAGAAAGACCTGCACATAGTCGCGCACGTAGTCTCGCCAGGGCTCGCCGATGAAGACCCGCCGGTAGAGCGCCTGCTGGAACTCCTTGGCGAGCTCCGTCCAGTCGCTGCGCACCGTCTCCAGCCCCTTGAAGACCAGCTGATCCTCACCGTCGGCATCATGCACCAGCCCGGCATAGCGCTTCTTGCTGCCCGCTTCGGCGCCGCGGATGGTCGGCATCAGGAAGCGCCGGTAATGGGTCTCGAACTGCAGCTCCAGGGCACTCTCGAGGCCATGTTCCTTGGCCAGGTGTTCACGCCACCAGGCGTTGACCCGGGCCACCAGCCGGTGGCCGATTGCCCCGGCGTCGGTCTCCCCGTGGGCGCGACCCAGCCAGACGAAGGTGGAATCGGTATCGCCGTAGATCACGGTATAGCCCTCTGCCTCGATCAGCTCGCGGGTGCGGTGCATGATGGCGTGGCCGCGCATGGTGATCGAGGAGGCAAGGCGCGCATCGAAGAAGCGGCAGCCCCTGGAGCCGAGCACCCCGTAGAAGCTGTTCATGATGATCTTCAGCGCCTGGGAGAGCGGCGCATTGCCCGCACGCTTGGCCGCCTCGCGCCCCTCCCATACCCGGGCCACGATGGCCGGCAGGGCGTGACGGCTGCGCGAGAAGCGTGCCCCGCAAAAACCCGGCACGGAGTCGGCGTCAGAGGGCTCGGCGAGCCCCTCGACGAGCCCCGCCGGGTCGATCAGGAAGCTGCGGATGATCGAGGGGTAGAGGCTCTTGAAGTCGAGCACCAGCACCGAGTCATAGAGGCCGGGGCGGGAATCCATGACGAAACCGCCGGGGCTCTCGGCGCGCTCCCCCTCGCCGAGGTTGGGCGCCACCAGGCCCAGTCGATGCAGCCGGGGCAGATAGAGATGGGTGAAGGCCGCCACCGAGCCGCCACTGCGATCGGCAGGCAAGCCGGTGACGGTAGCCCGCTCGAGCAGGAACTCCAGCAGCTCGGTCCTGGCGAAGATCCGCGTCACCAGCTCGCAGTCCTTTAGGTTGTAGCGGGCCAGGGCCGGCTTGTCCTCGGCGAACATGCGCAGGATGTCGTCGAGGCGCTGGTAGGGATTGTCGATCGCCTTGCCCTCGCCGAGCAGGGTTCGAGCGACGTTCTCCAGGCTGAATGAAGGGAAGTGCCAGGTGGCCGAGCGCAGCGCCTCGATGCCGTCGATGATCAGCCGTCCGGCAGCGGCGGCGAAGAAGTGGTTGGACTTGTACCCATGGGCGCGCCACTCCATCTCGGCACCGTTACGCCCCAGCCGCAGCGGCACGCCAAGCGCGCGGGCATGCTCGTGCAGAATGCGCAGGTCAAACTGCACCAGGTTCCAGCCGATGATAGCATCGGGGTCGAACTCGGTGACCCAGGCATTGAGCCGCTCGAGCAGTTCGGCCCTGGAACCGCAGTAGTCCAGTCGAAAATCGAGCTCGCCGGCCGCATCCTTGCCGTCGCCCTTGCCACGGTGCGGCCCCAGCATATAGACCTGGCGCACCCCGCAGCCTTCCAGCGCAATCGAATAGAGCTCTCCCCGGGCGCTGGTCTCGATATCCAGCGAAACGGTGCGCAGCCTCGGGCGGTAGTTCGACACCGGCCTCAGGCGTGCCTCCACCAGGCCGCCCTGCCCGTCCGGCCTACCCGTCACCGCCACCGGCGCGGTAATGAAACGCTCCATCAGGTAGCGTTCCGGCGGGCGGATATCGGCCTCATACAGTTCGAGCCCGAGTTCCTTGAGGCGCCGCTCCAGGGCACTCAGCTGGCGATACTGTCGGCAGTAGAGGCCCAGCACCGGGCGTCGGTGGAAATCGCGCAGTTCGAGCTCACGCAGTGATACGCCAGCCTCGCTGGCCAGCACGACCTGGGCTCGCTGGCGCTGCTCGGCGGGCAGGAAGGCCACCGAGGGTTGCACCGGCAGGCGAACCTCGAGCGGGCCCTCGTCGGTAGCCAGCCAGAAAGTGACATCAATACCCCGGGGCGTGTCTTCCCAGTGCCGCGTCAGGATAAAGCCGTAACGCGTTGACAAGGACACTATCCGAGGCTCGCCGGCAGACTGGCAGAGCTGACCCGCGTCATGCGTCGCCCACTTCGACTATCAGGTCGGCCATGAACAGCGGCGGATCGAACTCGTCGGGGTATCCTCCCGGGTTGGCGACAACACGGGTCCCCCTCGCCTCGAGATCCATCGGCTCGTGAACATGGCCGTGGACCCACAGGTCCATGCAGCCCATCAGCTGCGGCAGATGGGAGGCGAAGGCCGGAGACAGCACATCGCCGCGGTAGCGCAGCGGAATACACTCGGCCAGGGGGGCATGGTGGCTGATCACCACCCGCGGGCCGCTGAAGGGTCGAGCCAGTTCCGTCTCCAGCCAGGCCAGTGCCTCGACATGCAGGCGGCGGCTCTCCTCCGGGGTAAACATCGCCCCTTCCGGCTGCTCGATGATCTGGAAATCCGGCATCAGGGTCAGCGCCCTCGCCTCGATCAGCGCCGGATCATACTCGGGCTGGCCGGCGTAGAGGGCAAAGTCGGTCCACAGCGTCGTGCCGTGAAAGCGCACGCCGTCCAGGGTCAGCGAACGGTTGTCCAGCAGATGGATGCCGAGTCGCTCGGCTTCGGCCGCCAGTTCGCGGCGCAGGACTGGCATGCAGGTACCGTAGAACTCATGGTTGCCGGGAACATAGAGAATCGGGGTGCCGGCAAAGCGCTGTGCTGCCCAGCCAAGCCCCTGGATGTCGGCGTGAATATCACCGGCCAGGATCACGGCATCGGCCTTGGCTTCCGGCAAGTCCGGTGGACAATCGACATGTTCCAGGTGCAGGTCCGAGAGTACCCTGAGGCGCATCGTCAGTTCCCTTTGCAGCGAGCCATCCACGCCAGTGTGATACAGGCGTCAAGCGAACACTACTGCCCGGTCAGCATCTCGAGAAGACGCCCTCCATTCGGGAAGTGGCTCGAGGCTGAAAGCCGGGCGGCCCCTTGTGGGCTTGTCTCTTTCGGCCTCACAACATGCGATTAACAAAAAAAGGTCCCCCGAAGGGGACCAATTGGAGCACGCCAGCTCACTCGGTGATTCGCCATTCCGGCTCGGCGATCATGACGTTTCTATAGCGAGAACCGCGCCAGAAAAAAGAAAATCATATAAATACAACGCTTTGCGGAAAATAGCTGCTTCAGAGCCCGGCCGGGAAAGCTTCTTCCCATGCGGCACTGCACCATACGAGTGCCCTGAGACGAAATGATGCGCCATGGCGAGTTGCTGAAAAACCCGTCCATCCCGCATGCTGCCTCTCCCACCCCATTCACCAGGAGATTCTTAATGACCCAGCCTCGCCTCGGCTTCATCGGCATCGGCCTGATGGGCCATCCCATGACGCGTCGCCTACTGGAGGCCGGCTTCGACGTGACCGTGTGGAATCGCACTGCCGCCAAGGTCGCCCCCTTGGGCGATGCCGGTGCCCGGGTGGCCGGGTCCATTGCTGAGCTGATGAAGGCCGTGGACGTGGTACTGCTCTGCCTGGCCAACACCACCGTGGTCGAGGACGTGGTGTTCGGCGAGGGGGGCGTGGCCCAGCACGGTCGTGCCGAGCAGCGGCTGGTCGACCTCTCCAGCAGCGACCCCGCCGCAACGCGCGACTTTGCCGACTGGCTCGAGAGCGAAACCGGCATGCGCTGGGTCGATGCGCCGGTTTCCGGTGGGGTCGCCGGCGCCGAGGCGGGCAGCCTGGCCATCATGTGCGGCGGTGACGCCGAGGATATCGAGGCGATCCGGCCCTTGCTGGCTCCCCTCTCGGCCCGAGTGACCCATATGGGCCCGGTGGGTAGCGGCCAGGTGACCAAGGTGTGCAATCAGATGATCGTCGGCTGCCAGGCGGCGGTGATCGCCGAGATGGTAGCCCTGGCCGAGGCCAGCGGCGTGGATGCCAGTCGGCTGACCGAGGCACTGGCCGGCGGCTTCGCCGACTCGACTCCTTTCCGGATGCTCGCCCCGCGCATGGCGGCCAGCGACTTCAATGAGCCGCCCTGGCACCTGCGCACCCTGCTCAAGGATCTCGACATGGCGGTGGCCCAGAGCCAGCGCAGCGGCAGCGCCACGCCCATGAGCGGACTGGCCGCCCAGTTGATGCGAACCCATGTCGGACGCGGCCATGCGGAGCACGACCCCGCCATCCTGGTGGAGGCCTATCGCTCACGTCAGGCGTAGTGAACCGCCAGCCAAACGGTGGCCTGCTGCGGGTCCGTCCACGCGACGCGATGCCGGCAGTGGGACGGGATCGTGAGGTGATCGCCGGGCGCGAGCTCTACATCCTCACCCTGCTCGAAGGCGAGCACTGCCCGGCCCTGTAACACCACCACCCATTCGTGCTGCGGTTGGTCGTACCACCCCTCTTCCGGTGAGCGGTGGCCACGCGAGACGATGCGCTCGATACTCACGTCCCTGCCGCTCGCCAGCTCCTCGAACTGCTCCTCGTTCAGGCAAAGAGGAATCGATGTGAAGAGGTTTTTCTGCACACTCTTTCTCCTTCCAGCCATCGCGTCGACATCCGTACGCTCTGTGGATAGTGTACCCCTGCACTTCCCGGCCGACCGAATTTGTCCCCTCCGCCGCCCTTCCGTACACTCGTTTGACTCCTGAGACGAACCAGCCGAGGCATGACCCATGGCGTTTGATTCCACTTCCACCTACGTGGCCACCGAGGCGCTCAAGCAGGCGGTCAATGCCGCCGTGACCCTGGAGCGCCCGCTGCTGATCAAGGGGGAGCCGGGCACCGGCAAGACCCTGCTTGCCGAGGAGTTGGCCGGCTCGATTGGCACCCGGCTGATCACCTGGCACATCAAGTCCTCCACCAAGGCGGCCCAGGGGCTCTACGAATACGACGCGGTGAGCCGCCTGCGCGACTCCCAGCTCGGCATCGAGGGCGTGGAGAATGTCGCCAACTACATCGAGCCCGGCAAGCTATGGGAGGCCTTCACCGCGGATGAGCGGGTGGTGCTGTTGATCGACGAGATCGACAAGGCGGACATCGAGTTCCCCAACGATCTGCTCCAGGAGCTGGATCGCATGGAATTCCATGTCTACGAGACCGGCGAGACCGTTCGCGCCCGCCACCGGCCGATCATCGTGATCACCTCCAACAACGAGAAGGAGCTGCCCGATGCCTTCCTGCGCCGCTGCTTCTTCCACTACATCGAGTTCCCCGATCGCGAGACCATGCAGGCGATCGTCGACGTGCACTTCCCCGAGATTGCCCCGAAGCTCGTTGCCGAGGCCCTGGAGGTGTTCTTCGACCTGCGCCAGGCCCCGGGCTTGAAGAAGAAGCCCTCCACCTCGGAACTGGTGGACTGGCTGAAGCTGCTGATGGCCGATGAGCTGGCCCGGGAGTCCCTGTACCAGCGCGACCCGGTGAAGGCGATCCCGCCGCTGGCCGGGGCACTGGTCAAGAACGAGCAGGACACCGCCCTGCTCGAGCGGCTGGCCTTTATGATGCGTCGCCAGGGCAACCAGAGGCGCTGAGACATGTTCATCAGCCTGTTCGAGACCCTCAAGCGCCATGGCGTGCCGGCATCGCTGCGCGAGCTGCTCGACCTCCACGCGGTCGTGGAGCGCGGTGTGGTATTCGCCGACATGGAGGCCTTCTACCAGCTTGCGCGCACCGTGATGGTCAAGGACGAGCGCCACTTCGACCGCTTCGATCGCGCCTTCGCCGCCTGGTTCGAAGGGCTGGAAAACCTCGACGCCGCCATCGAGGCGATGATTCCCGATGACTGGCTACGCCGCGAGTTCGAGAAGCAGCTCAGCGAGGAGGAGAAGGCCCGGATCGAATCCCTGGGTGGCCTCGAGAAGCTGATCGAGACCTTCAAGCAGCGCCTGGAAGAGCAGGGGGAGCGCCACGCCGGTGGCAACAAGTGGATCGGCACCGGCGGCACCAGCCCCTTCGGCGCCTATGGCTACAACCCCGAGGGCATCCGCATCGGCCAGGACGGCTCGCGCCACCGCCGCGCCGTCAAGGTATGGGACGAGCGTCGCTTCCGCGACTACGACGACAGCCTCGAGCTGGGCACCCGCAACATCAAGATGGCGCTGCGCCGGCTTCGCAAGTTCGCCCGCCAGGGGGCGGCGGAGGAGTTCGATGTCGACGCCACCATCCGTGAAACGGCTCGCGATGCCGGCCTGCTCAATGTGCAGATGCGCCCCGAGCGACACAATGCGGTGAAAGTGTTGCTGCTGCTCGACGTGGGCGGCTCCATGGATGACCACATCCGCACCTGCGAGGAGCTCTTCTCGGCGGCACGCTCGGAGTTCAAGCACCTGGAGGCCTACTACTTCCATAACTGTGTCTACGAGGGACTGTGGCGCAGCAATGCCGGCAACCAGGCCCGGCGCCATGGCGATCGCGTCCCGACGATGGACGTACTGCGCACCTATGGCGACGACTACCAGGTGGTCATCGTCGGTGATGCCGCCATGTCGCCCTACGAGATCACCCACCCCGGCGGCAGCGTGGAGCACTTCAACAACGAGCCCGGCGCGGCCTGGCTCAAGCGACTGGTCGACCACTTCCCGCGCCTGGCCTGGCTCAACCCCATGCCGCAACGCGCCTGGGACTTCACCCACTCCACCCAGCTGATCCGCGAGTTGATCAGTGACCGCATGTACCCCATGACCCTGGAGGGACTGGAGGGCGCCATGCGGGAGCTGGCCCGGTAGACTGTTATAGCCTTTTTGGGCTATTTTTTATTGTTATAACCTTCAAGGGCTATTAAATTGATAGATAGCCCTTGAAGGCTATGCTTGAAGGGAGTACCTGAAGATAGTACCTGAGGGGAGTACCCTGGAGGACTTGCCATGCCACCGCGAATGGCCGTGCTGACCGGCGACGTGGTCGACTCGCGCAAGGTCGACGACCGACCTCGCCTCTATCGGCTGCTGGATGACAGCCTGGCCGAGCTGGCCGACCGGCATGGCGGCCACGGCGAACGTTTCCGTGGCGACGGCTTCCAGCTCGCCCTGCCCCGGGCGGCGATGGCCATGGAGGCCGCCGTGGCGCTAAGGGCCGCGCTGATCGAGCACTCCGAACCCGACCAGCGCTGGGATGCTCGTATCTCCGTGGCGGTCGGCCCGATGGAGGGGAATATTGCGGAGGCCGATGGGCCCACCTTCGTGGCCTCGGGTCGTGCCCTGGATGCCCTGGCCGACACAACCGACCACCTGACGTTGACCCGACTGGATGCCCCCGAGGATCCGGGCCTCACCCTGCTGGTCCGCTTCATCGACGACATGCTCGACGGCTGGTCGCCCTACTCCGCCGAGGTCGTGGGCCTGAGCCTGCGTCATGAAACCTCTCAGCAGGCCCTTGCCGAGCGACTGGGTATCCGCCAGCCCAGCGTGCACAAGCGCCTGCGCGCCGCCCGCTGGGCCCTGCTCTCCGACACCCTCGCCTACCTGAACCAGCGACTCGCCGACGAGGAAGCCTCACCATGAGTCCCGATGCCCTCTCGCTCTTGATGGGCCTGGTATTGGCCCACCTGGTCGGCGATTTCCTGCTGCAGCCGCGTACCTGGGTGGAGGAACGCTATCGGCTCCGCCAGCGCTCCCCGCGCCTGCTGCAGCACGCCCTGGTCCATGGTCTGCTCGCCGGAGGCGTACTGCTGGTGGCAGCCACGGCCATGCCCCGGGGGCTGACCGCGGTGCTGCTCGGCACCCTGGTGATAGCCGTCACCCACTGGCTGATCGACCTGGCCAAGGCCCGGTTGCCGGCCGGTGAACTGCGCTGGTTCCTGCTCGACCAGGCCTGCCACCTGCTAGTGCTGCTGGGGCTCTGGCTGGCCTGGCTCGGCAGCCTGGCTCCCCTGCGCGAGCTCGCCGCCTGGCTCACGTCACCGACAGTGCTCGGCACGGCGGCCGCCTACCTGCTGGTGACGCGCCCGATGTCGATCGCCATCGCCCTGGTCATGCAGCGCTGGAGCGCGCAGTTGGAGGAGACCGGCACCCTGGCCAGCGCCGGAGCGCGCATCGGCGTGCTGGAACGGCTGCTGGTGCTGACCCTGGTGCTGCTGGACCAGCTCACCGCCGTGGGCTTCCTGCTCGCCGCCAAGTCGGTACTGCGCTTCGGTGACCTGCGGGACACCCGCGACCGCAAGCTCACCGAATACGTGCTGCTGGGTACCCTGCTCAGCGTCTCCACCACCCTGGTGCTGGGCATGCTGGTGCGCCTGCTGCTGCTGGAGGGCTGATCGGGGCCCGGCGGGAACGCCGGTGAAACACAAGCTTTTGCCGCCTTGGGCAGCGGGCCGTACAATGCTCGATCATTGCCGCCGACCTGCGCGGCCCCGCTTCCGTCACCCGTACGAACACGCTCGAGGAACCGCCGGACCCATGCGCGCTAGCCAACTGTTGATCGCCACCCTCAAGGAAACCCCTGCCGATGCCGAGGTCGTCAGCCACCAGCTGATGCTGCGCTCAGGGATGATCCGCCGCCTCACCTCCGGCCTCTACACCTGGCTGCCACTGGGCATCAAGACCCTGCGCAAGGTCGAGCGCATCGTGCGCGAGGAGATGGATCGTGCCGGCGCCCAGGAGGTGCTGATGCCGGCGGTGCAGCCCGCCGAACTATGGCAGGAGTCCGGCCGCTGGGAACAGTACGGCCCGGAACTCTTGCGCCTCAAGGATCGTCACGAGCGCGACTATTGCGTCGGGCCCACCCACGAGGAGGTGATCACCGACCTGGTGCGCAAGGAGATCGCCAGCTACAAGCAGCTGCCGGCCAATTTCTACCAGATCCAGACCAAGTTCCGCGACGAGATTCGGCCGCGCTTCGGGGTGATGCGTTCCCGCGAGTTCATCATGAAGGATGCCTACTCCTTCCATGTCGACGAGGCATCCCTCAAGGAAACCTACCAGGCGATGTACGACGCCTACACGCGGATCTTCACCCGTCTGGGCCTCGACTTTCGCCCGGTGATCGCCGACAACGGCGCCATCGGCGGCACGGGCTCCCACGAGTTCCATGTGCTGGCCGACTCCGGCGAGGACGACATCGTCTTTTCCACCGAGTCCGACTACGCCGCCAACATGGAGAAGGCCGAGGCAATGCCGGCGCCGCTGGGCAGCGATGCCCAGCGCCCCGCTCCCAGCGAGGCGCTGCATCTGGTCGACACCCCGAATGCCAAGACCATCGCCGCCCTGGTGGAGCAGCACGGCCTGCCCATCGAGAAGACCCTCAAGACGCTGATGGTCCAGGGTACCGAGGGCGGCCTGGTGGCCCTGCTGGTACGCGGCGACCACGAGCTCAACGAGGTCAAGGCCGAAAACCTTCCCGAGGTGGCCGCCCCGTTGGCCATGGCCGGAGAAGAGGAGATCCGCGCCGTCGTGGGGGCCGGGCCCGGTTCGCTCGGCCCGGTGAACCTCGAGATGCCGATCATCATCGACCGCTCGGTCGCCCTGATGAGCGACTTCGGTGCCGGGGCCAACGTCGACGGCAAGCACTACTTCGGCATCAACTGGGAGCGCGACGCGGCGCTGCCGAAAGTCGCGGACATTCGCAACGTGGTGGAAGGCGACCCCTCGCCGGATGGCAAGGGCACGCTGGCCATCAAGCGCGGCATCGAGGTCGGCCATGTCTTCCAACTGGGGCGCAAGTACAGCGAAGCGATGAACGCCACCGTACTCGGCGACGAAGGTCGTGCCGTACACCCCTGGATGGGCTGCTATGGTATTGGGGTAACCCGCGTCGTGGCCGCCGCCATCGAACAGAACCACGACGACGCCGGCATCATCTGGCCCGAGGCCATCGCTCCCTTCCAGATCGCGATGGTGCCGATGAACGCCCACAAGTCACAGCGGGTTCGCGAAGAGTCAGAGCGGCTGTATCAGGCCCTCACTGCCGCCAGCTTCGAGGTGCTGCTGGATGATCGCGACCTGCGTCCCGGCGTGCGGTTCGCCGACCACGAGCTGATGGGCATTCCCCACCGCCTGGTCATCGGCGACCGCGGCCTGGACAAGGGGGAACTGGAGTACAAGGGACGCCGTGACAGTGACGCTACCATGGTACCGGCCGAGCAGATCCTCGACTTCCTGGGCGAGAAGGTCGCTCGCTGAGCGCTGCCGCCGGGTCGCCGCCCTGACGGCGGCCTGCTGCCTATCCACCGCCGCCGCACTGGCCCAGGGCAGCGGAGGCTTCATCGCCGCCCTGCCCGCCTCGCTCTCGCCCGAGCGGCCCGTACCCTTGGTGCGGGCCCTGCCGGAGGCTCCCGCCAGCCTGCGAGGCACCCTCGACAGCATCCGAGAGGCACCCGTGGTGCCCGCCGAGATATGGGCCGCACGCCAGTGGCTCAACGACATGGAGCCGCGTCTTGCACGCTACCTGCCGGAACCGGCAAGGCGTCGCGAACTACTCGGCCGCATCCACCATGAGGCGCGGCTGGCCGGCCTCGCTCCGGAACTGGTGCTGGCGGTAATCCAGGTGGAGAGTGCCTTCAAGGCTGAGGCCGTTTCCTCGGCTGGCGCCGTGGGGCTGATGCAGATCATGCCGTTCTGGATCCGCGAGCTGGGCCTGCCGGCCGATGACCTCAAGGACCCGCGTCGCAACCTGCGCTATGGCTGCACGATACTGGCCCACTATCTGGCCGTGGAAGACGGCGACCTGACCCGTGCGCTGGCGCGCTACAACGGCAGCCTGGGCAAGACCTGGTACCCCGAGCGGGTGATGCGTGCCCTGACCCGCCACTGGTCGCCGACGAGTTCCGCCCCGGTGCGCAACACCGCCGAGCGCTGAGACAAGGGCCGGGACGATCTATCCGGACAGATAAAATAAAAAAAGCCGACCCAAGTGGGTCGGCTACTGAGGGGAAAGCTCCCCCCTCCCCTGACGACTCTTGAAGCGGCTGGATCAGTGCTTCTTCTTGCGATGGTGGTCGCGGACGACGAATGCGACCCAGCCTCCCATGAATGCGACCATCATCGCGACGGTTACAAGTCCAAAAATCACGGCGTCATCCAGATACATGGTGGTGTCCTCCCGTCCCGATGTGTTGAGTGAACTGTAGTCCGTTCGGCGGGAGGGAAAGCTGACCTGTATCAAGTTTTTCCGCGGCCTTGCCAAGGCACGAAAACTCCATTGATGCAGGTCAATATTCACGGCATCTTCTTGTCCTCGACCTCGCCGGGATCGGTGCCCGGGGGCAACGGATGGCCCTTGGCAAGCTCGGCACGGGTGGCATCGCGCACTTCCAGAACCTCGAGGCGGTAGTGTAGCGTCTCGCCGGCCAGCGGGTGGTTGGTATCGATGACAATGGCGTCGTCTCGGACCTCGAGCACGGTGACGATCTCGGGACCATCGTCACCCGGGGTCTGGAAGCGCATGCCCGGCGCGATGTCCTCCACCGGAAAGGCGTAGCGACCGACCTCGCGCACCAGCGCCTCGTCGCGCAGGCCATAGGCCTCGGCCGGCATCAATGTAACAGAGAGCTGAGCCGCGGATTCCCGACCCTCGAGTGAGCGTTCCAGGCCGGCCATGATGTTGCCGTGCCCATGCAGGTATTCGAGCGGCTGCTGGCGAGCACGGGAGTCATCGAGGACACTGCCGTGCTTGTCGCTGAGCACATAATGCAGGGTCACGATCCGTTGTGGGGCAATGGTCATGGGATCTCCTGACGAGGATGAGTAAATGAGAGTGCGGGCGTCACCTAGTCACGGCGGCTCAGCTGGGCGACAGGCAACTCCAGGCGCTGCTGCTTCTGCAGCATGTTGAGCAGCACGATGGCGCGCTCTTCCCCCTTGTGGCTGGCGAACACGGCCTGGAGGTCCTTGAAGGGCCCCTCGGTGATTTCCACCGCTTCGCCGGCACGAAAGTAGACGTTCACGCTTGCGTCCTCTTCTCCACTGCCGTTTTCGAGCAGCGTGTCGATCAGTTCGTCGCTGACCGGCACCGGCCTGTCCAGGCCGAAAGTGACGATCTTCAGCACGCCACGGGTGGAGCGAATAGGCCGCCAGTTGCTGGCCAGGCGGTCGAGCCGAATGAACAGATAGTAGGGGAACAACGGTTCGCTGACCCACTCGAGCTTACCCCGCCGCTTCTTCTGGACCTGCAGTACAGGGTGGAAGATCTCGTAGCCCTGATTGGCCAGGTGTTCCGTGGCACGGAAGGACTCTCCACCCTTGCATTGGATCACGTACCAGCGGGGCACGGAATCGTCGGCCTCGGCCTGGCGAATCTCGGAATCGCTCATGTCGCTCCTGATCGGGTTCCTGCTGGTGTCATTGCCGGGGCTCTGCAACAATCCCACCGCATGCCAGCCCGGCTGAAACCGCTGGGTGACAGGGGGCGGACGCTGTCCGTCCCGCCTGCCAACGCAGGATTTTATCATCGATAGCCGAGGCCCGGGTGGCCTCCGTCGAGTCCAACGCAAGGAGTGCTGACCGACATGCCGACCCCCACCGTCCAACGCAGCTGGCGCGACGCCCTGGCCATCTACCTGCGCGCGCCGGTCATCACCATGCTGTTCCTGGGCTTCTCCGCCGGCCTGCCCTTCCTGCTGGTGTTCTCGACCCTGTCGGCCTGGCTGCGCAGCACGGGAGTCGAGGTGGCGGCCATCGGTTTCTTCGCCTGGATCGGCATGCTCTACTCGATCAAGTTCTTCTGGGCCCCGGTGGTGGACCGGCTCGCCCTGCCAGTGCTGACCCGCACCCTGGGCCAGCGCCGCGGCTGGATGCTGCTGGCCCAGGCAATGATCGCCACCGGCCTGGTGGGGCTGGCCGGGGTCGACCCGGTGGGCCACCTGCCCCTGGTAGCCGCCTTTGCACTACTGGTGGCCTTCGGCAGCGCGACCCAGGACATCGCCATCGACGCCTTTCGCATCGAGTCGGCCCCCGACGATATGCAGGCAGCGATGGCCTCGACCTACATCATCGGCTACCGCGGGGGGCTGCTGGCAGCCGGAGCTGGCGCCCTTTATGTGGCTTCGCTGGCCTCCTGGGAAATCGCCTACCTGACCATGGCGGCACTGGTCGGCATCGGCGTGATCACGGTGCTGATACGACCGGAGCCCGAGCGACTCTCGCTGACCACGCAGCTGATCCATGAACCCCGGGTCCGTGCCTTCCTGCGCGCCTCCCGCGGTCGGTCGAAGCCGCTGCGGCGGATGGGGGCCTGGGTGACTGGCGCGATCGTCTGCCCTTTCACGGATTTCTTCACCCGGCACCGTCGCAAGGCGCTGTGGCTGCTGCTGTTCGTGGCAGTATTCCGGATCAGTGACCTGGCCATGGCCTCCATGGCCAATCCGCTCTATATCGATCTCGGCTTCACCCTGGCCACCATCGCCAACGTCACCAACATCTTCGGCATCGCCATGAGCATCGGCGGCGGAATCCTCGGGGGGCTGCTGGTGGCCCGCTACGGCATCGGGCCGATACTGATACTCGGCGCGGTGGCAGCAGCGCTGACCAACCTGCTGTTCACGGCCCTGGCGCTGGCCGGCCAGAGCCTGCCGATGCTGGTAATGGCGATCATCGGCGACAACCTGGCCAACGGTCTGGCCAGCGCGGTCTTCATCGCCTTCCTGTCGAGCCTCACCTCGCGGGCCTATACGGCCACCCAGTACGCGCTGTTCTCGTCGCTGATGACCCTGCCGGGCAAGTTCCTCAGCGGTTTCGGCGGCCTGGTAGTGGAAATCGAGGGCTACGCGACCTTCTTCCTGGTCTCCACTCTGCTGGGGGTGCCGGCCGTGCTGCTGGCAATCTGGATCAGCCGCGACCCCGACCTGGTGCCGGCGCCCAAGGCGGCCTGATCGCCTTGGGCAACCACTCGGTCATCTGGCCGGCCCCGCCTGTAACCAGGCAAGGGCACCCGGGGTAGTCCGCCACTGGTCGCGCATCAGGGTACGGTATTGCCAGGCCTCGGCACGGGAACCCAGCTCGGCGACACCCTCGCCACCGACCGGGCGTGGGTTCTCGGCGCACAGCATGGCCACGGCGTGGGGATTGTATCGGGCCACCTCGGCCAGCGCCTCCGCGGCCTCGTCGCGGCGCTCCAGGCGGTAAAGCGCCAGCACCCGGCCCATCAGCAGCCCCAGCGGCGGAGCTTCGTCGTCGGCACCCTCGAGTTCCCGTTCGCTCAAGGCCAGGGCCGCGCGGTCGCGACCCTCCCGAAGCAGCTGGTCGAGCACCAGCTCGCGCAGGCCCAGGCTGTCCTGGTCGTCCAGGGTGAGCAGCCGTTCGGCAAGCTGGCGGGAACGCGCCCGAGCACCGCGCTCCATGCCCACCACCAGCGCCAGGCCGGTTCGCAGCAGCACGGCGTTGTCGGCGCTGTCCCACAGGAACGGCCCCTCGCCCTCGGCACGCACCTGCTCTAGCCAGCGCTCCAGCCGGCTTGCCAGGGGCTCGAACAGGCTCGGCGCCATCCACGGCAGGCTGCCAAAACGACTGGCCAGTGCCAGGGCCAGGGATTGCACCACCGCGGGGGCGTCCAGCCATTCGGGATGGGCGCAGAGGGCCGGCAGCCACTCCCCGGCATGCGGCCAGGGATCCTCGTCGAAGCCCATGGGGGCATCGCTCTCGACCTGGGACCGGAAGACCTTCTGCCAGGCGGCGAACAGGGTGTCCTCGCGGGCAGTGGTGTGGTATTCGAGGCCGTCCTCGCCGCGGCGAATTTCCAGACGCGGGGCCACCGGCAGTGATTCCAGCAGCGCCTGCAGGGCCACCAGCGGCTCTGCCAGGTCCTCCTCGGCACTGAGCAGCTGGTCGGCCAGGGTCGCCCCGGGGTTCTCGGCCAGGTCGGCCAGGAACTGCAGCTGGTCGGCGTCCAGATCCCCTTGGCGGGCCAGGCGGCGGAACCAGAAGCGCGACCGCTCGGCGGCCTCCTCTTCATGGCCCTCGTGCAGCAGCAGCATGGCCTCGATATAGGCCAGGGTCGGTGAGTCCGGCAGGGCCTGCTGAGCGCGAACGAAGGCCGCCCGGGCGCTGTCCAGGTCGTCGTTGTCCAGGTGCATCAGGCAGAGCCGTTCCAGGGCGACCCCGCGCAGGAACAGTGGCCCGCGGTCGAGCACCGCATCGAGCAGCGCTTCGCGCTTGCGATGGAAGCCGCGCTCCTGGTACAGGTCGATAAGGATCTCGAAAGCGGGCTCGGCCTGCTCGGGGAGCATCATCCAGTCGGAGAGCTCGAACAGCGACTCGAGAATCTGCTGGGCGCGCCCGCGCTGGCCGGACTCGGCGGCGATCAGTCCCGCCTCGAGCAGCGCCTGGGCCGGAGCGCGCCCGCTGGCCAGAGCGGCCTTGAGGGTATCGCCCTTCCAGTCGCGCAGCGAAAGCATCCACATCAGGTGCGGCGGCACGTGGCCGGGCAGGCTGACCGCCCCACAGCAATCCTTGGTCTTGCGTCCGGAATCACACCAGCAGGGCTCGTTGCGCCCGGGCCGGGCCAGGGGCTCGGCGGCAAAGTCGAGTCGCGCCAGCGGAGTCTGCGACCAAAGCTCCGGCGCCAGCGCCTGGGCCAGTGCCAGGTCGCCACCCACCAGAGCCGGCCCCTCGTCACGAGCCCAGGCCATCAGCGTGGGGTAGCGCTCATCCTGACGAATGGCCTTGAGCGCCCCCGAGGCAAAGCCCAGCAGCTGTTCCACCCATACTGCCAGCATTGCGCACTCCAACGATGGGAAAGCGACATAGTCTACCAGTCTGCCCGGGGGCTTGGCAGCCGTTCATCCCTTCGCCCAGTCAAGCAGCGGTCGAGTGCGCGCCTGCATGTCCAGCCGGGCGCCGAGGCGTACCAGGTTCCAGTAGTGCCCGTTGAGGGTGCGTGACAGCAGCAGTGTATCCGCCGGGGGCTGTAGACGGTCCATGGCCGCCCAGACCTTCGGCGAGAGCTCACGCAGGCGACGATGCACCCGGACGTCACCGAAGTCCTGCTCGCCGGGGCGAAACAGCGGCTCCACCGCCTCGGCGGACTCACGATACAGCGAGAGCGGTGCCCCCTGTCCCTGGCGACCCCCCATCTTGAGAACCGCCTCGTCCATGGCCAGGGGGTCCTTTGCCAGGGTCGCCTCAAGCAGTTGCAGCATCGCCCGCAGGCGCGCCTCGGGTACCGGGATCACGGCGCCCAGGTCATAGATGACCAGCTGCCCGCGATCGTTGACGGCGAAATTGCCGGCGTGAGGGTCGGCGTGGAGTTCACCATGGGTGAAGAGCTCCTCGGTGATCCAGTCGGCCAGGGTCTTCGCCACCTTCTGGCGAAGGTCGTCATCGCCTGCCTCCAGTTCACGCAGCGGCGTCCCGGGCTCGTAGCGCATGGCCAGCACCCGTGGGCCGGAGAGCTCCGGCAGCGGCTCGGGGATCACCAGGCTGTCGAGGTGGGCGTAACGCCTGCGATAGCGAGCCAGGGCCTCGGCTTCGGCGTGGTAGTCGAGCTCGCCGCGCAGGCTGACCGCCAGCTCCTCGAAGAGGGCATCGAGGCGCGCCTGGGGCACCTTGAGCCAGCGTCCCAGGCGCATCAGGCGCCGCACCTGCGCCAGGTCGCTCTCCAGCACGTCGACAAGCCCCGGGTACTGCACCTTGAGCACCAGGGTCTCGCCGTCCAGGGTCGTGGCGCGGTGCACCTGCCCCATGGAGGCGCTGGCGAAGGGCCGCTGCTCGATCTCGGAGAACACCGCGTCCAGGTCACCGTACTCGTCGACCAGGGTGCGTCGGATACCCTCCCAGGGCATCGGCTCGGCCTGGCGTTGCAGGCGAGAGAGCTCCTCGGCGAGGTCCGGCGGCAGCAAGTCGTCCCACTGCGACATGATCTGGGCCAGCTTCATCGCCGGCCCCTTGAGTTCGGAAAGACCTTCGAAGAGGGCTTCCCCCAGGGCCCGCCAGTCGGCCTGCCCGCCCATGCGGGTACGCATCAGCGCCCCGCCGGTTCGAGCGCCGAGTCCCAGCAGGCGCCGGGTACGGCCGCGTTCGCGCATGACCTTTCTCCTTGGATCAATATTGTACAATGATTGTACATATATCACCGCAGCTTACACCTGGCGAGCTCTGGAAAATACTGGAAGAATGTCCATGCCATTCACTGCGACGAGGCATCATGCGACTGATCATCGCCGAGAAACCGAGCCTTGCCCGGGCCATCGCCGAGGCCCTGCCCGGCGCCGCCCGTCGCGACGACGGGGCCCTGGTGGTAGGCGAGACCACCGTCACCTGGTGCCTGGGCCACCTGCTGGAGCAGGCCCCGCCCGATGCCTATGACGCCGCCCTCAAGCAGTGGCGCCTCGATCATTTGCCGATCCTGCCGAGCCGCTGGAAGCTGATGCCTCGCCCCAAGGCCCGTGGCCAGCTGGCGGCGATCCGTCGACTGCTCAAGTCCGCCCGCGAGGTGGTGCACGCCGGCGACCCTGACCGTGAGGGCCAGCTACTGGTACAGGAGGTAATCGAGTACCTGGGCTGGAAGCGAGCGGTCTCGCGGCTACTGATCAGCGACCTCAATCGCCCGGCGGTACAGCGTGCGCTCGCTCGACTCGAGGACAATCGTCGCTACGAGCCCTTGTACCGAGCGGCCCAATGCCGCGCCCGGGCGGACTGGCTCTACGGCATCAACCTGACCCGGGCCTGGACGCTCATCGGTCGCCAGGCCGGCCACGAGGGGGTGCTCTCGGTGGGACGGGTCCAGACTCCGGTATTGGGGCTGGTGGTACGCCGCGATGCCGAAATCCGCGACTTCAGACCAAGACCCTTCTTCGTGCTGTGGGCCGATCTTGCCGTCGCCCAGGGGCAGCTCCGGGCCTGGTGGGTGCCCGGTGAGCCTCATCACCTGGACGACCAGGGTCGCCTGCTGGCTCGGGAGCCTGCCACCGCTCTGGCCGAGCGCCTGCCCGATGCCGAGGGGCGGCTCACGGCACTCGAGAGCCATGACAAGCGCCAGGCCGCCCCACTGCCCTATTCGCTCTCCGCGCTGCAGGTAGATGCGGCGCGGCGCCATGGGCTCTCCGCCAAGGCGACCCTGGACATCTGCCAGCACCTCTACGAGCGCCACCAGCTGATCACCTACCCGCGCTCGGACTGCCGCTACCTGCCCGAGGAGCATTTCGCCGCGGCACGAGCCAGTCTGGAGAGTGCCTGCCGCGTGGACGACACTCTAGGCCAGTGGCTGGCCAGAGCGGATTTCACGCGACGCTCCAGAGCCTGGGACGATCGCAAGGTCGGGGCCCACCATGCCCTGGCCCCCACCGGCAAACCCGCCGACCTCGCGCGACTCGAGAAGGCCGAGGCCGATGTCTTCCGCTTGATTGCCCGAAACGTCCTGGCGCAGTTCTATCCCGTGCTTGCCACCCGCGAGGTGAAGGCGGAATTCACCATCGTCGGCGAATGCTTCCGCGCCCGGGGCCAGGAGATCCTCGATCCCGGCTGGAAGCCGCTGTTCACCACCCGTGACGAGAACCCTCCGCTGCCCCCACTTACCGAGGGCGAGAGCTGCCGGGTCCTGGAAATCGGCGTCGAGGACCGCGAGACGCGCCCGCCCGAGCCCTTCACCGACGCCAGCTTGATCAAGGCGATGATGAACATCGCCCGCTACGTCGAGGACCCGAGCGTGCGGCGCACTCTTCGCGAGCACGACGGCCTGGGCACCGAGGCGACTCGGGCAGGTATTATCGAGACACTGGTGGAGCGCGCGTATCTGGTGCGCCAGGCCAAGGCCCTGCGGGCCACGCGGCTCGGCAGCGCGCTGATCGCCTCGCTGCCCGAAGCGGTAGGTCGCCCCGAACGTACCGCGCTCTGGGAGCAGCGCCTCGGGGCCATCGTCGAGCAGGGGGATGCACCGGCCCCCTTCCTCGCAGCCTTGACCGAGGACCTGCATGGCCTGCTCGCTGCCGCCGATGCGGGCCGGCTGCGAGAGGCCCTGAACAACGTCCCAGGCGAACAGGCCCCGGCGGCCCGCTCCACTCGCGGCAAGCGGCGCGGCGGCTCGTCCCGCAAGGCGGGCGCGGGACGAAGGCCCCGCCGCTCTTGACACTCCGTTCATGACCCTGGGAGACACGCCATGACCCCCTCGACACACTGGATCGTCGGTCCCGGTGCCCTGGGACGACTGATCGCCCACCGGCTGGCCGGGCGGGTCCCGGTGAGACTGCTCGGGCGCCACTGGCTTCCCGCTCGTCAGACCCTGGTCACGCCCGCGGGCGAGACCCTGATCCAGACGTTCGCCATGACTCGGCTCGACACCCTTCCCCGGGAAACGCCCGCTGTAGTGCACCTGACCACCAAGGCCTACGCCGCCGAGGAAGTCCACGCTGACCTTGCCGCCCAACTGCCTTCCGGCGTGCCCCTGGTGCTGTGGCAGAACGGCTTCGCCTGTCAGCCAGCGCTCAGCGAGCGCCATCTCGGCCCGGTGCTGTGTGCCACCACCACCGAGGGCGCCCATGTGCAGGCCGACGACCGAGTAACACATGCCGGCCATGGCCATACCTACATCGGTGCCCTGGACGGTGGTCACACGGAGCTGGCCATGACGTTGGCGCGGACCCTGAGCGAGGCCGGGCTGCTGGCCGAAGCGGTCGACGATATTCGCCTGCGGCTGTGGCGCAAGCTGGCCGTCAATGCCGCCATCAACCCCCTGGTCGCCCGCTTCATGATCCGCAACGGCCAGTTGCGCGACCGCCCCTTCCGGCCCATGGTCGAGAAGCTGATCATCGAGGTGTCGGCCATCCTCGACGCCGAGGGCATCACGCCGCCCGGTGGGGGCGACATGCAAGATTGGCGACGGCTGGTCTGGCAGGTCATCGAGGCCACGGCCAACAATCGTGCCTCCATGCTGCAGGACGTGATGGCCGGCCGACTCACCGAACACGAGGCGATTCTTGCGCCGCTGCTGGCGGCCGCCTCACGACACCGGCTGCCGGCCCCCTGCCTGGTACAGCATCTGCATGACCTGCGCTTCCGGGCGGAGAAATTGGCGGTACCGCCGACGCTTTGCTAGGCTGAGTTGACAATAATTCGGGTTCGGCAGCCTTCAAACTGTCGCCTCAAGGTCGGGGAACATGCAACCGAGTTCACGTCTCGCCATCGCACTGTCCAGTATCTTGGCGCTGGTGGTCCTGCCCTCACAGGCCGACTCGACCGTGCCCGCCTACGGGGGCATGGCCAAGAAGCTGGTGCACCTGGACAACGGCATGATCGTCCAGGGAAGCGGTGTCGACACCCCCGACGGCTATACGTCGGGTTTCCGGCTCACCGCCGGTTTCACGCCGCAACACCTGCCACGCCTCGACCTGGGTGCCGAATTCAGCTATCGAGAAAGCGATGACGTGCCGGTCTCCCTGGCCGATGGCCAGCAGCTCCTTGACACCACCAGCCTGGGCGGCAGCCTGGTGGCCGGCGTGCGTTTCGGCCCCCTCGGCCTCTACGCCAAGTCGGGTCTGGCGGAGTGGCAAGGAAATCCCATAGGCGACGACGAGCAGCTGCAAGAGGGCGGCGGCACGACCAGGGTGCAGGGTTTCGGTGCTCGCCTGCAGCTGCGCCATCTGGTCAGCCGCCTGGAGTTCGAGGAGATCGAAGACCCGACCATGAACCATCTCAACCTGATGACCGCCTCGGTGCATATTCCTTTCTAGCTGCAAGCTGCAAGCTGCAAGCTGCAAGCTGCAAGCTGCAAGCTGCAAGCTGCAAGCTGCAA
>JBNJKT010000005.1:0-287696 GCA_051751285.1 Pseudomonadota bacterium | reverse complement strand
CATTGATGCGGGCTTCACCGACAACGACACGCTGGAGGCCCTGGAAGAGCGCGGCATCGAATACCTGGGACGGCTGCGCAGTCACTCAGGCCTCCAGACGCTGGCGGCACCGTACCTGAAACGGCCACGAGGCCGCCCGCCCGAGCAGCCTCGAGAGTGGTGCCACGATCTTGAGTACCAAGCCGGTTCCTGGCCGGCGCCACGCCGCGTGGTGCTGGTGGTGCAGGAACGCCCCGATGACCTGCTGCTGCATGCCTTCTTCCTGGTCACCAACCTCGGCAAGTTCGACTGGCCGCCAGAGAAGGTCCTGGCACTCTACCGCAAGCGCGGCAGCGCCGAGGCGCACATGGGCGAGGTGAAATCGGCGCTCGACGTGCACCTCTCCTCGACGGATCGCGGTGCCTCTACCGTCCAGGACGTGAGGCCCGCGAACCGGGCGGACTCTCCGATGAAATGGCCGAATGGTGGAGAAACCGCTACTGATGCCAGGCCCGCCACATGCCGTGGCGGGCTGACCTTGCTTCTAGGGAGGCCACGATGCTCAACGCCGATATCATCAGGAAGGATGACGACTGCTATCAGGTCATGACGCTGGCCTCCGGCCTGCAGAACGTGCTCCCCAGCCTGGCGCTGGGGATGAATCCGGAGATTCGCGACCTCTGCATGGCCTACCACTTCTTCCCCGGCTGGTCCGCCGATCACGGTATCTGGATGCTGTGGGCCGTCGATACCGACGACCCCATCGGGCGACCGAGGCCGGAGCACCTGGTCGCCTGGCTGACCGATCCCCCCGAGAAGAACCTGCAGGCCATCACTGATGGTCTCGTTGAGCTGTTTCGCAAGAGCCGGCAACAGCACTGGATCACGGCTGACGACATCCAGGCGACCCTGGAGGCTCTCGACTTGTCGATACCCACCGTGAAGGAGCTGCTGCCCGGCGCCCCTGAGCGCTGGAGGCCACTGCCAGCCAGGTTTCATAACCGCTTCAGGCTGTCCGAGGGCCATGGCGTCTACCGAGAGTTGTTTCTCGAGTTCGAGCGGTTCGATGCGGAAAGCATCATCGCCACCCTGGCCGAGGGACGCCGTGACGGCATCCTGCTGATCTACACGCTGCTCACCGAGAACGTGATGCCGATGGAGCCCTACGAGGTTGACTGGCCATTGAAGCGCCGTGGAAAGAACCCGCCGCAAGTCAAGCCGGGAAAGGATGCGCAGCGCCTGTGCCGCATCTATCAGCATGTCGAGCGAAGTGTTGGCTACAGCACCCCTCCTGTCTTTGACCCTGCCGTCATTCGGCTTGCCGTTTCCGGCAGAACCCCGGACAACGCCATCAGCACCTGGTATTCCGTCACCAGACCTCTCCGCCGCGCACTGCGATCACAGCAGAGCGGGAAAGCTATTGGTGATGAATAGTTGTAGGGACCAAATATGAGAAGGTGGCGGTTTTTGTGGCACAGAGGCTTCGGCTAACTCATGTCGTTACCTTTCTGGTGGTTGTGCTGGCTTGGTCGAGCTCAAGCAAAGAGGGGAAACCGTCAGTCGTGATGACTTATAAGAGCTCCACTCAAAGAGCCCTGATAGCCTACGCCTTCATCCATGACTTCACCGTCGTCGAGTCGATAGTTGACCACAAGGTAGCCATCTACTCCCCCAGAAAACGACCAGATATCAGTAAAGAACTCACCATCATAAGCATAGCCATCGCCCTCAATTTCCAACGGCTTGCCCGAGAGAATCGACTCCCATTGGGAATCTGTCAGTTCCAAAGTATGAAGTTCATAACCCCACTCAACCATGATGCGAAACGACATTTCGACTCCTTAAAGGTGTTTCCGGTTAAAGCGCCAGATGTTATCGGCGGTAGGAGAGAGCTCCTCGACCTCGACACTACCCAGCTCTGCATCGCGCAGGACGTTCTTGAGCTTGGGTAGCGGGCTGAAGGCGGCGATTACCCCCCGAACTTTTCGATCAGCTCCTCCGCTCTTTCTCGAGAAACTCCGTGCAGCTGCATCACAGCCTCTATCAAGTCGCGCGGCAACGAAGATTTCCCGCTTGAGAAAGCGCGACCGCTCCCACCGGCTGAAGCCTCTCTGATCACGCTCTTTGCTTGCTCAACGTCCTCGGGCGTCATCTCCTGCACTCGGCGCCGATTCTCGGCCATAACTTCATCTTGCTCATGCTGGGAGTCCTTAGGTCGCATTGCCGGTTACCTCTTCAATAGCGCTCTGGATATCGATCTCGGGGACACCATTAACTCAGACCAGGCGACCTGAGCTACTATGCAGTTCAATACATCCCGCTCTCGTCGATCAGCCGCTGGGCTTCTTCTCTGGAAACTCCAAGATCCCGCATCACCAGATCGACCAGATCGCGAGGCGGAGAATAGGCATTGGTGCCGCTCCCGGCTGAGTTGGTAAAGTGGTCCATCGGCGGCTGTTTCACCTTCTGCAGCCGACTGAAAAGATCTCGCTCCGCCTTCACTGCCTCGGGGTCCCGATCCACTTTCGGCATATCCTCGGGCGAGGGTTTCGAACCGTCTGATGAGCCCTTCCCCCGGGCCCTTTCCTTGGCGGCTTGTACCTGTCGACGCACCCTCAGACGGCGCCTTTTCTCGGCCTCGATCCCGTCCTCCTCGGTCTCGGGACGGTTCGGGTCGTCCTGCATCATGTTCACCCCCTAGTTAGTATCGCCCTTCTGTTCATTCTTCAGCTCACGGATCAACTTCGCCGCGCTCCTGAAGGCCTTTTCCTTCTCCTCCAGCGAACGCGGCGCGGAGGTCTGCGGTTTCGTCAGCTCGCGCTTTGAGGATCGTGTCATAGCTCTGCACCTGAATTGGGTCCTGAATTCAAGAAATAAGCGCAGCACCTACGGTGCCCAGGGTTCTTGAATATTTCCCAGGAACACATGTTCCGGTGTCCGATAACCGAGACCCTACATCTATAGGCGATTTGATCATCCAGGACACTATAACTATTAATTGTTCGAAATGTGCTGTGCTATCCAACCCGATTTCATGAGAGCCATAAGCTCATCTTCCCAATCACCCTCACTCCTCGAGAGAAGAGCCACTTGTTTTTGTTGTTCAGGTATCAGGAGGGGGCCGCGCCGGCGGCGTAAGCTGACTTCAACATCAGTGTATTGGCCTAACACATTAGACTCGAGTTCAACTATCGCGACCAGAGCTTTTTGCCTGTCCCATGAGTCCACCTTCACACCAATGGAATCTGGGGGCGACCAAATTTCAGCACTATCCAAATCCCAAAGAGGAGAGTGCTGCCTTTTTAATTCCTGGAGCCGCTCCGCCTCTACCTCTTCCTCAATTAACGATTGGTAGAGCTCGCGGAAATCTTTTGAAAGACCCGCAGGGATATTAGAAGAGTCCATATCTAGCCATTCTTTTATTCTCCCATCCCACTCATCTTTAATATAGTCAAGAAGGTGGCATCGGTATAGTGCTGGAAGATTCGGGTCGCTGGCTTCACTGTCACTCTCCTCGGTTTCAGCATAATCGGTAATATTATATTCAACACCGAGACCATAGGTAACCACTTGACCCTCGAGAATCAAACTTGACCTGGTATATATTTCCTCCCTCATATGAATCAGCCGCTCTGGATCACCAGCATCAAAATCTTTCGGAAGAACCCACATAGTGTATTCAAGCCTAACAAGAGGGTCAGCGATAGCCTCATCCACCGACATGGGGCCTATTATAGAGGCAGTGCTTTCTGCGTCGAGGAGCTGAAGGTTGAGTACATCCCCACCAAGAAACACACCCTCATCAAGGTAAGCCCCCATTGCCGCTGGCACATTACTAGCAGCCTCCAGGAGGTTGCTGCTTGGCGTCACATCAGAGAACATTATCTTCGGTCCCTCAAGACCGTAATGACCATATTGGCTCATGATAACCTCAAAGTCCCTAATGACCAATTGAATAATATGTCGCCTAGCAGGCTCTCGCCTTGGTTTCCTTACCGCCTTGTCTCGTCGGTTTCAGGTTCCAAGCGCAACAGGCTTTAAGGGTGCTCGAGACACCAACAATGGTATGACTCAGTCATCGTCCTAACCTACATGACGTTAGCTTAATGCCAGTATAGATATAGCAACCCGTTTGTCTGCAAGTCCCGTCGTTATCCTTGGTGGCGTTAGGGTGCTAAGCTCCTTTCAAGGCACCAGCCAGCCACAAGAAGCCGGCAGCCGGTCGCAGCTACACGCCATACGCGGGGGGGACACATGGACGTATTCGAGTTCAGGGACAAACTGGTCAATGACTACCGGGCCTTCACCCGATCCTTCATCCAGCCCAATGCGGATGACATCAATGCCTTCCTGGACAGTGAGTATGGCGGCGGTCGCTACTGGCCCTCCCCGCTGATCCAGATCAATCCCTCCTATGTTACGGAGGGGACGGTGGAGTCGCTCGCCGCCCAGGGCATACTTCACCCGCGCACAGCAGCGATCTTCCGCTTTGCCAAGAGCGAGACGTCTCCGGGGGTGCCGGCGTCACTCTACAAGCACCAGCGTCAGGCTATCGCTTGCTGTCAGCGTTCTGAGCCCTATGTGGTCACGACGGGTACCGGCTCGGGCAAATCGCTTGCCTATTTCATACCGATGGTGGATGCGATCCTCAAGGCCAAGGAGGAGGATCCCACGCCTCGGATCCGGGCCATTGTCATCTACCCCATGAATGCCCTGGCCAACAGCCAGCGCGAAGAGCTAGAGAAGTTCCTGGCCGACTTCCCCAGCGATGGCAAGCCGGTCACCTACGCGCGCTATACCGGTCAGGAGAGCCAGGAGGAGCGAGAGCGGATCAAGGAGAATCCGCCTGATATCATCCTCACCAACTACATGATGCTCGAGCTGCTGATGACGCGGCAGAACGAGCGCGACAAGGCGGTCATCCGTCATGCCAACGGCTTGCAGTTCCTCGTCCTGGATGAGCTGCACACCTACCGCGGCCGCCAGGGCGCCGATGTGGCCATGCTGGTTCGGCGAGTGCGTGAGCGCATGAACCCTGATCTGGTCTGTATCGGAACCTCCGCCACCATGGCCACCGATGGCAGCCGCGAGGATCGCCAGGCCAAGGTCGCCGAAGTGGCCAGCAAACTGTTCGGCCAAAAGGTCCCGGCCAGCAACATCATCGGGGAAACACTTCAGCGACAGATTCCTGGCGATATGCCCACGCAAGAGGCACTGTCGAAGGCACTTAGCACCCCTGTGGAAGACAACGCCACCTTCAAGGAGCTGCGCCAGCACCCGGTCGCCGCCTGGGTGGAGCTCACTCTGGGTATCGTCTGGGAGGATGGCTGGATACGTGCCAAGCCCAAGACGCTCGAGGAAGCTGCCAGCCTGCTGGCCGAGGCATCGGGCCAAGATTCAGACCATTGCCAGACTTACCTCGCACGCTTTCTGCTACTGGCCTACCGCGCCCGAGATATCAACGACAACCCACTATTCGCCTTCCGTCTGCACCAGTTCATCTCGGGGGCCGGCAACCTCTACGCCACCCTGGAAGCCCCCGGCAAGCGACATCTCGATCTCCACGGCCAGCAGTTCGTGCCCGGCGACCGCAACCGACGCTTCTATACCGTCCACTTCTGCCGCGGCTGCGGCCAGGAATACTACCCGGTATGGCATGATGCCTCTCCGGAGACCGGCGAGATGAGCTTCCAGCCCCGCGATATCAAGGAGACCGCCAAGGGCGAGGAGGAGACCACCTTTGGCTTCGTGGTGCTCGGGCACTGGAACGAAGAGGACTATCCCGAGAACTGGCTGGACTTCAAGAAGGATCCGCCTAGGCTCAAGCCTCACTACAAGAAGTACCGCCCCCAGGAAGTCCATGTGCTGCCAGACGGCACCCAGGGGCTTGAGGGAGAGCGTGGCTTTTACATTCCCGGCGGCTTCCGGTTCTGCCTGGCCTGCGGCCAGGCCCATACCGCGGGCCGTGACTGGACGCGCCTCGGCTCGCTTTCCGCGGAGGGCCGCAGCTCCGCTACCACGACCCTTACGCTCTCCTCGCTACGCTACCTGCTGGGCGCAGAGAACGAGCTGGCAGACGAGGCCCGCAAGCTCCTCGGCTTCAGCGACAACCGTCAAGATGCCGCCCTACAGGCGGGCCACTTCAACGATTTCATGCAGATCCTACTGGTGCGCGCCGGCATCCTAGCCTCCCTGGATGGCAGCAGTAGTAGTACCGCGCTAACCGACCAGGACCTGGCCCAGCACATCTTCAACTCTTTGGGCCTGAATAGCGGCGACCCTATGGTGCGCGCCGACTTTCTGGTGAACCCTGATGTACGCGCGCCACATGCCCGTCGTGGCGCCGAAGAAGCCATGCGCAACGTGTTGGGCTACCGCGCCTATCACGACCTGCGGCGTGGTTGGCGCTATACCGTCCCCAACCTGGAGCAAGTCGGCCTACTGAAGATCGAGTACGGCGGCCTGGATGAGCTCGCCGAGTTACAAGAGTTCTGGGACAAGGCACCGCCCATGCTGGCCAAGGCCGCTCCCGATGTGCGCTTCAAGGTCACCAAGCTGGTGCTCGACGTGCTGCGGAAGAACCTCTGCCTGCGCACTCGCTACCTCGATCACCAGGAGCATGAAAAATTCGTCAACGCCGCCTACACCCACCTGACCGAGAAATGGCGGCCGGGCGACGTTCGCGATATGGCCAAGGCCAACTACGCCATCACCGGTCCCAGGCCGAGGAACCGCGAGCTTGACCTGGTTTCCCTAGGCAGCCGGTCTCGGCTGGCCCAGGAGCTCAAGAAGCCAGCCATCTGGGGCAGTGCCCCCTTCACTCCGCTCGACGACAAGAACTGGCCCGAGCTGATCGAGGCTATTCTCACGGCTCTCGAAGAATACGGCCTGATTCTGTCGGAGGAGGTAGAACAGGACCTCAAGGGCTACCAGCTGGTGGGTGAAGCCCTGGTCTGGAAACGCGGCTCGGGTGAGCCGGAGCGC
Source organism: Pseudomonadota bacterium (assembly GCA_051751285.1). GTDB lineage: Bacteria > Pseudomonadota > Gammaproteobacteria > Pseudomonadales > Halomonadaceae > Halomonas. Next base: position 280,733 of record JBNJKT010000005.1, on the reverse strand, counting down.
GACCCGCTGGCGCCTGCCGCCAGCCAAAACCCCTACTTCACCGAACTCTACCAGGCCGTGGCACAGAGCCTCACTCATCAGCACCAGGACTGGTTCCAGTTCATGGCTCATGAGCACACGGCCCAGGTGGATCCGGAGGACCGTGAGGAGCGCGAGCGTGACTTCCGCACTGGCGACCTACGCGTGATGTTCTGCTCGCCCACCATGGAGCTGGGTGTCGATATCAGCTCGCTCAACACCGTCTACTTGCGCAACGTGCCACCCACGCCAGCCAACTATGCGCAGCGCAGCGGTCGTGCCGGCCGCTCGGGTCAGCCCGCTCTGGTCATCACCTACTGCGCCGCCCAGAGCCCTCATGACCAGTACTTCTTCCGCGATCCGCGGCGGATGGTGCATGGGCAGGTCACCCCGCCCATGCTCGACCTCGCCAACGAGGAGCTGGTCAGCAGTCACCTCTTTGCCACCTGGCTCGCCGAGACCGGTGTCAGGCTGCCATCGGCGATCAACGAGCTGATCGATGTCGCCAAGGACAACCAGCCGCTGATGGAGGACTACGCCCAGGATCTGCGTCGAGAGACCGCTCTCAAGGGTGCGCAGCGTCGCGGTGCCCGACTGATACGTCTGCTGGGCGACGAGCTGGCGCAGGCCCAGGGTGTCTGGCTCTCCAGAACAGAGCCGCTTGAAACTGCGGCCGCTCGCTGGGCCCAGGATCAGCTTAACCAGGCCATGGGGACGTTCAACGAATGCTTCAATCGCTGGCGCGAGCTCTATACCTCCACGCTCAGCCAGATCGAGGAAGCCTCCAAGCTGATGACAAACCCTGGCAGCACCAAGCGAGAGCGGGAGGTCGCCAAGCGCCGCTTCGACGAAGGCTCCGTCCAGCTGAGCCTGCTCCAGGACACCAGCAAGCGCCAATCCGATTTCGAGACCTACCGCTACCTGGCCGGCCAGGGATTCCTGCCCGGTTACAACTTCCCGCGCCTGCCGCTAGCCGCCTTCATCCCAGGCACCCGCAAGGGGCGCAGGGAGAGCCACAGCCGCGTGCTCTCACGCCCACGCTTCCTGGCCATCTCCGAGTTCGGCCCGCTCAGTCTGATCTACCACGAAGGCCAACAGTATCGCGTCAAGCGGGTGATCCTGGGTGCGGTCAAGCAGCAGCAGATGAATGAAGCCAAGCTGCCCGAGCAGCAGGTCCGTCTCTGCCCCCACTGCGGCTACGGCCACTTCAACGAACAACTCGACCTCGACCTCTGCGTGGCCTGCAGCACGCCTCTGGCCGATGCCAAGCAAGTGCATAACCTGTTTCGCATCGAAAACGTCGCCACTCGGCCTGTCACGCGCATCACCTGCGACGAGGAGGAGCGTATGCGCCAGGGTTACGACCTGCGCACCACGCTCCAGTACCCCGAAGAAAACGGTCGGCTCAAGGTAGTCCGCAGCGAGATGCGCCAGGGCGATGACCTGCTCGCCGAGATGGAGTATGCCCAGCAGGCTCACCTGTGGCGCATCAACTTGGGCTGGAAGCGGCGCAAGAACACCGCCATCGACGGCTTCATGATCGATCCCATCAACGGCAACTGGATCAAGGACGAAGAGCAGGAAGCCGATGACGATGACGCCGATCAGCCGGTCAATCAGCGCCAGCGGATCTCGCCCTACGTAGAGGACCGCCGCAACGCCCTGGTGATTCGCCCCAAGCTGGAGATGTCGCCCACTACTGCGGCGACCCTGCAGTACGCCATCAAGCGCGGTATCGAGCTCAACTTCCAGCTCGAAGAAAGCGAGCTGATGGCCGAACCGCTGCCCAGTCCACAGGAGCGAAACGCCCTGCTCTTCTACGAGGCCGCCGAAGGAGGCGCTGGCGTGCTGACGCGCCTGGCCACCGATACCAAGGCCTGGCAGAGCGTCGCTACCACCACGCTGGAACTGATGCACTGGCAACGGCCGGATGAATCCCAGCCCTGGCATGAGCAGGCCGTGACGCAGTGGCATAACGTGTCGGCAGAATGCGAGGCGGGCTGCTATCGCTGCATCCTCAGCTACTTTAACCAGCCGGATCACTCCATGATCGATCGCCAGGACAAGGAGGCGCTGGCCTGGCTGGCGCAGCTGACTGATCTCACCCTGGATACCGGTGCCGGCGGCCATACCCCGGCCAATCAGAGTGACCGCCTGCAGCGTGCCAGCGGCAGCAGCCTGGAGCAGGCCTGGCTCGACGCCCTGAACACCCACTGCCTGCGTAAGCCCGATGCCGCACAGCCCTACCTCGAGGCTTTTGGCGTGCGCCCGGACTTCGCCTACCGGGACAGCCGCGCGCTGATCTTCGTCGATGGGCCACATCACGACAGCGCAAATCGCCGCATGGTCGATGAACGCCAGACCCGTGATCTCGAAGATGCCGGCTTCATGGTGCTTCGCTTCCCCAAGGAGACCACCCGCTGGCCTGCCATCTTCGCCCGTCACCCCGACGTCTTTGGCGCCATGGCGACGTCTGACTACACCACCGATGAGGAACAGCCCTGATGAATGCGCCCATGACGCGATCCGACTTCACGCCCGGCAGCATCGTCAAGGCTCGCGGCCGCGAATGGGTCGTGCTGCCGGAGTCCAGCGACGAGGATCTCTACCTGCGCCCGCTGGGTAGCGGCGAAGAGGACCGAGTTCGCCTGCTGGCCGCCCTGGAAGCCGTGGAGCAGGCGCTGTTCCCCGCTCCCGACCCGGCCGAGGCTCGCCACGGCAGCCGACAGTCGGGCCTGTTGCTCCGCGATGCATTGCTGCTCAAGCTGCGCGCCGGGGCTGGCCCCTTCCGCGCCATCGGCAACCTTGCCTTCGAGCCCCGCGCCTACCAGCTGGTACCGCTGCTGATGGCCCTGCGCCAGCAGGTAGTGCGCCTGCTGATCGCCGATGACGTCGGTATCGGAAAGACCATCGAGGCAGGCCTGATCGTGCGCGAACTGATCGACCGCGGCGAGATAAAGGGCTTCACCGTGCTCTGCCCGCCGCATCTTTGCGAACAGTGGCAGGAAGAGCTCGCCGAGAAGTTTCATCTGAGACCCGAGATCGTCAGTCGCCACAGCGCTACCCGTCTCGAGCGCGACCTGCTACAGAGCGAGTCAATCTTCCAGCGCTACCCCTACACCGTGGTCAGCCTCGACTACATCAAATCCGACCGCCGCCGGGATGAGTTCTTCAACAGCTGTCCGGATTTCGTCATCGTCGACGAGGCCCACACCTGCGTACAGAGCAGCGCCCAGTCGCGACACCAGCGCTACACCCTGCTACGCGGCCTCGCCGAGGACGCTAGCCGCCACCTGCTGCTTCTCACCGCCACCCCTCACAGCGGCGACGAGGAAGCCTTCCGTAATCTGCTGGGGCTGCTCGACCCCGCCTTCGCCAAGCTGGAGCGGCTTGACGACACCCGTAACCCCCTGCGCCAGCGCCTGGCTCACCATATGGTCCAGCGCCGCCGCCAGGACATCGCCGAGTGGCGCGACAACACGCAGTTCCCCGATCGTGAAGTAGGCGAAACCGCCTACCGCATGCAGGGCGAGTGGCAGGCACTCTTTCAGGAAGTGGTGGACTATGCCCGCGAACTGGTCGACCGCGCCGAATCCCTCGACCATTTCAGCCAGCGTCTGCACTGGTGGGCTGCCCTGGCACTGCTGCGCTGCATCTCCTCCTCACCGGCGGCGGCCGTTCGCACCCTGCAGAACCGCATCCACAATGCCGAGAAGCAGCAGGTCAGCGAAGCTGAGCTGGACGACCAGGCAAGCCGAACCATCCTCGACAGCAGCGACGACACTCAGGATGACCTGGAACCCGGCGCCCACCTCGAGGACCGCCCGCTGCTGGAGAGCCTGATCGAGCGTGCCGGGAAACTCCATGGCCCCGCCAAGGACCCCAAGCTCAAGCACCTGATCACCACGCTAAAACCCGTACTGGAGGAGGGGCATCGCCCGGTGGTCTTCTGCCGCTATATCGCGACTGCGCAATACGTGGCAGAAGCCCTACAGAAGGCCTTCAAGGCGCATCGCGTGGCCTGCGTCACCGGGGAGCTCCACCCGGCCGAACGCGAAGAGCAGGTGGAGGCACTGGCGGATCAACCCGAGTCGCCCATCCTGGTGGCCACTGACTGCCTCTCGGAGGGCATCAATCTCCAGGAGGGCTTCGATGCTGTCGTTCACTATGACCTGGCCTGGAACCCCACCCGTCATGAACAGCGCGAGGGCCGCGTCGACCGCTTCGGCCAGCGCTCCCCCAAGGTCAAGGCGCTGATGCTCTACGGCGACAACAACCCGGTGGATGGTGCCGTGCTGCGGGTGATCCTGCGCAAGGCCGAGGCCATCCGCAAGGCACTGGGCGTCAGCGTCCCCATGCCGGAAGACGAGAACCGCGTCACCCAGGCCATCATGCAGACCGTGTTGCTCACCCGCGGCACCGACAGCGGCATGAGCCAGATGGGGCTCGCCCTCGACGAGCAAGTGGGGAGCCTCGACGACCTTGATAGCCGCGTCGAAGTCGCCTGGGAAAGCGCCCGCGATAAGGCTCGTCGCAACCGTACCATCTTCGCCCAGCAGGCCATCCGCCCCGAAGCGGTACTGCCGGAGTGGCAGCGCATGCAGGAGGTGCTGGGCAGCCAGCAGGACGTGGAGCGCTTCGTCACCCAGGCCCTGGCCGCCCTGCGGGCCCCGCTGGAGAGCCGCGGCGGTCATCAGCGCCTGAGTTGGGACGCGCTCCCACGCTCCATCCGCGAGCGGCTCGAGAGCCACGGCATCCAGCGCCTGGACGCCATCGGCTTTGCGTTGCCGTTGCCCCGCGGCGTCAGCTTCATCCAACGCAGCCACCCGCTGGTCACCGTGCTGGCCGACGAGCTGGCCGAACGCGCCCTGGACGAGAACGGCAGCGATGCGGACCGCCCCGCTCGCCGTGCTGGCGCCATTACGACCTCTGCTGTCTCCCAGCGGGTGATCGTCGCCCTGCTGCGCCTGCGCACCAACCTCACCCTGGTACGCGAAGGCAGCCGCCGCGAGATGCTCGCCGAAGAGGCCGTCACCGTGGTGCTGGAGGGCAACCAGCCACCCCGCGCCCTTTCCACCCAGGAAGCAGTGGACTGGTTCACGCATGAAGCCACCCAGAACACCTCCACTGAGGTGCGCGAGCGTGCCGTGCAGACGGCACTTGAGCGTCTAGAGAGTCACCAGGAGGTGCTTGACGAGATCGGCCGCGAGCACGGCCGCAAGCTGCTCCAGGATCATCGCCGCGTGCGCGACTCCGAGCGCGATGGCCGCGGCACCTTCGAGGTCAAGCCGCAGTTGCCCGCCGATGTGCTGGGCGTCTATGTGCTGATGCCGGAGACTGGGTTTTGATACACGCTGATCATCAACGAGGAGCCGGCCAATGAACCGCAGGGACGCCGCTCAGGACACACTCTTCCGCCTGGAGGGCGGGCTGCTGCCCCCCGATATTCTCAACCAGCTCGATGCGTTACAGCTTCCCGGCCAGCAGCCAAGCGACTACGCCATCCCCAAGGGGCTCTCGCTGCGTGACGAGATCGGCCGCTACTGGCGTATCGCCCAGGCAGAGTGGGCCAGCTTCGACGGAAAGCGCCAGCGCGAGGACCTTGCCGACCCCACCGCCACCGCCCAGCGCTGGATGGAGAGCCTACTCACCCAGGTGTTCGGCTTCAGCGACCTCACCGAGGCCGGCCACCCCCGAGTAATCGGCGAGCGCCACTTCCCCATCACGCATCACGCTTTCGCCGGTGCCGTGCCGCTGGTGCTTTGTGCTCCCGGGCGTGAGGCCCTGGACGAGCGGCTACCGCGCTTCGGCCAGGAAGGCCGGCGACGCAGCCCCACCGGGTTGCTGCAGGAGTACCTCAACGCCAGCGACGAGGCCCACTGGGGCCTGGTAAGTGACGGCCAGCGCCTGCGCATCCTGCGTGACAACCCCTCCATGACCCGGCCCGCCTTCGTCGAGATCGACCTGGCCAGCCTGTTCAGCGAGGAGCGCCTGCCCGAGTTCCGCCGTCTGTGGCTGCTGCTGCATGGGAGCCGCTTCGCCCCGCAAGATAAGGATGGCGTTAGCCATCCTGGCGCCTGCTGGCTGGAACAGTGGCGCGAGCAGGCCGAGGAGCAGGGTGAGCGACTTCTCGACAAGCTACGCTTGGGCGTGACCGAGGCGCTCAAGGCGCTGGGCGATGGCTTTCTCGCCCACCCCGAGAACACCGCGCTGCGCCAGCGCTTCTTCAATGGTGAGCTGGACGCCCACGACTACTATCGGGAGTTGCTGCGCCTGGTCTACCGGCTGCTGTTTCTTCTAGGCGCCGAGGCCCGCGACCTGCTCCACCCGGCGGGTAGCGACCTGCTGGCCCGTGACCGCTATCGCGAGGGCTACAGCCTGGAGCTGCTGCGTCAGGCGGCGCGCAAGAGCCACCGCTTCGAGCCGCGTCATCACGACCTCTGGCTGACGCTCCAGCAGACCCTCAGCGGCCTGACCGGCGGGCAGCCAATGCTGGCGCTGCCGGCCCTGGGCGGGCTCTTCGATGCAGAACAGTGTCCCAACCTGGATGCCGCCCTGATAGACAACCGTTCGCTGCTCAATGCCATGCGTGCCCTCACCTGGCATCGTAGCGACGTCCGCCGTGGCCTGGTCGCTACCGATTACGCCAACATGGATACCGAAGAGTTAGGCAGCGTTTACGAGGCGCTTCTCGAGCTGGTACCTGCCGTCGCCCAGGGGCCCTGGCAGTTCCGCTTCGTGGGGCTCGATGACGGCGACACCACCGCCGGCAACCTGCGCAAGCTCACCGGCTCCTTCTACACTCCCGACGTGTTAGTGCAGTCGCTGATCGACACCACCTTGAAGCCAGTGATCCGCCAGCGGCTGGAAGACAATCCCCACCACCCCCGCGACGCCCTGATGGAACTGCGAATCGTCGATCCGGCCTGCGGCTCGGGCCACTTCCTGCTCGCTGCCTCCCGCATACTGGCCCGCGAGATCGCTCGCCTAGACGCCGACGACAACGAGCCGACTCCGGAACAGTTCCAGCATGCCCTTCGCGAGGTGGTGCAACACTGCATCTTCGGCGTCGATGTGAACCCCATGGCGGTGGAGCTGTGTCGCACCGCGCTATGGATGGAGGCGCTGGAGCCCGGCAAGCCACTCACCTTCCTGGATAGCCATATCCAGGTCGGCAACGCTCTGATTGGCGTCTTCGACCCGACGGTGCTGGAAGGTGGGATCCCACAAGAGGCCTTCGATGCCATCGAGGGTGACGACACGGAGCTACTCAAGGGGCTTCGCAAGCGAAACAAGGTCAATGCAGACACCCTGGCCGTTGATCTGCGTATGAATACTCACCAGCTGGCCGACGTGGAGAAGCTGCCAGAGGAGTCGCTGAAAGACATCGCCACCAAACGTCAGCGCTGGGAAGCCGCCCAACAGAGCCCCGAAGCTCGCCGCGCCCGGCTGCTGCAGGACCTTTGGACCGCTGCCTTCTTCATCCCCAAAACAGAGAGCTACACACAGCGCATCGTCACCAACGAGGTCCTGATGGCGGCCAATCGTGACGAGCTGGACCCGCAGATCGAGGCCGAGGTCCGTCTGCGCGCCGAGCAGAACCGCTTCTTCCATTGGCGCCTGCAGTTCCCGGAGGTCTTCGACCGCGAATCACCAGGCTTCGATGTGGTGCTGGGCAACCCGCCATGGGAGGTCTCCCAGCTATCGGAAGAGGAGTTCTTCGCCGCCCGTGACCCGGATGTGGCGGGCCTCGCCGGCGACACACGCAAGCAGGCCATCCAGGCACTAAAGGAGAGCAACCCTACACTCTATGCTGAGTATGAAAAGGCAAAATTCGCCCTTGCCAGCGCCAATCGCTTCTATCGGGGGAGCGGGCGTTTTGCCCTCACAGCCCATGGCAAGCTCAACCTCTACCCGCTGTTCGCCGAGCTTGCTCTTGGCCTCTACAACCAGGACGGCCGAGCCGGTATCGTGGTCCAGCGAGGTATCGCTACTGATGATTCGAATAAGCTTTTCTTCCAGAAGATAATCGAAGGCAAACACCTATCTTCCCTTCTCGACTTAGAAAACCGGGAGAAGATGTTCAAGCGAGTAGATTCCCGCTACACGTTCTGCCTGTTGACGCTTTCCAACTACATTGGGGAAGCCGAGTTACTCTTCTATGCCACCAATGAGACCGACCTCACAGATGAATCACGACGTATTCACCTCGAGCCCGACGACTTCCTTAGGATCAATCCTAATACCCTGACGACGCCTACCTTCCGCACCGATATGGATGCCCAAGTGACGCGCGGCATCTACAAGCGTGTTCCGGTCTTCGTTCGCGAGAGAGAACCTGCCAGTAACCCCTGGGGAGTCACTTTCAGACAGGGACTATTCAACATGACCTCCGCCAGTCATCTGTTTATCAAATATGAAAAAATGGTATTTGCCGGTGCTCAGTTGGAAGGAAACCAGTTCTATCTCGGCAGCCAACGCTACCTGCCACTCTATGAGGCCAAGATGGTCCACCATTACGACCATCGCTTCGCCACCTACGATACCGACGGCGAGACAATCCGCGACGCCACCGAGACCGAGAAGGCCGACCTCGACTTCGCCCCTCTGCCCCGCTACTGGGTCAACGAGTGGGAGGTGGTACTGCGCACCGCAGATGTCCCCCAGGACGTGATCAAGAGCCTCAAGAAGGAGGACGCGGAGAAGCTCGACAAGGCCCTGCGTACCTGGCTCGCCGGCCTGCTGCTTATACGCGGTGACACTGAACACGCCTCGCGCATGCTAGGCAAGCAGGTGGTCAAGCAAGGGAGCACCGGCAGCCTCTTCGACCAGGCTGAGGAGACAAAGGCCGGACTCGCCGCTCGTGAGCTGGCCGAGTCCCATCCCATGTCCGATGAACCACTGGGCGAATGGCTAGGCCGTTTCGAGGGCGGCGAGGACCGCTTTTCCATGTTGGAGGACCTGCTGCCCGGTCGCTGTCCCAAGTATTTGATCGCTTGGCGAAGAAATGCACGATCAAATGATGAAAGAACACTAATTGCGGATATGCTCCCCCACATGGGTATTGGGGATAGCCTCTTTGTCATGAAGCCGTCCCACAAAGGGCGGAATACGGCTTGTTTGTATGGGAGTTTAAATTCTTTAGTTCTTGATTGGGTAGCACGCCAAAAACTCGGCGGCGTCAACTTTAGCTTCTATTACATGGAGCAGCTGCCTGTGCTGCCTCCGGAAGCCTACAGTGATCAAGCCCTCGACTATATCGCCCCGCGGGTACTGGAGCTGACTTATACCAGCCATGACCTGGCGCCCTTCGCTCGCGACCTCGGCTACCGGGGCTCGCCTTTTGGCTGGGACTCCGACCGCCGCCACCGGCTACGCTGCGAGCTCGACGCCTACTACGCCCACCTCTACGGCCTAACCCGTGACGAGCTGCGCTATATCCTCGACCCGGCAGATGTCATGGGGCCCGACTACCCCTCGGTCACCTTCCCCGGCCTCAAGCGCAAGGAGCTCGCCGAGCACGGAGAATACCTCACACAGCGCCGAGTGCTGGAGACGTTTGATGCCCTGACTATCGCCAGAAAGGGAGAGCTGGCATGACGATCTTTCAGTCCATCGATACCCAGGAGCTCTGTCAGCGGATAGGCGCCGCCAGTACACGCGTGGCCTTCCTCGGTCCCTCCATGATCACGGAGGTGGCGGCCGCGCTGTCGAACAAGTTCAAGGAGCTGGATGGGAGAGGCGTCACGGTCATCATCGACTACGACGAGGCCATCTTCCGGCTGGGCTATGGCCACCACGAGGCGATCGAGATCCTGCAGGATGCCGGCATCAAAATCCGCAAGGAGGCGGGCCTCCGCATCAGTGCACTGATCACCGACAACCTCGGCTGGGTCCTCCATCAATCGCCCATGGCGGTGGAAGACCCCGATGCGCCCGTCCACAATGCCGTGGCGCTCACACCAGCGCAGGTCAAGGAGATCTGCGAGGCAGTGGGCGTACAGGATGAGTCCCACGACAGGTCCGCGCCCGCTCCGGATCCGATCGATCCCCCAAGGCCGCCCGAGATCGGTCGTTCACCGATTCCGGAGTCCGATTACAGTGCAGTCAAGAAAGCCATCGACAGCAACCCGCCACAGGCGTTCGACCTGCAGCGTCAGGTGAGTGTGTACACGGCAAAACTCCAATTCGTCGATATCGAGCTTGCGGGAGGTCGAGTGGAGTCGCGCACCATCCGGCTGCCTCCCGATCTGCAAAGTCAACTCTTCGGAAATAACTCCGAGATCGACTCCCGGCTCAAGGCGAGTTACAAGCTAATCGATTCGAGCCAGCTGAAAGGAATGGAAGAAATCCGACAGGAAGTGGAGGCTCTGAGGAGCTATACGCGCCAGCTCAACAAGCGCCTCGGCCGCGTCATACTTAAGGCAAAAAAAGATGACTTCCTAAAAAGCCAGAAACAACTCGAAGAGAAGATCGAATCTTGGAAAAAATCTGCGGCATCCATCATCCAAGAAGAGATAGACCACTCCATAAATGAGTTAGCGACTGCACTGGCCCCCCTACTTCTTAAAAACCCGCCAAGAGAGTTTTCATCAGGATTCGAAGGGGAGCCAACGAAAAATGGAGCCATTGACCACATCAAGAAAAGGCTTAACAAGATCGCCCCCAGCTCAACCAAGCTCGTAGAAGACTTGAAACTTCATTGCATTTTCAAAGATGTTACCTACGAAATGCTGAAAAACGAGGAATTCCAGAACAAAGTCGAAGAGCTGTTTCCGGATTTGAAAGCCAAAGTCATGGAAGAGTTTAAGTCTGCCAAGACGCGACACACACCTGACGCACATGATCTGATCAACTAAGGTTGACCGACACATATGAGCACGCAGGAACTCGCTTCACGCATTCTACAGGTACTCGAGCAGGATCCCGGTCTTCTGGGACGGGAGATCGCCGAGCGGATTGACTGCGACAAGAAGCAAGTCAATGGCCTGCTGTATGGGCCGCTGCGCGACACCCTCTACCAGGACAACCAGTATCGCTGGTACCCCCAGCAGCAGGCACCAAAGACGTCGACGCCGGCCAGCGAGTACGCCGATACCGATCTGTCCAAGCTGGCGCGCTACTACCTCGCCTGTATGGGGCAGGATGAGCGTGGGGTCTCCACCTTCGCCTACAGCAAGTTCGGCAAGCCGGACTATGCCGAGCTTCCCGTGCTCCCGAACCAAGGCGACCTCTTCCAACAGCCGGCTGCCCGGGAGCTGTTGGCACGTCGTCGCAATGACAAGGGCCGCATGGAGGTCTTCTTCGGCTACCCCACCCTGCTGCGGCCTCACCAATCGGCCAAGGGCTGGCGCGGTTTCTTCGTCGAGCCCCTGTTTCTCTACCCGGTCGAGCTCAACGGCGGTCCCGGGAGTCAGCCAATGCTCCAGCCCGGTTTTCCCATCCTCAACCACAAGGCGCTGCAGTTCCTCACCCGCGCGCAGCGCGAGGTGCTGATGGAGGAACTGGTGCAGCTGGAGGAGGAGCTGGGCCTGACTGGTCAGCTCGATCCCCCCGATCTCGATGAGATTACCCTTCGCCTGCAGGCCATTCGGCCGGAGTGGCCGTGGGTGGAAGCGATCGACCCTGAGCAGCTCGTGGCCGCGCCTCCCCTGGCTGACGCCCAGCAAGGGGGTCTCTACAACCGTGCCATGCTGATCATGGCCGAGCGCTCGCCCTTTACTCAGGGGCTCGAGACGGAGCTCAAGCAGCTCGCACAGCTGGCGGAGAGCCGCTACCGGGGATCGGCCCTCGATGACTGGCTAAAAGGCACGGTGGAGTCCACTCCGGGCGCCGAACATCGCCCGTTGATCGAAGTTCTGCCCCTCAACACCGAGCAACGCCAGGCGATCCAGCAGGCACTGACCAACAAGCTGACCATCGTCACCGGCCCCCCCGGCACCGGCAAGTCTCAGGTGGTGACCAACCTGCTGATCAATGCAGCCTGGCAAGGGAAGCGGGTGCTCTTCGCCAGCAAGAACAACAAGGCCGTGGATGTGGTGGAAACGCGCGTCAACAGCCTAGGGCCCCGCCCGATCTTGCTGCGTGTCGGCTCCCAGCAATACCAGACCCGGCTGGCCGAGTATCTGCTCTCGATGATCTCCACCACCGCCACCACCGAGGATCAGGAAAACTACCGCGAGGCCTACGCAGCCCACCAGCGCATCGAGGAACGGCTGGTCCAGCTCGACAAGGAGACCCAGCATCTGATCAGCCTGCGCAATCAGGTCGATGGTCTGGAGCAGGCCGCCGAACAAGTGCGCCAGGAGCTGTCTCGCAGCCAGTTCAAGGGTATGCGGAACCTGAACCTCGACCCTCTCATCCGCGCCAGCCGAAGACTCGGTAATGCGATTCGGGCCGCCAGCCGTGATCAACAGCCGCTGATGCAGCGCCTGCTCTGGGCCGTCAAGAGGCGCGAGCGGCTGGACCAGCTGACACATGTGGCAAGCCAGCTGCCCCTCGATATCGAGACGTTGGGGCTCCAGCATCCGGCGCTGCACGCCGATGAAGCTAGCCTCCCGGAATGGCGGGCCTATGAGCGAGCCCTCAACGGCCGCCTCGAGCTGGTGGAGCATGCCTGCGAGTACTTCGATGCGCTTCAGGCATTGCAGAGCGCCAAGAGCCTGGAGGAGATCAGCAAGGAGCAGATGCAGTGGATTCGATCTCTCTCCGAGAATGCCCTCACCCTGTGGCGCGCCTGGCTGGTCAATCAGCCAGCATCGCTTAGCCGCGAGGATCGACAGAAGCTGAACCGCTATCACGCCCTGCTCAAGATGGTGATGGATACCGGGCCCGAGAATCAGCTCTCACGCGAGGTAGGCAAGCAGTACCGGGCGCTCTTCCAGCAGGCCGCGCACCTGCTGCCCTGCTGGGCCACTACGGCTCTATCGGCACGCGGGAAGATCCCTTTCGAGCCGGCCTTCTTCGACTTGGTGGTCTTCGACGAAGCAAGCCAGTGCGACATCGCTTCTGCTCTGCCCCTGCTCTACCGCGCAAAGCAGGCGGTGATCATAGGCGACCCCAGGCAGCTCTCCCATATCAGCGGCCTCCAGCGCGGCCAGGACCAGCAGCTGCTGGAGAAGCACGGCCTGGTCGCCCGATACGCCCACTGGGCCTACTCCTACAACTCCCTCTTCGACCTGGCTGCCGGCCAGGTGGATGGCAGCGATATCGTCAATCTCCGCGACCACCACCGCAGTCACAGCGACATCATCGAGTTTTCCAATCGCGAGTTCTATGAAGGAAGGCTCCGAGTCGCTACCCGCTACGATCATCTGGTGCGTCCCAGCCTCAAGGAGCCAGGAGTACGCTGGGTCACAGTAGAGGGTCAGGCCACGCGCCCTTCTACCGGGGGCGCCGAAAACTTGGCCGAAGCCAAGCAGATAGCGGCGGAGCTCAGGGAACTGGTCCTGGCGCGCGGCTACCGCGGCTCAATCGGCGTAGTCTCGCCATTTCGGTCCCAGGCCAACCTGATCCGCAAGGTGGTCAACGCCGACGAGGCGCTGGCCAGCGTGCTACCCGCCCATGACTTCTTGGTGGATACCGTGCACAAGTTCCAGGGCGATGAGCGCGACCTGATGATCTTCTCGCCGGTGGTCACCAGCGGCATCAGCAATGGTGCACTAGGCTTCATGCGCAACACCCCCAACCTGTTCAACGTCGCCATCACTCGCGCTCGCGGCATGCTGGTGGTGGTCGGTGATCTGACCGCTTGCTCACGCTGTGGTATCGATTACCTGGAGCGCTTCGCACGCTATTCTCAGGCGCTGCACCAACAGACCAAGCACGAACATCATCACGAGCAGCAGGACTTAGGCCCGGAGTACCCCACGGTCAGTAACCCCGAGCGAGTCTCCGACTGGGAGCGGCTGTTCTACCGCGCCCTCTATCAGGCGGGTATCCGCCCCATCCCACAGTACAAGGTTGAGAAGTACGATCTCGACTTCGCGCTCTTCGATGGCGACCGAAAGCTGAATATCGAGATCGACGGGGAACGCTACCACCGCAACTGGACAGGCGAACTGTGCCGTCGCGACCAGATGCGCAATCAGCGACTTTTCGAGCTCGGCTGGGACGTCAAGCGGTTCTGGGTCTACGAGGTGCGCGATGACCTGAGCCGTTGCCTCAACGTGATAAAGGCATGGAAACACAAGGACGACAAAGAGAGGTGGAAGGATGTTTGAAGAATTCATAAAAAGAGTCTTGGAGGGGCACACTTCCCAGGATGACACTGAAATCTATGCCTATGTTTCTCGGGAGATAACCAATGATTTAGTAGATCAAGGACTTTGGACGAAAGCTTGTGTTGAAGCTGGCGAGACCGGGGAAAAAGCCAAACTCACCTACATAAAGCTCCGCGTTCAGCAGATAAAGAAGACACTAAGAGACGCTCAATCAAAGCAATCGAAATCGAAGATCAGCAGTGGACTGCAAACTGCAAGGGATAGCTTTTACGCCTCAAAAATAAAAAAGAAAATAATTAACTTAGAGACTTTATTATCACAGAAAAACTCAACGCTTAGAGAAAACAATGCAGGTTTAAATAAAACCTTGAACGCCTATGACGTTGCTGACAAAAAAAGATCCTCAACTAAAAAACAAATTATCTACACTTTCTTGCTATACTTATCAGCATCCATGATTGGATATTTCACTTGGGCAGAAGGAACAGACTTTGAAAAAATAAGCCAAAGCTTTGCAACGCTCGGGGCTGTTTATTTAGTTTTTCTCTTCATCCAGATAATCAATTACTATAGCAACTCAGACAGAAGCTTTCAGGAAAGTATAAAAAAACAAAGAAATGAATCCAATGCATTGAAAGAAAAGATTAAAAATTTAGAATTTGAAAAGCAGCAGCTTGTTAACGAGCTAAACACTCTCAAAGGGTAGCCACGCAATGAGTCGCTATAGCCACAAGCATGGAACCACTCAGCTGCTCGCCGCCGCCCAGTGCTGGAAGGAGACCTGCCTGCTTCAGGACGGTAGCCTCTTCAGCAACAAGCACCTCTGGACGCTCGACAACCTCGAAGAGCTGGACCGTCGCTTCACCCAGAACCCCATCGAGGGCGGTGACAGCTATGTTCACAAGCTTTCGCTGCAGCTGGCCGACTCCTCCCCAGAAGCCATCCAGCTGATGGCGGAGCTCAACTGGTTGCTGCTGCTCTTCTCGAGCAATATCAAGCCTGTCACCAAGCGCCGCATGGTGAAGGAGATCTGGGAACTGAGTGGGGAGGGCTTCCCTGAGCAAGCACCCGGTCTCGATGATCAGAGCCTCGGCGGCGTCGGCAGCACCGGGACCGGCTTCAATACCCACCGCTGGCGCGAGCTGGTCTTCCTGATCGACGTGGTACGCGCCTTCAAGTCACTCCCTGCCGATCAACAACACCGCCAGACAGAAGATCCCTGGGCCTTCGCCGACTGGATGGCCACCGTGCGCCGAGACGGCATCCGCCAGCTACCCCACATCCTCAACTACCTGCTCTTCCCCGACAGCTTCGAGTACATCTCCGTCAGCCTCGACAAGGAGAAAATCCTGGAGGCCTTCGAGGGACTCTCGAAGCACCGACTCCGCCAGCTCTCGGAGCGTGAGATCGATCAGACACTGCTAGCACTACGCCAGCGGCTGGAGCAGGAGCACGGGACCGAGGTGGACTTCTACGACTCTCCCTGGCTAGAACAGTGGCGGCCCTCTCCGGGTACCTGGCTGATGGCCTGGAACCCTGTCAACTGGCCCTGGAAGTCCTTTCAGGATGACCGCCTGAAGATCGCCAGCGGCGAGAATGTCACCCTACCCTGGCGCACCGCCTCCACCCAGCCCAGAGAGGGGGACACCTTCTATCTGGTTCGCGTGGGACAGGAGCCGCGGGGGCTTATCGCCCGCGGCAATATCGCCTCGGCGCCCTATGATGATGACCACTACGATGCCGAGCGTGCCGCCAACGGCGATACAGCCTGCTTCGTCGATATCACTCTGACCGACCTGCGCGATCCTGATGTCGACGCTTACATCAGCATGGCCGACCTCCAGGCTGGCACCACCGATGGGCAGACCTGGTCGCCCCAAGGCTCCGGCATCGAGATCAAGTCGCTCTCGGCCAAGCTGGTCGGCAAGCTGTGGGAGAAGCTACCGCCGGTAAAGGTCTCACCCGCCAAGACCGATTCCCCCAGGCAGCAGGCCATCCAGATCACCCGCCCGATCAACACGATCTTCTACGGCCCGCCCGGCACCGGCAAGACCTACCACCTGCGCACCCACCTCATGCCACGCTACGAGAGCGAGGCAAAGCGAGCCCCCACGGGGGAATGGCTTGAGGAGCAGCTGGCGAACACCGCCTGGTGGGAAGCCATCGCGCTGGCGCTGGCCGACCTGGGCGGGAATGCCAGCGTGAATCAACTGCTGATTCATCCCTACTTCAAGGCCAAGGCGCGGGTCCAGGGGCGAGCCAATAATCCCCACCTGCGCCAGACCTGCTGGGGGGCGCTGCAGCAGCATGCCGTGCTGGAGTCGGAAACGGTCAAGACCGCCGCCGAGAAGCGAATCTCACCGCTGATCTTCGACAAGCTGCATGGTGGCCGTTGGGTCCTGACCGGCGAGTGGGAGGAAGCCGGCGAGGGCTTGCGTGAGACACTCGCTCAGCTCAATCAGGGCCCTGCCAGCGACGACGCCCGCATCAGACGTCACCTGACGGTGACCTTTCACCAGTCCTATAGCTACGAGGACTTTGTCGAGGGCATTCGACCACAGACCACCGAGGACGGCGGCATCAGCTATGAAGTGCGAGATGGACTGTTCAAGGCGTTCTGCCAGCGGGCCAGCCAGGATCCCCATCAGCGCTACGCGCTGTTCATCGATGAGATCAACCGCGGCAACATCTCGCGCATCTTCGGCGAGCTGATCACCCTGATCGAGGCGGACAAGCGCGCCTGGTGGGACGAGGAAGGCCAGCTGGTGGAGGGGATCGAGCTGGTGCTGCCCTACTCCGGCGAGCGCTTCGGGGTGCCCAAGAACCTCGATATCTACGCCACCATGAACACCGCCGACCGTTCCATCGCGCTGATGGATGCCGCCCTGCGCCGGCGTTTCCACTTCTTGGAGCTGATGCCGGAGCCCAGACGGATTCCCGGCAGCCAGGGGGATGGCTACATCCCTGACGGCGAGGGTGGACTGCTCAACCTGCGCGCCCTGCTGGAGGCGATCAACCTGCGCCTGCGCTACCTGCTGCACCGAGACCAGACCTTCGGCCACGCCTACTTCACCGAGGTAAAGGATCTCGAGGCCCTGCGGCGGGTCATGGTCTTCGACATCATCCCCATGCTGGCGGAGTACTTCTACGACGACTGGCGTCAAATCCGCCGTGTGCTGGCCGATGAGGGCGCGGATATTGAGCAGCAGCTAATCACCGTAGACACGCTAGACCCGGCCCGCCTCTTCCCGGGGAGTGATGACCTGATGCTCGAGAGACCCGACTACCGGGTCAAGGCGCCCGACGAGATCAGCGCCGACGCCATCAGGAAGATCTACGAGTCGCTGGAAGGCGAGGCATGAGGCAGCTTACCGCCCTCGAGCATGGCTGGCTCGTGGTGGGCCAGGGCGGCGATCTGTCACCCCAGGAGGCAGAAGCCCTGGCAGCCGCCGATGGCCTGTTGCCGCCCGGCTGCCTGCAGTGGGGTCATCAGCGGGTCAAGTTCACCCAGTTCTGCGGGGTCGTGCAGGTAGATGGCCTGCAGGTGGAGGTGCTGCCCAAGCTGACGCCGTATCAGACCGAGGCTCAGCAGCGCGACACCCTGCTGACCATGCTGGCCTGTGCCGGCGACCTGGAGGGCGTCGATACGCTCGGCGCAGGCCTGGCGACCAGCCGAACCACCCTGCTGGACCTCTTCATCCGCCACTTCGCCCGGCTCCTGGAACGCCAGCTGCAGCAAGGGTTACTACGCGACTACCGAGACATCGACGACACTCTGGTCCAGGTGCGCGGCCGCATCGACCTGGTGCGCCAGCAGCGCGAGAACCTCTTCAAGCCTCAACGCCTGGCCTGCCGATACAGCGAGCTGGTCGCCGATATTCCGGTCAATCGACTGCTTCACAGCGCACTACGGCTGGTGATCTCGCTTACCACCAGCCCCATGCTCGCCCAGCAGCTCCACGCCCTGCGGATGCGCTTCGGTGAGGTCGACACCCTGGCACCCCACGAGCGGGGCCCCGTGGCCGAGCAACTTAATCGGATGCAGAGCCGCTACGCCCCGCTGGTGGCGCTGGCTCACCTTTTTCTGGACGGCCAGTTTCTGGATGCCCGCTCGGGACGCCAGCAGGCCTTCAGCCTGCTCTTCGACATGAATCGGCTGTTCGAACGCTACACTGCCAGCCGCCTGCGGCCTCTGGCACGCCGCCACGGGCTCAAGCTTATGGAACAAGGCCCTCGCCGCCATCTAGGCCACGAAGAAAGCGGCAAAGGCCGGCTCCTGATGCGCCCCGACATCAGCCTTTTGGATACCAACAGATGCCCAGTGGCAATCCTGGATACCAAGTGGAAGCGCATCGACGGACCGGATGCCCTGGCCTCTCTGTCGTCGGCAGATCTCTACCAGCTCACTGCCTATGCGACTGCCTACAACTGCCCATCGGTTGCGTTGCTCTACCCCGAACAGTCTCACCTGCGGGCCGATGAATGCCAAACCCTTGTGCTTGCAGGACTTAAGCCAACCAGGTTGATCCTGCAGGCGGTATCGCTGGATGGCAGTTCCTTGAAGGAAGGTCTTGTTACCATTTATCAGTAAACTTTCGGTAGCTATCAGATGAACAACATACCGAGAGATCAAACCGAGGTAGCATCAAACATAGTCATACGGCGCCACCTCAGCCATCAGTTCCTCGAAGGACTTGAGGTCCTCGTCCCCGCTCTCCTCGCCCATATTGAAGGCCTGACGTTCAAGCTTGATCGTCTTGCCGAGGGCATCGATACCGCTGTTGAGGCTACGCGCGAACTTGTCGTGGTTGGCCTCGTCGATCGGCATTACGGCCAAGGTGCCGGCGGGGCGTTCGGCGATGTCGCGCCATCGGGCGATCGCCAGGCGGTGCTGGCTGACGATGTCGGCGACTTCGTTGCTGGCCTGCTCGATGATCGCGGCGTCTTCTTCATGCGCGGTATCGTTGCGCGAAGTGCGCGACAGTTTGGCCCGAGTCGCTGCCCTGACCTCCCGGGTCAGGTCACGTTGCCACCCCTCGGACTTCGCCCGGCTGCGGACTGTCGACTCAGCGATGCCGTGCTTGGTGGCGAGGTGGCGGATGGAGAGATGACCGGCGCGATAGTCGCGCTCGATGGATTCCCAGTCGTGATTGCTCATGGTGCGCTCCTCACGGATGGCTTCTTTATTACATTATAACAAATTTAAGGGAGCTGTATGAACGTCATAATGACGACCTTGCCCCCTCCTTGAGACCTCTCTCGTAGAACTCAATTACTGAGGCAGGCTACCAGCGGTAGCGGGTTGAATTGGCGATGCCATTACCGTAGCGAGAGCGCTGACGAATACTCCGCATGACCTCTACTCGCTCATCCTTGAGAGGTGGCAATGTCCTGTTGGCAGCATATCGCCCAGCATTTTCCTTCCGGATAATTTCCGGCTCGCTCTTCGCGGCAGAATGCCAAATCACCACGTAACGCAAGGCCTTTCTTGCTCTCTCCGCACCAGGGATGCCGCCGAGGCCCATGTTCAGAAAAATCACGTCGTCGGGCACCAGGGGACACTTCCGCTGGATCCACCCGATCCAGTCGATCCTACAATCCCCCTCTTGAACCTCGACATTCTCCCGCAAGACCCCCATGGCCTGCCTACACCCCTGTGACTCGATAGGCCAGTCGACAACCAGGGCGGCTAATGCAGCGCGTTCTTGCAGGCTCATCTGCAGAATGGCCAGCTGGACGCTCCCGGCAAGCCCATCGTCGATGTCCTTTAGCGACGCCCCAGTGAAGTCGAAACGCAGGTTCGCCAGCAGCAGGTCGATGTCGGGTCTGGGTGATTCGGGATCGTTGGCGGCAGACTCCTCCCAATGGAGATTCTCAGCCTTGGGATTTTCAAGGGAACTTAGGGAACAGGGATTATGTGACTGATTTTCTGTGGCTTTTTGCGCTCCATCTAGGGCTGGGCAGCATGGAAAAGGAGGAACGGCATCCACTTGCCGGCGCCTGAGTAGATCGTGAAGGCTCATCGCTCCACCTCCTGAGGCAGCACGGCATAAAGCCGGTGCAGGCTGCCCTGAACGCGCTTGTTGACTGAACGCTTGCCGCGCTCTTTTTCATGGAGCCAGCCTGCTGCATCCAGTGCACCGGCAATTGTCTTGATGTCGTACCCCTTGGCAGCTTCGCGAAGAGCGGCGCTGGTGAAATAGAAGACGCGCCCACCCTGGGCGTCGCGCCAGAACCCAGCCCGATCGATGATGCGCCTGGCGTCGCTGTCGCCAGGAAGCAGAGGACCAAAGCGGGAGTCGCCGTGGCGCTGTATGAATTCACTCACCCCGTCGAGGATCGCCGCATCTTCGGGTGGCAAGCTTCCTCGCTCGGATTTCCACAACGAGAGGCAGGTGACTGCGGCATCCAGCGCCTCGCCCTCGTCCCAGCCGGTGATGCCGGCCTCGGTGGCCAGCTCACCCGCCATGGCCAGCAGCCCAAAGGCGCCTGCCGCTCTATTGGCGACCCCATCGGTTTCATTGCTGAAAGCGGGGTCTTGCATCAACTTGTGGTAAACAGCGGGAAGATCGTGGTCATACATCAGCAGGTAGTTGATGAACGCCATCCCGGCACAACCGTAGTGCTCCGCCGTGGCGGTCTTGATGGCGTTGGCGAAGTCGCTGGGGGCCATGCCTGATGCGGGTCCGACACTACGGCTTTCTGGCCAATCGCTGCCGGCGACGACGCCTGGCACAGATCCGCCAAGCGCTGGCGGTCATCGAAAAAGCACCGGATGCCGATACGGCCTCCCGCGACCCGGCGCCAACCTATACCTGTCCGCACTGCGGGCAACCGACACTGCGGGTGATCGGGACCGTCATGCCCCGGCGACTCAAACGTAGCCGACCCCACAACCACAGAGAGCAACGCTATCGAGCATGAGCTGACGCGCTACTCACACAACGGACTCGGCGATCCGGCCCGCTCGCGGGTCGCGGCAGCGCTCGTCCCGGTGATGGATTTCGACCAGCAAGCGCGCTACGTTGGGGCGAACTGGGCCCGGAAAAGACGGAGATCATGGCCAACATCACGGCTCGAATGTGTCACAACAGATCCCTCCGCGCGCGATCTGGTGCGTCAGGCCGCACGTCGGCCAATACAATACCCTATAGAAGCCGTGTAGCAGCCTGATGGGCGGCTTAGTCCAACAGGCATTTATACGCCATGCTCCGCACGGCGAAGAAATGCTGAACAGTTAGCAGCTGAGCCACTCAAACTTGACGGATGTATTAGCTTTTGAAGATCTTTGTTTGCAACAGGACGATTGACTCCGAGGATTCATCACAGGCGCTAGATAGTTTGCTATCTATCTCTGGTGAGTCCATTGCGATTCTGAGAGAAAGTGAGCACTCAGATAATTGGAAAGAGCGGGTAGAGAATCAGCTAAAGGAGGTTGATTTCGTCGTTTTCTTGGTGGGTCATGAAACCTTTAAAAGCGGTCCAATGAAATGGGAATATGCGAAAGCAAAGAGTCTAAATAAGCAGATTGTGGGCATAAAACTCAGTTCGGTTTGTGAGGAATCGGTGCTTTTTTGTCAAGGTTTTCCCGTGTTTAGAGATTTGAGAAACTGTTGGGAATACTTGAAAAAGACCTACGAAGAGGATCGCCAGCTATTGCTTGAGCAATACAAGATAATGGTCGGATCAACGGAAAAAGTTACCGACCAGAGGATGCGCGTCAACAACCTATTTTTTACGGTAACCTCCTCGATACTCTCAATATCGCTGGTTGTTGGGAAAGCGTTCGAGTTTTCTATGGTGGGCGCAGTGGGGATGTTAGTTCTCTCTCTGATGGCATTCTTGGTCACCTTTTTGTGGGAAAAATTGGTGCGGTCATACGGGAAACTGAATACCGGTAAATTCACCGTTATTGATCAGATCGAAAAGCAGCTCAGGACCAATATGTTTGAGCATGAGTGGCAGGTCCTACAGCAACAAGTGGGCTACGAATCAAATACGGAAACAGAAGCAAAGGTTGTTAGGAGGTTTCGTTGGTTCGTGGTCGTGGTTATTTCTATCGAACTGATTTACGTATTAACTCAAGTTGATTGGAGTTTCTTGAACGCCCTGATCGATTGGGCGTCATGCATAACCCAAGGGCAAGGAGGTTAGTGATGGCTAAACGCATATTTACGAGTTTCGCTATTGAAGATGAGCGCATGCGTGATCTCTTCGTTGGTCAAGCGAGAGCGGAGCGTGTTCCCTATAATTTGGTTGATATGTCAGTCAAAGAGCCATGGAGCGATTCTTGGAAAACAAGATGTCGAACGAAGATCAAGGGGTGTGACGGCGTTGTTGTTCTGATTACGAAGCATCTCAAACAAGCTGATGGTGCTCTTTGGGAAATACGGTGTGCTAAAGAGGAAAATATACCAGTTCTGGGTGTTTACATCGGTAATTCTTCGGTCAATGACTCCCCGGCCGAGCTAAATGGCGTAAAGAAAATCAATTGGACTTGGGATGGTATTGCCAGCTTCGTTAATGGCCTATGAGACTGCTAACCAAGGGCTCCAGCCGACCGGTTTTCCGCTGCCGCTCCAAACCGGCGGCTGAGCCCCGGCGTTATATTTTTGGTGTCAGAAATGAGCGAAAATAACGAGATCATCGAAACCGCTAAGGCAACCCAGGAAGTTGCAAAAGCCACTGGAAAAGCCATAGACGCAAGCTCAAGATTTGGCGAGTTTATGTCCAGATTTATTGCTGGCCCGCTGGAGCAGGGAGCTGGAATTTTCGAGGATAAGCTCAGATATATGCGCTGGGAGCGTCAGGTTCGCTTAATGAAAAAAGCGGAGGCCTTTATGCAAGAGCTGAGCATCACTGGGGACTTGCGACCTATCCCTATGAAGCATGCGATCCCACTCTTTCAGGCAGCATCTCTTGAGGATGATGATTATTTGCAAGATCTGTGGGTAAAGCTGTTGGTCAACGCTTCAGCACCAAATTCATCGGTAGTGTTGCGGCGTGCGCACATCGATATCTTAGAGCGCCTTTCGGCTGTTGAAGCGCAGATTTTGCAGCGGATTTACGCCCATTCAGAGGAAGAGCTTGACCGCCAAGCAGTGCTCACATACAAGTTGCCGGATGTGGCGGAAATCGAAATAGAAGAACTGAAAAACAAAAGTCATAGTTTACAGCCTACGTCAGAGGTAAAGCTGGCATTGGCGAACCTGTCGCGATTGGGTTGCGTAGGGCTTCCAACAGCCTGGGACGGAGGAGAGATTTTCACAGCCGTGTACCCAACAATCATGGGTCGAAGTTTATTTGAGGCTTGTTCGGAGCCAGTAGATGGAAAAAACTAACATTTCGCTGCAGGTGACGTTTGACCCGCCACCCATTTTTGCTGCAGTAAAAACGGCCGTCTCCTCAAGCGCACCTGAGCCTAGGCGGTAAAATCCAAAGAAAATCGGAGCATGGATTGGAAATCGACATTATTGAAGTGATGTCTCGTGGAAAGAGCCAAAACGTTGAATTTCTGCGTGCCGACGTCTCGCCACTGACTGTCGCAAAAGCTATATCTGCATTTGCAAACGCAGATGGCGGAAAAATTCTTCTTGGAGTTAGTGACTCTGTTACTATAGACGGGGTAGACCCAGACGCCGCCAAGTTAAAGATCGAAAAAGCTCTCGGATTGCTCAGCAGAGCAGACCTTGTGAGTTTCAGTATACAGAAAGTTCGTTTTGTTCTGAATGTAGCTGTTATAATGGTCGAGAAAACAGATCAAATTGTTTTTTGTGATTCTGGGGCCTACATAAGAATCGGCGAAAATATTAGAGCGATGAGCCAAGAGGAGATTGAGTCACTGGTCGGATCGTCTAGCGGTTCTATCAAAGCTCTTTCTGGCGTGCTGGAAAAGCAAACGCTTATGATTGATTCGCTAGAAAAGACCATTGGCAAACTAAAGTGCGAGGTTGCTGAGGGAAATAGTTGGAAATCGAAAGTAAAAGACCAGTCGATAGCAGGTGTTGTTGGTATCGTGGTAGGTGTCGTCCTTGGCGTAATCGGTTTTTAACAAGGCCAGCCCCAGAGGCATCTTTTTCGTTGCGGCTTCGCCTTCAATACAAAGCCGCACGCGCTGGCGACGTTATTTATATGGATTTCCCCAATGTCCGCTCATGGCCGAAAGCTGCCCTGCCCACCGTTGGTTGGTGGGCAGGATTGAAGTGCTTTAGTCTTCGGTTCTTACCAGCCAGCCTTCAACGGTTTCTGCGCCGTGCTCCTCCTTCCACGCCTTCAGCGTTTTCTGGTTGCCGCCGCGGGTTTCGACGACCTCACCAGTGTTCGGGTTCTTGTAGATTTTCAGTTTGCGCTTGGTGCGTCCAGTGCTCTTGGTGCTGCTGGAGGTCTTGTCAGCGTCCTGTGTTGGATCTAGCAGCTTGATGACGTCTGCGGCGGACTTGTCGAATTCACGCATCAGGGTCTCGAGATGGCTCTTGAAGTCCAGCTCGGTCTTGAGGCGCTCATCGTTCTTCAGCTTGTCCAATTCTTCTTGTAGCTGTTTCAACTGCTGTTCTTTCTGAAGATAAGAATTCAGGATCGACATGATGTTTCCTCTTTTGGGTAAATGGCGTAGAAGTATGATCGTTATTGAAACCTGCTTCAACAGAAAGCGCCTGATTGGTAATCTCCCCACCCTAACGGGGAACATCCAGCGTGCACTCTTCGCATGCAGCACCACGCCAACAGGTAGGGAGCATGACAGGAACGCCATGGCTGAGTGGATCGTTCATGTCTCTTGCAGAGACATCCGATCACTATGGGACATTTTCTTCAGATCAAGCGATCAAGACCCCGATCTCTATAGAGGTCGGTGAAAAGTGGGGACAATCGGTGAGCGTCACGTCTTGTGACCAAACATGTGACCATGCCTTGGCCAGAGGTCAATCAGTTAAACTGCATATATGCTGCATGCCATTGGAGCTGGTCACAACGTGGTCACAGGATGGTCACAGGAAGAAATAAGGGCCTACGACATTGTCGTAAGCCCTTGAATTCGTGGTGCGCCCGGCAGGATTCGAACCTGCGACCCTCGGCTTCGGAGGCCGATACTCTATCCAGCTGAGCTACGGGCGCACGTGCCAGGCGTTGGGTGCCAGGCGGTCGACATCGTACCCGCCAGCCCTGCTACTGTCCAGCGGCCATAACGCTAACCCCGGCCATGGTATGCACCGGGACATTTTCCAGGCGTTGGTGATGCCGGTATACTGCGAGCAGTTAGTGCGCGCCATGGTGTCCACCGACTGACGTGATGCCGAGCGTGATTCCGATGACAGGACCGTCGAGAGGTGGTGAGAGTGAAATCCAGCAAGCTGATAATGGGGTGTCTGGCCACCCTGAGCCTGACCGCAGGTAGCGCCGTTGCACAGGACGACGCAGAACGTGAGGCCATCGCGGAACGCCTGAAGCCGGTCGGGGAACTCTGTCTGCAAGGCGAGGACTGTGGCACCGCCATGGCATCCAGCAACGGCGGCGATGACACCTCGAGTGATAGCGGCAGCGTGGATGGCGAAAGCGTCTACAACAACGTTTGCATGGCCTGCCACGAAACGGGCGCCGCCGGGGCCCCCGTACGCGGCGACGAGGCCGCCTGGAGCGAGCGTACCGGCAAGGGCTTCGAGACCCTGCTGAGCCATTCCATCAACGGCTTCAATGCCATGCCGGCCAAGGGCGGCAACCCCAACCTCTCCGATGCAGAGGTAGAAGCGGCAACCGCCTATCTGGTCGAACCGGTAATGGACGTCCCGGAACTCGGTGGCGATGAGGCACCGGCCGAGGAAGCGACTTCCGGCGAAGAAGAAGCTACCACCGAAGAGGAGGCTGCTGCCGCCGAAGAAGAAACGGCCTCGGGTGAAGAGGACACTGCTGCCACCGAAGAAGAAGCGGCCTCGGGCGAAGAGGACACTGCTGCTTCCGGCGAAGAACAAGCCACCGACTCCAGTGAGGAAGCCGCCTCCGGCGACGAACCGTCACATGCCGGCATCGATGGCGAGGCGATCTACAACCAGGTGTGCATGGCCTGCCACGAGACCGGCGCTGCTGGCGCCCCGGTTCGTGGCAATGCCGATCAGTGGACGGACCGCATGTCCAAGGGCATGGAGACTCTCTATGACCACTCGATCAACGGCTTCAACGCCATGCCGGCCAAGGGTGGAAACCCCAACCTCTCCGATGACGAGGTGAAGGCCGCCACCGACTACCTGGTCGAGCCAGTGCAGTAAGTTCCCTTCAACGGGAAAGCGTGCGGGGCGCCTCAGGGCGCCCCGCCTGCGTCTGGGCAGGAAACGCTCAGCCGAGCAAAGACCGCAGCCCGGCGATAGCATCCTGCCCGCGCGCCTGCTTCTTCTCCGGGTCTTCCCGATCCGCGCGCCCTTCCCACTCCAGATCCCCCTCCGGCAGCTCGTCGAGGAAGCGACTCGGCGTGCAGTCCATCAGCTCGCCATAGGTCTTGCGCTGGCGTGCCAGCGTGAGGGTCAGGGTGCGTCGCGCCCGGGTGATGCCCACATAGGCCAGGCGACGCTCCTCCTCCACCGTGCCCGCCTCGATGGCGTTGCGATGGGGCAGCAACTCTTCCTCCAGGCCCATCAGGTAGACATGGGGGAACTCCAGGCCCTTGGAGGCGTGCATGGTCAGCAGCTGGACGCGGTCTGAGTCGTCCTCCTCGGCCTGCTGCTCGAGAATGTCGCGCAGTACCAGCCGGGAGATAGCCGACTCCACGTCATCGGTCTCGGTCTCTGTGCTTGCCGTGTCCTCGGGGTCACGGTTCATGGACTTCTCCAACTGGTCGACCAGTACCCAGACGTTGGCCATGCGCCTCTCGGCGATGGTTGGCGCGCTGGCGTTCTGGTAGAGCCAGGCCTCGTAGTCCATCTCGCGCAGCATGCCGCGTATGGCGTCGATGGCGTCGCCCTCGTCCATGCGCCGCCGGACACCATCGATGAAGTGGGTAAACCTCCCCAACCTCTCGACGGCCTTGACCGACAGCTGCTGCTCCAGGCCCAACTCATGGCAGGCGGCGAATAGGGAGATGCCGCGCCCGGTGGACGGGTCATTGGCGTAGTTGGCGAGCTTCTCCAGGGTGCCGGGGCCGATCTCGCGGCGCGGCACATTGACGATGCGCAGGAAGGCGTTGTCGTCCGCGGGGTTGATCAGCAGCCGCAGGTAGGCCATGGCATCCTTGATCTCGTTGCGCGAGAAGAAGGAGGTGCCACCGGAGAGCTTGTAGGGAATCTGGTAGTGCTGCAGCTTGAGCTCCAGCAGCCGGGCCTGGAAATTGCCCCGATAGAGCACCGCGAAATCGCGCCATTCGGCCTTCTCCTTGATGCGCCGAGTAAGGATTTCGCTGGCTACGCGCTCGGCCTCAGCCTCCTCGTGGCGGTTGACCACGATGCGAATCGCCGCGCCCTCGCCCATCTCCGACCACAGAGTCTTGTCGTAGACGTGGGGATTGTTGCTGATCAGTGCATTGGCAGTGCGCAGGATGGTACCGGTGGAGCGGTAGTTCTGCTCCAGCTTGATCACCTTGAGGCGCGGAAAGTCCTCGCCCAGGGTCACCAGGTTCTCGGGGCGCGCCCCGCGCCAGGCATAGATCGACTGGTCGTCGTCGCCCACCACGGTGAAGGTCGACCGCTCCCCCATCAACAGCCGGACCAGCAGATATTGACTGATGTTGGTGTCCTGGTACTCGTCCACCAGCATGTATTGGATCTTGCGCCGCCAGCGGGCCAGCGCCTCGGGGTCGTCGCGCAGCAGTACCACCGGCAGCAGGATCAGGTCGTCGAAGTCCACGGCGTTGTAGGCCTTGAGGTGGCGCACATAGGCTTCGTAGACCCGAGCGGCGTACTGCTCGTCGTCGTCCGCGGCATGCGAGAGGGCCTGGCCGGGCAGCACCAGGTCGTTCTTCCACTGGGAGATCTGGTGTTGCACGGCGTTGATCTGGTCCGCATCGACCTGGGCGTCCTTGTTCATCAGGTCGCGCAGCAGCGCCTTGGCATCCTCCGGATCGAACAGTGAGAAGCCCGGCCGGTAGCCCAGCACCTTGAGCTCGCGGCGGATGATATTGAGCCCGAGGGTGTGAAAGGTGGAAACGGTCAGCCCGTGACCCTCCTTGCCCTTGAGCATGCTCCCCACGCGCTCCTTCATCTCCCGGGCCGCCTTGTTAGTGAAAGTCACCGCGGCAATGCGCCGAGCACTCATGCCGCACTCCTGCACCAGATAGGCGATCTTGGTGGTGATCACGCTGGTCTTGCCGGAACCGGCACCGGCCAGCACCAGGCAGGGGCCGTCGATGTAGCGCACCGCCTCCTGCTGGCGGGGATTGAGCCCGGCAAGCCGGCTGGCGATAGTCGGTGACATCAGCGGTTCCTCGCAGACTCGGGGGCGTCGCGCGACGGAAGGTCGGCCCCCGGGAGGCCGGCGCCGACGAAGCCGAGTTGGCGCCAGGCTTCAAAGACCACCGCCGCGCAGGCGTTGGAGAGGTTCAGGCTGCGGCTCTCCGCCAGCATGGGAATGCGCAGGCGTCGCGATTCGGGCAGGGCATCGAGCATCGCCTGGGGCAGGCCGCGAGTCTCGGGGCCGAACACCAGTGCATCACCCTCGCGGTAGGCGGGTTCATGATACCCGGTGCGCCCGCGGGTCGAGACAGCGAAGACCCGCTCGGGGGCCACCGCCGCCAGAAAGCTCGCCCAGTCGGCATGGACCCGGACCCGCGCCCACTCGTGGTAGTCGAGCCCTGCGCGGCGCAGGCGCTTGTCGTCCAGCATGAAGCCCAGCGGTTCAATCAGGTGCAGGCGAAAGCCGGTGTTCGCGCAGAGGCGGATCAGGTTGCCGGTATTAGGAGGGATCTCGGGCTGATAGAGCACCACGTCGAGCATGAACGACTCCTGATATGAAAGGCCCTTAACGCACTCGGGCCCCTTGCGGGGCCCGAGGGACGATCGGCAAGCACCAGCATCACGCCACGTGACGCTCAGTCGCCTCCCACTCCATAGCGGGCGCGGTAGGTGCGGATCGCCTCGGCATGGGGTTGCATCGCCTCGCTGGCGTGCGCTTCGAGGTACTCGAGCACCAGGTCCAGGGTCACGATGCTGACCACCGGCATGTCATAGGCGGCCTCGACCTCCTGGATGGCACTTTGACGCTTGAGCCCACCCTCGGCCTGGCCGCGCTCCTGGCGATCCAGGGCGATCAGCACACCGGCCGCCCGGGCACCCGCGCCCTCGATCAGACCCATCACCTCGCGAATGGCGGTGCCGGCGGTGATCACGTCGTCGATGATCAGGACCCGCCCCTCGAGTGCGGCACCGACGATGTTGCCCCCTTCGCCGTGGTCCTTGGCCTCCTTGCGATTGAAGGCAAAGGGCAGGTCACGATCGTGGTGGTCGGCCAGCGCCACGGCGGTGGTGGCCGCCAGCGGGATGCCCTTGTAGGCCGGACCGAACAGCACGTCGATCTCGAGGCCACTGGCCTGGATGGCCCGGGCATAGAAGCGCCCGAGACGCGCCAGGGCGCCACCGCTACGGAACAGGCCGGCGTTGAAGAAGTAAGGGCTGACACGGCCGGACTTCAGGGTGAATTCGCCGAAGCTCAACACGCCCTGTTCGATAGCGAACTCGATGAACTCCCGCTGGTAGTCTTGCATGCGCTGCGCGCCCGGCTGGTCCGCCACAGAGCCTCCTCTTCACGGTCAAGGACCCAGTATTTCTCGATCAAGGGCCAATATCACGTCTATCGAACGGAGCCATTTACCCAAACGTCGAAACGTCGGGTATCATACACGCGCGACGCAAAAGGGACCATGTATGAAAATCGCCACCATCAATGTGAATGGCATCCGCGAGGCCGTCGGCCGAGGCTTCCTCGACTGGCTGGCCGACCAGGACGCCGATGTCGTCTGCGTTCAGAATATCAAGGCCAAGAGCTTCGAGCTGGACGACAGCATCCTCTACCCGGAGGGCTACGAGGGTTACTTCCTCGATGCCGAGCAGGACGGCTTCTCCGGGGTCGGCCTCTACTGCCGCAAGATCCCCAAGGCGATCATGTACGGGCTGGGATTTCCCCAGTGCGACCACGAGGCGCGTTTCCTGCAGGCCGACTATGACCACTTCAGCGTCGCCAGCTTCCTGATGCCCGACGGCAGCGACGTTGCCGCCAAGCAGGCCTTCATGGCTCAGTATCAGGAGTACCTGTCGAAGATGGCCCGCAAGCGCCGCGAGTACATCATCTGTGGCACCTGGCACATCGCCCACAAGACCCTCGACCTGGAGAACTGGGCCGACAACCAGACCACGCCCGGCTTCAAGCCCGAGGAGCGTGCCTGGATGGACCAGGTGTTCGGTCCCACCGGCTTCATCGACACCTTCCGCGAGATCAACCGCGACGCCGGCGAGTACACCTGGTGGCCCAAGCTCGACCAGGAAGTGCCGCGCTCCCGCCAGGAAGGCTGGCGCATCGACTATCAGGTGGTAGGCCCCGAGTTCCGCCGCCATGTGGTGGATGCCTGGATCGACTACGATGCCACCTTCTCGGAGTTCGCCCCGCTGATCGTCGAGTATGACCTGACGCTCTGAGCCCGCTCCCTTCGTCGCCGTTCCGGTCCGCCGGAACGCACCGTGCCGGCCTAAATGGCCGGCACGGTGCGTTATGGAGGATGCGCCGGATCAGCGAGGGATGCCCAATGCCTCACGCTGGTGCTCGAACAGCTCGGTGCCGGCCTTCTCGGCCAGGTCGAGCATGGCATCAAGCTGGGCTCGGCTGAAGGTGCCGGCCTCGGCGGTACCCTGCACCTCGATCAGTCCACCCTCCTCGGCCATTACCACGTTCATGTCGGTATCAGCGCTGGAGTCCTCGGGATAGTCAAGATCGACAACCGGAAGCCCCTTGAACAGCCCCACCGAAACCGAACTCACCAGCTGATGGAAGGGATCGCCCTTGATCAGCTTCTCGCGCTGCAGGTGGCGGATGGCATCGATCAGCGCCACACAGCCGCCGGTGATGGAGGCGGTGCGGGTGCCGCCATCGGCCTGGATGACGTCGCAATCCACGGTGATGGTGAACTCACCAAGCTTCTTGAGGTTCACCGCCGCGCGCAGCGAGCGACCAATCAGCCGCTGGATCTCCAGGGTACGACCGCCCTGCTTGCCGCGGGTGGCCTCGCGGCTGCCGCGGGTGTGGGTGGCCCGGGGCAGCATGCCGTATTCGGCGGTGACCCAGCCCTGCTTCTTGCCGCGCAGCCAGCGGGGCACGCCAACCTCGACGCTGGCGTTGCACAGTACCTTGGTGTCGCCGAACTCCACCAGTACCGAGCCCTCGGCGTGGCGGGTATAGTCGCGGGTGAGACGAATCTCGCGGGACTGGTCGGGGGCGCGTCCACTGGGACGCCGGATCTCCGAAGACATGGCACCTCTCTTGAATCGGGATGGTGACGAGACGTCACGTGATGGAAGAGGGCCATTCTACACGCTCTGATCTACACGGTCTGGACGGGGAATCGGTTACACTGCCGGCCCATAGAGATCACGGCGCACCGGGAGGCACCATGGCCCACAGCATGACCGCCTTTTCACGCCAGGATAGCGACACTGCGGCCGGCAGCCTGCAGATCGAGCTGCGCTCGGTAAATCAGCGCTACCTCGAACCCCACTTCCGCCTGCCGGAGGCGCTGCGCGACCTGGAGCCGATGTTCCGCGAGGCCCTGCGCAATCGCCTGAACCGGGGCAAGGTCGAATGCACGCTGCGCTTCGAGCCCGCCGGCAACGAGGCTGCACTGACCGTAGACCGTCGACGCCTTGCCGCGCTGGCCACGGCCTTGGGGGAAGTCCGCGAAAGCGTACCAGAGGCCACCATGCCCGATGCCCTGAGCCTGCTCGACCACCCCGGCGTGCTGGACCGTCGTGGTCCCGACATGGCGGCCGTCAAGCAGGAGGCGTTGGCGCTGTTTCAGGCTGCCCTGGACGACCTTGTCGCCGGCCGTGCCCGGGAGGGAGAGAAGCTCGCTGCACTGATCCGCGAGCGGCTGATCGCAGTGAACGCCCAGGTGGCTGAGGTGCACCGACTGATGCCGCATATCCTAGAACGCCAGCGAGTTCAGCTGCTGGAGCGGATGGAAGCGATACGTGCCGAGCTGGAGCCCCAGCGGCTGGAGGCCGAGCTGGTGCTGCTCGCCCAGAAGGCCGACGTCGACGAGGAGCTCGACCGCCTGGCCACTCACGTCGCCGAGGTGGAGCGCCAGCTCGGCCAGTCTGGCCCGGTGGGACGGCGCCTGGATTTCCTGATGCAGGAACTCAACCGCGAGGCCAACACCCTGTCGTCCAAGTCGGTGGTGGCCGCCACCACCCGCTGCGCCGTGGAGCTCAAGGTGCTGATCGAGCAGATGCGCGAGCAGATCCAGAACATCGAGTAATTTCTACGGACTTCCATCAACTTCCATATCTTATTGTTTTATATGAAATATGGGGCATAGGTTGTCCATGGATGTCTACGAGAACTAGCTTAAGCCCCTGAACCAGAACGACGGTGTCGACGCGGAAAGAGATCGCCCCAGCGAAGGCCGGGGCTAAGCGAGAAACAGGGCCCATCCCAAGGCCCGCCATCCGTGGCGTAACATGAAAACGCAAGTCGACTTGGTGAGCCGAACCTGCTCCTTGACCATGGGCCAACGGCTGGTAGAGCACCAGACGAGATCTCTGCAGTGCGGTGTAATCGATCACGTACGCCGTGTGGAAGCCGAAGCGTGAGCCTCGTTGCTGCTCTCCCATGATTCAAGGCATGACAGGCCCCGTCCAGCCATCGCCCACCCTGCATGCGAAAAGGCCACCGATCATGGATCGGTGGCCTCCGGTATCTCGTCCTGCCGGCGGTGGGCCGGCGGGTGCCTGATTAGGCGGTCTTCGCAGCCTTGGGAGCGGCTTCCTGGACAGCCTTGGTGGCAGTCTCGGTGGTTTCCTTGATGCCTTCCTGTGCCTTCTGGACGTTCTCTTCGGTCAGCTTCTGGCTGTCCTTGGCGAAGTCCTGCTGCAGGGCGACAACCTTCTCGGTGTCTGCCTTCAGGCGCTCGGTCAGTTCCGTAGCGACCTGCTGCTGGCCTTCCATGTAGCTTTTCAGGCCTTCGGCATCCTTGACTTCCATCAGGCTGCGCAGCTGCGACATACCGGTGTCGGTGTAGGTCTTGGCGGCGTCGAGCTGAGCGTTGACCAGCTTCTCGGTGAAGTCGACGGACAGGGCAGCGTAAGCACGCGCCGGGCCGAACATCATGGTCTCGAACTGCTTGGTGTCGAAGTTAAAGTTGCTCATCTTAAGAACCTCCGGGTTCTGAACGAACGGGAGATCCCCGCTCTGATGTTGTGCACACTAACAGGGATTTTTGTGCAGTGCAACATGATTCCGGTAATAAGCACCCGGTAGGAAAGGCAGCCATGGGATCCCTCTTCCCTCTTATCTGCGACGATGCCTGAGCTCAGGCCACTGCCTGGCCTGAAACGCGATTGCCGCCCGAGGCCTTGCTGACATCCATGGCACTGTCAGCCCGGTCGAGAAGTGCTTCGCCCACAACGCCGTGTTCGGGATAGGAGACCGCCGGGCTGAAGAGGATTATTCTGGAACCCCCTTTACCGAATCCTCCTTCCCGCTCTGCCGTCAATAGATTCTGCCTCTGGTATCCTGAGCGAAACGTTTCGCCCTTTCCCTTCCGAGGCCTTCATGTCGTTACCCCTCTGCCTGCTCTTTGATTCCGACGGTACGCTGGTCGACAGCGAGATTCTGCTCGCTCAGGTAATGGCCGAGATATTGCCAATTTTCAGCCTCCCTTTTACCGCCCGCCAGTACATGGAGGAGTTCCGGGGCGTGCGCTTCCAGACCATCATCGAGACCCTGGAAAGCCGTCATGGTGCCGTGAAGGAGGGTTGCTTCCCGGTGATGGAAGCCGAGATGCGCGATCGCATGGAGACCCGCATGCGTGAAGAACTCCAGGCGATCGACGGCATGGCGCAAACGCTCATCGACCTGGCCGACCATCCCAAGGCCGTGGTATCCAACGGCCCCGAGCGCAAGGTTCGCTGCGCCATGGAAAGCGCCAACCTCGCGGACCACTTCGGCGACAATCTCTTCAGTGCCTATACGCTGGGTGTCTGGAAGCCCGATCCGGGACTCTTCCTTGCCGCCGCCGCGGCCATGGGCTATCCGCCCGAACGCTGTGTGGTAATCGATGATGCCGCTGTGGGCGTGGCCGCCGGCCTGGCGGCCGGCATGCGGGTCGTCCACCTCAACCACTTTCCGGACACCGAGACGACGCCGACCGGCGCCATCTCGATTCGACACGCCAGCGAACTGTCCGGGGCGATTGGCGCCCTGAATGATGCCGGCTAGCAGAACGCGCGAGGACGAAATGTCGTGCAACGCGACAGGAGGCACTACATGAATGACTTTTCCCTGAACGGCCGTGTAGCCATGGTCACCGGCTGCAACAAGGGACTCGGTCAGGCCATGGCCGTGGCCCTGGCGGAAGCCGGCGCCGATGTGGTTGGCGTAAACCGCAGCCCGGCGCCCGAAACACGCACCGCCGTGGAAGCCTTGGGTCGGCGCTTCTTCGATGTCGAGGCAGCACTCGGCAAGGACTCGCCGGCAGAGATCGTCGCGCGGGCCCTGGCAGCGGCCGGCCAATTGGATATCCTGATCAACAATGCCGGCACCATCCGGCGAGCGCCGGCCCTGGAGTTCTCGGAGGAGGACTGGGATGACGTGGTCGACATCAACCTCAAGGCGGCGTTCTTCCTCGCTCAACAGGTCGCTCGCCATCTCGTCGAGCGCCAGGCTCCCGGGCGCATCGTCAACATCGCCTCGGTACTCTCCTTCCAGGGCGGTATCCGGGTCCCCTCCTACACCGCCAGCAAGAGTGGCATCCTCGGCCTGACTCGCCTGCTGGCCAACGAGTGGGCGGCATACGGCATCACCGTCAATGCCATCGCACCCGGCTACATGGCCACGGACAACACCCAGGCACTTCGCGACGATAAAGACCGCAGCGCGGAGATACTCGGCCGCATTCCCGCTGGCCGCTGGGGCAAGCCGGAGGATCTCGCCGGAGCGGTGATTTTCCTCTGCTCACCGGCCGCCGCCTACGTCAATGGCCACGCCCTGGCGGTGGACGGCGGCTGGCTGGCCCGCTGAAGCCTCAGTGGTTGTCTCGCGGCGGGCTGCGCCTTGCCACGTCGCGATACTGTGTCGCCGTGGTCAGGATCATGCCGCGGTCGAGGGGTTCGACCAGGCCGCGCTGGATCTCCTGCCAGGGTGTCTGGTGATCCGGATAGCGGTAGCCGCCGGCCTTCTCGAGACGCTCGCGGCGCGCCGCGATCTCGCTGTCGTCGACCAGCAGGCGGACCTCGCCGCGGGCCAGGTCGATGCGCAGTAGGTCGCCATCCTCCAGCAGGGCCAGGCCGCCGCCGGTGGCCGCCTCGGGTGAAGCGTTCAGGATCGACGGCGAGCCGGAGGTGCCCGACTGGCGGCCGTCGCCCAGGCAGGGCAGCGATTCGATGCCGCGCCGGAGCAAGGCTTCCGGTGGCTGCATGTTGACCACCTCGGCACCGCCCGGGTGGCCGACAGGCCCCGCGCCGCGCATCACCAGCAGGGTGCGCTCGTCGATGCCGAGCTCGGGGTCGTCGATTCTGGCGTGGTAGTCCTCGGAGCCGTCGAAGACCACCACCTTGCTCTCGAAGGCATTGGGGTCGTCGCTGTCCTCGAGGAAGCGTCGGCGGAATTCACGGGAGATCACGCTGGTCTTCATCAGCGCCGAGTCGAAGAGATTGCCCTTGAGGTTCAGGAAGCCGGCATGTTCGACCAGCGGATTATCGTAGCGCCGGATCACCTCGGCATCACGGGTCTCGCCACCCTGGACGTTGGCGGCGATTGCCTGGCCGTTGACGGTCATGGCATCGCCGTTGAGTCGCCCGGCCCCGAGCAGTTCGTGGATCACCGCGGGTACGCCGCCGGCACGGTGGAACTCCTCGGAGAGATAGGCACCCGCCGGCATGACATTGGCCAGCAGCGGGATCTCGTGGCCCAGCGCCTGCCAGTCGTCGTTGGTGAGCTCGATGCCGCTGTGCCGGGCGATGGCATTGATGTGGATGGGGGCGTTGGTGGAGCCGCCCAGCGCCGAGCAGACCACGATGGCGTTCTCGAACGCCTCGCGGGTCAGGATGTCCAGCGGCCGCAGGTCCTCCCAGACCATGTCGACGATGCGCTCGCCGGTCTGGTAGGCGATGATGGAGCGCTCCTTGTAGGGGGCGGGAATCATCGCCGAGCCCGGCAGGCTCATGCCCAGCGCCTCGGCCATGGAGTTCATGGTCGAGGCGGTGCCCATGGTGTTGCAGTGGCCGATCGAGGGCGCGGAATCGGCACCCCGGGCGAGGAACTCGTCATAGTCGATATCGCCGGCGGCCAGGCGCTTGCGCAGCTCCCAGATGATGGTGCCGGAGCCGACCCTTTCGCTGCCGCGCCAGCCGTTGAGCATAGGCCCGCCGGAGAGCACGATGGCGGGGATGTTCACCGTGGCCCCGGCCATCAGGGCCGCCGGCGTCGTCTTGTCGCAGCCGGTGGTGAAGACCACGCCGTCCAGCGGATAGCCGTGCAGTACCTCGACCAGGCCCAGGTAGGCCAGATTGCGATCCAGCGCGGCCGTGGGTCGACGCGCGTTCTCGTGGATGGGGTGCATGGGGAACTCGAAGGGCACGCCCCCCGCGGCACGGATGCCGTCCTTGACCCGCTTGACCAGCTCGATGTGGTGGCGGTTGCAGGGGGTCAGGTCAGAGCCGGACTGGCAGACACCGATGATCGGCTTGCCGCTGGTCAGCTCGTCGAGGGTGATCCCGTAGTTCATGTAGCGCTCGATGCACAGCGCCGTGGTACCCGGGTGCTCCGGGTTGTCGAACCACCAGCGCGAACGCAGCTGGTCGGGGGTGATCTTGCGCGCCTCATCTGCCATAACGACTCCTGCCCAATCGGGGCCCATGAACGACGTTTCAACAAGCTTGGTCGACCGGAATGCAGCCCAACCTATCATCAGTGCGAATGCCTGGGCACCTCGGCGGAACCGATACGCCCCGCCCAGGCGGCGCAGCACGACCGGCAATACGGTGACTTGCGAGACGGTACTCGTTCGCCCCCTACTAGTCGATACATACGAAAGTATATGTTGAACAGAAAAACATAATGTCCAACATTGAAGAGGTCTCTCTCCTTACGCCACCAAACTTTTAGTCGGATGGAGCAACCCATGCTCAAATCCAGATGAACATGCAGGTATCGTTCCTCTCGCCCTCTGATGTGGCCGCCACTGGCCATCTGGGCAGTGCCGATACCCGCTCGGCGATGCACGCCAAGGCCCTGGCCGACTTCGGAAGGCCGCTGCGCAATGCCTTGCGCTTCGAGGCGGTGACCTTGGCCATCGTCGAGATTCCCTCACTCTGATCCCATACCAGGAGAACATCATGGCACTGGAAGGCAAGCTACTGATCGGCCAGAAGGCCGTCGGCGGAAACGCGAATCCCATCAACGCCATCAATCCCGCCACCGGCGAGACCCTGGAGCCCGCTTATGCCGGCGGC
Organism: Pseudomonadota bacterium; assembly: GCA_051751285.1. Classification (GTDB taxonomy): domain Bacteria; phylum Pseudomonadota; class Gammaproteobacteria; order Pseudomonadales; family Halomonadaceae; genus Halomonas. The sequence continues at coordinate 242,863 of JBNJKT010000005.1, read as the reverse complement.
GGCAAGGAGGAGGTCGCCCAGGCCTGCGAGCTGGCCTGGAACGCCTTCGATACCTATCGCGAGACCTCCCCGGAGGAGCGGGCGGTGTTCCTCGAGACCATCGCCAGCGAGATCGAGGCGATCGGCGATGATCTGATCGAGCGCGCCATGGCCGAGAGCGGCCTGCCCCGGCCGCGCCTGGAGGGGGAGCGCGGCCGAACCTGCGGGCAGCTGCGCCTGTTCGCCTCGGTGGTGCGCGCCGGGGAATGGCTCGACGTGCGCGTCGACCCTGCCCTGCCCGAACGGGAACCGATGCCGCGGCTCGACCTGCGCCAGCGCCACGTCGCCTTGGGACCCGTGGCGGTCTTCGGCCCCAGCAACTTTCCCCTGGCGTTCTCCGTCGCCGGCGGCGATACCGCATCAAGCCTGGCCGCCGGCTGTCCGGTGGTGGTCAAGGCGCACTCGGCGCACCCCGGTACCTCCGAGCTGGTGGGCCGCGCCCTGCAGAAGGCGGTCAAGGCCTGCGGCCTGCCCGAAGGCGTGTTCTCGCTGCTGTTCGGCTCCGGCCGCGAGGTGGGAGCCGCGCTGGTCGCCGACTCGCGCATCAAGGCGGTGGGCTTTACCGGCTCGCGCAGCGGCGGCACCGCGCTGATGACAATCGCCCAGAACCGCGCAGAGCCGATTCCGGTCTACGCCGAGATGAGCAGCATCAACCCGGTGTTCCTGCTGCCGGAGGCACTCAAGGCGCGCGGCGACAAGATCGCCGAAGGCTTCGTCGGTTCGCTGACCATGGGCGCCGGCCAGTTCTGCACCAACCCGGGGCTGGTGATCGCTCACGAGGGCAAGTCACTGGATGCCTTCCTCGACGCCGCCGGCGAGGCGGTCAAGGAGAGTCCCGCCCAGACCATGCTCACTCCCGGCACCCACGAGGCCTACCAGGAGGGCGTGGCATACTACGCCGACCACGACGGCGTACGTGAAGTGGCGCGCGGCCAGGCGGGCTCGGGTGCCAATCAGTGCCAGGCCGGTCTGTTCGTCACCACGGCGGCGGATTTCCTCCGCGACGAAACCCTGCAGCGCCAGGAGGTCTTCGGGGCCTGTTCTCTGGTCGTGGCCTGCGTCAGCAACGACGAGTTGCAGCGGGTCGCTGAGCGGCTCGAGGGCCAGCTCACGGCCACCCTGCAGATCGACGATGCCGACCTCGACATGGCACGCAGCCTGCTGCCAACGCTTGAGCGCAAGGCGGGACGGATACTGGCCAATGGCTGGCCGACCGGGGTGGAAGTCTGCCACAGCATGGTTCATGGCGGCCCCTATCCGGCCACCACGGACAGCCGCACCACCTCGGTGGGCAGCGCGGCCATCTTCCGCTTCCTGCGCCCGGTGTGCTATCAGGCACTGCCGGGAGACCTGTTGCCCGAGGCGCTCAAGGAGGACAACCCCCTCGGCGTGAGTCGGCTGGTGGATGGCAAGCGCGAAGCGTGACATGGCAGGTCAGGGACAACATGCAGCATCATGCTGTCCCTGACTGAACATGGATTTGCTGCGTTTCATCCGACTACCGTAAGACTGCCATACTGCCGACGCCCTTCTCCTTGACGGGGCGTCGGTCCCCCTCAAAGCAGTTCCAGTTCCTTCCCCAACCGGCTGTCGCCGGTCTCGATACCCAGCGCCTGGGCGGTTCCCTCGAGCACAGCCTGGGCGGCCAGAAAAGCTTCTCGCGGGTTGCGGGCACGGATGTGCTCCATCACTTGTCGATGACGTTCGAGACTTTCCTCGGGATCCGTGGCACTGATGTTGGATTCCGACACCAGCAGGTAGATGGAGGGGCGCAGGATGTGCGACAGCTGGGACCAAACGATGTTGTGGGTCGCCTTGAAGATGGCGACATGGAAGGCGACGTCATAGTCGCTGTGCAGTCGACGCTCTTCGGCGCAGGTCGCATCGTAGAGATTCTTGCCCATCCCCTCGAAAGCTTCCTCGATGGCGACGAGATCACGCGCCTTGGCACGACGGGCGGCCGTCATGGCGACATAGGGCTCGACATCCAGGCGAAAGGCGAGGATCTCCCGCTGGATCCGGGGATTCGGCGACGCGTAGCGGGTTATCCAGTCGGTAACTACCGGATCCAGGATGTTCCACTCCTCGTACTCCCTGACCTTGGAGCCGTGGCCCGAGATACGCTCGATGATCCCGACATCCACGAGGCGGCGCAGATCGCTGCGCACCGCCGATCGATTGATCGTGAACTGTTCGCAAAGATCGATTTCCCGGGGGACGAAATCTCCCGGTCGATAGACGCCGGAGAAGATGGCCTCGGCGAGGAACTCGGCAACACTGGGACGCTGAGGGGTCTTGACGGGCTTGGCATTCACGGGAGAGTCACCAGGACAGGATTTCACCATATCCTGAAGTATGGTGCACATACACGCAATATGACGTTTGATGGCCCCGAAAATCTGGGCCATACTCCAAGGGCTTGAAAGCTAGCATCCTGTCATACCATGCGACCAGAAATGGATGCTGCCGGATGCCATTTCGAAGACAAGCTACGGCCAATGCCTCGGCAACGGCCGGTTGCCGAAACCCAGACATCACGGAACCGCCAATGCGACTTTACAACAAGACGGCACTCATCACCGGCGCAGGCCAGGGCATCGGTCGGGCAACTGCCTTGCGTTTCGCCGAGGAGGGCGCCCGGGTCATCGCCACCGATGTCGATACCGACAAACTGGATGAAGTGGCGAGCGTCAGCGGCATCGAGACGAGGCGACTCGATGTTCTCGATGCCTCCGCCATTGCCGCCCTGCCTGGCGAGGTTCCCCCCCTCGACATCCTCTTCAACTGTGCCGGTCATGTCGCCAGCGGCTCTCTGCTGGAGTGCGAGGAGGAGGATCTGGCGTTCTCCCTTTCGCTCAACGTCACCGCCATGTATCGACTGATCCGCGCCCTGCTGCCCGCCATGCTGGAAAATGGCGGCGGCAGCATCATCAACATGGCCTCGGTGGCGTCGAGCCTCAAGGGCGTGCCGAACCGCTTCGCCTATGGCACCACCAAGGCCGCGGTGATCGGCCTGACGAAATCGGTAGCCGCCGACTTCATCGACAGAGGCATACGCTGCAATGCCATCTGCCCGGGCACCGTGGAGTCCCCATCGCTGCTAGCGCGTATCCGCGAGCAGGCGAGCCGCCAGGGTCGCAACGAGGCCGACGTCTATGCCGACTTCATCGCCCGCCAGCCCCTGGGGAGACTCGGTACACCCGAGGAGATTGCGGCCCTGGCCACCTACCTGGCCGCCGACGAATCCGGCTACACCACCGGCACCGCCCAGATCATCGACGGTGGCTGGCTGGCCTGAACGTGGCTGTCGCACCGTCCCGCTGTACCACAAGGATAACCACCATGAAACTCCTGCGCTTCGGCCCGAGCGGCCACGAGAAACCCGGCCTGATCGACCCTGATGGCGTGATTCGCGACCTCTCGGCCCACCTTCCCGACCTGGACGGCCCTCATCTAGACAGGGAACGGCTGGCGACCCTGGCAGACCTGGATACCAGCCGTCTTCCCGAGGTTCCCGCCGACACCCGCCTAGGCCCCTGTGTCGGCCGGGTGGGCAAGTTCATCTGCATCGGTCTCAACTATTCCGACCATGCCGCCGAGACCGGCGCCCAGGTTCCGCCGGAGCCCGTGGTGTTCAACAAGTGGACCAGCGCCATCTGTGGCCCGAATGACGACGTGATCATTCCCCGCGGCTCACAGAAGACCGACTGGGAGGTCGAACTCGGCGTGGTCATCGGCAAGGGCGGCCGCTATATCGAAGAAGCCGATGCCATGGACCATGTGGCCGGCTACTGCGTGGTCAACGATGTCTCGGAGCGTGAATACCAGCTGGAGCGCAGCGGCACCTGGGACAAGGGCAAGGGCTGCGATACCTTCGGTCCGCTCGGGCCTTGGCTTGTGACCCCCGACGAGATCGCCGACCCCCACCAGCTGGCCATGTGGCTGGAAGTAGACGGCCACCGCTATCAGGACGGCAGTACAGAAACCATGGTCTATCAGGTTCCCGTCCTCATCAGCTATCTCAGCCGCTTCATGAGCCTGCAGCCCGGCGATGTCATCTCCACCGGCACACCGCCGGGCGTGGGAATGGGCCAGAAGCCGCCTGTCTACCTCAGGCCCGGTCAGCGCATGCGCCTGGGCATCGAGGGGCTGGGCGAGCAGCACCAGCAGGTCATCGCCGACGAAACCCGGTGAACGTCAGGAGACTCCCGATGCGCAGCGTCGTCTGTACCCGTCCGGGACTGATGGAAATCGAGGACCGTGAAACACCAACCTGCGGGTCGGATGAAGCCCTGCTGCGCATCCGGCGCATCGGCATCTGCGGCACTGATATCCATGCCTACGGCGGTAACCAGCCCTATTTCAGCTACCCCCGGGTGCTGGGCCACGAGCTGGCCGGCGAGGTCGTGGAGGTGGGTAAAACTGGTGACCAGGCACTGATGGGGCAGAATGCCTCGGTGGTCCCCTACCTGCACTGTGGCGAGTGCCGAGCCTGCCGCAAGGGCCTGACCAACTGCTGCCAGCGGATGCAGGTGATCGGGGTACATCGCGATGGTGGCATGTGCGACCTGCTGGCGGTGCCGACCGAGCATCTCATCCCCTCGGAGAGCCTGTCGCTCGATCAGCTGGCCCTGATGGAATGCCTTGCCATCGGGGCCCATGGCGTGCGTCGCAGCGAGCTGGACAGCGATTCGTTGGCGGTGGTGGTGGGCGCCGGCCCGATCGGCATGGGTGTCGTGCAGTTCGCCCGCGAGAGCGGCGCCAGGGTGGTGGTGATCGACCCCAGCGAACAGCGCCTGGCCTTCTGTCGCGAAATGCTGGGCATCGAGCTGACCCTCAACCCCCTGCAGGAGGATCCCGCCGAGTTCCTGGCCGGCATCAGTGACGGCGCCATGGCCGATGTGGTGTTCGATGCCAGCGGCAATGCCCAAGCCATACAGAAGGGGTTCGACTTCGTCGGCCACGGGGGCCGCTATGTGCTGGTCAGCATCGTCAAGTCTGACATCACCTTCAACGACCCGGACTTCCATCGCCGGGAGATGACGCTGCTCAGCAGCCGCAATGCCACCCGCGAGGATTTCGACCGGGTCGCGAGCCTGATGGCGGCCGGCCGGCTGCAGGAAACCGCGATGATCACCCACCGCGCGGAACTCGCCGAGGTGCCCGAGGCCATGCCGCGCTGGTGCGACCCCTCCCATGGCGTGATCAAGGCCATGGTCCACCTCGCCCCGTCAGCCTGAAGACCCGGAGCCTGCCATGAACCAGACCATCGCCCGTGACGTCGGCCAGCCCGAGAGCCTGCGCGTCCATGCCGCCGACAACGTCCGCGTCGCCCTACGCAACCTGCCCGCGGGCCATGAGATAGACGACGATGGAGAGCGCATCGTGCTTTGCGAGCCGATACGCCAGAAGCACAAGTTCACCCTGGCCTCCCTGGGCGTCGGCGACACCGTCATCATGTACGGCGTCACGGTGGGCCGAGCGACCCAGCCCATCCCGAAGGGAGCGGCCCTCACCACCGAGAATATCGAGCACAGCACCGCCTCCGCCGCCCCCCGGGTCCGCCGAGGCGACTGGCAGGCACCCGATGTCTCGGCGTTTCAGGACGCTACCTTCGACGGCTATCATCGTCCCGACGGCCGGGTCGGCACGGCCAATCTGTGGCTAGTGGTTCCCCTCGTCTTCTGCGAGAACCGCAACATCGAGGTGCTGCGCCAGAGCGTCGCCGACGCCCTGGGCGATGACCCCTATCGCGACTACAAGCGCCTGGCCAGGGAACTGCTCCACGGGGCAGCCGGAGCAGAGCCCTCGCCGCCGGCGACGGAGCGCTTCTTCCCCAATGTCGACGGGGTCCGCTTTCTCACCCATACCCTGGGCTGCGGCGGCACGGACGACGATGCCACCGCCCTCTGCCAGTTGCTCGCCGGCTATATCTGCCATCCCAACGTCGCCGGCGCGACGGTACTCAGCCTGGGCTGCCAGAAAGCGCAGATCGATATGCTGAAGAGTGCCATCGCCGAGCGCGATCCCCAGGGGCTGCGACCGGTGCACTATCTCGAGCAGCAGGCCAGCATCAGCGAGCAAGGCCTGATCCGCGAGGCCCTCACCACCATCTTCGAGGGCCTGGCCGAGGCCAATCGTGTCGAACGAGCTCCCGCTCCGCTCTCCGAGCTCTCCATCGGCGTGGAGTGCGGCGGTTCCGACGGCTTCTCGGGGCTCTCGGCCAATCCCGTGGTGGGTGGGGTCATCGATCGCCTGGTAGCGCTGGGCGGCAGCGGCATCCTCAGCGAGTTCCCCGAGCTCTGCGGCGTGGAGCACGAACTGCTGGCCCGCTGCCGCGACGATCGAGTGGCCGAGCGCTTCCTGTCCTTGATGAACGCCTATCAGGCGCATGCCGCCCGGGTCGGCGCCGACTTCTCCATGAATCCCTCGCCGGGCAACATCCGCGACGGCCTGATCACCGATGCCATGAAATCTGCCGGTGCGGCCAAGAAAGGCGGCGACAGCCCGGTAGTCGATGTCCTCGACTACACCGAACCCCAGACCCGAAGGGGCCTCAACCTGCTCTGCACGCCGGGAAACGACGTGGAATCCACCACCGGCCTGGCCGGCTCGGGCGCCAACCTGATCATGTTCACCACCGGGCTGGGGACGCCCACCGGCAATCCCGTCGTCCCGGTACTCAAGGTCTCGAGCAACAGCGAGATGGCCAGGCGCATGGCGGATGTCATCGACTTCGATACCGGCCCGGTCATCCGCGGCGAAGCGAGCATCGACGAGCTCGCCGAACAATTGCTGAAGCTGTGCCTCGACACCGCCTCGGGACGCTATCGCGCCAAGGCCGTGGGGCTGGCCCAGTACGATTTCATCCCCTGGAAGCGCGGCGTTTCCCTCTAGGATACCTTCTCATGATCGCATCACATCCTGACCAACCCGCCGAGATCCTGCAGTTCGGCACCAGCCGCTTTCTGCTGGCTCATGTCGATTACTTCGTCAGTGAATCACTGGCCGCAAGGCGCAGTGACAAGCGAATCGTGATCGTCCAGGGCTCCTCGCGCCCGGAGGGACGACGCAAGGCCCATGACCTCGCCGAGCGATTGCAGTACCCGGTTCACTTTCGCGGCAGGCGTGACGGCCGGACCATCGACGCCGAAGCATGGGTCGACAGCCTCGCCGCCTGTTTGATCGCCGACAGCGACTGGGAAGAGATCGAACGCCGCTTCGTCGAGGAGATCACCCATGTAGTCTCCAACACCGGAGAGGACGGTTACGCCATCCCCGTTGACGACGACCCGCGACATGCCCTTCCCGCCAGCTTTCCCGCCCGCCTGACAAAGCTGCTTCATGCCCGCTATGCGCGCAACGGCCGGGGGGTCACGCTGATGCCCTGCGAACTGATCCCGTCAAACGGCCAGCGCCTTCGGGAGATCGTCCACGATCACGCCGATGCCCATTACGCCGATCCGGACTTTCTCGCCTGGCTGAACCAGGAGTGCCTGTGGATCGATACCCTGGTCGATCGCATCGTGTCGAGTACCATCGAGCCGGTGGGGGCCGTCGCCGAACCCTATGGCCTCTGGGCCATTAGGGAAACAGCGGGGCTCGAACTGCCCTGCCATCATCCCGATGTGCAGGTCGTGAAGGACCTTATCCCCTATGAGAAACGCAAGCTGCACGTCCTGAACCTCTCCCATAGCTGGCTCGTCCAGCGCTGGCATGACCAGGGGCTGACATCGCACCTGAGCTACGTGCGAGAGGCCATGCAGGAACCCTCGCTAAGGGAGCCACTGGAGTCGATGCTGCGTGATGAGGTATTGCCGGTACTCGAGCGCGAACTTCCCGGCCTGCAGCTGGAGGAATATATCGAGACGACTCTGGAGCGTTTCAGCAACCCCTTCCTGAACCATCGCCTGGCGGATATTGCCCAGCATCATCAGGAAAAGCTGCGTAGACGCCTTGCGCCGGTGCATGAAATGGCAAGGGCCCAGGGGCACGCCACGCCGCTACTGGCGTCCGTGCTGCATTCGACGGGAATGGTCGGTCAGGCCGAAGGAGGCGACTCACACAGGAAGGCGCACTGAGCGGGCCGCTGATGGACAGGTATCAGTCCGAGGAAAGCCGCTTCTTGAGTTGCATGTAGGTGCCATAGTGGCGATCCAGGTGGCGACGCATGGCGGCTTCCGATGCATCAGGATCGCCCGACTCGATGGCCTCGACGAGCTCGATGTGGGCAGCAAGGGCCGCCTTGTCCTCGTCCTTCTGCTGCAGCACCTGGGCGCGACGGTCATCGAGCCACTCGGAGAGAGCGACATGAATGGCATCGAAGATCGGGTTGCGACCGATGCTGGCCAGGACACCATGGAAGTCGTTGTCGGATCGCTTGAAACGCGCCTCGTCACCGATGGCGTCGCGATTCTCCTGCAGCGCCTCGCGCAGGCGAAGGAGATCGGCCTCGGTCGCATGAAGGGCCGCATAGCGCGCCAGCGATATCTCGAACATAGCTCTGGCTTCCTGGAAATACTGCTGGCCATCGGGCTTGGAGAGCAGTTGGCGCGTCACACCCGAGAGCCTTGCCATCACCGCCTCGGCGGTAGGCCGGATAACCCGAGCCCGGGTGCCACTGTTGATGGCGATCAACCCCAGGCGCTGCAGATAGAAGAGGGCTTCGCGAACCGCCGGACGCCCGACACCGAACTGCTCCATCAAATCTCGCTCGGAGGGCAGTTGATCGTTTTCGCTGAGCCTTCCCTCGAGTATCTCCGCTTCGAGCTGTTCGGCGACCTGTTCGGAAAGCGTCTTTCGCTCCACCCGATATCTGCTCATATACCCCCTCCCCGTGGGTTATCCAGAACACGAATCGGGATGCATTCTACCGCAATGCAGCAACCCTGTGCTCAAGCCATGGGCTTGAGTGGTTCGAGTCCAAGTTCGCTTGCCATGGCGGCATAGGCCGCCTGATTGGCGCTGTCCAGAGGAATACCTTCGGCATCGCGCTGCGCCCGACACCGCCATTCACGATCCCCGGGCGCCAGGACCTCGCTGCCGGGCATGGCCGGGCGGGAACGCAGATCCGCCAGATAGTCGCTCAGGCAGGCCTGGAAAGTCGACGCTTCGGTGAAGGCGGCCGGGTTCATCGCCAGGACGAAATGCCCGATACCCCGCGGAGTCGACATATCCGGTCCACCCATGGGCAGGAGGCGAAAGCCGTTGAGCATCCCGGCCAGCGTCGAACTGAGCACCTCGACCATGCCGCCGAGTCCCGCCCCCTTGAAGCCGAAGTCGCTACCTCCGAGGGGCAGGAGTGCCGCCACCTCATCGGGCTGACGGGTCACTTCTCCTCGGGCATCGGCAGCGACCTGATCCGGCAACTCCCGGCCGATGGCACCGTACTGCTGAACACGGTTCCAGGGCACCGAGCTGGTCGCCATGTCCAGCAGGTAGGGTGAGTCCCCGACTACCGGAGCGGCGAAGGCAACAGGATTGGTGCCGTGGAAGGGTGCCTTGCCTTCGTGCAGGAGCACGAAAGGATCGGAATTGCAGAAGGCCATGCCGATGAGTCCACGCTCTGCCGCGGCCATGGCGTAGCAACCCGCAGCGCCGAAATGCGACGAATGCCCAACGGCCACCGCCCCGAGTCCGACCTCCTCGGCCATGTCGCCAGCATGTGACATCGCGGTGTACGCGGCCAGGTGACCGAACCCATTGTCGGCATCCAGAAAGCCGGTCGCCGGCAATCGACGACTGAAGTGCATCTCGGGGTGTCCGTTGATCCTCCCTCCCTGCAACGCCCTGAGGTAATGAGGCAGCAACCTCAGGCCATGACTGTCGGTCCCCATCCGCGAGGCGGTGACTAGGGCCCGAGTCACGGCCTTGGCCGAGGCCTCATCGGTACCGGAGCGGATCAGCGCCTCCTTGATAAAATGTTCAAGGTCGTCGACGGGGACCCGGAACTCCTGCATTTGCTGTTTCATCGCTCGGTTTTCCTTTTTCCTCTCATGGCAGCATGGCTCACTGATAGACGAGGGTTGGCAGCCAGAGTGAGATCGCCGGAATGAAGGTTACCAGCAGCAGCGAAATCACCAACGGAATCAGGAACGGCAGGGTGCCGCGCATGCACTTTTCAAAGGAGATATTCGAGACCCGCGAGAGCACGTAGAGCACCATGCCGACAGGCGGCGTCAGCAGGCCGATCATCAGGTTGAGGACCATGATTACCCCGAAGTGGACTGGGTCAACCCCGGATGCCACCGCCAGCGGCAGCAGTACCGGCACCAGAATAGTAATGGCGGCAATGGTCTCCATGAAGCAGCCGACGATAATCAGCACGATGTTGATGATGATCAGCGTGGCCACAGGGTTATCGGCAAGGGGTCCGAGCAGGTTGACCACTTGCTGAGCGACCTGATTGCTGGTCAGGATCCAGGCGAAGATCGAAGCCCCCGCGACAATCAACAGGATGACGGCAGTGGTCTCGATGGTTTCCATGCTGACCTTGAGCAATCGCCGCCAGGTCAGGATGCGATACACCACGCCCCCCAGAAAGAGCGCGTAGACCACTGCCGCGATAGCCGCTTCGGTGGGAGTAAAGGCACCGGTCATGATGCCGCCGACGATGATTATCGGGGTAAACAGCGACAGGATGGCGCGTTTGAAGGTCTGCCACAGCACCGACCACGAGAAAGCGGCGTCACGCTGATAGCCACGACGCCTTGCCAAGAAGAATATCATCAGCATGAGCACGAGGCCCATCAGCAGTCCAGGGACCAAGCCGGCCACGAACAACTGGCCCACCGATACAGAAGCCATGACACCATAGATCACCATGGGGAGACTCGGCGGAATAATGGGACCAATGGTCGAGGAAGCCGCAGTGATGCCTACCGCAAACTCCTGATCGTAGCCAGCTTCGCGCATGGCCTTGATTTCAATGGTCCCCAGGCCACCGGCATCAGCCACCGCAGCACCCGACATGCCGGAGAAAACGATACTGGCACCGACGTTGACGTGACCGAGACCGCCACGCATCCAGCCCATCAGCGCCTTGGCAAAGTCGAAAATACGCGAAGTGATACCACCGTTATTCATCAGATTGCCGGCGAGGATGAAGAACGGAATCGCCAACAATGGAAAACTATCGATGCCGCTGATCATGCGCTGAGCGACCACCACCTCGGGTACACTCCCGGACAACGCCACATACAGCAGACTGGATCCACCCAGGCTGACGGCAATCGGCACACCAAGCAGCAGCAGGGTGAAAAGCATGCCGAAGAGAAAAAACAGGTACTGCTCGGTGACCGCCAAGGCGATGCAACCAAGGATAGCAAGCGCTGCGAGCACCGGTGGCACCAGGGGACCGCGCCCTCTCAGGGTCAGGATATTGGACATGGAAAGGCTCTCTCGGTCGACATTATCACTTTGAACCCAGCAGCTCACTGGTACCGCTGTGCCAGTGGCGGATGGCTAGCTGAACGGCACGCACCAGCATCAGCACGAACCCCAGCATCACGATGTAGTAGAGATAGCTCTTGGGGATATCCACGGAGGTCATCAGCGCCGTGGTCAGGCTGGACAGATTGAAGGTGAGCCAGACCATGGCGGCAAAGAAGGCAATGTTAGCCAGGTCCACCAGTGTCGAAGCCGTTCGAGCCATCCAGAACGGCATATAGCGATAGAAGAACTCGACGGCGATCTGGGACCCCTTTCGCACCGTCATGGCGCCGCCCATGAAGCCCACCATCACCAAGAGATAGCGAGCCATTTCCTCTGTCCAGGCAATGGAATTGCCCATTATGTAGCGGCTGAAGAATTGGATGAAGACGTCCAGCGCCAGCACCCAGAACACCGCAAGGGTGACGTAATCCTCGACACCGTAGTCCCGCCACTCGAAGGTATCGTCTTCCTCGATCTGAAAACCGGACTCCCCGTCAGGCTGTTTTTCGGTCGTCATAAGCTAGCTCCGCAGAGAGCGCCACCCCATTGAAGGGGTGGCGTGTCGGCAACGAGAAGGTGATTACTGACCGAGCGCCTGAAGACGATCGTAGGTTTCCTGATCCCAGGTGGCGTCTTCACCGGTATGGTAGGGCACGGTCGCTTCGCGGAAGGGCGTGATGTCGACTTCATTGACGGACACACCCTGCTCCTCGAACCAGGCGACGAGATCCTCTTCGGACTGCAGGATGTCCTCGGTGATCTTCTCACCGGCTTCCATGTAGACCTCGCTGAAGATCTCGCGATCCTCTTCGGACAGGCTATCCCAGAGCGATCCGCTGGCAATGGTGATCAGTGAATCGGTGATGTGTCCGGTCAGGTTGATGTAGTCCTGGACCTCGTAGAAGGCCTTGGCCTTGATGGTCGGCAGCGGATTCTCCTGGGCATCCACCACCCCCTGCTGCAGCGCCAGGTACACTTCGGCAAAGGCAATGGGCGTCGGGTTGGCGCCTACGGCCTCAGGGAACATCATGTACATGGGTGCATTGGGGGTGCGGATCTTGAGATCCTCCATATCCGCCGGCTCATTGATCGGCTTGTTGGAGGTCACGTGGCGACGCCCATAGTAGTTCATCGCCAGCGGCACGTTGCCGGTCGCGTCCTGATAGCCCTGGGCGATCTCGTCGAAGAGGTCACTGTCGGCATAGGTACGCCAATGATCGAAATCGCGGAACATGTAGGGAGCCCCGGCAATGCCGATGGGGCCGTAAAAGCGTCCGGCGAACTGATTACCGGTATAGATCAGGTCCACGGTACCCAGCTGCAGGCCCTCGTTGATGTCGGCCTCCTTGCCCAGCGACGAGGCGGGATGGACCTCGATGTTATAGCGCCCGTCGGTCCGCTCCGCGATCTCCTCGGCGGCCCATAGCGCCCACTCGTGATAGGGCTCGGAGGTCTCATAGACGTGGGCAAAATTCAGGGTCTCCTGTGCCTGGGCAATGCCCGCGATGCTTACCCCGGCCGCCAGCATGGCAGCCGTCATGCCGTGCACGAATCTCGCTTGGCGTTGGCTCTTCTTGTCGCTCATTGTATTTCTCCTCACAGCGCTCTGAACGTTGTTGTGGTTGTGGTCTTGCAGGTGGCCGGATGGATTCTTGCTGCTATCTGCTACTCCCCGAGGTCGAAGACCTTTCCTCAAGGACAAGGTCTTCGAGGCTTGGCACTTCAGGGACAGACCTTTGAAGGAGAGACGCCTTGGATCAGTGTCCTCCTGTATACGTTTCATACCACCTGGCTCAAAGCTAGTGCTTCGTACCCGACAACGCAACCATGCGCGCGAACGATCATCCTAAGATGCCACCGGTCGCGATCCCCTCGGCAGACTTCATTGCCTATCCTGTTCTCTTGCTAGAGGTGACCCGAGACTGGCCTCGAGCTCCACCAGCAGGTCCGGATGGCCGAAACCGCCGGCCTTGGTCATGATCCATCGCTGGCGATCGCCCTCGAGAACGCCAGTCGCCACACCCGGTGACCACTCGGCCTCGACCTGGATGAAGGTCACCGCCAGGCGCGACAAGACCGCCATGGCGATGTCCCCGCCGGTGAGAAAAAGCAGCCAGGGTCCCGGCGGCCATTGACCGACCGCGGCCTCGACCCTTTTCGCCATGGCCTGTGCCACCACCTCGGCATTATGGGCCTGGTGAGGGGGGCCACCGGGGATCACCAGGTCGGGCCGAACGGTAGACGCCAGCGCCGAGAGTTCCAGTGCCTCGACAATGGTCAGCGCCGGTTCCGCACGACGCAGGCGTTTCACCTGCTCTGCCGCACGCGGGCTTCGCGAGCCCACGGCATAGAGTCGCGAAAGTCCGTCTCGGGGTATCAGAAGGCCAGGCCGTGGTTGGCCGAACAGGCGACGGGCGATGACCATTGCCAGGCCAGCGGCACCGACCAGCAGCCAGTCGTCGGCATCTGCGCGACTGGCCTCCTGAATACGTTCGAGGTCGCCGTCGCTCTGCGCATCCGCGACGCAGTCCGTCGCGGGCAATCCCTCGTCCGACCGGACCAAATAGCGGTCCAGGGAAACCCCCTGCCGAGCGAACACCGCATCGAGAGGCCCCAGGGGAGGCGCCGACCGCGCATCTTCTCCGTAGGCCGTGGAAGCCAGGGGGACACCCTCCACGAACACCTCGGCATCCCGCAGGATGCGCCCCTGGGCCGGCACCGCCGGTGACAGCAGCAGACGCTTCCCGCATGCCTCGCGCATCGCCAGGCATTCGGCCACGACCTGGCCGCGCAGGGTCGAATCGATCTTCTTGAACCAAAGCTCGGGCGATACCCGGGACAGCAAGGCCGTGGCAAGGGCGACCCGTTCGGCGGCATGCGAGGCATCCAGGTGCCGCGACTGGGTGTTGACCGCGATGACCGCCGGCAGCGACTCTTGCCAGGTGTCCAGCAGGGCCTCGAGATGCTCCAGAGCCACCACGACCCGCGTATCGGCTCCACGCCCTGCAAACGGCGCCGCGGCATCCAGCGCCCCGGTCAGGTCATCGGCGACGATCGCCACCTGGCAGGCATTCAAGGATGATCGTCCCTGACCAGACGATGCGCATAGGCAATCGCCGAGCCCAGGTTGGTGGCATCGGCCCTGCCTTGCCAGGCGATATCGAAGGCCGTACCGTGATCCACCGAGGTCCGCTGGATCGGCAAGCCAAGACTGACGTTCACCGTGGTATCGAAGGCGATCAGCTTGACCGGGATGTGGCCCTGGTCATGATATTGCGCAATCACCAGGTCGAACTCTCCTCGGGAAGCACGATAGAAGACCGTATCGGCGGAGATCGGGCCGCTGACGTCATAAGCGCGTGCCTGCAGCGACTCGACGGCCGGCGCGATGCAGCGGGTGTCCTCGTCGCCGAAGATACCGCCCTCGCCGCAGTGTGGATTGAGGCCGGCGACCGCAATGCGCGGTGCCGCGATCCCCAACGAGACGAGGTGGTCATGTCCGGCCTCCACGGTGGCCATGATCCGTTCCGGCGTGACCCTGTCGATGGCCTCGCGCAGCGACACATGTGTCGAGACGTGCAGGGTCGAGAGTCTCTCCGAGGCCAGCAGCATGAAGGAGGACGGCGCACCGGTCAGGGAAGCCAGCATCCCGGTATGGCCATCATAGTGGTGGCCCGCCTCGTGCAGTGCCGCCTTATTGAGGGGCGCTGTGACGATCACCCCGGCACGACCCGACTGGACCAGGTCCACCGCGGCTTCGACACAGCGAAAGGCCATGTCCCCGGCGGCGGCACTGATACGCCCCTCGGCAAGCTCGACCCCCTCGGGGAGCTCGATCACCGCCACCGCTATGCTACCTGGCGTTGTTTCCGCGGCATCGAGAGCGACGAAGTCCAGGTCGCTTCCCAGCATCCGGGCGGCACGTCGATAGATGGCGGGATCGCCCACCAGCAGTGTCGTGGCCCGGTCCTCGGGCGACATGGCGGCCACCGCCCGGCAGATGATCTCCGGTCCGATGCCCGCCGGATCCCCCATGGTGATCGCGATGTCGTAGCGGTTGGAAGCACCTTGACTGGAAGCACTCATGGCATCAGTTGCCCGCCGTTGACCTCGATCACCTGGCCGGTGATATAGCCGCTCAGGGCATCGGTGGCCAGGAAGAGGTAGGCACCGACGCAATCCTCCGCGCTGCCGAGTCGGCCCTGGGGAATCGTCGCTCGCGCCGCTTCCATCTGAGCATCGTTGGAGTGGCGCTCGTGGAAGTCGGTGGCAATAACGCCGGGTGCCACGGCGTTGACACGAATATTCTCCCCGGCGAGCTCCTTGGCCATGTTGCGGGTCAGGGTCGTCACGAAGCCCTTGGCCGAGGCATAGAGCCCGGCGCCCGTTCCGCCGCCATTGCGTGCGGCAATAGACCCCGTATGGATGATATTGCCGCACCCGGCATCCCGGAAGTGGGGCAGTGCCGCACGGCTGGCCATGACCACCGAACGAGCATTGAGGTCCATCACCCGGTCGTAGTGTTCATCGTTCATCTCGTCCAGGCTGACGCGACCCAGCATGTCGCCGGCATTATTGATCAGCAGATCCAGGCCACCCAAGTGCTCGGCCGCCTCATCGACAATACGCATTGCCTCGGCCGACCGGCTGACATCACCCCTGACGAGGCTGGCCTCTCCGCCGTTCTCGCGAATTGCCCGGCACACCGCCTCGGCGCCAGCTTCACTGGAATGATAATGCACCATCACCCGGCACCCGAGTCGCCCGAGGCGAGTCGCCACGGCCGCACCAATACCCCGGCTGGCGCCTGTTACCAGTACTCGCCTACCCTTCAACTCATCGAACATGTTGCTCTCCAGATCGCTATCGCAACGAGGTCATCTGTTAGCTATAGTGACGCACGGCATACCTGTCATACATCAATACACCAATAGCACGATCGACCAAGGCTGGCCAGCCGCCCGCCCGCCGTTCCCGTCTACGGAGGCACCATGATTCCGCTCTCGCCGACCGACCTTCTTCCCGACGATCACCACCAGGCCTTGCTGGTGGGGCGTGCCTGGCTGGACTCGCCCCAACCGGGGCCGGCACTGATCGCCATCCGGGGAGAGGAAGTCATCGATATCAGTGCCGCCGGCCCGACCATGGCCGATCTCCTGGAACGGGAGGATCTTGCCGAGATCGTGCGTGCCGGTGATGGCCCCAGGCTGGGCTCGGTCGAGACGCTCCTGACCAACTCACTTGCCACACCACCCCGGCCCCCCTACTTGCTGGCGCCCTGCGACGTCCAGGCCATCAAGGCCTGCGGGGTGACTTTCGCCGTCAGCCTGATGGAGCGGGTGATCGAGGAGCAGGCCGGCGGCGATCCGGCGCGCGCCAACGAGCTTCGCGAGGAGCTCCAGGCCCTGATCGGCAAGGACCTGTCGCGTATCAAGCCCGGCTCCGACGAGGCCATGGCGCTCAAGGAGGCACTCCAGGCCCGGGGCGGCTGGTCCCAGTACATGGAGGTCGGCATCGGCCCGGATGCCGAGGTCTTCACCAAGGCCCAGCCCCTCTCATCGGTAGGCCTGGGCACCACCGTGGGGCTGCACCCCTCGTCGAAATGGAACAATCCCGAACCCGAGATCGTGCTGGCGGTCGACAGCCGTGGTCGAGTCAGGGGGGCCACCCTGGGCAATGACGTCAATCTGCGCGACGTGGAAGGCCGCAGCGCCCTGCTGCTGGGCAAGGCCAAGGACAACAATGCCTCCAGCGCTATCGGTCCCTTCATTCGCGTCTTCGATGAGGGGTTCGATATCGACACCCTGCGCCAGTGTCAGGTATCTCTGCGCATCGAAGGGGCCGACGATGACTTCCTGCTCGATGACAGCAGCGACATGCGCGAGATCAGCCGGGATCCCCTCGACCTGGTCGCCCAGACCATCGGCGCCCATCACCAGTATCCCGATGGCTTCATGCTCTACCTGGGCACCATGTTCTCGCCGATTCAGGATCGTGACGGCCCCGGCCAGGGGTTCACCCACCACTCGGGCGACCGTGTGACCATCGCGACCTCAACGCTCGGCGCCCTGGTCAACAAGGTCGGTTACAGCGACCAGTTGCCCCCCTGGACCTTCGGCATCCGCCAGTTGATGCAGCATCTTTCCCGAGACTGACCCCAGGACTTCCCTGTACCGAACCAAGTGGAGATCACCATGACCACCATCACCCGCGTCGAGGTCCAGGACATCCGCTTTCCGACGTCCCGTTCGCTGGACGGCTCGGATGCCATGAACGCCGCACCGGACTACTCCGCCACCTACGTGATCCTGCACACCGACGATGACACTGGCCCCCAGGGCCACGGCCTGACCTTTACCATCGGTCGCGGCAACGAGATCGTCGTCACCGCCGTGCGCTCGCTCACCCCGCTCCTCGAGGGCCGCTCGCTGGAGGCAATCACCGCTGACATGGGCGCCTTCTGGCGCGAGATCACCGGCGACAGCCAGCTGCGCTGGATCGGCCCCGACAAGGGCGCGATTCACCTCGCCACCGCCGCCCTGGTCAATGCCGTCTGGGACCTCTGGGCCAAGCGCGAAGGCAAGCCGATCTGGAAACTGCTTGCCGACATGAGCCCCGAGGAACTGGTGCGCTGCCTCGACTTTCGCTTCGTCACCGATGCGCTGACGCCGGAAGAAGCCATCGCCCTGCTTCGCCGGCAGGAATCCGGCAAGGCCGAGCGCGAGGCCGAGATGCGCCGCGACGGTTTTCCCGGCTACACCACGTCGGCGGGCTGGCTCGGCTATAGCGACGACAAGGTGCGCCAGCTGGCGCGCGACGCCCTCGCCGAGGGCTGGACCCATTTCAAGCAGAAGATCGGCGGGGACCTGGAAGAGGATATTCGCCGTGCCGCGCTGCTGCGCGAGGAGATCGGCTGGAACAATGTGCTGATGATGGATGCCAATCAGGTCTGGGACGTCGACGAGACCGTCGCCAAGATGCGCCGGCTGGCCGAGTTCGACCCGCTGTGGATCGAGGAGCCCACCAGCCCCGATGACATCCTCGGCCATGCCGAGATCCGCCACCGGGTGGCGCCCATCGGTGTGGCCACCGGCGAGCACTGCCACAACAAGGTGATGTTCAAGCAGTTCCTCCAGGCCGAGGCCATCGACTACTGCCAGATCGATGCGGCAAGGCTCGGCGGGCTCAACGAAGTCATCCTGGTGGTGCTCATGGCCGCCAAGTTCGGCGTTCCCATCTGCCCCCATGCCGGCGGAGTCGGCCTCTGTGAATACGTCCAGCACATCTCGCTGTTCGATTACATCGCCGTCTCGGGCAGTCTCGACGGCCGGGTGCTCGAATACGTCGACCACCTGCACGAGCACTTCGTCGACCCGGTGTCGATTCGCGGAGGCCGTTACCAGGTCCCCGAGGCGCCGGGCTACAGCATAACCATGCACGACGCCTCGCTGGCCGATCATCGTTTTCCTGACGGTGCCGCCTGGCAGGAGTAATCCCCGATGAGCGACGATACTCCCCTGCTTGCGATCCTCGCGCAGCGGCTCGGCGAGCGGGCCGTGCTGCGCGACCCCGAGGATCAGGCACGCTATCTCAGCGACTGGGCCGGCGACCGGCTGGGCATGCCCCTGGCCGTGGTGCGCCCGGCCTCCACCGCCGAACTTGCCGAGGTCGTGACCCTCTGCGGCGAGCATGGCGTCGCCATGACGCCCCAGGGCGGGCATAGCGGCCTGGTGGCGGGCGCCCTGCCGGCCAGCGACGGGAGTGAGCTGGTCATCAGCCTGGAACGTCTGAACCGCATCCGCGACATCGATCCGGTCAACTTCACCATGACGGTGGATGCCGGATGTATTCTCGAGACCATCAAGCAGGCCGCCGCCGAGCACGACTGCGATTTCCCCCTCTCCCTGGGGGCCCAGGGCAGCTGCCAGATCGGCGGCAACATCGCCACCAACGCCGGCGGGTTGAACGTGCTGCGCCATGGCATGATGCGCCAGCTGGTTCTCGGCCTGGAGGTGGTCCTTCCCGATGGTCGCGTCTGGAACGGCCTTCATGCCCTGCACAAGGACAACCGTGGCGTCGACCTCAAGCAGCTGTTCCTCGGCAGCGAAGGCACGCTTGGCATGGTGTCCGGCGCCGTGCTCAAGCTGGCCCCTAAAGCCGAACAGAGCCGCACCGCCTTGCTCGGCGTGTCATCGGTGGAGGCGGTCATCGATCTCTACGTCCTGGCCCGGCGTGGCTGCAGCGACCTGCTCACGGCCTTCGAGCTGATTCCGCGTCGCTGCATCGAGCTGGCCATGGAGGCCACCCCGAGCCTGCGCGATCCCATGGACGACGCCCACTCCTGGTACGTGCTGATGGAAGTCGCTGCCACCGGCCCCGTGGATCTCTGCGTCATGCTCGAGCAGTTCCTCGAGCAGGGAATGGAGCGCGAGCTTATCCTCGATGGTGTCCTGGCCAGCAGCGAGAGCCAATCCCTGCAGCTGTGGCAGTTCCGCGAGAGCATGCTGGAAGGCCAGCGCCTGCGGGGCGAGCATCTGAGAACCGACATCTCGGTGCCGATCTCGGCAATCCCTGCCTTCGTGACCCAGGCCACCGAGGCGGTGATGGCGGCCTCGCCGGACTGCGAGATCATCGCCTATGGCCACGTCGGTGACGGCAACCTGCACTTCAACATCCTGCCGCCGAGCACGCTGGAGGATGACGCCAAGCACGACCATCTGCATGCCCTGGAGACGACCCTGTTCGCGGTGCTCGACCGCTTCGCTGGCAGCATCAGCGCCGAGCACGGTATCGGCCGCACCAAGCAGGCGGCCTATCTGTCACGACTCTCCCCGCTGGAACTCGAGCTGGCCCAGGGCATCAAGACGCTACTCGATCCGGGCGGCCTGATGAATGCGGGGCGGATCCTTCCCGCGCGTTGAGGTGACACTCCTCTCGTCTCGATCTCAGGTGGTACGGAACCGCTGCGCCAAGCCATGCATCGCCCTCATCAACAGCAGGGTATCGATGCCGACGCCGACGAAGCCACAGCCGGCATCGAGATAGCCCCTGGCCTCGTCCTCGTCGACGGTGACGATGCCCGCCGGCTTGCCGAGCGCGCGAAGACGCGTGATGGCCTGGTGAATTGCCGTTCGCACCTCGGGATGGCCGGGATCACCCAGATGCCCCAGGGATGCGGCGAGGTCGGCCGGGCCGATGAAGACACCGTCGACACCCTCGGTGGCGGCGATGGCCTCCAGGTTCTCCAGGCCCCGCAGGGTTTCCACCTGCACGAGCAGGCACAGCTCGTCATCAGCCCGCTGCAGGTAGTCGTCCGTCGCACCCCAGTGGGCAGCACGGGCCAGCACATGGCCCACGCCGCGAATCCCCCGCGGCGGATAGCGCATGGCCGCCACCAGTCCGGCAGCCTGGTCGGCCGTTTCCACCATGGGCACCAGCAGGGTCTGTACCCCGATGTCCAGGTACTGCTTGATCAGCACCGGATCCCCGACCGGTGGCCGGACGATAGGATGGGACGCGTAGGGGGCGATGGCCTGAAGCTGGCCCAGCAGACCTTTCAGATCATTGGGCGAATGCTCGGCATCCAGCAGCAACCAGTCGAATCCCGCCGTGGCCGCCATCTCGGCCGTGTAGGGATTGGCCAGGCCCAGCCACAGCCCGGTCAACGTCTCGCCGGCCAGGAGGCGGTACTTGAAGGGGGTCTCGGATGTCTGCATGGCTTTCTCTCCTCTCATACTTGTCATACAAGCATACCGTCATTCATAGTGAAATTTGTCGCCGTGTGGAGATCTGAACTAAGTTTTCCCTTGCGACCCGCCATCGCTGCTGGAGTCCCGACGGAGTTCGACGGCGCTGCCGGAATGTGGAACCAATCAATAATTCGCCACCTTGTTCCGCGATGAGGCTCACCGAGGCCAAGGCCCAGAGGCGCGCCCCACGCAGAACACCAAGGAGTAAGATGCCATGATGCCTATCTGGCGCAGCACGCTGACACTGGCCGGCGCGGCCACCCTCACCCTGGGCATGGCCCATGCACAGACACCGGACCTCTCCGAGCCACCTGCCATCGACGGTGAGATGGTCGGCGATCACGGTAGCCACACCATCCGCATGGGCATCGGTCTGGCCGAAACGTCGCCGCAGTATCTCTCGAGCCAGTATTTCGCCGACATCCTCGCCGAGCGCAGCGACGGACGGCTGACCGTCAACGTCTTCCCCAACAGCCAGCTGGGTGACGATGTCCAGATGATGGAGATGATGCAGACCGGCACCCTGGACATGTCCTATCCCTCCTCTTCACCGGCCACTACCTATGTGCCGGAACTGGCGGCGTTCGACCTGCCTTTCCTGCTGCCGACCCGTGAGGCGGCCATCGCCGTGATGAACAGCGACGTCGCCCAGGGCATGCTCGACGCCTTCGATGGTACCGGTATCAAGGCGCTGGCCTTCTCCGAGAACGGCTATCGCCAGCTCTCCAACAGCGTGCGTCCCGTGGAAACGCCCGAGGACGTCGGCGGCCTCGACATGGGTGGCCTGACCATCCGCACCATGGAGAACCCGGTTCACCTGTCCATCTGGGAAACTCTGGGTGCCAATCCCACCCCGATGGCCTTCGGTGAGCTGTTCTCGGCGATGGAACAGGGCGTTGTCGATGGCCAGGAAAACCCCTGGAGCACCATCCTGACGTCGAACTTCCACGAGGTTCAGGACTACGGTTCCGAGACACGCCACGTCTATACGCCCTTCATCCTGATGATGTCCGAGCGCACATGGGATCGTCTGGACCCCGAGTACCAGGAGCTCGTCCAGGAGGCCGCTCGCAAGTCCGCAGCCTATGAGATTCAGCTGGCCACCGAGTATGACGACTGGGCGCGCAACCAGCTCGAGGAGCGCGGCATGCAGATCACGCGACTCGATGATGACCAGATCGCCGCTTTCCAGGAAGCCGTGCAGCCGGTCTATGACGAATGGGCGCCGGAGATCGGCGAAGATCTGATTGCCGATATCCGTGAGATCGTCGACGAAACCATGAACGACTGAATTACGTCATCCGATGATCGTTCAGCGACAAGGGGCCTTGCCTGGCCCCTTGTCGTGTCTCTGGAGTCTCGCCATGTCTGAATCGACTTCTGCCCCACCCGATATCGATGCCTATCTTGCCGATCCCAACCGCCGCGCCCTCGAGCTGGATTTCAAGGCGCGAAAGGGACCCGCGGCCTTTCGTTGGCTGACCGTGGCCATGGAACACCTGATCGCCGCCATCCTGGTGGCCCTCATCATCTCGGTATCAGCCAACGTGATCGGGCGCTCGTTGCTCAACAATTCGCTGCCCTGGGCGGATGAGCTGGCCAGGATGCTGTTTGTCTGGCTGGTCTTCATCGGGGCGGCGGCGGCTTTCGCCCACTTCGAGCATATCGCCGTGGATTTCGTGGTCCGCAAGCTCAAGCCGCGTGCCGCCTACACGCTCTACCTGGTGCAACACCTGATCATCAGCGGGCTGATGGGGATCATGATATGGGGTGGTTATGTGGTGATGTCCCGCTCGACGGGTCGCACCGCGATCCTCGGCGTGCCCTGGAACCTGATCAACGTCTCCCTGGTGCTGTGCTCGATCTTTATCCTCTCCATGGCACTGTGGCGCGCCTGGCAATGTGTGCGGCTGATCCGCACGCCGCCGTTGTCCTCCAATTCTCAAGACGGAGTGCGTTGAGCCATGCTATGGATCTTTCTGGCCATCCTGTTCGCCTCCATCGGTATCGGGCTGCCCATCGCCTTCGGCCTGGGAGTCGCCGCCGTGGTGATGGCGGTCATGTCGGACATCCCGCTGTCGATCCTCATCGAACAGTCGATACGCGGTGTCAACAGCTTCCCGCTGCTGGCCATTCCGTTCTTCATTCTGGTCGGTGAGGTGATGAGCCAGGGCGGGATCGCCCGTCGCTTGATGGACCTGGCCGGAGCCCTGGTCGGTTTCATGCGCGGCGGGCTTGGCCAGGTAGCCATCACCGGCTCGATGTTCTTCGGCGGCATCAGCGGCTCGGCCGTGGCGGATACGGCGGCCACCGGGGCAATGATGATCCCCTCCATGAAACAGCAGGGCTATTCGGCGCCCCATGCCACGGCCATCAACACCGTTTCCTCGGTGATCGGCATCATCATTCCACCTTCCATTCCCCTGATCCTGTACGGCATCGTCACCGAGACCTCGATCAGTCGACTGTTCATCGCCGGTATCGTGCCGGGGATACTGATCGGTTTTGCCTTGATGCTCACCACCTTCATCCTGGCCACCCTCAAGCATGCCGGTCAGACGCGGAAATTTCGCCTCGATGTGCTCTGGGAGGCCTTCAAGGCGGCCTGGCTGGCGCTGGTACTGCCGGTGATCGTGATCGGTGGCATCATCGCCGGGGTGTTCACGGCCACGGAAGCCGCGGTGGCTGCACTGCTCTATTCCCTGGCCATTTCGCTGCTGGTTTACCGCGAGTTCCCGCTGCGCGATCTCTGGGGGATGCTGATCCGCACCGCCCGACTGACCGGCATGGTGCTGTTGCTGCTGGCCTTCGCCACGGTCATCGCCTGGTTCCTGACCATCAACATGGTGCCGCAGACGCTGGTCCAACAGGTCCAGGCGATCACCCAGGACCCCTTCTGGCTGCTGATGATCGTCGCTGGCCTGCTGCTGCTGGTCGGCTTCGTGATGGACTTGACTCCCGCCATGGTGATCATGGCCCCAATGCTGACGCCGATCGCTACCTCGGTGGGCGTGGATCCGGTCTACTTCGGCGTCCTGATGGCCTATATCCTGGGGATCGGGCTCCTCACCCCGCCGGTAGGCACCTGCCTCTACGTGGGCTGTGGGGTCGGCAAGGTATCCATGGAGCAACTGGTCAAGGCGATGCTGCCCTACTACGTGGCACTCGTGGTGGTGCTGGTCATCCTGATCGCCTTCCCGGGGATCGTGACCTGGCTGCCGGATCTCACGGCGGTAAGAGGGAGTTGATCACAAGGCGGCATAACGAGGGGAGCCAGGACTCGCAGGCTGGCTATGCCGGGGCTCCGGACCGCCATTGGTTGAGTAGCCGAATCCCCTCGATGCTGGCCCTGTCGGCCTCGACCTGACAGACGGCCAGCCCGGCCGTCTCCATGGCCTGCCGATAGCTCGCACTGAGCTCCCGGGACCCGACCAGGACCACACCCCTTTCTGCGTCGATACACGGCTTCATGGCGGCAAGTTCGCTGCCGATCAGCACGCCCGAGAGAAAGCTGCCGACCTGTGCCGGCTCGAGCCCGGCGTGAAGATGACGGCTCCTCGCCTCGAAGAGCGCATGCAGGAGTCCCGCCGGATGCCGGGAAGCGGCAAGCCCCTGCTCGAACCCTTCTGCATCGAAGGCCTCCTCGCGGGGGATCGGCTGGCCCACCAGGGTGTGAAAGCGCAGCACATGGAAGAGCTCGCCGGTCATCAGCGTCGTGAAATGGGTCAGGGTATTCTCCCGGGCAGTGACCCATTTGCTGTGCGTTCCCGGCAGGCAACAGAGGCCGCTGGGCCGTTGCGCCAGTGACAGGGCGCCGAAGGCCTGCACCTCCTCCCCACGCATCACGTCTACATGAGAGGAAGTCACCATCCGGGCACCGGGCACCAGCCAGGCATTCTCCAGCCCGGGGGCGGGGATCAGGTTCTCCGCCAGGGCCTCCAGGGTCAGCGGCAGCTCCAGCTGTGGTGCCTCGACCCAGCCACTGCGCGCCCCGACCATGCCGGCGAGATAGACGGGGATCGGTACGCTGCCTCCCGCCGCCGTCCGCCACTCGGCCAGCTGCTGTCGGCAATAGTGGGGAAATTGTTCGGGGGCCAGGGCCCTCAGGCCAGCGGAGGAGGATTTCTCGTCGAGGCAGCGACCGGTCTGGCCATCCACCAGGAAGGCCCTGAAATTGCTCGTCCCCCAGTCAACAGCGATGAAGGCCTCCCTCATGTCGCCATTCCTGGCGTTGCGCGGACACGATGCCATTCGGCGACCAGGGCAGCACCACGCCGGCCGACCTCGTCGCTCGAGCGCCCCGGTGCATAAAGGCTGCCACCCAGGCCGAACCCCGCAATACCGGCGGCCTGCCAGCCCGCTAGCTCGTCGACACCGATGCCGCCCACCGCCAGTACCGGCAGATCGGCGGGCAGCACGGCGCGCAGGTCACGATAATAATCGATACCAAGGCTCCCGGCCGGAAACAGCTTGAGGGCGCAGGCACCGGCACGCGCCGCCGCCAGAGCCTCGCTGGGTGTCATGCAGCCGACCAGGGGCGCCAGTCCGGCATCTCGCCCGGCACTTATCACCTCGACATCGGTATTGGGTGTCACCAGCAGAGAGGCCTCCAGGCTCGCCAGGCGGGCCACGTCCTTCACCGAGAGCACGGTCCCGGCACCGATCAGGATATCCGCCGGACAATGTGCCTTAAGCCGTGCGATGCTTTCCCAGGGATCCGGCGAGTTGAGCGGCACCTCGATCATGCGCAAGCCGCTGGCGATGAGTGCATCGGCCACCGACAGCACCTCCTCGGGCCGGATGCCGCGAAGGATGGCGACCAGCGGGCAGGCCGCCAGGGCGGCCCGGAGCGCACGGGGATTGTCGTTCATCATGTCCCTCACCATTCGGCCACCGAGCCATCTGCGTGGCTCCAGAGCGGGTTGCGCCAGCGATGGCCGACCTTGGCGCGCTCCTCGACGAAGGCCTCGTCGATCTCCACCCCCAGACCCGGTCCCTGGGGAATCCGGCAATAGCCGTCCTCGATGGCCAGCGCCGACTTGTCGACCAGGTAATCGAGGACGTCATTGTCCTGGTTGTAGTGAATCCCCATGCTCTGCTCCTGGATGAAGGCGTTGTGATTGACCGCATCCACCTGGAGCGAGGCGGCCAGGGCCAGGGGACCCAGAGGACAGTGGGGCGCCAAGGCCACATCATGGCAGGACGCCAGGCTGGCAATGCGCATGGCCTCGCTGATACCGCCACAGTGGGAAATATCCGGCTGGATGATATCCACCATGCCATCGGCGAGCAGGTCGCGGAACTGGTAGCGGGTGAAGAGCCGCTCACCGGTGGCGATGGGATACCCCAGTCCCCCAGCGATCTGCTTGAGGCTGGGCAAATGCTCCGGCAGCACGGGCTCCTCCACGAACATCGGATGGAAGGCCTCGAGCTCGCGGAGCAGCGCCTTGGCCATGGGCCGATGGACCCTGCCGTGGAGGTCGATGGCGATCCCCACCTCGGGCCCCACCGCCTGACGGGCCTCGGCCACCCGAGCGACCGCCTCGTCGATGCGTGCATGGGAATCGACGATGGCCATTTCCGCCGTGCCGTTCATCTTGAAGGCCGTGAATCCCTGGTCGACCAGGGCCTGGGCACCCTTTCCCACTTCGCTGGGACGATCGCCCCCCGTCCAGGCATACATCCGCATCCGCTCTCGACAGGCACCGCCCAGCAGCTGATGCACGGGAACCCCCAGATCGCGTCCCTTGAGATCCCAGAGGGCCTGGTCGATCCCGGCGATGGCGCTCATCAGGATCGGTCCACCCCGGTAGAAGCCGCCACGATACATGCGGTTCCAGAGGTGCTCGATACGATGGGGATCCTCACCGACGAGCATGTCGGCAAACTCATGGACCGCCGCCTCCACGGTAGCGGCACGCCCTTCGATGACCGGCTCTCCCCAACCGAAAACGCCTTCATCGGTCTCGATCTTGAGGAAGAGCCAGCGAGGGGGTACCTGCCAGGTCTTCAAACGCGTGATCTTCATTTTCCCTCTCCCTCTCAGTCGATACCGGCCGATGAGCGCAGCCGAAGTTCCAGGCGTCGTTCATAGAGCCCCTTGGTGACCAGGGTGCCCAGCACCAGCCCACCCCCCAGGAGAGCAATCGGTGCCGGCGTCTCGCCCAGCAGCCACCAGGCCCAGAGCGTACCGACCACCACCTCCACAAGCAGCAGCAGGCCCACCTCGGCGGCGGGCAGGTAGAGCGGCCCGCGCTGCAGCAGGGTCACGCCCGTCGGCACGATGATCAGGCACAGCAGGACCACCAGCAACCAGCGATCGATCGGCGGCATCGCGAACCCGCTGCCGCCCAGCAACAGCACCAGGGCGGCACCACCGCCCACGATGAGGCCGTTGAAGACGAGCATGGGGCTCATGTCCACCCCGGGGCGCCGGCGACAGAGCGTGAAGTTGAGGGCCAGGGTGGTGGCCGCCATGAGGGCGAAGGCATTGCCTACCCAGGAGCCGACCCCGGTGTCGTCGATCACGATCATCCCGATACCCAGCATGCATAGCCCGATCGAAAGCCAGGTCCGGCGCGGTAGCCGCTCGGCGAGAATCACGCGGGACAGCAGGGCGGCGATCAGTGGCGCACCCGCCAGGATGAGCAGGACATTGCCCGCCTTGGTGTACTGATTGCCCAGCACGAAGCCACAGGTCGTCAGGCTGAACAGCAGGGCGACCGCCACACCCGTCCATCCGCAGCGCCGATAGACCTGCAAGCTCCGGCTTCCATGGCGGGCCAGCACGATCAGGAAGAAACCCAGGGCAGACAGGAGTCCCCGCCACATCAGGATCTCGGCATCCGGCAGCGCCGCCAGCTTGATCAGCAGGGCATCCGGCGACATGATCAACGCCCCGCCGCCGGTCAGCAGCAGGCCCTGCTGGCGATGGGAGAGCGAACGGAAGGCGCTCACGGGGCCCTCTCTTCTGGCCCAGATGGCTGACCCAGCATCTCAGTGTCTATAGCAGGCTCCAGAATGGGTTGGATTGACGCAGTCGATAACAAGCATCAGCGTGTCTTGCATCCATCGACGTGCGATCGTTAAACACCAGTAGAACACCATCTCACCTATGCTACAGCATTCTCTAATGCCTACCCTGGGCGTTCGCCTTCTGCCAGCCATTCAGCCCCCATGCCATCTGTGCAATACTTGCTGCCTTTCTAAAGCCGCCAAGCCTCTACGCCGTCGGTAAATACTGTTGTCGATACCGGCGTTGAAAACAGGGATTCAAGCCATGCCCCTAGGTACGCTCTTCATCGTTTCTGCCCCTTCCGGCGCCGGCAAGACCAGCCTGGTGCGCGAGTTGGTCGAGAGTCTCGACGGCATCCAGGTCTCGGTCTCTCACACCACCCGAGAGCGCCGCGAAGGCGAGGTGAACGGCGTCAACTATCATTTTGTGGACGTGCCGGCCTTCGAGGCGATGATCGAGCAGGGCGACTTCTTCGAATATGCCCGGGTCTTCGATAATTACTACGGCACCTCGCGCCACAGCGTAGAGGCGATGCTCGCCGCCGGCCAGGACGTGATCCTGGAGATCGACTGGCAAGGGGCCCGCCAGGTTCGTCAGCAACTGCCCGATGCGGTCTCGGTGTTCATCCTGCCTCCCTCCCGGGAGGAACTGGAGCGCAGACTGGCCAGCCGTGGCACCGACGAGCATCCGGTGATCGCTCGACGCATGCGCGATGCGGTGGACGAGATGTCCCACCACGACGAGTACGACTACCTGGTGATCAACGACGACTTCACCACCGCGCTGCGCGAGCTGCAGTCGCTGGTCATCGCTCGTCGCCTGACCTGCGAGCGGGTAAGCGAGCACCACGCCCCGCTGCTCACGGCGCTTTTGGCCTGACTCCAGCCGCGGCGCTTGTCAGGGGAACCAGGCGTCGAGTAATCTATCTGGTCTACTCATTGGTGGAATTCCCGGGGCGCTCCCACGTCGACCGGGGTTTGCCCGTCAGCATTATTCAGGAAGGCATCCATGGCACGTGTCACCGTCGAAGATTGTCTGGAAAACGTCGAAAACCGCTTCAAGCTGGTGATGATCTCCACTCACCGTGCCCGCCAGCTGGCCCGTGGCTCCCGCGACGCCCTCTTGCCCTGGGAGAACGACAAGCCCACCGTCATGGCCTTGCGTGAGATCGCCGACGGGCTGGTCGACGTCAGCGTGCTCGACGAACCGATCGAGGCGGCGCCGGTACGCGTGCGGCCCGAGTTCGAGCCGGGCACCCACGTCGAGGAGTGACCCTGCCCCTCCCGACGCAGGAGCGCTTTCCCTCAGGGCCATCACGCAGCAGTCAGGGCGCGCCGCATGTTCACCATCGATGACCTGGCCGACCGACTCGGCGGCTACCTTCCCCAGGACGAGATACAACAGGTCAAGCGCGCCTTCTACTATGCCGAGCAGGCCCATGATGGCCAGCGGCGTCGCTCCGGCGAGCCCTATGTCACTCATCCCCTGGCGGTAGCCAACATCCTGGCCAACATGCACATGGACCATCAGAGCCTGATGGCCGCGATGCTGCACGATGTGATCGAGGATACCGGCGTGTCCAAGAGAGCGCTGGGTGAGCAGTTCGGCAAGCCCGTTGCCGAACTGGTCGACGGTGTCTCCAAGCTGACCCAGATCGCCTTCGAGGACAAGGCGGTCGCTCAGGCCGAGAACTTCCAGAAGATGGTGCTGGCGATGTCGCGCGACATCCGGGTGATCATCGTTAAGCTCGCCGACCGCCTGCACAATATGCGCACCCTGGGCGCCCTGCGCCCCGAGAAGAAGCGCCGCATCGCCCGTGAGACGCTGGAGATCTACGCCCGTATCGCCAGCCGGCTGGGCATCAACACCATTCGGGTCGAGCTCGAGGACCTCTCCTTCCAGGCCCTCTACCCGATGCGCGCCGAGCGCATCAAGCGCGCCGTCTCCAATGCCCGAGGGCATCGCCGCTCGACGATCCGCCAGCTCCAGACCAGCCTGCAGCAGAGTCTCGACGACGAGGGCCTGCCAGGCACGGTGATCGGCCGCCAGAAGCACCTGCTGTCGATCTATCGCAAGATGCGCGACCAGCGGAAGTCCTTCGCCGAGATCATGGACGTGTTCGGCTTTCGCATCCTCACCGAGGACGTCGACAGCTGCTACCGCATCCTTGGCGTGGTGCACAACCTCTACAAGCCGGTACCGGGGCGCTTCAAGGACTACATCGCCATCCCCAAGGCCAACGGCTACCAGAGCCTGCACACTACCCTGTTCGGCCGTGGCGGCATGCCCATCGAGGTGCAGATCCGCACCCGAGAGATGGAGGCCCTGGCCAACAACGGCATCGCTGCTCACTGGCTCTACAAGGCCGGCCAGACCGAGCACCCCATCGCCCAGGGCAGCCATGCCCGGGCACGGGCCTGGGTCAAGGGACTGCTGGAGATGCAGCGCCATGCCGGTGATTCGCTGGAGTTCATCGAGCACGTCAAGAACGATCTCTTCCCCGATGACATCTACGTGTTCACGCCCAAGGGCGACATCATGGAGCTGCCCCAGGGCGCCACGGTGATCGACTTCGCCTACAGCGTACATACCGACATCGGCAACAGCTGCATCGCCTGTCGCATCGATCGCCACCTGGCCCCGCTCTCCACCCGTCTGGAGAGTGGCCAGACCCTGGAGATCATCACCGCACCCGGAGCGCGACCCAATCTGGCCTGGCTCAACTTCGTGATCACCGCCAAGGCCCGTTCAGCGATCCGTCACGCCCTGAAGCACCAGCAGCATACCGAGGCGGTGCAGCTTGGGCGCCGCCTGCTCAACAAGGCCCTGGCCCCGTTCGAGACCAGCCTGGAGGAGCTTCCCGAAGGCCTGCTCCACAGCCTGCTCAAGGAGCACTCCCTGAAGGGTGAGGAGAGCCTGCTGGAATCGATCGGACTGGGCACCCGAGTCGCCCATGTGGTGGCCCGCCGGTTGATCGACCTGCAACAGGGCGAGACGGGCGAACCCATGGAGCACCAGGAGCGCGCTCAGAAACCCATCGTCATCAGCGGTGCCGAAGGCATGGTGATCAAGTTTGCCCGCTGCTGCCGTCCACTGCCCGGTGATCCGGTGGTCGGCCACTTGTCGGCGGGCAAGGGCATCGTGGTCCACCGCACCGAATGCCGCAATCTGGGCGAACTCAAGAACGACCCGGACAAGCTTTTCGCCCTGGAGTGGTCCGACGACATCGACGAGGACTTCCCCGCCGCCCTGCGCCTGGAGATGGAGAGCCGCCGTGGCCTGGTAGCGGAGCTCGCCGCCCTGGTCACCGACGCCGAGGCCAACATCGAGCGCATCGGCATCGAGGAGCGCGATGCAAGACTGTCGATCGTCAACCTCGTGATCTCGGTACGCAACCGCGTGCATCTGGCGCGAATCATCAAACGACTGCGCAACCTCGCCAACGTAGGCCGCATCACTCGCCTCGGCAACTGAGTCATTTCTGCTCGCTGGCGCCATGAGACGGCGGGCGGGCTGTTTTCCCGTTTCTAAACGCTGCACCGCAAGGAGAACCACCATGAGCAACAAGGCTGTTATCAACACCGACCAGGCCCCCGCCGCCATCGGCCCCTACTCCCAGGCCATCAAGGCCGGCAACACCGTGTATCTTTCCGGGCAAATCCCGCTGGACCCGGCCACCATGGCGCTCGTCTCCGATGACTTCGAGGCCCAGGCGCGCCAGGTCTTCACCAACCTCAGGGCCGTCTGCGAGGAGGCCGCCGGCACTCTGCAGGATGTGGTCAAGCTCAATCTCTACCTGGTCGACCTGGAGAACTTCGCCGTGGTCAACGAAGTGATGGAGGAATTCTTCGATAAGCCCTACCCGGCCCGCGCCGCGGTAGGCGTCAAGGCGCTGCCCAAGGGGGCACAGTTCGAGGCCGAGGGCATAATGGTCATCGGCGACTAAGACGGGGCCATGCGACTATTTCTGGCGCTGGAGCCACCCGAGACGCTGCGCGAGCGGCTGGGTGAACTGGCCGAAATCGCCCAGGCCCGCTGCGGCGGGCGACGCATGCCCGACGATAGCCTGCACCTGACGCTGGCCTTCCTTGGCGAGGTGGCCGAGGAGCGAGCAGCGGCGCTAGCGGCATGGGTCGGCGAGCGGTCGATCCCGGCGGGAGAGTGGCGGCTCGATGCCTGGGGGGCCTTCCGTCGCCCCGGCATCATCTGGGTCGGCGGCCAGACACCGGATCCGACGCTGGTGCGACTCCATGCATCAGTCTGGGATGAGTTGGCTGCATTCGGTTTCAAGCAGAGACCGGGGCACTTCGTCCCCCACGTCACCCTGCTGCGCCGTGCCCTCCGCCTGGAGACCAGTGACCTGCCCGCGATCAACCTGGCCTGGCCCTGGTGGCAGCTCTCGCTGGTTCGCTCCTTCACCGAGAACGACGGGGCCCGTTACCAGATCCTGGCCCGTTCACCGGCGGCCTGAGCGGACCGCCCTTCCCTCACGCCTTCTCGGGCAGGAAGCCTCCCGCCTTCAACACCTGGGCATAACCCTCGCGAAAGCTCGGGTAGCGGAAATGATAGCCGCTCTCGATCAGCCGGGTGTTGTCACAGCGCTTGCTGGCCCGGCGACGCAGCGGCGACTGAATGGTCTCGGTGGCCTCGACCCTGAGCTGTGTCGCCAGCCAGGCCATCACCTCGTTGAGGGGGGCAGGCTCACAGTCGCTGCCCAGGTAGAGCGTCTCCAGGGGTTCGCCGGCCAGGTGGCGGCCGATCAGATGCGCCAGCACCCCGGCGCAGTCGTCACGGTGGATACGGTTGGAGTACATGACGGGACTCGACGGGGCGATGCGCCCCTCGCCGACCTGGTGAATCAGGCGGTCGCGACCGGGGCCGTAGATACCCGAGAAGCGCACCACGGTTCCCGGCAGCGCATGGTTGATCAGCGCCTGCTCGGCTTCGCACATCAACAGGCCCGAGAAGCCCGAGGGCTCGGTGGGGCTGGTCTCATCGACCGCCTCGCCATCACGCTGGGCGTAAACGCTGGTCGAGGAAACGAAGAACACCCGCCCGGGCGCCTTGTCGCGGCCAGCGAATTCGCCGAGCACCGCAGTCAGGCCATCGAGATAGGCGGCGCGATAGGCCACTTCGTCGAAGCGGTCGGCACTGACCACGTAGACCAGGATATCGGCGTCCGGCAACCGGCTCAGGGTGGCCGCGTCGCTCAGGTCGACCGCCACGGCCTCCAGTCCGCTGCCCTCCAGTGCCCGCGGGTTGCGGCGCGCACCGACCACCCGGTGCCCCGCCTCGAGTAACTCGCGCCCCAGGGCCATGCCAATGTCGCCGCAGCCCAGAATCAGTGTCGTCGTCTTCACCTTTTCTTCGCTCCCTGATAAAAAGTCCCTATTGGCATTATTCTGTCCCTGTGCATAGGGCGAGGTCACTGGGGCCTTCACCCGTTTCGTAAGAGGTAGCCTGCCGGCACCAACATGACTCTAACAGAACTCCGCTACATCGTGACACTGGCCCAGGAGCGGCATTTTGGACGCGCGGCGGAGCGCTGCTTCGTCTCCCAGCCGACGCTCTCGGTGGCCGTGAAGAAGCTCGAGGAGGAGCTGGGTGTGGCGCTCTTCGAACGCTCGAAGTCCACCGTGCAGGTCACTCCCCTGGGTGAGAGAATCGTCGAGCAGGCGCAACGCGTGCTGGAGCAGAGCGGCGTCATCAAGGAGCTCGCCACGGCCGGCCGCGACCAGCTGGCGAGCCCGCTGCGCATCGGCGCCATCTACACCATCGGGCCTTACCTCTTCCCCCACCTGATCCCGGAGCTCTCCCGGCGTGCTCCACAGATGCCGCTCTACATCGAGGAAGGCTTCACCGGCAACCTGCGCCGTAAGCTGCGCAGTGGCGAGCTGGACGCCATCATCATCGCGCTGCCTTTCACCGAGACCGACGTGGTCACCAAGCCGCTCTACGAGGAGGCCTTCGAGGTACTGCTGCCGGCCGACCACCGCTGGGCATCCCGAGAGAGCATCGACAAGGAGGACCTGCTGGAGGAGCGCCTGCTGCTGCTGGGTGAGGGCCACTGCTTCCGTGACCAGATTCTCGAGGCTTGCCCGGCCATCAGCCACCAGCTCAACAGCCCCTCCAACACGCTTACCGCGGAGGGCGGCTCGCTGGAGACCATCCGTCACATGGTAGCCTCCAAGCTCGGCATCACCGTGCTGCCGCATTCGGCCATCGGCACCGGCCACTACGAGAGCGGCATGCTGATCAGCCGCCCCTTCACCGCCCCGGCACCCTCGCGGACCGTGGCCATCGCCTGGCGTGCCAGCTTCCCGCGTCCCCGGGCCATCGATGCCGTTACTGACGCCATCGCGCGCTGCCGCCAGGCAGAGCTCGAGCCGGCATGAGCGCTGACATCAAGGCTCTTGATGCGCCCGTCACGGACCTCAAGGGCGTCGGCGAGGCGCTGGCGCTAAAGCTGGCCCGACTGGGCGTCGAACGCATCAGCGACCTGCTGTTTCACCTGCCGCTGCGCTACCAGGACCGCACACGCATCACCCCCATCGCCACTCTGAGCGCGGGCCATGAAGCCGTCGTGGAAGGTGAGGTGGTCGCCGGCGAGGTGGTGCAAGGCCGGCGACGCAGCTTGCTGGTGCGCCTGCGCGACGGCTCCGGGATCCTCAGTCTGCGCTTCTTCCATTTCTCCCCGGCCCAGCAGCAGCAGTTCCGGCCCGGGGTCCGGGTGCGCGCGTTCGGCGAGGCCCGCGCAGGTGCCAC
The DNA here is from genome assembly GCA_051751285.1 of Pseudomonadota bacterium. Classification (GTDB taxonomy): domain Bacteria; phylum Pseudomonadota; class Gammaproteobacteria; order Pseudomonadales; family Halomonadaceae; genus Halomonas. Next base: position 207,862 of record JBNJKT010000005.1, on the reverse strand, counting down.
CGGCCTGGAGCTCTATCATCCGGAGTACCGCCTGCTGACCGGGGGCGAAGCGCCGGTGGAGGACCACCTGACGCCCATCTACCCGGCCACCGAGGGCCTCCACCAGACCCGCCTGCGGGCGCTGATCGATCAGGCCCTGGCCCGCCTGGATGCCGCTCCGAACGCCCTCCCTGACGGCATTCCCGCTCGCCTGCGCCAGCGCTTCGGCCTGCCCGAGCTTCACCACTGCCTGAACACCCTGCATCGTCCACCGCCGGAAGCCGATGCCGACCAGCTGGCGGCCGGCCACCACCCGGCGCGGCGGCGCCTGGCCCTGGAGGAACTGCTCGCCCATCGGCTTAGCCTGGAGGAAGTGCGTCAGCGCATCCAGGAGGACGGCGCACCGACCCTGCCCGGCGGGCGCAGCCTTCAGGTCCGCTTTCTGACCCAGCTGCCCTTCTCACTGACCGGCGCTCAGCGCCGGGTGCTGGACGAGATCAGCGCTGACCTGGAACGTCAGGTGCCCATGCTGCGCCTGGTGCAGGGCGACGTGGGGTCGGGCAAGACGGTTGTTGCCGCCATGGCCGCGCTCTCGGCCATTGCCGCCGACTGCCAGGCGGCGATGATGGCCCCCACCGAGATCCTCGCCGAGCAGCACTACCGAACCTTCAGCGCCTGGTTCGAGCCGCTGGGTATCGAGGTGGCCTGGCTGTCCGGCAAGCTCAAGGGCAAGGCACGCCTGGACACCAAGGCGGCGATCAATGACGGCCGGGCACGCATGGTGGTGGGAACCCATGCCCTCTTCCAGGGGGATGTGCACTTCCAGCGCCTGGGCCTGGCGATTATCGACGAGCAGCATCGCTTCGGCGTCCACCAGCGCCTGGCGCTGCGCGAAAAGGGCGAGGCCGGCGGCCTGACGCCCCACCAGCTGGTCATGACCGCCACGCCGATCCCTCGCACCCTGGCGATGAGCGCCTATGCCGACCTGGACGTCTCGGTGATCGACGAGCTGCCCCCGGGCCGGACACCGGTGAAGACGGTGGTAATGCCCGACGAGCGCCGCCCCGAGGTAATGGCACGCATCCGCCACGCCTGCGCCGAGGGGCGCCAGGCCTACTGGGTCTGCACCCTGATCGAGGAGTCCGAGGCGCTGCAGTGCCAGGCCGCCGAGGCGACCCGCGACGAGCTCGTCGACACCCTGCCGGAACTGGCCATCGGCCTCGTCCACGGCCGCATGAAGGCCAGCGAGAAAGCCGCGATGATGGACGCCTTCAAGACCGGCGAGCTGGACCTGCTGGTGGCCACCACTGTCATCGAGGTGGGGGTCGACGTGCCCAATGCCAGCCTGATGATCATCGAGAACCCGGAGCGCCTGGGCCTATCCCAGCTCCACCAGCTGCGCGGGCGGGTGGGACGCGGCGCCGTCGAGAGCTTCTGTGTGCTGCTCTATCACCCGCCGCTGTCGGCACACTCCCGGGAGCGGCTGGCGGTGATGCGCGAGACCACCGACGGCTTTCGCGTCGCAGAGAAGGACCTGGAGATCCGAGGCCCCGGCGAGGTGCTGGGGACCCGCCAGACCGGGCTTGCGCAGATGAAGGTCGCCGACCTGGAGCGCGACGCCGACCTGCTGGAGCGAGTCGGCCCCCTGGCCGAGGCGCTGCTCGCCGAGCAGCCCCAGGCCAGCCAGCCACTGATCCGGCGCTGGCTAGGGGAGGAAGCGGGGCGCTATGGGCAGGTGTGACAACGCCAAGCGGCCAAGCGGCCAAGCGGCCAAGCGGCCAAGCGGCCAAGCAGAGGATCAGCGTATAGAGGGCTGGTCGTAACGGCCAGGAAGGGGGCAACGTTTTGCTTGGCGCTCGGCGCTTTCAGCTCGGTGCTTACAAATGCTTGAGCAGCCGCTGCAGCTTCTGCAGGTCGCCGGAGTCGCCAACCAGGCGCACGGTACCGGCCATCATGCCGTCGAGGAAGGCCTGCTGGGTGGGTTTCTTGAGAACCTTGATGGCCGTGGCTTCATCTTCGAAGCGCAGCTCCAGGTCGAGATCCACCGGAAGGCCTGATCCGGTGCGGATACCACGGGGGGACATGCGGTAATGGCGGGCGATGGCGAGGTCCTCGGTGGCAATCCCCCAGTCGAGGCCGCGCATCTCGCCGAGCAGTTCGCGAAACCGCGCCTTGCGGCGCAGGGCACGCTTGAGCATCAGCCCGAGCAGCCACAGCATCAGTCGCAGCTTCATATCGGCTCCGCCACCGTAAGATGAGTGTGAAGCGACCCGCAAGAGACGGGCCGCAATGCCTTACTTCGCGACGGCGTCCTTGAGGCCCTTGCCCGGCTTGAAGGCAACGGTCTTGCTGGCCGGAATGGTCAGCGGCTGGCCGGTCTGGGGATTCTTGCCGGTGCGTGCGGCTCGCTCCCGCACACTGAAGGTACCGAAGCCGATCAGGGTCACATCCTGGCCCTCAGAAACACTACCGGTGATCTCGTCGAGGATGACGTTGAGCACCTGGCTCGCCTTGTCCTTGGAAAGATCGGCACGCTCGGCTATCGCCGCGGCGAGTTCTGGCTTGCGCATACAGCCCTCCTGATATTGACATCATCATGCCGGCGATCACCACCGGCGGTGTTGTTCTGGCACATCACCTGACCATGCATCACACATATGCCGACTTGCTAGATTCCGGATCGTCATGCATCGGACGGAGAAATCTCGAGAAACGACATGTGGATGATACCGGTGCTCAACATCGCTGCCTTCCGGCTCGATATCTGCGGCACAGGCCCCGTCATTGACGAGCCTAGCCTAGCAACGGCGGCGCGGCTCGCGCCAGTTCGACTTTCCGACGGACGCAGCGTCCTGTCAACGCAAATCCGATCAAACGTCCGTCCTCCGCTTCGGCCAGAGCCGTCAGGTCACCCCCCTCCCCTTCGAGGCGCCAGCGTGAAGGCGTAACGGCGGGCGGAAGGGCCACCACCGGCAACAGGGAGGTCTTGACCAGCACCGGCCAGGGACCGTAGGTCACCGCCGTGGGGGTACCGGCCAGGGTGCGGGCCAGCGCCTTGGCACTGGCCAGCAACGGCTGCACGTACATGGCATTGACGCCGTCGACACAGGCCGCGTCACCCAACGCATGGATACCCGGTGCAGAAGTGGCCAGGCATCGGTCGGTATGGATGCCCGCCTCACTGACCGTGATCCCGGCCGATTCAGCCAGACCGGTACGTGGCCGCAAGCCCGTGGCCACCAGCACCAGGTCGGCCGATAGCGAGCTGCCATCGTCGAGTGACATGCCGACAGAGGCGCCGTCGGTCCCCAGCGCCACCAGCTGACGTCCGGTGTGCAACACCATGCCAGCCTCCCGGAAGGCCTCCCCCAGGGCGCGCCCCAGGGTCTCCGGCACCAGGCGTGGCAGGGGGGCCGGCTCCGGGGCCACCAGCTCGACGGCATGGCCACCGGCAACGAGATCGTTGGCAAACTCGCAGCCCACCAGTCCGATGCCGATGATCGCCACGCGCGCCGGCCGGCCCAGCGCCTCCAGGGCCGCATGAAAGGCACGGTAGTCATCCAGGTCATTGATGCTGAACACCTGGCCGGCGACGGCGTCGGGTACCCGGAAGGGCCGGACTGGTGCGGCACCGGTGGCCAGCACCAGCTCGCTCCAGGGCAGGGTCTCGGTGCCGATGGTCAAGGTACGCTCCACCGGGTCGATGGCTTCCACCCGGGTGTGGGTGCGCACCACGGCGCCGAGGTCGTCGGCCACCTCCAGGGCCGAGCGCGTCGCCAGGCGCTGCGGCGGCAGGCGCTTGGCGAATCCGGTGGAGAGCAGTGGCTTGGCGTAGTCATCTCCGCTGTCGGCGGTGATCAGCGTCATCGGTCGCGTCGGATGCTGTTCATGCAGTTGGCGCAGCAGGCCGAAGCCCGCCATGCCGGAGCCGATGATGGTCAGGGGTGCGCTCATGGGCCTCATCGATCAGGAGTAAGAGTGATGGGGCAGCATGGTACACTAGCCGCCCCCGAAATCGATGCGGAGAGAGATGGTGAGCAATGGCCCGGGAAGCGATCCCCGCTGGCGTCCCCTGGCGGCGGCACGTCCTGCCATGAGCCCCGAGTGGTGGCAGTGGATCGCCTCCCGGGAGTCGCTCACTGCCCGGCTGATCAGCGCCGGCGGCCACCGGCATTTCCGGGTCCGCCTGCTGAACCAGCGCCTCGGTCGGCCGCGCCGTGACGAGACCTTGGCCCTGGGGCTACCTCTTGCCCGCCATGCCTGGCTACGCGAGGTGGCGCTGTGCCTGGACGAGCGCCCCTGGGTAGTGGCTCGCTCGGTGGTACCCCTGGACGGGCTGCATGGCCAACGCCTCGACCGCTTGGGCGAGCGCTCGCTGGGCAGCTGGCTGTTCCGTCAACCTGATCTGGAACGCGGCCCGCTCGAGGTCAGCGCCGATTCGGCTCCTTTCCACACCGACTCGGGACCCTGGGCGCGGCGCTCGCTGTTCCGTCACCGGCGCTTCGCCGTGCTGGTACAGGAGTTCTTCCTCGACCGCATGGCGGGTGACCTCGGGCTGCCTTCGCGCTAGGCTCCCGTGCAGCCAAACTGGATATCAAGAGGATGAGATGGATCGATCCCTGATGCACCCCAGGGGCCTGGCCCGGGTGCCCGACTTCCTGCACCTGACCCGCCTCGACCGCCCTATCGGCACCTGGCTGTTGATGTGGCCCACCCTCTGGGCCCTGTGGGTCGCCGCCGAGGGCATTCCCGGCCGCAGGGTGTTACTGATCTTCGTCGCCGGCGTCTACCTGATGCGCGCCGCCGGCTGCGTGGTCAATGACTACGCCGACCGCCACTTCGATGGCCACGTCACGCGCACCCGGAATCGACCCCTGGCCACCGGTCGGATCAGCGAGGGAGAGGCCCAGGCGCTGTTCCTGATACTGGTGATGGCCGCCTTCGTGCTGGTCTGGTTCACCAACCTCTTCACGGTGATGCTCTCGGTGGTGGGGGTGATCCTGGCCTTCATCTACCCCTTCATGAAGCGCTACACCCACCTGCCCCAGGCGTTCCTCGGCGCGGCCTTCTCCTGGGCGATTCCCATGGCCTTCGGCGCGGTGCTGGGCACGCTGCCACCGGTCGCCTGGCTGCTCTTCGCCGCCAACGTGGCCTGGACGGTGGCCTATGACACCGAGTACGCCATGGTCGACCGCGAGGACGACCTGAAGATCGGCATCAAGTCCACTGCCGTGCTGTTCGGTCACGCCGACCGACTGATGATCGGCCTGCTGCAGGGCCTGACCCTGGCGCTGCTGGCCTGGGCCGGATCGCTGCTCGCACTGGGGGGCTTCTTCTGGCTGGGACTGGCCGCCATGGCGGCGACCTTTGTGCATCAGCAATTCCTGATCCGCAAACGCGATCGCAACCGCTGCTTCCAGGCCTTCCTCAACAACCACTGGTCGGGCCTGCTGATCTTCGCCGGCATCGCGCTCTCCCTGTGGCCGACGGTGAATGGCGGCTGAGAGGGCGACAGCTCGGGCCTGTCACGCTATCGTCATCTTGATGTGCTGTCATCGTCATCGATCTGTCATTGACCACGAGGCTCCGGGATGACCGCCAAGACCGTACTGATCGTCGATGATGAGGCGCCGATCCGCGAAATGATCGCGGTGGCGCTGGAGATGGCCGACTATCGTGTCCTCGAGGCAGACAATGCCCAGGATGCTCACGCCATGGTGGTCGACCACCAGCCCGACCTGGTGCTGCTGGACTGGATGATGCCCGGGACCAGCGGCATCGAGCTGGCCCGCCGCCTCAAGCGGGAGGAGGCCACTGCCGAGCTGCCGATCATCATGCTCACCGCCAAGGGCGAGGAGGACAACAAGATCCAGGGGCTCGAGGCCGGGGCCGACGACTACATCACCAAGCCCTTCTCGCCGCGCGAACTGGTGGCGCGCCTCAAGGCAGTGCTGCGCCGTACCACACCGCGGGGGGTCGAGGATCCGGTTGAAGTCGGCGGGCTGCTGCTCGACCCGGTCAGCCACCGGGTCAGCATCGACGGCCGGTCGCTGGAAATGGGGCCTACCGAGTACCGCCTGCTGCAGTTCTTCATGACTCACCAGGAACGCGCCTACACCCGAGGTCAGCTGCTCGACCAGGTGTGGGGCGGCAATGTCTATGTCGAGGAGCGTACCGTGGATGTGCATATCCGTCGCCTGCGCAAGGCGCTGGGCGAACCCCACCACCAGCTGATCCAGACAGTGCGTGGCACCGGCTACCGGTTCTCCGCCAAGGGCTGACGTGGGACGGCTCTGGCGACGAGAACTCGGGCGCCTGGCGACCCTGGTCGCCGCCGGGGTCCTGGTCGGCTGGCCCTTCTCTGCCATTCCGGTCGGCATCGCTGCAGGCCTGCTGTTCTGCCTGGTCTTTCACCTGCGTCAGCTCCATGCCCTTTATCAGTGGCTCACCCTGCGCCCGCAGGAGGAGCCCCCGGCCGCCAGTGGCCTGTGGGGCGAGCTGTTCGACCGTCTCTATCGCTACCAGAAACGCCAGCGCCTCACCCAGCAGCGGCTAAGGGCCACCCTGCAGCGCATTCAGGAGTCCTCCGAGGCAATGCGCGACAGCGTGGTGATGCTCGACCGCCACGGCGACCTGGAGTGGTGGAACAGCGCGGCCGAACGCATGCTGGGCCTCAAGCCCCAGCTCGATCGCGGTCAGCACATCACCAACCTGCTGCGCGACCCGCGCTTCGTCGATTACTTCCATGGTCGCGACTATCGCGAGCCGCTGACCCTGTCTTCACCCATCGACGAGTCGCTGATCCTGCAGTTCCAGATCACCCTCTACGGGGACGATGAGCGCCTGGTAATGGCCCGCGACATCACCCGACTGCACCGCCTGGAGCAGATGCGCCGTGACTTCGTGGCCAACGTCTCTCATGAGCTGAGGACCCCGCTGACCGTGTTGGCCGGCTACCTGGAGACCTATACGGACATGGCCGGGCAGTTGCCACCCAGGATGGGCCGCGGCCTGTCGCAGATGAAGTCCCAGACCGACCGGATGCAGAATCTGGTCAATGATCTGCTGCTGCTGTCACGACTGGAGATCGACCAGGGCGGGCGCGATGACGCCCCGCTGGCGATGGGCGAGCTACTGGAATCCGTAAAGAATGACGCCTTAGCGCTCTCGGAGGGTCGCCAGTCGATCAGGGTGGAAGTCGAGGAGTCTCGCGCTCTGTTCGGCAGCGAACAGGAGATTCGCAGCACTCTCTCCAACCTGGCCTTCAATGCCGTGCGTTATGCCGGAGACGGACGCCATATCGTGCTGCGCTGGCGTCCCCACGGCGAAGGCGCCAGCCTGGAAGTGGAGGACGACGGCGAAGGCATCGACCCGGTGCACCTGCCGCGCCTCACCGAGCGCTTCTATCGGGTCGACAAGGGCCGCAGTACCGCTACCGGTGGCACCGGCCTTGGGCTGGCCATCGTCAAGCACGTGCTGCTGCGCCATGACGCCCGCCTCGAGATCGCCTCTCGGCCCGGGCGCGGCGCCACCTTCCGCTGCCTGTTTCCTGCCGAACGCCTGCGCGACACGACCGACAACGCTCAACGAGCCTGAGGCGGCCCGCCCTGTGCCTTCTCGGTCCCGATGCCGCGGTAGTGGCGCTCCCACATCAGCACCGCGGCGGCCACGGCACCGGGCAGCAGGAAGAGATTCGCCAATGGCAGCCAGGTGATCAGGGTCACCCAGCCGCCGTAGGTGAGCGTGGGCCACCAGCGAGCCTTCAACCGGCGACGCATGTCGGCGAAACTGACCTTGTTGTTGTCCATGGGATAGTCGAGGTAGGTAATCGCCATGACCCAGGCCGAGAAGGCCGCCCATAGCAGGGGCGCCACCAGGTTGAGCACCGGGATCCAGCTGAGCACGAGGAGCAGGGCCATGCGCGGCAGGATGTAGGCCAGCTTGACGAGTTCACGTCCCAGTGCATCCACGGCGGTTTTCGCCAGGCCTCGGTCATCCAGCGGCGGCCGCCCGTTCACCTCCACCTCCACCCGGGCGGCCAGGAAACCGTAGAAGGGTGCGGCGACGAGATGAGTCACCAGGGTGAAGGTGAAGAAGACGATCAGCACCAGGCTGAGCACGAAAAGCGGCCATATCAGCCAGGAGAGCCAGTCCAGCCAGGCGGGCACCATGGCCATCCAGCCGTCCAGCCAGCCGCCGAAGTGGCCCAGCACGTACCAGAGCATGGCAGCGTAGACCAGCAGGTTGACGACTATCGGCAGGAACACGAAGCGCCGCAGGCCGCAGGAGTAGACCAGGCGGGTCCCGCGAGTCAGCGCCGTGAAGGCATCGAGCATCCGTCATATCCTCATGTCACACAGCAGGCCGCCGCCCGACGGGGCAGCGGCCTGCGTCATTGAGGGTCAAACGATGGTCGCGGTCAACTCTTGCCCTCGAGCATATCCTTGTCGAGGTCCTCAGGGTCGGTATGGCGGATATCGAGCCCCTTGACCAGATAGACCACGTATTCGGCCAGGTTGTTGGCGTGGTCACCGATACGCTCGAGGGCACGCAGGATCCACATCACGCTGAGGACCGAGGAGATCGAGCGGGCATCCTCCATCATGAAGGTCATCAGCGAGCGCATGGCGCTGCGATACTCGTTGTCGACCTCGTCGTCCTCGTGGACCAGCTTGAGCGCCAGCTCGGTATCCAGGCGTGCGAAGGAGGTCAGGGCATCGCGCACCATGCGCCTTACGTGCTCGCTGATCATGCGCACTTCGACGAAGCCACGATTGCCGTTGTCCGCCTCGATCAGGTCGATGGCATTGCGGGCGATCTTGCTCGCCTCGTCGCCGATACGCTCCAGGTCGGACGCGGCGCGAATCACTGCCAGGACCAGGCGCAGGTCGGAGGCGGTGGGCTGGCGACGCGCCAGCACCTGGGTGCACTCCTCGTCGATCTTGATCTGCATGTCGTTGACCGCACGGTCATTGGCAACCACCCGCTCGGCCAGCGAGGAGTCATGGTCGAGCAGGGCGACGACGGCGTCCTGGACCTGCTTCTCGACCAGGCCCCCCATGGCCATCAAGTGGGTCTTGAGCTCGTCGAGCTCCTGGTTGAACTGCCGTGAGATATGCTGGCTGTGGATATCGCTGGTAATGTCCATGGGACCTCTCCTTGGGGCAGGCCGTCAGGCCATGCGCCCGGTGATGTAGTTCTCGGTACGTCGCAGGCGCGGGTTGGTGAACAGGGTATCGGTGGGGCCATATTCCACCAGCTCACCGTCCTGCAGGAAGGCGGTATAGTCGGAGACTCGCGCCGCCTGTTGCATATTGTGGGTGACCAGCACCAGGGTCAGGTGCGACTTCAGATTGCGGATCAGTTCCTCGATCTTCAGCGTGGAGATGGGATCCAGCGCCGAGGCTGGCTCGTCGAGCAGCAGTACCTCGGGACTCACCGCCAGGGTACGAGCGATCACCAGGCGCTGCTGCTGGCCCCCGGAGAGCGACCAGGCCGAGGCGCGCAGTTGGTCCTTCACTTCCTCCCATAGCGCCGCCGAGCGCAGCGCCCACTCGATGATGTCGTCGCGCTTGCGCTTGCTCAGCCGGCCCTGGAGACGCAGACCGAAGGCCACGTTGTCGTGGATCGACATGGGGAAGGGGTTGGGCGCCTGGAACACCATCCCCACTCGTCGACGCAGCTCCGCCACCGCCACGCCCGGCGCATGGATGTCCTCGCCCTCGAGCAGCACCTCCCCCTTGCGCACTACCTCGTCATTGAGGTCATGAAGGCGGTTCAGAACGCGGAGCAGGGTCGACTTGCCACAGCCGGATGGCCCGATAAAAGCCGTCACCCGGTGGCGCGGTATGCGCAGCGTCAGATTGCGCAGCGCCGGTTTGCCTCCATAGGCAAGACTCAGATCCCGAATGGCCAGGCTGCTGGCTTCGGGAGAAAAATCGATGATCGCCGCCGGGTCGGGAGACGGGCGCAGATCCTGGACGAATGACATCGAGGTTCCTCGGTGGCGCGACGATTCTGGGCTCATCGACGGCTGAGCGCCCCATGACGCGTACTGAGATGATGACGCAGAAATATTGCAGTCAGGTTAAGCACCAGGATTACCAGCACCAGCAGCAGTGCCGTGGCATAGACCAGCGGCATCGCCGCCTGGACATCGCCACCGTGCAAGGCCGCGTCGAAGACATGATACCCCAGGTGCATGAACTTCCTGTCAAGATGCAGAAAGGGGAAGTCACCGTCCACCGGCACCTGGGGGGCCAGCTTGGCCACACCCACCAGCATCAGCGGCGCCACTTCCCCGGCGGCGCGCGCCACGGCCAGGATTACCCCGGTGAGCATGGCCGGCGTGGCCATGGGCAACACGACCCGGGTGAGCATCTCCAGCCGGGTGGCGCCCAGTGCCAGCGCCCCCTCCCGCTGCTGGTCGGGAATCCTTGCCAGCCCCTCCTCGGTGGCCACAATCACCACCGGCAGGGTCAGCAGGGCCAGCGTCAGGGAGGCCCACAGCAGCCCCCCGGTGCCGAAGGTCGGCGAGGGCAGGTCCGCGTCGAAGAACCACTCGTCCAGAGTGCCGCCGATGCCATAGACAAAGACACCCAGGCCGAAGACGCCATAGACGATGGACGGCACCCCGGCGAGATTGCGCACGGCAATCCTTACCAGCCGCGTCAGTCGACCCTGGTGGGCCACCTCGTTGAGATAGATGGCCGCCAGCACCCCGAAGGGGGTCACCAGGATCGACATCAGCATCACCATCAGCACGGTGCCGAAGATCGCCGGCCATACGCCGCCGGCGGTATTGGCCGCCCGCGGCCCCTCCGAGAGGAAGCGCCAGACGCCGTCGCCCCAGGCGGCCAGCTTGTCGAGCGGCGACATGGCATTGGGGCGACTCGCCCTCAGTACCTGCTCCAGTGGCACCGTCATTTGCTCGCCGTCGGCGGTCGCGAGGCTCAGCCGGCCGCCTTCCATGGCCGCCTGCAGCTCGCGCAGCCGGGCATTGGCAATGGCCAGTTCGCGATCCACGTCGCCTCCCGCCTCGAGGGCGCGGGCACGCGGCAGAATGACCTCTTCTCGCAGTGAGTCGCGGGCCTGGCGCAGAGACGTCAGCTCGACAAGCCTCACCTCGAGGGCCATCCAGGCGGCCTCGCCCTCGACACGTTCCCCTGTCTCGCTCTCCAGCGACGTGAGTCGACCGATCGCCTCCCCCCAGCGACGGCGCTCCAGTACCACCATATCATGCGGCTTGCTGACCGCGGTGATGGACGACACCGCCACCCAGTCCCAGCGGGTACCGTCCAGTTCGCGGTTGCCGGTCCGATAGAGCCGTTCACGTCCTGTCTCCTCCGGCAGCGGGACCTCTCGAACCCGCTCGCCGGCGAGCTGTCGGCCATCCTCCAGCGTCACCAGGGCCAGGTCGGCGGGCCAGAAGTGCCCCAGGCCGCGAATCGCCAACAGCGCCAACAGCGCCAACAGCGCCAACAGCGAGAGCGCCACGCTACCGGCCGCCAGCCAGGCGCCGGGGCCTTCGCCGCGGAACATGCGCATCCGGGAATCGGAGCTCATGCCCCGCCCCCCAGGCGCCGGTAGCGCCGGCGCAAGCGAGTCCGTACCAGTTCGGCCAGGGTATTGACCAGGAAAGTAAAGACGAACAGCAGCAGAGCCGCCAGTAGCAGCAGTCGATAATGCGGGCCACCCGGGCCCGCCTCCGGCAGCTCGATGGCGATAGTGGCTGCCAGAGAGCGCAGCCCATCCAGGGGGTTCCAGGTCATCAGGGCCGCATTGCCGCTGGCCATCAACACGATCATGGTCTCGCCTACGGCCCGGCCGGCACCAATCATCACCGCCGAGAAGATACCGGGAGACGCCGCCGGCAGCACCACCCGCCACAGGGTCTGCCAGCGAGTCGCTCCCAGTGCCTGGGCACCCTCCACGAGGCTTCGCGGCACACCCGAAAGGGCGTCCTCGGCCAGGGCATAGACGCTGGGCATCACCGCAAAGCCCATGGCCATGCCGACGATCATGGCGTTGCGCACGGCGACGTCGAGACCCAGGCGAGCCTCCAGCCAGTGGCGCAGGTCACCGTCGAACGCCCAGGTCTCGAGCCAGGGCGAGAGTGCCTGTGCAACGACCACCATCAGCAGCAGCCAGGGCAGCAGCCACAGGCCCGCCCAGCCCAGCGGCATCACCTGCTGCAGGCGCGGGGGCAAGCACGACCAGAGACCGCCGGCAAGGAGCAGTCCGGGCACCAGCAGCAGCAACATGGCAAGAACATCGGCCAGATGGCGCTCCACCCAGGGGGCGAGCACAAGGCCGGCGACAAAGCCGATCACCACGCCGGGTAGGGCCTCCATCAGCTCCAGCGTCGGCTTCAAGTGGCTTCGCAGGCGCGACGACATGAACAAGGCCGAGTGAGAGGCCGCGCCCAGGGCCAGTGGCACGGCAATCAGCAGGGCCCACGCCGCCGCCTCCAGGGTACCCCAGGCCAGTGGCACCAGGCTGACCCGGGGCGATTCGCCTGCCGCCAGGCTGGCAGTCGGATCCCAGCGATGGCCGACCGAGTCATCCCCCCCCGGCAGGGGCGACCAGAGAGCCTCCGGGCTGACCACCTGCGTCGCTCCGGTGGCCCAGAACAGCGGCACCACCTCAACCACCAGGAAGACTCCGATGGCCAGCAGCGCCAGGATCACCCCGATGCCGCCCGCGGTGACCAGGACAGTGGCCAGGCGGTCGCGCCCCTGACGCAGGCGGCGTCGAACGAAAAGTGAGGGGGAAGTGTCGGGCATGACCGGACCTGCGCGAAACGGGGGGCTAACGGAACCATACGACAGTGTAATGACAACGAGGTGACAGTTTCAGCGATCGGCCTAGTCCAACCCCAGCTCACGTCGCTGGTGAAGGCGTCTCGCCTCGGGCAGTGCCACGAAACCCAGCTCCTCGACGATCGACTGTCCCTCCGTCGACAGCACCAGGTCGATGAAGGCACGCTCGGCGGCCGGCAGGGCCTCACCAGGGGGCAGGTTGAGATAGAGGTAGAGATCCCGGGACAGTGCATAGTCGCCGCGCTGTACCGCTTCGGGGTCAGGAAGGTGGTGCTTCCCGTCGGCATCCCGGAGTGCCAGGGCCTTCACGCCCGGCATGAGGTGGTTGAGCCCGGCATAGCCGATGGCTTGCGGGTCCTCTGCCACCGCTGCCACTACCGCAGCGGACCCCGGATGCTCGTTGAGCTCGGGACGAAAGTAACCATCACAGAGTGCGATCTGTCGAAAAAGCCCATGAGTACCTGATGCAGCATTGCGGCCATGTAAACGAATACGCCCCGCGGGTCTGTCGAGTCCCAGCTGTTGCCACTCGTGAATCCCTTCACCTGCACCGCAGCGCCGGGAATCGGAAAAGATGGCATCCAGTTCTCGTTCCTCCAGGCTCTCCAGGGGGTTGTGGCGATGGACCACGACCACCAGTGCATCCCGGGCGACCGTCAGTTCAAGCGGCGGATAGCCGTGCCGCTCGACAAAAGCCTGAAGCTCGGCCTCGTTCATGGGGCGCGACATGGGTCCCAGCCGGGTGGTACCGGCCACCAGGGCCGGCGGCGCACTGGCCGACCCGCTTGCCTGGAGCTGCAGACGGATGGCGGGGTACTGGCGGGTCAATGCCTCGCCCCAGCGCAGCATCAGCCCTGCCATGGTATCGGAACCCATGGTACCCAAGGTTCCCGCCACCTCCTGAGCCTGGGCAGGAAGGACGCCGAGCGGCGCCAGCAGCAACCAGAAGACCAGATAACGGCGCAGGACAGCAGGCATGACAGCTTCCTCGATGAAGGGGGAACCGGGCGGGCAAGGGGCATCTTGTCACAGTGGTGGTGAACCCATGGCCTCGCCATATACCATGACGAGCTCATCAACGCCCCACAACAACAACCCGAATCACTCAGGCTTCCATGATAGACATCGATGATATCCCCGCCCCCCAAGGACACTTGACCCTCAAGCAGCTGGCCAGCCGCCAGGAGACCAACCTGCACGGCGACATTCCCGGCGGCTGGCTGGTCGCCCAGATGGACCAGGCCGCCGAGTTGGCTGCCGGCCGCGAGGCCCGGGGCCGCACCGCCACCGTGGCCATCGAGGCCATGGACTTCCTCTGCCCGGTAAGGGTGGGCTCGATGGTCAACATCTTCACTCGGGTCAGCGAGATCGGCCACAGCTCGATCAAGATCGACGTGGAAGTATGGATCCATGCCCTCCATGAGCGCGACCCCGATGAGTTGCACAAGGTCACCGAGGCCCGCTTCGTGATGGTTGCCCTGGACGACAACGGGCGGATTCGTGCCGTACGTCAGGAAGACTGACGCCGTCTGTCGAGAAATCGCGCCATGCCCATAGTGAAAATGGGCGCCGCAGGGGCGCCCATGACAAGCCAAGGAGGAATACCGGACCTCAGACGCCAACCTCCTCGCGTGTTTTCAGATAGGCGAACTCGCCCACGTCGGTAAAGCGCCGCACCTTCTGCTGGAAGGCGGTGTAGGAGTCATAAACCTTCTTCGACTCCGCGTCGGCTTCCACCTGGTTCTCGAGCACCTCCTGGGAGGACGCGTAGAGTGCTTTAAGAACCTCTTCCGGGAAGGTGCGCAGTTCCACGCCATGCTCGCTGACCAGGGTATCGAGCGCCTCGGCGTTGCGCACCGCAAATTCGCTGATCATCGCCAGGTTTGAGGCCATGGCCGCTTCGCTGACCACCGCCTTGAGGTCATCGGGCAAGGCGTTCCAGGCATCCAGGTTGATGGTGCCCTCGAGGATGGCACTGGGCTCGTTCCAGGCCGAGGTATAGTAGTACTTGGCCACCTGGTGAAGGCCGAAGGCCAGGTCATTGTAAGGGCCGACCCAGTCAGCAGCATCCAGTACACCGGTCTGCAGTGAGGTAAAGATCTCTGACCCCGGGGTGTTCACGGTGGTCACGCCGATGCCGTTCATGGCTTCGCCGGCCAGGCCGGGCAGGCGCAGCTTGAGACCCTGCATGTCCTCCAGTGAGTTGATCTCCTTCTTGAACCAGCCGGCCATCTGGGTTCCGGTATTGCCCACCGGGAAGGGCTTGAGGTTGTGCTTGGCATACACCTCGTCCCACAGCTCCTGACCGCCGCCATAGTAGAGCCAGGCGTTGGTCTCGGTGGTGTTCATCCCGAAGGGTACGGCGGTGAAAAACTGGGAAGCCAGGGTCTTGCCGCGCCAGTAGTAGGAAGCGGAGTGGCCCATCTGGGCGGTACCCTGAGCCACCGCATCGAAGACCTCCATGGCGGGCACCAGTTCACCCGCGCCATGCACGCGTACCCTCATGCGGCCACCGGAAAGGCGCTCGATGCGTGCAGCGAAATCGTTGGCTCCCGTGCCCAGGGCAGGAAAGTTCTTGGGCCAGGAGGTCACCATGTCCCAGGTGATGGTCTCCTGGGCACTGGCGGTAGAAACGAAGGGGGCGGCGGCGACACCGGCGGCGCCGGCACCCAGGGTCTTGAGGCTTTTCTTGATAAAGAGGCGACGATGCATGCGAGCGTGACTCCATGATGATTGTTATGTCCGCAACTCTTGCGGGCGCTGGACGGTTACGCTCGTCAGTATGCGTCAAGGCAGAATTGGCGAGCAAGTGCCTGCACCTGACGTCAACGTCAACGAAAATCAGAGAGGCGTCAGCTTGGCGAACCCCAGCACCAGCCACTTGTCACCCTCGCCCTCGAAGCTGACCTGGACCCGGGCACGCTCACCTTCCCCCTCGGCGTTGAGTATCACCCCCTCGCCGAATACCGGATGACTGACCCGCTGACCCAGCGAGAGCGAAGGCAGCTCACTGCCCCCGTTGACTGAGGTCTGCCGCGATAGCCCCACGGCTGGGCGGGTAGTCACGGGTCGGGAGATCTGACCACGCAGCCGTACCTCTTCGAGATACTCCTCGGGCAACTCACGCAGGAAACGCGAGGCACGCTGAAAGGTCTCCTTGCCATGCAGCCGACGCAGCTCGGCATGGGTGAGGTAGAGCTTGCGCATGGCGCGGGTCAGGCCCACATAGCAGAGCCGTCGCTCCTCCTCCAGACGACCCGGCTCCTCCATGGACATCTTGTGCGGAAACAGGCCCTCCTCGACCCCGGCAATGAATACCACCGGAAACTCCAGGCCCTTGGCCGAGTGCAAGGTCATCAGCTGCACGCAGTCCTCGAACTCGTCGGCCTCGTGGTCGCCGGCGTTGAGCGCCGCCTCGGAGAGGAAGGCCTCCAGGGCCACCGCCCCTTCACCGGCTTCGGGTGGCTCGAAAGCCTCGCCCTGGGTAAAGGCCTTGGCCGCGGTGACCAGTTCCTCGAGGTTCTCGACCCGGGCCTGACCCTTCTCGCCCTTCTCGCTGCGGTGGTGCTCAATCAGCCCGGAGGTCGTGATGACGTGGTCGATGATCTCGTGGAGCGCCAGGCCGGCGGTGTCGTTATCGAGCCGCTCGATCAGGTCGGCGAAAGCACGCACCGCCGTGGCGGCCCGCCCCTTGAGCGAGGCATCCAGCAAGCTGTCGTGCAGCGCCTGCCACAGCGAGACCTCGGTCTGCCGGGCGCGGTGGCGCAACACCTCTACGGTGCGAGTGCCAATGCCCCGGGCCGGCACGTTGATCACCCGCTCCAGGGAGGCGTCATCGTCACGATTGAGCAGCAGCCGCAAGTAGGCCAGGGCGTTCTTGATTTCCAGACGCTCGTAGAAGCGTTGGCCGCCGTAGATACGGTAGGGAACGCCCTGGCGGATTAGGGTCTCCTCCAGCACCCGGGACTGGGCGTTGGAACGGTAGAGGATGGCGATCTCGCGCCGGTTGGTACCCTCCTCCACCTTCTCGCGGATGGTGTCGACGATGAAACGCGCCTCGTCGAGATCGTTGAAGCCCGAATAGACAGAGATGGGCTCACCCCGCGCCCCTTCCGTCCACAGCTCCTTGCCCATCCGCCCGGCATTGTGGCGGATCAGGGCATTGGCAGCACCGAGGATGGCGCTGGTAGAGCGGTAATTCTGCTCCAGTCGCACGGTCCTGGTCCCCGGAAACTCCTGCTCGAAGCGACGGATATTCTCGACACGCGCCCCGCGCCAGCCGTAGATCGACTGGTCATCGTCGCCCACCACGGTCATCGGGGTCCGCTGGCCGGTGAGCAGCTTGAGCCAGGCATACTGCAAGGTATTGGTGTCCTGGAACTCGTCGACCAGCACATGGCCGAAGCGCTCCTGGTAGTGGGCCAGCAGCGCCGGGTTGTCGCGCAGGAGTTCCAGGCTGCGCAGCAGCAGTTCGCCGAAATCCACTAGGCCTCCGCGCTCGCAGGTCAGCTGATAGCGCTCGTAGAGCTCGACCATCTGAGCCAGGTAGGCATCGCCATGGGCATCGACCTGATGGGGACGAAGCCCCTCCTCCTTGCAGCCGGAGATGAACGACTGCACCTGACGTGGCGGGAAGCGCTCATCATCAATGCGGTGGTCCTTGAGCAGCCGCTTGACCAGCCTTAGCTGGTCGTCGCTGTCAATGATCTGGAAGTGCTGGGGCAGCCGAGCATCCTGCCAGTGGGTCCGCAGCAGGCGATGGGCGATGGAGTGGAAGGTCCCCACCCAGACATTGCGCAGGGAGATGCCCAGCAGGGCCTCCAGGCGGGTGCGCATCTCGCGGGCCGCCTTGTTAGTGAAGGTCACGGCAAGCACCGCATAGGGCGAGAGCCCCTCGGCCTGCATTAGCCAGGCGATGCGGTGCACCAGCACCCGGGTCTTGCCGGAACCGGCACCCGCCAGCACCAGCATGTTGCCCTGGGGCGCGCTGACAGCCTCGCGCTGGGCCGGGTTCATCTGGTCGAGAATCGCCGTGACGTCGTCCATGGGGAAGGCATCGCTGCTCGGAAAATGGGCGGTCAGCTTAGCATTTTCAGGGCTTACCTTCCTGCTCCGGGAAGCGCAGCGGGTTGAGGCTCTTTTTCACTTCCCGGAGCTGCTCGGCGAGTTTCGGGCCACGGGTCTTGGCGACTCCCACCGCCAGCACGTCGATCAGCACCAGGTGTGCGATGCGCGAGCTCATCGGGGTGTAGATCTCGGTGTCCTCATGGACATCGATATAGAGCGGCAGGGTGACTTCCTCCGCCAGCGGCGAGCCGTTGGGGCAGAGGCCGATCACGGTGGCGCCGGCCTCTCGCGCAAGGCGCACGCTGGCTACCAGGGCCCGGGTACGCCCGGTCTGGGAGATGGCCACCACCACGTCGCCCTCCTTGAGCGTCACCGCCGACATGTTCTGCATGTGCGGGTCGGTGTAGGCCGCCGTGGAGATCTGCAGCCTGAAGAACTTGTGCTGGGCATCGGACGCCACGGCACCGGAGGCGCCGAAGCCGTAGAATTCGACCCGATTGGCCTGGGCCAGGGCATTGATGGCCTGGCTAAGTGACTCGTTGTCGAGCCGATCGCGGACCGACAGCAGGGTACCCACGGTGGAATCGAAGATGTTGTGGGAAAACTCGGCCACGGAGTCACTGTCGTTCATCGTGAACTCGGCGAACTGGCTGTCGGTCGCCAACATCTGCGCCAGCTGGAGCTTGAAGTCCTGGAAACCGTTACACCCCAGGGCACGGCAGAAACGCACCACGGTGGGCTCGCTGACCTTGGCCTCGGTGGCCAGGTCGACGATGCGCATGTGGATCACTTCCTCGGGCTGGCGCAGCACGAAGCGCGCGACCTTCTGCTCCGAGCGACGAAAGTGCTCCATGCGACGTCTCATCTCATCGAACAGGGCGCGACTCACGCGGAACTCCTTGAGGACTGGCCATCCCGCGATGAAGGCGAGGCGGCGAAAACATTCATGGACTGATGCTCACAGTATGCCCCAAGCCGGCGGCCGATGCGCCCTTCAACGCCAGAGCAAGGCCGAGGCCATACCATGGGCGAGCGTTGGCACAGCGTTGTGCATTTTGCGTCCATGCCGTCATCATTCTGTCAAGTGGGGTATAGTAAAAAGTGCAGTGTCGCGAAGTCTTATGGAGAGTCGGTCATGCGCAATGTCGAAAGGGTATCCTCCCTCAAGAATGAGCTCCTCGACATCTACATGAGTATGGAAGTCGTCGAACACGAGCAGCGATCACGCACCGCCGCCCAGCGCAACCTGCGCGCCCGTCGCGGCATCGAACTGCACAACGAGTTCAAGCGACTGAGCCGGGACATCGCTCCGCTCCCCGAGGAGGAACTGGCGGAAGACGAGATGCACTGACGATGCATCAAGCGACGAGCCCCGCCAGGGCGGGGCTCGTCGCAGGCTTGTCGCACCGGGTTGTCCGGTGAACCCGCCTCAGAGGCTCGAGACGAATACCACGACCACGCCGATCGGGGCCACGAAACGGGACACCACGTGCCACAGCGTCGCTTGCCCACCAGAGAGGTTCAGCTCGGTAGTCACGCTGTCGCGATCCAGCTGCCAGGCCACGAACAGGATGGCCCCCAGACCGGTCAACGGCAACAGGAACTTGCTGGTAAAGGTGTCCAGCAGATCGAAGACGTTCAGACCCAGGATCAGGAAATCATCCCAGACGTTGAAGGACATCAGCGCCGCGATACCGAGCGCCCAGACCGCCGCACCGCCCACCAGAGTGGCCGCCACGCGTGATAGCGGAGTACGCTCTTCCATCAGCTCCACCACCGGCTCCAGCAACGAGATCGCCGAGGTCAGGGCCGCGAAGGTCAGCAGCAGGAAGAACATCAGGCCGAGGATCATGCCACCGGTCATGTTGCCGAAAGCCAGCGGCAGGGTGACGAAGATCAGGCCGGGCCCCTCGCCCGGACTCAGGCCATTGGCAAAGACGATCGGGAAGATGGCCAATCCCGCCAGCAGAGCGATGGCGGTATCCAGGATGATCACTGTCCGGGCAGTACCGATCAGATTGACGTCCTCGCCCAGATAGGAGCCGTAGGCCATCATGATGCCCATGCCAAGAGAGAGGGTAAAGAAGGCCTGGCCCATGGCCGCCAGCACGACATCACCGGTCACCGCACCCCAGTCGGGACTGAACATGAAGGCCAGGGCTTCGCCGAAGTGGCCCGTGGTCATGCCATAGCCCACCAGCACCAGCATCAACACGACCAGGGCCGGCATCAGAGTGCGCACGGCGCCCTCCAGGCCCTTGGTGACGCCACGCGCCACGATCCCGATCACCAGCGCCATGAAGGCAGTATGCCACAGGGTCAGCGCCACCGGGTTGCCCAGCAGGCCGCTGAAGATCTCGCTGACACCATCGGCATCCTGGCCGCTGAAGGCCCCGGTCACCGACCCGAGGGTATAGGAGAGCGACCAGCCACCGATCACGCTGTAGAAGGAGAGAATCAGGAAGGCGGCCAGCACCCCGCTGGCACCGACCAGCGCCCAGGCGGGCAGTCGGCCATTCTTGCGGGCCAGGTCGATCATGGAGTTAATCGGGTTCTCCTGGCCACGGCGGCCGATCAGCCATTCCGCCACCAGGATCGGCAGGCCCACCAGGGCCACGCAGGCCAGGTAGATGAGCACGAAGGCCGCGCCCCCACTGTCACCCACCATGTAGGAAAAGCGCCAGATATTGCCTAGCCCCACCGCCGAACCGGTGGCAGCCAGGATAAAGGCCATCTTCGATGACCACTGTGCGTGGGAAAGTTTCGACATGTTTCACCCTGAGAGTACGTGTCGCCAACGGCCGATCTGGCGCGATGACGGCTTGTGCTTGTCGTTGCCACGTCCAGGACGCCATGGTTCACACGACGCCGTCCAGAGCATGACAGGATCCAGGCAGGATCGCTGCCCTATCGCGTCTTACGCGTTCTAGACCCGCAAAACTATCCGATCAAACGCTTGTTGACCACCCATGGAGGGGAGATTCTCGCCCCGACTTTGGGCGTAGAGCGAGGGCCTGAAGCTCTCTTGGCACAGGCTTGCCTGACGCTCGGCGGGAAGGCTTCAAGGGGGAGATGAACAGCGTTCGAAAAGCCGGGAATACTGGCGGCATGCCCGTTCGGATGTTTTACGACCATCCAAGGTATACACCATCGGACAAGAGGTTTTCCCCTGATTTATCCACAGGATGAGAAGCTCGACCCAGAGGGTTAAACAGCGCTCATGGAGATCGGCGCCCAGGTGGCCGATGAAGCGTTCGAGCGGGCAGCCTCCCGTGGAAAGCGCGTGTAATGGGGCTCTCGAGTTTTCGGGCTGGACGTATAGTGCCTTCGAACGGGCAACGGACGAAGTGGCGCAGAGCGCTCGCAGGCCAGGCATCACGCGGCTCCCGTCGCAAGTTATCAACATTCGGTTGAGGACCTTCTCGGCCCTCCCCTTGTGGAAGAGTTTCCTGTGGCGCCGCTCCATTGTGCAATGGTGTCCCTGCCGGCCAGGCAGCGACCTCACTCCACGGTGACAGACTTGGCCAGGTTGCGCGGCTGGTCCACGTCGGTGCCCTTGAGCACCGCCACGTGGTAGCTGAGCAGCTGCAGCGGCAGGGTATAGAGGATCGGTGCCAGCGCCTCGTGCACATGGGGCAGGCGCAGCACGTGCACGTGCTCCTCCTCGATCAGCCCCACCTGCTCGTCGGCGAAGACGAAGAGCTCACCGCCGCGGGCCCGCACCTCCTGGAGGTTGGACTTGAGCTTGTCGAGGAGCTCATCGTTGGGCGCCACGGAGACGACCGGCATCTCGCTGTCGACCAGCGCCAGGGGGCCATGCTTGAGCTCACCCGCCGGATAAGCCTCGGCGTGGATGTAGGAGATCTCCTTGAGCTTGAGCGCACCCTCCAAGGCGATGGGAAAATGAGCACCGCGTCCCAGGAAGAGCGCATGGTGCTTCTCGGCGAACGCCATGGAGAGCCGCTCGATGGCCGGATCCAGCTCGAGGACCCGCGCCACCAGGCCGGGCAGGCCGCGCAGTGCCGTTACCAGATCGGCCTGGACCCGCTCGTCGAGCCCCTTCACCCGGCCCAGTGCCAGGGTCAGCAACATCAGGGCCGTAAGCTGAGTGGTGAAGGCCTTGGTCGAGGCCACGCCGATCTCGGGACCGGCCTGGGTCATCAGGGTCAGGTCCGATTCGCGCACCAGCGAGCTGCCCGGCACGTTGCAGATCGCCAGGCTGGCGAGATAGCCGCGCTCCCGGGCGAAGCGCAGCGCCGCCAGGGTATCGGCAGTCTCGCCGGACTGGGAGAGGGTCACGAAGAGGGTATCCTCGGGAACTACCACCTGGCGATAGCGATATTCCGAGGCAACCTCCACCTGCACCGGCACGCCGGCATAGCGCTCCAACCAGTAGCGAGCCACCATGCCCGCATGATAGCTGGTGCCGCAGGCGACGATGTGGATCTGTCTGGCCTGCCGAAAGAGTGCCTCGGCCTCGGGACCGAAGCTCTCCACCAACACCGTACGCTCACCCAGGCGCCCCTCCAGGGCAGCGGCGATCACCATCGGCTGCTCGTGAATCTCCTTGAGCATGAAGTGGCGGTAGTCGCCCTTGCTGGCTGCGCCATCACCATGCTCGAAGGTCTGCACTTCACGCTCGACCGCAGTGCCCCGGGCATCGAACACCTCGATGCGGCCACCGGCAGAGAGGCGCACCGCGTCGCCCTCCTGCAGGTAGATGAAGCGGTCGGTGACCTGCAGCAGGGCCAGGGGATCGGAGGCCAGGAAGGCCTCTTCGATGCCCACCCCCACCACCAGCGGACTGCCCTTGCGGGCCCCGATGACGACGTCAGGCTCCTCGGCATGGATCACCCCCAGTGCATAGGCACCATCCAGCCGGGCCAGCACCCGCCGCACGGCAGTGAGCAAGTCACCCTCCTGGCGGCTCTCCCGCTCCAGCAGGTGGGCGATCACCTCGGTGTCGGTCTCGGAGGTGAAAGCATAGCCCTCGGCCTCGAGATCACGGCGCAGGATCTCATGATTCTCGATGATGCCGTTGTGCACCACCGCCAGTTGCTCGCCGGACTGGTGCGGATGGGCATTCTGCTCGCTGGGGCGCCCGTGGGTTGCCCAGCGGGTATGGGCGATCCCGCAGCGTCCCTGCAGCGGCTCGGCAATCAGGCGCTCCTCCAGGGCCGCCACCTTGCCCAGGGCGCGAGACCGCTGCAGATGGCTATCTGGCGCGAGCACCGCCATCCCGGCGGAGTCATAGCCGCGATATTCCAGGCGCTTCAGCCCCTCCAGCAGGATGCCCTGAACGTTGCGTTCGGCAACCGCACCGACGATTCCACACATATGACCTCTCCTCAGGGTTCCTGGCGCTTGGCCGGCCTCGCCCAGTCGGCCTTGCTGATCTGGCGACCCCGGGAGACGGCCAGGGCGTTGTCGGCGACGTCCTTGCTGAGGGTCGAGCCGGCGCCCACGGTGGCGCCCTTGCCGACGCTGACCGGCGCCACCAGCGCCGTGTTGGAGCCGATGAAGGCCGCGTCGCCGATCTCGGTGCGGTGCTTGTTGACGCCATCGTAGTTGCAGGTGATGGTGCCAGCGCCAATATTGACGTCGCGCCCCAGGCGGGCGTCGCCCACATAACTCAGGTGGTTGATCTTGCTACCCTCGCCCACCTCGACGTTCTTGGTCTCGACGAAGTTGCCGACCCTGGCACCCACTGCCAGCCGCGAGCCGGGCCGCAGTCGGGCAAAGGGGCCGATGCGATTGCGGCCGGCCACCACGGCCCCGTCGAGGACGCTGTGGGACTCGACGAGCGTCTCGGCACCGACATGGCTGTCGCGGATCACACAGTGGGGCCCGATGCGAACCCCCTCGCCCAGTTCCACCTCGCCCTCGAAGACGCAGCCCACGTCGATCTCCACATCGTGGCCGCAGGTCAGGCGGCCGCGCACGTCGAGCCGCGACGGGTCGAGCAGGGCCACCCCCTGCTCCATCAGTCGCTCGGCGATGTCGTGCTGGTGGGCACGTTCGAGACGGGCCATCTGGACACGGTTGTTGACACCCTCCACCTCCAGGGGACGCGCCGGCTGGGCGGTGGCGATCGTCACGCCCTCGGCGGCGGCCATGGCGATGATGTCGGTCAGGTAGTACTCGCCCTGGGCGTTGTCGGCGGAGAGGCGCGGCAGCCAGCGCCGCAGCTGGGCGGCGGTCATGGCCATGATGCCGGTATTGCATTCGCGCACGGCCCGCTCGGTCTCGGAGGCATCCTTGTGCTCGACGATGGCCACCACCTCACCGGCCGCGTTGCGCAGGATGCGCCCGTAGCCCGCCGGGTCCTCCAGGGTCACGGTAAGCAGCCCCAGGTGCCGCTCGTCGACGTGGGCCAGCAGCTCGACCAGGGTCTCGCGACGTATCAGCGGCACGTCGCCGTAGAGCACCAGCACCCGGCCCTCGCCGAGCGCCTCCAGGGTCTGGGCCACGGCATGGCCGGTGCCCTTCTGCTCGGCCTGCAGGGCGAAGTGCACCCGGCAGTCGGCCAGCGCCTCGCGGACCTGCTCGGCCCCGTGGCCGACCACCACATGGGTACGCTCGGCCTCGAGCCCCCGGGCGGTGTCGATCACGTGACGCACCATCGGCTTGCCGGCCAGGCGGTGGAGCACCTTGGGCCGGGTCGAGCGCATGCGGGTTCCCTGCCCCGCTGCCAGTATCACCACGTCGAGCGTCATCATGACTCCTTGTCCCGGTTCATTTCATCCCGTCTATTCTAGGGGGCGTCCCGCCTCCGCCGCCATGCCGGATGCCGGTCCATCGACCACGGTCGCGCCGAGTTCATTGACGGTCTCGCGGCCGAAGTGATCAACGAAGGCCGGGCTGGCGAGGCTTACCCAGCCTTCTCCCTGGCGCACCAGCATCAGTACCGCGAGTCCCCGCTGCCGAGCCAGCGCCATTCCCTCCTCCTCGCCGAGCACCAGCAGGGCGGTGGACCAGGCATCGGCCCAGGCATCGGAGGGATGGATGACGGTCACCGAGGCCAGTCGATGGTCGATGGGGCGCCCGGTGCGCGGGTCCAGGGTGTGGGAATAGCGCTGGCCGTCGTGTTCGAAGTAGTTGCGGTAGTCGCCCGAAGTGGCCACCGCGATGTCCTCCAGGGCCAGCACATGCCGGGCCTCCTGGGGGCCATCCCGGGGAATCTCGATGCCGATGCGCCAGGGTGCGGACTCGGCGTAACGATGGCCGGCCACCTTGACCTCGCCGCCCAGGTTGACCAGGTAGTGGTCGAGCTCCTGCTGGGTCAGGAAGGCCGCCACCCGGTCGGTGGCATGCCCCTTGGCCACGCCGGAAAGATCGATGAACACATCACGCAGGCGCCGGGCCTGTAACGCCTGCTCATCGACCTCCAGGCTGTCGGGGCCGATCTCGGCCAGTCGTGCGGTCAGGGTGGCCTCACTCGGCACTTCCCGCGGGCGCGCCTCGGGACCAAAGCTCCAGAGGTTGACCAGCCCGCCGATAGTCATGTCGAAGGCGCCGTCGCTGGCCTCGGCCACCGCCTGACCGATGGCCAGCACCTCGATCAGCGCGTCGGAGAGCGGCTGCCACTCGCCCAACGGTGCCTCGTTGAGGGCCATGAGCTCGGAATCGTCGCGCCAGGTGGACATGGTCTCATCTACCGCTTCGAGTTCGGCGAGGATCCCGGTCTCGAGCTTGTCGGCCTCCCGGCGCGTCAGGGGATCGGCGATGACTACCTGATAGAAGGTGCCGAAGATCTCGCCCTCGAGGGTCACCGGTGATTCCAGCGGCCGATCGCGTTCGGAACAGCCAACCAGCGGAATGATCAGCAGGAGCAGCCACAAGGGACGACAGATGCTCATGATGGAGAGCCTCCGAATAGCCAGATCAGGGCAACACCCAGCACCAGGCGGTAGACCACGAAGGGTTGCATGCCGATGCGCTTGATGAAGACCAGGAAGAAGTGGATACACAGATAGGCACTGATGCCCGAGAGCAGTGCTCCCAGTATCAGGGCGCCCCAGTCCACCGGCCCGGCGGAGCCGGCGAGCCCGACGACCTCCAGGCCACCGGCCAGCACGATCACCGGGATCGACAGCAGGAAGGAGAAGCGCGCCGCGCCCTCCCGGTTCAGGCCCAACAGAAGCCCCGCGGTCATGGTGATGCCGGAACGGGAGGTGCCGGGAATCAGCGCCAGGGCCTGGGCCAGTCCGATCCAGAGGGCATCCTGCCAGCTCAGCTGGTACTCATTGCGTGTTCCTCGACGGCGCCAGTCGGCGTAGGCGAGCAGCAGGCCGAAACCGATCAGGCCACCGGCAATGACCAGCGGCGAGCGCATGATGCCCTCGATGGTGTCCTGGAAGGCGAGCCCCGCGAGACCCACCGGAATGGTGGCGAGTATGACCCACCAGGCCAGACGCGCATCCTCGTCACAGCCCTTTCCCGCCACGCTGAGGCACCAGCTGGCGGTCATGCCCACCAGTTCATGGCGGAAATAGAGCACCACCGCGCTCAGGCTGCCGATGTGCAGCGCGACGTCGAAGACCAGGCCCTGGTCGTTCCAGTCGGTGAAGACCGGCACCAGGATCAGGTGGGCGGAACTGGAGATCGGCAGGAACTCGGTCAATCCCTGCACGATCGAGAGGACGAAGATCTGTAGCCAGTCCATGAAACGTTCCCTGTGAGTGGAAGGCGCCGGCACCTCGGCGGAAGCAGAGGATACACATCAGCGACAGGGCTGTCCGCTGTCGACGCATCAGACACCCGACAGCATGAACGTGGCGAAGCTGAAGTAGATCACCACCCCCGAAGCATCGATCACGGTGGTCACCAGCGGTGCCGAAGCGGTGGCCGGATCCCATCCCAGGCGATCAAGCACGAAGGGCAGGCACATGCCCAGCAGGCTGCCGAACAGCACGATGCAGATCATGCTCACCGCCACCACCATCGCTACCGCCTCGCCGCCACGAATGACCCCGATAGGCGCTACGGCCAGCGCCATGGTCAGTCCCAGTGACCCGGCCACCAGCAGCTCGCGCCCCAGCATCCTGCTCCAGTCCTTGACGCCCACGTCACCGGTGGCCATGCCGCGCACCATCAGGGTGGCGGCCTGGGCCCCCGCATTGCCGCCGCTACCGATCAGCAGCGGCAGGAAGAACACCAGCGCCACCTGGGCAGCAATGGTCTCCTCGAAGAAGGCAATACCGGCCCCGGAAAAGAGGTTGCCGAACACCAGCAGCACCAGCCAGGTGACGCGCTTGCGATAGAGGCTCCACAGGGGCACACGGCTGACCCCATCCTCCAGCGCGCCGATGGACATCCCCTTGTGGATATCCTCGGTGGCCTCGGATTCCACCACGTCCATGGCATCGTCGTGAGTGACAATGCCCACCAGCCGCCCGTCCGCATCGACCACCGGCAGGGCCAGCAGGTCATAGCGGGCAACGGTCCGCGCTACCTCTTCCTGAAATTCGTCTACGCTGGCGCTGATCACGTCCTTGATCATCAGGTCGTCGATCAAGGCCCCCGGGGGCGCGACCATCAGCTGGCGAAGTGACAGGGTACCGGCCAGACGCCCTCCCGCATCGACGATATAGAGCTGGTAGACCGTTTCGGCATCCGGTGCCGTCTGTCTGACCCGCATCAGGGCGCGTGAAACCGTCATTCCCGTCGGGATAGCCACGTAGTCCGCGGTCATGATCGCCCCGGCAGTGCCCTCCTCGTAGCTGGCCAGCCGCTTGAGCTCCTCACGTTCACGGTGGGCCATGCGCCGCAGCAGTGCCTCGCGACGATTCTCGTCCAGCACCTTGAAGAGGTCGGTCCGTTCATCGGAGCCCATCTCCTCGAGCAGAAGCAGTAGCGCCTTGTCCCCCATCGCCTCGGCAATGACCCGCTGCTCCTCGCCAGGCAGGTAACCCAGCACGTTGGCACGGCGTTCAAGCGGCAGGCTATCTAGCAGGGCCAGGGCCACCGGCAGGCCCTCCTCGTCCTCCTCCAGGGCGTCCTCGACGATCTCGCCGATATCCGCCGAACGCAGCTCGCGTAAAAGCTTACCGAGTCGCTCGGTGTCCTCTTCCTCCAGGGCGGTCAAAAGCGCCGTACGGTAAGGCTGCACGGTATCGTCGAGTGACATGGCTATCCTCCTCTGCATGCCGTTTCATCAGCCGGAGACCGGAAGCAGGGGCAGGGTCAGGCGCCGGCCAGAGACAACAACGCCCCCCGGACGCTGGGTACGGGGGGCGCGATCGACGGTACGAGGCTGGATCAGCCCTTGCCGGCCTTCTTGCGCAGTTGCTGGATGGTACGCAGCTGGGCCACGGCTTCGGCCAGTTCAGAGGCGGCACGGGTGTAGTCCAGCTCGGCGGACTTGTCGTTCAGGTTCCTCAGCGCATGCTGGCGCGCCTCTTCGGCCGCCGCCTCATCAAGGTCATGGGCGCGGGTGGCCGCGTCGGCCAGGATGGTTACCACGTCCGGCTGGACTTCCAGGAAGCCCCCCGAGACGTAGTAGTTCTCCTCCTCGCCACCACCGTGAAGCACCCGAACCGGACCTGGCTTGAGCTCGGTCAACAGGGGAGCGTGGCCGGGAAGAATCCCCAGCTCGCCCATGCGACCGGTGGCGATGATCCGCTCGATCTCGCCGGAGAAGATCCCTTCTTCAGCGCTGACGATCTCGCACTTGAAGCTTTTCGTCATGACGACGTCTCCCAGGTAGACGGGATTACTTCATCTGGTTGGCTTTCTCGACGGCCTCGTCGATAGTACCGACCATGTAGAAGGCCTGCTCCGGCAGCTCGTCGTACTCGCCGTCGAGGATGCCCTGGAAGCCGCGGATGGTGTCCTTGAGGGACACGTACTTGCCGGGCGAACCGGTAAACACCTCGGCGACGAAGAACGGCTGCGACAGGAAGCGCTGGATCTTGCGCGCCCGGTACACGGCCAGCTTGTCCTCGTCGGACAGCTCGTCCATGCCCAGGATAGCGATGATGTCCTTGAGCTCCTTGTAACGCTGCAGCACGTTCTGCACGCCACGGGCGGTGTTGTAGTGCTCATCGCCCACCACCAGCGGATCGAGCTGGCGCGAGGTGGAGTCCAGCGGGTCGATGGCCGGGTAGATGCCCAACTCGGCGATCGAACGCGCCAGTACCACGGTGGCGTCCAGGTGCGAGAAGGTGGTCGCCGGCGACGGGTCCGTCAGATCGTCCGCGGGCACGTAGACGGCCTGCACGGAGGTGATCGAGCCGGTCTTGGTGGAAGTGATGCGCTCCTGGAGTACACCCATCTCCTCGGCCAGGGTCGGCTGATAGCCCACCGCGGAAGGCATCCGGCCCAGCAGGGCGGAGACCTCGGTACCCGCCAGGGTATAACGGTAGATATTGTCGACGAACAGCAGCACGTCGCGGCCATCATCGCGGAATTTTTCGGCGATGGTCAGGCCGGTCAGGGCCACACGCAGGCGGTTGCCGGGCGGCTCGTTCATCTGGCCGTAGACCAGCGACACCTTGTCGATGACGTTGGACTCGGTCATCTCGTGGTAGAAGTCGTTACCTTCACGGGTCCGCTCGCCGACACCCGCAAAGACCGAATAGCCGCTGTGCTCGGTGGCGATGTTGCGGATCAGCTCCATCATGTTGACGGTCTTGCCCACGCCGGCGCCGCCGAACAGGCCGACCTTGCCGCCCTTGGCAAACGGGCAGACCAGGTCGATGACCTTGATGCCGGTCTCCAGCAGTTCGTTGGAGACCGCCTGATCGGCATAACCCGGCGCCTTGCGGTGGATCGGCATGCGCTCCTGCTCGCCGATCTCGCCCGCCTCGTCGATGGGCTCACCGAGCACGTTCATGATACGACCCAGCGTCTCCTTGCCCACAGGCACGGAGATGGCCGCGCCGGTGTTGGTGACGTCCATGCCACGCTTGAGCCCTTCGGTGGAGCCCATGGCGATGGTCCGCACCACACCGTCACCCAGCTGCTGCTGCGTTTCGAGAATGGTCCCGACATCCGAGACCTTCAGCGCGTCGTAGACCTTGGGCACATCGTCCCGCGGAAACTCTACGTCAATCACCGCGCCGATGATTTGTACGATACGTCCGCTCATCTTGGTTCCTCTCAAATACCTGAAAATGAAACCTGCATGCCGGGAGGGCCATCGCCTCCCCTGGCGCTATACGGCGGCGGCACCACCGACGATCTCGGAGATTTCCTGGGTAATGGCCGCCTGACGGGCCTTGTTGTAGACCATCTCCAGGTCGTCGATCAGGTTGCCGGCGTTGTCGGTGGCACTCTTCATGGCGATCATCCGCGCGGCCTGCTCGCAGGCCCCGTTCTCGACCACCGCCTGATAGACCTGCGATTCAATGAATCGCACCAGCAGGCTATCCAGCAGCGCCTTGGCATCCGGCTCATACAGGTAGTCCCAGCTACCGGGACGCTTGTCTTCTTCGTCGTGCGATTCCGCACCCATGTCGGGCGACAGAGGCAACAGCTGACGGACCACCGGCTTCTGGGTCATGGTGTTGATGAACTCGTTATACACCACATAGAGGCGGTCCAGCTCGCCCTCGTCATAGGCATCCAGCATCACCTTGACGCTGCCGATCAGATCCTCGACCTCGGGCGATTCGCCCAGGCCGCTCTTCGCCGCGACGAGGTTGCCCCCGTAGCTCTTGAAGAAGGTGCCGGCCTTGCTGCCCAGGGCACAGAAGTCGAGCTCCGCCCCCTGGTCGCGCCACGCCTTGGCGTCCGTGACCACGGCCTTGAACATGTTCACGTTCAGGCCACCACACAGCCCTCGGTCGGTGGACACCACGATGTAGCCGACCCGCTTGGCGTCGCGCTCGACCATCCAGGGGTGGCGGTACTCCGGGTTGGCATCGGCGACATGCGAGACCACATTGCGAATCTGACGCGCGTAGGGCTGACTGGCCTTCATCAGGTCCTGAGCCTTGCGCATCTTCGACGCCGCGACCATTTCCATGGCGCTGGTGATCTTCTGCGTGTTCTTGATGCTCCCGATCTGGGTGCGTATCTCTTTTGCAGCTGCCATAGCGATCTACTCCGTTCGTGGCACTCAGAAAGCTCCAGGGCCCGACACGCATGCGGGACGGGCCAGCGGGATTACCAGCTCTGAGTCGCCTTGAACTTGTCGAGACCCTCTTTCAGTCCTTGCTTGATCTCGTCGTTGTAGTCGCCGGTCTGGTTGATCTTGTCGAGCAACTCGGCGTATTCGGCCTTCATGAAGTCACGCAGCGCGCGCTCGAAGTCCAGCACCTTGTTGACCTCTACCTCATCCAGATAGCCCTCGTTGGCGGCATACAGGGAGAGGGCCATTTCGGCCACGGACATCGGCGAGTACTGGTTCTGCTTCATCAGCTCGGTGACGCGCTGACCGTGCTCGAGCTGCTTGCGGGTGGCTTCGTCCAGATCGGAGGCGAACTGGGCGAAGGCCGCCAGCTCGCGGTACTGGGCCAGAGCCAGGCGCACGCTGCCACCGAGCTTCTTGATGATCTTGGTCTGGGCCGAACCGCCCACACGGGACACCGAGAGGCCAGCGTTGATGGCCGGACGGATGCCCGAGTTGAACAGGTCGGTCTCGAGGAAGATCTGACCGTCGGTGATGGAGATCACGTTGGTCGGCACGAAGGCAGAGACGTCACCGCCCTGGGTCTCGATGATAGGCAGGGCCGTCAGCGAACCGGTCTTGCCCTTCACCTCGCCATTGGTGAACTTCTCGACATAGTCGGCGTTCACGCGAGCGGCACGCTCGAGCAGACGGGAGTGGAGATAGAAGACGTCGCCGGGATAGGCTTCGCGGCCCGGCGGACGACGCAGCAGCAACGAGACCTGGCGATAGGCAACGGCCTGCTTGGAGAGGTCATCGTAGACGATCAGCGCGTCTTCACCGCGGTCGCGGAAGTACTCGCCCATGGTGCAGCCGGAATAGGCCGCGAGGAACTGCATCGGCGCCGGGTCGGCGGCACCGGCAGCGACGACGATGGTATGCTCCATCGCGCCGTGCTCCTCGAGCTTGCGCACCACGTTGGCAATGGTCGACTGCTTCTGGCCGATTGCCACGTAGACGCAGGTGATGTCCTTGCCTTTCTGGTTGATGATGGCATCGATGGCGATGGCCGACTTGCCGATCTGGCGGTCACCGATGATCAACTCGCGCTGGCCACGGCCGATCGGCACCATGGCATCGATGGACTTGAGACCGGTCTGCACCGGCTCGTCGACCGACTGACGGGTGATGACGCCCGGGGCGACCTTTTCCACCGCATCGGTCATCTTGGCGTTGATGTCACCCTTGCCATCGATGGGGTTGCCCAGGGCATCGACCACGCGACCAGCCAGCTCGGGACCCACCGGCACCTCGAGGATACGACCAGTACACTGAGCGGTCATGCCCTCTTCGAGTTGCAGATAGTCGCCCAGCACCACGGCACCCACGGAGTCGCGCTCGAGGTTGAGCACCATGCCGAAGATGCTGCCGGGGAACTCGATCATTTCACCGAACATCGCGTCCTCGAGACCGTGAACTTTCACGATGCCGTCGGAGACGCTGACGATGGTGCCCTGATTGCGGGCTTCAGATGCGACATCCAGCTTCTCGATACGCTGTTTGATGATGTCGCTGATCTCGGAAGGATTCAATTGCTGCATGCCATGTCCCTCAGACTCAAGCGGTAAGGGCTTCGGAAAGGCGTGTCAGTCGACCGCGTACCGACCCGTCGATGACGGTGTCGCCGGTACGCAGGATGACACCACCGAGAAGCGCGGAGTCCACCTGAGTGGTAATGGAGATTTCGCGATTCAGGCGCTTCTTGAGCGCACCGGCGAGCTTGTTCTGCTGATCGTCGTCCAGCGGATAGGCCGAGACCACGGTGACATCGACGCGCTTCTCGACCTCGGCGCGCAGCCGCTCGAACTGTTCGGCGATGGCCGGCAGAGCCGGCAGGCGGCCCTTCTCGCCCAGGGCGTCAAGGAAGCGACGTCCCGCCTCATCGATGTCGACTTCCGCCAGCTCCAGCAGCAGGGCGACCTTGCGCTCGGCAGCCAGGCCCGGATGGGTCAGAAGCTTCTGGACATCACGTACGGCGACGACGCGACCCAGCGTGACCAGCCAGCCAGACCAGGCATCCAGTGCCTGCTGGTCATGGGCATAATCAAACGCTGCCTTGGCATAGGGTCGTGCGACGGTAGACAGTTCCGCCATGGGTCACCTCCTCACAGTTCGGCCGCAAGCTTGTCGAGCAGCTTGCGATGTGCCTTCTCGTCGACGGAGGCTTCAAGAACCCGCTCGGCCCCGGAGACCGCCAGATGCGACACCTGAGCGCGAAGTTCGTCCTTGGCACGCTGGACTTCCTGGTCGATCTCGGCACGTGCGGAAGCCACGATGCGCTCACCTTCGGCGCGGGCCTGCTCACGAGCTTCCTCGATCATCTGCGAGGAGCGCTTGTTAGCCTGCTCGAGGATCTGGGAAGCCTGCTCCTTGCTTTCGCGCAGGGTAGCATCTGCCCTTTCCTGGGCGAGCTCGAGGTCGCGTGAAGCCCGGCTGGCCGCATCGAGGCCATCAGCGATCTTGCGCTGCCGTTCGTGGAGCGCATTGCTGATCGGTGGCCACACAAACTTTATGCAGAACCAGACAAAGATCGCGAAGGCGATCGTCTGCCCGATAAGCGTCATGTTGATATTCACAGGGATGTACCTCTGACTGGTTCGTGGCGACCGGAAACAGGCAAACCGAGCGCAGTACGCCCGGTGTGCAGCACGTTAACCGGCAACAACGAAGATCAGGTACATCGCGATACCCACACCGATCATCGGGACGGCGTCGAGCAGACCGGCCATCAGGAAGGTCTTGGTCTGCAGCTGGTCACCCAGCTCCGGTTGACGTGCAGTGGATTCCAGCAGCTTTCCGCCGAGGATGGCGAAGCCAATACCGGTGCCCAGGGCGCCCAGACCGATCATGAGGGAGGCAGCAAGGTAGACGAATTCCATGGTAATGCTCCTAGTTTCTCGAGTTGAGGTTCAAGGTTGAGGGTTGATCAAATGTTGCGCGTTTCAGTGATGTTCGTGCGCCTGGCTCAGATAGACGACGGACAGCACGGTGAAGATGAAGGCCTGAAGGCTGATGACCAGGATATGGAAGATCGCCCAGGGTACGTTCAGCGTCCACATCACCCAGAAAGGCAGCAGGGCAATGAGGATGAAGATTACCTCACCGGCAAACATGTTGCCGAAGAGACGCAGGCCGAGACCAAGCGGCTTGACCAGCAGGCCGATGATCTCGAGAACCAGGTTGAACGGGATCAACGACCAGTGGTTGAAGGGAGTCAGGGAGAGTTCCTTGGCGAAGCCGCCGACACCCTTGACCTTGAGGTTATAGAAGATGATCAGCAGGAAGACGCCGAACGCCATACCCAGCGTCGCATTGGGGTCGGTGGTCGGCACCATCTTCATGTAGTCGACGCCGAGGCGAATGAAGATTTCGGGCACGTAGTCCACCGGGATGAGCTTGAGCAGATTCATCAGGAAGATCCAGACGAACAGCGTCAGCGCCAGCGGGGCAATGACCGGGTTCCGGCCATGGAAGGCCCCATGCACGGTATTCTCGACGAACTCGAAGACCATCTCGACGATGTTCTGCAGGGTGCCCGGCACACCGGTGGTCGCGACCTTGCCGGCCTTGCGGAACAGCCAGATAAACAGCACGCCCATGGCGATGGACCAGCCCATGGTGTCCAGGTGCAGGGCCCAGAATCCCATCTCCTGGGCTTCAGCGGCAGAGTGCGCCATCGACCAGCCGTTCTCGGGGTGATAGCCGAAGGTCAGATTCTGCAGGTGGTGCTGAATATACTCGGTCGGCGAGGGGTTGTTACCAGCCATGGATCTGCCTCTCGTTGGGGTCGGTCATCCACGCAGCAGCCAGGGAGCCAGCCAGTGCATGAAGTGAACCGCCACGTATGCGCCAAAGAAAAAAGCCAGGTTTGAGGGGGGCACTGACACGAACACCAGGGCGAACAGTGCCACCGTCAAACCGAGCTTGCCCGCTTCGGCCCGATAGAAATTGGACACGAAGCGCCTTGCCTGCCGGCGGCTTCCCAGTACGCCGAGTCGCCAGACGAAGAACAGATTGGGAAGAAGACAGATCAGCCCACCCGTTACGGCCGAGGTGGCTGCCTTCTGCCCGTCTGCCACCAGGGCGAGGAACGTGACGATGACGATGACGCCCGCCTGAGCCTGCAGCAGTCGGCGATAATTCGGTCGCCGTTGCATTGCCGTCAGGCTAGCCATGTGCCACTCGCCATGCCTCTCGCATCGGGCTCCGACCCATAGGCAAACAACGGCGGATTATAGGGAACCCCCCTGGCCCCTTCAACCAGAGTGACGGTGATTCCGGCGATATAGAATCCATCTTCGACCAAAGGGGGACAGGTTGTCGACAGCACCGAAGGCTGCCCATGACCGAACGTCTCATCGAATATGCTCCAGGATACCGTCAAGCTCATCGAGACTGGCATAACGGATGGTCACGCGCCCCTTGCCACCGCGGCCATGCTGGATTTTCACGGGCGCTCCGAGCACCTCGGCAAGACGCGTTTCGAGTCCTGCCACGTCAGCGGATGGTGCTTCACGCTGCGGTTTGGCGGGTTCACCGCTGGCTATGCGCTTGACCAGCGCTTCGGTGTCACGAACCGTGAGATCCTTGTTGACCACCTCATGAGCTGCCTTGCGCTGGCGAGCCCCGGACAGCGCCAGCAGCGCCCGAGCGTGCCCCATGTCCAGGTCACCGCGCTCAAGCAGGGTCTGCACCTCCGGGTCCAGCGTCAGCAGCCTCAACAGGTTGGCCACCTGAGCACGGGAGCGACCCACGGCATCGGCCACCTGCTGCTGAGTCAGGGCAAACTCGTCAAGAAGGCGCTTCAAGGCCATCGCCTCCTCGACCGGATTGAGATCTTCGCGCTGGATATTCTCGATCAGTGCCAGCGCCAGCGCTACCTCGTCGGTGACGTCGCGGATCACCGCGGGAATCACGTCGAGTTCGGCGAGTTGGGCGGCACGCCAGCGCCGCTCACCGGCAATGATCTCGTAACGCGACTCGCCGACGGGACGCACCACGATGGGTTGCATCACGCCCTGGGCGCGAATCGAATCGGCAAGTTCCTCCAGGGCCTCTGGCTGGATGTCACGACGCGGCTGGTACTTGCCGCGAGAGAGCTGCCCCAGAGGAAGCCGCTCGAGTCGCTCTTCGACGAGGTTTTCCGAGGGGTCCAGGACCGGTGCGGCCTCGGACGTATCGACCTCGGGCAGATCAAGGCTTTCATGACGGCGGGCATTGGCACCGATCAGGGCATCCAGGCCGCGTCCCAGGGCGCGTTTACGCGTCATCGACATTCCCTCATCACTACCAGCGGTATTCGGCGATCAGCCTACAGAGACAGTCGCCGTATCAGTTCCTTGGCCAGCACCCGGTGGGCCTGGCTGCCGCGCGAAAAGCGGGCGTACTTGGTCACCGGCAGCCCATGACTGGGCGCCTCGGCAACCCGAACGTTGCGCGGAATGGTGGTCTTGAGCAGCGCATCGCCAAAGTAGTCCCGCAGCTGCTTGCTGACATCGCGGGTGAGGCTGTTACGGGCATCGAACATGGTGCGCAGGATCCCGTAGATCTCGATCTGAGGGTTAACGCTGTCCTTGATCTGCTCCACGGTATCGAGCAGCGCTGACAATCCCTCGAGGGCGTAGAACTCACACTGCAGAGGAATCAACACACCATCGGCGGCCGTCAGGGCATTGACGGTGAGCATGTTCAGCGACGGAGGGCAGTCGATCAAGACCACGTCATATTCACCGGCTACCTCGTCCAGGGCCTTCACCAGACAACGCTCCCGCCCTTCTCGACGGTCGAGCAGCTCGACCTCGGCGGCGGTCAGGTCGCCGTTGCCGGGCAGCAGAGCGTAGCCCGCCTGGGGGCAGTCGAGGATGACCTCGGTGGGACGCTTCTCGCCCAGCACCACGTCGAGCACACTGCCATCCAGATCATGCTTGTCAGCGCCGCTGCCCATGGTGGCATGGCCCTGGGGATCCAGGTCGACAAGCAGCACGCGACGATCCAGGGCGGCCAGGCTGGCAGCAAGATTGACGGCGGTGGTGGTCTTGCCCACCCCACCCTTCTGGTTGGTCAAGGCTATGATCTTGGTCACTGGCAACTCCCTTGCTGGGGAAACAGACGCATCTGGGTCAGGCCTGGGTCACGTCCCGGTGCCGAAGGACCACGAGCTGTCGACCGGCGTTCTGGAAGGGCACCGCGAGGTCGTGTCGTTCTGCCACGGCGATCTCTTCGGGAAGATCAGCCAGCTCATCATCCACGGCAGGCCCCTTCATGGCCAGCCACTCGCCGCCCGGTGCCACCAGGCGCGCGGTCAGCGCAATGAAATCGCCCAGGCTCGAGAAGGCCCGCGAGATTATCTGGGCATAGCCTCCTGCGACGGGTTCGAAGGCTTCGACCCTGGCCTGTACCGGCGTAACGTTGCAAAGATCCAACTCCATCACGGCCTGGCGCTGGAAGCGTACCTTCTTGCCGTTGCTGTCAAGCAGCGTGACCGCAAGGCTCGGCTCGAGAATCGCCAGCACCAGGCCCGGTAAGCCCGGCCCCGAGCCCACATCGAGCAGTTGCGTTCCATTGACGAAGGGCAGCACCGCGGCACTGTCGAGGAGATGGCGGGTCACCATCTCCTCCGGTGTGCGTACCGCGGTGAGGTTATAGGCGCGATTCCACTTGTGCAACAGCGCCACCAACGCCAGGAGCCGACGACGCTGCTCGTCGTCCACGGCGATGCCCAGCGCCGCCAGTCCGCTGCCGAGGCGCGCCTCGGCAAGCTGCATGTCTCTCGTCATGCGCTGGCCGCCCGGCCTTCGTCGAGTAGCCGTCGCTTCTTGAGGTGGATCAGAAGGATCGAGACCGCCGCCGGAGTCACGCCGGAGATGCGTCCTGCCTGGGCCAGGGTTTCGGGACGTGTCTCCTCGAGCTTCTGACGGATCTCGTGGGACAGTCCCTCCACGCGCTGGTAGTCGAGGTCCTCCGGCAGCGGCGTGGCCTCATGGCGCTTGAGCTTGTCGATCTCTTGCTGCTGTCGCTCGATGTAGCCCTGGTACTTGGCCTGGATCTGCACCTGGTCGGCCACCGTCTCGTCCTCGACCGCTTGACCATCGATGCCGGGCAATTCGGCAAGGTCGCCATAGGCCAGCTCCGGGCGCCGCAGCAGGTCCATCAGGCTGTATTCTCGCGCCAGCGGTGTGCCGGTCCTGGCCTCGATCCTGGCTGCTGCCGGGGTTTCCGGCTGCACCCAGCTGGCCCTGAGCCGCGCGCTTTCGCGCTCCACCGCCTCGCGCTTGGCCGCAAAGGCCGACCAGCGAGTATCGTCCACGAGGCCCAGTTCACGACCCGTCTCAGTGAGCCGCATGTCGGCGTTGTCCTCGCGCAACAGCAGGCGGTATTCGGCCCGCGAGGTGAACATGCGGTAGGGCTCCCTGGTTCCCAGAGTGATCAGATCATCGACCAATACGCCAAGGTAGGCCTCATCGCGACGTGGTGACCAGGCCTCCAGTCCACGGGCCCGACGTGCGGCATTGAGACCGGCCAGTAGCCCTTGAGCCCCCGCTTCCTCATAGCCGGTGGTGCCATTGATCTGGCCAGCAAAGTAGAGGTTGTGGATAAACTTGGTTTCCAGGGAGTGACGCAGGTCGCGAGGATCGAAGAAGTCGTATTCGATGGCGTAGCCCGGCCGAGTGATATGGGCGTTTTCCAGCCCTGCGATGGAACGCACCACCTGCAGCTGCACGTCGAAGGGCAGCGAGGTGGAGATGCCATTGGGGTAGAGCTCATGGGTATCGAGTCCTTCCGGCTCGATGAATATCTGGTGGCTCGCCTTGTCGGCAAAGCGGTGCACCTTGTCCTCGATGGAGGGGCAGTAGCGTGGCCCGACCCCTTCGATCACCCCGGAGTACATCGGCGAACGGTCCAGATTGGCGAGGATGATCTCGTGGGTTCGCTCGTTGGTGTGCGCGATATGGCAGCTCACCTGCCGAGGATGCGACTCGCGGTTGCCGAGGTAGGACATCACCGGGGTCGGGCTGTCACCGGGCTGCTCTTCCAGACGAGAGAAATCGACGCTCTTGGCGTCGAGCCGGGGCGGGGTTCCTGTCTTCAGGCGGTCGACCCTGAACGGCAGCGCTCGCAGCCGCTCGGCCAAGGCATTGGAGGGCGGGTCCCCGGCGCGACCGCCACGGCTGGTATCGAGGCCGATATGGATCACCCCGCCCAGGAAGGTTCCGGTGCACAGCACCACGGTCTCGGCCAGGAAGCGGATGCCGGTCTCGGTGACCACACCGCGCACCGTATCTCCCTCGACGATCAGGTCCCCGGCCGCCTGCTGAAAGAGCGTCAGGTTGGCCTGGGTTTCCAGCATGGTGCGAATGGCCGCCTTGTAGCGGACCCGATCGGCCTGGGCCCGGGTGGCGCGGACCGCGGGCCCCTTGCGGGCATTGAGTACACGGAACTGGATGCCACCCAGGTCGGTTGCTAGACCCATGGCACCACCGAGGGCATCAATTTCCTTGACCAGGTGACTCTTGCCGATCCCGCCGATGGCGGGATTGCAGGACATCTGTCCGAGGGTCTCGATGTTGTGGGTCAACAGCAGGGTCCGGCAGCCCGTGCGGGCCGAGGCCAGGGCGGCTTCGGTTCCGGCATGGCCGCCGCCGATGACGATGACGTCAAAGCGGTCGGGATACTCCAAGGGTCACCTCTCGGCGCTATGCACCGAAATCACAGTCATGAGTGGAAATCAGCGGCCCAGTATAAACCTCCTGTGGGTAATCGTCAGGGTTTTCCACATCGGATCGCATGGATCAACGCTCGCTCTCCACTCCTAAACAATAAAATAGAATATATAAAAGAAGTTCTGTTGTGGTAGTAACTACTGGTGTGGACATTTTCCGTGGGTAACTGGATAAATCATCATTTTTTCAAGGCATTACGTTGTTTACGCCTGAACGGACAAGAGGGTGACTGCCTGCGGACGAGGTGTCGGGAGGCTGTGGACGGAAAGCTTTCTTATCCACCGTTCGATTCGAACACGGCTTGTCCACCGTCTGGTACCCGGCTTGTTACCGCGAATGTGAACAACCCGCCATGAAGCCTCCGTTCCCCCGCATGACAGGGGCTCCGGGCTGACGGGACCTGATTTATCACTTTTTTTGTCCACAGCCAAAAAAAGGCCCTGTCGATAACGACAGGGCCCTTGCGAGATACGCGATCAGAGCGGGATCAGTGCTTGAGTACCCTCGACAGGAACTGCTGGGTCGGCTTGTTGCGAGGGCGATCCAGGACTTCTTCGGGCGGCCCCTCTTCGGCAATCTCGCCCTGGTGGATGAAGATCACTCGGTCGGCAACTTCCCGGGCGAAGCCCATCTCGTGGGTCACGATCATCATGGTCATGCCCTCTCCTGCCAGCTTACGCATGGCGTCGAGGACTTCACCGATCATTTCGGGATCGAGCGCTGAGGTCGGCTCATCGAACAGCATCAGGCGTGGCTCCATCGCCAGGGCGCGGGCCAGGGCCACCCGCTGCTGCTGGCCGCCGGAGAGCTGTCCGGGATGCTTGGCCGCCTGGTCACTGATGCCCACGCGCTCGAGCAGCCGCTCTGCCGTTTCGATGGCGTCCAGCCGGCTCCAGCCACGCACCTTCATGGGCGCCAGGGTCACGTTGTCGAGCACGCTCAGGTGCGGGAAGAGGTTGAACTGCTGGAAGACCATGCCCACCTCGGTACGGATCTTCTGCAGTGCCTTGCCCGCCTTGCCATGCGGCAGCAATTCGTTGCCATCGACCTCGATATGGCCCTGCTGGAACTCCTCGAGACCATTGATGCAGCGGATCAGGGTCGACTTGCCTGATCCACTGGCACCGACGATCACGACTACTTCCCCGGGT
Organism: Pseudomonadota bacterium; assembly: GCA_051751285.1. GTDB lineage: Bacteria > Pseudomonadota > Gammaproteobacteria > Pseudomonadales > Halomonadaceae > Halomonas. The sequence goes on along the minus strand of JBNJKT010000005.1, from coordinate 167,010 downwards.
GAGACCTCCAGGTCGATGTCTTTCAGAACATGCAGCTCGCCGAAGAACTTGTTGACCTTGTCGAGGCGCACGATGGGGTCGGCGCCGGAAGAGGACTTGTCTTGGTTCATGTCGCGCTTTCCTTATTGTCCGGCCAGGCCCTTGCGTTCGATGATGCGCAGCACCAACGACAGGGAGAGTGTGATCGCCAGATAGAGCATGGCGACCATCAGGTAGACTTCCAGGGCGGTGAAGGTGGTGGCGATGTAGACCTGGCCCTGACGGACCAGCTCTCCGACACCGATCACCGAGAACAGTGAGGTGTCCTTGATGCTGATGATGCCCTGGTTGCCAAGCGATGGGATCATGCGCCGGAAGGCCTGTGGCCAGATAATGTAGCGGAAGGTCTGGCGTCGGGAGAGCCCCAGTGAGAGACCGGCCTCCTTCTGGCCACGGTCAATCGACTGCACTCCGCCGCGGACAATCTCCGAGATGTACGCTCCCGAGTTGACTGCAATGGCGGCGATACCGGCCACCAGTGCATTGATCGGTCCACCCAGCAGCTGGGGCAGACCGTAGAAGATGAAAAGCACTTGGACCAGTACCGGGGTGCCACGAAAGATTTCGATGTAGGTGATCGCGGGGATCCGCAGCCAGGCAAAGGGGCTGATCCGCAATAGGCCAAAGATGATGCCGATGATGAAGCCGATCGCCAGTCCCACGAAGGAAATCAGCAGCGTATAGGGAATCCCCGGTAGCAGGTGGGGAATGGAGGCAAAGGCCGCCTGCCAGTCGAATTGGAAGGTGACGTCCACAAGGTTTCTCCGTCAAGACGCAGGGATGACGACAGGGGAAGCATGCCGGTCGCGCAACGCAACGGGGCCGGGTCGAGTGCCCGGCCCCGCGATCAGAAGGCGACGTCCGTCATTCGTCGCTTGCGCTACCGAACCACTTGGCGTGGATCTCGTCGTAAGTGCCGTCTTCACGCATTTCTGCCAGTGCCTCGTTGACCGGCTCGACCCACTCGCTGCCTTCCGCGAAGGCGATGCCGTACTGCTGGCCTTCGTAGAGATCTCCCACGACCTTCACCCGGCCCTCGCCACGGCTCTGGGCAAAGTAGCCGACATTGGGGGCATCATAGAATACAGCGTCGACGCTGCCGCCAAGCAGGGCCATGTACATGTCACTGCTGCCCGGATAGGGGGTGATATCGGCCTCGTCGCCCAGGTTCTCCTCCAGGAAGTCATAGCTGGTGGAGCCGATCTTGGTGCCGATCTTCTTGCCTTCGAGGTCTTCCAGTTCCTGGACGCTGTCATCGTTGGCGCTCACCAGGATCCGTAGACCGCTGTCGTAGTAGGGGTCGGAGAAGTCGACGATCTCCTCACGCTCCTCGGTAATGGTGATGCCGGCGATGGCGATGTCGACGTTGCCGGTCTGGACGGCAGGGATGATGCCGTTGAAGTCCATGGTGCGCAGGTTGTATTCGAAACCGGCACGTTCTGCCAGTTCGCTGATGATGTCCATGTCGAAGCCGACCATCTCGCCGGTCTCCTGGTCCATCATCTCGAAGGGAACGAAGCTCGGGTCGGTGACGACCTCGAGAACGTGATCATCGGCACTGGCTGCACTGGTGAACCCAAGCCCGAGCGCGACACTGGCGGCCAGGGTGGCGGTTTTCAGTTGGCGTTTCATACGATTCCCCATGGATAGAAGTTGTTTGTGGAGTACGCCCTAAACCATGGCGAGTTCCCGGGGAAGCGTCAAGTGGAAGGAAAAGCGTTCTGTTGCCGTTGAGCCAACGCTGGCGGTCAGACCATGAAGGAGGCACCGCAGCCGCAGGTGGTGGTAGCGTTGGGGTTCTGGACCAGGAAGCGGGCACCGGCAAGCCCCTCCTCGTAGTCGACGGTGGAGCCGACCAGGTACTGGTAGGAGAGCGGGTCGACCACCAGAGCAACCTCTCCGAACTCGACGAGGGTATCGTCGTCGGCGATCTCCTCGGCAAAGTCAAAACCGTACTGGAAGCCCGAACAGCCTCCACCGGTGACGTAGACCCGCAGCTTGAGCCGGGGGTTGTCCTGTTCCTCGATGAGCGCCGTGAGGCGGGCACGGGCCCCGTCCGAGAGCATCAAGGGGGTGGGAACGAAGGATGCGGCACCACTCATGGGTGACCTCCCCTGGGTCGATGAATGTCTTGCGAGAGGGGATTATCCACAATCCCCAGCAAAAGGGTCAACTTTGTCGGGAGCGACCAACTCCCGGTGCCCTTGCGTGTCTGTATTTGAGTATTGCCATCAGGGCATGATGGCTGGGGCATCCAAGCCGGCCAGCTCGTCGAGGCCAAGCATCAGGTTGAGGTTTTGCACGGCCTGACCCGAGGCCCCCTTGACGAGATTATCGATCACCGAGAGCACCACCACGGTGTCACCGTCGGCTGGACGATGGATCGCCAGGCGGCAGAGGTTGGCGCCTTTCACACTGCGCGTCTCTGGATGGCTGCCGGGCGGCATCACGTCGACAAAGGGTTCGTTGGCGAAGCGGCGCTCGAAGAGTGCCTGGAGATCACCGGGGTCGGTGGTCAGGCGACCATACAGGGTGGCGTGGATACCACGGATCATGGGTGTCAGGTGAGGCACGAAGGTCAGGCTAACAGGGTGGCCGGCGGCATCGGCCAGGCCCTGACGAATTTCCGGCAGATGGCGGTGGCCCGAAGCGCCATAGGCCTTCATGGATTCGCTGGCTTCGGCCAGCAAGGAGGGTACCTTGGCGCCGCGGCCGGCGCCGGTGACGCCGGACTTGCAGTCGGCGATGATCCGGTCGGTATCGATCACGCCCGCTTCCAGCAGCGGCAGCAGGCCGAGTTGCACGGCGGTGGGGTAGCAGCCGGGGACGGCAACGAGCCGTGCCTGACGGATGCGCTCACGGTTGACCTCGGGCAGGCCGTAGACCGCCTGATCCAGCAGCTCGGGTGCGCCGTGAGGCTCGCCATACCAGTGAGACCATTCGTCGGTGTCGCGCAGCCGGAAATCGGCCGAGAGGTCAATGACGCGGGTCCCTCTCTCGAGCAACTCACCGGCCAGGGCATGGGCAACGCCATGGGGGGTAGCAAAGAAAACGGCATCGCAACGTGCCAGCTGTTCGGCATCGGGCACGCTGAAGGCCAGGTCGTCATAGTGACCGCGCAGGTTGGGGTAGAGCTCGCTGACGGGGATGCCGGCCTCGGAGCGTGAAGTGATGACGTCCACTGCCACATGGGGATGACAGGCCAGTAGCCTGAGCAGTTCGACGCCGGTGTAACCGGTGCCGCCGACGATTCCGACCTTGAACATGATGGTCTCCTGGGGTTGGTGACGTGACGCTGGGACCTATGGCTGCGGATATGATACACAAGAGAAACGCGACCTACCCAGGCCCAGTCTGGCGGGTCTTCCCCAGCAAGGCCGAACAGGAGCGTCGCCGTGCCGCGTCTCTCGCTACCCGACTTCAGCCTGGAAGGCTTTCGTCGCCAGTTGGCCAATGTCGATGCCCTGCCACAGCTCTGCGTGCTGGGCGTGCTATCGGGTCTCGTGACGGGTGGGCTGATGGTGGTGTTCCGCCTGCTGCTGTCACTGGGCGGTCTGCTGCTGTTTCCCGACGGCGATCCCGAGGCCTTCGAGGCGCTGCCATCGACCCTGCGAGTGCTGATGCCCCTGGTCGCGGCGGCCCTGATCGGTGTGTGGCTGTTTCACCAGCCTCCCAGGGGGCGGCGTATCGGCGTGATCCATGTGATCGACCGACTGACCTATCATCAGGGACGTTTTCCACTGCGCAACTGGCTGACCCAATGGTGGGTTGGCGTGGTGTCGGTGATCGGTGGCCTCTCTGCCGGCCGTGAGGGACCGGCGATCCACCTGGGGGCGGCTGCCTCGTCCGGACTGGGTCAATACTTGAGGTTGCCCCATAACAGCCTGAGGGTGCTGGTGGCTTGCGGAACGGCGGCAGGCATTTCGGCCTCGTTCAACACGCCCATCGCCGGCGTCATCTTCGCCATGGAAGTGGTGATGATGGAGTACACTATCGTCGGCTTCATGCCAGTGATCCTGGCCTCATCCATGGGCGCCGTAGTGGCCCAGCTGGTCTACGGTGCCGAACCCGCCATCGGCATTCCCGACCTGCACCTGAAGTCCTTGCTGGATATTCCCTGGATCCTGGCCAGCGCCCTGCTGATCGGCCTGCTGGCGGCACTGTTCGTGCGAGTGTCCAGAGGGCACGAGCGGCTTCAGCGGCTACCGATGGCGTTGCGCTTCGCCCTGGCGGCGCTGGCGGTAGCCGGCGTGGCCTGGTGGTACCCCGAAGTGCAGGGAATGGGCTACGACACCCTGCAGCTGGCGCTGGGTGGCACCGCCGCGGTGGATGTTCTGCTGGTAGTGGCGATCGGGAAGTTGTTGCTGACGGCCTTCAGCGTGGCATGCGGCATTCCGGTCAGCGTCATCGGCCCCATCCTGGTGGTCGGTGGAGCGGCCGGTGCCCTGTGCGGGCTGGCAGGCCAGGCCCTGTTGCCGGTAGGGGCCTCGGAACCCGAGGTCTATGCCTTGCTGGGCATGGCAGCGATGATGGGTGCCGTGCTGCAGGCTCCCCTGGCGGCCCTGATGGCCCTGCTCGAGCTCACTCATACTCCCGGCATCATCATGCCGGGAATGCTGGCGGTGGTGGTGGCCAGCCTCACGGCGCGTCAGTTGGGACGCAGTCAGGGGTTCTTCCTCACCCAGACCCGTTCGGGACAGCATCCGCTGCAGCAGCCCCTGATGCAGGCATTGTCGCGGGTATCGGTGCCGGCGGTGATGGAGCGCAACCTGGTGCGCACCTCGCGCATGGTGACGCGTGATCAGGCCAGTGCCCTGCTCGACTCCAATCCCGTCTGGGTGCTGATCGAGCGTTCCACGGACGACAAGCCGACCCTGGCGCTCAAGGCAGCTGACCTGGCCCGCTGGCTGCTGGAGCATGACCAGCCCGGATCGGACAACGACAGCGTCTTGCTGGATCTGCTGGAAATCCCCGGCCAGCGCCTGGACATGGCACCGATCCACCTGCAGGCAACGCTCTCCGAAGCATTCGAGAAACTCAACGACAAGGCGCTGGATGCTCTCTACGTGGAGCACGGTCACCGGCCGAAGAAGAAGCGGATTTCGGGTATCATCACCCGAGATGCCATCGAGCGCTATTACCGCTTTTCCGATTCGACCCACGGCTGAGGAGTCGTCATGTATCTGTGGATGAAGGCCTTGCACCTGGTGGCCATGGTGACCTGGTTTGCTGCCCTGTTCTATCTGCCGCGCCTTTACGTCTATCACGCCATGGCGCGGGAGAGGGGCGAGCAGCAGGCCATCGATCACTTCCTGGTGATGGAGCGCAAGCTTTACCGCGGCATCATGACCCCGTCGATGATCGCCGTGCTGCTGTTCGGGGGCGCCCTGCTGGTGCTCAATCCCGCCTGGCTCGCTCAGGGATGGATCCATGCCAAGCTGCTGCTCGTGGCGCTGCTGGTAGGGTATCACCATCTCTGCCTGATCTACCTGAAGCAGTTTGCCGAAGAGCGCTGTCGACGCGGGCATGTGTTCTTCCGCTGGTTCAACGAGCTGCCGGTGATCGCCCTGCTGCTGATCATCTTCCTGGCTGTGTTGAAGCCCTTCTGATGGCCGAGACCCATGAACTGAGGCCCCATTTGCCGACGGTGCTGGTGCTGGCCGGCCACGACCCCACTGGTGGCGCTGGCCTGGTCGCCGACAGCGAGGCGGTGGCTGCCTGCGGAGGCTGGGCATTGACCGTGCCCACGGCGCTGACGGTACAGAATTGCCGGGATGTGAGCATGGTGAGGCCCGTGCCAGCCGATGACCTGGTTGCCATGGTGGCGGCCCTGGATGAATTCGAGATCGCCGCGATCAAGATCGGCCTGATACCGGATGGTGTTTTGCTGGATGCGGTGGTGGGTATCCTGCGGCGTCGGCCTGGGGTTCCGGTGGTGATGGATCCGGTACTCCGGGCCGGGGGCGGGAGTGATCTGTCCACAGCCGAGCTTATCGATGCCATGCGTCGCGACTTGCTGCCGCTTGTGGATATCCTGACCCCCAATCGACAGGAACTGGCTCGGCTGGCCGGTGCCGAATTCGGTGACGACACCGAGCGGGCCGTGAGGCTGATGTCTCTCGGCTGCCAGTCGCTGCTGGTCACCGGCACCGACCACCCCGCGAAAAGAGTACCCGCGGATCGGGTGGAACATACTCTGCATGCGCCTGACGCCAGCCGACAGTGGACCTGGCCGCGTCTCGCGGGAAGCTTCCACGGTTCCGGCTGTACCCTGGCGAGCGCGCTGGCGGCGCGTCTGGCGGCGGGCGAGTCACTGGTCACGGCCTGTGAGCAGGCGCAGACCTTTACCTGGCAGGCGCTGGCTCGCGGCTGGCAACCGGGACATGCCCAGTGGCTCCCACGGCGTCTCTGGCAGTTGCCGGCCACTCCCTCTTTCCTCACCATCAATTCTGCCACTCCGCCGGCATGATGGGATGGGCTGGTCATCGACTCCCTTGCAGACGAGAATGGGACGAACCGAGCAGAGGAACAGGCAGGTGCCATTCGACGAGATTCACCGTCAGTTCACCGGCTATCACGAACTTATCCAGAAAACTATCCACAAGCCCGCCCGGTCGGGCATGTATCTACAGGGCAAGAGGTTGACATGACCACATCCGCACAGCTCTTCGAGCAGGCCTGCCGCCACATTCCTGGCGGGGTCAACTCGCCGGTTCGCGCCTTCAAGGGGATGGACCGTCCTCCGGTATTCATGGAGCGTGCACGGGGAGCCTATCTCTTCGATGTGGAAGGCAAGCGCTATGTCGATTATGTCGGTTCCTGGGGACCCATGATCACCGGTCATGCCGATCCCGAGGTGCTGGAAGCGGTACGCGAGCGGCTCGATAACGGCCTCTCCTTCGGTACCCCCACGGCCATCGAAACCACCATGGCCGACCTGATCTGCGAGATGATCCCCAGCATCGAGATGGTACGCATGGTCAATTCCGGCACCGAAGCCACCATGTCGGCCATCCGCCTGGCGCGGGGCTATACCGGCCGCGACAAGATCGTCAAGTTCGAGGGCAATTACCATGGCCACTCCGACTCGCTGCTGGTCAAGGCCGGCTCGGGAGCCCTCACTCATGGTGAGCCCAGTTCCCCCGGGGTGCCGGCGTCCCTGGCCGAGCACACCGTGACCCTCTCCTTCAACGATCCCGATGCCGTGGAGCAGTGCTTCGAGGAGATCGGCAGCGAGGTGGCTTGCATCATCGTCGAGCCGGTGGCCGGCAACATGAACTGCATCCCGCCGCAGCCGGGCTTTCTCGAGACCCTGCGCCGTGTCTGCGACCAGTATGGCAGCGTGCTGATCTTCGACGAGGTGATGACAGGTTTCCGTGTGGCGATGGGCGGGGCTCAGGCTCATTATGGCATCGAGCCGGATCTCACCTGTCTGGGCAAGATCGTCGGCGGCGGCATGCCTGTGGGCGCCTTCGGCGGTCGTCGCGAGATCATGGAACAGATCTCGCCGCTCGGTCCTGTCTATCAGGCTGGTACTCTCGCCGGCAATCCTCTGGCCATGGCGGCCGGCATCACTCTGCTCAAGAAGCTTCGTCAGCCGGGTTTCCATGATGCCCTGGCGCAGCGGGTCGAGACCCTCTGCCATGGTCTCCAGGAGAGGGCCGATGCCGCAGGCATCGACATGATCACCCAGCGTGCCGGCGGCATGTTCGGGGTCTTCTTCACCGGCCAGAGCCGAGTCGATAACTTCGCCCAGACCACTGCCTGTGACGCCGATGCCTTCCGTCGCTTCTTCTCCTTGATGCTCGACCAGGGGGTCTACCTGGCGCCGTCGGCCTTCGAGGCCGGCTTCATGTCCAGTGCCCATGCCCCGGAAGACATCCAGCTGACGCTGGATTGTGCCGAGAAGGCATTCGCATCGATGCAGCAGGCCTGAGACTCCACTCTCCATACTGGGAGATACCTTGATGAGCCACACACATGGCGAACATGCGGCCCCTGAGGAGACGCTACAGCTGGAGGAGCTGGTCGATCGGCTAGTGGCTTTCCATCGGCACTCCCTCGGCGAGGTTTGCCCCTCGAATGCCGGGCTGATCGCCTTCAGGAAGCGGTTCGAAGGAGAAGTGGAGGGCATCGAGTCGTTGCTCCATGGTGAGGAGGATCGCCAGCGTCTGGCCTTTCTCCGCCATTGGTTCGAGCAGGATCTTGAACGTCTGACGCCGTGTTTCCTGGCGCGTCGGGAGTGCCTGTTGGCATCCAGCTGGGCCGCAGAGAATCCGGACAGTCGTCTCTGTGACAAGGGTCGGGTGCTGTTGGCCAACGCCATCGGTCGTGACATTCATGGGCCTGGAGTCGATGATCACGTCGACCCGGGCAGCGATCTCGCCGCACTGCTGGTAGGGCTGGAGTCCCACGGCGAGAGCGGACTGGCTCGCCAGGCTCTCGATGGCTACCTGCGTCAGTCCGGGGACTACGACCTGGCTCGCCTGCTCTCCATCTTCCGTGTTGTCGAGGCCCTGGCGGGAGCACGGCGCGCCCTTCAGCGCCATCCGGCGGCCGGTGAGGATGGCGAACGCCCTGCCCTGCTCGCCGAGACCATGCGGGAGTGCCGTGCTTATCTCGACCTGGCCGAGGCCTACGCCGAGTTCCGTTTCCCCCCGCTGATCATCGGCATCGGCGTATCGGGAAGTGGCAAGAGCCGCTTCACCCGGACCCTGGTCGGTCGCCTGGGTGCCGTGCGGCTCTGTTCGGATGTGGAGCGGCGTCGACTTCAGGGTATCGATCCACAGCAGGCTGTGATGGAACCGCCTGTGGATATGTTTGCTCCGGAGGCTACCGAGCGCACCTACCGCCGACTGGCCGAATGTGCCGGCACGCTGCTGGAGGCAGGGTTTCCGACCTGCGTCGATGGCACCTTCCTCAAGCGCGAGCAACGCGACCTTCTGCGCCAGCAGGCCGAGGCGAGGGGGTTACCCGTGCTGCTGGTCAGCTTCGAGGCCGATCAAGCCACCCTCAGCCGGCGCATCGAGAAACGCGCCCGACGTCTCGGCGTCCCTTCAGAGGAGAGCCTCGCCATCCTGACGTCGCAACAAGCCGATATGGAGCCCTTCGGTGACGAGGAACGCCTTCACCTGCTGCATCTCGATACCACGGCGGATAACGCCGCGGAGACCCTGGCTGGCCTGATCCAGGATCACGTCCGATTGATTTGAGGAGACTTTCGCAACGAATTCGGTTCTGGGTGCGATGTTTCCTGGTTCAGAATGAAAAACCCTCTATCTGTTAGCGGCCGATTCACATTTCATCGCCTTACCGTCCGGAGAACCGATCATGACCTCAGCCTTGCTGGTCCTGGCCAGCGGCAATATCGGCAAACTGAGAGAGTTCCACCAGCTGCTCTCCCCGCTGGGCTTCGATGTGAGGCCCCAGTCCGACTTCGGTGTGGCTGATGTCGAGGAGACCGGCCTGACCTTCGTCGAGAATGCCCTGCTCAAGGCTCGGGAAGCCAGTCGCCTGAGCGGGTTGCCGGCACTGGCCGATGATTCCGGCCTGGAGGTCGATGCCCTCAACGGGGCGCCTGGCATCTATTCCGCACGCTATGCAGGCGAGCCGAAGAGCGATGCGCGCAACAACGCTCGGCTTCTGGCGTCCCTGGCCGAGGTGCCGGAAGCTAGCCGCCGGGCTCGCTATTGGTGCGTGCTGGTGTTGCTGCGTCATGCACAGGACCCGGTTCCGCTGATCGTTCAGAGCAGCTGGGAAGGCGAGATCCTGCAGTCTCCCCGCGGTAAGGGGGGCTTCGGCTATGATCCCCTTTTCTGGCTTCCCGAGCAGCAGGCGAGTGCCGCCGAGCTTACTGCCGACCAGAAGAATCGGCTCAGCCATCGGGGGCGGGCTCTGCAGGCGCTGGTGGCGGCAATGCAAGATGGGCAGGGACAGCGATGAGCGCTTCTATTCCGCTATCGCCTGGAGTCCCGCCGTTATCGCTTTATATTCATGTGCCCTGGTGCGTGCGCAAGTGCCCCTACTGTGACTTCAACTCCCACGGGGTAGGACGCAGCGCCGAGCTGCCCGAGGCGAGCTACCTTGCGGCGCTGATCGCGGACCTCGAGGCCGACCTGCCGCTGGTTGCGGGGCGTGAGCTGGTGAGTATCTTTATTGGTGGTGGCACACCGAGCCTGATGTCGGGCGGCTTCTACGAGCGGTTGCTGCAGGCCGTGTCAGACCGGCTCCCTCTGGCGGCAGACGTCGAGATCACCCTGGAAGCCAATCCCGGTACCCTGGAGCGGGGACGCTTCGCCGCCTATCGAGCGGCGGGGATCAACCGTCTCTCGTTGGGGGTGCAGAGCTTCCAGGTCGTGCAACTGGCGGCGCTGGGGCGCATCCACGGCGGTGACGATGCCGTGGCCGCCATCCAGGAGGCACGCCAGGCCGGCTTCGACAACCTCAACATCGATCTGATGCACGGCCTTCCCGAACAGACACCGGCGCTGGCGCTGGACGACCTCGATCAGGCCCTCTCCTTCTCCCCGGAGCATCTGTCCTGGTATCAGCTGACCCTGGAACCCAATACCGAATTTTACACTTTTCCCCCTGAACTGCCGGTGGAGGAGGTCCTCTGGGACATCCAGGACATGGGCCATGAGCGCCTCGAATCCGCCGGGCTTGAGCGCTACGAGATTTCCGCCTATGCCCGTGCCGGTCGGCGCTCGCGTCACAATCGCAACTACTGGCACTTCGGTGATTATCTGGGAATCGGGGCTGGCGCCCATGGCAAGCTCAGCGTTGCGGGGAGCGAGGGTCTGAAGATTCAACGTCGCTGGAAATCGCGGTTGCCCGACGCCTATTTGCGCCGGGTCAACGATCCACGTGGCTTCGTGGCCGGCCAAGGCGATATCGATGAGCGAGAACTGCCGCTGGAATTCGCCATGAATGCTCTGCGCCTGGTGGAGGGTGTGCCGCTGTCGACCTGGAAAGCCCATACCGGGCGCGGGTCGCAGGCACTGCTTTCCCGACTGGTTACGGCCCGTGAAAAAGGACTTCTTGTGGAAGATGTCGACAGGCTGCAGGCATCGCCGCAAGGTCTGCTATTCTTGAACGAGTTACTGGTCCTGATCAGTGAGTATCGGCCAGGCAAGGAAGAACTCGTCTACTCGAGGAGATAATGACCCATGATGAAATCATTTCGTTTTATTGCCCCTTTCGCCACAGCCTTGCTGCTGGTGGGCTGCACCACCACTGACCCCTATTCCGGCCAGACTCAGCGTAGCCAGACCGGCACCGGCGCGGCCATCGGCGCCGCCGTCGGCGCCGCCGCCGGTGCCCTGAGTGGTGACGGCAGCACCAGTCGCCGCGATCGCGCACTGATCGGTGCGGCCGTGGGGGCCGCCGCCGGTGGGGGTATCGGCGCCTACATGGATCGACAGGAGGAACAGCTACGGCAGAGTACGCAGGGCACCGGCATCGGCGTCGATCGTCGCGGTGACGATATCGTGCTCAATATGCCGAGCGAAGTGACTTTCGGTTTTGATTCTAGCGACCTGACGCCCAGTGCGCGCAATGCCCTCAATGATGTTGCCGCGGTGCTGCAGCAGTACCCCGATACGCTGGTCAACATCGCCGGTCATACCGACAGCACTGGCGACGCCGGCTACAACCAGCGGCTTTCCGAGCGCCGTGCAGAATCGGTGGGCAACTACCTGGCTCAATCCGGTGTATCAGGAAATCGCTTGAACATGCGCGGCTATGGCGAAACCCAACCGGTAGCCAGCAATAACACCGAGCAGGGCCGGTCCCAGAACCGTCGGGTGGAAATCACTCTGACGCCTATCGAGAACCGCTTCCAGCAGCAATAAGAGAGTTCCCTGTAGCCTTACTCTTCGGGCCCATCACTGGCATACAGTGGCGGGCCCTTTTCGTGTTGCCGTCTCGTGGATTTCTTTCCATGCTTTCCTACCAGCATGCCTACCATGCAGGCAATTTCGCCGATGTTCACAAGCATCTGACGCTGTTCGCGGTTATCGATTATTTATTACGTAAGAAATCGGCTATTACGTATATAGATACCCATGCCGGTCGTGGCCTCTACCCGCTGGCGGCCGAGGAGACGGCGAAACTCGGTGAGCACCGAGAGGGCATCGACCGGCTCTGGCACGCGAGGGTGCTACCCGATAATGCCCCGCTGATCGATGACTGGCTCGCCGCCGTCGCCCGGGTACAGGATCGGTGCGGCCGGCTCGATTGCTATCCTGGCTCGCCCTGGTGGCTGTCTGAGCGATTGCGACCGCAGGACAGGCTGCTGCTCTTCGAACTTCACGCCGGTGAGCATGGGTACCTGGCCCGTCAGCTAATGCCTGACAATGTGCAGCGCATCCATGGTGACGGCCTGGACGGACTGGTGAAGCGTCTGCCGGTTGCTACGCCACGCCTGTGCGTGTTGGTCGACCCCAGCTACGAGCGCAAGGCGGAGTATGGCGAGGTAGCCAAAGCCGTACTGAAAGCCATGCGAAAGGCGCGTCATGCCGTCGTGCTGGTGTGGCATCCCCTCCTGCCGGCCGGCTATCATCATGAGCTGCTGGAGGGACTCCGTGAGGGTGGGCTGCGCAAGATATGGCATAGCGAGCTGAGGCTGCGTGAGGTTAAGGAGGGCGAACGCGGCATGGTCGGCAGTGGCATGCTGGTGATCAATCCGCCCTGGGGGCTCGATGCGCGGCTGGAAGCGTCGATGAGGCAGCTCACGCCGCTGCTGGGTGCAACCTGCCGTCATCGTAGCGACTGGTGGGTGGGAGAGTAGGGCAACCGCTTACTTACCGATGCAGAAGCTGCCGAAGATCTCACCCAGCAGGTCATCCGCGCTGAACTCGCCGGTAATCTCGCCCAGGGCTTGCTGGGCATCTCGCAGGTCCTCGGCGAGCAGCTCACCCGCCCCGTAACCGGCGAGCTGTGCCACGCCGTTGTCCAGGGAACGGCGGGCCCGGTCCAGCGCCTCCAGATGCCGTCGCCGGGCCGAGAAGCGTCCTTCAGTAGTCGCGGCATAGCCCATCACTGCCTTCAGGTGCTCCCTGAGGCTTTCCAATCCCGCGCCGTTCCTCGCCGACAGGCGGATCACCGGGGTGGCGTCGTCAGCATCGATGCCGGGGGATTCGTGGCTGGCATCGATCTTGTTGCGCACCAGCGTCAACCGGGAGGGGTCCCGAAGGCGTGCCACGAATTCGGGCCAGATGACCATGGGATCGACGGCATCGGTAGTGGCCGCATCCACGAGCAGCAGCACGCGATCGGCCTGCTCGATCTCTTCCCAGGCGCGGGCCACTCCGATCTTCTCCACGGCATCCGGGGTATCACGCAGCCCAGCCGTGTCGATGATGTGCAGGGGCATGCCATCCAGGTGAATATGTTCGCGGAGGACATCCCGGGTGGTGCCCTCGATGTCGGTGACGATGGCTGTATCCTGTTCGGTCAGCGCATTGAGCAGGCTCGACTTGCCGGCATTGGGGCGCCCGGCGATCACCACGCTCATGCCCTCGCGCATCAGGGCCCCCTGTCCGGCGGCGGCACGCACCTCGGCCAGCTCCGACTGGACCTCAGCCAATCTGCCGGCGACATGCCCGTCGGCGAGGAAGTCGATCTCCTCTTCAGGGAAGTCGATGGCCGCCTCCACATAGATGCGCAGTTCGATCAGCCGCTGGACCAGGGACGCCACTCGATTCGAGAACTCGCCCTGCAGGGAGCGCAGGGCGTTCTCTGCCGCCCCTCGGGAACTGGCCTCGATCAGGTCGGCAATGGCCTCGGCCTGGGCAAGATCCAGCTTGTCGTTGAGGAAGGCGCGCTCCGAGAACTCGCCAGGGCGGGCGAGCCGGGCCCCCAGCTGCACGCAGCGCTCGAGCAACAGGTCCATGATCACCGGGCCGCCGTGGCCCTGAAGTTCCAGCACGTCTTCGCCGGTGAAGGAGTGGGGACCGGGAAAGAACAGCGCGATGCCCTCGTCTATTACCGTGGATTCGCCTCGAAAGGGGCCATAGTGGGCATATCGCGGGGCCGGGCAGTGGCCCACCATGGCCTCGGCGATCGTCGTGCAGGCGGGACCGGAGACGCGGACGATGCCCACGCCGCCGCGCCCTGGTGGCGTGGCCAGGGCGGTGATGGTGTCCTGATCGTGGAGACTGCTGTTCATCGGCGGCTCCTCGGCTGAAAGAGAGACATTGTCCGGGGCGGATGCCGTAAACGCCAGACCCCCGCCGTGGCGGGGGTCTGGACGTCAGGAGGAAGTACCGTGCTACTTGGTCTTCATGCCCTTGCCGATACTCGGATCGGCCTCGATCTTGCGGGTGATGGCATACTGCTGAACGATGGAGATGCAATTGTTGACCACCCAGTAGATGACCAGGCCGGCCGGGAACCACAGGAAGAAGAAGGTGAAGACGATCGGCAGCATTTTCATGATCTTCGCCTGCATGGGGTCGGGAGGCGTCGGGTTGAGCATCTGCTGGACGAACATCGAGGCGCCCATCAGGATCGGCAGGATGAAGTAGGGATCCTTCACCGACAGGTCCTGAATCCAGAACATGAAGGGTGCGTGACGCAACTCCACGGATTCCAATAGCATCCAGTAGAGGGCGATGAACACTGGCATTTGCACCAGGATCGGCAGGCAGCCGCCCAGGGGGTTGATCTTCTCCTTCTGGTAGAACTTCATCATCTCCTGGGACATTTTCTGGCGGTCGTCGCCGAACTGCTCCTTCAGACGCTGCATCTCCGGGCCCAGTTTGCGCATGCGGGCCATGGACTTGTAGGCCTTGGCGGAGAGCGGCCAAAGGGCCAGCTTCACCAGCAGGGTCAGCAGCACGATGGACCAGCCCCAGTTGCCGATCAGGTCGTGGATCTGGTCCAGCAGCCAGAACAGCGGGTTGGCGATGAACCACAGCCAGCCGAAGTCCACCGTCAGCTCCAGGTGAGGCGCTACGTTCTCCAGGCGGTCCTGTATCTTGGGGCCCATGTAGAGCGTTGCCCCCAGCGTTGCCTCGCTGTTAGCCGAGACGTTGCTGGTGGGGCCGGCGAAGGCGGCCACATTGCGATTACGGGAATCGGTGGTCGCGTAGAAGAGGTTCTGCTGGTTCTGGGAGGGGGCCCAGGCGGAAGTGAAGTAGTGCTGGATGATGGCGACCCAGCCACCCTCAACGTCGCGGTTGTTGAAGGCGCCTTCCTGGATCTCATCGAAATCGACCTTCAGATAGCGGTCCTCGGGGGTGGAGTAGGCCGCGCCGAGGAAGGACTGCATCCCCAGGGCTGGGCCGCTGGAGGGATCACTGCTGTTGTCGCGGGCTAGCTGGCCGATGAAGCGGGCGGTAACCGGCTCCTCGGTGTTGTTGGCCAGGAAGTAGTTCACGTCCACCGCGTAGCTGTCACGCTCGAAGGTGAAGCGCTTGATCACGTCGACGCCATTCACTTCGGCAGACAGGTCGACCTCGAGGCGCTCATCGTTCTCACCCAGGCGGTACTCGGTCGTCTCGGGGGTGAAGGTGATGCGGCCCTCGTGGCCCTCGAGCTGAAGGCCGGAACGTGCCACATAGCTGCGGCTCTCGCTGTCGGACAGCAGCACATAGGGCCGTTCGGAGTTGAGGCTGAAGCGATGCTGGGGAAGCGCCGCATAGACGATATCTCCACCCTGGGGGTCGATACGGACATCGAGCACGTCGGTAACGACGGCTACCAGATCGCGACTTCCCGACGGAGCAGCAGCTTCGCCGGGGATGTCGCCGGTCATGTCTTCCGCCGAACTGGCAGTTGCGGGTACCGAGAGGTCGTCGCTTCCCGAGGACGCGGGGTCCTGGCGAGCGCCTTCCGGGGCCTTGCTCGAGATGGCGGGAGCTTGCGGCTCAGGGGTCACCTGGCCGTAGTCTTGATTCCACTGGACGATCAACAGGTAGGCGAGTACCGCCAGAGGAATCACGAGGAGAAGTCGTTTTACGTCCATGAGGGGTCTGCCCGATGGGAAGTGAACATTCCGATGGCGCAACGCAGGTCGCACACCCGAGATACACGAAAGCCTGCCGGAGGCAGGCTAGATAACGCGCACAGGCTGGCTGCATTCAATGCATCAGCGTGAAAGATTGCAGCGAAGATGGCAGAGGTGATGCTCATGCAGGCTCCGGGATAAACGGGCACGCCGGGGTACCTGTCATCGTTCGTGGCCTGCGTCACCGGTCTCCTGGGTGGACAAGTTCGCCCCAGGGGACGACTTTTGCGCTTCTCTCTCCAGTCGCCGCCACATCCCGTGGAGTTGACGATGCACGGTGGCATTGTCCAGTTCATGGACTCCTCGTCTTGCCAGCACCACGATATCCACCGAGGGCATGCGATGCTGCTGAAGCCGGATGGATTCGCGCACGATACGCTTGAGGCGGTTTCGGTCTACGGCTCTACGAACATTCTTCTTGCTGAAGATCAGGCCGAGACGCGGAAAGCCTTGCGCGTTGGGAGAGGCCAGGGCCATCAGTCCCTTGCCGTGGACCTTGAATGCAGCCGTTTCGAAGACATGTCGATAATCCCCGGCGGTCAGCAGTCGCATTTGCCGGGGAAAGCCCTGACGTGACACGCGAGGGCCGCGTTCAGGCGCTCAGGCGCTTGCGGCCCTTGGCACGACGACGGGCCAGTACAGCACGACCATTCTTGGTGGCCATGCGCGCACGGAAGCCATGCATGCGCTTGCGCTTGAGGACGCTGGGTTGAAAAGTACGTTTCATAACTCGTTATTCCCACGTGGTTTTCGGAACGAATCGATCATTCGAAGGCATCCGGATGCCGCTGGCGGACCCGGGGGTATTCGGTTCAAGACCGGAAATTGTAGTGATTTCAGCCCCGCGGTGCAATTCTTCCTTGCTTCCCTATGCCATATGCGGGGTTTGGGACCCGGTTGCTCGGGCTCTGGCGCTCCATGAGATCATGAATAGAAGCGTGTCCTTGTTATCACTATGGGGGATAATAATTGTGGATAACAAGTTATAAACGTTTAATATCAGTGAGGTGAAGAGATTTTTTTGCTGTGGACAAGATGGGTATGTCAGGGGGACAACTCTCCTCTGTCCAGCGACGGCCCAGGGTGAATCCTTGGCTTTCGGATGTGCCATTGCCGAGTCGATGAGGATCGCAGATAGGTTTTCCACAGCACGGCACGCGGTGCGAGGCATGTGGATAACCCGTTGCCTGAACGATACAATGGGCGGTCGTTTTCAATGCAATGGTGAGGTCGCGTGTCACTGGCTCTCTGGCAACAATGTCTGGATACCCTGCAGGATGAACTGAATTCCCAGCAGTTCAACACCTGGATCCGTCCGCTGCAGGCGGAGGAAGGGGAGTCCAACCAGTTGCGCCTGCTGGCGCCGAATCGCTTCGTGCGGGACTGGGTAAGCGACAAGTATGCCAAGCGGATCAGCGAACTGATGCGAGAGCTCTCACCCGCGAAGCCGCCGAAGGTGGTGCTGACCGTCGGCAGCCGGCGAGCAGCGCCCAACCCTCAGCCTCGTGAGTTGGGCAATCCCGTTTCAGCGGGGCGTAACCCTCCCGCACCCGCGGTTCAAGTTCCCTCGCGGGGGGAGGTGGGGGACGAGCGCGAGATCGATCAGATGCGCGAGGAGAATAGTGGCCAGCGACGTGGTGGCGAGCGTCAGGTGCAGGTGGAGGGTAGCCTGAAGCACAACAGTGGCCTGAATCCCAACTTTACCTTCGAGACCTTCGTTGAGGGCAAGTCCAACCAACTGGCCAGGGCCGCTTCCCGTCAGGTATCCGAGAATCCCGGTGGCGCCTATAATCCGCTGTTCCTCTATGGCGGTGTCGGCCTCGGCAAGACCCACCTTATGCATGCCGTCGGCAATGCGCTGGCGACGCGCCGCGAGAATGCGCAGGTGGTCTACCTGCATTCCGAACGCTTCGTGGCCGACATGGTCAAGGCGCTGCAACTCAATGCCATCAACGACTTCAAGCGGTTCTATCGCAGCGTCGATGCTCTGCTGATTGATGACATCCAGTTTTTTGCCGGCAAGGAACGCTCCCAGGAGGAGTTCTTCCATACCTTCAATGCGCTGCTCGAGGGTGGCCAGCAGATGATCCTGACGTCTGACCGTTATCCCAAGGAAATCAGTGGAGTAGAGGAGCGGCTGAAGTCCCGTTTCGGTTGGGGGCTGACGGTGGCCATCGAGCCACCGGAGCTTGAGACGCGGGTGGCAATCCTGATGAAGAAGGCCGATCAGGCCAAGGTCGATCTACCCCACGATGCCGCTTTCTTCATCGCCCAGAAGATCCGCTCCAATGTGCGTGAACTCGAAGGCGCCCTGAAGAAGGTGATCGCCGACTCTCACTTCATGGGCAAGACCATTACCCAGGACTTCATCCGTGAATCCCTCAAGGACCTGCTGGCGCTTCAGGACAAGCAGGTCGGCGTGGACAACATTCAACGAACGGTGGCCGAGTATTACAAGATCAAGCTCTCCGACTTGCTCTCAAAGCGTCGCTCGCGGTCGGTCGCTCGCCCCCGCCAGGTCGCCATGGCCCTTGCCAAGGAGCTGACCAACCATAGCCTGCCGGAGATCGGCGATGCCTTCGGTGGCCGAGATCACACCACGGTGCTGCATGCCTGCCGCAAGGTGAAGTCATTGCAGGAGGAAAGCTCGGACATCCGAGAGGACTACAAGAATCTGCTGCGGCTGTTGACCAGCTGAACGGAACATCAGCGGTCGGGTCGCCGGCCTCAATCCCTCCAGGACAAGTAGTGGAGCCGACATGAAATTTTCCATCTCCCGAGAAGCGCTGCTGCGCCCGCTGACGCTGGTGGCTGGCGTGGTGGAGCGACGTCAGACCCTGCCGGTACTCTCCAACGTGCTGATTCAGGTCGATCAGGATCAGGTGTCCCTTACCGGTACCGATCTCGAGGTCGAGCTGATCGGCCGTACCGCCGCTAGCCTGGTGGAAGAGACTGGATCGGCTACCGTGCCGGCCCGTAAGCTCATGGATATCTGCAAGTCATTACCCGATCAGTCCGAGATACAGCTATCCCTCGAAGAGGGGCGGGCCGTACTGCGCAGTGGTCGCTCGCGCTTTACCCTATCGACCCTTCCGGTGGCCGAGTTCCCCAGCATCGAGCAGGAGCGAAGCAACGTGGAGCTCAGCCTGCCGCGTGGCACCCTCAAGCATCTGATCGATGCGACCTCCTTCGCCATGGCTCAACAGGACGTCCGCTATTATCTCAATGGCATGCTGCTCGAGCTCGGTAACAACCTGGTGCGCACCGTGGCCACCGATGGCCATCGGCTGGCCGTATGCTCGCGTCCGGTCGACATCCAGGTAGAGCCGTCCCAGAAGCTTATCGTGCCGCGCAAGGGGGTCCTGGAATTGGTTCGCCTGCTGGATGAAGGTGAGGAGCCGGTGAGTCTGACTCTTGGTGCCAGCCATGTGCGAGCCCATACCGGTGACTTCACCTTTACCTCCAAGCTGGTGGATGGCAAGTTCCCCGACTACGAGAGGGTAGTGCCACGAGGCGGTGACAAGGTCTTCATTGCCGACCGTGCCGAGTTACGCCAGGTGCTGTCGCGCACTGCCATTCTCTCCAACGAGAAGTACCGTGGCGTTCGCCTGAATCTCGAGGAGGGAAGTCTGCGTGTGATGGCCAACAATCCCGAACAGGAAGAAGCCGAGGAGAGTGTCGCCATCGAGTACAGCGGACCGGGCATGGAAATCGGCTTCAACGTTGGCTATCTCGTCGACGTGCTCGGCGTACTGGACGAAGATCGTGTGCAGATGACCCTGGCCGATCCCAACAGCAGTGCGCTGATGGAAGAGCCCGGCGGCGGCGATGCCATGTACGTCGTCATGCCGATGCGCCTCTGAAGCGACGGCAGACGGTGCCTGTGGTGGGTGCCGTCTCCGTCGAGGTCGATCCTGCCTGATGCCTCTCCAACGCCTCGCCTTTCATGGCCTGCGCAATCTGCAGCATGTTGACTTGATCCCGGGTCCGCACATCAATCTCTTCACCGGCGCCAATGGGAGCGGAAAGACCAGCTTGCTGGAGGGTATCCATATCCTGGGCATGGGGCGTTCCTTTCGTGCTCGCCAGCTACGCCAGGTCATCACTCACGACACCGATGCGATGACGCTGTACGGCCGACTGGCGGATGATCCGAAGACGTCTATCGGCATACGCCGTCATCGCGAGGGCGGTGAAATGGAGATGCGTCTTTCGGGTGAGCGTCTTCAACGCGTCTCCCGTCTGGTGGAGACCCTGCCGCTTCAGCTGATCAATCCTGACGCCTTCCGTCTCCTGGAGGGCCCACCGGCCGGCCGGCGCGAGTTTCTCGACTGGGGCGTGTTTCACGTGAAACACGACTTTCTCGATGCCTGGAGACGTTTCCGGCGTGCCCTGAAACATCGGAATGCCCTTCTCAGACATGGTAGAATGTCTGATGCTTCCCTGGATGCCTGGGAGCAGGAGCTTGTGCACTGGAGCGACCGGCTGGATGTCATGCGCCGGAACTGGGTCGAACTGTTCCTTCCGGTGTTCGAGGATACGCTGACCGCCTTAATCACGCTGCCCGGGCTGTCAGTGCGCTATTCGCGTGGCTGGGATCGCAAGCGCCAGCTGTCGGACATCCTTCTCCGCGCACGCGACACCGACCGCCAGATGGGATTCACCCAACAGGGACCCCAGCGCGCAGAGTTGAGTATTCGTCTCGGTAAGCGTCCAGCGGTGGAGGTGCTCTCACGTGGGCAGCAGAAGTTGGTGGTGAGCGCTCTCAAACTGGCCCAGGGGCGACTTCTCGAGCAAATGACCGGCCGCACCTGCATCTACCTGATCGACGACCTTCCTGCCGAGCTGGATAACGAACATCGACGGGTATTCTGCGGATGGCTAGAGCGGATGCGCTGCCAGGTGTTCATCACCAGCGTCGATCCCCATGCACTAGCGGATCTCTGGCAGCCCGACACCGAGGTAGCGATGTTCCACGTGAAACATCCTGAATCGGGGCAGGGGCAGCTGCAGCCAATGGACAGACAGACTTCATCACGGAGCAGTCAATGAGCGAACAGGCTTACGACTCATCGAGCATCAAGGTCCTCAAGGGGCTGGATGCCGTACGCAAGCGACCAGGCATGTACATCGGTGATACCGATGACGGGACGGGCCTGCACCATATGGTGTTCGAACTGGTGGACAACTCCATCGATGAAGCCTTGGCCGGACACTGCAGCGAAATCAGAGTCATCATCCATCCGGATGAAACGATTACGGTAACCGACAACGGTCGCGGCGTTCCGACGGATCTTCACGAAGGGGAAGGTGTTTCGGCCGCCGAAGTGATCATGACAGTTCTGCATGCTGGCGGAAAGTTTGATGACAACTCCTACAAGGTGTCAGGGGGGTTGCACGGCGTAGGGGTCTCCGTGGTCAATGCCCTGTCCGAGGAATTGAAGCTGACGATCTGGCGAGCTGGACAGGTGCACGAGCAGATTTATCACCATGGTGTTCCCGATGCACCGTTGGCGGTGGTAGGCAAGACGGAGAAGAGTGGAACGCGTGTACACTTCCGTCCTTCAAGCGAGACCTTCCATAATATCGAGTTCCACTACGACATCCTGGCCAAGCGGCTGAGGGAGCTTTCCTTCCTCAACTCCGGCGTGGCCATCCGCCTGATGGACGAGCGCAGCGGCAAGGAGGAGCTGTTTCACTACGAGGGTGGACTGAAAGCCTTCGTCAATCACTTGAACACCAACAAGACCGTGCTCAATCCGGTGTTCCATTTCAATGCCGAGCGTGAGGATGGTGTCGGTGTGGAAGTGGCGATGCAGTGGAACGATACCTTTTCCGAGAACATTTTCTGCTACACCAATAACATTCCTCAGCGCGATGGCGGCACCCATTTGGCCGGTTTCCGCGCGGCCCTTACTCGCTCGCTGAATCACTATATCGAAGTCGAGGGACTCCTAAAGAAGGCCAAGGTCAACACCTCCGGCGATGATGCCCGTGAGGGGCTGACCGCGATCATCTCTGTAAAAGTTCCGGATCCCAAATTTTCGGCTCAGACCAAGGACAAGCTGGTCTCTTCCGAGGTCAAGACCGCGGTAGAGCAGGAGATGGGCCGGCTCTTCTCCGAGTACCTAGTCGAGAAGCCCAACGAAGCCAAGGCCATCGTCAACAAGATGCTGGATGCGGCTCGGGCCCGTGAAGCAGCGCGTAAGGCGCGTGACATGACGCGACGCAAGGGAGCCCTGGACATAGCGGGCTTGCCCGGTAAATTGGCCGACTGCCAGGAGAAGGACCCTAGTCTCTCTGAGCTATTCCTCGTCGAGGGTGATTCGGCCGGCGGAAGTGCCAAGCAGGGACGGGATCGACGTACCCAGGCGATTCTGCCGCTAAAGGGCAAGATCCTTAACGTCGAGAAGGCGCGCTTCGACAAGATGCTCTCGTCAGCCGAGGTCGGCACACTGATCACCGCCCTGGGCTGTGGTATCGGTCGGGAGGAATTCGATCCTGACAAGTTGCGGTACCATTCCATTATCATCATGACCGATGCCGACGTGGACGGCTCTCACATCCGGACGCTGCTGCTGACCTTTTTCTTCCGCCAGATGTCGCAGCTGATCGAGCGAGGCCATGTCTTTATCGCCCAGCCGCCGCTCTACAAGATCAAGCGCGGCAAGCAGGAGCTCTACCTCAAGGATGAGCAGGCGATGATCGACTACCTGACGACGACAGCCCTTGACGGTGCGCGATTGCACGTCAATGCGGATGCCCCTGGCATCGCGGGTGCTCAGCTGGAAGCCCTCGTCAACCAGTACCGCGATGTAATGAAGCGTATCGATCGCCTGTCGCGCGTCTATCCTAATGTGGTGCTGCGCAAAATCGTTCATGCGGCGCATCTCGAGGGCGAAAAGAGTCTGCGTGATCGTGTGACCATGCAGAACTGGATCGAATATCTGCAGGGAGAGATGGATGCCCTGGTCTCCTACGAGGGGGGTCCCCGCTATACTTTCCGCCTCGAGGAGGAAAATGAGCGCGGCGTTTACCTGCCGGCGGTATCGCTGACCGCGCATGGCGTTACCACTGACTATGTCTGGGGAATGGAATTCTTCACCAGTGCCGACTACCGTGCCATGGCAAGCCTCGGCGAGACCCTGGACGGTCTGCTGGAAGCCGGCAGCTATGTGGCCCGTGGAGAGCGACAGAAGTCTGTCGCGAACTTCTATGATGCCCTGGAGTGGCTGATGGCCGAAGCACAGCGTGGCCTCTCCATACAGCGGTACAAGGGGCTGGGTGAGATGAACCCGGACCAGCTCTGGGAAACGACGATGAATCCTGATACCCGTCGTATGCTCCGTGTCTCCATCGAAGATGCTGTCGCTGCCGACATGATGTTCAATACCCTGATGGGTGACGAGGTCGAGCCCAGGCGCGACTTTATCGAACGTTATGCCCTGGTGGCGAATCTGGATATCTGACGTTTGTTCTGGTGATGTTTCACGTGAAACATCACACTGCCTGAAGAGTAAAACGACAAGGCCGGCCTGAGTGGCCGGCCTTGTCGTTACTGCCTCCCGACTACCCCCTGTCGGTTTGTGAGGAGCCAGTCGACGAAGGCGGCCAGGTCATTGAAGGCCATCACACCCTCGAGCCCCTCCCCCTTTTCCTCAGTCCGATGCCCCTTGCCGGTGAGCACCAGCACCGGCCGGCATCCCATCGGTTCTCCGGCCTGCAGGTCGCGAAGACTGTCGCCGACCATCCAGCTGCCTTCCAGACTGCCCAGCGTTAGGGCCTCCCGAATCTCTTCCAGCATGCCGGGCAAAGGTTTCCGGCACTTGCATCCATCCTCCGGCCCATGTGGACAGTGTGCGATATGGGCGATCTCACCGCCGGCCTCATGCACCAGGTCGCGGAGGCGGTCGTGCATGGCCTCCAGAGTGGCTTCGGCATAATAGCCGCGGGCAACGCCCGACTGGTTGGTGGCGACGGCCACTGTCCAGCCTGCGCGGGATAGTCGCGCGATGGCCTCGATGGCGGCAGGGTAGGGGATCCATTCCTCCAGGGACTTCACGTAATCGTCGGAGTCCTGGTTGATAACACCATCGCGATCGAGGATCACGAGCCGGTCGGCTTCAGGCATGGTGGTGATCTCCTTGGTATGTCCTGTCAGCAGGAGTGTTTCACGTGGAACATCGCCTGCCAAGCCGCCAAGCCGCCAAGCCGCCAAGCCGCCAAGCCGCCAAGCCGCCAAGCCGCCAAGGCTAGGAGAGAGCTAACATCCATCTGCGCCTGCTACTCTCGTGGATAGGTGTTTCACGTGGAACAGTGATGCCGGAAATGAAAAAGGCCGGCGATTGCTCGCCGGACTCGGTCGGTCTCACCGGGGGTCGCTTACTGCTGGAGCAGGGCGATGTCCGCCACTTCCAGGAAGAGGGCCTGGAGGCCGGCGAGCAGGGCCAGTCGGTTGCGACGAACCGCCGGGTCCTCGGCCATGACCATGACCTGATCGAAGAAGGTGTCCACCGGCTCGCGCAGGCCGGCCAGGGCGTCCAGTGCCTCGCTGTAACGCGCCTCGGCGAAGAGCGGCATCACTGCCTGGCTGCGCGATGCCAGGGCCTCGTAGAGCGCCTTCTCGGCGGCTTCCTGCAGGAGGCCGGCTTCCACCTGGGTGTTGCCGCCGTGCTGCTGCTTGGCAAGGATGTTGGAGACCCGTTTGTTGGCGGCAGCCAATGCGGCGGCCTCCTCGCGGCGAGAGAAGCCCTGAACGGCCCGCAGGCGACGTGCGAAATCGAGGGGCTCGGTTACTGGGCGGGCACGCACCGCGAGATAGACCTCGGTATCGATCCCTTCGTCCTGTGCCCAGGCGCGGAAACGGTCGAGCATGTAGGTGAGCACCTCGTTCACCAGTCCCTCGGCGTAAGGCAGCTCCTGGTGCTGTGCCGCAGCCAGTTCCAGCAACTCCCGCAGGTCGAGAGCCAGCTTGCCCTTGACCAGGATATTGATCACGCCGATGGCAGCGCGGCGCAGGGCGAAGGGATCCTTGGTGCCGCTGGGGCGCTGGCCGATACCGAAGATGCCGGTGAGGGTATCGAGGCGATCGGCCAGGGCCAGAGCCAGGCCAGTGCGTGTCTGGGGGATCGCGTCACTGGCGTAGCGGGGCAGGTACTGCTCCTCGAGGGCCTGTGCCACCTCGACGGCCTCGCCGTCGTTGACGGCGTAGTAGCGGCCCATGATGCCCTGGAGCTCGGGAAACTCGAGGACCATCTCGGTGATCAGGTCGCACTTGCCGAGCTCCGCGGCGCGTCTTGCCTGTGCCACGTCACCGTCGATGCGGCCGGCAATGAAGGCCGCTACGGCGGCGCTGCGATGCGCCTTGTCGGCCAGGGTGCCAAGCCTCTTCTGGAAGACCACGCCGGCCAGTTCCGGGGCCCGGTCCGCCAGCGGGCGGCGGCGATCCGTGTCGTAGAAGAAGGCAGCATCGGCCAGGCGTGGACGGATCACCTTCTCGTTGCCCTGGATGACCTGCTCCGGCTCATGGCTGTCGATGTTGGCGATGGTGATGAACAGCGGCTTGAGCTGGCCCTCGTGGTCCAGTAGATGGAAGTACTTCTGGTTGGCCTTCATGGAGGAGATCAGGCACTCGGCGGGCACCTCGAGGAAGCGCGCGTCGAAACTGCCGGTCAGGGCCACGGGCCACTCCACCAGGCCGCTCACCTCGACGAGGAGTTCTTCGTCGATCACGGCCGTGGCGTCCTGGACCTCGGCCTCGGCCAGCACCTGTTCGCGGATGCGCTCCCGGCGCTTGTCGCGGTCGGCCAGCACCCAGGCCTGCTCCAGGGCGCCGAGATAGTCCTCGGCGTGAGCCAGCTCGATGGGAGCCGGCGCATGGAAACGGTGGCCACGGGTGGTGCGTCCTGCCTGCAATCCCAGGGCGCTCGCCTCGACGAGCTCGTTACCGTAGAGCATGACCAGCCAGTGAACGGGACGGGAGAATTCCACCCGTGAAGCTCCCCAGCGCATGTTCTTGGGCACCGGCAGGGCGCCGATGGCCTTCTCGACGATAGCGGGAAGCAGGGCCGTGGTGGCCTCTCCCTGTTGCTTTTCGCGGTAACCCAGCCAGGTTCCCTTGTCGGTCTCCAGGTGGATCAGCTCGTCCACGCCGACGCCGCAGGAGCGGGCGAAGCCCTCGGCGGCTTTCGTCGGTTGTCCCTCCTTGAAGGCGGCGGCCAGGGCCGGACCCCGCCGCTCGACCTCGCGGTCGGGCTGCTTGTCGGCCAGCTCGCGTATCTGGACGGCCAGGCGGCGCGGACCGCCATGGGCGAGGACCTCGCCGCAGTCGATGTCGGCCTCGACGAGGCCCCGGCGGATGCCCTCGGCCAGGGCGTCGGAGAGGTCATCGATGGCGCCCGGTGGCAGTTCCTCGACGCCCAGTTCGACCAGTAGGGTATTGGCAGCCATCAAGCGTCTCCGTGTTCGGCAAGCAGTTCATGGCGCAGGGTCTCGGGGGCCAGCGGGAAGCCGGCGGCCTTGCGCGAGTCAAAGTAGGCCTGGGCCACGTCACGGGCCATGGTGCGCACGCGCAGGATGTAGCGCTGGCGTTCGGTCACCGAGATGGCGTGGCGGGCATCCAGCAGGTTGAAGGTGTGGGATGCCTTCAGCACCTGCTCATAGGCGGGCAGCGGCAGGCTGGCTTCCAGCAGCTTGGTGCACTCGCGCTCCTGGTGGTCGAAGGAGGCGAAGAGGAAGTCGACGTCGGCGTGCTCGAAGTTGTAGGCAGACTGCTCGCGTTCGTTCTGCAGGTAGACGTCGCCGTAGGTAACGCGGCTGCCATCCGGGGCCACTGTCCATACCAGGTCGTAGACGCTGTCGACATCCTGCAGGTACATGGCAATCCGCTCCAGGCCGTAGGTGAGCTCTCCCGTGACCGGGAAACACTCCAGTCCGCCGGCCTGCTGGAAGTAGGTGAACTGGGTTACCTCCATGCCGTTGAGCCAGACTTCCCAGCCCAGGCCCCAGGCGCCGAGGGTGGGAGACTCCCAGTTGTCCTCGACGAAGCGGATGTCGTGGACCAGCGGGTCGAGCCCCAGGTGCTTGAGGGACCCCAGATAGAGCTCCTGCAGGTCGGCGGGGGAGGGCTTCATCACCACCTGGAACTGGTAGTAGTGCTGAAGGCGGTTGGGATTCTCGCCGTAGCGGCCATCGGTGGGGCGGCGGGAAGGCTGCACATAGGCGGCGTTCCAGGTCTCGGGGCCGATGGAGCGCAGGAAAGTGGCGGGATGGAAGGTACCGGCGCCCACCTCCATGTCCAGGGGCTGGAGGATCACGCAGCCCTGCTCGGCCCAGTACTGCTGCAGGGCGAGGATAAGGCCCTGGAAGGTTGCCACGTCTGGCGTCGACGGGGGTATGGAGAGAGTCATTGCGGAAGTACCGTTGGCCATGAATTCACGAGCCGTCAAGTATACAATCACTGGAAGATCGGTTATAGGCGCAGGCCCGGAGACGAGAGGATTCCCCATGATCGTAGTAACAGGCGGGGCCGGTTTCATCGGCTCGAATCTGGTCAAGGCACTCAATGCCCGCGGCCGCGACGACGTGCTGGTGGTCGACGACCTCAGCGACGGGACCAAGTTCGTGAACCTGGCCGACTGCACCCTCGGCGACTACATCGACAAGGATGACTTCCTCGCCCGTGTGACGGCGGCGATGAACGACGAGGTGTCTCACTTGCCGCCCATCGAGGCCATCTTTCACGAAGGCGCCTGTTCGGACACCACCGAGTGGGACGGGCGCTTCATGCTCGAGAACAACTTCGAGTACTCCAAGGTGCTGCTGCACTACTGCCAGCGCGAGGGCATCCCCTTCCTCTACGCCTCTTCGGCAGCCACCTACGGAGGCAGCGAGGTGTTCTTCGAGGCCCCGGAACACGAGAAGCCGCTCAACGTCTACGGCTACTCGAAGCTTCTGTTCGATCAGTATGTGCGTGCCCGCCACGACGACTTTACCAGTCAGGTAGTGGGTTTCCGCTATTTCAACGTCTACGGGCCAAGGGAGCAGCACAAGGGCAAGATGGCCAGCGTCGCCTACCATCACCATACCCAGATCAGCGCCGGCCAGAACGTGAAGCTGTTCGGTGCCTGGGATGGCTATGAGGCCGGCATGCAGAGCCGCGACTTCATCTATGTGGGCGACGTGGTGGACGTCAACCTGTGGTTCCTGGATCACCCCGAGGCCTCCGGGATCTTCAACCTGGGCACCGGCCGCGCCGAGCCCTTCAAGGCCATCGGCGAGACCGTGGTCGATTACTACAGTCGCGGCACGATCGAGTACATCGACTTTCCGGAGGAACTCAAGGGTCGCTACCAGAGCTATACGCGAGCCGACATCAGCCGTCTTCGCGAAGCCGGCTACGATCGCGAGTTCCGTACCGTGGCCCAAGGGGTGCGCGAGTACCTGGAGTGGCTGAATGGCTGAGGTGCCGCAGAAGCCGGCCTCCGGAGAGTCACGAATCCTGGTGGTAGGGCCTTCCTGGGTTGGCGACATGGTCATGGCGCAGAGCCTCTTCAAGACCCTGAAGGCCAGGCAGCCGGGCAGCCGGATTACCGTGGTGGCCCCGGCCTGGTCACGGCCGATCCTCGAGCGTATGGACGAAGTCGACGAGGTGGCCTGTCTCGAGGTCGGGCATGGTCAGCTTGGCCTGGCCCCTCGGCGGAAACTCGCCCGCTCCCTGCAGGGACGCTTCGACCATGCCATTGTGCTGCCCCGCTCCTGGAAGTCGGCACTGGTGCCTTTCCTGGCACGTATCCCGCTGCGTACCGGCTTCACCGGCGAGCAGCGCCTGTGGCTGCTCAATGACCGCAGGCGGCTCGACAAGGCGGTGCTGGACCAGACCGTCAAACGCTTCGTGGCCCTGGGCCTGCCGGTGGAGGAGGCGGCCCGGGGTGACTTCCCCATTCCCCGGCCCCGGCTGCGTCTGGATACCGAGAACCTGGTCGAACGCCGTGTCGACCTGGGGCTCTCGTCGCGTCCGGCCATCGGCATGATGCCGGGGGCCGAATATGGTCCCGCCAAGCAGTGGCCGCTCCCGTACTTTCGTGAACTGGCGAAATGGTTGGTGGTGGAGGGGTTCGAAGTCCGTGTGCTCGGAGGGGCCAAGGATGTGGAGGCCGGCGAGGTGATCACCGATTCGCTGCCCCACGCCCACAACCTGTGCGGCCGGACTCGGCTGGCGGATGCCGTCGACCTGCTCGGTGACTGCCAGCAGGTCGTGACGAACGATTCCGGGCTGATGCATGTGGCGGCCGCTGTAGGAACCCGGGTGCAGGCGATCTATGGTTCGTCATCGCCTGCCTATACGCCGCCGTTGACCGAGAATGCCGAGGTGCACTACCTGGCCCTCGACTGTTCGCCCTGCTTCCAGCGCACCTGCCCGCTGGGGCATACCAACTGCCTGAATCAGCTCAAGCCGGAACGGATCTTGCAGGCGGTGCTGGCGACTGCCGGCTAGGGCAGTTCCTCGGGCACTTCCGGTGCCTGGTCCTCGGGAGTCTCGACGACCTGTTCGACGACCGGTTCGGGAGGCGGCGGTGGGCCCTGCGGCGGCGCCAGGCCTTCCCACAGACGCTCCTGGAGGACCGTCTCCTCACGCATGCGCGCGTTGAGGGTATCCAGCCCGTGCTCCTCCACCAGGGTCGGTTCGCTGGAAAGTAGTGACACCCCCAGCCCGGCACGATGCCAGTCGATGACGAATCCCATGGCCTCGAGCACCGTGGGCAGGATATCCATGGTCGAGGCTTCGACGTCGAGCCGGCGCGGCTCGAGCTGTTGCCCCAGCAGCATGAAGGTATTGTCCCGTTCCCCGGCGACGAGTTGCTCCCATGCGGAGACGCGCATGGTCAGGTGGTCACTGGCGACCACCACCAGGGTGTTCTCCAGCAGGCCCGCTTCCTCGAGCCGCTCCACCAGCCGGCGGGCCAGCCAGGCCGAGCATTCCACCGAGTAGAGGATTTCCACGCCGTCGAACTCGCCCTGGCGCTGCCGGCATTCGCGAGCCGGATAGCCATTCGGCGCATGGCCGGTGATGCTGAGGTTGACCAACCCCCAAGGGCCGTCCTGCTGTTCGAGCCGGCGAATTTCCTCGACGGTGAAGTCATAGAGGGTATCGTCATAAAGGCCCCAGCTATTCACGTAGCCGGGGTCCTCGAGCCGGGGCTCCAGCTCCTCTCTCCCCAGAATCCTGTCGAAGCCGTGGTCCCGGTAGAAGACCCCCTTGCCGGCGAAACGGGTGCTGGCACCGCCCATATAGGCCAAGGTGTAACCTCGCTCGTCGAGCAGATCCCCCAGGCAATCGACGCCCGGCACCACATGGCCGAGGGGCTCGAACTGGCTATCGTGCAGCAGGCCGGCCGGCATCAGCGGCGTGCCACACTGGCTGGCAATCATGCCGGCCATGGTCCAACCGGTGTTGTCGACCTGGCGAACTCCCTCGAAGACCACGGCCTTCTCGCCCAGAGTATCCAGGTGGGCATAGGCATCCCCGAAGCGACCCCGGTCGGCATAGGTGCGTTCGATACTCTCCAGGTAGAGAAGCAGCAGGTTGGGCGGGTCGCGAGGCGCCTCGAGGATCACCGGCTCGACATATCGGCGCTCCAGCCAGGCGCCATCCTCGGTGACGATGGCGGCGCCGCGATGGCCGATTCCGTAGAGCATGGGGTTGCCTGCCAAAAGCGCCAGCGCCAGCAGGCGCTCAGCCAGGCGCCAGCGATGGTCATGCCGCACCAGCCAGGTGAATGAGGCCAGCAGCAGTAGCATGCTCAGGGTATAGAGGAGGGCAGCGCCGATGCGATCACCACCGCCATGCTCCTCCATGCCGGCCTGGAGGTGGAAGAACACGGCGCCGAGATCGACCATGCCGAAGCTGTCGGCGAGATAGACGTAGAGCCCCCACAGGGCGATCGGGAACAGCGACCAGGGCCAGGTCGGGCGCACCGGGCGGGTGGACGATGGCGCTCCCCAGCGCCACCAGCGGGCCAGCAGTAACCAGATCCCGGCAATGGGAACGAGGCCCCAGGTGGGCAGGCGTGTCAGGGTTGCCATGCTGAAACCGAGCCAAAGCCCGATCACGAGCAAGGCCCACCAGCGGGGCTGATGAAATGGAGAATGCTTGTGCAAAGGGTTCATCGTGATGGTGATGGGTGGGATGAAGCCAGCTTAGCAAGCGACCGACAGGTGGTGCAGTCGCAGCCACCAACAGCCTATGCTGGCATCGATGTCGGCTCGTACCGCGGTCAACCGTTCAATGGGAGCACCAAGCGGGCAGTTGCCCCGAGTCGGCGAAGTACTTGTGTAGGACCAGCAGTCCGATCAGGCGTTCGCGTTCAGCATTCCGGAAGATCGCGACATAGCGATTCGCCTGGAGAATGATGGCCTTCGCCTCCTCGGGGTTTGCCTCATAGTAGGCGATCTTGTCATCGAGATCTGAATAATCGTCCTCTAGCTGGACATAGTGATGGCCGGGATGCAGCTGACCCTCCATGAACCAAGTCTCGAAGCGTGGCCGGCGCATCAGACACAGGGAGTTGGAGGCCATGATCCACTTCAGATTGGTAGCGACGTCCTTGCCTTCGAGGCTGAGGATATAGCGGTAGTGTAGCTGCTCCGACACCGAGAGGAAGTCACCATGCCAGGGGTTGCCGGCAGCATTGCGGTGGATATCGGCGACGTTGCACAGCGGATGATCATGGAAGTCTCGCACGAAGCGACGACGATGCTCCTGGTGGCAGGCGCCACGCCATACGGCCAGCGGGCGTTTCTGTTCGAAGCTCAGCGGGTCACCGGGCAGGTAGTAATGGCGCACACGATTGAGCTTGAGCAGGACGCTGTTTTGATTGTGCTCGCCGATGGGGCGACTCTTGACCAGGGTAGGCACCTCGGGCACCTCCCTGACATCTCCGAACTGGTGACAGAAGCGCAGCTCCGGCGGGAAGTAGCGCAGCAGCGATACCAGATCCAGATAGTAGGACCAGCTCTTCTCGCGTTGAAAGTTAGCAAGACAGAGGGCGTCCTGGGGCAGGGCAACGGGAGCGGTCAGGCGATTGTAGTAATGCACGCGCTGCCAGATCGCCTGTTGCTCCGCCGGCGGCAGCGCTTCCAACTGGTGTAGCAGCCGTTTCTGCCGATGTCGCAGCCAGCGGGCCGGGACCAGGCGCTGGATGGCGTGGCCGGTGTAGACACTTGCCTTGTGCAGGTTCTTGTGGGCCTTGGCCGTGATCGGTTTCACCGGGATGTCTCCTGGTACCGAGGATCTACGAGTTCCTGATAGAGACGCATGTAGGCGGCTGCCATGGCGCGAGGACTGTAGTCCTCCAGACGTGAGCTGGCCTGTCGACAGAGCCGGCGGCGCAGGTGGGGCTCTGCCTTGAGGCGCAGGAGCCCGTCGGCCAAGGCATCGGTATCGCCGGAGGGAAACAACAGTCCGGTTGTTTCGTGTTCGATGATATCGGGGATGCCGCCAACCCGGCTGGCGATGATCGATACCTCGAGCTGCATGACGTCGAGCAGCACCGAGCCCAGGCCCTCGTTGCGTGAGGGGAAAGCGAAGACGTCCAGACCGGCGATATAGTCGGCGATGTTCTCCTTGAAGCCCAGCCATTCGACATTGGCGAGGTCGGCGGACTCCTGTCGGAGCGCCTGGGCATCTGCGCCGTCGCCCAGAAAAAGGAAGTGCATGTCGGGTGCCTCACCAGCAAGCCTGCGCGCTGCCTTCAAGAGCACGTGCTGGCCCTTGTGGCGGTCCACCAGTGCGCCGGCATGGCCGACCAGGAACTTGCCCGGATAGGCGGCACGCCAGGACGCCGTTTTCTCGGGGTCGGCTGACAGCCCCGCATGGGCGCTGGGGATGCGCTCGACGCTTCCCCAGCCGCGGGCCTCCAGTTGGGTCTGGATCAGCCGGGAAATCGCCACTCTGAACGCGGCCTGCCGATAGCAGAGGCGGTTGATCGCCTTGTCCTGGACGGGTGTGTCCACGCGCCGCGTGATCAGATAGGGCGTGCCGGTGAGGCGATGGTGCAGCCAGGCCCAGTGGACCCCCTTGGCCTCATGGGCGTGCACCAGGTCCGTGGGGCCGAGGCGTCGGTGGCCTCCCAGCTGATGATTGGCCGTCACCACCGAAAGGCCTGGCACGTCGCGAAGATGCTCGCGCATGGGGGAGTCGCCTCGACACACGAGCTGCTGGCGTATCCGGGGTTCCTCGGCAAGGGCGCGAATCAGCAGCTCGGTCTGCCTCTCGCCACCGCGAAAGCCGCGGGCCAGATTGACATGGGTAACGCGCATGGTCACCAGACCCTGTTGAAGTCTTCGTTGGCAAGCACCTGGGGGTCGCGCTGATACTCGAGTAGCTTGGCGTACTTCAGGTAGCTGTTGAGGCCGGCGCTGATAGCCACCGTCATGCCATCGACGCCGCCCATGAATCCACGCTGGAACAGGTACTTGCGGACGAAGGCGTTGAGACCGTGAAGGAAGGGCGAGAAGGCGTTGGCGCGCTTGCCCTTCTGATACATGATCTTGGCCGCGCGTCCGCTGAAGTTACGTCCCGGCTTTGCGAACAGTTCGCTCAGATTGGCAAAGGAGTAGTGCAGCATGTCGGCGTCCAGCCGGCAGGGGTTGGTGGCATCGACGCTGGCATGCTGCTTGACCTCGGCGAAACGTGCGCCGCGCCGGTGGTGATAGAGCCTGAGGCAGTAGTCGGGATACCAGCCGCACACGCGTATCCAGCGCGAGCCGATCATGTTGCGGCGGCGGAAGGCGAACGCATCGTGCGGGGTGGTGGCCAGGTCGAGTTCGCGTATCGCCGCGACCATCTCCGGGGTGAGGCGCTCATCGGCATCCACGCTGAGCATCCAGTCATGACTGGTGTGGGCGAGTGCCACGTTCTTTTGCAGGCCGTCGCCCAGATAGGGCTGATGGACCACCCTGGCGCCCAATGATTCGGCGATGCTCACTGTCTCGTCCTGGCTTCCGGAGTCCACCACGATGACTTCATCGCAGACCTGTCGCACTGTGGCGATGCAATCGGCGATGTTGTCGGCTTCATTGAGGGTGATGATGTTGGCCGAGATCATGGGTCAGCGGGCTCCTGCAGAAACTTGGCGGTAACCTGTGCCGGGGAGAAGGCATCAAGCCAGCGCTCATCGATGGGATAGCCGTCTGCTTCCAGGGTCGTGTCCACCCGAGCGGCCAGAGCCTCGGGCGTCATCTCGCTGAGATAGGCGGACAGCTCACCGTGCATGATATCCCGTACGCCACCGGGACAGTCCACGGAGACCACCGGCGTCCCGCACGCCAGGGCTTCCAGCAGCACGATCCCGAGCCCTTCATGGGTAGAGCTCAGCACGAACAGCCGGGCGTTCCGCATCCAGGGATAAGGGTTGAGTTGACGACCGGCGAAATGGACGCGGTCGGCGACTCCCAACTCCGCCGCCAAGGCCTCCAACTCCTTGCGCAGGGGTCCGTCACCGACGATCACCAGGGGCAGGGAGGTCCGCATGAGCGCATAGGCCTGCAGCAGCAGGCGGTGATTCTTCTGCGGTACCAGGCGCGCCACGTTAAGCAGATAGGGAGCATGTGCCGTTGCCGGGGAGTCTTCCTGGGCGGCGCGACGGATATCGACGATAGGGCAGGGATTGGTGATGGTTCGCAGGGAGGCGGGGACGATGCCGAGCTTTCGCAGGGTGGCATCGACCTGGCGCTCGACCCCCGCGGAGACACTGACCAGGTGCTTGCCGTGAAACAGGCAGCGGGCCTTGCGGCGTGCCAGCCTGTCACGCTGGCCATCCATCTTCAGTATGTTTTCCAGCACGTAGCAGGCGCGGGGATCGCGGAAGGACCAGATCGCCTCGAAGGTTCCCATGCCCCGGAAGATGATGCGATCGAAGCGCCCATGCCGCTGCTCCAGGCGATTCAACTCGCGCTGGAAGAGTCGCCCACCCCACCAGCCAGCGATCAGGAAATGGCTCTTGCGTACCACGGCATTGCCGACCCTCGCGACAAGGTCGACGGCACCCCCCAGGCCGGAGCGCCACATCGCCCGGGAGAGCGCAAAGTGGTGCACATGAACTCGCGTATCCTGGGGTGACAGGTGCGGTGGCCGCGCCTTGAAGGTCATCAGATGGCTCTCGTGACCCTGGGCGGCGAAAGCGTCAGCCAGGTTGACGGCAACTCTCTCCATGCCGCCGATCTTCAGCGTGCGAACGACCACTAGCGTGCGCATTCACTACCCTCTGTGGTGGTGGGAACGGCTGTGTATTGCCAGCGCCAGATATGCGTCACCAAGCCTCCTACCACCAGATTGTGTACGAAGACACCGGTCCAGAAGGCGTTGTAGGCTTCGAACTGATTGACTACCATCCAGTAGACAAAGAAACTCGTTCCAAACAGCGCTATATCCCCTGGCATCACACCTGCTCGCCAAGCCTGCCAGGTTCTTATGCCAACCCAAAGTGCCAGCGTGACGATCACTCCAACGCCGAGCAAGCCGTAGGCTACCCAGACTTCCAGCAGGAAGTTGTGCAGGTGGCCGAAATGCGCCTTAACGAAGGGAGGCAGCCATGGTGTATGTTCGATTACCAGGCTGCGTGCTTCTCCGCCCCAGCCCACTACGGGACGCTGCTGGATCCACTCAGCGGCGGCGAACCAGGTGTTGATGCGGATGCCGATACTGGTATAGGGAATGTTCCCCACTTCCCCACTCAATAGCTGTGCCACCACCTCTTTCTCAGCGGTGACACGCTCTATCAGCGGCTGGTAGAAGAGCATCAAGAACCCTATAGCCGCTATGATAACGAGGCACAGGCCGAGCAGTGCTCCTTTCCGGCCACGCGCTGATTGTACCCCGGGACTTGCATGATAAAGCCAAAGCACCAGCGTAATGGGTAGCGCCAGTGACAGGGCTAGCCACACCGCGCGTGTCTGGCCGATCAGTACGCCTAACAGAGAAACCGTGATCAGAAGGCTCCACATTATCGCCCGCAAAACTCGCCATGGACCTGCCGAGAAGAAGCGCGGAGAAAAAATGATCAACCCTAGGAAAACTACGCCAAACAGCATGGAGCCATGCTGTAAATTGCGGATGCCAAATCCGATACGCTGACCGCTCAATCCCGACTGCCATTCGGCCAGTCCGTCACCGAGGACGAAGGTTCCTATTACAAAGCCAATCAGCGCGAGGGCCCATAGTCGCAAGGTTCGTTGTGTACTTCCGGCAAGCCACCAGGCCACTGCAATGAAGATGAATAATTTGCCCAAACGGTCGAGTCTAGGGTTGTCTGCTACCCATTCTGGATGATGGAAATACCCCAGTGTCCATGACAACAGCTGTACCAGCAAGGCAGCTCCCAGTAGCCACATCGGAGCAGACGAACGCAGCTTTCTTCCGTAGAATAACACCGAGAACAGCCCGAGAAGTGCGGTAATAGTTTCGGCCGGCGATCCTACTGTAGGCCATAAAACACGCAGCGCCCCGTACATCATCAGGGTCACACCACCTAGCTGCCATAACCATAGTGGCATAACACTGAATGTCCTAGGTGGGCAGGCCCTGGCATGCATGATCAATGACCTATAATTTCCTTTCATTTTTAGCGCTTTTGCTCAAGTTGATCGGCAAGGCCGCGGTGGGAGTGCCATGTTTCCATTCTGGAAAAGAGGCATTTATCCTCGAGTCGTGAAGCATCCATTTCGGAAAAATGATTAAGATTTCTCTGTATTAAAAATCATAACCCTTCTTGATGTCTTCTAAGGCGCAGGCGGCTTCATGCTTGGCCAGTGAACGTTCCAACCTCTCGAGATTCCTGGCCTGCCAGACGCCCTTCGGGCGCAGCCGGCAACGGTCCAGATCGATCAGCCAGACCTTGCCCTGCGGGTCGATCAGCAGGTTCCGGGCGTTGAGGTCCACATGGTCCAGCCCGGCGTCGTGGAAGCGGCGGATGGTTGCACCGACACGCTCAAGCAGAGTGTCATTCGCTTCGCCGCTCTCCAGTAGCTCTGCCAGGGCGCGGGCGCCGGGAATGCGCACGGTGATGATGGCGGCCTCATAGCAAAATCCGTGGCGGGTAATGCCTGCAGCCACTGGCCGGGGTACGCGAAGTCCTTGGGCATATAGGCTGGCGGTCAGGTGGAACTCGCGAAAGGCCCGTGTCCTTTCCAGGCCGGCCCAGACATAGCGTCGTTCGCTCAACCGCGCGATCAGGCCGCCGCGGCGGTAGGGGCGCAGTACCCACTCTTCACTGTCGACAGCGAGGAAGAGGCTGGTTCCGCGTCCGGGCGCCTCGCCGGTGACCAGCCCCCGTCGGTACCAGGCATCGGGGTCGAAGAGCGCCGGACCGATTTGTGGCGGCGAGTCGGCGTCACATACACTGTCGGCATCATATAAAATGCTTTCCCTTCCCTTTCGATACGTTGCCAAGCGCATGAAGCATCCTCTGCCTGCCCGACCTCAGCATATCTGCGTACTGCGGCTCTCTGCCCTGGGCGATGTCTGTAACCTGGTGCCGACGGTGCGTGCCCTGCAGCGTCATTGGCCCGAGGCGCGGATCACCTGGATCATCGGCAAGGCGGAGAACAGTCTACTGTCGGGCCTCTCCGGGGTCGAGTTCGTCGTCTACGACAAGGCAACGGGACTGGCAGGCATGCGCGCCCTATGGCGCGAGCTGGCCGATACCCGCTTCGACCTGCTGCTGCACATGCAGCAGGCGCTGCGCGCCAGTGTGCTTTCCCTGGGGCTGAAGGCCGACCTCCGAGTGGGCTATGACAAGGCCCGTGCCAAGGATGTCCAGCACTGGTTCACCCAGCGCCAGCTGGCGCCCCATCCACGGACCCATGTGCTCGAGTCGTATCTCGATTTCGCTCGCCTGCTGGGCGTCGAGGATCTCTCTCTGGTCTGGGATCTTCCGGTGCCCGGGACGGCCGTCGAGGAGGCGCGTGGCATCTCCGGGGAATCGCCCTACCTGCTGATCAGTCCCTGCGCCAATCCACGCCTGCGCAATTTCCGCAACTGGTCCGCCGAGGGCTATGCGGCAGTGATCGAGCATGCCTGGCGTCATCACGAGCTGAAGACGGTACTCACCGGGGGTGGCAGCACCCAGGAGCGCCAGCTCGGTGAGCGCATCCAGGCCCTCTGTCCCGACGAGGTGGTGATCGACGTCATCGGTGAAACCTCGCTCAAGGGCTTGCTGGCGCTGATCCGGCAGAGTCGGGCGACGATCGCTCCGGACTCGGGCCCGGTGCACATGGCCAATGCGCTGGGCGCGCCCGTGGTGGGGCTCTATGCGACCACCAATCCCGGCCGGGCCGGGCCCTACCTGTGGCGCGATTTCGTGGTCGACCGCTACCCGGATGCCGTGCGTGCCTTCCTGCACAAGTCGCCCGAGGACCTCCCCTGGGGCCAGCGAGTCCGTCACCCCGATGCCATGTCGCTCATTCGTGCCGAGGATGTGATCGAACGCCTAGAAGCCGTGCTGGCCCTATCCGATACTCCACAGGACACGGAGTCCCCTGATGAAGCTTGACCTGACCGCCATGGAGCGCTCTCGTCTGCTGGTAGTGGGCGACGTCATGCTCGACCGTTACTGGCATGGCGGTACCTCACGGATCTCCCCGGAGGCGCCGGTACCGGTGGTTCGGGTCGAGGAGGCGGAGGACCGTCCCGGTGGTGCCGCCAACGTGGCGCTCAACATCGCCTCTCTGGGCGCTCATGCCGCGCTGGCCGGGCTGGTGGGCGACGATGACAATGCAGACCGTCTGATTTCCCGCCTGGAAGATTCCGGAGTAAGTACTCACTTCGATCGGAGCCCCGGTATTCCCACCATCACCAAGCTGAGAGTGATGAGCCGTAACCAGCAGCTGATCCGCCTGGACTTCGAGCAGGGGCTCGGTGATGTCGATACCACGGGGCTGCTTTCACGCGTCGAGTCCGCTTTGCCCGACTGCGACCTGGTGATTCTCTCCGACTACGGCAAGGGGACCCTGAACCGAATCGAGTCGCTGATCCAGCTGGTCAAGGCCGCCGGCAAGCGGGTCCTGGTGGACCCCAAGGGCAGCGACTTTGGCCGCTACCGCGGTGCCAGTGTGATTACTCCCAACCTGGGTGAATTCGAGGCCGTGATGGGTCACTGCCGAAACGATGCCGAGCTCGCCGCCCGGGGGGAGACGCTGCGTGCCGAGCTGGAGCTTGAAGCGCTGCTGATTACCCGCAGCGAGAAGGGGATGACGCTGATCCGCGAGGGACACGAGCCCCTTCACTTGCCGACTCGAGCCCGCGAGGTCTTCGACGTCACCGGGGCAGGTGACACCGTGATCGGCATCCTGGGCCTGGCACTGGCGGCGGGACACGGCTTCGCCGAGGCAATGACGCTGGCCAACCTTGCCGCCGGGCTGGTTGTCGCCAAGCCCGGTACCGCGACCCTGTCCATTGCCGAGCTCTATACGGCCCTGCACGGCGACAAGCTCGCCGAGTTCGGGGTAATCGAGGAGCCGGCGCTGATCGAGGCGGTGCGTGCCGCCCAGGCCCGCGGCGAGCGGGTGGTGATGACCAATGGCTGCTTCGACATCCTGCATGCAGGCCACGTCGCCTACCTGGAGCAGGCCCGTCGACTCGGCGACCGACTGGTGGTAGCGGTCAACGACGATGCCTCCATCGGCCGCCTCAAGGGCTCCAAGCGTCCCATCAATCCCCTGGCGAGGCGCATGCAGGTGCTGGCCGGCCTGGGTGCCGTCGACTGGGTGGTGCCCTTCGGCGAGGATACCCCCCAGCGACTGATTGAGGCGGTGCTGCCCGACGTGCTGGTCAAGGGCGGCGACTATCGTCCCGAAGAGATCGCCGGCGGCGAGGCCGTCCGTGAGGCGGGGGGTGAGGTCAGGGTGCTGGGCTTCGAGGATGGTGTCTCCACCACCGCGATGATCTCCACCATCCTCGATCGCGAGACCTGATGTCGACGTCACATCCCTGGGTCCTTCGCGGTTATGCGACGGTTCTCTACCTTCTTGCGCCGCTGATCTGGCGACGCGTCTGGCGCGAGCAGCTGCCCGGGCGGCTGCGTCGTGAGCGGCTGGGTTTCATTCCTTCTACCGGAAAGGAGGATCGCACCCTCTGGCTGCACTGCGCCTCGGTGGGCGAGGTGCAGGCCGCACGGCCCTTGATCGAGGCGCTCGGGCAGCGCTGGCCCGGTCACCGCCTGGTCATCACCACCATGACCGCCACCGGGGCGGAACGGGTGCTGTCGCTGGCAGCGGGTGGCCATATTTCAGGGAGGAGAGGCGAAGTGAGTCATCACTTCGTGCCGCTGGACTTCCCTGGCGCGGCCCGCCGCTTCGTCGCCCGCTTGCGCCCCGAGCTCGCCATCTTCTTCGAGACCGAGCTCTGGCCCAATCTGCTGGCCGAGTGCGAGCGGTCGGCCGTCCCGGTCGCGGTGGTCAACGGCCGCCTCTCGCCGCGTGCCTGGCGCGGCTATCGCCGCCTGCGCCCTCTGATGGCGGAGGCCCTGAGCCATGTGGCATGGCTGGCGGCCAAGTCTGACGCCGATGCCCGGCGCTTCATTGAGTTGGGCATGGCGGGGGGGCGCACCACGGTGGTGGGCTCGCTGAAGTTCGATCTCGACACCAACGGTGAGACTGAAGAGGTGAGTGAGCACTTGCGCACCCGGCTCGGTAGCCGGCCGGTCTGGGTGGC
The DNA here is from genome assembly GCA_051751285.1 of Pseudomonadota bacterium. GTDB lineage: Bacteria > Pseudomonadota > Gammaproteobacteria > Pseudomonadales > Halomonadaceae > Halomonas. The sequence continues at coordinate 126,250 of JBNJKT010000005.1, read as the reverse complement.
CGGCTCCACCCATCCCGGCGAGGACGAGCAGGTGCTGGCCGCCCATGCGCGCCTGCTGGAGCGGCTTCCCGGCGCGTTGCTGGTCCTGGTGCCCCGTCACCCCCGGCGGTTCGACACCGTGGCCTCTCTGTGCCGCCAGTCGGGCCTGACGCTGGCGCGCCGTTCCCGCGACGAGTGGCCCGGGAACGACACGGCGGTGTACCTGGGTGACACCATGGGGGAGTTGCTGGCGCTCTATGGCGCATCCGATCTGGCCTTCGTCGGTGGCAGCCTGGTACCCATCGGCGGACATAATCTGCTGGAGCCGGCCGCCCTGGGTATCCCGGTGCTCAGCGGCCCGGCACTGGCCAATTTCGAGGATGTGGCCGAGGTGATGCGCGAAGCGGATGCTCTGGTGGAGGTCGATGACGCCGAAACGCTCGCCGCCGAACTGCTGCGTCTGTTTGACGATACGGAGGCACGTCGCCGCCTCGCCGAGGCCGGCCGCGATGTGGTCGTGGCCAACCGTGGGGCCCTGGCGCGCACCCTGGCTGGCCTTGAAGGGCTCATGCAGACGGAGTGAGCACTTACTTCAGGCAGGGTCAGGCGGGCAGCAGGCGCTCCACCCCCTGCTCGGTGCCCAGCAGCAGCACATCGGCACCGCGCGCCGCGAACAGGCCGTTGGTGACCACGCCAACAATGCCATTGAGTCTTGCCTCCATGGCCACCGGATCGTCGATGATGAACTCGAAGCAGTCGATGATCTGATTGCCGTTGTCGGTGACCACTCCCTGGCGATAGACCGGGTCGGCTCCCAGCTTGACCAGTTCCCGGGCCACGTAGGAGCGGGCCATGGGGATGACCTCCACCGGCAGCGGAAAGTGACCCAGTCGCTCGACCCTCTTGGAGGCGTCGGCGATGCAGATGAAGCGTTCGGCACAGGCGGCGACAACTTTTTCCCGAGTGAGGGCCGCGCCACCCCCCTTGATCATGTGGAAGTGAGCGTTCACTTCGTCGGCGCCATCAATGTAGAAGGGCACGGTGCCGGCCTCGTTGAGTTCGAAGATCTCGATACCGTAGCCGCGCAGGCGCTCGGCGCTGGCCTCGGAGCTGGCCACGGCACCGCGGAAGTCATGGCGAAGGGCCGCCAGTCGGTCGATGAAGCGGTTCGCGGTGGAGCCGGTGCCGATGCCAAGAATGGTGTCGCGCTCCAGGCGGGGGCGGATCTCGTCGATGGCGGCGGCGGCCACGGCGTCCTTGAGTTCGTCCTGGGTCATGTGCTGCTCGCTGTCGGGTGGGTGACGAATGCCGCACCATTATAGGCGATGCCGATGGTGGGCGCTGGACGCCGTGGCCGCCGCAATGCTACCAATAGGGATTCTCTGCAGTGCAGCAACATCTGCCGCCCCGCATCACGCCTCTGGGATATCAGGATGCTCGAAGCTACCGTCAAGAAGATTCTCCAGGCCCGGGTCTATGAAGCCGCCCGGGAAACGCCGATCTCCCCGGCCCCCTTTCTCTCCCGCCGTTTCAATAACCAGATCCTGATCAAGCGCGAAGACCTTCAGCCGGTCTACTCCTTCAAGATCCGTGGCGCCTATAACAAGATGGCCCAGCTCAACGAGGCTCAGAAGGCTCAGGGCGTGATTGCCGCTTCGGCGGGCAATCACGCACAGGGGCTTGCGATGGCGGCCAAGCTGATGGGCGTCAAGGCGGTGATCGTGATGCCCCGCATCACGCCGGAGATCAAGGTCCAGGCAGTGCGGGCGCGGGGCGCCAAGGTGGTGCTCAAGGGCGATGCCTTCGCCGAGGCGGCGGCCCATGCCCAGGAGCTGATCGCCGAGCATGGCTACACCTACATCCCACCCTTCGATGACATCGATGTCATCGCCGGCCAAGGCACCATCGCCGTGGAGATCCTGCGTCAGCATGGCGGGCCGATCGACGCCATCTTCGTGCCGGTGGGAGGGGGCGGCCTGATCGCCGGCATGGCCGCCTACATCAAGTACCTTCGACCCGAGATCAAGGTGATCGGGGTAGAGTCCGAGGACAGTGCCTGCCTCAAGGCGGCGCTGGCCGCCGGGGAGCGCGTGGTGCTGGACCAGGTCGGGGTCTTCGCCGAGGGCGTGGCCGTGGCGCAGATCGGCGAGGTGCCCTTCTCGATCCTTCGCGACCTGATCGACGACGTCATCACCGTCACCACCGACGAGATGTGTGCCGCGGTGAAGGACATCTTCGAGGATACCCGGGCGGTCTCCGAGACCTCCGGGGCGCTCTCGCTGGCGGGCCTCAAGAAGTACATCCAGCAGACCGGTGCCGAGCACCAGACCCTCGTCTGCATCAACTCCGGGGCCAACACCAACTTCGACCGCCTGCAGCACATCGCCGAGCGCACCGAACTGGGCGAGCAGCGCGAGGCGATCCTCGCCGTGACCATTCCCGAGAGGCCCGGCAGCTTCAAGAAGTTCTGCCGCACCATCGGCAAGCGGATGGTCACCGAGTTCAACTACCGCTACGCGGACCCTGAGAAGGCCCATATCTTCGTCGGCGTCCAGGTGAAGCCCGGCGGCGAGGACCGCCAGGCGGTGATCGATAAGCTCCGTGGTGCCGGCTATCCCGTGGAAGATCTCACCGACAACGAGCTGGCCAAGCTGCATATCCGCCACCTGGGGGGCGGCCGGCCGAAGGAGCATTTCGACGAGGAGGTCTACCGCTTCGAGTTCCCGGAGCGCCCCGGGGCGCTGATGAACTTCCTCACCCACCTGCCCCATGACTGGAACATCTCGCTGTTCCACTACCGCAACCACGGGGCGGCCTATGGTCGGGTGCTGGTGGGCATGCAGGTGCCCAATGGCGACCGCACCCACGTCGAGGAATATTTCGACGATATCGGCTATCGCTACTGGAAGGAGAGTGACAACCCGGCCTATCGGCTCTTCATGGCCTGAGGAAGAGGAAGCCTCGACGGGGCGAGCGAGCGCTGACTCACCGTGCAGCCAGGAATTGCCGACTGTTTAAATATGTAATACTCCAGGCATGCCGGTTGTCATGCATGGGCAGGAGGTCCTATAGTCACTCGGTCATCCCTCCATTGGCGGTGACAAAACAACAACTTCCACACGACCCTCGCGGTCCTGTCTCCCACGGAGTCGACAATGAAGCGCAAGCCCGATCTGGTCATGGCACTGGTGCTGTTTTTCGGCATCGGTGTCGTGGTGACTGGCTATGCCCAGGCGTTGGCGGGCGTCTGATATTACCGGAACCGCCTCATGACGACGGCCGATGCAAATGCATCGGCCGTCGTCGGTTGTGCGGCAGGTGCTCTCAGGGACGTATCACTCGGGCATCGCTGACGATGGCGTCCAGCGGCACGTCCCAGGGGGCGGCCGGGAGTCGCTCGACCCCCTGGCAGTCATGGGCCAGGCCGATCAATCGAGGGCATGGTCCCGGACGGCGGGTAAATGCCAGGGTGCGATCATAGAAGCCGCCGCCCATGCCCATGCGCTGGCCTCGCTCGTCGAAGCCCACCAGCGGCAGCAGGATCACATCGAGAGCCCAGGCCGGTGTGCGCCTTGCACGGTGCGCTCCAAAGCGGGTCTCGGGTTCCGGGATACCGTAGCGATTGACCACCATGGGTGTCGCGGCATGATAGTGCACGAACCATAGCTGGTTCGAGGAGAGTGGCTTGAGAACCGGCAAGTGGACGCGGGTGCCGCGGCGCTTGAGCCAGGGGATCAGCGGGGTGGGATCGATCTCGCCGTCATTGGGCAAGTAGAGGGCCACGCGCCTTGCGCGCTGCATCTCGGGCAGCTGTCGCAGGTGTCGGCAGAGGCGCTCGGCGGCGTCACGGCGTGCCTTCACACTCAATTCGCGTCGGCGCTGACGCAATTCACGTCTCAACCGTCGACGATCGTCGTCGGTCAGGGCGGCGGTATCCTGCATGTCAGATAGAGTTCCCCAGAGTGCCGCTGTCGTTCTGGCCCTTGAACCCAGTGGTTCAAGGTGGGTGGCCGCAGCCGAACCGTCAGGCTTTCCGACGCACGGACATGCACACGGGTCCGGCTAGCATTTGGCCCCCTGGGTAATGCTCATAGGCTCGAGGGACGATAACGACTGGCAAACACCCCAGGGAACTGTTTCATCCTACCAGAGGCACGGGCCGGGCCAAAGGGATGATTGTGTCGCCTTAGCGCGTGGGCATGGCATCAAGCGCCTTCTCGAGGCGAGCATTGAGTTCGTTGAGACTCTGCTCGCCCGCTCGCTGGTCATCCAGGGCCTCGAGCAGCTCATGGGCGATGTTGAGGGCCGCCATGATGGCGATCTTCTCCCGGTCGACCACCCGGCCACGGGAGTGGATGCCCTGCATGGCGCGGTCGAGGTAGCGGGCAGCGCGTTCGAGCTTGTCCTGCTCCTCTGGCGGGCAGGCGATGGCATAGCTGCGCTCCAGAAGGGTGATATCGGTGGTGGGCCGCTTGGGCTCGGTCATGACAGGCTCCGGGAAGGGCCAGGGGAGGAGGATCGCACGCCGGGTGCGCGTTACGGGGATCCGATGCGTTAACATCGAGGCCAGATAAAGAATGCCAGTCACTATAAGAGAGCCGTTTGCGGGCGGTCAACGCGCTCGCCGGCCTTACCAGCGGGATCTTGTCATGTCACTGATCAACGAACACCAGGACTTCTCGACCATTGCCGACACCTTTCTGCTTCACGGCAGCATGCAGTCGCCGGCCTTTCTCGACGGGCGCCTCTGCGCCGAGCTTGCGCTGCATGACCTGACTCCCGAGGCGTGGCTGGAAGAGGTCTGCCTGAGCCTCGGAGTCGACCAGCCCCGGGACGAACCCAGTGCCGAAAGGCTTCTGGGCTGGCGCCGCCAGACCCTCGAGGCCCTCTCGGCCGCCGAGCTCAATTTCCAGCCCCTGCTGCCGGATGAGCTATTCTCACTACCCGAGCGCGCCCTGGGCCTGCAGGAGTGGACCCTCGGCTTCCTCGAAGTGGTGGCCGATACCGATGATGCCACGCGACGCTCGTGGTCGTCGGCCCTGCGCGAGGCCCTCGAGGACCTCGAGGGCCTGACCAGCATCGAGACCGATATCGAGGACAGCCCGGAAAACGAGGATGACCTCTTCGCCCTCACCGAGCACGCCCGCATGGCCGCGATGCTGCTCTACACCGAGCAGCACCCCGGCAAGCCGCAGGTCGAGCAGGTCGATGAGCCTATTCGTCACTGATATCGACCATCGAACCCACCCATCCAGGAGCTGTGATGCACCCCGAGACCCTGTCCCGTCCCGCCCCGATCACAACCGACGAATACCGCGCCCGGCGCCGGGTGTTGATGGATCGGCTCTCTGTCGATAGCGCCGTGCTGCTGCCCGGTGCGGCACTGGTCACCCGCTCGCGGGACAGCGAGTTCCCCTTCCGACAGGACAGCGACGTCCATTACCTGACCGGCTTTCCCGAGCCCGAGGCCCTGCTGCTGCTGCTGCCCGGCCGCGAGGCCGGTGAGAGCGTGCTGTTCTGCCAGGATCGAGACCCCACCCTGGAAGCTTGGACCGGCATCCGTCTGGGCGCCGAGGGCGCCGTTCGCGAGCATGGTATCGACCAGGCCTTCGAGAATGCCGAGCGCGACGCGAAGCTGGCCGAACTCCTCGACGGGCGCACTACGCTCTATCTGCCGCTGGGTGATGCCGAGGCTCTGGCGCTCGCCGAGGAGGTGCGCGGTGAGCTGGCCGGTGGCGCCCGTCGCGGGGCGGTGGCGCCGTCGGCCTTTGCCGATGTCAGCGAGCTGCTCCATGAGCAGCGCCTGTGCAAGAGCGAGGGGGAGCTGGCGCTGATGCGTCATGCCGGCGCGATTTCCGCTCGGGCCCATGTACGGGCCATGCGCACGGCTCGCCCGGGACTCATGGAGTGGCAGCTTCAGGCCGAGCTCGAGCACGAGTTCCGCTGGCAGGGCGGCAGTGGCCCGGCCTACGCCAGTATCGTCGGTGGTGGCATCAATGCCTGTGTGCTGCACTACATCGAGAACCATGCTCCCCTGGAGGATGGTGCCCTGGTGTTGATCGATGCCGGGGCCGAGTTTGATCTCTATGCCGGCGACATCACCCGCACCTTCCCGGTCAACGGGCGCTTCTCCAAGGCCCAGCGGGCTCTTTACGAAGTGGTTCTGGCCGCCCAGGAGCGCGCCGTCGCCGCGGTCCGCCCTGGTGCGACTCTCGCGATGATCCACGAAGGCGTGGTGCGCGATCTTACCGAAGGGCTCATCGAGCTCGGACTGCTGGAGGGCGACGTCCAGGAACGCATCGACGATGGCAGCTACAAGCGCTTCTACCTTCATTCGACCTCCCATTGGCTGGGGCTCGATGTGCATGACGTGGGGGCCTATCGGCACGAGGACCAGCCCCGCGCCCTGATGCCCGGTATGGTGCTCACCGTGGAGCCCGGTCTCTATGTGCCTGCAGACAACGACCTGCCAGAGGCTTTTCGCGGCATCGGCATTCGCATCGAGGATGATGTTGTCGTGACCCCCGACGGCCACGAGGTGCTGACCGCGGATGTACCCAAGCGGGTGGCGGATATCGAAGCCTTGATGGATAGTAACTGACCAGCCGAGGAGTCGTTGGCGATGCCTTTATGTAATGTACATTATGGAATAAAGAGTGGCGCGCCATGAGTGTGATATCGCAGTCGCGAGTGGATATCGCCATCATCGGCGGCGGCCTGGTGGGCGCCAGCCTGGGCTGTGCCCTGGCCGCGCTGGTCGAACGAGCGGGGCTCAAGGTGGCGGTGATCGAGGCGGCACCGCTGCAGTTGCAACGGACCGAGCCCTGGCAGCCCAGCTTCGATGCCCGGGCCAGTGCCATCGCTGGTGGCTCCGCCCGACACTTCGCGACTCTGGGCGTCTGGGACACCATGGCCGAGATGGCCACCCCGATCCGCACCATTCATGTCAGTGAACGTGGCCGGTTGGGCGTGACGCGGCTGCGCGCGGAGGAACTGGGTGTCGAAGCGCTGGGTCATGTGATTCCCAACGCCTGGATGGGGCGAGTGCTGCATGGCCGGTTGAGCGAGTTGCCGCTGGCCTGGCACTGCCCGGCCAGGGTCGAGACGATTGAACCGATTGCCCAAGGACACCGGCTGCAGCTGTCGGATGGCAGCGAGCTGGAGGCCGGACTGACGGTACTCGCCGATGGCGGACGCTCGGGACTCAAGGAGCGGCTGGGGATCGAGAGCCAGGAACGGCCCTACGACCAGGTGGCGCTGATCGCCAGCGTCGACGCCAGCCGTCCCCATGGCGGTGTCGCCTACGAGCGGTTCACGCCGGCGGGGCCCATTGCCCTGCTGCCCCTTCGGGGCCAGGCCATGGAACTGGTGTGGACCCATGAGCGCGGTCAGGAAGAACGCCGCCTGGGCCTTTCCGATGGGGACTTCCTGGCCGAGTTGCAGCAGGCCTTCGGTGACAGGCTGGGGCACTTCCGGCGAGTAGGCCGCCGCCATACCTACCCGCTGTCGCTGATCACCGCCCGGGAGACCATGCGTCCCGGGCTGGCGGTGCTGGGCAATGCGGCCCATGCCCTTCATCCGGTGGCCGGGCAGGGCTTCAATCTGGCGCTGCGTGGCGTCATGGATCTGGTGGTCGCCATCGAGGCCGGCATCGAGAGGGGCTACAACCCAGGTAGTACCGCCGTTCTGCAGGACTTCGAGGCCCGCCGGGACATCGACCGTGACAGCGTCATCCGCTTCAGTGACGGCCTGATCCGCCTGTTCGGGCTCGACCTCCCCCTGCTTTCCCCTGCCCGCGGGGCAGGCCTGGTGGGGCTGAACCTGGTAGGGCCGCTGCGTCGAGGCCTGGCTCGACGGGCCATGGGGCTGCAACGATAACGGGGGGCGACAGGCTTGGAGTGGCAGAGGGTGACGGTCGGGAATCGCCAGGGGGTACAGGCAAGGTGGCCAGCGGGATTAACAGGGGGAGCACAGATCATGACTAGAGCACAGGGACGCGCGTCGTCGCCGTTCGAGGTGATTATCGTCGGCGGCGGCATGGTGGGCGCAGCCCTTGCCTGTCTGTTGGGCCGGGCGGGGCTGGAGGTGGCGTTGCTGGATGCCCGCGAGGGGCCACTCGACCGTGGCCTCGTGGGCCAGGGGACGCCTTGCATGCGGGTCAGTGCCCTGACGCCGGTATCGCGGCAGCTGCTGGAAGGGCTGGGTGCCTGGGCATGGATGGCCTCGCGCCGGGTAAGCCCCTACCGCTTCATGCAGGTCTGGGATGGGGAGGGCAGCGGCGAAGTGAATTTCTCGGCCGAGCAGGCTGGGATGCCGGTGCTGGGGCACATCGTCGAAAATGACGTCATCCTGGCAGCGCTGGAGGCATGCCTGGCCGAGCTGCCTAGCGTCCAGATGCGCTATGGAGCCCGGGTGGCCGGGCTCGAGTCGGACGATACCGGGCGTACGGTACGGCTGGAAGATGGCAGCCGACTGACGGCCCCCTTGGTGGTGGCCGCCGACGGGGCCCGGTCACCGCTGCGGGCAATGGCCGGTATCGAGGTCCGCTCTCGCAACACCGGCCAGGTGGCGGTGGTCACCACGGTGCGTTCGCGTCTCGCCCATGGCGGCGTGGCACGCCAGGTGTTTCTCGCCACAGGGCCGCTGGCCTTCCTGCCACTTTATATTGAGGACGGTGAGCATCACTGCTCCATCGTCTGGTCCACCACCCCGGAGGAGGCCGAGCGCCTGGTGGCCCTGCCCCGTGAAGCGCTGGGCCTGGAACTGGCGGCGGCCATCGACCATCGACTGGGTGAGGTGACGGTGACCGACCGGGCATTGGCGGTACCGCTCACCCAGCGCCATGCCGAGCGCTACGTTCTGCCGGGCTTCGCCCTTGTGGGGGATGCGGCGCACAGTATCCACCCCCTGGCGGGCCAGGGGGTGAACCTGGGCCTGATGGATGCAGCGGTGCTCGCCGAGGAACTGGTCACAGGGCGGCGACGGGGGCTGTCCCCGGGGAATATTGCGCTGCTGGGCCGTTACGCCCGGCGGCGGCGCGGCGACAATGCCGCCATGCTGGCGCTGATGGACGGCTTCCGGCTACTGTTCGGAGCGCGCCACCCGGCGCTTGCCCTGGCGCGCAATCTGGGGCTCTCGGGTGTCGACCGGCTGGGGCCGCTCAAGCGCTTACTGATGCAGCAGGCGACGGGACATCGCGGTCGCCTGCCTCGCGCCTGCCTGCCGCTTAGCCACCGCGACGCTGGCTGAGAACGTTGAGGGCCTTGAGCAGGTTGAGGGCCTCGCCGAGCTGGTAGTCCTCGCGCAGGCGCTCGCTCATCTCGCTACGGGTGCGCTGTTCGTCCGGGGAGCGCAGGTGGCCCTCCAGGTCCGATTCGCGTACGTCCAGTTCACTGCCTTCGGCGACTTCCAGGCGGCCGCGGATTACCTCCACGTCGGGCTCGATGCCCTGAGCCTGGATCGAGCGGCCGTCGGGGGTAAAGTAGAGCGCGGTGGTCAGCTTTAGCCCCTCGCCGTTGCCCAGCGGCATGACCTGCTGCACCGACCCCTTGCCGAAGCTCTCGGTACCCATCACCACGCCGCGGCGCTGGTCCTGCAGGGCGCCGGCGACGATCTCTGCGGCCGAGGCGCTGCCGCCATTGATCAGGATCACCATCGGCACATCGGCCGCCACCGTCTCGCGACCGGCCGAGAAGCGCATCTCGCTGTCCGACAGACGCCCCTCGGTGTAGACAATCAGCCCCTCGTCGAGAAAGGCGTCGGCCACGTCCACGGCGGCCTGCAGCACGCCGCCGGGGTTGTTGCGCAGGTCGAGCACCAGCCCCTTGAGCGGCGCGTCGCGCTCCAGGCGGCGGATGGCGCTGCCGACCTGTGCACCGGTGCGGGTCTGGAACTGGCTGACTCGCAGGTAGCCATAGCCCGCCTCCAGCAGCTCGCTCTTGACGCTTACGGTGCGAATGATCTCGCGGGTCAGGGTGACTTCCAGGGGAGCGCTCTCGCCCTGGCGCAGGATGGTGAGTCGGATCTCGGTGCCGGGGTCGCCACGCATGAGGTTGACGGCCTCCTGCAGCGAGAGTCGGTCAGTGGGGGTATCGTCGATGCGCAGGATCTTGTCGCGCGACTGCAGGCCGGCCCGGGAGGCCGGCGTGTCGTCGATGGGAGTGATCACCGTAAGCTGGCCATCCTCCATGCCCACCTCGATGCCCACGCCGCCGAACTCCCCCTGGGTGGATTCGCGCAGGCTCTCGAACTCCTCGCTGTCCAGGTAGGCAGAGTGAGGATCGAGCTCGCTGAGCATGCCGCGCATGGCGTTACGAAGCAGGTCGGCATCCTCGACCTCCTCCACGTAGGCGCGCTTGATGCGCTCGAAGACCTCGGCGAAGGCCTGGATCTCGGCCACTGGCAGGTCATCCTCCTGGCTCTGAGCCTGGGCGGCGGCGGGGAGGGGGGCAAGCACCAGCAGGGCGGCCGGCAGCAGTGCCGACACCAGGCGGCGTATCGCGATGGGCAGAGCGACGGGACGTAGGGGCATGCAGATTCTCGCGGTTACCGGTGGTGGCCGCCCAGCATAGCCCGTGGCCGGGCGTCTATGGAATAGCGGAGCTCATGGCTGGCGGGCGATCCAGCGCTGTGGGTCGATGGGATCGCCGCCGCGTCGTACCTCGAAGTAGAGCGCCGGCCGATCCTGGCCCCCGCTTTCGCCCACTGCCCCCAGGGGATCGCCGCGAGAGACGGCCGCGCCCACCTCGGCGGTAAAGTGTTGCAGATGGGCATGCAGGGTCATCACCTGGTCGCCATGATCGACGATCAATAGGTTACCGAAGCCGCGCATCCAGTCGGCGAACACCACCCGGCCGGTATGTACGGCCTTGACGGGAGTGCCCGCTGCGGCTTGGATCAGCAGGCCGTTGCGATGCACGCCCTGGCCCTCGTGGAAGGTGGAGGCGATGTTGCCCTGTATCGGCCAGGGCAGGTCGCCCCGGGTCTGTTCGATGGCCGTGGAGGGGGGCGGGCGCTCCAGGCGCGCCAGCTGCTCCTGTATCTGCCGCAAGGTACGCTCGGCATGGGCACGGTTCTGAGCGAGGGTGGCCAGGCGCGCCTGTTCACTGGCGAAGCGCTCGTCCAGCCTGGCCACCAGCTCAGCACGCTCTTCCATCTGCTCGGCCAGGGTGGCACTGCGTGCGGCAAGTTCCTCGGCCACGGTCTCGAGGCGTTTGCCGCGCTGCTCCAGTGCTCGGTGATTATCCGTCAGCTCGGCATCGAGCCTTACCAGTTCGTCGAGTCGCGCGTTGCGGGCTCGAGCCAGGCGGTTGAGATAGTGCTGCAGACGGTCGAGTCGTGCCGGGTCATCCTGGTTGAGCAGCAGCTTGAGCTGGGGGGTTCGGCCGAGGCGGTAGAGCGCATCGAGCTGGGCCGACAGGGCCTCGACCTGGTCGCTGCGCTCGGCGGCCAGCTGCTTGCGACGCGTCTCGAGGATGGCGATCTCGTCGCCGAGGTCGCGCCGTTCGGCCTGAAGCTCATCAAGCCGGCGGTGGGTCTCGGCAAGGTCGGTCTCTACCTCGCGCAGGGCCTCGCTGGCCTCGTCCCGGGCCTCCCGAGTGATTGAGAGTTGTGCGGAGGCTTCCTGGAGTGCTTCGCCCAAGGCATCGAGGCGATCCTGCGCCTCGCGCTCGGAGGGCTGGGCGGCCAGCGAGGACGCCAGGCCTAGCAGCAGCACAAGCAGCCATGAACCGAGCGCCGCGACGCCTCTCGCCATTCCCTGGCCTCCCCGACTGTCTCAGTCGCGCTCGATCAGCACCCGACCGGTCATCTCCTCGGGGATCGACTGGTCCATCATCGTCAGCAGGGTCGGCGCGATGTCGCACAGGCTGCCGTCGTCCGCGAGCCTCGCCGGACGTTCACCGATATAGATCAGCGGCACCTCGAAGGTGGTATGGGCCGTCTGGGGCTCGCCGGTTTCGGGGTTGACCATCTGCTCGGCGTTGCCGTGGTCGGCAGTGACCAGGCAGGCGCCACCGGCACGCTGGATCGCCTCCACCACTCGTCCGACGCAGGCGTCCACTGCTTCGATGGCCTGGACGGCGGCATCGAAGTCGCCGGTGTGACCGACCATGTCGCCGTTGGCGTAGTTGCAGACAATCAGGTCGAACTGTCCGGCATCGATCGCCTCTACCAGCCGATCGGTGACTTCCTCGGCGCTCATCTCGGGCTTCTCGTCATAGGTCTTCACCTCCTGGGGAGAGGGCACCAGCACCCGGGTCTCGCCCCGGTACTCGTCTTCGCGGCCGCCCGAGAAGAAGAAGGTGACGTGGGCATACTTCTCGGTCTCGGCGATGCGCAGCTGGGTGAGGTCGCGCTTCTCCATCACCTCGCCCAGGGTGTTGACGAGCTCCGCCGGCGGGAAGGCCGCCGGGGCCGGGATATCGGCGGCATACTGGGTCAGCATCACCAAGCCGTCGGCGGCGAGCCTTGGCCGGGCCTGGCGAGCGAAGCCGCTGAAGCCCTCCTCGGTGAAGGCGCGGGTCAGCTCCCGGGCGCGGTCGGCGCGGAAGTTCATGAAGATGGCGGCATCGCCGTCCGTCATGACCACAGGGTGGCCATTCGGACGAATACTGGTGGCTGTAATGAACTCGTCGGTCTCGTCGCGTTCGTAGGCCCGGCGCAGCCCCTCCTCGGCACCGATCGCCTCGAACTCGCCCTCGCCCTGGGTAATCAGGCGGTAGGCCTTCTCGACGCGGTCCCAGCGGTTGTCGCGGTCCATGGCGAAGTAGCGTCCGATGATCGAGGCCACGAAGCCGTTCTCGGGGCCCACCAGCTCGGCGAGACGCGCGTTGGCGCGCTCCAGCGAGTCCATGGCGCTCTTGGGCGGCATGTCGCGGCCGTCGAGAAAGGCGTGAACGTAGATCCGCTGTGCGCCGCGGCGGGCGGCCAGCTCGGCCATCGCCAGGAAGTGCTCCTCGTGGCTGTGCACGCCGCCAGGCGAGAGCAGGCCCAGCAGGTGCACCGCCTTGCCCTCTGCCACGGAGGCATCGATCGGCGCGGTCAGGGCCGTGATGGTGTCCAGGTCGCCGTCCTCGACGGCCTTGGTGATGCGCGTAAAGTCCTGGTAGACGACGCGTCCGGCCCCCAGGTTCATGTGGCCGACCTCGGAGTTGCCCATCTGGCCATCCGGCAGGCCCACGTGGTGGCCGTCGGTATGGATCAGGGTGTGCGGCTGCTCCTGCCAGAGGCGATCCATCACCGGGGTACGGGCGGCGAGCACGGCGTTGTCCTGGGCGTCCTCGTTGTAGCCATAGCCGTCGAGGATGATCAGCGCCACCGGACGCGGGGTGGGGATGCGGGGTTCGGTCATGGGGAGGGCCTCTGTTGTCGTTGTCTACCCCGGCAGGCGCAAGGGCAGATACCGGGGTCGCGACTTGTATCTGCTTGCGGCATCATATCGCACGGTAGAGCCGTACGTCATTTGACCGGCCCCCTGGCCGCCGTGGCTTCGTGTATACTGGGCGCCGCCGCGACTGGCCGGCCCCGTTCAACGTGCACCCGAAACAAGAGTTAGCCGAACCCATGATCGATCAGCTGTTCGAATTCGTGCAGAATCACCCGTTGCTGGTGGGGGCCTTCCTGCTGGTATTGATTGCCTGGATCACCTACGAGATCCGCAACAGCAGCAGTGGAGGCGTGACCTCCGGCGAGGCAACCCAGCTGATCAATCGCGAGGACGCCGTGGTGCTGGATCTTCGCGAGGCCGGTGAATTCAAGGCGGGCCACATCGCCGGTGCCCGCAATATCCCCCAGAGCAAGCTCGACGAGCGCATGCGCGAACTCGAGAAGGACAAGAGCAAGCCGATCATCGTGGCTTGCAAGCATGGTCAGAGTTCCGGTGTCGCCCAGGCCAAGTTAACCAAGGCGGGCTTCGAGCGGGTGTTCAAGCTCAAGGGCGGCATGGCCCAGTGGCAGGCCGATGGCCTGCCGGTCGTCAAGAAGTAAATTTCGTTCATCGAATCAAAGGAATTTTCCCATGGCGGAAGAGAACAACCAGAACGCCGGCGCCAACGGCCAGGCGGCCGGCGAGCAGGACAAGCCCCAGCTGCAGTTCGCGCTTCAGCGGATCTACGTCAAGGATATCTCCTTCGAGGCACCCAACTCGCCAGCGGTCTTCCAGCAGCCGTTCAAGCCCAAGGTCGGCCTGAACCTGGATACCACCAGTCGTCAGGTCGGGGAAGGTCTCCATGAGGTGGTCGTCAAGGTCACCGCCCAGGTTACCCACAGCGAAGAAGGCACCACCTCTTTCCTGGCCGAGATCGAGCAGGCCGGCCTGTTCCGCATCAGCGGCATCGAGGGCCAGCAGCTCGAGCATACCCTGGGGGCCTTCTGCCCCAACATGCTCTTCCCCTATGCCCGCGAGTGTATCGACAACCTGGTCAACCGGGGCGGCTTCCCGCCGCTGATGCTGGCGCCGGTCAACTTCGAGGCGATCTACGCCCAGAAGAAGAAGCGTGAGGCCGAACAGGCCGAGCCGTCGGGCGAGCAGACGACCCAGTAAGCGTGAAGGCTCCGCGCATCCACGTCGCCGCCGACTTCACCGTCGGCGGCGACGTCGTTCTGCCCGAGGGGCCGGCCCGCCACGTAGCTCGGGTGCTGCGCCTCGCCGAGGGGGCGCCGTTGCGCCTCTTCGACGGCGCCGGGGTGGAGGCCACGGCAGTCATTCTCGAGGCCTCCCGCAAGCGGGTGGTGGCGCGCATCGAAGCCTTGGCCCCCGGCATCGGCGAGTCGCCGCTCGCGGTGCACCTGGGCCAGGCGATCTCCAAGGGCGACCGCATGGACTATGCCATCCAGAAGGCGGTCGAGCTCGGCGTGGCGGCGATCACCCCGCTCTACACCGAGCACGGCGACGTTCGCCTCAGGGGCGAGCGCGAGGCGAAGAAACTCGCCCACTGGCAGGCCGTGGCGGCCAGCGCCTGCGAACAGTGCGGTCGCGCGACCCTGCCGCCCGTGCATCCCCCGGCCGGCCTGGCCGAGTGGCTGGCAGGCCGCGACGAGGCGCTGCGCCTGGTGCTGCACCCCGGCACTCCCGGGGCCTTGGCACAGTGCGAGGCGCCCGCCACCGCCGCCCTGCTGATAGGTCCGGAGGGTGGGCTGTCCGAGGCCGAGCTCGAGGAGGCCCTGGCCGGTGGTTTCGACCCCTTGTCTCTCGGTCCACGAATCCTGCGCACCGAGACCGCGCCGGTGGTGGCACTGTCGCTGCTGCAATCCCGCTTCGGGGATCTGTGAGCACTCACTAGGCCATTGCGCTCTTCTTCATCGGAGATACCTCATGCCCGATTCTCGAAACCGTCGCCCGCCGCCGTCCCCCTCGTCTCGCCCAGACGGCTCGCCGAGCTCACGCGCGCCACGGGCAGCAGTCGGGGACGTGGCCTACCTCGAGGTGGTCACCGTGAATGACACCGGTGCTTTCCTCGATTGGGGCCATCCCCGCGATCTACTGCTGCCCTACGGCGAGCAGCGCTTCCGTCCTGGCGTGGGCAAGCGGGTGCTGGTGATGATCTACGAAGACCAGCAGGGCCGGCCGGTGGCCTCCCAGAAGCTCGAGCGCTTTATCGCCGACGAGGCCACAGGGCTGAGAGCGGGGGATGAGGTGGCGCTGGTGATCGCCGATCAGACCGATCTGGGCTACAAGGCGGTGGTGGATTATCGCTTCTGGGGCCTGCTCTATCGCGATGACGTGAATCGGCCGTTGCGCCGCGGCCAGCGGGTGTCCGGCTACGTGAAGCGCCTGCGTGATGATGGCCGACTGGATCTGTCGCTGCTGCCGCCGGGTGAGGCGAGGCTGGATGTGGTGGGCGATCAGGTTCTCAAGGCGCTACGCGAGAGCGGCGGCTACCTGCCGCTGGGGGACAAGAGCGACGCCGCGGAGATCAAGGCGCGGCTGGGGGTGAGCAAGAACGCCTTCAAGCAGGCCATCGGTCGGCTCTACAAACGCCAACTGATCTCCCTCGAGCCAGGCGGCATCCGGCTGGTGGTAAGCAAGGATTAGCCCCGATCGATGCTGGCTTGGCAATTTGGTGCGCCGCCACCCCTGCGGCATACTGGTCTCATTCATTTCCCGCTACCCGGAACTCTTCCCTGATGAGCGAGCGCGCGCTGAAGATCGGTGTGGTGATGGATCCCATCGCCGATCTCACCTACAAGAAGGACACCACCCTGGCCATGCTGTGGGCTGCCAGGGACCGCGGCTGGTTGCTGCACTACCTGGAGCAGGAGGACCTCTTCCTGCGCGAGGGGCGCGCCTTCGGTCGGATGCGCGCGCTGGAGGTGCACCGCGACCCTGCTCACTGGTCCGACCTGGGTGAGCCCGAGGTAGCCCCCCTGGCCGAGCTCGACGTGATCCTGATGCGCAAGGATCCGCCGGTCGATGGCTACTTCCTCAACGCCGTCTACCTGCTGGGCTTCGCCGAGCGCGAGGGGGTGCTGGTGGTCAACCCCACTCAGGCGCTGGTAGAGTGCAACGAGAAGCTCTTCGCCCAGCAGTTTCCCCAGTGCTGCACGCCGACCCTGGTCTCCTGCAACGAAGCCGTGCTGCGTGACTTCCACGCCGAGCATGGCGACGTGATCTTCAAGCCGCTGGACGGCATGGGCGGCAACGGGATCTTTCATGTGCGCCCCGAAGGTCGCAACCTGGGTGCCATCATCGAGATGCTGAGCGAGCGCGGCAGGCGCCAGATCATGGCCCAGCGCTACATTCCCGAGATCAGCGAAGGTGACACCCGTATCCTGCTGGTGGATGGCGAGCCCATTCCCTTCGGCCTGGCCCGCGTGCCCATGGCCGGCGAGACGCGGGGTAACCTGGCGGCCGGGGGCACTGGCACCAGTCGCGAACTCACCGCCCGCGACCACTGGCTGATCGAGCAGGTCCAGCCGATGGTTCGCGAGAAGGGCCTGATGTTTGTCGGCCTCGACGTGATCGGTGACTACATCACCGAGATCAATGTCACGAGTCCCACCTGTGTTCGCGAGATCGATGACCAGCGTGGTACCGATATCGCGGGCCTGCTGATGGATGCCATCCAGCGCCGTCTCGGCGAGCGGCGCTGACTCGGGAGACCGACGGTCCATGTCCAGCCCTGTCAGCGACCCCATCCAGTATGCCCCGGTCACGCGGCCGTATCGGCACTGGCTGGCCTGGTCGCTGGCGCTGCTGATGCATCTGGTGATCATCGGGGTGGTGGCGAGCCGCCAGTTCGCGCCAGCGCCCGTCGAGCACTCCAGTATCGACGTGGTGCTGGTGAGCCGGCCTTCTCCGGAGGTCGTGGAGACTGCGGCCATCGCCGAGGCCGCCCAGCGTGCCGCCGGCACGCCCCAAGACCAGGCCCCGGCGGAAGCCCGTGCGGCCCCCATGGATGAGTTGCCTGAACTGCAGGCGGCCGAACCCGAGGTGGACCCGGCCACCCCCGCCGAGCCCGAGAGTGCCGCCCGCCCCGAACCTGAAAGTGAGGCGCCTGAGCCGCCGGCGGCCGAGCGGCCCCACGAGACTCAGGCGACCCCTCAACCTCGTGACAGTGCCCCCCAGTCCGCCGAGACTTCGGCGCCGCCCACTGCCACGGCCCCTTCTGCCTCGGGTCGCGACCTGCTCGCCCAGGCGACGTCCAGCATTCGCGAGCAGGGTCTCGCCTCGGACTTCGCCGGCGAACAGCCGGGGGAGGGGCGACAGGCTGCCCAGCAGGCCGCCGAGGCGCGCTACATCGACGACTGGACGCGCCGGGTCGAGGACTACGGCAATCGGGTGCACCCGGCGCCGCGTCATCTGGAGGGACAGTTACGCATCCGGGTGGTGATCGGTCGTGACGGTCAGGTTCGCCAGGCAGAGGTGATACAATCATCGGGACATGCCGAACTCGACCAGGCGGCGCTGGACACGGTACACGGTGCCGCGCCCTATCGACCCTTCGACCGGGGCATGGGCAACCTGGACAGCCTGTCCATCACCCGGGTCTGGCGGTTCGGCCAAGGCAATCATTACGGCGTGCAATAGGTCCGCCGGGGAGTCTCATGCAATCCGTGCAACACTTCGGCTTGAAAAACCACTTCCTGCTGGCGATGCCGCATCTGGAAGACCCCAATTTCGCCGGCAGCCTCAGCTACCTCTGCGATCATGACGAGAACGGCACCATGGGCGTGATTGTCAACCGTCCGCTGGAGCTGACCCTGGATGCCCTCTTCGAGCAGCTCGAGCTGGGCGGCGACGAGAGCCCCCATCGCGATGCGCCGGTCTTCTATGGTGGCCCGACCCACAAGGACCGCGGCTTCATCCTGCATCGCGGATCCAGTGACGCCTGGGATTCCAGCATTCAGGTCGCCGACGACATTGCCCTGACCACGTCCATGGATATCCTTCAGGCGCTGGCGGACGGCAAGGGACCCGAGCAGTTCCTGATCTGCCTGGGTTGCGCCGGCTGGGAGTCCGGCCAGCTGGAGGCCGAGCTCAAGGACAATGCCTGGCTCACGGTGGAAGGACGTGCCGAGATTCTCTTCACGGTGCCGCCGGAGCAGCGCCTGGGCGCCGCTGCGGGCATCCTGGGCATCGACCTGAACCTGATGACCCGCGAGGCAGGCCACTCCTGATGGGGTACGGAGCAGCATGAGGGCGTCGGACTGATGGCTGATGCCGGTTCGCGAATGATCCTGGCCTTCGATTTCGGCACCCGGCGTATCGGTGTGGCGGTAGGCAACGAGCTGCTGGCCAGCGCCCGGGAGCTCGAGCCCTTGCCGGCCCGGGATGGCATCCCCGACTGGTCCCAGGTGGCGCGTCGGGTGGATGAGTGGCGTCCCGATCTCTTCGTGGTGGGGTTACCGCTGAATATGAACGGCAGCGAGTCGGTCATGAGTACCCGAGCGCGCAAGTTCGGCAAGCGCCTCTATGGCCGCTACGGCATTCCCTGCGAGATGATCGACGAGCGCGGCTCCACCCGCGAGGCCAAGTCGATCGCTCGGGAAGCGGGGCACCGCGGCAACTATCGCGACCAGGGGGTCGACGGCATCGCCGCGGTGCTGATCCTGGAGAGCTGGTTCGCCCAGCGCGAGGGCCTGCCCTCGCGCTGATGCCCGGACGATCAGGCCGGATGGGTGCCGTCGTTGGAGTACTTGCTGGCGAAGTCGCCTACCGAGAGGCAGGTGAACTTCTCGATGAAAAATGCCAGGGTCGCGGGGCAGCGGAAACGCTCCTCGAAGGCCTCGACACCCCCTTCCCGCTCTCGCTCCACGCTGGCCAGGTAGGCGTCACCGGCCTTGCGGACCCTGACGGTTGCCTGGCTGTCCTGGGCCTGTTTCTCGACCATCAGCTCACGCTGCTCCTCGAGCAGTTCCCCCAGCAGCTTGCCCCCCTCGAGTTCTTCCGGCGTGGCCCAGAGGGGCTGGTCACGGTTGCCATAGCGATACAGGAAGATCATTGGCAGCACCGAGAAGATGGCAGTCGTGAGGGTCCAGGTCATCGCTGCGCCGGAGAGGTCAGCCGTGAACACCGCGACCAGCTGGATGACGATGCCCAGGGCCAGCACTCCAGCCAGGGGACGCCACATCCGCGGGTTCATGAAGCCCCTGCCCAGGAAATAGCCCCACAGGCCGATCACCACCAACGCCCCCACGCCCAGCTGGATCATGGCGAGCAGCGACCCACCGCCCATCAGCAGGGCGATGACCCCGATCAGGAGCAGCAGGGTGTAGAAACCGCACAGCAATAGATACGAACGTTTCAGGTTCATCGGTATTGCGCCTCCAGGCCTGGTCGCCATGCGCGGCGACACGAATTGTTGTTCCCCACCATCATAGGCGATCGGCCGTCAATTGTAGGCTGTTCAGAAGGTGGCGTCGTCAACGCCCAGGCGCTCGGGGACGAACCAGGGCACGTCGTCAAGGTCCTTGTCGATGAGTGCTTCGACCCCGAGCAGGGTGGCGAAGATCGCCATGCGCACCGGAATGCCGTTGTCGGTCTGACGGAAGATCGCCAGGCGTGGATCGCCGTTGAGATCCACGTCCAGGTCGTTGGCCTCGGGGCGGCTGTCGCGGGGCAGCGGGTGCATGATGATGGTGGAGGAGCCGCAGCGGCTGTCCATGAAGGCGCGATCCACGGTGAAGTCGCGCGACAGGTTGAAGCCCTCGCTCATTTCGGCGGTAAAGCGCTCTTTCTGGATGCGGGTGGTGTAGACCACGTCCACGTCGGAGAAGTCGCCGGCCAGGGTCTCGCGAACGTCCACCGTGAGCCCTCGGCGACTGACCCGCTCGATCAGGTGGCTTGGCATTTCCAGACCGGGCGGTGCCACCAGGGTGATGCGCATCGGCGCATAGAGCGACAGCAGCTTGATCAGGGAGTGTACGGTGCGGCCGTACTTCAGGTCGCCGGTCATCAGCACATGGGCATCCCTGAGCGTCTTGCCCTGCAGGGCGAACTCCTTGTCGATGGTATAGAAGTCCAGCAGTGCCTGGCTGGGATGCTCGCCGGGGCCATCACCGGCGTTGATCACCGGCACCTTCGTCGCGGCGGCGAACTCCGCCACCGAGCCCTGGTCCGGGTGGCGCATGACGATGGCATCGCAGTAGCCACTCATCACTCGGCTGGTGTCATAGAGCGACTCGCCCTTGGCCATGGAGGAAAAGGTGAAGCCGGTGGTGTCGCAGACGCTGCCACCGAGCCGGCAGAAGGCGGCATGGAAGCTGACTCGGGTACGGGTGCTGGCCTCGAAGAAGAGGTTGCCGAGCACGGCCCCTTCCAGCACTCGAGTGATCTTGCGCCTCTGGGCGATGGGCTCCATCCGCGTGGCGACGCGCATCAGGTGATCGATATCGTCGCGGGACAGGGAGTCGATGGAGAGCAGGTGGGAACTCATCACGGGCCTCTGATCATGGCGTGGGAACGGGCGTTAGTGTACGCCTCGGGGCCGATGGCTTCACGGGCTACCCGCTTCTCGCTACTGCCCGATCAGGGTAGCGAGTTGGCCGGCATGGGCCATTACCTCGCGGATGGCCGTGTCGGTGTCCAGGTCATCCATGGCGACCACGCCAACGCAGGCTTCCACACCGGGCCGGACCTGCGGCGAGGCGATGGCGCTGGCCACGCCGACGGCTCCACGCTGCAACTGCCCGCGGGTCAGGCTGAAGCCCTCGGCTCGCGCCTGGCGTACGGCCTCGTCATCGTCTGGCTCTGGGGGGCGACCGGCCAGGATGGCGATGCCGGCCGCTCCTCGTGTCAGGGGATGGCGGCTGCCTACCCGATAGCCGACTCGCAGCGGCTCCTTTTCGGGCTCGGCCACCATGACCACCACGCACTCCTCTCCTTGGGCGACCGAAATGAAGGCCGTGGCCCGAGTGGCCCTGGCCAGTGTTTGCAGCAGAGGCTGTGCCACGGCGAGCAGCTGTGGCTCGAAGCGCGAGGCCAGCAGTGAGATACCCGCGCCCAGGCGTATCGGGCCTTCACGGGTCCGCGTGATCAGGCCATGCCCCTCCAGAGTGGAAATGATGCGGTAGGCGATGGCGCGGTGCACCGCCAACTGCTCGGCAAGCTCGACGACGGTGACGCCTTCGGCGTGCTCGGCAATGATCTCCAGCGCACGCAGACCGCGATCCAGAGTTTGCAGGGTGGTGGCCATCGAGCGCCTTTCCTCCTTTCGGTGTTGGTGGGGCAGGGCATGGCAGGGCAGCGCACCGCAGTTGCTCGGGATTGACGTCCCCCTCGAAACTGCCTATGTTCAGCCTGAGTTCGTTAAACGATACAACGTGTGCGATAAAAGTAACAATAACGACGCTGCTCATGACCGCAACGATGCCGGGTGACTGTCCCGGGGAGGACCCATGACATCAGCAAACCATCGGATCGATACCGAGGCGGGCGGCTGTCCCTTCGACCAGGCCGCCGTATCTCCCACCGGCTGCCCGGTATCCCCCGAGGCCGCCGCCTTCGACCCGTTCGACGCGCCCTATCAGCTCGACCCCGCCGAGGCGCTGCGCTGGTCCCGGGATCAGGAGCCGGTATTCTACAGTCCGAAGCTTGGCTACTGGGTCGTGAGTCGCTATGACGATATCAAGGCGATATTCCGCGACAACCTCACCTTCTCGCCGTCGATCGCCCTGGAGAAGATCACGCCGCCCAGCGACGAGGCCCTCGAGGTCCTGAAGCGCTACGACTACGGCATGAACCGCACCCTGGTGAACGAGGATGAGCCCGCTCATATGGCGCGCCGCCGGGTGCTGCTGGATGCCTTCACCCCCGAGGCGCTAGAGGCACATGCGCCGATGGTTCGGCGCCTGGTGCGTGAGAAGCTCGATGCGATCATCGATCGCGGTCGAGCCGACCTGGTGGCGGAGATGTTCTGGGAGGTGCCGCTCACGGTGGCGCTGCATTTTCTCGGCGTGCCCGAAGAGGACATGGAGCAGCTGCGTCGCTTCTCCGCCGCCCACACCCTCAACACCTGGGGCCGTCCCTCGCCGGAGCAGCAGGTCGAGGTCGCCGAGGCCGTCGGCAAGTTCTGGCAGTACTCCGGGCGGGTGCTGCGCAAGATGCAGGCGCAGCCGCGTGGTGAGGGCTGGATGTACGACATGATCGAGAAGAATCGCGAGATGCCGGAGGTCGTCACCGACAGCTACCTGCACTCGATGATGATGGCGATCATCGTCGCCGCTCACGAGACCACCGCTCTGGCCACCACCAATGCCTTCCGCCAGCTGCTCTCGCGTCCGGCGGTATGGGCCGAGCTTTGTGCCAATCCCGAGCTGATCCCGTCGGCGGCCGAGGAGTGTCTGCGCCACTCGGGGTCGATGGTCTCCTGGCGTCGTATCACCACCCGCGACGTCGAGGTGGGCGGGGTGACCATCCCCGAGGGAGGCAGGATCCTGATGGTGATGGCCTCGGGTAACCACGACCCGCGACACTTCGAGAATCCCGATGATTTCGATATCTATCGCGACAATTCGGTGGACCATCTGACCTTCGGCTATGGCAGCCACCAGTGCATGGGCAAGAACCTGGGGCGCATGGAGATGCGCATCTTCCTCGAGGAGTTCACCCGGCGCCTGCCGCATCTTGAGCTCGAGGAGCAGGCGTTCACCTTCCTGCCCAACACTTCACTGCGCGGCCCCGAGGCGCTCTGGGTGCGCTGGGATCCGATGCTCAACCCCGAGCGGCGCGAGCCGGCGGTGCGCAGCGCCCGGCGTGACTTCCCAGTGGGTGCACCGGAAGCCCGAACCATTGTGCGGCGTGTCCGCGTGATGCGGGCCGAGCCCGAGGCCGACGGCGTCCTCGGCGTGACCCTGGTCGACCCCGCCGGTCGCTCGCTGCCCGCCTGGACGCCGGGTTCTCATCTCGACGTCGTACTGCCCAGCGGTGAGGCACGCAAATACTCGCTGTGCGGCCCGGCGGACTCCGGCGACTGGCATATCGCCGTGCTGCGCGAAGAAGGTGGGCGTGGCGGCTCGCGCTGGATGCACGAGGCCGTTCATGACGGCGTCGAGTTGCGTGTACGCGGGCCCAAGAATCACTTCCGCCTCGATGAATCGGCGGGACACCATGTGCTGATCGCCGGCGGCATCGGCATCACACCGATCATTGCCATGGCTGGTCGGCTCAAGCAGCTGGGAAAGTCCTATGAGCTGCACTACGCCGGTCGCTCGCGCGGCAGCATGGCCTTCATCGAGCGGCTCGAACGCGACCATGGTGAGGCACTCCACCTCTACCCGGGGGATCAGGGACGCCGCCTCGACCTCGATACCCTTCTCGCCGAGCCACGTGACGGTACGCTGCTTTATGCCTGCGGCCCGGAGCGGCTGCTCGCGGCGCTAGAGGCCGGCACAACCCACTGGCGGGAGGGCAGCCTGCATGTGGAGCACTTCACTGCCGAGGGTGCACTGCTGGACCCGGCGAAGGAGCATGCCTTCGAGGTCGAGCTTGCCGACTCCGAGCTGACCGTTGAGGTGCCGCGGGATCGGACCCTGATGCAGGCGCTACGTGCCGCGGGCCTCGACGTGCCCAGTGACTGCGAGGAGGGCCTGTGCGGGACCTGCCAGGTCGAGGTGGTCGAGGGGGAGATCGACCATCGCGACAAGGTGCTTACCCCGAGCGAGCGCGAGAGCAACGACCGCGTGATGACCTGCTGTTCACGCGCACTTGGCAGGAAACTCATACTGGCACTGTGATCGGCCACCACAACCACAACCACAACCACAACACGGAATTACCTACGCCAACTCCACCATCAGGACTCACGAGG
This sequence comes from Pseudomonadota bacterium, assembly GCA_051751285.1. Lineage (GTDB taxonomy): Bacteria > Pseudomonadota > Gammaproteobacteria > Pseudomonadales > Halomonadaceae > Halomonas. Next base: position 102,023 of record JBNJKT010000005.1, on the reverse strand, counting down.
AACGACAATGAAGAAACTCGCGACACTGACGACACTCACCGCCCTTTCACTTGGCGCCTTCCAGAACGCTGCCGCCACCGAGTTGCAGGTCAGCACCTGGGCGGGCCCCAACCACGGCGTCAACACCATCGTCTGGCCGACCTGGGCCAGTTGGGTGGAAGAGGCGACCGAAGGTCGGGTCACCGTCAATGTGGTCCACGACATGGGGCCGCCCGACGCCCAGATGGAGCTGATCGCCGACGGCGTGGCCGACGTTACCTGGCTCTTCCACGGCCTGATGCCGGGACGTTTCGAGCTGACCAAGCTGCCTGAGCTGCCCACCTTCGAGGACTTCTCCTCCGAAGCCGCCTCGGTAGCCTACTGGCGCACTCACAATGAATACCTGGCCCAGGCCGGTGAGCATCGCGGCGTCGAGCTGATCGGCCTGGGCGTGCACGGCCCCGGATCCCTGTTCCTCGATGACTCCATCGACAGTCTCGATGATCTCGAGGGCAGGCGTGTGCGCATTGGCGGCGGAATCATGGCCGATATCTCCAACGCACTGGATCTGACCGGGGTCGCCCTGCCGCCCGGCAGCACCTACGAGGCGGCAACGCAAGGCGTGATCGATGGTGCCATGCTGACCCTGGAGGGCCTGAAGAGCTTCCGGCTGGCCGAGGTGCTGCCCTACACGGTGCAGATGCCCGGCGGCTTCTATCGCGGCAGCTTCTCGCTGATCATCAATTCCGATACCTGGGCGTCGCTCTCCGAGGAGGACCGAGCGGCAGTCGAGGAGGTTTCGGGCGAGCGGCTCTCCCGGCTGTTCGGCTACATGATGGATGTCGTGGACGTACGCGGTGTCGAGTTCGCCGAGCAGCAAGGTAACACCTTCATCGAGTTGCCGGATGAGGAGGTCGAGCGTTTCCAGGAGATGGCGTCGGAACTGCCGGGTGCCTGGTTCGAAACGGCCGGTGCCAAGGGGGTGGACGGCGAAGCCGCCCGTGGCTATTTCCTTGAACAGCTCGACGCCCTCGGCGAGGAAGAAGGCCTTTCCGCCGATGAGGTGATCGACCCGCAAGCCTGATCCCGGGTCACCATCGGTTCGATCTGCGAGCACGGTCGTGGCCGTGCTCGCTGTCGTTCAGGAACGAGACTCGCCAACCCGTTTCAAATGAAACTATTATGATCTCAGTCAAGGTAACCTGTCTTTCGCGGGTCGATACTGATACCGACATCAAGAACACCTGACGGGAGCAGTACCATGACCAATGCACAGACCACCCGCACCGCCTCCTGGTGGGAACGCCTGACCGAACGCTGCTATGCCACCTCCACCCCTCAGCTGGTGCGCGACGTCCAGCATGAAGCGGGCCCGACCTATCATGCGCTTCTGAATGACCTGGACAGCACCCTGGAGACAGGCTTCGAGCGCGAGATGGCGCGACAGCTGGAGGCGGGTCAGCCAACTGATTTCGTGCCGGCCAAGGCCCTGATGCCGGTAATGATGCAGCGCTTCGGTCTGCAGGAAGCAGAGCTGGCTGCTGACCCCGGATACAACGCGATGCGTGACACATGCAATGGTTGCCCGGTCGTCGGCCACTGCTGGAAAGCCATGCGCGCCGGTGCCGAGGTCGAGGAGTGTCGCGGCTTCTGTCCCAATGCCCGGACGTTCGACAACTTCGCCGAAGGCTGAGGTAATCCGTCGCAACGCGTTATCGGGCCCTGGCCAAGTGCCGGGGCTCGTTGTTCGCGGCATCAGCCTTTGCGGCACAGCGCCACCAGCCGCGCCTTGGAGCGAACCCCCAGCTTGGCGTAGGCGCGCTTGCGGTAGGTCTCGGCGGTGGAGAGCGCGATATCGAGCTCGGCGGCGGCAGTCTTGAGGGTGTGGCCGCGCAGCAGCGAGAGGCAGAGCTGGCGCTCCCGCTGTGAGAGCGGCTTGAGGGCCTCGGCCTCTTCGTGAGAGGCGGGCAGGGCGGCCGGGTGTACCTGTCGATAGTGGCGGCGTATCAGGCTGGCCAGGAGCGGCATCAGGGCCTCGAGGCGTGCCAGGTCTGCGGCGCGGAAGTGGCCGCGCCCTAGGTCACGGTAGAGGTTCAGGTAGTAGACGGTTGCCCCGGCGGGAATCACCACCGAGACCTTGTCGGCCAGGTCGGGGAAGGCGAACAGGTGGCTGCGATAGGCCGGCGACATGGCCTCGGTCGGCATGGGCATCAGTTCGGCACCCGCCTGCTCCGTGTTCGCCTCGAGCAGCTGGCGCAGCCGGGGGTAGTTGGGGTCCTGGCGGAACAGCCCCCCGGCGTAGAGGCTGGCCAGGCGCCCGGCCACCTTGGGGTAGCGCGGGTTGTCCACCAGCAGGGACTCCATGGTGTCGCGTCCCGAGTAGGCGAAGAGAATGCATTGCTCGATGCCCACCCCCTGGCGCAGCAGGGCGATCAGCTGGCCATCGAAGCGTTCCGTGTTCAGGTGCGTCACGCATTCGGCCAGGGTGGCCAGCAGCGCCGGCCAGTCGGGAGGTGCCTTCCTAGGGAAACGTGTTGCCATCCGGGTTGCTACCATCGTCGTAGAGAGAGGGTTTTCTGTCCCGTCTTTCACGGGACAAGGTGCGCCTCGATACAGGGATAACCTGCCCGCACCACAGACAACAACCCTCCATTCCTGGCAGGAGATGTCCATGCGACCCAGCGGACGCACCGAGACCGACTCGCTCTACTTCGAGTATCCGTATTTTCCCTTCATTCGTCCTCCCGAGCTGGATGGCCAGGCGATTCACCACCGCGTGGCCATCGTGGGGGCCGGACCGGTGGGGGTGACCGCTGCCCTGGAGCTGGCCCGTCACGGCATCGCCTCGGTGGTGCTGGACGACAAGGACACCGTCAACGACGGCTCGCGGGCGATCTGCCTCTCACGCCACAGCCTCGAGATCCTTCAGCAGCTCGGCGTCGATGGGCCCTTCGTGGCGAAGGGGCTGGGCTGGACCCGGGGCCGCACCTATTTCCGCGACCGCGAGATCTATCGCTTCCAGATGCCGCACTCCGATCAGGAGCGCTTCTATCCGATGGTCAACCTGCAGCAGCAGTACATCGAGCAGTTCCTGATCGACAAGGCCGCCGAGAGCGGACTTGTCGAGATGCGCTGGCAGAGTGCCGTGACCGATGTGAGTCAGGACGATGCCGGCGTCTCCCTGGAAGTGAACACTCCCGACGGCCACTATCGGCTCGAGGCCGACTACCTGCTGGCCGCCGACGGTGCGCGCAGCGTGGTCCGCAAGGCCTTTGACCTATCGCTGCACGGAGAGGCCTACGAGGGACGCTACGTGATCGCCGATGTGCGCCTGAGGTCCGACTTTCCCACCGAGCGCCGTGCCTTCTTCCACTCCCATGCGCTGCCCGATACCACCATCCTGGTGCACAAGCAGCCCGATGATATCTGGCGCATCGACTACCAGCTTGGCCCCGGCGAGGACCCCGAGCAGGCGGTCGAGGAACCCAGCATTCGCGGGAAGGTCGAGCGGGTCGTGCGTGGGGTGATGCAGGAGAGCGGCGACTGGGAATTGGAGTGGTGGAGCCTCTACAAGGCGCATACCCTGGCGCTGGACGACTATCGCCATGGCCGTGTGCTGTTCATCGGCGACAGCGCCCACCTGGTGCCGATTTTCGGTGTGCGAGGGCTCAACAACGGCCTGGCGGATGCCGCCAATGCCGGCTGGAAGCTGGCCTGCGTGCTCAACGGCCGGGCGCCGGACGGGCTGCTCGACAGCTACAGCCCGGAGCGTCGTGGCGCCACCCTGGATGTCTTCGCCAACGCCGGCAAGAGCACGCGCTTCATGACCCCGCCGACCCGGGGCTACCGGCGGATGCGCGATGCTGCTCTGGCACTGGCCTTTCATAACGACTATGCCAGTGGCTTCGCCAACCCGCGTCAGGTCACCCCCTACACCTATGCCGAGAGCCCGCTGACCCTAGGCGACGATCCCGCCTTCGAGGCCGGACCGGTTCCCGGCGCGCCCTTGATCAATCGCCGCCTGGGGGAAGACGGTTTCCTGCTCGACCACCTCGGCACGGGTTTCACCCTGCTGCACTTCAGCGATACCGGCGAGGTCGACCCGTCCCTGCAGCGAAGGCTCGAGGCGCTACAGGCCGAGGGAGTCGATCTCACCCTGCTGCGCCTGGCCCGGGCGCCTGGCGGCGAGGAGGTCCTGATCGACCCCGATGGCAGCCTGTTCGCCGGGTATGGTGCCGCGCCGGGCACCGCCTACCTGGCGCGTCCCGACCGCCATGTGGCGGGCCGCTGGACCTCTTTCGATCCCGCCGCGCTCGAATCCGCCATGACCACCGCCCTGGGAGGAGAATGACCATGACCGACGCGACACTGCCCTTTGCCGACCTGGAGCGGGTCTACGAGCACCTGGCCGAGACCCTCGATGCGCTGCCCGAGGAACAGGAAAGCCACTTTCTTGCCCAGTTGGCGCTGGCGCTGGCCCACCGCGTGCCCGAGGTCGATCGGGTGATGGCGGCCATCGACGAAGCGCAGGCGGGCGCGAGCGGAGATTGACCCGCATTCTCTCAGGCCTCGGGTCTTCCGTAGGCGACCAGCATGTCCTCGAGTTCCAGCGGTCTAGCGAACAGGAAGCCTTGTACCTCGTCGATGCCCAGTGAGGTCAGCCATTCGGCCTGGGCAGGCTCTTCGACCCCTTCGGCGACGACCCTCAGCCCCAGGCCGCTTGCGAATTGCACCATGGCGGCATAGGCCTTTCGCCCCTGGTGATGCTCGTCGGCGGCCACGAGCAGGCTGCGATCCATCTTGATCACGGTCAAGGGAAGGCGCTGCAGTAGCTTGAAGGCGGTATGGCCGGTACCGAAATCGTCCAGGGCCAACCTCACTCCCTGCTCTCGCAGGCGAGTCATGTGTTTCTCCACGGTATCAAGATCGCTGAAGTCGGCGTGTTCGGTGATCTCGAGTTCGATCATGTCTGGCGAGAGCCCGAGTGCGTTCAGCTGCTCCATCAGCGCTTCGCGGAAATGTGATTCGGAGAGCGTGGCCAGGTTGACGTTGATGGACAGATGTTCCAGCCCGGGCAAGGTATCCCGAACGCTGGCCAGCCAGGTCAGGCTGCGCGCCATCACCCAGTGATCCAGGGCCGAGGAGAGGTCGAGAATCTCGACCACCGGCAAGAACTCGCCGGGCGATATCTCGCCCAACTCGGGATGCCGCCAGCGCAGCAGTATCTCGGCGCCACATAGCCGGCCGTCATGTGGCGATACCTTGGGCTGTATGACCAAGCGCCATTCAGGGTCAGGGTTGGCGATCACCCCTTCGAGTGCTTCGGAAATCTGGCGGAAGCGTGTGGCCTGGCGACGCTCCATGGGTTCCACCCGGATGACCGGCTGTCGCCAGCCCTGGCGTTCCAGCCGAAACAGGCCATCGTCCAGCGCCGCTCGGCACTGCGCGAAACCGGTCTCGGCGCCGGACCAGCGCAGCAGGCTACCGTACCAGGCCAGGTGCCGCCGCGCCGGTTCGTGCGTGTTGTGCCCTAGCCTTGCAATGAAGCGGTCGAATGCCGTGTCACCGTGATCGCCATAGCTGGGGGGGAGGCGACCTATCACCCCCAGGTCGGCATTCAGATAGAGGCGGGCATCGCGCGGCAGCTGAGCGCGCAAGACCTTCAGCTGCTCTCGGAACAGTGCCTGAGCCTCGGGAAGGCCCAGGTGTCGCCGGTATTCCCGCAGGTTCGGCGACACCAGCGCGAAGAGCCAGCCGCCTGGCTCCCTGTCTCTCAGCGCCTCGAACTCGCTCTCCAGCACCTGGCGCGTCGGCAGTCCGCTGCCGGGATCGATAGCGAGGCGTCGCTGGGCCTGTCGCGCGCGTCGGCGGGAGGACCACAGCAGCAGCAGGGCGGTCAACAACACGCTGGTCACCAGGGTGCCACCCCAGAACAGCCGGGAGATACGGTCCTCGGCAATAGCCATGGAGCCCTCGACGCCGAGCCACTCCACCTCCTCGCGGCGCGCTTCCGGCAGGCGCTGGTAGAAGGCGGCATGCAGGGCATGGCGCTCCGCTCCGACCTCCTGGACGGGTGGCAGGGCCTCGAAGGCCGGGCTGATCAGCGATTCCACCGCCAGTCGGCTCAGGCGTCGTGTGTCCAGCAAGGCGCCGCCAGCGCAGCCCAGCCGGACCTGATAGGGCAGGTGACAGAAGACACGTATTCCCTCATCGGCGAGGCGTGTGAGCCATTGGCGTGCCTCCGGGTGCAGGTCGGCCGCCCCGGTGGTCTGACCTTCGACGAGATACACCAGGGTGTTGTCAGGCAGGCTGGGCAATGCCTCCCGGACCTTTTCGGGCGTCCATTCCCAGAGCACTCGCTCTGCCGTCGCGCCCGGCATTGACTCGACGCTGGACAGGAAGGTACGCGACAGATGCCGACCACTCCCGGTGCTGTCTCCCAGCACCAGGAGTGGCAAGGGCTCGCCGAACAGCTCCTTCAGGAAGGCCAGCGATTGGCGCTCTACCGCACGGGTGATGATCAGCTTCACTCCTTCTGCCACGGCACGCCGTTGAAGCTCGGGATCATTGATGCCGATCGCGACCACGCGGGGAGGATTGCCCAGTGCTTCGGTATGGCTCAGGTAGAAACGCAGAGCGGCGTCGTCGATGAGCAGCAGGCGCGATGCGGGGGCCACGGCGGCGCGCCCCTCGAGGCGCCGACGCTCGATCTCGAAGGCCGCAGGCTCGGCGAGACGGCGCGCATCGAGGTAATCCACATGCATGCCATCCGGCCATTCCAGCAGCTCCACCGCTTCGGCGACCCTGTCGACGAGCTCATCGGACCAAGGGCTGCCGCGATGATAGGACGCCATTACCTGGATGGCATCGCTGTAGGTCTGGGCGGGTTGCTGGGCCGCGAGCGCCGGTGCCCAGCCGGCCAATGCCAGCATTAGCAGCCAACCGTTAGGGAATCTGCCTCCGCTGAAGCAGCAGAGGATCGAGGCAAGCATTACAGACACTCTCCCTTCTCGCACCGGATCCGGCGCATGTCGCCTAGTGGGCGAATTCGACCATCCTAACTGGAGTGATATCGAGTTGCTTGTCAGCGAATCGGGATGGCGGTCTCGTTCTTGATCTCACGCAAGGCGAAATTGGAGCTGACCTGGGAGATGCCCGCCAGGGAAAAGAGCTTCTCGTTGAGGAAGCGGTCGTAGGCGGCCATGTCCTCGATCACCACCCGCAGCACGAAGTCGGCGTTGCCGGTGGTGGCATAGCACTGAAGGACCTCCGGGTATTCCAGGATACGGCGCTCGAACTCCGCGGTGTTGTCGATATGGTGGCGCACCAGGGTCACCATCACCAGGGTGGTCAAGGGCTGTCCCACCCGATTCGGATCCACCAGGGCGGTGAAGCGCTTGATGGTGCCGCTCTCCTCCAGCGCCTTGACGCGACGCCAGCAGGCCGCCGAGGAGAGGCCGATCTGCTCTGCCAGCTGCTGGTTGGTGATGCGGCCCTGGGCCTGAAGCAGGCGCAGGATCTTCTTGTCGTAGGCGTCCAGGGGGAGGTCGGAGGCCATGGTGGATTCCCTCAAGCTGTAAACGAAAGTCGAAGTATTCGAATAATATTTCTCTGATCTTTATAAAATGAAAGGTCCTTTCGAAGGATGGGGTTTTCGGGGGCAAGTTCGCAAGCACCTTTAGCGGGGCCTTGGATAGACTGCCTGGCCTATAACGATAATGCCCATTCCCCACGAAGGTGGTGACCATGACGACGACTTTCCCCCTCGACCTCGACGACTATCAGTTGAACGACCGCTACACCCGTGAAACGGGCCGGGTCTTCGTGACCGGCACCCAGGCCCTGGTGCGTATCGCCCTGCGCCAGGCGCAGCTGGATCGTCGTGATGGCCGCGACACGGCGGGCCTGATCAGCGGCTACCGCGGCTCACCCCTGGGCGGTGTCGACCAGGCCCTGTGGCAGGCCAAGGCGAGCCTGGAGGCTTGCCATGTCGATTTCGTGCCGGCGATCAACGAGGACCTGGCGGCCACCATGATGCTGGGCAGCCAGCAGGTGGAGACCGACCCGGACAAGGAGGTCGAGGGGGTCTTCGGCTTCTGGTACGGCAAGGGGCCGGGGGTGGATCGCGCCGGCGATGCCCTCAAGCACGGCAACGCCTACGGCAGCTCCCCCAACGGCGGTGTGCTGGTGGTGGCCGGCGACGACCACGGCTGTGTCTCCTCCTCCATGCCCCACCAGTCCGACGTGGCCTTCATGGCCTGGTTTATGCCGGTGATCAATCCGGCGTCGCTGGCCGAGTACGAGGAGTTCGGCCTCTGGGGCTATGCGATGTCGCGTTACTCCGGCTGCTGGGTGGGCTTCAAGGCAGTCTCCGAGACCGTGGAGAGCGGCGCCTCCATCGAGGTGCCGCCGCTGCCCAGCTTCACCACCCCGGCGGACTTCATCCCGCCGGAGGGAGGCCTGCACTACCGCTGGCCGGATCTGCCCGGGCCCCAGCTGGAGACCCGCATCGAGCACAAGCTAGAGGCGGTGCAGGCCTTCGCCGGCACCAATCCCATCGACAAGCGCCTCTACGGCAATGACCAGGCGAGCTTCGGCATCGTCACCACCGGCAAGGGTCACCTGGACCTGCTCGAAGCGCTGCGGCTGCTGGGGCTGGACGAGGCCGCCCTGCGCGAGCTGGGAGTGGAGCTCTACAAGGTTGGCATGGTGTGGCCCCTGCATCGCCGTGGCGTCCTCGATTTCGTGCGCGACAAGCAGGAGATCCTGGTCATCGAGGAGAAGCGTGGCATCATCGAGAGCCAGATCAAGGAGTACATGTCCGAGCCGGATCGCCCCGGGGAGGTGCTGATCACCGGCAAGCAGGACGAGGTGGGCAAGCCGCTGATTCCCTATGTGGGCGAGCTGAGCCCGCGGCTGCTGGCAGGCTTCGTGGCCGAGCGCCTGGAGCGCTTCTACGCCATCGATCTCTCCGAGCGCCTGAGCAAGCTGGATCGCTGCCTCACCGAGGCCAAGGAGCTGGGGGGCGTGCGCCGCCTGCCCTACTTCTGCTCCGGCTGCCCCCACAACAGCTCCACCAAGGTGCCGGAGGGCAGCAAGGCGCTGGCCGGCATCGGCTGCCACTTCATGGCCTCCTGGATGGGGCGTAATACCGAGTCGCTGATCCAGATGGGCGGCGAGGGCGTCAACTGGGTGGGCAAGAGCCGCTTTACCGGCAACGGCCATATCTTCCAGAATCTGGGCGAGGGTACCTGGTTCCACTCTGGCTCCATGGCGATCCGCCAGGCGGTGGCCGCCGGGGTCAACATCACCTACAAGGTGCTGTTCAACGACGCCGTGGCCATGACCGGCGGTCAGCCGGTGGACGGCCAGATTACCGTGCCGATGATCGCCCAGCACTCCGCCGCCGAGGGCGTGAAGCGCATCGTGGTGGTCAGCGACGAGCCCGAGAAGTATCGCGGCCACGAGGGTCAGTTCCCCAAGGGAGCGACCTTCCACCATCGCGACGAGATGGACACACTGCAGCGCGAACTGCGCGAGATTCCCGGCTGCAGCGTGCTGATCTATGACCAGGTGTGCGCCGCCGAGAAGCGCCGTCGCCGCAAGCGCGGCCTGATGGCCGACCCGACCAGGCGGGTCTTTATCAACCACCACGTCTGCGAAGGCTGTGGAGACTGCTCGGTGCAGTCCAACTGCCTGTCGGTGGTGCCCCGCGAGACCGAGCTGGGTCGCAAGCGCAAGATCGATCAGTCCTCCTGCAACAAGGATTACTCCTGCCTGGGCGGCTTCTGCCCCAGCTTCGTCACCGTGGAGGGCGGCGAGCTGCGCAAGGGTCAGGGCGTGGGGGTCGACGCGGCCTTCTGGCGCAAGGTGGAGGGGCTGCCGGTGCCCGAGGTACCGGCCCTGGAGGCCCCCTATGACCTGCTGGTGGGCGGCGTTGGCGGCACCGGCGTGGTCACCGTGGGGCAGCTGATCACCATGGCCGCGCACCTCGAGGGTCACGGCACCAGCGTGCTCGACTTCATGGGCTTCGCCCAGAAGGGCGGCACCGTGCTCAGCTATGTGCGCCTGGCCCCGGCCCCCGGCGACCTCAACCAGGTGCGTACCGAGTCCGGCCAGGCCGATGCCATGATCGCCTGCGACATGGTGGTGGCCAGCTCGAGGAAGGCCCTGGATGTGCTTCAGGCCGATACCACCCGGGTGGTGGCCAACCTGGCCGAGCTGCCCACTGCCGACTACGTGCTCTACCGCGATGCCGATATGCAGGCGGACAAGCGCCTGGCCCTGCTGCGCGACGCCGTGGGCGAGGACAATTTCGCCACCCTGGACGCCAACCGCCTGGCCGAGCAGCTGCTGGGAGACACCGTCTTCTCCAACGTCATGATGCTGGGCTTCGCCTGGCAGCAGGGCCTGCTGCCGGTCAGCGAGGCGGCGCTCAAGCGTGCCATCGAGCTCAATGGCGTGGCTATCGACAGGAACCAGCGCGCCTTCGCCTGGGGCCGCCTGGCGGCGGTGGAGCCGGAGTACCTGCAGCGGCGCCTGGACGACACGCCGCTTTCCCCTGACGCCAGCCTCGACGAGGTGATCGCTCGCAATGCTCGGGCGCTTACACGCTACCAGAACGCTGCCTATGCCGAGCACTATGTGCAGAAGGTGGCCCGGATTCGCGAGGCTGAAGCCAGGCTCGAGGCCGGCGAGGCCCTGACCCGGGCGGTGGCCACCCAGCTTTACCGGCTGATGGCCTACAAGGATGAGTACGAGGTGGCGCGCCTCTATACCGAGAGCGACTTTCTCGAGGAGGTGGAAGCCACCTTCGGCGGCGACTACAAGCTCAGTCTCCACCTGGCGCCGCCGCTGCTCTCGGGCCGCAAGGATGCCAAGGGGCGACCGGTGAAGCGCCGCTTCGGTCCCTGGATGCTCAAGGCCATGAAGGGGCTGGCCAGACTGCGTGGCCTGCGCAACGGCCCCCTCGACCCCTTCCGCTTCACTGCCGATCGCAAGTTGGATCGCCAACTGCTGACGGAGTACGAAGCACAACTCGACGAACTCATGGAGCACCTCAACGACAGCACTCACGCCACCGCCCTGGCCCTGGCCAAGTTGCCGGAAGAGGTCAGAGGCTTTGGCCCGGTGCGCGAGGCCGCCGCCGAAAAGGCCAGGGCCCGCCAGACCAAGCTGCTGGAGGAGCTGCGCCATGGGCGGCCCATGACCATCGCCGCCGAGGTGGCCTGAGACTCGCGTCCCGATCCACCATCTCACACAAGGGTTGCAGAAAGGCAGGGCAATCGCAGTTAGACGAAGCGAGAGGCGCCGGGGACAGGGCAAAGGGGAGGTCCTATGCCAGGGACGGCATCGGTAGCGCCCAAGGAGGGGTTCACAGCGCCTCCCCGGCGGCCTGTCGCCGGAACAGCCTCGAGCGTTACTTCCATCTGCGATAGCCCTTTACAGAAAGGGACCACGCTGAGCGTGGCCCTTTTCTTACTCGCCGATCACCAGCCAACCCTGGTCGTCGGCATGCACGGGCACCGGGTCCAGTGCACAATCCAGGCCCAGGCCCGCCACACCCTCGCCGGTACGCGTCGCAAAGCTTGCGTCGTGGTTGGTGCAGCGCAGTTGCTCGCCATCCTGGCTGAGAACACGCTTGCCACGCTGGTCGAGCGGCAGATACTGATGCGGGCAGGCGTTGACGTAGGCAAGCAGGCTGCCGTCGTCGAGGTGGACGAGCAGCAGCGGGAAGCTGCCTTTTTCTCCCGTGAGGCTCACGCTCAGGGTACCGTGCCGGGGCAGCTCCTCCAGACGGGCGACTCGGGTGCCTACCTCGGGGGCGCTGCGATACTGCTTCCAGGCTTGGGTCATGGTGATCTCCTTGAGGTGCTATCGACGGCCGGCCGTGGGCAATCGCTGCTCTCGCCGCCTCGCCGAATCAGGGTCAGGAAAACGCAGAGCGAGACGAGACCCCCCACGGCGATTGCCATGGCCATGGTGCGCGAGGTGCCGTCGTGGAACTGGCCGACCAGAGCGCCGCCCAGGGCGGCGATGGTCATCTGCAGGAAACCGAACAGTGACGAGGCCGAGCCGGCACACTGCGGGTTGGGGGCCAGGGCCCCGGCCATGCTCTGGGGCATCACGATGCCGAAACCGAACAGGAACACGATGTGGGGTCCGATCACGGCCCAGGGCTCATGAACGCCGGCTATCGCCAGCCCCGCCATGGTGGAGCCAGCCAGGGCGCACATCAGGGTGGCCAGCAGCAGCAGGCGGTCGCGTCCCAGCCGGTGGCTGTAGCGCCCGCTGAACAGGGTGCCCGAGAAGAAGCCCAGGACGATCAGCATGAAGCCGGTGCCGTACTGGACCGGTGACAATCCCATGTATTCGATGAGCACGAAGGAGGAGCCCGAGAGAAAGGCGAAGAGGCCGGCGAAGCCGCTGGCATTGATCAGCGTGTAGCCGATGAAACTGCGCTGCGTCAGCAGCATGCGATAGTTGGCAAGGATCACCCTGGGTGCCACCGACTGCCGACGGTCGGCGGGCAGCGGTTCGGGCATCATCAGGGTAAGAATCAACAACATGATCGCCGCATAGATGGCCAGCAGCAGGAAGACCGACTCCCAACCGAAGAACAGCAGCAGTCCCGCCCCCACCACTGGTGCGAGGGCCGGCGCCATCGCCATGGTGCTGGCCATGTAGGAGAGCACGCGTCCCGCTTCCACCGGGCCGTAGATGTCGCGCACCGCCGCACGGCCGAGTACCGGGCCGGCGGCACCGCCGAAGGCTTGCAGGAAGCGCCCCGCCAGCAGCCACTCGATGCTGGGAGCGAAGGCACACAGCAGACTGGCCAGCAGAAACACACCAAAGCCGGCAATCATCACCGGCTTACGCCCGAAACGGTCTGACACCGGCCCGCAGAACAGCTGCGCCAGGGCGAAGCCCGCCATGTAGAGGCTCAGGGTGAGCTGGACCTGGTCGGGGCCGGTATCCAGTGCCTCGGCCATGGCCGGCATGGCCGGCAGGTACATATCGGTGGCCAGTGGCCCCAGCGCGGTCAGCGCCGCCAGAACCACCACGGTGGCGGGGGATGTCAACTTCAGCACAGTGATCTCCTGAGCGAACCTTACCGGAAACCAACGACAAGCGGGCAAGGCCCCGGTCCAATTCAGGGACTCGCCCGCTTTGTTAGCTTGCTTACTGTAGCGCAGCCGGCGACGGTTTGCTTATACGGCGTCGGGCTGCTCGCCGGGTGCCGCCTTCTGGAAGGCCTCCAGGGCGTTGCAGTGGTCGACGATGCGCCGCAGGGTGGGATAGGCCGACAGGTCGCACTCGAAACGCTCGGCGTTGAACACCTGCGGTACCAGGCAGATATCGGCCAGTGTCGGGATATCGCCATGGCAGAAATCGCCGGTACCCAGCTCTCGCTTCAGCAGGGTCTCCAGGGCATCGAAACCCTCGATGATCCAGTGCCGGTACCAGGCCAGCTTGGCGTCCTCGTCCACCTCCAGCTCGCGCACCAGGTACTTGAGCACTCGCAGGTTGTTGAGGGGATGGATCTCGCAGGCCACCAGCTGGGCCAGCGCCCTGACCCGCGCTCGCCCCGCGGCATCGGCCGGCAGCAGTGGCGGTTCGGGATGCTTCTCGTCCAGGTATTCGCAGATGGCCAGGGACTGGGTCAGCTGGAGCCCATTATCGATCACCAGGGTCGGCACCATGCCCTGGGGGTGGCGCGCCAGATTCGCTTCGCCGCGCTGTTCACCCTTCACCAGATTCACTGGGGCCTGGTCATAGTCCAGGCCCTTGAGGTTCAGCGCGATCCTGACCCGATAGGCGGCCGACGAACGGAAATAGCCGTATAGCGTCGTCATGGGACCCCCCTTACTCGGGCTGATACTTGACGACCTGCTGGTCGATGGCGCCGAAGATGCTCTTGCCTTCCCGGTCGAACATCTCGATGCGTACCCGGTCGCCGAAGCGCATGAACGGCGTCTTGCTGTCGCCGTGCAGGATCTTCTCCACCATGCGTACCTCGGCCAGGCAGCTGTAGCCCACGCCGCCCTCGGCCACAGGCTTTCCGGGGCCGCCCTCGGGATCCGGGTTGGAGACGGTGCCTGAGCCGACGATGGCTCCGGCGCCCAGATAGCGGGTCCGGGCCGCATGGGCTACCAGCTGCGGAAAGTTGAAGATCATGTCCGGCCCTGCTTCCGGCTCGCCGAACTTCTCGCCGTTGAGGTGCACGGTCAACGGCAGGTGGACCTTGCCGTCCTGCCAGGCATCGCCCAGCTCGTCCGGCGTCACGGCGATGGGCGAGAAGGCGGAGGCCGGCTTGGCCTGGAAGAAGCCGAAGCCCTTGGCCAGTTCGCCGGGGATCAGACCGCGCAGGCTGACGTCATTGACGAGCATCACCAGCTTGATGTGATCGGCCGCCTGTTCGGGGGTCACCGCCATGGGCACGTCGTCGGTGATCACCGCGATCTCGCCTTCGAAGTCGATGCCGTGCTCCTCGCTGATCGCCTCGATGTCCTCAGTGGGCGCCAGGAACTTGTCGCCACCGCCCTGGTACATCAGCGGGTCGCTCCAGAAGGTCTCGGGCATCTCGGCATTGCGCGCCTGGCGCACCAGCTGGACGTGGTTCAGGTAGGCAGAGCCGTCGGCCCAGTGATAGGTGCGGGGCAGCGGCGAATGCAGCGTGTTCTGCTCGAGGTCGAAGGCGCCTTCAGCCTTGCCCTCGTTGAGCTCGGCGTAGCGGGCCTCGAGCTTGGGGCTGAGGGTGTCCCATTTTTCGGTGGCCTGCTGCAGGGTGGCAGCAATGTCAGTGGCGCGGACGGCACGGGTCAGGTCGCGGGAGACGATGACCAGTTCGCCGTCGCGGCCGTTGTTGAGGGAAGCGAGTTTCATCTTGTCTCGGTCCTTGTCGTCAGGGGCGGGGCACATCGGCCCCGGCCGGTCGATTCATGGCGTTGGCGGTTCAGGGCTTCGTCGGGTCGAAGTGCGAGCGCAGGGTCGACCATACGTCCACGTAGTCGCGCTGGCGATACTCCGCGGCAAGTGCTGCCTCGGTAGGATGGTAGACGTAGCGGCTCTCGAACATGAAGGCCATGGTATCGCCTTGATACTGTGGCTTGAGTTCGGCGTTGGATGCCTTCTCGAAGGTGTCGGCATCGGGGCCATGGGGCGACATGCAGTTATGCAGACTGGCACCCCCCGGCAGGAAGCCTTCGGCCTTGGCGTCGTATTCACCGTGGATCAGGCCCATGAACTCGCTCATCAGGTTGCGGTGGAACCAGGGGGGACGGAAGGTGTTCTCGGCCACCATCCAGCGCGGCGGGAAGATGACGAAGTCCAGGTTGGCCATCCCCGGGGTGTCGGAGGCCGAGGTCAGCACCGTGAAGATCGACGGGTCGGGGTGGTCGAAGCTCACCGTGTTGATGGCATTGAAGTTGGACAGGTCGTACTTGTAGGGCGCGTAGTTACCGTGCCAGGCCACCACGTCCAGCGGCGAGTGGCCGAGGCGGGTCGCCCAGAAGCGCCCAGAGAACTTGGCGACCAGCTCGAAGTCGCCCTCGAGATCCTCAAAGGCGGCCACGGGGCTCTGGAAGTCACGCGGGTTGGCCAGGCCGTTGGCACCGATCGGGCCGAGACCGGGCAGCTCCATCGGGTTGCCGTAGTTCTCGCAGATATAGCCGCGAGCGGCGTCGACGCCTTCCGCCAGACGGACCTGGAACTTGACGCCGCGGGGGATCACGGCGATCTCGCCGTTGGCGACGTCGATCTCGCCGAACTCGGTACGCAGCCGCAGCGCGCCCAGCTGGGGGACGAAGAGCATCTCACCGTCGGCGTTGTAGAAGAAGCGCTCGGTCATGTCCTGGTTGAAGGCGTAGACGTGCACGCCAACGCCGCTCTGGGTCCCGGCATCACCGTTGACGGCGATGGTCAGCAGGCCATCGATGAAGTCGATGGGCTCGCTGGGCAGCGGGGCCGGGTCCCAACGCATCTGATTGGGATCGGCGGCGGGCTTGTCCAGCGGCGAGGTGTGAACCTGACGGTTTGCCAGCGGCTGATAGGCGCTCTGTACCACGGACGGACGGATACGATAGAACCAGCTTCTCAGGTTCTGGTGGCGTGGCGCCGTGAAGGCCGATCCGGTCAGCTGTTCGGCATAGAGGCCGTAAGCACACTTCTGGGGGGAGTTCTGGCCCACGGGCAGGGCGCCGGGAAGGGCTTCGGTAGAGAAATGGTTACGGAAGCCGCTCTGGTACTCAAGCGTTTCGGTGGTCATGAAGAGATCCTCTTTTCAGTGCTGTTCTTGTTGGGCTGATTGGCTTCGAGTCGGTGCCGGCTCGGCGGCCTGGCCGGCGATGGCCAGGGCTTCCTCGAGCACCTGCTGTTCACCGACATGATTGGCCAGCAGAAGGATCAGCCGAGCATTGATGCGTTCACTCGACTCCTCGCTGCGCTCGCGGTGCACCTCGGTCAGTGCGGCGTAGAAGGCGTCCGGATCGGAGAAGTTCGGGTTCAGTTCAAGCCTTGGCATGGCGAGACTCCTTGGTGACAAGCTGCTTGCCCAGGGCGCGATCGATGGCCAGATTGACCGCCTCGCGGGAGCACTCGGACCAGCGGGCAGCGACATGCTGGTCGGGGCGGACCAGGTAGACGGCTCCCGGGGCCAGGCCATAGCGCTCGACGACCCGCCCTTCGGCATCCTCGATCAGGGTGGTTCGCGGCAATTGCGTCAGGGCCTGGGAGGCCGGTCCGAGGACGAGCAGGTCCAGGTCCGGCTGCTCTTCCAGCAGTGCCTTGAGATCGGAAACCAGTGATTCGGCCTGGCTGGTCGTGACGCGGCCGTCCAGCAGCAGCACGAAACGGTTGCCGAACTGGTTGAGCAGCCAGGCACTCTCGCTGCCCAGGCGTATCGGCGCATCCTTGGCCGGGCTGCCTGGACGCAGTTCGGCGGGGCCGCTTCCGGCCGGATGGCCCACCGCGTCGGGGCCGTTGAGCGGCGAGTCGTGATAACGGCACGGCATGGAGAGGCGGCCGCTGTTGACCAGACGCCGGGCGAAGGGGTAGTGCTCCGCCAATTCCAGGGTGGTATCGCGGAACAGCCGGCTGATGCGACTCTTAGGCGTGATGAAGTCGGTGGCCCGGGTGGAGTTGAGGATGTTCTCCGCGGCGCCGTGCTGGCGCTCGGTATTGTAGGTCTCGAGCAGTGCCCTAGGGGCTTCCCCTCTCAGCACCCGAGCCAGTTTCCAGGCCAGGTTCTCTGTGCTCTGCAGGGCACCGTTGGCGCCGCGTGCGCCGAAGGGCGAGACCTGGTGAGCGGCGTCACCCATGAACATTACCCGGCGATAAATGAAGTCATCCATCTTGCGGCAGCGGAAGGTGTAGACGCTGGCCCACTCCAGCTCGAACTCCACGTCCTCGCCGAGCATGGCTTGCACGCGGGGGCGGATATTCTCCTCCTTCTTTTCCTCTTCCGGGTCAGCGTCCCAGCCCAGCTGAAAGTCGATGCGCCAGACATTGTCCGGCTGCTTGTGCAGCAGCACCGACTGGCCCGGGTGAAAGGGCGGGTCGAACCAGAACCAGCGTTCGGTGGGGAAGTCGGCTTTCATGATCACATCGGCGATCAGGAAGCGATCCTGGAACACCTGGCCCTTGCTCTCCAGGCCCAGCATGTCGCGGATATTGCTGTTGGCGCCGTCGGCTACCAGCAGGTAGTCGCAGGTCAAGCGATAGTCGTCGTCCTGGGTGGAGACCGTGATCGTGGACTGATCGGGCTGTGCGTCGACATCGATGACGCTGTGCAGCCAGCGCAGGTCGATGTGTTCCGCCAGCGTATCGGCGCGGTCGACCAGGTACTCCTCGAAGTAGTATTGCTGCAGATTGATGAAGGCCGGGGCGCGATGCCCCTCTTCCGGCAGCAGGTTGAAATCGTAGACTTCGCGATCCTGGAAGAAAACACGGCCGTGCTGCCAGGTCACGCCCTTGTCGAGCATGGGCTGCGCACAGCCGAGTCGGTCCAGGATCTCCAGGGTGCGCTTGGCGAAGCAGATGGCCCTCGAGCCGACGCTCACGGTGTTGTTGTCGTCCAGCACAACGCTGTCGATTCCCTGCTGGGCCAGGTCGATGGCGGCCGCCAGGCCGCTGGGGCCAGCGCCCACGATGACTACCGGGCAGTGGCGCACGTCCTGGCTGTCCAACTCGGGAGGACGTCGATACGGATAGACGGGATTGTTGTAGGTCGTTGGCATGCAATGCTCCCATGGGGCCATCGGTTGCATTGCCGCCGATGGCCGGTCACGGTCCTGAGAAAGATTCTAGGGGGCGCTTACTGGTTCTCTACGACGTCCTGCAGCGAGTGCCACATGTCGTTGTCACGCTCGGCGGTCCAGATGCGCGGATCCGGGTACTCGCCACCCGCCTCGTCATAGCAGCGCGTGATGTCGAAGGGCACACAGTGATCGAAGATCACCCAGTGTCCGTACTTCGGCTTGAGCAGGGCATAGGTCTCGGCGTAACACTCGGAGAGCGACTTGCCGGCGGCCTTGCCCGCCTTGACGCTCTCGTACATGTCGGCGAGGAAATCGCGGGTACCCTGGATCGCCTCCTCGCACTGCTCGGGGTTCTGCAGGGCCTCGCCGCGTCCCGGCACCAGCTTCTCGGGGGCCATGGCCTGCAGGCGGTCCAGGGTGGCGGGCCAGTATTCATGATAGGCATCGCCGGTGTAGGGGGTCGCCCCGAACTCGACCAGATCGCCGGAGAACATCACCTTCTCCTCGGGCAGCCAGACGATGGTGTCGCCCTTGGTGTGGCCGCGGCCCAGGTGGATGATGCGCACCTCGCGCTTGCCCATGTACACCGTCAGCTCCTCCTGGAAGACGATGTTCGGCCAGGTCAGGCCGGGCACCGAGTCGACGCCCTTGAACAGGCGCGGAAAGCGACCGACTTCGGATTCATAGTCTTGCTGACCGCGCTCGACGATCAGGTCGTAGGTGTGCTGGCTGGCGATGATGTTCTCGGCCTCGTAGGCGGAAGCACCCAGCACGCGCACGGCGTGGTAGTGAGTCAGTACCACGTGCTTGATCGGCTTGTCGGTGACCTCGCGAATACGGCGAATCACGTCCTGGGCCATGATCGGGGTGGCCTGGGTGTCGATGACCATCACGCTCTCGTCACCGATGACGATACCGGTATTGGGGTCGCCTTCGGCGGTGTAGGCGTAAAGGCCCTCGGCCAGTTTGTCGAAGCTGATCTGCTTCTCTTCGGTATCGGCGTGCGAGGCGAATTTCTTGCTCATGGTTCCTCTCCAATGTCTTGTCAGGGTATTTGGGTCAGGCGCTCGGTGACCGCCGTCCACCACCCGATCAGGTATGTCAGGGTGGACCGAGCATAGTTGTCTTTGAAACTATATGTCCAGCCATCCCACCAACAGGTTCTCTCCTGATCGCCGTGAGAATGGCTGAAAATTGCTTAAGATCATGGATTTATTTGTTTTTTAATACCTAAGTCTAATACGAAATTTCGCTAAATTGGTTGCGAGGGAGAGTAACTGCGCTCAAGGTGGCAGCGGAAAAATCGAGACTGAAGCTCTTGTCCGGCGGTATCCGGAGCTCAGTCGAAAAGACCGCATTTCGGCGCATGTCGCCCCGTGACGATGTAGGAGCACAAAATGAACAAGACAACCCGCCTGATGGTCGGCGCCCTGGCGGCGCTGGGCATGGGCCTTGGCACCCCCGCACTGGCCCAGACCACCATCACCGTGAGTACCTGGGGAGGTCCCAACCATGGCGTCAACACCATCGTGTGGCCGACCTGGAAGGCGTGGATAGAAGAAGCCACCGAAGGGCGCGTGACCGTGGATGTCGTGCACGACATGGGGCCGCCCGACGCTCAGATGGAGATCGTTGCCGACGGTATTGCCGACGCGAGCTGGATCTTCCATGCCCACATGGCGGGTCGCTTCCTGGCGACACAGTTGCCGGAATTTCCCACCTTCGAGGAGTTCTCCTCCGAGGATGCCGCCGCCGCCTACTGGCATACCCACCAGGAACACCTGGCTCAGGCCAACGAGCATCGTGGCATCGACGTGATGGCCATGGGTGTGCATGGCCCCGGGCAGATCTTCACCAGCGAGCCGGTCGACAACCTGGACGGTCTGTCCGGCAAGCGGTTGCGTGTAGGCGGCGGTGTAATGAGTGACCTGGCCGAGGCCATGGACGTGACCGGTGTGGCACTGCCGCCCACCAGCGTCTACGAGGCTGCATCCCAGGGCGTGGTCGACGGCGCCATGCTGACGCTGGAAAGCCTGCGCAGCTTCCGCGTGGTCGAGGTGGCACCGCACACCCTCACCGTGGACGGCGGCTTCTATCGTGGCAGCTTTGCCATCGTCATGAATCCGATGATCTGGAATCAGATCTCCGAGGAGGATCGCGAGGCCATCGAGAGCGTGTCGGGCGAGTCACTTTCACGCCTGTTCGGCTACATGATGGATGTCTCCGACGAGAGCGGCGTCGAGTTCGGCAAGGAAAACGGTGCCACCTTTACGCAGGTGCCCGAGGAGGATGTCGAGATGCTGCGTGGCGTGACCGAACAACTCATCAAGGAATGGTCCGCCGCCGTGGAAGATCGCGGCGTCGACGCCAATGCTGCACTCGAGCACTTTCGCGAGCAGCTCACCCTGGCCGCCGAGAGCGAAGGCATTGCCGATCGCGTAGTGCGCCAGTAACGTTCCGGCTAGCGGAGATTCCTCATGCCGACATCGTCGACATCCTGGTTACGTGTCGGCCGTGTCATGCAACTGGTGCTGGAGGGGGTGGCAGGTGCCACCCTCTTCGGCATGATGCTGCTGACCACGGCGGACGTGACCGGCCGTTTCTTCTTCAATTCCCCGATTCTCGGTGCCGTGGAGCTGACCCAGCTGATGCTGGCGGCGGTGATCTTCCTGTCGCTGCCGGTGGTGTGCTGGCGTGAAGAGCACGTCAGTGTGGATCTGCTCGACGCCATCTTTCCGGCGCGCTGGATCTGGGTGCGCCAGGTGATCGTCAACCTGATCGTCACCCTGGCGCTGTGGGTGATGGCCGGGCGCGTCTGGGCACTGGGTGTACGGGCCTTCGACTGGGGGGATGTCACCGAGTTTCTGCGCATCCCGACCGGCTATCTCATTTACCTGATGGCGATCATGCTGGCCCTGTCCGCGCTGCTCACCCTGATGCGCGCCGGCGGCTACCTGCTGGAAGGCCTCGGTGTCCTCGAGCGAGGCGGCCCACTGAGCCCCGGAGGTACCCCATGATCGAGTCACTCTATGGGTTCGCCGCCCTGCTGATCCTGGCGTTTCTGCGGGTGCCGCTGGCCTTCGCCATGGGCATCGTCGGCTTCGCGGGGTTCTACTATCTCACCGGCAACTGGACGGCAGCCGAAGCCATGGCGGCACGCCGCGTCGTGGATACCGGCATGGATTACGGCCTGTCGGTGATCCCGCTGTTCATCCTGATGGGCAACCTGGTGTCCCATGCCGGGCTCTCGGATGCCCTGTTCCGCGCCTCCAACGGGTTTCTCGGTCATCGCAAGGGGGGGCAGGCGATGGCCACCATCGTCGCCTGCGGCGGCTTCAGTGCCATCTGCGGCTCGAGCCTGGCCACCTGTGCCACCATGGGGCGGGTGGCCATGCCCCAGATGCGCAAGTACGGCTACAAGGACTCGCTGGCCGCCGCCTCCATCGCCGCCGGTGGCACCCTGGGCATCCTGATTCCGCCCAGCGTGATGCTGGTGATCTACGGCATCCTCACCGAGACCAGCATCCGTGAGCTGTTTGCCGCAGGGTTCATTCCCGGCATGATCGGCGTCCTGTTCTATCTGGTCGCGGTGAAGTGGGTATTGTGGCGCGACCCGGACGCCGGGCCGGCCGGCGAGACGGTGCCCTGGGGGGAGCGCTTTGCCGCCCTCAAGGATGTCGGCAGCACCCTGGCGCTGTTCGTGCTGGTGATCGGCGGCATCTACCTGGGCGTGTTCACCCCCACCGAGGCGGCCGGCATCGGCGCCATGGGGGCCTTCGTGATCGCCCTGATGAAGCGAGCCTTGACGCCACGGGTGGTGATGAACGTGCTGATGGACACGGTGCGCACCACGGCCATGCTGTTTGCCGTGGTGCTCACCGCGCTGATCTTCGCCAACTTCATCAACATGGCGGGGCTGCCCGATGACCTGCTGGCGCTGGTCAACGGCCTGGATGTGGCGCCCTTCGTGGTGATCCTGGTGATCATCGCCATCTATGTGGTGCTGGGCTGCGTGTTCGAGAGCATGTCGATGCTGCTGCTGACGGTGCCGGTGTTCTTTCCGGTGGTGGCGGGGCTGGGTTACGACCTGGTGTGGTTCGGCATCCTGGTGGTGATCGTGATCGAGATCAGCCTGATCACCCCGCCGGTGGGGATGAACGTCTTCGTGCTGCGGGCGGTGCTGCCGGATGTCTCCACGGGGACGATCTTCCGCGGGGTGACGCCCTTCTGGGTGGCGGGCACGCTGCGCGCCCTGCTGGTGCTGGTGTTCCCGGGGGTCGTGCTCTTCCTGCCGCAGCTGCTTTACTAGGAGGCAAATGGAGATGGAAGGGCGAACGAAGATGTCTCAAGAGCCGATGGTGCCTGCGGAAGATGCGACAGGGGAGGGCCTCCCTCCCAAGCCGGAGCTGGATCTCAACCAGTTCCTGCCCTATCGCCTCAACCGGCTGGCCGACCGCATCAGCGACGAACTGGAGCGCATGTATGCTCAGCGCTACGACATCAACGTGGCCCAGTGGCGGGTGCTGGCCTGGCTCAGCCATTGCGATGACCTGACCGCCAAGAAGGTCTGCACCTATACCAACATGGACAAGGCCCGCGTCTCTCGGGCGGTTCAGGCGCTGGTCGATCGCGGCCTGGTGACCCGGACGCCCTCCGCCCGGGACCAGCGAGTGCATGACCTGCACCTGACTCGTCATGGAGCCGAGCTGCTCTCGCGTCTGATCCCGGAGGCCCAGGCCTGGGAGGCGGAGCTCGTGGCGACCCTGAGTGCGGGGGAGTACCGTGACCTGCTCAACGCCATGGGCAAGCTCGAGCGGCAGCTGGAGCGGATCGGCTGATCGCGAGCCGCAGCGTTGTGCCCGGCCAGGTTTCCGCAGTGACCGGCAACGATATGTTGCCGGTTTTTTCGTTTGCAAACTATCTAGTGTAACAGGACAGGATTCGGACCCAGAGGTACGCATAGGTTTTTCCTGTGCAAGCTATATCTAGTTATCTAAAGTAATACACTGATTTTAATGAATTTATTATTTATGCTACTTAAGTTGTATTAGCTATTGGTCGTGAATCCGTTGCACCGAGGTGATAACCGAAGGCATTGTATGCTTGAACGTGTTTCTTTAATGCCGAAAAAAAATATTTTGATGTATCGTTTTTTCGGCGCCTGCTAGCTGCTCCCTGGCGAACATGTCCGCCACCTGTGATGATGGAGGAACGAACAATGTACAAGACAACAGGCCTGGTGGTCGGCACTCTGACGGCCGCTATCATGAGTACATCCGCCCTGGCCGAGACGACCATCACGGTCAGCACCTGGGCGGGACCCAACCACGGCATCAACACCATCGTGTGGCCGACCTGGAAGGCGTGGATAGAGGAGGCCACCGAAGGGCGCGTCACCGTCGATGTGGTTCACGACCTGGGGCCGCCCGACTCGCAGATGGCCATAGTGGCAGACGGAATCGCCGATGCCACCTGGGTGTTTCATGGTTATAACTCCGGCCGATTCGAGCTGACCAAGCTACCTGAATTTCCGACCTTCGAAGAATTCTCCTCCGAGTCGGCCTCTGCTGCCTACTGGCATACCCACCAGGAATACCTGGCCGAGGCCGGTGAGCATCGTGGTGTCGACGTGGTGGCGGCCGGCGTGCACGGCCCGGGTTGGATCTTCACCAGTGACAAGGTCGAGACGCTTGACGAACTTGAGGACCAGCGTATTCGCGTCGGCGGCGGCGTGATGGGAGATCTCTCCGAGGCCCTCAACCTGACCGGTGTGGCGCTGCCGCCCACCGGCGTCTACGAAGCCGGCTCTCAGGGGGTCATCGACGGTGCCATGCTGGTGCCGGAAGGCCTGCGCAGCTTCCGGGTGGCCGAGATCTTCCCCTACACCCTGAGGGTCGATGGTGGCTTCTATCGTGGCAGCTTCACCATCGTCATGAATCCGATGGTCTGGGAGGAGATTTCGGCCGAGGACCGCGAAGCCATCGAGAGCGTGTCGGGCGAGTCGCTGTCGCGCCTGTTCGGCTACATGATGGACGTTTCCGACGAGCGTGGCGTCGAATTTGCCCAGGAGCTTGGCCACACGTTCACTTCTCTAGGTGACGAGGATCTCGAGACCCTGCGCAACATCAGTGAGGAGATGGTGGCCGACTGGGTAGAGGACGTCAGCGATAGTGGTGTGGATGCCGAGGCTGCCCTGGCCTACTTCCAGGAACAGCTTGCCGTTGCTGCCGAGGAGGATAGCGTCGCCGACATGGTGCCGGAGTCTTGATTTTCTTCATCGACTAGAGGACGACCATGCCGACATCGTCGACATCCTGGTTACGTGTCGGCCGTGTCATGCAACTGGTGCTGGAGGGGGTGGCAGGTGCCACCCTCTTCGGCATGATGCTGCTGACCACGGCGGACGTGACCGGCCGTTTCTTCTTCAATTCCCCGATTCTCGGTGCCGTGGAGCTGACCCAGCTGATGCTGGCGGCGGTGATCTTCCTGTCGCTGCCGGTGGTGTGCTGGCGTGAAGAGCACGTCAGTGTGGATCTGCTCGACGCCATCTTTCCGGCGCGCTGGATCTGGGTGCGCCAGGTGATCGTCAACCTGATCGTCACCCTGGCGCTGTGGGTGATGGCCGGGCGCGTCTGGGCACTGGGTGTACGGGCCTTCGACTGGGGGGATGTCACCGAGTTTCTGCGCATCCCGACCGGCTATCTCATTTACCTGATGGCGATCATGCTGGCCCTGTCCGCGCTGCTCACCCTGATGCGCGCCGGCGGCTACCTGCTGGAAGGCCTCGGTGTCCTCGAGCGAGGCGGCCCACTGAGCCCCGGAGGTACCCCATGATCGAGTCACTCTATGGGTTCGCCGCCCTGCTGATCCTGGCGTTTCTGCGGGTGCCGCTGGCCTTCGCCATGGGCATCGTCGGCTTCGCGGGGTTCTACTATCTCACCGGCAACTGGACGGCAGCCGAAGCCATGGCGGCACGCCGCGTCGTGGATACCGGCATGGATTACGGCCTGTCGGTGATCCCGCTGTTCATCCTGATGGGCAACCTGGTGTCCCATGCCGGGCTCTCGGATGCCCTGTTCCGCGCCTCCAACGGGTTTCTCGGTCATCGCAAGGGGGGGCAGGCGATGGCCACCATCGTCGCCTGCGGCGGCTTCAGTGCCATCTGCGGCTCGAGCCTGGCCACCTGTGCCACCATGGGGCGGGTGGCCATGCCCCAGATGCGCAAGTACGGCTACAAGGACTCGCTGGCCGCCGCCTCCATCGCCGCCGGTGGCACCCTGGGCATCCTGATTCCGCCCAGCGTGATGCTGGTGATCTACGGCATCCTCACCGAGACCAGCATCCGTGAGCTGTTTGCCGCAGGGTTCATTCCCGGCATGATCGGCGTCCTGTTCTATCTGGTCGCGGTGAAGTGGGTATTGTGGCGCGACCCGGACGCCGGGCCGGCCGGCGAGACGGTGCCCTGGGGGGAGCGCTTTGCCGCCCTCAAGGATGTCGGCAGCACCCTGGCGCTGTTCGTGCTGGTGATCGGCGGCATCTACCTGGGCGTGTTCACCCCCACCGAGGCGGCCGGCATCGGCGCCATGGGGGCCTTCGTGATCGCCCTGATGAAGCGAGCCTTGACGCCACGGGTGGTGATGAACGTGCTGATGGACACGGTGCGCACCACGGCCATGCTGTTTGCCGTGGTGCTCACCGCGCTGATCTTCGCCAACTTCATCAACATGGCGGGGCTGCCCGATGACCTGCTGGCGCTGGTCAACGGCCTGGATGTGGCGCCCTTCGTGGTGATCCTGGTGATCATCGCCATCTATGTGGTGCTGGGCTGCGTGTTCGAGAGCATGTCGATGCTGCTGCTGACGGTGCCGGTGTTCTTTCCGGTGGTGGCGGGGCTGGGTTACGACCTGGTGTGGTTCGGCATCCTGGTGGTGATCGTGATCGAGATCAGCCTGATCACCCCGCCGGTGGGGATGAACGTCTTCGTGCTGCGGGCGGTGCTGCCGGATGTCTCCACGGGGACGATCTTCCGCGGGGTGACGCCCTTCTGGGTGGCGGGCACGCTGCGCGCCCTGCTGGTGCTGGTGTTCCCGGGGGTCGTGCTCTTCCTGCCGCAGCTGCTTTACTGAGGCGGGGGTGAGGCGCCGATCCATCCAGGTTATATGATACAAAAAAATTTATTATCTTTAATTTTGTGTGTCTAAATATGCCCTGATTTGACCCTTGTCAAATCAGGGCGTTTTCCGTTGCGCTACTCTGAGGATGAGCAATAGGTGATACCCGATGAGGAGCGTGAAAGATGGAAAGGTTAGCTGATTACATTCAGGGGGAGCGCGTGGTTCGCGAGCTTCGTCGCCATGCCCCGGAGACCCTGGAAGCGTTGGCCCTCGACCTGGAGCAGCCTTTGAATCTACCCCTGGAGCGGGCCGTGGCGCGGACCCTGGACGACCGTCGAGTGCCCGACTTCCAGGCTGCCGAGGCGTTGATGCCGGCGATGATGAAGACCTTCGAGGTGAACCCGGCCGCCATTGCGGAAGAGGAACTGGCGGTACTGGAATCCGTCTGCAACCGATGTGAGGTGGTCGGCCAATGCTGGCGGGCGATGCGTGATTACGTGGATGCCGAGGCGTGTCGGAGTTTCTGTCCCAACGCCGAGGCCTTCATGGTTCATGGCACCGAAGAAGGCGAGCCGGCGACAGGCTGAGCCGTTCGGCGCTATCCTCCCTCAGCCATGAGCGTCCAAGGGGGGCGTGCTCGTGCCGGGTCAGGGTGCTGCAGCAGGGCATAGACGAAGCGGATGCTTCCATACCGAGATCGGCATGGAACCATCCGCCTGATTCCACTGGTTTGACAGGTGGTTACTTGCCGCAGCATGAGCATGGCAATATCCGCCATGCCGAGGACTTACTGTCGCTTCGCCACCAGCGTCAGGATGTCATAGCTGGCCACCAGCTCGTCTTCCTGGTTGGTCACCGCCACGTCCCATACCACCACGCCCTGGGGATGGCCCTCGGGAGAGGCGCGTCCCTGGTCGATCTTGCGCTTGCACGTCAGGCGGGCGCGGATGGTGTCGCCCGGAGCCACCGGGGTAATGAAGCGCAGGGTGTCCAGGCCGTAGTTGGCCAGGACGGGGCCCTCGCCCGGGTAGACGAACAGGCCGGCAGCAGCGGACAGAACGAAGTAGCCGTGGGCGATGCGCTGGCCGAACTGGGTTTCTTTGGCGGCGATTTCATCGAAGTGCATGTAGAAGTGGTCGCCGGAGAGGCAGCCGAAGTTGACGATGTCGGCTTCGGTGACGGTGCGGCGGTGGGTCAGCAGGGACTCGCCGATCTGCAGGTCGTCGAAATGGCGACGGAACGGGTGGACGTCGTCCTCGATCACCTTGGCGCCACGAACGTATTCGCGGGTAACCGCGGCCAGCATGGTGGGGGAGCCCTGGATGGCGGTGCGCTGCAGATAGTGATGGACGGCACGGATGCCGCCGAGCTCTTCACCGCCACCGGCGCGGCCCGGGCCGCCGTGTTTGAGCATGGGCAGTGGCGAGCCGTGGCCGGTGGATTCCTTCGAGGCTTCTGCGTCGAGGATCTGCAAGCGGCCGTGTTGTGCAGCCAGTACCGGGATCATCTCGGCGGCGATGGCAGGGTCCTTGGTGGTCAGGGTGGTCACCAGGCTGCCCTTGCCCTTGGCGGCGATGGTGAGTGCCTCCTCGATGCCGTTGTAGGGCATCAGGGTAGCCACCGGGCCGAAGGCCTCGAGGTCGTGGGCACCGCCGTCATTGATCGGGTCGTGGTTGATCAACAAGTGCGGGGCAATGAAAGCGCCGTTCTCGACGCCCTGGCCCACTGGCTTGAAGCTGCCATCCTTGCCGAAGACGCATTCGCTGGTCTCCAGCAGTCGCTCGATGGCCTCGTTGACGTCCCTGAGTTGATCGCTGGACGAGAGGGCACCCATGCGCACCCCTTCCTCTTTCGGATCACCCGCGACGATTCTGGACAGCCGTCCCTTGAGGATGTCCGCCAGTGCGTCCAGGTGCTCGGCCGGTACCAGGACCCGGCGGATCGCGGTACATTTCTGGCCCGCCTTGGCCGTCATTTCCTTGACCACTTCCTTGGCGAAGATACCGAACTCCGCGTCTTCGGGGCTGACATCCGGGGCGAGGATGGCGCTGTTGAGGGAGTCCGCTTCGGCGTTGAAGGGAATGCTGCGGGCCATGATGTTGGGATGGCCTTTCAGCTTCCTTGCGGTGTCGGCGGAACCGGTAAAGGTGACGAAATCCTGCTCTTCCAGGCGGTCCAGCAGATCTCCGGTGCCACCGATGACCAGCTGCAGTGCGCCTTCGGGCAGCAGGCCGGAGTCGTTGATGACTCGAACCGCGGCTTCTGTCACGTAGCTGGTGGCCGTGGCCGGCTTAACGATGCAGGGCATGCCTGCCAGGAAGGCGGGTGCGAATTTCTCCAACATGCCCCAGATGGGAAAGTTGAAGGCATTGATGTGAACACACACACCACGGCGGGGCACCAGGATATGCGTGCCGTTGAAGTGGTTGTTCTTGCCCAGCTGGGCCACAGGGCCCTCATGGGCCACATTGCCGGAGGGGAGTTCCTTGCGGCCGGTGGAGGCAAAGGTGAACAGGGTGCCGAAGCCGCCATCGATGTCGATCGCGGAATCTGACCTTGTGCAGCCGGTATGATGGGAAATGGCGTAGAGCTCTTCCTTGCGCTCCTGAATGTAAATCGCCAGTTCCTTGAGGATGGCCGCGCGCTGCTGGAAATCCAGTGCCAGGAGGCGCTTCACACCGGTGTTGCGGCCGAATTCGACGGCTTGCGCAAAGTCGATGGTTTCCCCGTGGGTATGGGCAATAGTGTTGCCGTTGATGGCGCTTGGCAGGGCCCTGGCCGGGGTTTCACCTAACCACTGGCCGGCAATATAACTCTGAAGGACTGACATTAAGGGGTTCTCCCAGGAAAAATTCGAGCTGATCGGGCAGGCTATCCATCGACCCGAAGACACTTGTTGAACGGCAAGCGTGACGTCAGCCTGGACTAAACCGATGTACTATCCAGCAGTTCAGGTGGCCAGCAGTTGAGGTAACGACCGGAAGGCCGCCGATGCCTGACCGACCCACACCATCGTTCTAGCCACAGGCGTGATCAGGTCACCCAAAGCGGCGCGCATTTTTCGTGTGGATGATGGGTTACAAGGGTCTTATATGGGGACTCTTGTGGATTCGGCTGATCTTCAGCGCTGATCGAAATCGAGGGTCACTTCATCGGTAAGGGGGTGAGCCTGGCAGCTCAGCACATAGCCCGCTTCGATTTCGTGTTTCTCGAGTCCATGGGTCACGTCCATATCTACCTCACCCACTACCAGCTTGCACTTGCAGGTGGAGCAAACACCGGCCTTGCAGGAGTAGGGAAGGTCCATGCCGTTGGCGATTCCCGCGTCGAGGATGTTCTCGCCGACCGTCGCCAGATCGAACATCACCGAACGGCCATCCGCGACCACGGTGACCTTGCTGCTCTTCTCCTCGCCGTACTCTGCGATACGCTGCTGCGCCTTGGCGAGCATCTTTTCCGAATCTGCCGCGGAGTTTGCGAAAAGTTCGTAATGAATCTGGTCGTTGCTCAGGCCTTCGAGGCGGAAGCCATGCGAGACCTCGGACATCATGGCTTCGGGGCCGCAGATAAAGGCCTCGTCGGTATTCTTGATATCGATCAGGCCGCTTTTTTGCAGCTGGTAGCCTTTCTTGTTATCGATTATGCCGTTGAGAAGATCCGCCCCCTGATCTTCGTAGTTCATGATGTTGATCCACTGGAAGCGATCCATATAGCGATTCTTGACGAAGCTCAGTTCATCCTTGAACATTACGGAGTTGGTGCGGCGATTGCCGTAAATCAACGTCACCTTGCTCTCAGGCTCGACAGCGAGTACCGACTTGATGATGGATAGCGTCGGCGTGATACCCGACCCTGCTGCAATGCACATATAGCTCTTGGCATTCTCGGGGTCGAGCCGGGTATAGAAATTCCCTTGCGGCGGCATGACGTCGATTTCCATGCCACGCTTGAAGTTGTCATTGGCGTAGTTGGAGAAGAGTCCATTCTTGACGCGCTTGATCCCTACGCGCATGTGACCGTCATTGACGCCGGAACAGATGGAGTAGGAGCGGCGTACTTCCTCACCGTCTATCCTGGTTCGCAGTGTCAGGAACTGACCCTGTATAAAATCGAATGTTTCCCTCAGCGTCTCCGGGACATCAAGGGTCACGCGGATGGCAGTATCCGTCTCTGGCTGGACGTCGGCGATTCGCAACGTATAGAAGTTCGTGTCAGACATCACTTAGCCTATATCTTCTTGAAATAGTCGAAGGTCTCCTTGCATGCTTGACACTGGAATAGTGCCTTGCAGGCGGTGGAGCCGAATTCGCTGAGCATTCGTGTTTCACGCGAACCGCAGTGGGGGCAAAGCGCATGAGCGTCGGGTGTCAAGCCATCCTCGGAGGCATCGGCATCCTCCGGCGGGGCGACACCGTAGTTGCGTAACTTACGACGCCCTTCAGGTGACATCCATTCGGAACTCCACGCCGGTGATAGCTGCAATTTCACTTCAGGATTTTCATAACCCTTGGCGTCAAGTGCAGACTTGATATCCTCGGTAATGGTATCCATCGCCGGGCAACCGGAATAGGTCGGCGTGATAGTGACGATAATATGTTCACCATGACGCTTGATGTCGCGCAAGATCCCTAGATCCCAGATGCTCAGCGCTGGTATTTCGGGGTCCTTGACCTCATCGAGCAGATCCCAGAGCTCCTTGACCTCAGAAGTGGCTCGCTGTTGTTGCCGAAGGTACTGTTCCTCCGGCATCAGTGAGATTTCGCTCATAATCAATTACCAATTAGTTCCGGTTACCACTGGCAGCCAGGATAGGAGCGGTGAACAAATTGCATTTCTGTCAGCAGGTGCCCCAGGTTCTCGGTGTGGTAGCCGATGCGTCCGCCGCGAACCGCCCAGCCATCCTCGGGCACGTTCAGGGTCGCCTCCTCGAGGATCTCGCTCACTCGGCGATGCCACTCGTCACGCAGCCTGGTAATATCGACGCCAATGCCGCTGTCAGCTAATAGTTGCTCGGTATCATCCATCTCGAACATTTCGTGGGTATACCCCCACAGGCTGTCCACCGCGCGTTGCGTACGACGATGACTTTCTTCGGTGCCGTCGCCCAGCCGCAGCACCCAGTCGCGACTGCGGCGCAGGTGGTACCGTGTTTCCTTGATCGCCTTGGCGGCGATGGCCGCCAGGGTATCGTCCTTGGACTCGGCGAGTTCCGGTAGCATCAAGCTGTAATAGACATCGATGAACAGCTGGCGAACCTGAGAGTAGGCAAAATCTTCCTTCGGCATCTCCATCAGCAGCAGGTTATGGTACTGACGGTCGTCGCGCATATAGGCGAAATCGTCCTCCGTGCGTCCATCGTTGGCTAGCTCGGACGCATAGCCATAGAACATCCGGGCACGGCCAATGTAGTCCAGTGCCACGTTGGCATAGGCGATATCTTCTTCCAGGAAAGGACCACGACTCACCCATTCGGAGATTCGGTGACCCAGGACGTTGGCATCATCACCCAAGCGAATCGCATACTCGAGAGTGGCGTCCTTGATGGTGTCGCTCATTACGTAGTCTCCTGAGCAGCTACATGTTGTTGACGGCATCGGGAAGATCGTAATAAGTCGCGTGCCGATAGGGTTTGTCATCGTTGGGATCGAAGAAATCTTCCGCATCATCCTCCTGGGAGGCGCAGATATCGGCCGACTTGACAACCCAGATACTCACACCTTCGCTGCGTCGGGTATAGACATCTCGTGCATACTCCAGCGCCTGGGCGTGGTCCTCGGAATGCAGGCTGCCTACATGCTTATGATCGAGGCCGCGCTTGGAACGAATAAAGACCTCAAAGAGTTCAAGGGCGTTGTCTTTCATGACTCTTAATCCTCAGGCGGCTTTGGCTTTATTGGCCTGCTTCTTGGCGTTATAGGCAGCCAGTGCTTCACGCACCCAGGCGCCTTCCTCATGGGCCTTGATGTGGTGTTCCAGGCGCTGACGATTGCAGTGACCGTTACCGGCAATCACGCTATGGAACTCTTCCCAGTCGATCTCTCCGCTATCATAGTGGCCGCGCTCCTCGTTCCACTTGAGATCCTTGTCCGGATGTTCGAGCCCCAGAAATTCGACCTGTGATGCAGTCTGGTCGATGAACTTCTGGCGCAGATCATCATTCGTCTCGCGCTTGATCTTCCACTCCATGGATTTCGCGGAGTGTGCGGATTCGGAGTCGTGAGGACCGAACATCATCAGCGCTGGCCAGTAGAAGCGGTTCAGGGAATCCTGGGCCATTGCCTTCTGTTCTGCGCTGCCGTTGACCAGTGTCAGCATGATGTCGTAGCCCTGACGCTGGTGGAAACTCTCTTCCTTGCAGATGCGAATCATGCCACGCGAGTAGGGGCCATAGGAGGTGCGCTGCAGGGATACCTGGTTGACGATTGCTGCACCATCAACGAGCCAGCCAATCGCCCCCATGTCGGCCCAGGTCAGAGCAGGATAGTTGAAGATTGAAGCGTACTTGGCCTGGCCGCTCTGCAGCGCCTCGATCATCTCTTCACGGGTAATCCCCAGGGTTTCCGCGGCACTGTAGAGGTAAAGCCCGTGGCCAGCCTCGTCCTGGATCTTCGATAACAGGATCGCCTTGCGGCGCAAGGAAGGTGCGCGCGTAAGGAAGTTGCCTTCCGGCTGCATGCCAATGACTTCCGAGTGTGCATGCTGAGAAATCTGGCGAATTAGGTTCTTGCGATATTTTTCGGGCATCCAGTCCTTGGGCTCGATCTTCTCTTCCGCCTTGATCTTGTCCATGAACTGCTGTTCTTGAAGAGAAATATTCTTTTCAGAAGACATCGTTATGCTCTCCAGCCATTGGTTGAGCCTGTACTGCTTGTGCTGTGTACCTCAGCATAGCAGACCGACTCTTTAAGCGACACAAAAAAATAGCTTATCAATTTAATTCTGTATCGCCATTCATGTTGTTTGATTAACCGCCTGTCTAAAAAGACTTTTCAGCTTGGGTGGCTGTCGGTCAGCGCAAATCTTTCACCCGTTTGGCCTTGCCCACGGAGCGCATGACCTCCTCCACGCCGCAGACGTCCACCTGGGTGCTGATCCCCACATAGGTCTTGATGGCGTGCTGGAGCTCACGGCCCAGTTGTTCGCAGGCCACAGGGTCGCGCGCAACATCGTTGCTGCACGCCTCGACGCGCACGAGCACCATGTCCATATTGCCCTGTCGCGTGACCTCGATCTCATAGTGGGGCGAGAGCTGCTCGATCTTGAGCAATCGCTCCTCGATCTGGGTCGGGAAGACGTTGACGCCGCGGATAATCAGCATGTCGTCGCTGCGCCCGGTGATCTTGTCGATACGGCGCATGGGGCGCGCGGTGCCGGGCAGCAGGCGGGTGAGGTCGCGGGTACGGTAGCGGATCACCGGCAGCGCTTCCTTGGTGAGGGTGGTGAATACCAGTTCGCCGTACTCGCCGTCAGGCAGCACCTCGCCGCTCACCGGGTCGATGATCTCGGGATAGAAGTGGTCCTCCCAGATGGTCGGTCCGTCCTTGGTCTCCAGGCACTCCATGCCGACGCCGGGGCCCATCACCTCGGAGAGGCCGTAGATGTCGAGGGCGTCGATGCCCAGGCGCTGCTCCAGTGAGCGGCGCATGTCGTTGGTCCAGGGCTCGGCACCGAAGATGCCGGTACGCAGCGGCAGTTCGCGGGGATCGATGCCCTGGCGCTCCATCTCATCGGCGATGTTGAGCATATAGGAGGGGGTGACCATGATGATGTCCGGCTGGAAGTCACGGATGAGCTGGACCTGCTTCTCGGTCTGACCGCCGGACATGGGGATGACTGCACAACCCAGGCGCTCGGCGCCGTAGTGAGCGCCCAGACCTCCGGTAAACAGGCCGTAGCCATACGCCACGTGTACCTTGTCGTTACGGCTGCCGCCGGCGGCGCGGATGGAGCGGGCCACCACATCCGCCCAGATGTCGATATCGTTCTGTGTGTAGCCGACCACGGTAGGCTGGCCGGTGGTGCCACTGGAGGCGTGCACCCGCACTACCTCGCTCATCGGCGTGGCGAACATGCCGAAGGGGTAGTGGTCGCGCAGGTCGGCCTTGGTGGTGAAAGGCAGCTTGCCGAGGTCCTCGAGGCTCTTGATGTCTTCGGGGTGCACGCCGGCCTGATCGAAGGAGTGCCGGTAGTGGGGCACGTTGTCGTAGGCGTGCTTCAAGCTCCACTGCAGGCGCTTGAGCTGAGCGGCGCGCAGCTCGTCGAGACTGGCGGTTTCCAGGTGGTCGAGTCGGGAGGTGTCGAGGGGTTTTACGCGCTGGTTCATGGGGGTCTCCGGTCGCAGGGGTTGTTGTCGTGTGCTCTTAGAGTCGCTCGATGATCAGGGCGATCCCCTGACCGACGCCGATGCACATGGTGCATAGCGCGTAGCGTCCCTGCCGGCGTTCCAGTTCATGCAGTGCGGTAGTCACCAGACGGGCGCCACTCATGCCGAGCGGGTGGCCCAGGGCGATGGCACCGCCGTTGGGATTGAGATGCTCGGCGTCATCGGGTAGGCCGAGGTCACGCGTGACGGCCAGCGCCTGGGCGGCGAAGGCTTCGTTGAGCTCGATCACGTCCATCTGCTCGAGAGTCAGGCCGGTTTGCGCCAGCACCTTGCGGGTCGCCGGGGCCGGGCCGAAGCCCATGATGCGCGGCTCGACACCGGCGGTGGCCATGCCCACCACCCGAGCGCGTGCCTTGAGGCCGAATTGCTCGGCCTGCTCGGGAGAGGCCAGCAGCAGGGCGCAGGCGCCGTCGTTGACGCCAGAGGCGTTGCCGGCGGTCACGCTGCCACCTTCGCGGAAGGGTGTCGGCAGCTTGGCCAGCTGCTCCAGGGTGGTAGAAGCGCGAGGATGCTCATCGGTGTCGACCACCAGCGGCTCCTGCTTGCGTCGCGGCACCTCGACGGGAACGATCTCCTCCGCCAGTCGGCCGGCTTCCATGGCGGCGGCGGTGCGCTGCTGGCTGCGCAGAGCGAAGGCGTCCTGATCCTGGCGGGAGATCCCGAACTGTGCGGCCACGTTCTCGGCGGTCTCCGGCATGGAGTCGATGCCGAACTGCGCCTTCATCTGGCGGTTGACGAAGCGCCAGCCGATGGTGGTGTCGTGGATCTCCGCGCTGCGCGAGAAGGCCTGCTCGGCCTTGCCCATCACGAAGGGCGCGCGGGACATGGACTCCACCCCGCCGGCGATCATCAGATTTCCCTCGCCAGCCTTGATGGCGCGGGCGGCGTTGCCGATGGCGTCCATGCCGGATCCGCACAGGCGGTTGAGCGTGGTGCCCGGGACCTCGACCGGCAGGCCGGCCAGCAGCGCCGACATGCGTGCCACGTTGCGATTGTCCTCACCGGCCTGGTTGGCGCAGCCGTAGAAGAGGTCGTCGATCCGCGCCCAGTCCACTGAAGGGTTGCGCTCGATCAGTGCACGCATGGGAACGGCACCGAGATCGTCGGCGCGCACCGGAGCGAGGGCGCCGCCGTAGCGGCCAACAGGGGTGCGGATGGCATCGATGATCAAAGCGTCTTTCATGGCGTCTCTCCGGCGGCAGTCTGTTCCAGGCGGCGTACGGTGCCGCGGATCTTGTAGGAGCGGCCGCGAAACAGGGCGACCTCGTTACCGTGCTGGTTGCGCACGGTGATGTCGTAGATGCCGGTGCGGCCGCGGCGGCTGCGCTCCTCGGCGGTGGCGGTGAGCACGTCGCCCAGCTGGCCCGGGCCCAGGTAGTCGATGCTGCATCCCGAAGCCACGGTGGCTTCGTCATAGGTATTGCAGGCGAAGGCGAAGGCGGAGTCGGCCAGGGTGAAGAGGAAGCCGCCGTGGCAATTGCCGTGCCCCTGCACCATCTCCTCGCGCACCGTCATGGAGAGCACCGCACGGCCCGGCGCTACGCTCTCGATGCGCATACCCAGCCCCTGGCTGGCGCCGTCGCGGGAAAACATCGCCTCGGCACAGGCCTCGGCCAGCTGCTGGGGACTCAGTTCGCTGTCGCTCATGTGAAGGACTCCTCGGCCAGGGCCATGCGGCGCAGCAGGAAGGAGGCGCGATAGCGTTCCTCGCCATAGCTCTGCTGCAGGTGGGTCAGGGTGCGGTGCACGAAGTCGAGTCCCAGGCCGTCGGCCCAGGCCAGCGGGCCGCGGGGGTAGTTGAGGCCGGCCTGCATGGCCAGGTCGCCGTCGCGGGCGCTGCACACGCCCTGCAGCACGGCGTCGGCGGCCTCGTTGGCCAGCATGGCCACGGTGCGCAGTACCACCAGCCCGGGGGTATCGGTGAGCCATGCCACGTCCAGGCCCAGGCGCTGGAAGAGTGCCGTGGCCAGGTCGCGGCTCGCGGCATCGACGCCGGGGCTGGCAGCCAGGGCGATGGAACTGGCCTCGCCGTAGTCGAGGCAGAGATCGAACAGCACCAGGGCCTCGAGGCCCTCATCCACGGCACGCTCGGTGGCGCAGCGGCCATCGCTCAGGGCCAGTGTCAAGCTGCCGAGTCGCAGGCACGATTGGCCGGAGATGCTCCCGCGACGCACGACCTCGAGGCCGGATTGCTCGGCGCGGGCTACCAGCGGGGCGACGGTCTCGAGCTGACCCTCAGCGACCAGCGGCGGCAGCTCGGCCTTCACGGGCGAGGCGAAGACGGGGGCCTCGCCCTCGGCATTCTCGCTGTAGTCATAGAAGCCCAGACCACTCTTGCGGCCCAGGCGGCCGGCCTCGACCAGTGCCTGCTGCACCAATGAAGGCTCGAAGCGGGTATCGCCGAAGTAGGCATCGAACACCGAGCGGGTCACGGCGTAGTTGACGTCGTGACCGATCAGGTCCATCAGTTCGAAGGGGCCCATGCGGAAGCCGCCGGCCTGGCGCAGCAGGGCGTCCAGGGTGACGGGTACGGCGGCCCCCTCCTGAAGCAGGCGCAGCCCTTCGGCATAGAAGGGGCGAGCTACCCGGTTGACGATAAAGCCTGGAGTGGAGCTGGCATGAACCGGCACCTTGCCCCAGGCCTCGGCGGTGGCATAGAGGGTCTCGGCAACGTCGGCGTCGGTGGCCAGTCCCGAGATCACCTCGACCAGCTTCATCACCGGAGCGGGGTTGAAGAAGTGCATGCCCGCCATGCGCTCGGGGCGCTCGAGGTTGGCGGCGATGGAGGTGATCGACAGCGAGGAGGTGTTGCTGGTCAGCAGGGTATCTGCCCCGCACAGGGATTCGAGCTCGGCGAACACCTGGCGCTTGACCTCGAGGTTCTCGACGATGGCCTCCACCACCAGGCGGCTGTCGGCCAGGTCGGCGAGGCCGTCTACCGGCGTCATGCGCGCGACGATGGCCTCCACCTCATCCTGGGCCATCTTGCCCCGGGCCACGCGCTTCTCGAGCTGGCGGCGTACGCCCTCGATGCCGGCCCGGGCCGCGCCGTCGCGATTGTCGTAGAGGCGTACCGGATGGCCGGCCTGGGCCGCCACCTGGGCGATGCCGGCGCCCATGGCGCCGGCGCCGATCACGGCGATGATCTCACTGGTTGCGAGGGCTGGCATGTCACTCCCCCTTGAAGCTTGGCTGGCGCTTTTCCATGAAGGCGCTGACGCCTTCGCGGTAGTCGGCGGTGCGGCCTGCGAGGCGTTGCAGGTCGCGCTCCAGGTCGAGCTGCGCGTCGAAGCTGTTGTCGGTGCTGGCATGCAGGGCACGCTTGATCAGTGCCAGGCCGCGTGTCGGCTGGTTGGCCAGATGACGCGCCAGGTCGAGGGCCTCGTCCTGCAGGGCCTCGTCGTCCACCACCTTCCAGATCATGCCCCACTGCTCGGCCTGTTCGGCGCTGAGCTTGTCGCCCAGCATGGCCAGGCCCTTGGCGCGAGCCATGCCGACCAGGTGGGGCAGTGTCCAGGTGCCGCCGGAGTCGGGAATCAGCCCGATCTTGCAGAAGGCCTGAATGAAGCTGGCCGAGCGGGCCGCCAGCACGATGTCGCAGGCCATGGCAATGTTGGCCCCGGCGCCGGCGGCGACCCCGTTGACCGCACAGACGACGGGGATCGGCAGTCCCTTTATGGCGCGCAGCATGGGGTTGTAGCGCTTCTCCAGAGACTCGCCCAGGTCCGGGGCTTCGGCGCCGGGAGCCACGTTACGGTCGGAGAGGTCCTGGCCGGCGCAGAAGCCGCGGCCGTTGCCGGTCAGCAACAGCGCACGCACGTTCTCGTCCTGACGAACCGACTTGAGCGCCCGGCGCATCTCGGCATGCATCTCGGGATTGAAACTGTTGAGGCTGTCGGGCCGGTTCAGCGTGATGCGGGCGACGCCGTCTTCCACGGCATAGAGCAGGGGCGCTTCACTCATGGTCAATGTCCTGTGTCAGTGCCCTTTGAAGGTGGCGGGGCGTTTTTCCTGGAAGGCACGGATGCCTTCCTCACGATCTTCGGTACCGGCCAGCAGGGTGAAGGCATGGCGCTCGAAGCGCAGGCCGGTAGCCAGGTCGGTCTCCTGGGCCTTGTGCAGGGCCTCGCGGGCCAGGCGCACGGCGAGCGGTGCCTTGGCGGCGATGGACTCGGCCACCGCCGTGGCACGCTCGATGGTCAACTCGGGCTGGGTGATCTCGCTGACGAGGCCGGCCTCCAGGGCGCGGCGGGCGTTGATCGGCTCGCCGGTGAGGACCATCTGGGTCGCCAGTGACTTGCCCACGGCACGCAGCAGGCGCTGGGTGCCACCGGCGCCGGGCATGATGCCGAGGTTGATCTCAGGTTGGCCGAACCTGGCATCCTCGCCGGCGATGAGGATGTCGGCGTGCATGGCCAGCTCGCAGCCACCGCCCAGGCAGAAACCGTTGACGGCGGCGATGAGCGGCTTGCCGAAACGCGCGATGCTGGCCCAGTGGTGCTGGCGGGGATCCTCCAGCATGCCCACCAGGTCCCGGGCTGCCATCTCCTTGATGTCGGCCCCGGCGGCGAAGGCGCGCTGGCTGCCGGTGATCACCACGGCCCGCACCTTGCTGTCGTCCTCGGCGGCGCTCAGGGTCCCGGCCAGTTCTGCCAACAGGGCGGTATTGAGGGCGTTCAGCGCCTCCGGGCGATGCAGTGTGATGCGCAGCACCCCCTGCCGGGGCTCCTCGACGATCAGGTGATTCGGCATGGCGTCCTCATCTTCAGCACGGCGATGGCGCGGCAATAGCCGGCGGCCTGCCACGGGCGGGTTTGAAGGACGAGTATAGGTTTTTTTTGATACGCATCAACCTTGGTGTTCGTGATGTAATGTATCGTATTTAGCACCCAGGCCGCTTTTCCTTGTTTCGTTTCAATCATTTGTTGCGCTGTGACGCCCGTCGTCGCGGGCGGGTTAGACCATGGTCGAAAGGTTGCCGGATGTGGCCCGTAAATTAGTATAATATATTGATATATCGACCCTTTGTGTCGGTAGCTTGGCCTTGCATGGCGAAGGGGGCCGGGGGAGCGGTTTGATGTTTTGTTACGCTATGAATAGTCTTTCGCTTTATCCCGTATCGAATACGGCCGCTTATTGCAGGAGCCATGCATGTCTCAGCAAGCCCAGCAGATGCTCGATCGTCATCGCGAGACCCTCGACCAGGCCGTCGAGGCCATCACCACCCGCGGTTTCTGGAGCCCCTACCCGGAAAACATCAAGAAGTATCCGGAAGAGGCCGTCAAGGGCGCCCCGCAGCGCTTCGAGGCGCTGCTCAAGCAGCCCTTTTCATTGCTCAAGGCACCGGCGGTAGCCGGCCAGGTCGGCGCCGAAGTTTCCCCC
Organism: Pseudomonadota bacterium; assembly: GCA_051751285.1. GTDB lineage: Bacteria > Pseudomonadota > Gammaproteobacteria > Pseudomonadales > Halomonadaceae > Halomonas. The sequence continues at coordinate 61,908 of JBNJKT010000005.1, read as the reverse complement.
TATGGTTTTGAACTGGGCGTGACCTACGACCAGCCCGAGCAGGCCGGCCTGATCAAGGCGATGCAGGCCGCCATGCCGGCGTGGCGCGATGCCGATGCCGAAGCGCGGGTCGGAGTCTGTCTGGAGATCCTGGCACGGCTCAACGCCATGAGCCCGGACCTGGCTCAGGCGGTGATGCACACCAGCGGCCAGGCCCCGATGATGGCCTTCCAGGCCGGCGGCCCCCACGCCCAGGATCGCGGCCTCGAGGCCGTCGCCTATGCCTGGCAGGCGATGTCGCGGGTGCCCGCGACGGCCAAGTGGGTCAAGCCTCAGGGCAAGCATGATCCGCTGGTGCTCGACAAGCGCTACCATATCGTCCCGCGTGGTATCTCCCTGGTGGTGTCCTGCTCCACCTTCCCCACCTGGAACACTTACCCGGGCCTGTTTGCCAGCCTGGCCACCGGCAACCCGGTGATCCTCAAGCCGCACCCGGGGGCCATCCTGCCCCTGGCCATGACCGCCCGCGTCGCCCAGGAGGTGCTCGAGGAGGCCGGTTTCGATCCCTGTCTGGTCAGCCTGGTACCGGACAGCGCCGAGGCGCCGGTGGCCAAGGCGCTGGCGCTTGATCCGGCGGTCAAGCTTATCGACTTCACCGGCTCCAGCGCCTTCGGGGACTGGCTGATCGACAATGCCCGCCAGGCCCGGGTCTTTGCCGAGAAGGCCGGCATCAACAGCGTGATCATCGATAGCGTCGACAATATCAAGGCGGTGGCACAGAACCTGGCCTTCACCCTGAGTCTCTACTCCGGCCAGATGTGCACCACCACCCAGGCCATCTATGTGCCGAAAGGAGGTATCGAGACCGCCGAAGGGCCGCTCTCCTTCGACGAGGTGGCCGATGCCCTGGCCAGGGCCGTCGAGACGTTCCTCTCCGACAACGACCGCGCCTGTGCCGTGCTGGGCGCCCTCCAGTCGCCGGCGACCGCGGCGCGCATCGACGAGTGCCGAGGCCTCGGAGAGATCCTGCTGGATAGCGAGCCCCGCGAGCATGCGCAGTTCCCCAGGGCGCGCGTTCACACGCCGCTACTGCTCAAGGTCGACGCCAGTCAGCGCGATGCCTACGGTGAGGAGCGTTTCGGCCCGATCAGCTTCGTGATTGCCACCGACAGCACAGACCACAGCATCCAGCTGGCCCGCGAGGTGATCGGCGAGAAGGGGGCCATCACCCTGGGCGCCTACACCACTGATGACGAGCTCGCCGAGCGGTTCGAGACGCTGGCCATCGAGGTAGCGGCCCCGCTTTCGCTCAACCTGGACGGCGGCGTCTTCGTCAACCAGTCCGCCGCCTTCAGCGATTTCCATGCGACCGGCGGCAATCCGGCGGCCAATGCCTCGCTGAGCGACCAGACCTTCGTGACACCCCGCTTCGTGGTGGTGCAGAGCCGCCGTCACGGCCAACCGGAATAAGGAGGCACACCCATGCCCTGTTATCGACTCGAGGGAGTGACGCCGGTGGTGCATCCCACCGCCTATGTGCACCCCACCGCGGTGCTGATCGGTGACGTCATCGTCGGCCCGGGCTGCTATGTGGGACCCGCCGCGGTGATGCGCGGCGACTTCGGACAGCTGGTACTGGAGGAGGGCGCCAACCTCCAGGATACCTGCGTGATGCACGGCTTCCCCGGCTGCGTCACCCGGGTGGAAAAGGATGGCCATATCGGCCACGGCGCCGTGCTTCACGGCTGCGTGGTGGGCCAGGATGCCATGGTGGGTATGAACGCCGTGGTGATGGACGGCGCGGTGATCGCCTCGCGCTCCATTGTCGCCGCGGCGGCCTTCGTCAAGACCGGCTTCGAATGCCCGCCCCAGTCGTTGATTATGGGGGCCCCGGCCAAGGTCAAGCGTGAACTGAGCGACCAGGAGGTGGCCTGGAAGCAGCAGGGAACGCGTGAGTACCAGCGCCTGACCGAGCGTTGCCGGGATAGCCTGGAGCCCTGTGAGCCGCTGTCCGAACTGGACGTCGACCGTCCGCGGCTTAACGCTGGAGATACCCAGCCCAAGCAGCAGACCCTCTACAAGGGGCAGGCCTCGTAAGCCAAGAGATTCTTCAGTGAGCTCCATCGTGGCCGATGGTACCGCGAGCGCCCCCGGCCATAGCCGGGGGCGCTCGCGTTGTGGGCCAAGGGTCCAGACATCGCCGGTGGGTTGGCGCTTGGCGGGCCGACCTCGTTGGCGCGAAAACCGCCGCTCTTACTCCAGCCCACCGAAACGCTGGTAGAAAGTAGGGCCGGGGGCCGGCAGCGGGCCTTCGGCGGTTTCCAGGTGTTGGTCGAGCCAGCGTTCGGCGCGCTGGTAGATGGTGCGATAGATGTTGCGGCAGAGCTGGTGGGCGTTGCGCCCTTCCCAGGCGGTGGGCAGCAGCTCGTCGGGGAGTTGGGGGTCACGCAGCTGTACCCGCCGGTATTCATGAATCAGCAGGGTGCGGGCGATGAAGCAATCCTCCTCACCGAGGTGGTTCTCCTCGTTGAGTGCTTTCCACAGCGGACGAAACAGGGTCAGAAACCACTGATAGTGCTCAGCCAGTTCGTCGAGGTTCCAGCTTTCCTGTACCTGCAGGCGCAGCGGCTTGCTGGCCAGTGGCTCCAGAGCCTCGGTCTGCAGAACGATGACATCGTCTGCGTCTCCAATTTCCTGCAGGGCGGCAATGGCTTCGGCGCGGCTGAGCATTGAGTGAGCGAGCAGGCCCGGGGCGAAATGACCGAAGCCCAGCCACTCCAGTTCATACCGCACCTTCTGGCGACGTGCCGTGTCCAGCTGGCTCAGCAGCACCAGGGTCCATTGGCCCGACCAGGGTGCCTGAGCGCCGTGGTAGACGCGCTTGAAGGCCTGTTCGAAGCGGCGGCGACCGGGCCCGCTCAGGCTGTAGTAGCTGCGCCGTCCGACCTTCTCGCCCTGCAGCCAGGTTTCCCGCGTCAGGCGATAGACCGAGGTGCGTATGAGTCGCTCGTTGATGCCGATCGGTTCCAGTAGCTTCGACAGGCTGCCCAGCCAGACGGTGCCGCCCCGTGGCGCTATCGCATCACCGTAGAGGGTGATGATGAGCGAGCCGGCGCGAATCGGCCGGCGCTTCTGGAAGTTGTCGACAAGAGTGGCGACACACTCTGAGGCGGATGACATGAGTACGAGCCGGTTTCCTCTTCCAGTTTTGCGAACAGCCGTCGCGCCGAGCGCGTCTAAACCATGGCGGTAAATGTTACTGAGTGAGATATTTTACCATAGAAAACCTATCAGACTGCTCGGCGCTATCGGTGCCGGCTTGTGATGGCGCGGTCAGGGCGTGCTGCAGGTGGTGGGGTTAGCCGCGGCGTCACGGTCCATCACCAGGCGCACGTGGAAGTCGCCGGCCATGTTGCAGCGCGTGCGCCCGTTGCCGGTGAAGTCGACGAAGCAGTCCTGCTGGGAGTGGCCACCGGCGCTCACCTGATTCCAGTACCAGCCATGCGGCGTGTCGGGAAAGGCGGTCGAGTCGATGGCGACGGCCGTGTCGCCCGGTTCCTGCATCAGTGAGCGCAATTCGAAGAAGCGTGGCAGCCGCCAGGGGCAGTCGGCACTGGCCTGGGCCGCGGCGTAGGCGTCGGCCTCGACCAGGCCGACGCCTGCGGCTTCGCCGCGACAGCTCTGCTCGCGGAAGGTCTGTCCCAGACTGCAGCGCATCCACACCAGAGATTGAGCCTCGTCCATGACCAGGCCATCGGCGGGAAAACGGAAGCGTTCGGCAGTGCCTCCCAAGGCGAGCGGCGTGACGACAAGCATCGTCAGCAGGGTGAGAGAAGCTCGCCTCATGCCTCGGCCACCGGCTCGCCGGCCGAGGGGACGCGCCCGCCCAGCTGCGCGGTGATCTCGGCGGCGGTGTCGCGCACGCGTGCGCCCAGTTCGGCCAGTCGCTCCTCGGGAATGCGGGCCTTGGGGCCGGAAACCGAGATGGCGGCCAGCGGGATGCCGTGCTCGTCGTGGAGGCAGGCGGCCACGCAGTGCAGGCCGATGGCGTGCTCTTCCCGATCACAGGCGAAGCCCTGGTGGCGGATCTCGGCCAGCCCCTCACGCAGCGCTTCGGGCGTATGCAAGGTGTTCTCGGTGACGCGGGCCAGACCCCGCTCGTCGAGAATGCGCTCTACCTCGTTGTCCGGCAGCCAGGCCATCAATGCCTTGCCGACACCCGAGGCGTGCAGCGGCGCCCGCGAGCCGAGCCGGGTGATCATTCGCATCATCTGAGGCGACTCGCTCTGGGCCAGGAAGACCGCGGTGCCGTTGTCGCGCACGCCGAGGTTGGCCGTCTCGCCGGTCTGGGTAGTGAGGCGACGCAGGAAGGGACGGCTGGTGCCGACGAAGTCGCGGGCCTCCAAGAAGCTGTTGCCGATGCGGAAGGTCTTGACGTCGATCTTCCATACGCCGAGCTCGCTGTCCTGGGTCACGAATCCCTGGCTCTGCAGGGCCTGCAGCAGCCGATGGGTAGTGGAAGGCGCGAGGTCCGCCTGCTCAGCGACTTCAGACAGTGCCAGGCCGCCGGGACTGGCCGAGAGGCGCTCGAGCAGATTGAGTCCGCGCACCAGCGATTGGCTGTGGCCGCTGGTACTCTTGCCTGACCCGGCGGGTCGTCCCGCTGTCCTGCGCTTGCCGTCGCTCACCCGGATTGTCCTCTTGCCGCGTTATCTCGAGGCTACAGGATACCGTGTCGACTCGGCGCTGTCGCGGCTGCGGAAATGGCTTCCATCCAGCCCTGACATCGCGCCTTCAGCGGTGTCGCCACTCGGGCGGGCGTTTTTCGATGAAGGCGTCGATCCCCTCGCAGGCATCCTCGGCCATCATGTTCCGTGCCATCACCTCACCAGCGTAGGTATAGGCTTCGTCCAGAGGCATCTGCAGCTGGCGGTGGAACATTGCCTTGCCGGTGCGCACCGCGACGGCACTCTTGGCGCAGATACTGGCGGTCAGCTCAGACACGGCCTCGTCGAGGGCCGCGTCGTCGGCAACCCGGTTGACCAGTCCCCAGTCGCGGGCCTGGTCGGCGTCGATGAACTCACCGGTAAACAGCATCTCCATGGCTCGCTTGCGGCCGACGTTGCGCGAAAGTGCCACCGCCGGGGTGGAGCAGAACAGCCCGGCATTGATACCCGAGACGGCGAAGCGTGCCGAGCGGGCGGCCACGGCCAGGTCGCAGCTGGCCACCAGCTGGCAGCCCGCCGCGGTGGCGATACCCTGCACCCGGGCGATCACCGGTACCGGCAGGGCGACGATGGCCTGCATCACGGCCCCGCAGCGTGCGAAGAGCCGTTGATAGTAGGCCTCGTCGGGCGTGCCGCGCATCTGCTTGAGGTCGTGTCCGGCACAGAAGGCGCGTCCCTCGGCGGCGAGCACCACGCAGCGCACGCCCTCATCGGCGGCCACGCGGTCGAGCTCGCCGCCCAGGGCATCGAGCATCTCCTCTGAGAGGGCGTTGAAGTGCGTCGGCCGGTTCAGCGTCAGGGTTGTCACGCCATCGAGATCGTGGCGCCGAACGAGGGGGCTATCATCCTGCATGCTGGGGTCTCCGATGAAAGGGAAGGCCCCCAGAATAGCATCTTGGGGGCCTTCCTCGCCGGGACAGGCGTCGTCAGACGTCGCTGCGGAAGGGGCGCTCCTCATTGGGCAGGATCAGGTTGAGGACGATGGCGCACAGCGCGCCGGGAATCAGCCCCGACTCGATGATCGCCTGGAGGTTGTCGGAGAGGTTGGCGTAGAGCCCCTCCTGGGCCGGGAGGCCGATGGCCGCCGACAGCGAGACCCCGATGATCACCATGTTGCGCTTGTTGAAGCTGATGTGGGAGAGCATCTTGATGCCGGCGCTGGCGATCATGCCGAACATGATCACCACCGCGCCGCCTAGTACCGCATTGGGAATGCTGGAGACGATGGCACCGAGCTTGGGCAGCAGGCCGGCGATGACCAGGAAGCCGCCACCGATGGCGACCACGAAGCGACTGACCACCCCGGTCAGCGCCACCATGCCGACGTTCTGACTGAAGCTGATCTGGGGGAAGGCGTTGAAGATGGCGGCGAAGACGCTGGCGAGGCCGTCGGCCATCACCCCGCCGGAGAGTTCCTTCGGCGTTGGCGCGCGATCCAGCCCGCCAGCGGTGGTGCCGGCGATATCACCGATCGACTCGGCGCAGGTCACCACGGCCAGCAGCACCACGGGCAGCACGGCGGCCCAGTGAAACTCCAGGCCGATGGCCAGTGGCGTGGGCAGCGAGATCCAGTCGGCGCCACCGATGGCGGAGAAATCCACCAGGCCGAAGGCGGTGGCCGCGGCGTAGCCGGCCAGCAGGCCGATCAGCGGGGCCGCTTCCGACCAGATGCCGCGGCCGAACTGGTGCAGGCCCAGGGTGATGAGCAGCACCAGTCCCGCCAGCAGCAGGTGATGCGAGGCCCCGAAGTCTTCGGCGCCGAAGCCGCCGCCGACATAGGCCAGGCCCACCGGCATCAGCAGGGTGCCGAGCATGATCACGAAGGTGCCGGTGACCACCGGCGGGAAGAGGAAGCGGAACCAGGGCAGGAAGAGCCCCACCAGCGCCATGGCGACCCCGCCGCACAGCGCCGCGCCCAGGGCCGCCGGCAGCCCCATGCCCACGGCGATGGGGATCAGTACCGGCACGAAGCCGAAGCTGGTACCCATGACGATGGGCAGGCGGGCCCCGATGGGACCGAGCCCCAGAGACTGCACCAGGGTGGCCACCCCGGCCACGAACATGGCGGCCTGGATCATGAAGGTGGTCTGCTCGGCGGAGAGGTCCGCGGCACCGGCAATGATGATGGGCACCGTGACGTTGCCGACGAACATGGCCAGCACGTGCTGCAGCCCCAGAGGAATGGCGCGTCCCAGGGGCGGCATGGCGTCGACGTCCTGGGTGCTGCGTACCCGAGGCTCCGTCGTTGTGTCGCCGGATTCGATGGTCATGGGGTGTCTCCTGTTGTCGTTATTGGACGTGGTTGAGAACAGAGGAAAACGGGAAGGGAATCAGACTGATCCGCGCAGCTCGCGGGCTGCCTGGTCATGCCGGGCCAGCAGGGCGTCGAGGTCGAGGTCCCGGGGTCGGCCTTCCTCGATGCGCCAACGACCGGCAACCATCACCCGGTCGGCGCGATGGGCCCCGCACAGCAGCAGGGCCGCGACCGGGTTCTCGGCACCGGAGAAGCGCGCCTCGTCCAGTCGGAACAGCGCCAGGTCGGCCTGCTGGCCGGGTGACAGCCCACCGATGTCGGTGCGCCCCAGGCAGGCCGCCGAGCCGCGGGTGGCCCAGCGGATCACGTCGTCGTGGGTCACCCGGCTTGGCGCATAGCGCAGCCGGCCCAGCAGCAGGGCCTGGCGCATCTCCTCGGCCAGGTTGGAGTGATCGTTTGAGGCCGAGCCGTCCACCGCCAGGCCTACCGGGCAGCCGGCGGCCTCGAGCTCCAGGGTGCGGCACATGCCGGAGCCCAGCACCATGTTGGACGACGGGCAGTGGGCGATGCCGGTGCCGGCCTGTCCCAGGCGAGCGACTTCCTGGTCGTTGAAGTGGATACCGTGCGCCAGCCAGGTGCGCGGCCCCAGCCATCCGCTGGCCTCCAGGTAGTCCAGGGGGCGCATGCCGAAGAGCCGCTGGCAGTAGGCCGTCTCGTCCTCGGTCTCGGCCAGGTGGGTATGCAGGCGCACGTCCTTCTCCTCGGCCAGGCGGGCACTCTCCTGCATCAGCTCGCGGCTCACCGAGAAGGGCGAGCAGGGGGCCAGGGCGATGGTGGTCATGGCGCCATCGCCGCGCTGGTGATAGGCGTCGATGAGCCGGGTGCTCTCGTCGAGGATGGTGGTCTCGCCCTGCACCACCGACTGGGGCGGCAGGCCGCCGTCGTCGCGGCCCACGCTCATCGAGCCCCGTGTCAGTGCCGCCCGCACGCCCAGGCGGCGGGCGGTCTCCACCTGGACGTCGATGGCATTCCCCAGGGCACCGGAGAAGACATAATGATGATCGGCCACGGTGGTGCAGCCAGACATCAGCAGCTCGACCATGGCGAGTTCGCTGGCGAGCGCCAGCTGTCGCTCCGTGAGGTTGGCCCAGACATCATAGAGGGTCGTCAACCAGGGGAAGAGCTCCTTGTTCAAGGCCGGCGAATAGGCCCGGGTCAGGGTCTGGTAGAAATGATGGTGGGTGTTCACCAGCCCTGGCAGCAGCACATGGGCGGAGGCGTCGAAGGTCTCGTCGATCGGTGTCACGGGGGTGCCGCCGGCCGGCACGGCCTCGACGATGTGCGAGTCGCGGATCACCACGCCGCCGGCGGCACGCGCATCGCTGCAGGCGCGAGGTGCCCGGATCCATAGAGTCTGTGAAGTCGGGGTCATATTGTCCTCCCGGGGATCTCCTGGTGGTGCCCCCGTCGTCTTGGAGAAAGGCATGGACAAAGGGTTACCCAGGTCTCGTGTCGGATCAGAGCCCTGGTTCAGGTGCCTTCAACATTATGTGTATACTTATTTTGTTATCCATTTACAGACTATATTGTGTACAAAATGAAAGGCTTTTGGGTATCTGTCAAGGCCGTGATGCTCAACGCGCCTCTGCCCGCGTCGTGCCGCATGCGAGCGGGTTGATATGCGTTTCTTCTTGCAGGCGGGAGCAGACAGGAAGACCGGATCTCCGTCCATGAAAAGAGCCGCCGCGTCGATGACGCGGCGGCTCCGGTCTGTCGAAAGGAAAAGGGCTCAGTCGGCGTAGCTGCTCTCGGAGTAGAGTACGCGCACGCGCAAGGTATGCTTCACCTTGCGCAAGGCCTCCAGGGCCTGCGAGCCGTAGGCCTTGTCCACATCAATGACCACGTAGCCGATTCGTTCGTTGGTCTGCAGGTACTGGCCGAGGATGTTGATATCGTTCTCGGAGAGTACCCGGTTGATCTCGGAGAGGACCCCGGGCACGTTCTCGTGGATGTGCAGAAGGCGGTGCTTGCCCGGGTGGGCCGGCAGCGCCACCTCGGGGAAGTTGACCGAGCTGACGGTGGTACCGTTATCGGAGTAGGTGACCAGCTTCTCGGAGACCTCGATGCCGATGTTCTCCTGGGCCTCGAGGGTGGAACCGCCGATGTGCGGAGTGAGAATGACGTTGGCCAGGCCGCGTAGCGGGCTCTCGAACTCCTCATCGTTGCCCTTGGGCTCTACCGGGAAGACGTCGATGGCGGCGCCGTGGAGGCGGCCGGCCCTGAGCGCCTCGGCGAGGGCCTCGATCACCACCACGCTGCCGCGGGAGGCGTTGATCAGGATGGCGCCCGGCTTCATCAGGGCAATCTCCGCTTCACCGACCATCCAGCGGGTTGAGGGCAGGTCCGGGACGTGCAGGCTGACCACGTCGGCGCGGGCCAGAAGCTCCTCGAGGCTGGCCACCTGGCGGGCGTTGCCCATCGCCAGCTTGGTTATCACGTCGTAGTAGATGACGTCGAAGCCCAGCGACTCGGCGAGCACCGAGAGCTGCGAGCCGATGCTGCCGTAGCCGATGATGCCGAGGGTCTTGCCGCGCGCCTCATGGGCGTTCTTCGCCGATTTCATCCAGCCACCCTGGTGGGCACTGGCGCTCTTCTCGGGGATACCGCGCAGCAGCATGATCGCCTCGGCCAGCACCAGTTCGGCGACCGAGCGGGTATTGGAGAAGGGGGCGTTGAAGACCGGGATGCCGCGCACCAGGGCAGCATCGAGATCCACCTGGTTGGTGCCGATACAGAAGCAGCCCACCGCGACCAGCTTCTCGGCCGCATCAAAGACGCGCTCGTTGAGATGGGTCCGGGAGCGGATGCCGATGAAATGGACGTCACGGACCTTCTCGATCAGCGTCGCCTCGTCCAGCGAGGTCGGCAGGTGCTCGATATTGGTGTAACCGGCATTGAGTAGATTGTCCACCGCGCTCTGGTGGACGCCCTCGAGCAGCAGGATCTTGATCTTGCTCTTGTCCAGGGACGTTTTGGCCATGATCGATTCAACCCCTTCGTCGGCGCGCGCCGCTTGCATGTGTCATGAAGATGCTGAAGAGCCTGCGAGCCGCCGGAGAGGGGCTAGGACAGGCTCGAAACAGGGCCGGGAGTTTATCACAGCCGCCATGAGCGAGGATGAAAATGCTGGGCGTCGGAAGTGAATGGTATGCAAGTTGGCTGAGGCCGGGCCGGGGCAGACGACCCCCCGGGGAGAGCGTGTATACTGTCCGCCCATGTACAAGCCACCAGCGAGAGAGGCGATGGCGGAACATCACAGCCAAGGGAACGGCGAGGAGCCGGCACCGGCCGACTTCGCCGCCACCGTCGAGCGGCTCGAGCAGCTTGTCGAGCAGCTGGAATCCGGCGAGCTGTCACTGGAGGGGTCGCTGGCCGCCTTCGAGCAGGGGGTGCGCCTGACCCGAGACGCTCAGCGTCGTCTCGACGAGGCGGAGCTGAGAGTACGCACCCTGACCGAGGGCGAGGCCGGCGGGGTTGATCTGCAACCCTTCGACGCCCCTTCTGCGGAGGATGATGGTGAGCGCTGATTCCCTGGCAGGGCGCCTGGTCGCGGATCGTGTCCGGGTCGATACGGTCCTCGAGGCACTCTTCACGGCGCGAAAGGCCCCTTCGCCGCGCCTCGAAGCGGCCATGCGTCATGGCCTGCTGGTGGGGGGAAAGCGGCTGAGGCCAGTGCTGGTCTATGCCGCCGGCCGGGCCCTGGGCGCCGTAGACGACGACCTGGATGCCCCGGCCATGGCGCTGGAGCTGGTTCATGCCTACTCGCTGGTCCATGACGACCTGCCGGCCATGGACGATGATGACCTGCGCCGCGGCCAGCCAACGGTGCATCGCGCCTATGACGAGGCCACCGCGATACTCGCCGGCGACGCGCTTCAGGCCCTGGCCTTCGAGGTGCTGGCGCGGACCGCCCACCCCCGGCTGCCGGCGCTGGTCGCGAGCCTGGCCGCTGCCGCTGGACGCGACGGCATGGTGGCCGGCCAGGCGCTGGATCTCGCCGCCGTCGGCGGGCATCCTGATGCGGCGGCGCTGGCGGCCATGCATGGCCACAAGACCGGTGCGCTGATCCGCGCTGCGGTGCGTCTCGGCGGCCTGGTTGCCGTCGACGAGGCCGACCCGCGGTTGGCGGCCTTGGACGCCTATGCCGATGCCATCGGCCTGGCCTTTCAGATCCACGACGACGTTCTCGACGTGACCGGCGATACCGCTACTCTGGGCAAGACCTCCGGGGCGGATGCCGCCCGGGCCAAACCCACCTATCCGAGCCTGCTTGGGCTCGAGGGTGCTCGCCGGCGGGCCGATGAGCTGGTCGAAGCGGCCGTGGCAGCCTTGGCGCCGCTGGACGTGGCTGCCACTCCCCTGGCCGACCTGGCCCGCTACATGATCGAGCGTGACCATTGATACTACAGGGTCTACATGAAGCTGTTCGATGACATCCCCGTCGAGCGTCCGGCAACGCCGCTGCTCGATACCCTGGAGACACCGGCGGCGCTGCGCGCCATGAACGCCGGCCAGCTGGCCCAGGTGGCCGATGAGTTGCGCGCCTACCTGCTCTATAGCGTGGGCGTCTCCGGCGGCCATTTCGGCGCCGGCCTGGGTGTGGTGGAGCTTACCGTGGCCCTGCATCAGGCGCTGGAGACCCCCTACGACCGCCTGGTCTGGGATGTGGGCCATCAGGCCTATCCCCACAAGATTCTCACCGGGCGTCGTGAGGCGATGACCGGAATCCGCCAGTATGGCGGCCTTGCCGCCTTCCCCCGGCGCGCCGAGTCGGAGTACGACACCTTCGGCGTGGGCCATTCGAGCACCTCGATCTCGGCGGCCCTGGGCATGGCCCTGGCGGCCCGCACCCGCGGCGAGAAGCGCCGGGTCTGTGCGGTGATCGGTGATGGGGCCCTGACCGCCGGGATGGCCTTTGAGGCCCTGGCGCATGCCGGCCATGTGGATGCCAACCTGCTGGTGGTGCTCAACGACAACGAGATGTCGATCTCCGAGAACGTCGGCGGCATGGCGAGCTACCTCGCACGCATCCTGGTCAGCAAGCCCTACCTCAACATGCGCGAGAGTGGCAAGAAGGTGCTCTCTCACCTGCCCGGTGCCCTGGAGCTGGCACGGCGCACCGAAGAGCACATGAAGGGCATGGTCAGCCCAGCCACGCTCTTCGAGGAAATGGGCTTCAACTATATCGGACCCATCGACGGCCACGATTTGCCGCTACTGATGGACACCCTGCACAGCATGCGCGACCTGGAGGGACCTCAGTTCCTTCATGTGAAGACGTGCAAGGGCAAGGGCTTTCTGCCCGCCGAGGCCGACCCCATCGGCTACCACGCCATCACCAAGCTGGAAAAGAACGGCGAGACGCCGCCGCCGCTCAAGCCGGCCAACGGGCCGGCAAGCCGCAAGCAGAAGTACTGCCGTGTCTTCGGCAACTGGCTGTGCGACATGGCGGCGGTTGACGAACGGCTTATCGGTATCACTCCCGCGATGCGCGAGGGCTCCGATCTGGTGCGCTTCTCGACGGAGTATCCCGAACGCTACTTCGATGTGGCCATCGCCGAGCAGCATGCGCTGACCCTGGCGGCGGGGCTGGCCTGCGAGGCCATGAAGCCGGTGGTAGCGATCTATTCAACCTTCCTGCAGCGCGGTTACGACCAGCTGATTCACGACGTGGCGGTGCAGTCACTCGATGTCACCTTCGCCATCGACCGTGCGGGTCTGGTGGGCGAGGACGGCCCCACCCATCACGGCAGCCTGGATCTCTCTTACCTGCGCTGCGTGCCGGGGCTGGTGGTGCTGGCGCCCGCCGATGAGGCCGAGTGCCGGGCGATGCTCAGTGCCGCCTATCACCATCCCGGCCCCGCTGCGGTACGCTATCCGCGTGGCACCGGCCCGGGCGTCGCGACGCCGGAGCACCTCGAGCCGATCGAGATCGGCCGAGCCGAATGGCGGCGTCGCGACAGCGGGGGCGCGGTGCGAGTGGCCCTGCTGGCCTTTGGCAGCCTCAACGGCCCGGCGGCGGAGGTGGCCGAGCGCCTGGAGGCTAGCCACCTCAACATGCGCTCCATCAAGCCGCTGGACCGTGACGCCGTGCTGGCGGCGGCCGACGATCACGACCTGCTGGTGACCCTCGAGGAAAACGTGGTCGCGGGCGGGGCCGGCAGCGCGGTCAACGAGCTGCTGATGGCCGAGGGCGTGCAGGTGGCGGTACTCAACCTCGGGCTACCCGATGCCTTCATCGAGCACGGCAAGCCTGCCGAGCTGATCGCCGAGTGCGGCCTGGACGCGGATGGCATCGAGGCCTCGATTCGCGCCCGCTTACCCTGAGATTTCACATTACTGTCATGAGGTTGCGATGCTGTTCCTGATACTGATCGGTGCCCTGCTGGGGCTGGCCATCGGCGGCCCCATCGGCCTGCTGGTGGGCGGCGCCCTGGGTTACTGGCTGGGTAGACGCCTGCGTCGTCGCCTGGTCGACAAGCTGGTTGGCGTCCAGTCCCAGTTCCTAGAGTCGACCTTCGCCGTCATGGGTTGCCTGTGCAAGGCCGATGGCCAGGTCTCCGAGGACGAGTTGGAAGCCTCCCGGCGGCTCTGGGATCGGCTGCGGCTCAGCGAGGCCCAGCGTGCCCAGGCCCGCGCAGACTTCAACCGTGGCAAGGGCGACGACTTCGATCTGGACGCCGAGCTGGCCAAGATTCGCCACATCGCGGCGAATCAGCCAGCCCTGCGCCAGGTCTTCCTCCAGGTGCAGCTGGCCGCGGTCGCCGCCGATGGCGAGCTACATCCCGCCGAACACGAGATGCTGATGCGGGTGGTGCGCGGCCTGGGCTGCAGCGAGGCCGAGATTGCCCAGATCGAGGCCATGTTGCGGGGTGGCCCCGGAGGCGCGGATGAGCATGGTCCATCGCTGGAGGACGCCTACCGGGTGCTGGGCGTCGACCAGGACGCCAGCGATGCCGAGATCAAGAAGGCCTATCGCCGCCTCATGAGCGAGAACCACCCCGACAAGCTCGCCGCCAAGGGGTTGCCCGAGAGCATGCGTGAAGTCGCCAAGGAGCGTACCAGCGAGATCGGCAGCGCCTACGAGCGTATCCGTAAGGCCCGCGCCGCTTGACGAGGCTCAGGCCGTGAAGGGCAGCACGGTGGTGTATACCGCGAGGTAGTGGCAGGTGCTGCCGCCCATGACGAACAGATGCCAGATCGCGTGGTTGAAGGGGATGGCTCTGATGGCATAGAAGACTACCCCCAGGGTATAGGTGACGCCGCCGATGACCAGCAGGCTGAGGCCGGTATCGGATAGGCGCGCCGCCAGTTCGTCGCCGGCAAAGACGATCAGCCAGCCCATCACCAGGTAGATGGCGACCCGTAGCGCGGCGAAGCGGTGGGGCCAGGCCAGCTTGAAGGCGATGCCGACCAGGGCCAGGGACCAAACGGCGGCGAACAGCGTCCAGCCTGTCGGGCCGCGCAGGTTGACCAGCAGGAAGGGGGTATAGGTGCCGGCAATCAGCAGGTAGATCGCGCAGTGGTCCAGCAACTGGAACAGGTGCTTCAGGCGGGGGTGGCTGACGCCATGGTAGAGGGTGGAGACGGTGTAGAGCAGCACCAGGCTTGCCCCATACAGGCCGATACCCACGAGCTTCCAGGGGTCGACCCGAGTGGCCAGGCTGGCCAGCACGAGCAGCACCACCACCCCGACAATACTGAGCGCCGCACCGATGCCGTGGCTGACGCTGTGAAGGAGTTCCTCGACGTCACTGAAGGGGGGCGTTTCGTCGTGGGTGGGGTACGTCATCGTGGCATCTCCTGCCGAGGAGCCGCCCCGATGCCGGGGCCCGGGGGCTCAGGGCTTTCGTTCAATATCCACGTCACTGGCCTGAGTGAAGTCGCCCAGCGCCATCATGTGGCCCAGCTTGCCGGCCTTGGTGGTGAGATATTGTTCGTTGTGTGGATTCAGGCCGGTGGTCAGCGGGACGCGCTCCTTTACCACCACGCCAGCCTGGGTCAGGGCGTCGACCTTGCGAGGGTTGTTGGTCATCAAGCGTAGCGCCTTGATACCCAGATGATCGAGCATTGGCACGCAGAGGTCGTAGCGGCGCAGATCGGCAGCGAAGCCCAGTTGCTCGTTGGCTTCCACGGTGTCGGCGCCAGCATCCTGGAGATGGTAGGCACGGATCTTGTTGAGCAGGCCGATACCGCGACCTTCCTGACGCAAGTAAAGCAGCACGCCCCGTCCTTCCTCGGCGATGCGCTTGAGTGCTTCCTGCAGCTGGAAGCCGCAGTCGCAGCGCATGGAAAAAAGCGCATCGCCCGTCAGGCACTCGGAATGGACTCGCCCCAGCACCGGCTCGCCATCGGCGACGTCGCCGAGTGTCAGGGCGATGTGATCCTTGCCGGTGGCATCATCCTCGAAGCCGTGCATGATGAAGGTGGCCCAGGGAGTGGGCAGCCGGGAGGCGGCGATGAATCGAATCGTCACGATGTACCTCGGTGGAAGACCACGGCAATGCCGACGGGGTAAAGGATCATTCTATCAGGAAGGCAGGGCCGGCTCATCGTTGTGTCACGGGGCTCATCCCCGGGCCGCTCGATAGGGTACAATGGCGCCCACATTTTCCGTGGACGAGCGCCCGCATGGAACTCAAGAACGACCGCTTTCTGCGCGCCCTGGCGCGTCAACCCGTCGACCGCACTCCGGTCTGGATGATGCGCCAGGCCGGCCGCTACCTGCCGGAGTATCGCGAGGTACGTGGCCATGCCGGCAGCTTCATGGACCTGTGTCGCAACCAGGAGCTGGCCTGTGAGGTCACCCTGCAGCCGCTGGAGCGCTATCCCCTGGACGCGGCGATCCTCTTCTCGGACATTCTGACCATCCCCGATGCCATGGGGCTGGGGCTCTATTTCGAGACCGGCGAGGGCCCGAAATTCCGCAAGCCGGTGCGCACCTCGGCCGAGGTGGATGCACTGCAGGCGCCGGATGCCGAGCGCGACCTGGACTACGTGATGCGGGCGGTCTCGACCATCCGTCGTGAGCTCAACGGTCGAGTGCCGCTGATCGGCTTCTCCGGCAGTCCATGGACGCTGGCCACCTACATGGTGGAGGGCGCATCGAGCAAGGACTTCCGCCACGTCAAGACGATGCTCTACGATGCCCCGGACACCATGCACCGGCTGCTCGATACCCTGGCCCATGCGGTCACCGACTACCTCAATGCCCAGATTCGTGCTGGCGCCCAGGCGGTACAGATCTTCGATACCTGGGGCGGTGCGCTTTCCACGCCGGCCTACCTGGAGTTCTCGCTGCGCTACATGGAGCAGATTGTCGCCGGCCTGATACGCGAGCACGAGGGGCGTCGGGTGCCGGTGATCCTGTTTACCAAGAATGGCGGTCAGTGGCTCGAGGACATCGCGGCGGCCGGTTCCGAGGCCGTCGGCCTGGACTGGTCTACCGAGCTCTCCGATGCCCGGGCCCGGGTTGGCCATCGTGTTGCCCTGCAGGGCAACCTCGACCCCCACGTGCTGTTTGCCCGTCCCTCGGCGATTCGCGCCGAGGTGGCACGTATTCTCGACAGCTTCGGCCACGGGCCCGGCCATGTCTTCAACCTGGGGCACGGCATCAATCAGTTCACCGACCCGGATCATGTCTCGGCCTTCATGGATGCTCTCCATGACTTGAGCCCCGGCTACCACCGCAACATCGCCCATGGCTGATTGGCTGGACCGGCTGGTCGCAGGGGAAGACCCGCAGTGGCGTCGCCGCTGGGCGGCGCTGGCCTGCCTGGCGGCTCTGGTGGTTGCCTGGGGCAGCCTGACGCCAAGCAGCGAGCTGCCCGAGGCGCTGCCCTGGGACAAGGCCAGTCATTTCATCGGCTATGCCGGCCTGGCGGGCCTGGTCGGACTCGCCGGCGTGTACCTGCCGCTGGCCTTCCTGACGGTACTGCTGCTGGGCATCGCCATCGAGTTTGCTCAGCTCCTGGTTCCCGGTCGCAGCGGCGGCGACTGGGCCGATATCCTGGCCAATGGCCTGGGGGCCTGTGCGGCCGTTCTGCTGCTGCTCGGCTTACGTAAGTATCTGGTGGCCGGGCGCCGCGGCTGAGTTTGATGCCCGCCGCTCGGGATTCATCGCGTCTCGCCTGGTTGACCAACGGGAGCGCGCTTGCCAATGTGGAGCGAGAGGCGGAGGTGAATATCCCTGAGGGAGAACTTCCGTCAATTCACCAGCATCAAGGAGAGGCTATGACAACTTATATCGTGGTGGCTGATGCGGCACGGGCTCGGCTGTTCACCCGCGATGGACTCAAGGTCAGCGAGCAGGACAGCCTCGTTCATGCCGAGGGACGCATGCACGAGGGGGATCTCGTGACGGATCGCGGTGGCGACGTCCACGAATCGACCTCGACGACGGCGCGCAGCGCCGGCGGCGAGAACGTGGCAACCCAGCACCACGAGGAAATCTTTGCACGCGAGGTCGCCGAGCGCCTTTATCGCGCCCGCGTCGACAACACCATGGAGAAGTTGATCCTTGTTGCACCGCCGCGCTTCCTCGGCCAGCTGCGTGACAAGATCGACGGCCCTACCGCCAAGCTGGTGATCCATACTCTGGCCAAGGATCTCACCAAGGCGTCACTCTCCGATATCCAAGAGGCCGTCAGCGACCTTCGCTAGTCTTGCTCCGACGTCTCCCCTGCGGCCCGGCCCTTTTTTCGCCGGGCCGCGCTGCGTCAGGGTACCTGGGGCAGGTCGATCTGGTCGCTGCGGCGGATGCCAACGGTCATCTGCCTGCACAGTTTGAGGAACTCGCGCATGCCGGTGGCCAGGTACTTGTGGCGGTGCCAGATGAAGGTGAACTGGCGGCTCAGGTCCAGCTCCGGAGTGACGATGGGCACCAGGCTTCCGCGGCGGAAGGCGTCGCGCAGGGCCAGCTTCGAGACGCAGCCGATGCCAAGCCCCGATTCCACTGCCCGCTTTATGCCCTCGGTATGCTCCAGCTCCAGCAGGATGTTGAAGCGCCCGCGGCGGTGACGTGCCGCCTGCTCCAGGGTCAGCCGGGTGCCGGAGCCCTGCTCGCGCATGATCCATGCCTCACGCAGCAGGCGATCCAGTTCCACCGGGCCGGCCTTGGCGAGCGGATGGCGGGGCGAGCAGAACACCGCCAGCTCGTCCTCCACCCAGGGTTGGGTGATCACGTCCTCCTCCTCGCAC
Source organism: Pseudomonadota bacterium (assembly GCA_051751285.1). Taxonomy (GTDB): domain Bacteria; phylum Pseudomonadota; class Gammaproteobacteria; order Pseudomonadales; family Halomonadaceae; genus Halomonas. Next base: position 43,689 of record JBNJKT010000005.1, on the reverse strand, counting down.
TGTCCTTCGATCAGCCCCAGGTCGAGCCCGTGCTGACGAACGCTGTCGATGATGGTCCGGGTGTTGCGCACCGAGAGGCGCACCCGGCTGCCGGGATGGCGCTGCATGAAGTCGCTGATCAGCAGCGTTGCCAGGTAGTTGCCAATGGTCAGGGTGGCGCCTACGTCCAGGGTGCCGATACCTTTCTGGCCACGCAGCAGCTCTTCCACCTCTTCGGCGCGATCGAGCAAGGACACAGCCTTGGGCAGCAGCTGGAAGCCCAGGGCATTGAGCTTCAAGCGCTTGCCGATGCGGTCGAGCAGGCGGCAGTTGAACTGCCGTTCCAGTTCAGCGAGGGCGGTGCTTGTCGCCGACTGCGAGAGCGCCAGGGAGCTAGCCGCCCGGGAGACGCTCTCGTGCTGGGCCACGGCGACGAAGACTTCCAGCTGGCGCAGGGTATAGCGCATGATTCTCCTCCGGACGCCTTATATCTGCAGGATAGATAAGAGTTATCCATACAATCCATTTAACAGATAATGGCACGGCTCTTAGAATTGATCCAAAGATTGGCTGCGTGGCCTATTCGTTTATAGAATATCAAGGAGTCGGCATGAGCAAGTTTGCGCTTGAGGACGTTCTGAGTGTGCACCACTGGAACGATACCCTGTTCAGTTTCCGAACCACCCGTGAGCGTAGCCTGCGCTTCAAGAACGGCCAGTTCGTGATGATCGGCCTCGAGGTGAACGGCAAGCCGCTGATGCGGGCCTACTCCATCGCCAGCCCCAATTACGAGGATCACCTGGAGTTCTTCAGCATCAAGGTGCCTGATGGCCCCCTGACCTCGCGGCTGCAGCACCTCCAGGTGGGGGACCAGATCATGGTCAGCCGCAAGCCCACCGGCACGCTGGTCACCGACGACCTGCTGCCGGGGCGCAACCTCTACCTGCTCTCCACCGGCACCGGCCTGGCGCCATTCATGAGCCTGATCCAGGACCCGGAAGTCTACGAGCGCTTCGAGAAGGTGGTGCTGGTGCACGGGGTGCGCAATATCAGCGAACTGGCCTATGCCGACTTCATCCAGAAGGAGCTGCCCGCCCACGAGTACCTCGGCGAGGAAATCAGCGAGAAGCTGATCTACTATCCGACCGTGACGCGTGAGACCTTCCATACCATGGGGCGGCTGACCGACCATATCCGCAGCGGCAAGCTGGCCGAGGATACCGGCCTGCCGGCCATGGATCCCAAGCAGGACCGTGCCATGATCTGCGGCAGCCCGGCGATGCTCGACGACACCAGCCATCTGCTTGACGAGCTTGGCTTCACCATCTCGCCGCGCATGGGCGAGCCCGGCGACTATGTGATCGAGCGGGCGTTCGTCGAGAAGTGAGCGTCGAGCTTCAAGCGCCGAGCCGCCAAGCTGTTCGGTGACGGGCATTAGGTAGCGAGGCAGAAACACGAAACCCCACCAGAGGTTAGTCCGGTGGGGTTTCTTGCTACTCGTTACCTGGACCTAGACTCCGCTTGGCCGCTTGGCCGCTTGGCCGCTTGGCCGCTTGGCCGCTTGGCCGCTTGGCCGCTTGGCCGCTTGGCCGCTTGGCCGCTTGGCCGCTTGGCGCCTAGACAGCATCTTTCCCCGTTTCGCCGGTACGAATACGGAGCACTTGCTCCAGAGCGGTGACGAAGATCTTGCCGTCGCCGATCTTGCCCGTATTCGCGACCTGGGTGATGGCATCGATCACCTTCTCGGCCATCTCGTCGTCCACGGCAACCTCGAGCTTCACCTTGGGCAGGAAGTCGACCACGTACTCGGCTCCGCGGTAGAGCTCGGTATGTCCCTTCTGGCGACCGAAGCCCTTGACCTCGGTGACGGTGATGCCCTGGACGCCGATCTCGGAAAGTGATTCCCGCACGTCGTCGAGCTTGAAGGGTTTGATGATGGCGGTCACCAGTTTCATGGTCTTGATCCTCGTCCTGTCCGTTGGTTGGTGACGCTGGTCGCCACCCCTGTTGCGTTCATTGTGCCAGAGCATACACCCGCTGCGGGAGGAATAAAAAAGGCCCCCCGGAGGAGGCCATCAGCAGTACGCAGGCTCGTTCTCGAGCTTGGCTCATTTCTTGGCGACACTGAACTCGGGGTAGGCTTCCATGCCGCACTCGGCCAGGTCGACGCCTTCGTACTCCTCCTCCTCGGTGACCCGGATGCCCATCACGGCCTTGAGAATCAACCAGACGATCAGGCTGGCCACGAATACCCAGAAGAAGATGCCGAGGATGCCGATGATCTGTGGACCGAAGCCGGCATCCCCGTTGGTGAACGGGACCGCCAGCACCCCCCAGATACCCACCACCCCGTGAACGGAGATGGCGCCCACCGGATCGTCCAGCTTGAGCTTGTCGAGGGTGACGATGGCGACCACCACGATCAGGCCACCCACGATGCCGATGAGGGAGGCGCCGACGGCACTGGGAGAAAGTGGGTCGGCGGTGATTGCCACCAGACCGGCCAGGGCGCCGTTCAGGGCCATGGTCAGATCGGCCTTGCGGAACCACAGCTTGGCCAGGATGAGGGCGGCGATCACCCCTCCGGCGGCGGCGGCATTGGTGTTGACGAAGACCTGGGCGACGTTGTTGGCGGAAGCCGCGTCGGAGAGCTTGAGCTCGGAGCCCCCGTTGAAGCCGAACCAGCCCATCCACAGGATGAAGGTACCCAGGGTGGCCAGGGGCATATTGGCACCGGGGATGGCGTAGATGCTGCCATCCTTGCCGTACTTGCCCTTGCGCGGACCGAGCACGATCACCCCGGCAAGGGCCGCAGCGGCGCCGGCCAGGTGGACGATGCCGGAACCAGCGTAGTCGGAATAACCGACCTCGGCCAGCCAGCCGCCGCCCCAGGTCCAGTAGCCTGATACCGGGTAGATGAAGCCGGTCATCACCACGGCGAAGGCCAGGAAGGCCCACAGCTTCATGCGTTCCGCCACGGCGCCGGAGACGATGGACATGGCGGTCGCCACGAACACCACCTGGAAGAAGAAGTCGGAACGCATGGAGTAGTAGGGTGCGTCGTCACCGCCTGCGGTGATGGCGTCCACGGTGTTCTCGCCACCGATCAGGAAGCCGAGGTTCGGCAGGAAGCCACCTGCGCCACTGGAATACATCAGGTAGTACCCAAGAACCAGGTACATGGTGCAGGCGATGGCGAACAGCGCGATGTTCTTGGTGAGAATCTCGGCGGTGTTCTTGGAGCGGACCAGACCCGCCTCGAGCATCGAGAAGCCGGCGGCCATCCACATGACCAGCACGCCGCAGATCAGGAAGTAGAAGGTGTCGACCGCATACATCAGCTCGGTCAGTTGCGGAATATCATTCATGCGTCAGTCTCCGTTTTGGGAAGTCGTAGGCGTCGTTAAACGGCATCGGCGCCGCGCTCACCGGTGCGGATGCGGATGACATCCTCGAGCGGCGTGACGAAGACCTTGCCGTCACCGATCTTGCCGCTATTGGCGGCGCTGCAGATGGCATCGAGCACCGTTTCGAGGCGGTCGTCGTCCACCGCAACCTCGACCTTGACCTTGGGCAGGAAGTCGACGACATACTCGGCCCCGCGATACAGCTCGGTGTGGCCCTTCTGGCGACCGAAGCCCTTGACCTCGGTGACGGTGATGCCCTGGACGCCGTTGTCGGCGAGTGTTTCGCGCACGTCGTCGAGCTTGAACGGCTTGATGATGGCAGTGATCAGCTTCATCCCGGTTCTCCCTTGCTGGATGTCGGCGGCGTGATGCCGCGCGATGAGTGGCTACCCTGCTCAAGCGTAAATCATGCCATCTTCAGAAATATGTCTTTTATATCAGTGTTATGGAGTGATTTTTCAGGCGGGATTTTTTTGGGTGAAGCTCGGCGCTGCCGTGAATGCACTCTTGTGGTGCCTTGCCTTGGTGCGCATGCCCCACGAGAGAGCGGAAGTGAGGAATGCGCTGAGCGGGAGCCTTGCGTATCCTGTGTTCAGGTATTCATCACGATTCAGGAGAGACACCATGGTGAGCCAAGATCGCATCAGCCGCCTGGCCCAGCAGATCGGCGACCGGCTGCAGGGCGTTTCCCAGGCCCCGGAAGAGGTACAGAAGGGGGTCCAGCAGGTGGTCAAGGGCGCTTTCGATCGCCTGGAACTGGTCTCGCGGGAGGATTTCGACATCCTGATGGACGTTTTGCAGCGCACTCGGGCGCGTGTCGAGGCGCTCGAGGTGCAGGTGGCGGCACTCGAGGAGGCGCTGGATCGCAACGCCTCGCCGGAGGCGGAAGCCGGTGAGCCGCCGGCCGCCTTGCCGAGCGAGCCGAACCCTAGCCCCGAAGAGGATGCCGGCGCCGGTGAAACCGACCGCTGATGCCCACCCGCTGCCGGGCGCATCGCGGCCGCCTGGGCTAGCCTGAGGTCAGACGGGCTGCGAGGGACCGCCGATGACGCTGGCAATCATCCACACTCGGGCAGGTCTCGGGCTCGAAGCGCCCGAGGTTCTGGTCGAGGTTCACCTCGCCAATGGGTTGCCCGGCATGACCTTGGTGGGCCTGCCGGAAGCCGCCGTCAAGGAGAGCCGAGAACGGGTACGCAGTGCCCTGATGAATGCCGGCTTCGACTTCCCGCTGAGGCGCATCACGCTCAACCTGGCGCCCGCCGACCTGCCCAAGGAGGGGGGTCGCTTCGATCTGCCCATCGCCCTGGGCCTGCTGGTCGCTTCCGGCCAGGTGCCGCTCGAGGCGCTGGCGGACGTCGAATGCGCCGGCGAGCTGGCCCTGGATGGCCGGCTGCGCCCGGTGACTGGCGTCCTGCCACTGGCCATGGCAACACGGCGAGCTGGCCGGCGACTGATCGTGCCGCGGGCCAATGCCGACGAGGCGGCATTGGCCGGCGATCTCGAGGTGCTGCCCGCGGATCACCTGCTGGAGGTGGTGGCCCACCTGCTGGGTCAGACCCTCATCGCGCCCCATTGCTCACCGAGTATCGTGCCGACGCCCGAGTCGGGACCCGACCTGGCGGAGGTGCGCGGCCAGCATCAGGCGCGTCGAGCCCTGGAGGTGGCGGCGGCCGGAGGCCACAATCTGCTGCTGGCTGGCCCGCCCGGAACCGGCAAGACCATGCTGGCCAGTCGTCTGCCGGGGATCCTGCCGCCGCTGACCGAAGAGGAGGCCCTCGAAGTGGCGGCAATCCGTTCGGTCAGCGGTCTGGCGCATGCCGAGCAGTGGGGCGTGCGTCCCTTTCGAGCCCCGCATCATACCGCCAGCGCTGTGGCCCTGGTAGGGGGAGGCTCTAAACCGCGGCCTGGGGAGATCTCCCTGGCCCACCATGGCGTGTTGTTCCTCGACGAGTTGCCGGAGTTCTCTCGACATGTGCTGGAGGTGATGCGTGAGCCCATGGAGTCGGGGCAGATCCATATCGCCCGGGCCAGCCACGAGCGTCGTTACCCTGCCGGCTTCCAGCTGGTGGCGGCCATGAATCCCTGTCCCTGCGGCCATCTCGGTGATCCGCGTCAGGCCTGTCATTGCACGGCCGCCCAGATCCAGCGCTATCAGTCGCGCCTCTCGGGGCCATTGCTCGATCGCATCGATCTGCAGGTGGAAGTCCCGGCGCTGGCCCCGGAGCAGCTTACCTCTCGTGAACCGGGCGAGTCCTCGGCGGTGGTGCGCGAGCGGGTGCTTGCGGCACGGGAATGCCAGGCGGCCCGTGGTGCACTGAATGCGCGGCTGGCCGGACAGGCCCTGGAGGAGGCCTGTGCTCTGCAGGCGGCGGATCGCGCCTGGCTGGCCGGCGTGCTGGAGCGGCTCAAGCTCTCGGCACGGGCCTACCATCGGGTATTGAGGGTGGCCTTGACCCTGGCCGACCTTGCCGGCGAAGCGCGGCCCGGGCGAAATCAACTGATCGAGGCGATCGGCTATCGCCAGCTTGATCGTCTGCTCAAGGGATAGGAGTGGGGCTTGAGGAGCATGAGGTACTATAGCGCCGTGGCGTCCAGGGCCCCGCTGATCTCGCTGCGCCAATCCGGTGCGTCTCTCTCCGTGTGTCGCAGTTCCAGGGTCAGGCGATAAGGCAGCAACTCACGGTCGGAAAGCTGAAGCCGGGGGCCATCGGATACGAGTCGGCTGTCCAGACGCCAGTGGTTGTCAACGTTCCCCTCGGCCATGGCCTCGCGCCACGCCAGCACCTGAGGGCCATCGGAAACGGCCAGCAGAGCGCGGGTCAGGCTCTCGAGCAGGCGCTCATCGCTGAGCCCCAGGCGGTGGTCGACGTCTGGTTCGGCCAGAAGCAGAACCTGATCGGCCACCGGGCTGGACAAGGGCGGTGTCGCCGTGAGTTGTTCGGCGGCGCGCTCGCCCAGCCCGAACAGTGCCTGGCGCAGCGCAGTCGACCTTTCCGGCGCAGCCGCACAGCCGGCAAGCAGCAGGGTTGCCAGCAGCAAAGGCAGGTGGGTTTTCATGTCGCGGTTGTCTCGTGAGGTGGAGTGTCGGCCGGCTCCAGTCCGGCAATGAAGCGATCGAGCAGCGTGAAGAGCTCGCGGCGAATCGGCTCGGCCTCGTTGACGAGATGGTGACGCGCCTCGGGGTGGCGATGGATCTCGGCGTTGGGAAACTTGCGCGCCAGTACCTCGAGGTTCCACTCCCAGTCCACGGTCAGATCCTGCTCGCCCTGCAGGATCAGGGTGGGAACCGGGCTTGGTGGCAGTGCCAGCAGCTGCGGCATCCAGCGTCGCATGGCCCCAACCCAGTCCATCGCCAGGCGATCGGCCTGGAGAGGGTCGCCCTCGCGCAGGAAGTCGGCGAAGTCGGCATCCGTGGAATTGGCGCGGAACTTGCGTGGGATCGAGTCCACGAAGGGCCCTACCAGGAGATGCAGCCAGCTCGACTGATTCCAGCCCCAGGGGCGCACGAGCGGCGCCAGCAGGGCCAGCCCCGACCAGGCGCCGTCGTCTCCGCGGGTCAGGGCGTCGGTGGCGAGAATCGCCGCCCCGGTACTCTGGCCGATGCCGAGCCAGGGCCGGGGGGCCAGCCCCTCGTCTTGGAGATGTTGCTGCAGGTGGTGCAGGCAGCTGCCATAGTCCTTGAAGTCGTCGATGGAGGCACGACGGCCGCTGGAGAGGCCATGGCCGGGCAGATCCCAGAGCACCACTCGCCAGCCACGCTCGAGCAGGCATTCCAGCAGATGACGGTAGAGGCCGAGATGGTCGAAGTAACCATGCACCACGAAGGCGGTGCCGATGGGTGCCTCGGGGCTCCACACCTGGGTCCAGAGGCGGAAGTCGCCGGCCTCCAGGTAGCCCACATAAAGCCCCACGTGCTCGGCAAGCAGCGGCGCCAGGCCATAATGACCCAGATAGCGCTCGAGATTCTGGCCGGACAGGTCTGCCGGCGCCAGGGGGCCCAGGGCCTGCAGGGGGGTGAAGTCGCTCATCGGTTTCTCCGCAATGCCCGTTCATGCTAGCGCCAAGCCGACAGGCCGGCCAGCAATGCCTTGGCCTAATCATTTGGTCTATCGGCAAATGGCAAGAGGCCTGTACGGGTTTACATATGGAAGTATTTTCCACAAAATCAGTGCTACGCAGTCATCATTCCCTTCCGGTCGGTCGGTGCCAGGGGGCATCGAGCAGCCAAGCATGAGGAGCACGACCCATGACCCAACGCATCACTCGCCATCGCCTTCAGGTGGCCGCCGAGCTGGACCATTTCATCAATGAACAGGCTCTGCCGGGCACCGACGTTGACCCCGAGGCCTTCTGGGCCGGCGTCGACGCCCTCTTCCATGATTTGACCCCGCAGAACCGCGAATTGCTCGCCGAGCGTGATCGCCTGCAGGAGAAACTCGATGCCTGGCATAGCGAGCACCCCGGCCCGATCCGCGACATGGCGGCCTACCGTGCCTTCCTCGAGGAGATCGGTTACCTGGTGGATGCCCCGGGCGACGTCAAGGTCACTACCGGCAACGTCGACCGCGAGATCGCCGTCCAGGCCGGGCCGCAGCTGGTTGTGCCGGTCAACAATGCGCGCTATGCGCTGAATGCCGGCAATTCCCGCTGGGGCAGCCTCTATGACGCCCTCTACGGGACCGACGCCATTTCCGAGGAGGGCGGTGCCGAGAAGGGCTCGAGCTTCAATCCCAAGCGTGGCGAGAAGGTCATCGGCTATGCCCGTGGCGTCCTCGACCGAGCCGCGCCGCTGGCTACCGGCTCCCACCACGACGCCGTCAAGTACGTGCTGCGCGATGGCCACCTGGTGGTCTCGCTGGACGGCGGTCGCGAGACCGGCCTCAAGGACCCGGGCAAGCTGGTGGGCTTCAACGGCCCGGCCGAGAGCCCGGAGTCCGTGCTGCTCGTCAACCACGGCCTGCACCTGGAGATCCAGATCGATCCGAGCCACCCGATTGGCAAGACCGACCCGGCCGGCGTCAAGGACGTGGTGGTCGAGGCAGCGCTGACCGCCATCATGGATTGCGAGGATTCCGTGGCCGCGGTGGATGCCGAGGACAAGGTCGGGGTCTATGCCAGCTGGCTCGGCCTGATGAAAGGCGACCTGGAGGAGCAGGTCGAGAAGGGCGACAAGACCATCACGCGCCGCCTCAACGCCGATCGCACCTGGCAGAACACAGAGGGGGGGACCGTTACCCTGCCGGGTCGCTCGCTGATGTTCGTGCGCAACGTGGGCCATCTGATGACCACGCCAGCGGTGCTGGATGCCGATGGCAATGAGCTCCCCGAGGGTATCCTCGACGGCATCGTCACTGGCTTGATTGCCCTGCACGACTTGAAGAAGGGCGAGAACGAACCGCGCAACTCGCGCACCGGCTCCATGTACATCGTCAAGCCGAAGATGCATGGCCCGAAGGAAGTCGCTTTCTCCAATGCACTGTTCGGGCGCATCGAGGATATCCTCGGCATGGCTCGCGATACCCTGAAGATGGGTATCATGGACGAGGAGCGTCGTACCTCGGTCAATCTCAAGGCCTGCATTGCCGAGGCGTCCTCGCGGGTGGTGTTCATCAACACCGGCTTCCTCGATCGCACCGGTGACGAGATGCATACCGCCATGGAGGCGGGCCCGATGATCCGCAAGGGTGACATGAAGGGCTCCGCCTGGATCCAAGCCTACGAAAAGAGCAACGTCCTGGTCGGTCTGGCCTGTGGGCTGCGCGGACGCGCCCAGATCGGCAAGGGCATGTGGGCCATGCCCGAAATGATGGCAGCCATGCTCGAGCAGAAGATCGGTCATCCCAAGGCCGGTGCCAACACCGCCTGGGTGCCGTCTCCCACCGCCGCCACCCTGCATGCCCTGCACTATCACCAGGTGGATGTGGCGGCCGTGCAGCGCGAGATGGAAGGGCAAGGCGAATCGGACCTGCGTGAAGCGCTTCTCGACGACCTGCTCACCATTCCGGTGGCCGAGTCACCGCAATGGAGCGATGAAGAGCGTCAGCAGGAGCTGGATAACAACTGCCAGGGCATCCTCGGCTACGTGGTGCGCTGGGTGGAGCACGGTGTGGGCTGCTCCAAGGTACCGGACATCCATGACGTGGGGCTGATGGAAGACCGCGCTACCCTGCGGATCTCCAGCCAGCACATCGCCAACTGGCTGCGCCATGGCGTGGTCGACGCCGACCGGGTCCGGGAGACCCTCGAGCGCATGGCCAGGGTAGTCGACCAGCAGAACGCCGACGACCCCACTTACACGCCGATGAGTGCCGACTTCTCCGCCTCGACGGCCTTCCAGGCCGCCAGCGACCTGATCTTCAAGGGCCGCGAGCAGCCCGCCGGCTATACCGAACCGCTGCTGCATCACTGGCGTGCCGTGCACAAGGCGAAATAATCGGCTTGGGGCTTCGGGCTCAGCATAGCGGAGACAGCGATATCCCTAGCCCATAGCCCATAGCGTGTGGCCATTAAGCGCCCCGGCTACCTGCCCGGGGCGCTTTCGGTTATGTTGACGTAAGCGTCACCTTCCCCATGAATCGCAAGGAGCCTGCTGATGACCGTGATGACCGCCGCCGCCATCGAGGACTTTCTCGATGAGGTCTTTCCCCAGCGGATGGGGACCATCGAGGGCGTCGACGAGATGCGCGCGACCATGAGCCTGGCCATCGACGACGAGCATCTGCGACCCGGCGCCAGCGTGTCCGGTCCCACCCTGATGGGGCTGGCCGACGTCTGCCTCTATGTGGCGATACTGGCCCAGATCGGCCCCGAGCCGATGGCCGTGACCAGCGACCTGCATTGCCGCTTCCTGCGCCGCCCGCGCGGAGACCGCGACATCATCGCCAACGCGCGCATCCTCAAGCTGGGTCGGCGCCTGGCCGTGGGCGAGGTGCAGCTCTTCTCGGCCGGCGACGAGCGGCCAATGGCCCTGGTCACGGCAACCTATGCGCTGCCGGACAACGACTGAGCGCGCAATACCGCCACGGCCAGCGCCAGCCAGCCGCCGATCATCAGCACACCGCCAAGTGGGGTAATCATGCCCAGGCCGCTCAGGCCCGTCAGCGCCATGGCGTAGAGCGAGCCCGAGAAGAGCCCCATGCCGCTCGCCCAGAGCCCCAGGGCCAGCCGCTGGCCGGCCAGCGGGCATGATGCCCGCCAGGCCAGCACCATCAGCATGGCCAGGGTATGCCACGCCTGGTAGCGCACCCCGGTCTCGAAGGCCGCCGCCAGCCGCGGTGCCAGCTGCCCCTCCAGGGCGTGGGCGCCGAAAGCGCCGGCCATCACCACCAGGGCGCCGGATAGTGCCGCTCCGAACCACCAACCTCTGTCCCGCATCCTCTTTCCTTGTGTCGCTAATATCCAAGATGGTAGTGCTGGCTCACGTGAGAGGCGCCGGATCAGCCTCGAAGCGATCAGCATTCGTACCGTACCCCGGGAAAGCGTAAGCCGCTACAATACCGCCCCCGGATTCACTGCTGGCGACGAGTGCCCCAAGCCCATGAACGACCCGCGACACGACGACAAGACGACCGGCCCCGAGCGCCCGGACGCCCCGCTGCACCGACGTGGCATCAAGAGCTATGTGCTGCGCGCTGGCCGAACGACTCAGGCCCAGACCCGCGGACTCGAGGAGGTCTGGCCGCGCCTGGGGTTGACCCTCGCCGATGGCCGCCAGGACCTCGATGCCCTGTTCGGACGGCAGGCGCCCCGGGTGCTGGAGGTTGGCTTCGGCATGGGGGGCTCCTTGATCGAGCAGGCCGAGCGTCACCCCGGCACCGACTTCATCGGCATCGAGGTGCATGCGCCGGGTGTTGGCAAGCTGCTCGATGAGGCCGACAAGCGTGGCCTGTCCAACCTGCGCGTCTATCGCGAGGATGCCCTGGCGGTACTCGAGCAGTGTCTGCCCGAGGCCAGCCTGGATACCCTGCAGCTGTTCTTTCCGGACCCCTGGCCGAAGAAGAAGCATCACAAGCGCCGCATCGTCCAGCCGGCCTTCGTCGAGCTGGTGCGCGGCCGACTCAAGCCCGGCGGTACCCTGCATATGGCCACCGACTGGCAAGCCTATGCCGAGTGGATGGCCGAGGTGATGGAGGCCGCTCCGGGCTTCGTCAATACCGCCGGCCCCGAGACGGCCCCCTATGTGCCACGTCCCGAGTTTCGACCGCTGACCAAGTTCGAGGCGCGCGGCGAGAAGCTGGGGCATGGCGTCTGGGATCTGATCTTCAAGCGGGTCGACTGAACCGGCCGAGCAAAAGAAAGCCGCCCCGGAAGAGGCGGCAAAAAGACCGTGACTAGCAATGAGAGGGAGAAACCAAGGCAGGAGACTGGCGGGTTCCTGCTTGGTGTGGCGCCTCATCAACGCCACGATTTAAGCGTAATTATTCTCGTTTGCTCTGTCAATGCAAATACGAACGTTTTTCGTTAAAAATCTTTCCTCAACCGACCAGGCGAAGCCAGAGCGGCAGAGTCACCATGGCCAATAACGTCTGGCCCGTGATCAAGGCCGCCATCAGCTCGGCATCTCCTCCCAACTGGCGGGCCAGGATATAGGCCGAGGTGGCAGTGGGCAGAGCGGCGAATAGCAAGGCCACATCGCGGGTCATGGGATCCAGGCCCAGCAGTTGGGCCAGTACAAGCACCAGGGCCGGCATCAGCCCCAGCTTGACCAGGTTGGCGGCCCAGACCCCGCGATCGAGTCTCAGCAGGGCGGCGGGCCGAAGCGCTACGCCCACCGCCACCAGGCCCAGCGGCAGGGCAGCCCGGCCCAGCAGTTCCACGCCAGCTTGGCTCCAGCCCGGCAGGCCGATGCCGCTCACATTGAGGATGATGCCGGTCAAGCAGGCCAGGATCAGCGGGTTGCGGGTCAGGGCGGCGAGGCTCTTGCCCAGGCTCGCAGAACCCAGGGTGCCGGCAGCGATGAAGCTGATTACGCAGAGGACATTGACCACCGGCACCATCAGCGCCACCGCGACCGCGGCCACCGTGGCCCCGTGACTGCCGTGCAAGGCGGCGGCACCGGCCACGCCGACATAGGTATTGAAGCGAAGTCCGCCCTGGAAGGCCGAGGTGAAGGCGGGCGGATCGAGCCGCAGCCAGTTGCGCAGTGCCCAAAGCAACAGGCTGAACAGGCCCATGGCGCCGAGAAGGGCAACGGCTAGCCGAGCCACCGGCACCTCAGCGACATTCGCAGTGGCCAGGGTCGAGACCAGCATGGCGGGAAACAGCAGGAAGTAGATCAGCCGTTCCATGCGTGGCCAGAAGTCGCCGCCCGGCTGGCGCCACCAGCCGAGCCCGGCGCCCAGCAGTATGAGCAGGAACAACGGCCCCAGTGCATTGCCCACGCCTTCCATGACACCTCCCGTTTGGTGGCCCCTGCGACATCCTTGCGCACTTCGCCGCAGGCAAATGCTGATAAGCTTACCGCTATCCTGCCACCAATGGAGGCCCGCTCTTCGCCATGTCACAACCTGGTCTGTCATCGGCAGGTGCGGCGCGCCCGCCGCTGCTGCAGTTGCTGATCGCCATTACCCTGGTGACTCTGGCCATCGCGCTCTGGTATCTGACCCGCTACACCCTGCAGGACGAGGCCGGCGTGCAGTGGTATCCACCGGGCGAGACGTCCTGCGATCTGCATTTGGCGCCCTGTACGGTGCCGCTGGGACAGGACGTCTCGCTGCGCCTGACGATTGCCGCCGAGGGTCCCATCCGCGCCCTGGAACGCCTGCCGCTGGAAGTTCGCCTGGCCGGCATACAGGCCGAGTCCGTCCGCGTCGACTTTGTCGGCCGTGACATGGACATGGGGCTCCACCGTTTCCCCCTCGAGGCCGTGGGGGGTGGCGTTTTCCGCGGAGAGGGGCAGGTGGCGATTTGTTCCGAAGCGGTCATGCCCTGGCGCGCCAAGGTCGTGATGGACACGCCGCAGGGACGCCTGGGGAGCTGGTTCGACTTCGAAGTGACGAGGCAATGATCATGAAGCGACGAGGCATCTGGCTGGGAGTTGGCGCGATACTGGTGGTGATGGCGGTTGGCATCGGTTTCTACCAGCAACAGTTGAGGGACCAGTCGAATGGTGAGCCCCAGGGAGGGCCTATTGACCTACCCTCGACCGAGGGCGAATTCTCGCTGAGTCAGCTCGACGACGATCAGCTGGCGGTCGTCTTCTTCGGTTACACCTGGTGCCCGGATGTCTGCCCGATGAGCCTGGCGGTGGTGCGTCAGGTGATGGGGCGTCTCGACCCCGAACAGCGGCGCCGGGTGGTGCCGCTGATGGTTTCGGTGGACCCTGAGCGAGACACGCTGGAACGATTGGAGGAGTATCTGGGCTTCTTCGGCGAGGAGTTCATCGGCGCCACCGGGAGTGAGGAGGCGCTCGAGGAAGTCACCCAACGCTACGGCGTGGTCTGGCGCCGAGTGGAGACACCGGACTCCGCCATGGCCTATACCATTGACCACAGCGCTTCGCTGTTTCTGGTGGACCGCAACGGCGAGATTAGGCGCCGGGTATTGCACTCACCCACTTCGGGACCGCTGCAGGCCGCTCTGGCGCAGGCGCTGGAAGATGGATGAGGCGCCGGCCGGTTCATTTCTCTTCGGGTGACTGCTGCAGACGTTCGATCATGGCCATCAGTGCACCCGTCTGGGAGCCCTGGCGGCTGTCATGCAGGGGGTCGAGTTGCCAGGTGCTCTCGGCAAAGCCCCACCAGTCCCAGCACCCCTGCGGGTTGGGGAGGCTGGTTTCCGCCTGAGGGTAGAGCACCACTCGCTGATTGGCGGCGGCCCACTCGTTGAGGCCACTGTGACGAACGAAGGCCTCGTCGATCTGTTCGACATCCATGGCACAGCCATGCAGGGCCACCGTCAGCTTGCAGCCACCCGCCTCGCAGCCCGCCGGCATGAACAGGTAACCGGCATCACCCAGCCCTCGAGCGTCGAAATCCGACTGGTCGAAGCGCACGAGCTCGCCCTGTGGCTTGCCCGGCTCGGGAGGCGCCAGGTCGCCGTGCAGCCAGCCCAGCATCTTTCCGGCAATGTCCAGGTCGCAGGCCAGCAGATGGGTGCCGCCTCCACCGTGGCAATCCGCCAGGGCGTCCACGGGCGTGCCCGGTCGCGTTGCCAGCGGCCAGCCGTGGCCGGCCTGCTCGCTCGTCATGAACCTCAGCTGGTCATCGGGGGAGTCCAGCCAGCCGCGGAACTGATCGGCCAGGACCCGGCCCAGGGCCGGGTCCACGGTCTCGTCTTCGCCGCCATGCCAGATAAATACCCGCAGCTCTGCCAGGGTGTCGGGGTCGCCCACCAGATCCCGGCGGGCATAGGCGTTGTAGCGGTCCTGTAGTTCCGTGAGATCGGGCATGCCCCGCTGAGTCATCATGCACTGGCCCAGCGCCAGGCCCAGCGAGCCCCGGGCGCAGGCCCAGGGCCCGGCGGCGGCTATGCCCAGCCCGTCGAATCGCTCGGGCCAGGCTACCGCCAGCTGAGTCGCCATATACCCCCCCGAGGAGACGCCGAGTACGCTGGCCCCGTCCCGGTCGATACCAAGCTGCGGCAGTCGTTCCGTACCTTCCTGGGCGGACAGTGGGGCCGCCAGACCCAGGCAGAGGCTGGTGGCGGCCAGGCAGCGAATGGCGTTCATCGGGTCAGGGTCACTCACCGGCCACGTCGAGCAGTTCGACCTTGAAGATCAATGTCTCGTGGGGGCCGATGGGACCCTGTCCCTGGGCGCCATAAGCGAGGTCGGAGGGGATCACCACTTCCCAGGTGTCGCCCACGCTCATCAATTGAAGGGCTTCCTGCCAGCCTTCGATGACCTGTCCGACCTGGAAGCTCACCGGCTCGCCGCGTTCGTATGAGCTGTCGAAGACGGTGCCGTCGATCAGAGTGCCCTCATAATGGACTTCTACAGTATCGTCTGCGCCGGGAGTAGCCCCGTCGCCGGACTCAAGCTCGCGGTACTGCAGGCCCGAGTCGGTGACCGTTACCGCATCCTCTTCGGCGTTCTCTGCCAGGTAGGCCTCGCCTTCGGCGCGATTGGCCGCGGCCTGCTGCTCGGTCTCGGCCTCTCGGGCGGCCATGGCCTCCTGCTGGAACGTCGATAGGGCGTCGGCCATTTCCGTCTCGCTCATCGCCAGCTCCCCGTCGTCGAAGACGTCACGGATGGCCTGGGTGAAGGCATCGATGTCCAACTCCTCGACATCCTGCTGGATGCTCTGGCCGAGGGTCACGCCGAGGCTGTAGCTGAGCTTCTCGTCGTCGGTCTCTGGCGCAGCGGCCAATGCCAGGGGAGCGGCGGTCATCAGGGCCGCAAGGGAAGCGGAGGTAAGCAGTGTCTTCATGAAGGAACCTTATGGTCTGGCGCAGCAGCGCCTCGAGTGAATATCAGATAATGCATGGAAACCATGGGACCCTAACAGGACCGGGCCGGTTCCGCACCCGCCTGTAATGGAGGGGGAAACCGGCCCGGCGAGGGGCGTTCCCGAGGCTCAGACGATCAGGGTCGGGCAGCTGGCAGAGCCGGCGACTCGTTGGGAAACGCTGCCCAGCAGCAGGCTCTTGTCGCCATTGGTACCCTGGGAGCCGATCACGATCAGGTCGCACTCGCGTTTGCGGGCGAAGCGCACGATGGTGCGCGATGGCCGCCCCCCCTTGACGAAGGCGCGGACCTGCTCGCTCGGCACCCCGAGTTCCACGGCATGGGACTTGGCGCGGACCGCGATCTCGGTGGCGTACTCTTTGAGGACATCGTCCGGGATCTCCAGTTTCTCGGGGCGCACCATGGAGAGCGAAGCCTCGAGCAGGCTGTGGTGCTTGAAGACGCACAGGATGTAGAGCTCGGCCCCGGTCAGAAGCTGAAGCCCAGCGCCTTTCTCCAGCGCCTTGAGGGCACCCTTGGAGCCATCTACCGGGACCAGTATCCGATTGAACATGCTCGTTACTCCTTGGATCAGCGGAAGGCCAGGTCGCGCAGGAAGAGGGCGATCTGCGGGAACATGATCAGCAGAGCCGCGGCCAGGATCAGGATGCACACAAAGACGGGTGTGCCCTTGATCACGTCCCAGTAGGGACGCTTGAAAACGGCGATGGCGGTGAAGATGTCACAGCCGAAGGGTGGCGTGGCCGAACCGATGGCCACCTGCAGGGTGATCAGGATACCCACCAGCACCGGATCGAGCCCGGTGGCCGCCACGGCCGGGGCGAAGATCGGCGTCAGCACCAGGATCACCACGATGGGGTCGACGAACATGCAGGCCACGAAGAAGGCGATGCAGATGGCAATCAGCACACCCGTGGGACCGGCCTCGTTGATGCCCGCTGCGGCGAGGAGCTCCTGGGGGATCTGGGCGAAGGAGATGATCCAGGAGAAGCCGTTGCCCACCGCCACCAGGATGAATACCACGGCGGTAATCAGGCCGGTGGACTTGGCGATGGCGTAGATGTCGTTGATCTTCAGCGAGCGGAAGATCAGGAACTCCAGGAAGATGGCGTAGAGCACACAGGCCGCCGCCGCCTCGGTGGGGCTGAAGATACCGCCGTAGATCCCGCCGACGATGATGACTGGGAAGCCCAGCGGCCACAGGGCCATGCGGACCGCGGTGAAGCGCTCGCCCCAGTTCGACTTCGGCTCGGTGGGCACCTTGCGGACGATGGCGTAGATCACGCAGTAGATCGAGAACATCAGCAGGATCATGATGCCCGGCCCGATGCCGGCGATGAACAGTTCGGCGATGGAGGTCCCCGAGATGACCCCGTAGATGATCATGCCGATGCTTGGCGGGATCAGGAAGGCGATATCGCTGGAGTTGATGATCAGTGCCAGGCTGAAGGAGTCGGAGTAGCCGGCCTTGAGCAGCTTTGGGCGCAGGGGTGAGCCAACGGCGACCACCGTGGCCTGGGTGGAGCCCGACACCGCACCGAACAGAGTGCAGGAGGCGGCGGTAGAGATCGCCATGCCCCCCTTCAGGTGACCGATGAAGGACATGACCATGTCGATCAGGCGATTGGCCGATTGGCCCCGCGTCATGATGTCCGCGGCGAGGATGAACATCGGCACCGCGATCAGCGAGGCGGGACGTATACCGGCCATCATCTGCTGGATGAACGTGCCCATCTGGCCCATGCCATCGAACATCATGAAGAAACCGATGATCGCCGCGACCGTCAGCGGGATCATCATGGGAAAGCCCAGCAACAGCAGGGCGATCATGGTGGTAACCATTATTGTCGTCATCGTGCGTTCCCCCGGGCATTCTGCCCTGCGTCAGACTTCCGTTTCCGTGTCCTTGTAGCCGTCGAGCACGCCGGTCGACAGGTAGACGTCCCGAGATGTCAGGTTCTTGATGGCAGTAAGCAGGTACTGGATCCCGGTGATCAGGAAGCCGAGGGGCGCCCAGACGTAGATGATCCAGATCGGTAAGCCCAGTGCCGGCAGGATCCTGCCCTTCGAATACAGGTCCTGGATGTAGATGATCGAGTAGTAAAGCAGGAAGAACATCACCAGCGAGGTGAACAGCGAAATAAGTATCATCAGCACACGGCGCCCGCCCACTGGGAGGGCATCGTAGATGGCCGACATACGGATATGTCGACCATGACGGGCGGCATAGCCGATGCCGGCAAAGGTGATCATGATGATCAGGATGCGGTTGATCTCGCCGGAAAAGTAGATGCTGTCGCCAAACACGAAGCGGGCAATGACGTTGGTGATGGTATTCAAGGCCATCAGCAGCACGCCCATGGCCAGGATCACCGCTTCCAGCTTGCTGATCAGGGTATCGATGACCCCGAGTGGGCCAGGCAGGCTCGAGCGGTAGTGCTTTTCGGACTCTTCATCGGTCATGTCCCCACCCCCTTTAACGACATGCAATACAAGAAAACCGCGATGCTCTTTTGGCCAGCATACGCGTGGATGTCCGGCACCGTCCTAGCCGACATCAACGCTGGGTGCACGCTGCCATGCCGGGAACTCTGATGCGTGGAAATCGCATGTCCAGAAACAACAGGGGAGCGGCCCGAGCAGGCCGCCCCCCTTCAAGGTCGAAGCCGGCGGAAATTACTCCTCGTCTTCGGTCACGGCTTCGAGGTCGGCCTTGAACTGGTTCAGCAGTTCCTGGCCGCGCTCTCCGGTCATGTCGATGAACTCTTCCTCGACCTGGGGTGCGCGCTCCTTGAAGGCCTGGATCTGCTCATCGTTCAGGCGCGTCACGGTGACCTCGTCGGAAGCCTCCTGGATCTTCGCCAGCGACTCCTCTGCCAGCCCCTGGATGTGCTCGATGGTGTGATCATAGGCCACCTCGGACGCCTCACGCACCAGCTCCTTGTCCTCGTCGGAGAGACCCTCGAAGAAGTCCTGGTTGGCCATCATGGCGGTGGTGAACCAGCCATGACTGGTGAAGGTCAGGTGCGGTGAAACCTCGTAGA
Source organism: Pseudomonadota bacterium (assembly GCA_051751285.1). Taxonomy (GTDB): domain Bacteria; phylum Pseudomonadota; class Gammaproteobacteria; order Pseudomonadales; family Halomonadaceae; genus Halomonas. Next base: position 24,853 of record JBNJKT010000005.1, on the reverse strand, counting down.
GGCCGCCGGACTCGATCCAGAAGATCGGATTTTCCTGGCCGTCGATGATGCCGGTCTGCAGACCACCATAGACCTCGCCCCAGGGCAGCGGCGTGGGTGTCGCGCCGAAGGCGTTGTAGGTCTCCGCCAGCAGCGGGTTGGTCATGGTGCGGATCTTCTTGTTTTCGAAGTCCTCCGGTGAGGTGATCGGCTCGTTGGCGGTGACCACCATCTCGCCTTCCGGATACATCTGCAGCAGCTCCAGGCCATTTTCTGCATAGAGTTCCGGGAACATCTCGTTGATGGCCTTGCTCTCGTCGAAGAACTCCAGCACCTGGTCCATGTCAGTGGGCATCAGATAGGGAATGAAGAAGATCTGTGCCTCGGGAATCAATGAGCCGGTGAAGCCGGGCGATTGATTGACGAACTGCAGGATGCCGTTCTGGGTCTGCTCCATGATGTCGTCGGACTCGCCGAGCTCACCGAAGCGATAGACCTGCACGCTGTGGTCGGAGTTTTCTTCCACGTAGCGCTTGAATTCCTGGGCGAAGACATCCTGTACGTCGCCTTCGTACTCCTCGTGGGCGTAGCGCCAATTGTCGGCGAAAGCAGCGGTGGACATACCGAACATCAGTGCGCCGATACCGGCAGTCGTCAAAAGATTGTGTGACTTCATTCTTGTGGTCCCTCTGCAGTGTGTCCCGTGATGGAAGATACGCCCATCATCTGGGGTCAAGTGAACATGACATTCACTCGTCTGATTTCAGGCTAGCGTGGCCGTCATGAAGGGTCAAGCTGGCGTTCCAGCACCGTCAGGACACTAAGATGAGGTTTTTTCTGCAATTGCAGTTGCTCGGAGAGATGATCGTCCAGGCGGGGAGGAGGGCTTGGCAGGGCCCAAAGCCGGTCGCTCTCGAGCGCCAGCCGTTCCAGGCGCGACAGGGCCTCGCCCTCTGCCTGGAGCTCGGCCTGCTGGAGCGTCCGGCGCAGTGTGGCAACGGACTCTCGCTGACTGGCCTCGGACTTCAGGTCCCGACGCAGCCGGCGCAGAGGCGCCGTGACACGCTGCTGCCAGCGTCGGACCGAGCTGGTGCAATCGTTGCATGCCAGCCCATGGTGATACAGCCAGCATTGCCAGAGCAGCTCGCAGACGTCCACCCCCGCCTCGTCCTGAAGTACCAGGCAGGCTTCTTCGACGCCGTCACGCGCATACAGGGCCAGAGCGAATTCCCACAGGGGGGCCTCGAGCAGTCGAGCCCGCAGAGCGGCCGGCAATTGGGTAGAATCGTGCGTCATGACACGGCTGTCGTCCCGCTGGGCGGCAGCCTCACTGACTGCCGAGTGGAGCCTGCATGATCGCACTGCGCCAAGTTTCCCTGCAACGCGGCACCCAGACCCTGCTCGAAGGGGCCGACCTGACCCTGCACGCGGGCCACAAGGCGGGCATCGTCGGCCCCAACGGGGCGGGCAAGTCGAGCCTCTTCAAGCTGCTGCTCGGCGAGCTCTCTCCGGACAAGGGGGAGGTGGAGATGAGCGGTGGCCAGCGCATCGCCCACATGGACCAGGAGGTGGAAGCGCTGGAGCGCGGCATTGTCGACTACGTGCTGGACGGCGACCGCGAGCTGCGCCATACCGAGGCGGCCCTGGCGGCCGCCCGAGAGCAGGACGACGCCCATCGCGAGGCGGAGCTGCATGGCGCCATCGAGTCGCTGAATGGCTACAGTGCACCATCCCGCGCAGCCCAGCTGCTGGTCGGGCTGGGCTTCGTCCAGGCCGATCTGGAGCGGCCGCTGGCGGCTTTCTCCGGTGGCTGGCGGATGCGCGTCAACCTGGCGCGTACGCTGTTCAAGCCTTCCGATCTGCTGCTGCTGGACGAGCCCACCAACCACCTGGACCTGGATGCCCTGCTATGGCTGGAGCAGTGGCTCACCCGTTACCCGGGTACCCTGCTGCTGATCTCCCACGACCGCGACTTCCTCGATGCGGTATGCGACCACATCGTGCATTTCGATCGCCAGAGCCTGGTGCTCTATCGTGGCAACTACTCCACCTTCGAGCGCACCCGGGCCGAGAAGCTCGCCCTGCAGCAGGCCGAAGCCGCCAAGCAGCAGGCGCGCCGCGAGGAGATCGAACGCTTCGTCGCGCGATTTCGCTACCAGGCCAACAAGGCGCGCGCCGCCCAGAGCCGGCTGAAGACCCTCGAGCGCATGGGCGACATCGCCGTGGCCCATGCCGACTCACCCTTCCACTTCACCATTCCCGCCGCCGACAAGGTCTCTCATCCGCTGCTGGTGCTCGACGAGGCTCGCCTGGGCTACCGCGACGATGCCGGTTGGGAGACGGTGCAGCTCGATGGGGTCAAGCTGACCCTGCTGCCCGGCCAGCGTATCGGCCTGCTGGGCCCCAACGGGGCCGGCAAGTCGACCCTGATCAAGTCGCTGACCGGCGACCTGCCGCTGCTGTCCGGAAAACGGGTGGCCGGGGAACACCTGGCAATCGGCTACTTCGCCCAGCATCAGCTGGAGGGGCTGGACCTGGCCGCGACTCCCTTCATGCACGTTCAGCGTCTCTCGCCCACCGCCGCCGATCTGGACATCCGCAAGTTCCTGGGTGGCTTCGGTTTCCACGGTGACGATGTCTTCGCCGAGGTGGGGCGCTTCTCCGGCGGCGAGAAGGCGCGTCTCGCCCTGTCACTGGTCGCCTGGCAGAAACCCAACCTGCTGTTGCTGGACGAGCCCACCAACCACCTGGACCTGGAGATGCGCGAGGCGTTAACCGAAGCGCTGGCAAGCTTCGAGGGGACGGTGATCATCGTCTCCCACGACAGGCACCTGTTACGTGCCACCGTGGATGAGTTCTGGCGGGTGGCCGATCACCGCGTCGAGCCCTTCGACGGTGACCTGGAGGACTATCGCGCCTGGCTCAAGGCGCGCCTCGAGGGTGAGCGCCGCGAGGCCCGGGCCGACAAGGCCGACCGCCAGGCCGTTACCGAAGCCCCCAGGGAGGATCGCAAGACGACACGTCGTGCCGCCGCCGAGCTGCGCGAGAAGCTTCGTCCTCTGAAGAAGCAGCGCGACCGCACCGAGCAGACCATGGAGAGGGTCCAGAAGGAGCTGGCCGCGGTGGAGGAGACGCTGGGTGATGCCGAGCTCTATACCGACCCGGCGCGCAAGGAGGAGCTCACCGAACGCCTGGGTCGTCAGGGCGAGCTCAAGTCTCGCCTGGAGGACCTGGAACAGGCCTGGCTGGAGGCCGAGGAGGCGCTGGAAGCCATGGAGGCGGAGCTAGGCGGCTAACTCTCCAGCAGGAAGGTCACCGGCCCGTCGTTGATCAGCGAGACCTGCATGTTGGCGGCAAATTCGCCGCTGGCGACCCTTGGCCAGGCCGCTTCGGCGCACTCCAGCAGATAATGGAAGAGTCGGTCGCCCTCGGCGGGCGGTGCCGCGCTGGAGAAGCTGGGTCTCAGCCCCTTGCGGGTGTCGGCGGCCAGGGTGAACTGGGAGACCAGCAGCAGGCCACCCTCGGCCTGCTGCAGGTTGCAGTTCATCTTGCCCGCTTCGTCGGGAAACACGCGATAGTGCAGCAGCTTGTGCAACAGCCGGTCGGCCGCCGCCTCGTCGTCACCCTTCTCGACCCCTACTAGGGCCAGCAACCCTAGGCCGATGGCGCCTACCTCGCGATCGTCTACCTCGACGCTTGCACGTTTCACGCGCTGGATCAGGGCCTTCATCGGGCGGGGTCTCCTTGGCTGCCGTCACGGAGCGCCAGCCTAGCATGTCGCTGCCTCAGCGCCCCAGCAGGTCGTCACGGAACGCTTCGCCCAGTGGCTCCTCACCCAGCCAGATGCCGAACAGGGCGCTGGCGAGATCCGGGTCGTTACCTTCGTAGAGGGTCTCGCCGTTCAACGCCAGGGTCAGCCGGTCGCCATCCCATGTCAGCGCATAGCGGTCGCCGGGTTCGACGTCGCGATAGCGGTCGTTGAAGGTCTCCAGTGGTGACCTCAGCTCTGCATAGGTAGCCTCATCGAGGGCCTCACGGACGCTCTTGCGGGTCGCCTCGGCGAATTCCTCGGCCTCGATGGCGTGGAAGTATTCGAGCTCCAGTCGGCGCGGGACCTTGGACAAGGGAGCCGGGCGCGGAAAGCCTTGGGCCTGATAGTAGGCGCCAGCATAGGCATCCCAGATCATGTAGCGGAAGAGGCCGTGGCCGATCCGCTCGTAGCGGCGCTCATCGGTCTCCACGGTGGCCGGGAAGCTGGCACCCTCGACCTCTACGGTATCGGCTGTCACGGTGGTGGCGATTGCCGCCAGCAGGAGTGCGCTCAGGGTACGGGGCAGCAACATGATGAACCTCTCACGACAGGGGAATGTCCTGTACGGACAATATTCTTTCGTAAAGGTTCTGTATAGCTATCTGGCGCTTCCTACCAGGCGCGACAGAGCATGATGTCGCAGTGAGGTTCGGAAAGCAGGCGCTCGGTGATCTGGCTCTGGCGACCCAGCGGGCCACGGCTGCCCAAGGCAAGCAGGTCCGGCGGCTGACGGCGCAGACGGGTCATCAACACCTCGAGGGGGTCGCCCTGCTCCAGCACCAGCTCGAGCTCCGGAACGTCGTCGAGCTCGCTCATCAGCTGCTCGGTCTCGCGCTCGAGCTGGGTACGCAGCCGCTCCACCTCGCGGTCGCGCCAGCGGGCATAGTCGCGGTCCGACCCCAGTTCCCGCTCGCCGGGGATGTCCCAGGCATGCAGCAGAGTCAGCCGGGCGTCCGGGAATCGCTTGAGGGTCTCGCGCAGGGTGTGCCGCGAGGTCAGCGAGAAGTCCACCGGCACCAGGATGTCCTGCCACTCCTGGGTGGCCAGATGGCTGACCGAGAGCACCGGGCAGGGCGCGCTGCGCAGCACCCTGGCCAGGGTCGTGCCGGCGACCAGATCGGGCTGGCCGCGCTTGCGATGAGCACCGAGGATGATCATGTCGGCATCGCGCTCATGGGCCTCACGAATGATTTCGGCATAGGGAGCGCCGGCCATGGTCTGGATCAGGCACTGGGGCTCGGGCAGCGCATAGTCCTCACGGATGTCGACGAGAATGGAGCGGATATCCTCCACCACGGCTGTTTCCAGGTCGTGCAGGACCCGCCGCGGCAGGTAGGGATCGAGCACATGGATGACGTCGAGTCGAGCGCCGCCCTCCACCGCAAGGCGTATGGCTCGAGCAAAGGCAGACCGGTTCTCGGCGGAGAGGTCACTGGCGAACAGCAGAGTCTGGCTCATGACGGCTACCTCCCGGGAAGGTTGATTCCCATGGTATTTCCCTCAGCATGAGCGGCAGGGTGAGAGGGCGCAAGCCTGGAGGGTTACCTCCTGCCGTGAAAATGATGCACCGGGCCGCGTCCCTGACCCACATCAAGTCGGGAGCTCTCCTCGAGCGCCTGCGACAGCCAGGTCTTGGCGGTGGCCACGGCATCGGGCAGGGCATCGCCATGGGCCAGGCGGGCGGTAATCGCCGAGGAGAGGGTGCAGCCCGTGCCGTGCAGGTTGGTGGTATCGATTCGGTGGCCCTCGATCCAGTTCGCCGCATCGGCGGTGATCAGCAGGTCGGGGCACTCACCGCCGCTCAGATGGCCTCCCTTGAGCAGGATCGCCCCGGCCCCCAGGTTGCGCAGCGCCGGAATCAAGGCTTCCATGCCGGCGCGATCCTCGGGTACCGGGCAGCCCAGCAGTACGGCGGCCTCCGGCAGGTTGGGAGTGATCAGGTCGGCCATGGGTACCAGGCACTCGCGCACCGCCGCGATGCCGATATCGTCGACCAGGATGTCGCCGCTCTTTGCCACCATCACCGGGTCGAGCACGATCCAGCCCGGCCGCCGGAGAGCCAGGGCCTCGCGGATCACCTCGGCCACCTCGCGGCTGGCCACCATGCCGATCTTCACGGCATCGATGTCGACGTCAGCGAGCAGCGTCTCGAGCTGGGCGGCGATGAACGCCACCGGTACCGGGTGAACGCCGGTGACGCCGCGGGTGTTCTGGGCGGTCAGGGCGGTGATCACGCTGGTAGCATAGGTCCCCAGGGCCGAGAGTGTCTTGAGGTCGGCCTGTATCCCGGCGCCGCCACTGGGGTCGGAGCCGGCGATGGTCAGGGTATTGGGTATCGAGCGGGAGGCGGCCATTGCTATCACGTCATTGCGGTTGAAGAGAGTGCCTAGCCTACGTCAGGGACGGTGGGCAGTGCCATGCTGACCCTGTTCCTGGTGGCGCTGGCCAGCGCCACCCTGCTGCCCGGTGGCTCCGAGGTGTGGCTGGCCCGGCTGTGGTGCACCGGCGAGCCGGCCATGCTGCTCTGGGCGGTGGCCAGTCTCGGCAATATCCTGGGCAGCCTGGTGAATGTGGCACTGGGGCGATACGCCCGGCATTTCCAGGATCGCCGCTGGTTTCCGGTATCCCGGCAGGGGCTGGAACGGGCCGAGCGCTGGTACCGTCGCATCGGAGAGTGGAGCCTGCTTTTTTCCTGGGCACCGGTGATCGGCGACCCGCTCACCGTGCTGGCCGGTGTCCTGCAACTGCCCTGGTGGCGTGCCATTCTGCTGATCACCCTGGCCAAGGCAGCGCGCTATGCCCTGGTGCTGTGGCTCGCCGAGGCCTGGCTGGCGCCATTGTGCCGCTGATGGCAAGGCCATGGGTCACCACCCAGACGTAAAAGAGCCGCCCGAAGGCGGCCCTCTGCGCGGGCGGGACAACGCGCGCTTGCTGTCTGGTGCTGGCGTCTGCGTCGGGCGGCCCTCTGCGCGGGCGGGACAACGACTTCAGTTGTCGGTGCTCTCGTCCGGGTTGCGGGCGTTGTAGTAGGCCTGTTCGGAGATGGTGTGGTAGTTGACCACCTTCTCCTGGAAGGCCCGGTAGGAGTCGTGGATCTTCCCGGCCATCTCGCTGTCCTCGGCGAGTTCGGCGACCACCTCGGCGGAGTGCTCCTTGGCCTGGGCGAGGACGTCGTCCGGCAGGCGACGCAGCTCCACCCCATGCTCGTTGACCAGGGTCTCCAGGGCGTCGTTGTTTCGTGCGGTGTACTCGTCCAGCACATCGGCGTTGATGTCACGCACCGCGGTGCGCAGGATCGCCTGCAGGTCGGCGGGCAGCGAGGCCATGGCCTCCTCGTTGATGATCGCCTCGAACATCACGGTCGGCTCGTGCCAACCCGGGTAGTAGTAGTAGTCGGCGGCCTGATGCAGGCCGAAGGCCAGATCGTTGTAGGGGCCGATCCACTCGGTGGCGTCGATGGCGCCGGACTGCAGCGACGTGAAGATCTCGCCGCCGGGCATGTTGACGATGGCCACCCCCATGCGCTCCATCACCTCGCCGCCGAGGCCCGGCATCCGCATCTTCAGGCCGTCGAGGTCACCGACGGAGTTGATCTCCTTGTTGTACCAGCCGCCCATCTGCACGCCGGAGGCACCGGCGACCAGCACATCGACGCCGAAGTCGTCATAGAGCTCGTTCCAAAGCTCGAGGCCGCCACCGTAGTGCAGCCAGGCGTTCATCTCCTGGGCGTTCATGCCGAAGGGCACGGCCGCGAAGAACTGGGCGGCCGGCGCCTTGCCCTTCCAGTAATAGGAGGCGGAATGGCCGAGCTCCGCGGTGCCCTCGGAGACGGCGTCGAATACCTCGAAGCCCGGCACCAGCTGGCCGGCCCCGAAGACCTCGATGGTCAGGCGGCCGTCGGACATCTCGTCGACGATTTCCGCCAGGCGCTCGGGGCCCTGGCCGACGCCCGGGAAGTTCTTCGGCCAGGAGGTGACCATCTTCCACTCGAAGGTTTCCTGCGCCTGCGCCGTGTTATCGACGCTGGAGACGAGCATCAGGCCGGAGACGGCGCCGCTCATGGCGACGGCAACGGCGAGTGATCTGAGTTTCATGTGCTTTCCCTCTGGATATTTGTGGGTGTTGTCGTGGAAAGCCCTCTTGGGGGCTGGCAGTTAGCCGGTGGCCCTTGTGGGGCCCCGGTTGGAACCGAAAACGACTTATCCCGGCGTTACCCGCCCGCACGGGTTGGCAGCCCCGGGGACATGTCGGCCGGTCAGAACTGATCCGGCAGCCAGGTGGCCAGCTCCGGGAACCAGGCCAGGGCCAGCAGCATGCAGAGTTGCAGTCCGATGAAGGGGATCACCCCCTTGTAGATCGCTGAGGTGGGCACCGAGTCCGGCGCTACGCCGCGCAGATAGAAGAGGGCGAAGCCGAAGGGCGGCGTCAGGAAAGAGGTCTGCAGGTTGATGGCGATCATGATGCCCAGCCAGACGGGGTCGACCCCCATCGCCAGCAGGATCGGCCCGACGATGGGCACTACCACGAAGGTGATCTCGATGAAGTCGAGAATGAAGCCAAGCAGGAAGATCACCAGCATCACGATGAGGGTGGCGCCCACCACGCCGCCGGGCATGTTCTCGAACAGGTCGGTGACCAGTTCCTCGCCACCATAGGCGCGGAACACCAGCGAAAAGAGCGCAGCACCGATCAGGATCATGAAGACCATGGTGGTGACATGGGTCGTCGAGCGCAGCACCTCCTTGAGGGTCTGGAGGTTCAGGCGCCGATAGGCCAGAGCCAGGATCATCGCCCCGAAGGCACCCACGCCTGCCGCCTCGGTGGGCGTGGCGAAGCCGCCGAGAATCGAGCCCAGCACGGCAACGATCAGTATGATGGGCGGGACCAGTCCCTTGAGCAACAGGAGTCCCAGGCCCCCTTCATGACCCAGCTCTTCCATCAGCTCCTTGCGATCGGCGGGCGGGGCGGATTGCGGCCTGAGCCAGGCGACCACCGAGACATAGGCGATGTAGAGCACCACCAGGGCAAGTCCGGGCACCAGGGCGCCCATGAACAGATCGCCCACCGAGACCGTCTTGGGGCTGAAGATGCCCATGGAGAGCTGGGCTTGCTGGTAGGCGGAAGAGAGCACATCGCCGAGCAGCACCAGGGCGATGGAGGGGGGAATGATCTGTCCCAGGGTGCCGGTGGCGCAGATGGTGCCGGTGGCCAGCGGCATGCTGTAGCCGCGCTTGAGCATGGTCGGTAGCGACATCAGGCCCATGGTCACCACGGTAGCGCCGACGATGCCGGTAGAAGCGGCCAGCAGCATCCCCACCAGGGTCACCGAGATGCCCAGGCCTCCGCGTAGTGAGCCGAACAGCAGCGCCATGGCATCGAGCAGGTGCTCGGCAACCTTGGACTTCTCAAGCAGCACGCCCATCAGCACGAACAGGGGGACCGCCAGCAGCGTCTGGTTGGTCATGATGCCATAGAGGCGATTGGGGAAGGCGCCCAGATAGCCACCGTCGAAGTGGGCATCGATTCCCAGAGCCTCGAGGCCCAGCCCCAGCCCGGCGAAGGCCAGGGCGGTACCGGCCAGCGACAGGGCGACGGGGTAGCCGGCCATCAGTACCAGACAGATGACCAGGAAGAGCACCAGGGGCATGAACTCCAGCATCACAGGAGCTCCTCGACATGAGGATCATCGTCCTTTTCGGGCGGAGGCAGGCGTCCGGTGAGGACCAGGAAATGGCGGCTCGCTTCCACCAGGGCCTGAAGGAGCATCAGTACTGCGAAGAGTGGGATCAGCGTCTTGAGCAGGAAGATGCCGGGGATGCCGCCGGTATCGGGTGAGCCCTCGAGAATGCTCCAGGACCTGCCCACATAGTTCAGGCTCGTGAGGATCACGAAGACCATTACCGGTAGCAGCAGGAAGAGGGTGCCGCAGAGGTCGACCAGCGCCTTGCGCTTCGGCGTCATGGCACGGTAGAAGATGTCCACTCGCACGTGGCCGTCATGCTTGAGGGTCCAGGCTGCGGCCAGCATGAACACCACGGCGTGCATGTACATCACCGACTCCTGCATGGGGATGCTGTTGAAGCTGAAGGCGTAGCGCAGCACCACGATCAGGAACTGGATGAGCATCATCGGCAGCACCAGCCAGGAGAGGCTCCTGCCGAGCCATTCCGAGGCACGGTCGAGCCAGGCGATGACGCCTGGTAGCTCGTGGGATTGGGCCATGGGTATGGATCTCGCTGTTCGGATTTCGCGTCTGCTGAAGCATGATGGTCGCACACCGGGGGGGGCGGTGTTTGCCCCTCGAGCCAACGATGACTATACGGTGGTCCTCAGTGTCGCGGCTTCTCAGCCTCGCGTCGAGTGGCGGCCAGGCAGGTTTGCAGGCAGGCCTCGGGCAGTCGCACGTCCACTGCAATGGGCAGGTGGTCCGAGAAGAGATGGTCGAGTACCCGCACTTCGTCCGCCTGAAGGGACTCCGACAGCAGGATGTGGTCCAGGGCTCGGCGGGGTTGCCAGGAGGGGTAGCTGAGCGGTGGGCGCACCGGGTGCAGCGGCAGCGAGGCACGAAAGCGCTGGTGGCCATGGAGCTGTTCGGGCGTGCAGTTGAGGTCACCCATCACCACCACATGGCGCAATGGCTGGATGATCTCGCTGAGGTAGTCGAGCTGTCGCACCCGGCCGCGATGACTCAGCGCCAGGTGGGCGACGAAGAGGTGCAGGGCATCGGTGCCCTCGCCGTAGCGGGCATGGATGGCGCCACGACCGGGCAGAGTGCCGGGCAGGCGATACTCCTCGATGCGGGTCGGCGTCAGTCGTGACAGCAGCCCGTTGCTGTGCTGGGCAATGCGGCCCAGGTTGCGGTTGAGCTGCTGAAAGTGGTGGGGAAAGCCGGCGTGGCTGGCCAGGTACTCCACCTGGTTGACCTGGCTCGAACGGAAACTGCCGCCGTCGGCCTCCTGAAGCCCGACGATGTCGAAGCGGCCGAGCACCTCGCCGATCATGTCCAGGCGCCGCAGCCGGTTCGGGTGCGGCAGCAGGTGCTGCCAGCTGCGCGTCAGGTAGTGATGGTAGGCCGAGGTCTGGATGCCCACCTGAAGGTTGAAGGTGAGCAGCTTCAGATGGCCGCCCTTGAGCAGTGGCGTCCTTGCCTCGGCCAGATGGGACATCTCAGTCTGCACGCTCCTCACGGACTCTTTCGACCAGGGCGCCAGCCACCTGTGGCATGTTGTCGAGGCTGCCGGCCGAACTTGGCGAGACCAGGAAACGGCCGTCGACAATCAGCGCCGGCACACCCATCAGCTGCATCTGGCGCATGCGGGCATGGGCCTGGTTCACCTTGCCCTTGACGCCGAAGGAGCCCAGCGCCTCCTTGGCTTCCTCCTCGCTGACGCTGTAATCGCTGAAGAACTCGGCGATGGCATCGGGGTCGGTCAGGCTGCGCCCTTCCTCGTGGATGGCGTGGAAGAAGTCGTCATGCAGGTCGTCGAGGATCCCCAGTTGCTGGGCCGCATAGAAGGCGAAGGCATGGGTATTCCAGTCGCCCCCCATGGTGGCCGGCATGCGCTGGAAGGCGACATCCTCGGGCTGTTCGGCAACCCAGGCGTTGAGGGGCTCTTCCAGGTTGTAACAGTGGGGACAGCCGTACCAGAAGGCCTCGGTCACTTCGATACGCTCCTCCTCGACCTGGGTTTCCACCGGGTTATCGAGCACTTCGTAGTGCTCACCCTCAACGATGGACTGGGCGCTGGCCAGGCCCGGTAGGGCGAGGCCGGCGAGGACGAGCATCAGGGGCTTGAGCATGGGGTTCTCCTTGAATGAATCTTGTACAGGTGGCACGTCGGGGCTTTGATTCTTGCCCGGGAGAGGGGTTCCCCGTAGACGGCGAGGGCGGCCATAGGCCGCCCCCGACATGCCTTCGCCTCAGGCGCCGGGTCGACCTTAGTGCAGGCCCAGCACGTAGTTGGCGACGGCTTCCATGTCATCATCGCTCAGCTTGGAGGCGATGCTGCCCATCATGTTGGCCGGGTCGTTGTTGCGCGCTCCGGAAGCAAAGTCCTGCAGGGTGCTCAGGGTGTACTCGGGGTGCTGGCCGGAAAGCGCCGGATAGACGGCCGTGCCGATACCCTCGCCGGTGGGCGAATGACAGGCAGCACAGGCGGGGACGCCCTTGGCCATGTCACCGGCGCGGTACAGCTCGCGGCCGCGCTCGATCAAGGCCTCGTCAGTGTCGGCCTGGCCCAGGGCCGGATCCTGCTCGGCGTAGAATTTGGCGACGTCCCAGGCATCCTGGTCGGAGAAGTTGTCTACCTGCCCGGCCATCTGGGCAACTTCTCTGCGCCCTTCTCGGATATCCATGATCTGCTTGGCCAGGTAGGAGGCTTGTTGCCCAGCCAGGTTGGGGAAGGCCCCGGACGGGCTGATGCCTTGCTGGCCGTGGCAGGCGGCACAGGCCTGGGCCTTGTCCTTGCCTGCTGCCGCATCAGCATCCGCTTGAAGGTCTGCGTGGGCCACGCCGACGGCGCCCACGGTGATTGCCAGGCTTGCCAGTAGATTTCTCATCGCTGTTCCACTTTCCCGTTACGTTGTTGGCCGGTACGTCCCCCGGGTGACGCCCGATCCTCGAGGCCGGGTGCCCTCTGGCCGGTCGCCGCCGACGCCCTGTGGTCGGTCGCTGACGGACGGAGCACGGTGGTATACTGGAGCGCCCCGGGTCGCAGACAAAGACGCTTTATTATAACGGAACACCAGAGCCGCGGGAATGCAACCCGTGGTGCCCTCGATCAACGTCAGGACTTTCCCGCGATGTCGCGACTCAACTATCAGGCCTCCCGTTTTCTCATCAGCGCCCCGACCCTGGCCAAATGCCCGCCGGACGAGGGTGCCGAGGTGGCCTTCGCCGGCCGTTCCAATGCCGGAAAGTCCAGCGCTATCAATGCCTTGACGCGGCAGAAAGCGCTGGCCCGCACCTCAAAGACGCCGGGGCGCACCCAGCTGATCAACTTCTTCACGCTGGGCGACGATAGTGGCTACAGGCTGGTCGATCTGCCGGGTTATGGCTATGCCAAGGTCCCCGAGCAGGTCAAGCTGGAGTGGCAGCGTCATCTTTCCGACTATCTGCGCTGCCGCGGCTCGCTGCGTGGACTGGTGCTGGTAATGGATGTGCGCCATCCGTTGACCGAATTCGACCAGACCCTGCTCGGCTGGGCCGACGAGACCGGCATGCCTGTCCACATCCTGCTGACGAAGGCCGACAAGCTCAAGAGCGGTGCGGCAAAGAGCGCCCTGCAGCAGGTGCGCACGCGCCTGCGCGAATGGGAGGACCTGGTGAGCATCCAGCTCTTCTCCGCCCTCAAGAAGCAGGGCATCGAGGAGGTGCACGAGCGCCTCGACCAGTGGCTGCTTGCTCCCGAAAAGGGGTGAGCTGTCGGCGGCCCGCTACGGCGCGTGCTAGCCGGCCCGTTCCAGATGCCGGACGAGTGCCGGCAACTCCCTCACATGGCCCAGACGGTATACGCCCTCGGGCATCTCGCCGGCATGGGGCGTGTCGGCGGCGATCCAGGCCGCGCGCATGCCCAGGCGTAGTGCCGGCAGCACGTCCTCCTGCCAGGAGTCCCCGACATGCAGCGCCCGGGAGGGCGGGGTGGCAAGTCGTGCCAGGGCAGCGAGGAAGGGGCGGGCATCCGGCTTGGGGGCCTGGATCTCGCCAGCGGCGATGCTGACCCGGAAATGGCGGTGCAGTGGCAGGCGATGCAGCGCCAGATTGCCGTTGGTGATCGAGCCCAGCCGGTAGCGGCCGCCCAACTCGCAGAGCAGCGGCTCGACCTCGGGATGAGGCGAGACATCGATGCGCAGGGCGTGAAAGCGCGCCATGGTGGCGGCGGCCCACAGCCAGGCGGCACTGCGCGGCAGTCCGAAGGTCTCCAGCAGCTCGACGAGGGCGCGTTCACGCAGCCAGCTGAAGTCACCCCGACGCAGAGGGTTCTGCTCGGCGAGGCGCTGGCGACTCTCCTGGTAGGCCGCAAGGGGAAAGCGTTCTGCGAAGCGGCCGCGATGTGTTTCGCTGCGGCGCGCCAGCCAGGCGGCCAGGCTCTCGTCGAGCCAGGCGTAGTGGCCGGTCTCGGTGCGACTCATCACGCCGCGGTTGTCCCACAGGGTGTCGTCGAGATCGAAGGTGATGGCCTGCAGGGTCATGACGTCTCACTGCTATCGTCGGAGCGGCGGTGTGCCCGAGGATGGGCGGCGTCGTAGCTTGCCGCCAGGTGCTGCCAGTCGAGCCGAGTGTAGACCTGGGTGGTGGCGAGGTCGGCATGGCCCAGTAGCTCCTGAACGGCGCGCAGGTCCTGGCTCGACTCCAGCAGGTGGCTGGCGAAGGAGTGACGCAGCCGGTGCGGATGGAGATGCTCGGCCAGCCCCCTGACCCTGGCCAGTTCGGCCAGGCGTTTCTGGATGGCGCGATGGCCCAGCCGGGCCCCGCGGACGCCGACGAACAGCGCCGGTGTGTCGCGGTTGGCCAGCTGACCGCGGAGCTCCTTCCAGGCGTCCAGGGCCTGGCGCGCCCGGCGGCCTACCGGCACCTGGCGGGGCTTGCCGCCCTTGCCCAGTACCCGCACACGCTGGGGCTGGAGGTCACCGAGATCGAGCGCCGCCAACTCGGCCAGGCGCAGACCGCTGGAATAGAAGAGCTCCAGCATCGCCTGGTCGCGACGGGCCAGGGGCGAACCGTCATGAGGCGTGTCCAGGAAGTGGGCCAGCTGGTCCACGTCCAGAGGCCGGGGCAGGTGTCGGGGCTGGCGCGGCGTCCGCACCAGCGGCACCGGGTTGTGGCTGAGCCGTCCGATCTCTACCAGGTGTCGGGCGAAGCCCGAGATGGCCGCCCGCCGCCGGGCCAGGCTGCGGGGAGCCTGCCCTCGCATGCGCTCGCTGCCCAGGAAGCGACGAAGCAGGACAGCATCCAGTGCTGACCAGTCGTTGACGGCCTCGGCCTCGAGGAAGGCCACCAGGGCCGCCAGGTCACGCCGATAGGCGCTCACCGTGGCCGGACTGGCGGTGCGCGCCAGTCCGGCCAGGAAGGCCTCCACCTCTCGCTCCATCGCGCGACCCGTCACGAAGAGGCCGGGGCCAGGCGCACCAGCAGCCGCGCCACTACCTCGCCCACATACTCCGTGAACAGGGTATCCATGCTGGCGCGGAAATGGTCCGGATCGTGGCTGGCCAGCACCAGATAGCCCAGCGGTTCTCCCAGGGCCAGTCGTGACAGGGCGCAGGAGCCGGCCTTGTCGGGAGCCGGTACGTGGGGCAGCAGGCGCTTCCAGTCCGTCGGCGTCAGTCGCGTGCAGCGGCTGGTGCGGCCGTCGAGCAGGGCAGCCAGGCGCTGGCCAGCATGGTCGTCGAGGACCTGGCGCGGGGCCTGGGGCGGTAGAGGCTCGGCATCGGTCAGGCTGGCCGGGCACCACAGCGCCACCGCCGGGGTGTGGAAGCGTTCGGCAAGCTGGGTGGCCAGCGCCTGGCCCAGGGCGTCGTTGTCCTCGGCCTCGAGCAGCGCCAGCACCAGCTCACGAGTGCGGCGATACTGGGCCTCGTTGTGGCGGGCCGACTCCAGCAGCTGTTCCAGGCGCCATTCGGCCTGCTCGGCACGGGAACGCAGATCGTGGACCAGGCGCTCGAGCAGCGAGGTGGTGCCGCGGGCCTCCGGATGCGGCACCTTCAGCTGCTGCAACAGGCCCTCGCGACCGGCGAAGAAGTCCGGGTGACAGGCCAGCCACTGGGCCACCCGATCGGGGTCGAGGGTCTTGCGCGGGTCAGGGACGGCTCGGGTCATGGGAGCTTCTCCTCTGGTGACGGGGCGGCTCAGTTCAGGATGACGCGGCCGTCGAAGACGCACTCGGCGGGACCGGTCATGATCAGGGGGGCGTCGCCGCCGGCCCAGTCGATACGCAGGTCACCGCCGCGCAGGTGCACGGTGACCGGGCTTTCCAGCAACCCCTGACGAATGCCGCTGGCCACCGCGGCGCAGGCGCCGGTGCCGCAGGCCAGGGTCTCGCCGCTGCCGCGCTCATACACTCGCAGGCGGATCTCGTGGGGCGTCACTACCTGCATGAAGCCCACATTGACCCGCCGAGGGAAGCGTGGGTGAGCCTCGAGCGCTGGTCCCAGGCGCTCGACGGGGGCCGTGTCGACGTCGTCGACGCGCAGTACCGCATGGGGGTTGCCCATCGAGACCACGCCCAATTCGAGGTGCTCCCCGTCTATCTCCAGCGGATGGAGCATTCGGTCCTCGGCGGCCTCGAAGGGCAGGGCCTCGGGCGCGAAGCGGGGTGCGCCCATGTCGACGCGGACCTGGCCGTCGTCTTCGACCACCAGGGTGAGCGGGCCGCCCGAGGTCTCGACTCGAATCTCGTGCTTGTGGGTCAGGCGCTGGTCGCGCACGAAGCGCGCGAAGCAGCGGGCACCGTTGCCGCAGTTCTCCACCTCGCTGCCGTCGGCGTTGTAGATGCGGTAGCGGAAATCCATCTCCGGATCCCGCGGCGGCTCGACGACCAGCAGCTGGTCGAAACCCACGCCGAAGCGACGGTCGGCCAACTGGCGGATCTGGTCGTCAGCCAGGCGTGCCCGCTGGGTGACCAGGTCGACCACCATGAAGTCGTTGCCCAGTCCCTGCATCTTGGTGAAGTGCAGCAGCATCAGCGCACCTCTCCTTGATCGTCGGGCAGCAGCGACTCGCCCGTCCAGAGTTCCTCCAGCCGTTCGCGGCGACGCACCAGGTGGGCCTGGTCGCCGTCGACCATGACCTCGGCGGGACGCGGGCGGCTGTTGTAGTTCGAGGCCATCGCGAAGCCGTAGGCGCCGGCGGAGCGGACCGCCAGCAGGTCGCCGGCGGCGATGGCCAGCGCGCGGTCCTTGCCCAGGAAGTCACCGGTCTCGCAGACCGGGCCGACCACGTCATAGGTGGCGGAGTCGCGCGGCTTTCGGGTATCTACCGCCAGGATCGTCTGCCACGCCTGGTAGAGGGCGGGACGGATCAGGTCGTTCATGCCCGCATCGACGATGGCGAAATTCTTTGTCTCTCCGGGCTTGAGATATTCGACCCGGGTCAACAGGACCCCGGCATTGGCGGCGATGGAGCGGCCCGGCTCGAAGAGCAGGGTCAGGCGCTCGCTGCCTTCCCAGCGGGAAAGGCGCTCGATCAGGGCGGTGGCGTAGTCGAAGGGCGCCGGTGGATGCTCGTCGCGGTAGGGCACGCCGAGCCCGCCGCCCAGGTCCAGGTGCGCCACCTCGATGCCTCGCTCGCGCAGGCGCTCGAGCAGGGCCAGCAGGCGGTCCAGGGCGTCGAGGAAGGGGGCGAGTTCGGTGAGCTGGGAGCCGATATGGCAGTCCAGGCCGGTGACGCGCACATTGGGAAGCGTGGCGGCCAGCTCGTAGACGTCCAGCGCCTCGTCTACCGGGATGCCGAACTTGTTGTCCTTGAGCCCGGTGGAAATGTAGGGGTGCGTGCCGGCGTCCACATCCGGATTGACTCGCAGCGACACCGGGGCGATCTTGCCGACTCGGCCGGCCACGGCGTCGAGACGTTCCAGTTCGGGACGCGATTCGACGTTGAAGCACTTGATACCCACTTCCAGCGCCCGGGCCATCTCGGCCTCCTGCTTGGCGACACCGGAAAAGACGACCCTGGCCGGATCGCCACCGGCGGCCAGCACCCGCTCCAGCTCGCCCACGGAGACGATGTCGAAGCCCGCACCGAGCCTTGCCAGCAGCCCCAGCACCGCCAGGTTGCTGTTGGCCTTCACCGCATAGCAGATCAGATGCGGATGGCTGCCCAGCGCCTCGGTGTAGGCCCGGAAGTGGCGTGCCAGCGTCGCGCGTGAGTAAACGTAGCAAGGGGTGCCGAACTCGTCGGCGATGCGGGTGAGTGGCATGTCCTCGCCGTAAAGGACGCCGTCGCGGTATTCGAAATGATCCATGCCTAGGTCTCGTCGTCTTGGGCGGTGTCGTCGTTCGGCTGGGCCCTATCCTCGTCCGACGCTTCCTGCTGGCCGGCCGGGTCGTAGCGTTCGGCGGCCGCCTCATCGCCGGGCAGGTAGAGCGGCCCCTTCTGGCCGCAGCCGGCCAGGGCCAGTCCTACTCCCAAGGCAAGGGTCAGGGGGGCGAGGCGACGCATCAGGCCGGGTCCGTCAGGTTGGCCAGGGCGTCCCGTGCCCGCTGGGCAGCGGCGCGCACTTGGTCCGGGGCGGTGCCGCCGATATGGTTGCGGGCGGCCACCGAGCCCTCCAGGGTCAGCACCTCGAAGACGTCCGCTTCGATGGTATCCGAGAACTGGCGAAGTTCCTCGAGGGTCATCTCGGAAAGATCCTTCTGCTCCCGCAGGCCGAAGGCCACGGACTGGCCGACAATCTCGTGAGCATCGCGGAAGGCCACGCCCTTGCGCACCAGGTAGTCGGCGAGGTCGGTGGCGGTCGAGAAGCCGCGGCGGGCGGCTTCGGCCATGCTCGCCTTCCTGGGCTCGATAGCCGGCACCATGTCGGCGAAGGCACGCAGGCAGCCCTTGACGGTATCCAGGGTGTCGAACAGCGGCTCCTTGTCTTCCTGATTGTCCTTGTTGTAGGCCAGCGGCTGCGACTTCATCAGGGTCAGCAGGCTGATCAGGTGGCCGTAGACGCGACCGCTCTTGCCGCGCACCAGTTCCGGCACGTCCGGGTTCTTCTTCTGCGGCATGATCGAGGAGCCGGTGCAGAAGCGGTCGGGCAGATCGACGAAGGCAAACTGGGCGCTGGTCCACAGCACCAGCTCCTCGCTCATGCGCGACAGGTGCATCAGCAGGATACTGGCGAAGGACGTGAACTCTATGGCGAAGTCGCGATCGCTCACCGCATCGAGGCTGTTCTCGGCGGGTCGCTCGAAGCCCAGCAGTTCGGCAGTGACATGGCGGTCGATGGGGTAGGTCGTGCCGGCCAGGGCCGCGGCGCCGAGCGGCATCACGTTGACCCGTCGACGGCAATCCAGCAGGCGTTCATGGTCGCGGGCGATCATCTCCTGCCAGGCCAGCAGGTGGTGGCCGAAGGTGACCGGCTGGGCGGTCTGCAGGTGCGTGAAGCCGGGCATGATGGTATCGGCCTCGCGGTCGGCCAGCGTGATCAGTCCCTCGCGCAGGCGCGCCAGCTCGGTGCCGACCTTGTCGATCTCGTCGCGCAGGAAGAGGCGGATGTCGGTGGCCACCTGGTCGTTTCGCGAGCGGCCGGTGTGCAGCTTCTTGCCGGTGATGCCGATCTTCTCGGTAAGACGCGCCTCGATATTCATATGCACGTCCTCGAGGGCCACAGACCACTCGAAGGTGCCAGCCTCGATCTCGCCGCGGATCTCGCCGAGGCTCTCGATGATGGCGTCGCGCTCCTCGTCGGTCAGCACCCCGACACGGGCCAGCATGGTGGCATGGGCAATGGACCCCTGGATGTCGTGGAGGGCGAGACGCTGGTCGAAGTCGACCGAGGCGGTGAAACGTTCGACGAAGGCGTCGGTAGGCTCGCTGAAGCGGCCGCCCCAGGACTGGTTGGTGCCGGGGTTCGGTGAACTAGGGCTCATCGGGCTGGACATCCTGCTAGACGATTGCGGTGGGTGACGGTCGGCCGACGGGCCGGCCGCAGCGCCCGCCGGGGCGGTGCTGCCTTGACATGGCGGAAAGTGTACCAGAGTCCATGCGGCTGGCGAGGGGCGGTAGTGGATGGTCCCCGTGGGGCGACGCGATTTTTCCTGCTCCGCGCGGTGCTTTATGATGAAGGGTATCCATATCATCACCGGGTGCCGGCACATGGTGCACCAACGGCAGTCAATCCGGTACGGGAGAACCACGTGCAAGCCATCAATACCCTGCGAATCGCCACCCGCAAGAGTCAACTGGCCATGTGGCAGGCCGAGCACGTCCGCGACCGACTGATGGCCGCCCATCCCGGCCTCAAGGTCGAGCTGGTGGCCATGTCCACTCGCGGCGACAAGATCCTCGACACGCCGTTGGCCAAGGTCGGCGGCAAGGGGCTCTTCGTCAAGGAACTCGAGGAGGCGATGCTCGACGGCCGCGCCGATATCGCCGTGCACTCCATGAAAGATGTGCCCATGCACTTTCCCGAGAGCCTGGGGCTCTCCGTGATCCTCGAGGGAGCCGAGCCCACCGATGCCTTCATCTCCAATCACTACGGCTCTCTGGATGAACTGCCCGAGGGCGCACGCATCGGCACATCGAGTCTGCGTCGCGGCCTGCAGATGCGCGAGGCACGTCCCGACCTCGAAGTCCTGAGCCTGCGTGGCAATGTCCAGACCCGCCTGGGCAAGCTGGATGACGGCGAGTTTGATGCCATCCTGCTGGCCACCTCCGGTCTCCGCCGACTGGGGCTCGATGACCGCATCACCATGGAACTGCCCCCCGAGGTATGCCTGCCGGCCTGCGGCCAGGGCGCTCTGGGTATCGAGTGTCGCCTGCACGACCCGGAACTGCTCGCGCTGCTGACCCCCCTGGATGATGCGACCACCGCGACCCGCGTGCGCGCCGAGCGCGCCATGAATACCCGACTGGAGGGTGGCTGTCAGGTACCCATCGGCGGTCATGCAGTATTCGAGGATGATGGCCAGACCCTGTGGCTGCGAGCCCTGGTGGGCAACCCGGAAGGCACCCGGGTTCTGCGCGCGGAAGGACGAGGCTCCCTGCATGAGCCGGAGGCCCTGGGTATTCGCGTCGCCGAGGAGCTTCTGGAGCAAGGTGCCGGCGAGATCCTCGCCGAGGTCTACGGCGCCGGCTGATGGCGAAGCTACCGGTACTGATCTCACGACCGGGCGAGCGGGCCGGGCCGCTCGCCGAAGCCATCGAGGCTCGCGGCCTTCCCGTCAAGCGGCTGGATGTCATGGACCTCGAGCCGTTGCCGGAAACCCCGGCGATACGTACCGCATGGCTGGATGTCGATCACTTCCGCAAGGTGATAGTCGTCAGCCCCTTCGCGGCCGAGTGCCTGGTCGAGGCGCTGAATCGCTACTGGCCGCAGCTTCCGGTGGGTATCGACTACTATGCCGTAGGGGCCTCCACCGCCGCCCTGTTGCACCGGCGGCTGGGCGTGAGGGTCCATGTTCCATCGCCGTCGGCCGGCGAGGACACCAGCGAGGCGCTACTGAAGCTGGCCTCGCTGCATGCCCTGGACGAGCAGCGTGTGCTGCTGGTCGCCGGCGAAGGAGGACGTCCGCTTATCGCCGATACGCTGGGCTCTCGCGGTGCTCGGGTAACCCGGCTGGTGGTCTATCGCCGCCGTCTTCTCGACCCTGATCCCGCCATGGCGGCGAGATTGGCCAATGGCGATTATCGTGCGCTGGTGGTCAGCAGCGGAGAAATCCTTGAACATCTGGCAAGATGGTGCACAGAAGCCGCCTTGAACCAACCGCTAATCGTTTCCAGTGCTCGGTTGGCTACACTGGCCGGCAGGTTGGGGTTTAATGTCCCCGTCGTGGCGTCGGGCGCCACGCCTGCCGCCCTGGCGGTAGCGGTCGCCAGGAGCAGCGCCCCGGAGGAGGCCGATGTCGATCATGATGATCTCGAAAAGGGCTAGCGACAGATGAGCAAGCAACCACACGAACAAGATGAACAGCAGGCGCCCTCCGGCGCAGAGTCGGCGAGCGCGGGGGGTGAGGCCGGCAAGCCGTCCGCTTCCGGCAGGCGCCGATCGCGGCGTTACGACAAGACTGCCGGCAAGCAGGCCGCGGACACACCACAGGGGAAACCGGATGCTGCAGAGGCGGCTGGCGAGTCCGGGAGCGGCAAGCCCTCCCCCGTTGTGGCCGGCAACTCCGCCAGTCGCCCGGAAAAGGGCGACAAGCCGGCATCGGGCAGCGACAAGCCCGCTGACCAGAAGGCCACAGCGGATAAGCCCGGCGCGGACAAACCCGCTGATCCAAAGGCTACAGCGGACAAGACTGGCGCGGACAAGCCCGCTGCTGGTCAGGCGACCAGCGTCAAGCCCCCTGCCTCGAGCGGTAGCGCCGACAAGCCCGGAAAGGCCGGCACGTCTACCAATGCCGATTCCTCTGCCAAGCCCGGTCGCCCTGGCGGTGACAAATCGTCTGCTCCTTCGGATGGCGGCGGGGCCGGTGCTTCGCGCGGGCGCCCCGCTGGAGATTCTTCCGGTGGCGGTGGCAAGGGCGGCGGCAAGGCCGGGGTCCTCGCCCTGGTGCTGGTGATCCTGCTGGCTATCGGTGTCGTGCTATTCGGCTGGCAGGCCTGGCAGAAGATTGATGCCCAGCAGCAGCGCCTGGCCTCGTTGCCCGGCGATGTGGCCAGCCAGTCGGATATCGGCGAGCTCCAGTCGAATTTCGGCGAGCTTCAGGGACAACTCGAGAGCGCCGAGAGCGAGCGTGATGCGGCCCTCGACTCGGCTATCTCCGACCTGCGCAGCGAGTTTTCCGATTACCGCAGCAGTGTCAACGAGACCCTGGACCAGGTGCTCGACGAACTCTCTCGCGAGCAGAACGCCGATGAGCGCGACTGGCTGCATGCCGAAGCCGCCTACCTGCTACGCCTGGCCAACCAGCGCCTGCAGCTGGAGCGCGATGTGGAGGGAGCCGCCGCCCTGCTGCGCACCGCCGACGAGCGTCTACGTGAGGCCGACAATCCGGCTCTGATGCCGGTACGCCGCGAGATTGCCTCCGAGCTTGCCGCACTGGATTCAGTGCCCCAGGTTGATCGTAGCGGTCTCTATCTGGCGCTCAATGCCCAGCAGGAGCAGCTTGCCGGACAGCCGCTGGCCCAGGACATCGAAGAGGCCGCTGCCGCCGACGCCCTCGAAGAGACGCCCTCGGGTGGCTGGCAGGAACAGCTGGCACGCTTCGGCGGCGAGCTCAAGGATCTGGTCACCGTGCGCAAGCACGATCAGGCCCTGGAGGCGCTGATCTCGCCCGAGCAGGAGTCCTATCTGCGCCAGAGTGTGCGCCTGGTGCTCGAGCAGTCCCAGCTGGCGCTGCTCAAGGAGGAGCAGGACCTCTACGAGGCCAGCCTCGACAAGGCCCTGACGCTGATTCGTGGCTATTACGACACCAGCGCCAGCGGTGTCCAGGCGGTGATCGAGCGTCTAGAGTCGCTCAAGCAGCGCAGCATTCGCCCGGAACTTCCCGATATCAGCGACTCCCAGCAGGCGCTGGCGACCTTCATCGAGCGGCGCTTCGAGGGTCGTGACGACGGCCAGGGAGATGACGCATGAGAAAGCTGATCCTGATCGTAGTCCTGGGCCTGGCGCTCGGGGCGCTGTTCGGCCAGCTGATGATGTCGGTGCCGGGCTACTGGTTGGTGAGGGTGGGCGACACCTCCTACCAGACCTCCTTCTGGTTTGGCCTGGTCATCCTGCTTGCCGTCTTCATCGTGCTGCACTTCGGCTTGAGGCTGTTGATGCGCCTGACGCGACCGGTGAGTCGCTTCAAGGTGTGGAACAGTCGTGCACGCAACCGTAACGCCATGAAGCGCACTGTTCGCGGCCTGGTGGCACTGGCCGAGGGACGCTGGAAGAAGGCCGAGAAGTCGCTGGTCAAGGCGGCCGACGACTCCAGCACACCGCTGGTCAACTACCTTTCGGCAGCACTGGCGGCCCATTATCAGGGGCGTTACGAACAGGCCGACACCCTGCTCAAGCGGGCCCATCTGAGTACCGAGGGTGCCGACACGGCAGTAGGCATGATGCAGGCCCAGCTGATGCTGGACCGCCAGCAGTACGAGGAGGCGCTGGCGATCCTGACCCGCCTGGACCGCCACCTGCCGAACCACCCTCAGGTGCTCAAGCAGCTCAAGCAGGCCTATCTCAGCGTCAGCGACTGGGATGGCCTGCGCCGCCTGATGCCTCGGCTGGGGGCCCAGCAGCTGATCTCCCGCGAGGAGCGCGAGCAGCTCGAGCAGCGCGCCTACCGCGAGCTGATCGGCCAGGAAGCGCGCAACCCCGGCGACATCGAACGGGTGCGCAATCTGTGGGCCGACATGCCGGACCACCTGCGTACCAATACCGACCTGGTCGTGCTGTACACCGAGTCGCTGGTGCGGGGCAACGAGGAGGGCATTGCCGAGCGGCTACTGCGCCACTCGCTCAAGGAGCACTGGGACAGCCGCCTGGTGCTGCGCTATGGCCTGCTCGACGTCGATGCGCGCCGGCAGCTGGTCCTGGCCGAGAAGTGGCTGCAGGAGCGGCCCAACGACCCGGACCTGCTGCTGACACTGGGCCGCCTGTCGCTGCGCAACGCCTATTGGGGCAAGGCCCAGGAGTACTTCGAGGCGAGCCAGCGCCAGCGGCCCAGCGGGGTGGTCTGTGCCGAGCTGGCGCGGCTCTATGCCAACCTGGGCGAGCACCAGAAGAGCCAGCTCTTCTACCGGCAGAGCGTCGAGCTGCTCGACAAGTCGCTGCCTTCCTTGCCCCAGCCAAGCGAGGAGCCGGAAGAGACGAAGACCAAGACGGCCTGAACCATCCCGCCGCTTGAACGGCCAGTGATCCACTCTCCACAGGGGCGCCAGATGGCGCCCCTTCTGCTATCTGGTTTTCTGATAGCCAGATATTAGACTTTTTTGTATACCTTGATGGTGTCACAGGTGTTGTCCAATCGGTCAAGAATTGCCTACCCTAGTCGGCGACCGACCTTTCACATCACCACGCACAACAACAACAGGACCCCGTCATGGAACAGATATCTCAAGCCGCCGCCTCGCCCGGTGCTTCGTCGGAAGTGCGCTGGATCGAGCGCTATTTTCGTATACGCGATCGCGGCTCCTCCCTGCGTACCGAGGTGCTCGCGGGCATCGCCACCTTCCTGGCTTCGATGTACATCATCGTGGTCAACCCGGCGATCCTCTCCGATTCCGGTATCCCCTTTTCGGCAGCGCTCTCCGCCACTGTGCTGATCAGCTTCATGAGCAGCCTGGCCATGGGGCTCTATGCGCGCAATCCCATCCTGGTGGCTCCCGGCATGGGCATGAATGCGCTCTTTACTTATACGCTGGTGCTGGGTGCCGGCCTCTCCTGGGAAGTGGCGCTGGGCTGTGTCTTCTGGTCCGGTGTGCTGTTC